>CAVUNF010000009.1:0-373178 GCA_963742695.1 uncultured Alphaproteobacteria bacterium
GGCTCCGGCTGCGCGGCAAGCACAAGCTGTCGTGAGGGAACATCGTCATGGCCGGTCTTCCGGCCATCCAGTCTTTCTACGACAACGAAGACGTGGATGCCCGGGACAAGCACACGGGCATGACGAGAGGAGAGGGCGGCGGGTCAGGCTGAAACGCGCCGGCGCGGCTCACCTTGGGATTCGCCTTCAATTCGGTATCGCCTTCGCCCAGCAGCCGGCCGTCCTCCGCGCGCAGTTCGAGCTTTCGAACCGGCCGGCCCTTGGCGCGGTCGACCAGCAGGGTGGAAAATGCGCGCCGCCGGAAAACTCCTCGCTCCATTGCCGCAGCGCGACCAGGATCGGAAACAGCCCGCGGCCCTTCGGCGTCAGCACATATTCCTGATAGGCGCTGCCGTCGGAGGCGGGCGCGGTGGTCAGGATGCCGTGCTCGACCAGCGCGCGCAGCCGCACCGTCAGGATGTTTTTCGCCAGCCCGATGTTCTTCTGGAATTCGCTGAAGCGGCGAATCCCCAAGAAGGCGTCGCGGATGATCAGCAGCGACCACCAGTCGCCGATCGCATCCAGCGATCGCGCGATCGGGCATTCGGCGTTTTCCAGGCTGGTACGTTTCACCATCGCGTCTCCGGATCCGACGCAATCGCGATCACGGCATTGTGTAGTTGCATTATTAAACCAGATGCCCTAACTAGGCCATCTAGTTTAATAATGCAACCATTGGAGGCTTCCCGTGCGACTGAAAAACAAGACGGCGTTGATTACCGGCGGCAACAGCGGCATCGGGCTTGCGACCGCAAAACTGTTCGTGGCCGAGGGCGCGCGGGTGGCCATCACCGGGCGCAATCAGGCGACGCTGGAAGCGGCGGCGAAAGAACTCGGGCCGAATGCGCTTGCCGTGGTGGCCGATGCCACCGACATCGCGGCGACCGAAAGCGGCGTCGCGCAGGCGGTCAAGAAATTCGGCAAGCTCGACATCGTGTTCGCCAATGCCGGCATCCCCGGCAGCACGCCGATCGGCGGCACCACGCTCGAAGCCTTCGAGAACGGTGATCCGCACCAACATCACGTCGGTGTTCTTCACCGTGCAGGCGGCGGCGCCCCATCTCAATGACGGCGCGCTCGATCATCCTGAACGGCTCGGTGATCTCGGTGCTCGGCAATCCCGGCTATGCCGCCTATGCCGCCAGCAAGGCCGGCGTGCGCGGCATGGCGCGGGTGATGGCGTCGGAACTGTCGCCGCGCGGTATCCGGGTCAATGTGGTGGCGCCGGGTGCGGCGAAGACGCCGATCTGGAACGGTGCGGCGCCGACCGCCGAAGCCTTCGCCGCGCTGGACAAGCGCATCTCGCGCAGCATTCCGCTGGGACGGCTCGGCGAAGCCGAGGAGGTGGCCAAGACGGTGTTGTTCCTCGCGTCCGACGATGCCTCGAACGTCAAGGCGCGGAGATTTTTGTCGACGGCGGCTCGACGGGGGCGCCGGCAGGCGCGCCGATCTATCGCGGATAAGCGCTAGATCAAGCGACACCAGCCCGCCGCCGTGGCGCTCGAGCCGTCCGGCGAGTTCGAGCTCCAGCAGCACGGTGCGCACGATGGCCGGCGAGGTGCCGGCCATCCGGATCAGGTCGTCGAGCAGGACCGGGGTCGGCCCGAGCAGGGCGATGATGCGCGCGCGATCGCCGGCATCGGGTTCGACATCGAGCGGCTCGTCGTCGGGCTCGCGCAGTTGCGACCGGCCGCCCCATGATCGGCTCGACCGCGTTGATGACGTCGGCGGCTCGGTGGTCAGCGTCGCGCCCTGCTTGATCAGGTCGTTGGTGCCGGCGGCGCGCGGATCGAGCGGCGAGCCCGGCACGGCGAACACTTCGCGGCCCTGTTCGGCGGCGATCCGCGCCGTGATCAGCGATCCCGAGCGATGCGCGGCCTCGACCACGACGACGCCGAGCGCTGCGCCCGAGATCAGCCGGTTGCGCCGTGGAAAATCGCGGGCGCGCGGCACATGGCCGAGCGGCATTTCGGAAATCGCCGCGCCGCCGGAGTCGAGTATCGTGCCAGCAGGTCTTCATGCTCGGGCGGATAGATCCGGTCATGACCGCCGGCCAGCACCGCCACGGTGCCGCTCTCAAGACTGGCGCGATGCGCCGCCTGGTCGATGCCGCGCGCCAGCCCCGACACGATGACGAAACCGGCCTCGCCGAGATCGCGCGCCAGCGTGCCGGCGAATTTCAGCCCGGCGCCGGAGGCGTTGCGCGAGCCGACGATCGCGATCATCGGCCGCATCAGCGCGTCAAGCGCGCCGCGCACGCCGAGCAGAGGCGGCGCATCGTCGAGCGTGGCGAGCCGCGGCGGATAGCCGGCTTCATCCGGCGCCAGCAGGCTGACGCCGAGCCGCTTGCTGGCCGCGAGTTCGGCGCGCGCATCGTCCTCGCTGCAGATCCGGCCCGGACGATCGGCGCCGCCGCGCCGCGCCAGATCGGGCAGCCGCTGCAGCGCGGCGCGGGCGCTGCCGAAATGATGGAGCAGGGAGCGAAAGGTGCGCGGCCCGACATTGTCGGAACGGATCAGCCGCAGCCGGTCGATCCGCTCGGCGTCGGTGAGGTGGGTGGTGTTGGGTGTTCGCGTGTCCATGCGGCCCCTGCGGGACAGCTTCGCCCAACCGGAGGGTGTGATCAACTCGGTTTGAAGCGTCGTGCAGCAGATCTCATCCCGCGTCATGATGCGGGCTTGCGCTGCAGCGCCGCGAATGCGCATCCAGTCCGCTTGCCCGATCCGCACGCGCTCCGTAAAAGCGGTGCCGTCATTCGCAAGGAACACACTGCCCATGATCTCGCTCGCCGAACTCCAGCGCCGTATCGAATCCGGCGAACTTTCCGCCGATGCCGCGATCGCGCAGTCGGTCGAGGCCATCGACGCGCATGAAAAAACCATCGGCGCCTTCGTCTGCCGCGCCGAGAACGTCCGCGCGCGCAAGCGCCGGCCCGCTGCGCGGCATCGCCGTCGGGATCAAGGACATCATCGATACCGCGGATTTTCCGACCGAGATGGGCTCGCCGATCTATCGCGGGTTTCGGCCGCGCGCGGATGCGCCTGTCGTGATGATGCTGAAGCAGGCGGGCGCGACCATCATCGGCAAGACCACGACGACGGCGTTCGCGGCCAACGATCCGACGCCGACGCTCAATCCGCACAATCACGGTCATACGCCGGGCGGATCGTCCTCGGGCTCGGCGGCGGCGGTCGCGGCCGGCATGATTCCGCTGGCGCTGGGAACGCAGACCGGCGGCTCGGTGATCCGGCCGGCCTCGTTCTGCGGCGTGGCCGCGATCAAGCCGTCGTTCCGGCTGCTGCCGACGGTCGGCGTGAAATGCTTTTCGTGGACGCTGGATACGGTCGGGCTGTTCGCGGCCGGGGTCGAAGATCTGGCGCAGCGGGCTTTCGGCCATGACCGGCCGGCCCGAACTGCTGCCGGGCGCCGCGATCGAAGCCGCCGCGCATCGGCATCGTGACGCAGGATTTTGCCGGCGCGCCGGAAGCGGCGGGCGCCGAGGCGCTGCGGATTGCGCGCGAAGGCGGCGGAGCGCGCAGGCGCGAGCGTGCGCGCGCTGGCATTGCCCGACGATCGTCGCCGAGGCCTGGCGCATCCATCCCACCGTGCAGGATTTCGAGGCGCACCAGGCGCTGGCCTGGGAATATCGCGCCAATTACGACGCCATGCCGCCGCTGCTGCGCGGCAGGCTCGACGAAAGCGTCGGCACTCACGCCCGCCGACTATGACGCGGCGCGCAGCATTGCCAACCGCGCCCGCAAGGCGTTGCGAAGCATGTTCGACGAGGTCGACGTGTTGCTGACGTTTTCCGCGCCGGGCGCGGCGCCGAAGGGACTGGCCTCGACCGGCGATCCCCGTTTCAACCGGCTCTGGACCCTGATGGGCGTGCCCTGCGTCAACGTTCCCGGCTATGTCGCGGAGGGCGGATTGCCGGTCGGCGTGCAGGTGATCGCGCGGTTTGGCGACGACGCGGGGGCGCTGAAGGCGGCGCGGTTTGTGGAGGAGGCGCTGAAGCGGTGAACTGAACCGTCATTCCGGGATGCGTGCGCTAGCACCAGACCCGGAATTGCTAGCGAGATTCCGGGTTCGATGCTTCGCATCGCCCCGGAATGACGGCTGCTTCGTCACTTCTGCCCGATCCGTCCTTCGGTGCCCGCCTGCAACCGCTTGATGTTTTCGCGGTGCGCGTAGAACAGCAGCAGGGTCATCACGGCGAACAAGGACGCCAGCGCGGGATGGCCGAACCACCAGAGGAAAATCGGCGTGACGAAACTGGCGACCAGCGCCGACAGCGACGAGTAGCGCGTGGTCGCGGCGGTGGCGAGCCACAGCACGCAAAACACCACGGCGGCCGGCCAGAACAGTCCGATCAGCACGCCGATATAGACCGCGACGCCTTTGCCGCCCTTGAAATTGAGCCAGACCGGGAACAGATGGCCGAGAAAGGCGCCGAGCGCCGCCAGCATCGCGGCGTTGGGGCCGCCGAAATAGCCGGCGATGATCACCGCGACCGTGCCCTTCAGCGCGTCGCCGAGCAGCGTCGCCGGCGGCGAGGCCCTTACGGCCGGTGCGCAGCACATTGGTGGCGCCGATACTGCCGGAGCCGATCGAGCGCAGGTCCTGCGGTGCCGGCGAGCTTGGTCAGGACCAGCCCGAACGGGATCGAGCCGAGGAGATAGCCGATGATGAGCCCCACCGGCAGCCATGCTTCAGGCGACATCGCGGTTCCTCCACGCTTCAGACATGCTCATACACCGTCCGTCCGCCGACGATGGTGCGCACCACGCGGCCGGAGAACCGCGCATCGTCGAACGGCGTGTTCTTGCATTGCGATTTGAGATCGGCGGGATCGAGCACCCACGGCGTGTCGGCGTCGATCACGATGACGTCGGCGGGCGAGCCCGCGCGCAGCGATCCGCCGGGCAGGCCCAACAGTTCGGCCGGGCGCGTCGACATCGCGCGGATCAGGGTCTTGAAATCCATCTCGCCATTGTGGATCAGCCGCAGCGCCGCCGGCAGCATGGTCTGCAGGCCGATCGCGCCGCTAGGCGGCTTCCGCGAACGGCAGCCGCTTGACCTCGACGTCCTGCGGATTGTGGTCGGACATCACGACGTCGATCAGTCCGGAGGCGACGGCGGCGACCAGCGCCAGCCGGTCGTCCTCGGTGCGCAGCGGCGGCGACAGTTTCAAGAAAGTCCGGTAGGGGCCGATGTCGTTTTCGTTCAGCGTCAGATGATTGATCGAGACCGAGGCGGAGACCGACAGGCCGGCATCGCGGGCGCGCTGCAGGATTTCCAGCGACTCGATGCAGCTCAAGCGAGGCCGCGTGATAGCGCCCGCCGGTCAGCGCGACCAGGCGCATGTCGCGCTCCAGCATCACGGCTTCGGCGGCATTGGGGATGCCGACCAGCCCGAGCCGTGCGGCGAACTCGCCCTCGTTCATGACGCCTTCGCCGACCAGGTTGGGATCTTCGGTGTGGTGCACGATCAGCGCGTCGAAATCGCGGGCGTAGGTGAGCGCGCGCCGCATCACCTGCGCGTTGGTGACGCTGCGGTCGCCGTCGGTGAAGGCGACCGCGCCGGCGGCCTTCAACAGGCCGATCTCGGTCATCTCCTCGCCGCGCATGCCCTTGGTCAGCGCCGCCATCGGGTGGATGTTGACGATCGCGGTGTCGCGGGCGCGGCGCAGGACGAAATCCACCGTCGCCGAATTGTCGATCACGGGCGAGGTATCGGGCTGGCAGATGATGGTGGTGATGCCGCCGGTCGCCGCGGCCTGGCTCGCGGAAGCAAAGGTCTCGCGGTGGCTGGCGCCGGGCTCGCCGACAAAGGCGCGCATGTCGATCAGGCCGGGCGCGACGATCTTGCCGGCGCAGTTGATGATGTCGGTGCCTTCGGGCACGCCGGCCGCGCCGATGCCGCGCCTGCGAATCGCGGATCATGCCGTCGGCGATCAGGACGTCGCCGAGGCCGTCGAGATCGCGCGAGGGATCGATCAGGCGGGCGTTGGCGAGCAGGATCGGGCGGCGATGATCGGTCAGCATGATGTCACGCGTTCGGCAGGTTGCGGGCCAGCGCTTCGAGCACCGCCATCCGCACCGCCACTCCCATTTCCACCTGTTCGCGGATCAGCGACTGCGCGCCGTCGGCGACGATCGAGTCGATCTCGACGCCGCGGTTCAT
This sequence comes from uncultured Alphaproteobacteria bacterium, assembly GCA_963742695.1. Classification (GTDB taxonomy): domain Bacteria; phylum Pseudomonadota; class Alphaproteobacteria; order Rhizobiales; family Xanthobacteraceae; genus Bradyrhizobium. The sequence goes on from CAVUNF010000009.1 coordinate 6,224, forward strand.
CGGCCCCGGATGCATCACCAGCGCGTCCGGCTTGGCGTAAGCGAGCTTCTTCTGGTCGAGCCCGAAATAGTGAAAATATTCGCCTGATCGACGGCACGAACGAGCCGTTCATGCGCTCGCGCTGCAGCCGCAGCATCATGACGATGTCGGCGCCGTTGAGGCCCTCGCGCATGTCGCGGGCGACCTCGACGCCCATCCGCTCGATGCCGCGCGGCAGCAGCGTGGAGGGCGCCACCACGCGGACCCGGGCGCCCATGGTGTTGAGCAGGAGGATATTGGAGCGCGCCACCCGCGAATGCATCACGTCGCCGCAGATCGCGATCACCAGGCCCTCGAGCCGGCCCTTGTTGCGGCGGATGGTGAGGGCATCGAGCAGCGCCTGGGTCGGATGCTCGTGGGCGCCGTCGCCGGCATTGATCACGGAACCGTCGACCTTGCGCGCCAGCAGTTCCACCGCGCCGGAAGCATGGTGCCGGACCACCAGGATGTCCGGGTGCATGGCGTTGAGCGTCACCGCGGTATCGACCAGCGTTTCGCCCTTGCGGATCGAGGACGAGGACACCGACATGTTCATGACGTCGGCGCCGAGGCGCTTGCCGGCCAGTTCGAACGAGGACTGGGTGCGGGTCGAGGCCTCGAAGAACAGATTGATCTGGGTGCGGCCGCGCAAACAGGTGCGCTTCTTGTCGACCTGGCGGTTGAGCTCGACATACTCCTCGGAGAGGTCGAGCAGGCCGGTAATATCGGCAGCGGAAAGGCCCTCGATTCCCAGCAGATGCCGGTGACCGAGGACGAAGGTCGATTTCGATACAGGGGTCATTAAAACGAGAGCTATAGGCAGAGATGCGCGGGCGGGGCAAGCTTCAATTCCGGCGCGCGGAGTTATCCACTAACGCTTCGCCAACAAGGTAAAGCGGCATTCGCCGGTGTTCCCGAATGCCGGTTTCGCGTTAAGGTGCCGGGATCGGCGGGTGACGCATGCAGGCCATGGAAAACGTTCGGCATTTCATCAATCGATCCGGTGCTGTCGCCGTTCGCATCCTGGTGGGCCTGGGATGCCTTGCCGGATGCGCCGGCATTGTGGCGACGCCGGCCTGGGCCGAGAAGCGCATTGCGCTGGCGATCGGCAACGATCTCTATCCGAATCTGCCCGCCGACCGGCAGCTGAAGAAGGCGGTCAATGACGCCAGGACCATCGCGGATTCCCTGAAGGCGCTCGGATTCGAGGTGATCGTCGGCACCAATCTCGGCCGCCAGGCCATGATCGACAGGCTCGCCGATTTCACCGCGCGGCTGCAGCCGGGCGATACCGCGGCACTTTTCTTCGCCGGGCACGGCGTCGCGATCGGGGGCGTCAACTATCTGATCCCGAGCGACGTCCCGGCGGTCACCGAGGGCGCCGAAGCGCGGGTGCGCGGCGCGTCGATCGCGGAGCCCGACCTGATCGCGGAACTGCAGGCGAAATCGGTCCGGGTCGCACTGCTGGTCATCGATGCCTGCCGCGACAATCCGTTTCCGCGGGCGGCCGGCCGCTCGATCGGAAACACGCGGGGGCTGGCCGACGCCAAGCCGGCGCGCGGCATCTTTACGCTGTATTCCGCAGGGATCGGCCAAACCGCGCTCGACCGGCTCAGCGGCAACGATCCCGCCAACAATTCGGTGTTCACGCGGATCTTCGCCGAGCAGGTGAAGCGGCCCGATCTGCATCTCGGCGATCTCGCGGTCGAGGTGCGGGAACGCGTCGCCGAGCTCGCCTTGAAGGCGACCGATGGCAACGGCCAGCCGGCGCCGCATGAACAGACCCCGGCCTATTACGACCAGACCCTCGGCGGTCGCATCTATCTGGCGGGCTTGTCGACGGCGAAGCGGCCTGACGAGCCCGTCAGCGCCCCGATAAGCCTCGCATCGAAACCGCCAGAGGCCGTGCGCGCAACGCGGCCGGCGCGCCCCGGTTCGCCCGGTGAGAGCTGCGCGCGCAAGGGCGCGGAGACCTATTGCGTCAGTTCGGTGCTGAAGCCGCAATTCGGCAATTCCTACGGCCCGGAAAACCTGTTCGACGGGCCGCAGAGCGCGGCCTGGGTCGAGGGTCAGGCCGGGCAGGGCATCGGCGAGTGGATCGTGGTCGAGTTCGACGGCATGCGGACGGTGCGTTCGATCGTCGTGCGCAACGGCTACCAGAAGAGCAACGACATTTTCCGGAAGAACAACCGCGTGCGCCAGTTGCGGGCGGTATTCTCGCAAGGCGAAAGCCAGACGCTCATTCTGCCGGATCGTTTCGGGTCGGAACTGGTGACGCTTCAAAACCCTGTGAAGGCTTACTGGGTCAAGTTCATCATCGACGAGGTCTGGGCCGGCAACAAATACACCGACACGGCGATCACGAAGCTGGTGGTCAATTCGGAGCGGGTACAGTGATTGCGCACAGCATCGGGCGTGCGGCCAATCTCGTCCTGTGCAGCCTGGGCCGGAATTCTTGCTTTCGGCTTCATGGCATCAGCTGCCGCAGAATCGCAAAAGCTGCCCGGCGATTTCGTGTTCCTGCGCGACATCGATCCGACCATCATCCAGGACATGCGTTACGCCGGGTCGAACAATTTCGTCGGCCGGCGGCTTTCGGGTTACGACGCGGCCGAATGCGTGGTGAAGCGGAGCGTCGGACTGGCGCTGAAAAACATCCAGCAGGAACTTGCGAAGCAGAAGCTGTCGCTGAAAATGTTCGACTGCTACCGGCCGGCGCGCGCGTCGCACGACATGGTGGTGTGGGCGCAGAACGGCAGGGAGACGCCGGCCGAGCGGCGGTATAATCCCACGCTCCCCAAGAAGGACCTGTTCCGGCTCGGCTATATCGCCGAGCGATCGCAGCATTCCACCGGCGCCGCACTCGACCTGACCCTGGTCGATCTGACCGCCGACAATTCCGCCGCCTTCGATCCCGCCAAGACCTATGCCGACTGCACCGCGCCCGTAAGCGCCCGCGCGCCCGAAGGCAGCATCGACATGGGCACCGGCTATGACTGTTCGGATGTGAAGTCGCATACCTCGGCGCGGACCATCACGCCGGATCAGCGCCGCTGGCGCAATACGCTGGTCGCCGCGATGGCGAAGCAAGGCTTTGTGAACTATTCGAAAGAGTGGTGGCATTTTTCAATGCCCGGCGCCGGCGGCCAGGCGTATGATTTTCCGATCAGGCGGCGTTGAGGTAGAATAGCGCCGAATCCACGAAGCAGCCGGAATCAGATCATGACCCAGGCTTCATTCGCCACCCACGAGGTGCTCAATCAGTCGCCGCCGTTCGAGGACGTCGATCTGTTTGCGCTGGACAGGCCGCTGGTCGAGGCGGTCGCGGCCAATGGCGGCGCATCGGCCGAGCCAGAATTGTCCGAATTCGGCCAGCACTGGGGCTCGGCCGCGATGGCGGCGCGGGGCCGCATCGCCAACGAGAACACGCCAAAGCTGCGGACCTTCGATTCCCGCGGCAACCGGCGCGACGAAGTCGAGTTTCATCCCGCCTATCATGAGCTGATGGCGCACAGCGCCCATGCCGGCGTGCACAATTCGACCTGGACCGGCGACGGCAAGCCGGCCGGAGGTGCTGCCGAAGTCGTGCGCGCCGCAAAATTCTATATCGCAGCCCAGGTCGAGACCGGTCATCTCTGCCCGATCACCATGACGCGCGCCTCGGTGGCGGCGCTGGCGGCCCAGCCTGATCTGCTGGCGAAGACCATGCCGGTGATCGGCACGCGCGCTTACGATCCCGAGCTTTGCGCCGTGGCCGACCAAACGCGGCATGACACTCGGCATGGGCATGACCGAGAAGCAGGGCGGCACCGACGTGCGCTCCAACATGACGCGCGCGATGCGCGACGGCGACGCCTACCGCATCTCAGGGCATAAATGGTTCATGTCGGCGCCGATGTGCGACGCGTTCCTGGTGCTGGCGCAGGCCGATCAGGGGCTGAGCTGTTTCTTCATGCCGCGCTTCAAGCCGGATGGATCGGTCAACGCCATTCAGTTTCAGCGACTGAAGGACAAGCTCGGCAACCGCTCCAATGCCTCCTCCGAGGTGGAATTCAACGGCGCCTATGCCGAGCGCGTCGGCGACGAGGGCAAGGGCATCCGCACCATCATCCAGATGGTGCAGCTGACGCGGCAGGATTGCGCGATTGCCTCCGCCGGCTTGATGCGCTCCGGCCTCGCGCACGCGCTGCATCATGCCCGACATCGCAGCGTATTCCAAAAGCATCTCGCCGATCAGCCGCTGATGCAGGCGGTGCTGTCGGACATGGCGCTGCATGTCGAGGCCTCGATCGCGCTGGTGATGCGGCTGTGCCGGTCGTTCGACCGGGCGCCGCACGATGCGAGCGAAGCCGCGTATATGCGGTTGCTGACGCCCGCGATCAAATACTGGGTCTGCAAGAGCGCGCCGGGATTTCTGTACGAGGCGATGGAGTGCCTCGGCGGCAACGGCTATGTGGAAGAGGGGATTTTGGCGCGGCATTACCGGGAGTCGCCGGTCAATGCGATCTGGGAAGGCTCTGGAAATGTGATGTGCCTCGACGTACTGCGGGCGCTGTCGCGCGAGGCCGAGGCGGCGCAGGCGGTGCTGCAACATCTTGCCGGGGAAACCAGCGGCCTCGCCGGTGCCGCTGACGCGGTCGCGTTCGTCGGCAAGGCCTTTCGCCGGCCGGACGGCGAGCGGGTGGCGCGGCTGGCGGTCGAGAAGCTGGCGCTGCTGGCCGCGGCGGCCGCACTCAACAAGGTGTCGCCGCATCATGCGGAGTTGTTCGGAAGAACGCGGCTTGCCGGCAATCACGCCAGCATGTACGGCGCGGTCGATCTCGCAGGCGATGATATCAAGGGGTTGCTGGCGCGGGCGTTGCCGTGACTTGCGTCATGCACGTTCGTCATGGCCGGGCTCGTCCCGGCCATCCACGTCTTTCTTAATTGTAACAGCGAAGAAAGACGTGGATGCCCGGGACAAGCCCGGGCATGACGAAGAATGAAATCCCGTCCACCGAAAGCCGTTGATGGATTCCCTTGAAACTACCGCAGCTCCAGCCGCGCTGCCGCCGCCGATCCCCGCCAAGCGCCCGCCGCGAATCTGGAAGTTCTGGGGCACCGCGCTGTGGGGCCTGTTCGTGTTCGGCGGAATGTTCGTCGGACAGCTCGCGGTGGTGGGCTGGCTGGTCTTGCGCCAGGAGGGGCCGTTCGATATGGCCACCGCGATCCGCGTCGTCGGCGGCGGCCTGACGATTTCGCTCTCCGTGATCATGGGACTGCCCGCGGTGCTCGCCGCGGTATGGGTCGCGATCCGCGTCTCGCGCACGTCGTTTGCCGAATATCTCGCGCTGCGCTGGCCGTCCTGGCGCGAACTTCTGATCGGGGTCGTCTCGCTCGTCGTCCTGGTCGGCAGTTGGGATCTGCTGTCGCGCGCGCTGGGCCGCGAAATCGCGCCGGGTTTCATGGTCGAGGTGCTGAAATCGGCGCAGGCCGACGGCGCGCTGTGGCTGCTGGTGATCGCGTTCTGCGTCGCCGCGCCGCTCTCGGAGGAGTTTTTTGCGCGCGGCTTTCTCTATCGCGGCTGGTCGGAATCATTCCTGCGGGTCCCCGGCGCGATTGTGCTGTCGTCGCTGGTATGGACGGCGCTGCATCTGCAATATGACTGGTTCTTTTTCGGCGAAGTGCTGACGATCGGCCTGCTGTTCGGCTATCTGCGCTATCGCAGCAACTCGACCTGGCTGACCGTGGTGCTGCACGGCCTCAACAATCTCGCCGCGACGGTGCAGAGCATCTGGCTAGCGAGCCACTAGCGCAATCGCGATCGGCATCGTGATCGCCGCCAAAATCGTCTGCAGCGTGATGATCTGCGCCAGCAGCGGCGCGTCGCCGCCCATCTGCCGGGCCAGCACATAGGCGCTCGACGAGGCCGGCACCGCCGCGCAAACCACCACGATCACGAGACCGGGTCCGGAAACCCCGAACCACAGCGCCAGTGCGACCGCGAGCACCGGCATCAATATCAGCTTGAGAAAAACCGTCAGCGCCGCCGCGGCATTGGGCCGAAACAATCCTTGCAGCTGCAGGCCGGCGCCGGTGACCAGAAGGCCGATGGCGAGCGAGGAGCGGCCGAGCGCTTCGGCAACCTCGTGCACGATACGGGGCAGGGCGATATTGGAAACGTTGATCGCAAGACCGATCGCGCAGGCCCAGATCAGGGGATTCGTCACCACCGTCATGGCGATGGCGCGCGGCGATTGGCGTTCCGGCGAAGCGTAATGCGCCAGCACCGAAACGCTGAGAGCACATTGACCAGCGGAATGATCGCCACCATCGCCACCGAGGCCAGCGCGAGGCCGCGGTCGCCATACAGATTCAAGGACACCGCCAGCGCCACATAGGTCTGCCAGCGGGTCGCGCCCTGGAAGATCGAGGTGAAGGCCGGGCCGTCGATGCCGCCTTGGGCCGACAGCAGGGGCCGCAGGGCCAGGCACAGCAGCGACATCAGCAGCGCCGAGAGCAGCAGCGCGCCGCCGACGCCGGCGATCGGCACCGCGCCAAGGTCGGCCTTGACCAGCGTTTCGATCAGCAGCGCCGGGAACAGCACGTAATAGGTCAGCCGTTCGAGGCCGTGCCATTGCGTCTCCAGCCGCATCAGGCTGCGCTTGAGCGCGAACCCCAGCACGATCAGCAGGAAGACCGGCGCCAGCGCCGCGAGCACCACCGCCATCGTCAGCGATTCCCGCCGGCATCGCGCAGCCGCATCAGCCGGTCGAGTGCGCCCTGCAGGATGAAGATCGCGGCGTGTTCGTCGATCACCTCGGCGCGGCGGGCGCGGCTCATGTCGGTTCCGATCAACTCGCGCTCTACGGCCGCGGTGGAGAGCCGTTCGTCCCACAAGCCGATCGCAAGATCGGTCAGCCTCGAAAAATTGCGGGCGAAGGCGCGGGTCGACTGCGCGCGCGGTCCTTCGCTGGCGTCCATGTTGACGGGCAGGCCGAGCACGAAGCCGACGGCGTTGCGTTCCCCGGCCATCGTGACCAGGCGGGCCGCGTCGGCCTTGAAGGCGGTGCGCTGAATGGTTCCGACCCCGGTCGCGAGCCGGCGGTCGGGATCGGACACCGCCACGCCGATGGTCTTGGTGCCGAGGTCGAGGCCGACCAGCGCGCCGCGTTCAGGCCAGTGCGCGACGGCGTCGATCAGCGGAAGGATGAGGGCGGGCATGGCCCGGCATAACACGTGGCTTGCGCTGCAGGCAAAGCGCTCGCTTCACCTCTCCCCATCGGGGAGAGGTCGGCGCGTAGCGCCGGGTGAGGGGGCTGACACCGATCGAGCGTAACCCCTCACCCGAAGCCTTCGGCTTCGACCTCTCCCTTTGGGAGAGGTGAAGGAAGACCGGGCACCGCGGTTGATTAGCGGATCGCGACCGGGTTGATCATGCTCTGCACGCCGCCCTTGAAGCGCGGCTGGCCGAGGACAAACAGGAATTCATAGGCCTTGTCCCTGCAAGTTCGGCAGTGTTGATGACTTCGAGAATGTAGGTGCCGTTCATCGGCAGCAGGATCTGGTGCACCTCGAAGATGTTCTTCGATTCAAACGGAATCACTTCCAGTCCCCAGGTATCGGCACCAACCGCGACCACGCCCTTGCCGGTGAGATATTTGGCGCCTTCGACGCCGAGGCCGGGTTCGCCGGAGTTAAAACGCTTGTCGTCCTTGCCGATCAGGCTGGCCCAGCCGGTATGGAACAGCACGACGTCGCCCTGGCGGATTTCGACGCCTTGCTTCTTTGGCGACTTCCTCGATCTCCTTGACGTTGAAGGCGGTGCCTTCCTTGACGACGTCGGTGCCGTAATGGGCCGCCATGTCGAGCAGCACGCCGCGGGTTACCATCGGCGGGACTTTTTCGATGCCGAGTTTCTTCAATCCGGTGGGATCAGCGAAATCGGCGAGCTTGTTGCCGTTGTAGTAGACGTGCTCGACGCCGATATGGCCGAGACCGTCGATCTGGCTGCCGACGCCGACCCAGCCTTCGATGATGTCGTCGTTGTACGTCGTCTTGCTCGGTCCGAGGCCGGGAATGCCGGCCTGGCCGGGCTGAACCACGGTGATCTTGAACGCGCGCGGCGGATAGGCCGGCGTCTTGGAATCGACGGGAAAGCCGAGCGCGTAGGTCTTGCCGGTCTTGACCAGGGAAGCCGCTTTGACCACGAGTTCCGGTTTCATGTAGTTGGCGGCGCCGATCTCGTCATTCGGGCCCCATTTCGATTTGGTCCAGTCCTGAGCGCCCGCTGTTCCGACCATACCTAACAAGGCAACAGAACAGCCCAACATGAATGCTTTGAGCATCGCAGTTTCTCCCATGTGCTGACGTTATGTTTCTTGGTACCGCGCGCCTCATACTAACGGAGTAGAAGGCGCCGTCCATTCTTTTGCAGCGTGAGGCGCGCGTGACGCGATGCAAAACTCGGTGTCCGTTCGGTGCTCATTTTCTTTTTACGGAAGCATGACAACGAAATTTCGCGCGACGGAAAGCGCAGAGCCGGATATTCGAGCAAGATGAACTCAAACTGTTCGCACACCCGTGAACCTCAGGCGGCGATGACCTGACTGTCCTTGTTCAGGCAGGAAACGAGACCGCGCAAGGCGCTGTACTGATGCGCACTGCGGCGCTGGATAAAGACGGTATCGACCCGCGACAGCGATGCGCTGAGCGGGTGGATGCGAACATTTTCGCTGCGATCGTAGCGTTCGACCACCGCGCGCGGCAGCAGCGTAACACCCATATCCGCCGCGACGCAGCCGATCATGCCGTCGAGCGTGCCCAACTCGAACCGCGCGGCGGACGGCCAGCCGAACTCTGCCAAAACCTGTTCGAGCCGTTGCCGATAGGTGCACCCGGTGCGAAACACCAGCGCGGTCGGACCTGACTCGGGCGTGCCGGCGCGCAGGCTTGCAAGGTTGGTCCACCGGCGCGCGGTCACCAGCACCAGCTCTTCCCGAAATGCGGTCACCGCGCGTGAGTTCGGCGTGGTCGATCGGACCGGCGACAAAGGCGGCGTCGAGCGCGCCGTCGAGCACGGCGGCGACCAGATCCGCGGTCGGTGCGGTCCGCAAGCTCAGCTGCACCGCGGGGAAAAGCCGGTGAAATTCGGCCAGCAGCGTCGGCAGCCGTACTGCCGCGGTGGTCTCCATCGAACCGATCGTCAGCGGCCCCTTTGGTGCGCCGTCGTCGCGGGCGGCCAGAACCGCTTCGCGCGAGAGTGCGGCCATGCGCTGGGCATAAGGCAGCAGTCGGCGGCCGGCGCCGGTCAAAGTCATCCCGCGGCTGTGGCGCTCAAACAGGGCAGTGCCGATTTCGGCTTCGAGCGCCTTTATCCGCTGGGTGATGTTGGATTGAACGGTGTTGAGCTCGGCGGCGGCGCGGGTGATGCCGCCGGTGCGCGCGACGGTAGCAAAGGTCGCCAGATCGGACAATTCCATGAGATCAGACCGTTTTGTTTTTGAGATGGCAGCGTTCTGAAGAAATCATTTATCCAGAATGCTAGCCGGGCCTACTGTGGCTGTCCAGAGCCGCCAGGGAATGGATATGTCGATCAGCACTTCACTGACCTCGCTTTTGGGCGTCCGCCATCCGATCCTGCTGGCGCCGATGGACGTGATATCAGGCGCGCGGCTGGCGGCAGCGGTGAGCAACGCCGGAGGGTTCGGGATTCTCGGCGGCGGCTACGGCGAGAGAACCTGGCTCGAAGCGGAAACCGAAAAACTTCGGGGTTCGCGGTCGCCGTTCGGCGTCGGCTTTATCACCTGGAGCCTGGCAAAGCAGCCGGAGCTGCTCGATGTCGCGCTCAGAGCGCAGCCGCGCGCGATCATGCTTTCGTTTGGCGACCCAAAGCCGTTTGCGCCTCGTATCAAAGCGGCGGGCGCCTTGTTGATCTGCCAGGTTCAAACCGAGGACATGGCGCGCGAGGCGCTGGATGCCGGCGCCGACATTCTGGTGGCGCAGGGCACCGAGGCCGGCGGCCACGGCGCCTCGCGCTCCACGCTCGACATCGTGCCCTCAATTGTCGATCTTGCCGCCGGCCGCGTGCCGGTGGTGGCCGCAGGCGGCATTGGCGACGGCCGCGGGCTCGCGGCGATGATGATGCTCGGCGCATCCGGCGTTCTCCTGGGCACCCGCTTTTATGCCAGTCAGGAATGCGACGGCGCCGACGAAGCCAAGCAGCGGATCTGCGCCGCGACCGGCGGCAGCACCGTCAGAAGCATCATCTTCGACCTGTCGCGCGACAATGTCTGGCCGGCGCCGTTCAATGGGCGCTGCCTGGTCAACGACCATGCGCGGCGCTGGACCGGGCGCGAACTCGAACTGTTGCAAAATGTGAAAACGGTCGCCGCTGAATATGCAGAAGCCAAAGCCGCCGGCAATTTCGATATCGCGGCGGTGATTGCCGGAGTGGCCGTCGGCCTGATCCATGATATTCCGCCGGCAGCCGAGATCGTCGACCGTATGGTCGCCGAGGCTGACCAGATCCTCTCGGGGCGGCGTAATTCCTCCACGGCCCTGCAGGGCTAATCAAGCGAGCACATCATGTGGCCAGATCGCCGACTTCTCGACCTCTTCAAAACCGAATTTCCCATCGTTCTGGCGCCGATGGCGGGGATCATGGACGCCGAGCTCGTGATCGCGGCGGCGCAGGGCGGGGCGCTGGGCTCGCTGCCGTGCGCGATGCTGTCGGTGGAAAAGGCGCGCGAGCAGGTCAACATCATCCGCCAGCGCGTCTCGGCGCCGGTCAACATGAACTTCTTCGTCCACAAGGCCGTCGACGCCGATCCCGCGCGCGAGGCCGGATGGAAGCAGCGCCTCGCGGCCTATTATAAGGAGCTGGGTCTCGACCCGGCGGCGCCTTTCACCGCCGCCAACCGCGCGCCGTTCGATGAGGCGATGTGTGCGCTGGTCGAGGAGTTGAAGCCCGAGGTCGTGAGTTTTCACTTCGGCCTGCCGGTCCGGCGCTGGTCAAGCGCATCAAGGCCGCGGGTTGCATCGTCATCGCATCGGCGACCATCGTGCAGGGAGGCGATCTGGCTCGAGGAGAACGGCGCCGACGTCATCATCGCGCAGGGCGCCGAGGCCGGCGGCCATCGCGGCATGTTCCTGACCGAAAATATCGCCGAGCAGCCCGGCACCTTCGCGCTCGTGCCGCAGGTGGTCGACGCCGTCAAAGTGCCTGTGATCGCGGCCGGCGGCATCATGGATGGACGCGGCATCGCGGCGGCGTTCGCGCTGGGTGCGGCGGGCGTGCAACTCGGCACCGCCTATCTGCGCTGTCCCGGAGTCCAAGGTGATTGCGCCGGCGCGTGCGGCGCTGGCCCAGGCGCTCGATGATACCACCGTCATCACCAACGTCATGACCGGCCGTCCGGCGCGCGGGGTTGCCAATCGCGTGATGCGCGAGGTCGGGCCGATTTCGCCGGATGCACCCGCATTCCCGCATGCCGCCACCGCGTTGGGGCCCTTGAAGGCGGCTGCCGAAAAGCTCGGGCAAGGTCGATTTCACCAATCTCTGGGCCGGGCAGGCGGTGCGGCTCGGCCGCGAAATGCCGGCCACGGAGCTGACCCGGGCGCTGGCGGGCGCCGCATTGGCGCGGCTGAGCCAGATGGCCGGCTGATTTTTTCACCTCTCCCATAGGGAGAGGTCGGCACGCGAAGCGTGACGGGTGAGGGGACTTGGCCTAACGATAGGGCGTAACCCCTCACCCCAACCCTCTCCCAACGGGAGAGGGGGCCTGCCGCCGATGCTGAAGCACTGAAAATCTTATCGCCTGCCCATATATGAACCGTGCCCGCGCGGTTGCGGCGCAAAAGCCCCGTCTGCTATACGGCGGGCTGAATTCGCCGTTAGAGGCCTTATATAATGTCCGTCGACGCCACCACTGTCCGCCGCATCGCGCATCTGGCGCGGATCGCGGTCACTGACGCCGAGGTGCCCCATCTGCAGGACGAGTTGAATGCGATGCTGGCCTTTGTCGAGCAGCTTTCCGAGGTGAACGTTGACGGCATCGAGCCGATGACGTCGGTGATGCCGATGGAAATGAAGAAGCGCGTGGACGTGGTCAGCGACGGCGACATTCCCGACGATGTGGTCAGGAACGCCCCGGAGACCCAGGACCATTTCTTTCTGGTCCCGAAGGTCGTCGAGTAGGCCATAGCGCGAAGAAAGCGAGTTCCGATGTGTCTGCTCTGCGACGATGAAAAGGCCTACGCGGCCTACATGAACTATCTCGACGCGATGGAGCGGCAGGGCAAGGTCGGCGATCCCGACAAGGCCGTCGATGCCGTGCTCGACGCGCTCGAAGCATCGGACAAGACCCGCAAGAAAGACGACCCGGCCAACGACAAGACGCTGTCTCCATTCTTCTGCAGCCCGGTTAATAAATGACCGATTTGACTTCGCTGACGCTCGCCGAGGCTCGATCTGGCCTCGCGAACAAAACTTTCACGTCGCTTGAACTGACCGACGCGCATATCAAGGCGGTCGAGGCCGCGCGCGCGCTCAATGCCTTCGTGCTGGAAACGCCGGATCAGGCCCGCGCCATGGCGCGCGCGATCGACGCCAGGATCGCCAAAGGCGAGGGCGGTCCGCTCGCCGGCATTCCCTTGGGGATCAAGGATCTGTTCGCCACCAAGGACGTGCGCACCACCGCGTGCTCGAAAATTCTCGGCAATTTCGTGCCGCCTTACGAATTCGACCGTGACCTCGCAGCTGTGGCGCGACGGCGCGGTCATGCTCGGCAAGCTCAACAATGACGAGTTCGCGATGGGCTCGTCGAACGAGACCTCGTGCTTCGGCCCGGTGGTCAATCCGTGGCGGCGCGAAGGCTCCAATGTCGGCGCGGCGGCCAGTGGCCAGATCGAGGGCGCGCATCTGGTCCCCGGCGGCTCATCAGGCGGCTCGGCCTCCGCGGTGGCGGCGCTGTTGTGCATGGGGGCGACCGCGACCGACACCGGCGGTTCGATCCGCCAGCCCGCGGCGTTCACCGGCACCGTCGGCATGAAGCCGACCTATGGGCGCTGCTCGCGCTGGGGCATCGTGGCGTTCGCTTCCTCGCTCGATCAGGCCGGGCCGATCGCCCGCACCGTGCGGGATGCCGCGATCCTGATGCGCTCGATGGCCGGTCACGACCCCAAGGACACCACCTCGGTCGATCGCGCGGTGCCGGATTACGAAGCCGCGATCGGAAAATCCGTAAAAGGCATGAAGATCGGAATCCCCCGGGAGTATCGCCTCGACGGCATGCCCGCCGAGATCGAAAAACTCTGGACCGAGGGCGCCGCCTGGCTGAAGGCAGCGGGTGCCGAACTCGTCGAGATATCGTTGCCGCACACCAAATACGCGCTGCCGGCCTATTACATTGTAGCCCCCGCGGAAGCCTCGTCGAATCTGGCGCGCTACGATGGCGTGCGTTACGGCCTGCGCGTGCCCGGCCGCTCGATCGGCGACATGTATGAAAACACCCGCGCCGAAGGTTTTGGCGCCGAAGTGCGCCGCCGCGTCATGATCGGCACCTATGTGCTCTCGGCCGGCTATTACGACGCTTATTATTTGCGCGCGCAAAAAGTCCGCACCCTGATCAAGCGGGATTTCGAGGAGTGTTTTGCCAAGGGCGTGAACGCGATCCTGACGCCGGCGACGCCGTCGGCGGCGTTCGGCATCGGAGAGAAGGGCGCCGACCCCGTCGAGATGTACCTCAACGACATCTTTACGGTGACGGTGAACATGGCGGGGCTGCCGGGGATCGCGGTGCCCGCCGGCAAGGATGTGCAGGGATTGCCGCTCGGCCTGCAGCTGATCGGCCGTCCGTTCGATGAGGAAACGCTGTTTTCGCTCGGCGAGGTGGTCGAGCAGGCGGCGGGACGGTTCACGCCGGCGAGGTGGTGGTGACCATGGCCGAATTCAAAGCCAGCCTGTCGGGCGCGGCCCCCGCGCCGGGTCTCGATGCGCCGCTCGCCGCTCTGTGGTGGGCCGCCAAGGGCAATTGGGACGAGGCGCACGAGAATCGCGCAGGACGAGCCGACCGCGGTGGGATCCTGGGTCCATGCCTATCTGCATCGGGTCGAAGGCGATCTCGGCAATGCCGGCTATTGGTACCGGCAGGCGCGGCAACCGGTCGCGACCGGTCCGCTCGAAGCCGAGTGGGAGGGGATCGCGTCCGCACTGCTCGGAGGTGGACGTGCATGAAGGCTGTGAACTCAAAACTGATCAAGGGCGCCACCGGCGACTGGGAGATGGTGATCGGGCTCGAAGTCCATGCCCAGGTCACCTCGAATGCAAAACTGTTTTCCGGCGCCTCGACCGAATTCGGCGGCGAGCCCAACAGCCACGTCTCGCTGGTCGATGCGGCGATGCCCGGCATGCTGCCGGTCATCAATGAAGAGCTGCGTTCGGCAGGCGGTGCGCACCGGGCTTGGCCTGAACGCGCAGATCAACCGGCGCTCGGTGTTCGACCGCAAGAACTATTTCTATCCGGATTCGCCGCAGGGCTACCAGATCAGCCAGTACAAGTCGCCGATCGTGGGCGAGGGCGAGGTGGTGGTCGAACTGGCCGGCGGCGAAAGCGTCACCATCGGCATCGAGCGGCTGCATCTGGAGCAGGATGCCGGCAAGTTGCTGCACGACCAGAACCCGACCATGTCGTTCGTCGACCTCAACCGCTGCGGCGTCGCCTTGATGGAGATCGTCTCAAAACCGGACATCCGCTCGTCCGAGCAGGCCAAGGCCTATGTGACGAAACTGCGTTCGATCCTGCGTTACCTCGGCACCTGCGATGGCGACATGGAGAAGGGCTCCTTGCGCGCCGACGTCAACGTCTCCGTGCGCAAGCCGGGCGAACCGCTCGGCACCCGCTGCGAGATCAAGAACATGAACTCGATCAGCTTCATCGGCGACGCCATCGAGTACGAGGCGCGGCGCCAGATCGAAATCATCGAGGACGGCGGCGCCATCGACCAGGAAACCCGGCTGTACGACCCCGACAAGGGCGAGACCCGCTCGATGCGCTCCAAGGAAGAGGCGCACGACTACCGCTATTTTCCGGATCCCGATCTGCTGCCGCTGGAGTTCAGCGAAGCCTACGTCGCCGAGCTCAAGGCCGGCCTGCCGGAATTGCCGGACCAGAAGAAGGCCCGCTTCATCGCCGACTTCGGCCTGTCGCCCTACGACGCCAGCGTGCTGGTGGCCGAACGCGAAAGCGCGGACTTCTATGAAACCGTGCTGGCGGGGCTCGCCGACAAGGCGCGCGACGGCAAGCTCGCCGCCAACTGGGTGATCAACGAATTGTTCGGGCGGCTCAACAAGGAAGGCCGTGATATTACGGGCTCGCCGGTATCGGCCGACCAGCTTGGGCGCGATCGTCGATCTGATCGGCGAGGGCACCATCTCCGGCAAGATCGCCAAAGACCTGTTCGAGATCGTCTGGACCGGAGGGCGGCGACCCGCGCGCGCTGGTCGAGGCGCGCGGCATGAAGCAGGTCACCGACCTCGGCGCGATCGAGAAGGTGGTGGACGACATCATCGTCGCCAATCCCGACAAGGTCGCCGCGGCCAAGGCGAAGCCCGCGCTGATCGGCTGGTTCGTCGGCCAGGTGATGAAGTCATCCGGCGGCAAGGCCAATCCGCAAGCCGTCAACGATCTGCTCAAATCCAAACTCGGCATCTGAACGTCGCGTCACGTGACGCCGGCATCGTCGCGCGCTGCCGGCTCGCTGCGCACGCGCGTGTGCATCGATCGTTCACCATGATCGGCGATGCATCGCGCGAAAGCAGAAATCGCATCGCGAATCAGCCGCACGCGATTCGCGCAAAAAACCGGTTTTGGCGAGCGGCGATGAGACGCGAAGCCGGTGAGCATGAAAATTTTTTGATTGCCAAAAACTGCGACTCAGAGTCCGCGCAACGCGCTTTCGGCTGACGTCGGTGAGTTGCGACGACACGCGATCGCGTGACGATCGCTCAATGCGTGAGTTATGAAAACCACTGCGGTGCAAGCGTTTCCTGTCATATTGACAATCGTCGGTGTCGCATTTTTGCGCACAACTTGCATCGCTGCGCAGATGCGTTCGCGGTGTTGCTCGATCGGCGCGCGCAGCGCGTGTCGGCCGCGCTGCGTCAACACTTCCTTAAGCAGGACAGTGTTTTTTTGAGTGTGTTGGTGTATTCGGGATGTAGTGCATTTCGATTCCCGAGTGCACGCAGCGATTAAGTCACTCACTACATTAGGAGGGCAACATGGCCAAGAAAGCTAAGAAGGCGAAGAAGGCGAAGAGCGCAGTGAAGAAGACTGCGAAGAAGACCCGCAAGGTCGCCAAGAAGAAGAAGTAAGCTCGCTTCTAAAAATTGCCGGCGGTTTGATGCCGGCACGTCACACGAGCCTTCAGGACGATCTGCTTCTCGAAGCGGATTTAGATAGGCGGCTCTGGTCGACGAAAGAGGGTGTCGGCGAGACATCAGGTCAAACGGCCGGATCGTAGTTTCAGGAGAGTTCGCTCTTTCGAAGACCGGTCCGGCAGAAGAAACAGGTTTTCTTCGTTCGGTGCGGATCACTGGTCCGCAATTTCACCGGCAGCTCTTGCCCAAGTGAAATCTGGTCCTGACGTGTTCGCCGACGCCCTCGTTCCCTGCGCTGCTGCCGAGGCCGGCGCTTTGATTTCCCCAGACCCTTCCAAGCGACTTCTAACGTCGACCCAGTTCGGGGCCTCTGGCGTCCGCATGCTGTGCGCGCTCGGCTACCGGTTCGTCGTCACCGCGGCAATGCCGGGCGCCTTCGGCCGTCCACTGCTCCGATGGTTATCGTTGTGCGAAACGGCAGGGTAAACCAAATCCAGCGATTGCGCGGAAACCCGCATCTAGACAAGCGCTTCTGCGATTTCGCGCCGGGCTGCGCCGAATGCGCGTTTACACCCCATTCATCGCGATACTTAAACTGCCCTTCAAATTTGATCGGTCATGATCATCCCAACAAGCCGGCAAACGGCGAGCGGAATAACGGGACGTTTTGACAAGTGGACAGGAGCCGCGCTCGGGACAGGGCGGCCAAAATCAAAAAAGGGGATGACGGATGTTTCAGGGACATATCGATCTGGATACGGCGACACCGGTGGAAGCAAGTGCGATCCCGGATGTGCTGTTCGAGCGCGGTCTGTATTGGGCGAGCGGACGTTCCGGCGTCGTCAATCTGGTCGCCGCGCACAAGTGGTTCAACCTTGCGGCCCTGAAGGGCCGCGCCGACGCCATTCAGCTGCGCCGCGAGGTCGCCGAGATGATGTCCGAGGTCGAGATCGCCACGGCGCAGCGCGAGGCCCGGGCCTGGATCACGACGCATTGAGGATTTGCCGGTCGGTTACCGCGAAGGCCACGTCCATTGGGGTGGCGTGCCGTTCCTGACGACGGTTTCGCCAAGTTCCTTCTCCAGGACCTTGTGCGATGTCTGCCAGCAGTTTCAGCGCGCGATAGAGGCTGGACTTGCCGCTGCCATTGGCGCCGGTCACGACATTGAGTGCACCGAGCGTCACCCTGACGTCACGCAGGGATCGATAGCCGGAGATGGCAAGTCTCGTCATCATCGCACGGCTACTCGTATTGCACGGCGCGATTTGCTGCGAATTTGCTTCGGGTCACATGATTGAGAGAGCAGGGCCATGCGTCGCCGGAGGTTGTCATCCATATCTTAGGTGCGCACGGAGGATGAAGCGTCCGTTATTTGATCTTCCGCAGGAAACGCTTGTTGGCAAAAGCCTTGCCGGAACCCGATTTGAAATATCGCTCCAGCGTGCGAGCGGTAGGTTCGTCGGCAACAGCCACGTATGAGCGAAGAATTGCCGGCAGGTGTGGGCACGTGGAGACAACCTGACCTTGCTGATCGCTCCTGACGGAGCTTCGGGCGACACCCTTCGCCCTGTGGCCTTCAGGTGGCCTGCCACCCGAAGCCCGCAGGGTGAGCGGCCCGAGACATAGGTGACATTTCGTACCGGACACATGGGTTACACTTTCGGCTTTTTTGCAAGCGGGAGGTGTGGATGCCGTGGAAAGCGAGTTCGGTTATGGAAGAACGCCTTCGCTTTGTCGCCCGCCTGCTGGATGGGGAGGCCATGACGGACGTCTGCCGGGATTTCGGGGTCTCCCGCAAGACCGGCTATAAGATTTTCGA
The DNA here is from genome assembly GCA_963742695.1 of uncultured Alphaproteobacteria bacterium. Classification (GTDB taxonomy): domain Bacteria; phylum Pseudomonadota; class Alphaproteobacteria; order Rhizobiales; family Xanthobacteraceae; genus Bradyrhizobium. The sequence continues at coordinate 24,421 of CAVUNF010000009.1, forward strand.
TCGCTACAAGGAGCAGGGTCTGGAGGCCCTGACCGATCGATCGCGACGGCCTGTGCGCTACGCCAATCAGCTACCGCACCAGATCGAGGGCCTGATTGTCCGGCTCAAGGCCGAGAAGCCGCACTGGGGCGCCCGCAAGATCCGCGAGCTCCTGGTCCGGCGGCTCGACGGCGATATCAGGGTACCGGCCAAAAGCACGATCCATGCGGTTCTCGACCGCCACGGCCTGGTCAAGCGCGGCGGCGGGCCGCGCCGTCGCGCGCGCGGCACGCCGCTGTCGGAAGGTGCCGTCGCCAATGATCTGTGGTGCGCCGACTTCAAGGGAGAGTTCAAACTTGGCAATGGTCGATACTGCTATCCGCTGACCGTCACCGACCATGCCTCGCGCTTCCTGCTGTTGTGTGAAGCGCTCGATTCTACCCGTGAAGAACCTGCAATTACCGCCTTCGAACGACTGTTCCGCGAGCGCGGCCTGCCGCTCGCCATTCGCTCCGACAATGGCGTGCCCTTCGCCAGTCCCAATGCCTTGTTCAATCTCTCAAAGCTCTCGGTGTGGTGGCTCCGACTGGGTGTTGCGATCGAGCGCATCAAGCCAGGTCATCCGCAACAGAACGGCCGGCATGAACGCATGCACCTCACCCTGAAGAAGGAAGCTACCCGTCCGCCAGGCTTCAACACCCTGCAGCAGCAGGACCGCTTCGATGCCTTCCTCCGCGAGTTCAATGCCGAACGTCCGCACGAGGCGCTCGACATGAAGTTCCCTGCCGAGCTCTACACCCTCTCAGCGCGCCAATATGCCGGCCTGCCGGAACTAACCTATCCGTTCCACGATCGTGACGTTGTCGTCACCACTTGCGGCCGGCTCTGCCTGCATCGCAAGAGGATCAACATCTCCACCGTGCTGGCCGGCCAAAAACTCGGCATCAAGGAAGTCGACGAGGGCATTTGGCTCGTCAGCTTCATGCACTAGATCTCGGATACTTCGACCTGGAGCAGAAAACCCTGCAACCACTCGACAACCCGTTCGGCACGAGGTTGTCACCCATGTCTTAGGTACGTGGTGTTACCTATGTGTCCGGGCTGGACAGCGAAGGGTGGCGGAGCCGGAGGGATTCGAACCCTCGATAGGGCTTTACAACCCTATAACGGTTTAGCAAACCGCCGCCTTCAGCCACTCGGCCACAGCTCCGTTAGGCCGATATGCCCGACGCGGGGGCGAGCCGCAAGCGACAGATTTGAGGCCGCGCAGTTCCGGGCGACCTGACGGCTGAAAATGCGGGCTTCCAGCAATCCTCGCAGACAAAGCCGGCGCGCGAGCGGGCCGTGCACGTGTTTGTTACGCGCGCGTCATGATCGCGGTCGGAATCGGGCAGCGCCGCCTTTCGGGATTTCCGCAGCGCTGATTTTGCCCGCGGTTCTTGCTGCGCGCGTGCGCCGGCGCGGACGGTCGCGCAGCGATTCGAAAACCTGGCGCGACGAGATTCGATTCCTTCATCGCGCCGCGTATCGTCATCTCGGCCCGTCGCGCGGAATCGCAAGAGCGTCTCCGATCCCGCAAAATTAAGGGTTTCTGCAATGTTCGTCGTCCGACGTATGTGCGTGCTGTCGGCTGTTGCGATCTCGAGCACACATTAAGAAGCGTCGCGACACTTAACTATTGTCACTGTCGTCGCGATCGTTCCGCACAGCCGTCGCTGTTCGCGCGGCGTTTTCTTGTCGTTGAGAAGGCCGTCTTCCGCCCTTGATCGTCCCGCGCATCGTTGGCCGCAGAAATTGTCGCGTCTTTTCACTCGATTCGGCGTGAGTCGGTGCTCGCTGGGCGAAACCGATAGGCAGCAGTGCCTGTCCGTCGATCTACGGGGTAAATGGAACTAATCGAAAATGGCATTACGAAACAATGTCTTACACCGAAAGCCCGATCGCGGTTGCGTGTTATTTGTGCAACACCCATCCAAAAACGGCCTGAGTTACACGCTTCGAAGCGGTTCCTTTGTTGCGTGTGCAGGAACGTTCGGTAATTGTGTTGGTGCGACGGAGGGGGGCATCCCGAGGTCGTCCCGTTAGGTGGTTCGCTTAAGTCCCTCGCGTTGATGCGGGAGTGTCCGAAGGCGCGAAGCGACTAAGCGGGTTTTAAGGGACAAGGGAACCAACCTTAGGGTGTTTCACCCAGCGGATCCGGAACCTTCCCTACAGAGCAACTTGGAGGTTAACATGAAGATGGTTAAGAGCCTTATCCTCGGCTCAGCGGCGGGTCTGATCGCCATGAGTGGGGCACAGGCAGCTGATCTTCCCGTCAAGGCCAAAGCGGTCGAGTACGTGAGGATCTGCTCCCTGTATGGTGCCGGTTTCTATTATATCCCGGGCACCGACACCTGCATCAAGATCGGTGGCTATCGTGCACGCCGAACTTCAGTTCAACGGCAACGGCGTCACCAACGGCCCGAACTGGGATGGCAACGGCGGTCAAGCCAACCGCCTTCGCAACTACTATCAGTACCGGTCTCGTCAAGATCTCAACATGGACACCCGCACCGCCACTGAATACGGCGTTGTTCGTACCTTCGCCGACATGACCTTCACCTGGACCGGTGGCGGCGGCGATAACATTGCCGGCGGTTCGCTCGGCGTTTATCACGCCTTCATTCAGTTCGCCGGGTTCACTCTCGGTAGGACGATCTCCCAGTTCACCTCCCCCTGGGGCGGCGGTCCGGGTAACAACACGTCCTACCTGATCGGTGGCGACGATACCGCAACCGGTGTCAACCAGATCGCCTACACTGCAAGCTTCGGCAACGGCGTGACGGCTTCGATCTCGCTCGAAGAGCAGTCGAAGTACCGCAACTCGCAGCTGTTCAACCTCGTTGGCCACCGCTCCCGCTGGTCCCCCCGCCGTAACAGCCGCGACTTGGCTGGCTGGTCTGGGTCCCTATGCGGCAGCTACTGCGGGTGCGAGCCCTCCGGGCGGTTTCGGTGGCAACACCGTGCCTGACATCGTTGGTCAGCTCCGTGTCGACCAGGCTTGGGGCTTGTTCCAGGTTGTCGGCAGCCGGTCATGACATCCATGCCAGCTACTACAATCCCGCGCAGGAAATTTCGGGTCATCCGAATGACGCGTACGGCTTCGCGGTGCAGGGTTCGTTGTCGATCAAGAACATCCCGACTGGTGCGGGCGACTCGATCAACTTCGATGCGGCGTTCTCGAACGGCGCAACCCGCTACGTGCTCGGCGGCGTGTCGCCGAACGCGTTCGCGATGTACGGTGGCACCAACCTTCCCGGTGTTTACCAGAGCATCGGGATCGGTACTTCGTCTGACGGCGTGTTCACCAACGGCGGCCAGATCGAGAAGACCAATGCCTTCGGTGTCCGTGGTGCGTTCAACCACAACTGGAACCCGAATTGGTCTTCGTCAGTGTTCGGCAGCTACACCGCGATCAGCTACAGCAGCAATGCCAAGGCTTTGTATTGTGCTGGCTTCGGTGCAGCGATTGCTGGCTTGAATGCGCACCTACACCTGCAACCCGAACTTCAGCATCGCGGAGGTCGGTTTCCGGACGATCTGGACTCCTGTGAAGAACCTCTCGTTCTCGGGCGAAGTGCTCTGGATGGGCCTCGACCAGAAGATGGCGCGGACGTACCGCTGGAAACGTGCAGCCGGCCGCTACCAAGCCGACCGCGGCCGTATGAGTTCAAGGACCAGAACACTGTGGTCGTTGGCTTCCGCGCTCGCCGCAACTTCTGATTGGTTTCGTCCTAGGACGACAGCAATCTGACAACAGAATCCCCGGCGGGCAACCGCCGGGGATTTTCTTTTGCCTGGGCTTGATCGAAAGCGACAGGCTGTGCAGCCAGCCCAATCGCGCGTTGTACAAAAAACCCGGCAGGAAACTGCCGGGTTTTTTGTCAGGGACTGGAAACCACCAGCGCGCCAGGGTGACCGGCAAGCGCGGTGCAAACACGCGTTTGTGTTCCGGCGCTCTCCCTGAACATGCATCCAGCGTGTTTCCAACCGGTTCTCGCACCAAAAACGAAGTAACGGGAGTGCCATGCACGCCTGAGTGGTGAACCCGAAGCGCAGGGGCCGCGACAGAGAGGGAACAGGACGAATTCAGGCGGAACGCTTTTCGGGCGTGCCGCGTTTTTCGTCCCTCATGGCTCAAGGAGATAAGACGATGCGTATTTTGAATTGGCGGCCGTGGCCGTCGGCGCCGTGGTTTCGATTGGTTCGATATCCACATCGGCCCAGGCGCGGGATTACCCGTTCTGCATCAAGGGTGACCACTATCTCGGTGGGCTCGGGGATTGCAGCTTCGACACCTACCAGCAGTGCCAGGCGTCGGCCTCGGGACGCCGGGCCTATTGCGATGCGAATCCGTATTTCGGCTTCTCGGACAGGTCGCGCGGCGCTTACTCGGCGCGCCGGCTGAATTACTAGATCTGGAGCCTCAAGAGGTTGTCCTCGGTTAGACCGAGTCGGCTGATAGGTGTTTGAGATTTTATACCGCCGTGAGGCCGATGCCAGTTATATTGATGCAGCCAGATCGGGAGCTCGTCGGCGCGACGGTCGGATGTGGGGTAGGCTTGGGCGTAAGCCCATTCCCGGAGCGCGGTCTGGATGAAGCGCTCGGCCTTGCCGTTGGTTTTGGCGTGTAGGGCTTGGTGCGGATGTGCTTGATGCCCAGCTCGCTTGCAAGCATCGCGAAAGGCGAAAGCCTTGTAGCAGCTGCCGTTGTCGGTCATGACGCGGGTGACGGTGACGCCGAGGCTTTTATAATAAGCCACAGCCGCCTTGAGAAAGGGAACGGCGCTATCGGCCTTCTCATCGAGCTTGATCTGGGAGAAGGCGACGCGGGAATGATCGTCGATACAGACGTGGACGAACTCCCAGCCGACGCCGCGGCTGTTGACTCTGGCCAGTGCGATCGCCGGTGATGCGATGGCCGATATTGTCGAAACGACCGAGCTTTTTGATATCGATGTGGATCATCTCGCCGGGCGTGGCGCGCTCATAGCGGCGCGCTGGCTCGGCCGGCTCCAGGTCGCGTATTCGGTTTAATCCCAACGCCGCAGAATGCGGCTGACGGTGGCCGGGGAGACGCCGGTTTCCGCGGCGATCTGCTTGCCGGTGTGGCGCTGACGGCGCAACGCCTCGATAGACCGTGCATGTGGCGGGCGCTGTTTGGCTCGGCAATGAATGAGGTCTTGAGGAGCGGTCGCGCAACCCATCCACACCTTCAGCGCGGAACCGCTTGACCCATTTGGCAACTGTCTTTGGGTGTCGTATTGAACTGATAGAGCCGCATCGGCCTGGCTCAGTCCGCCTTCGACCACACTGCGCACCATGGCCTCTCGACCTTTGGGCGTCAGAGGCGCATTCTTATGGCTGTTCATCTGGTCTCTCCGTGGAAGCACTGAAGCTTCGCAACCTCAGCTTCCTCGGTTCGGACCAGATGGACAACCTCCTCAACTGAGAGCATGATCCGGAAAAGTGGACACCGGTTTTCCGAAGAAGTTATGCTCAAATAAGAAAAGAGTAGATTTCGCGGGATGGCCGGCAGATCACGAGAAACGTCCACACCGACTATTGGATGCTGGCGCCGCGGCGCAGATCGGCCTCGATCTGCAGCCGCGTTCCGCCGCCGAATCGCGCCCGATAGACCTGCAGGTTCTCCATGATCCGCTGCACGTAGTTGCGGGTCTCGGAGAAAGGTATTTGCTCGACCCAGTCGACCGCATCGACCTTGGGGTCGCGCGGATCGCCGTAACGCTCGACCCATTTCTTGACGCTGCCGCGGCCGGCATTATAGCCCGCGAACGTCATGATATAGGAGCCGCGATAATCCTCGAGCAGCCCGCCGAGTTCGGCGGCGCCAAGCGTGGCATTGTAAGCCGAATCGTTCTTGAGCCGGGCAAGGTCGTAGCTGCAGCCATGCCGCTTGCAGACATAGCGGGCTGCATCCGGCGTCACCTGCATCAGCCCATAGGCTTGCGCCGGCGATACCACGGCCGGATTGAAGGCGCTTTCCTGCCGCGCGATCGCGTAGACGACGCTCGGTTCGACTTCCGGCCCGATCTGCTTGAACGATGGAATTCCGCTCACCGGATAGGCGTAGAAATCGAACGGCAACCCGCGATTGAGCGCGGCCTTGCCGAGCAGCAGCATTCCGCGGGCGTCGCTGTTGCGGGAGGCCAGTTCGCCGAGCCCCACCAGCGCGTCGGGATCGCCGTTTTCGCCCATGTCGGCGAAGATCGGGATCGCGACCTCGCGTTCGTCCAGCGCGTAGAGCAGTTGCACCGCGCGGACGATTTCGAGCCGTTCGACCCCGCGTCCGCGCGCGGCCTGCGCGCCGTGCAGCTCGATCTGCGGCAATCCGATTTTGGCGCGCGCCAACTGGCCGTAATAACTGGTCGATTGCTCGGCCGCCTTTGTGTAGGCGGCGCGGGCTTCCTGTGCGCGGCCGGCGGCCTCGGCGGCACGGCCCTGCCAATAGCCGGCCCGCGCCAGCGCGGTCGGGTTGACGCTGCCGACGCCGATCCGGGCAAAGTGCTGCGCAGCCGTCGCCGGGTCGGTCAGAAAGCGCAGCGCAATCCAGCCCGCGGTGAATTCCTGCTCGGTCTTGTAGATGTCGCGGGCCGGCAGCGCCGCGTCGCGCGCGATCAGATAGGCGGTGCGGTGCTCGCCGACGTCGAGCATCTTGCGCGCCAGCAATCGCCGTTCGATCCACCATTCGTCGAGATTGTAGAGCCGGCCGTGATCCTTTGGGGCGCTGAGCATGAGCTGGGCGGCCTCGGCGAATTTCTCCTCGCGGCGCAGCAGCTGGATCCTGCTGAAGATGTAACCGGGATCGCTGTGCAGTTCGCGCGGAACCGCATCGAGCAGTGCCCTGGTATTGCCGGCTTTCTTGTGGGCGGCGATGCGTGCCTTCGCCAACGCCAGCTGATTGGCGCCCAGCCGCTTGGCGGCGCGAAGTGCGGCCTCATGCTCGTTGCCGTACAGCAGGAAATCCATCCGGGCCTTATGATCGCCCGGTGTGATCAATGCGCCGAACAGATCGAGCGCCGCATTTTCGGTGTCCTCCGACATCGAATTGCGTCGCCAGGCGTCGCGCACCAGACGCTCGGCATTGGCGCGGTCGCCGCGCGCGATCATGGCGCGCGCCAGCGAGAACCGGCCCTTGCCGGATATCGGCGATTCGTTTTCGAACGTTGCCCACACCGTTGCGTCGTCGCGACGGTCGTCCCAAAGTGCCGCTTCGAGGCGTCGGCGCAGGAAGGTCTGCGAGGGCCAGCTCGGATTGGCCGCGATGAACGCGCGATAACGTTCCACGGATGCGCCGTTGTTCTCGCTGCGCAGGATGATCCATTCCGCGAGTTTCTTTGCTACCGGATCGGAAATCGTCGCCTGGACTTGCGTCGCGTCCGGCGACTTGTGCTTGCGCACCAATTCGATGACGTTTTCCAGCGCGTCCTGGTCGGCCTGCGGCGTGGAAGAGGTGGCGGCGACGGCGGCCGGTACCGCCTGTTTGCGCGCAGTCGGCGGCGGCAAGGCCGCATGCCGACGCGTTGCCGGCGCCAAGGCGGGCGCAACCGGGGCGGCCGGCGCCGACGGCGGGGTTGCGACATTGGCAGCGGGGGCTGCATGCTTGGCAGCCGTATGGGGCACCACGTTGCGCGCGATCGGCCGCGGCTTTGGCAACGGAACCTTGGCCTTGGCCCAGGCATCATCGGCCCATCCCGATATTCCCACCGCCAGCGCCAGGCTCGTCGCCAAGACGGTCGATAAGGCCGTCGATCGCAATGCAGCTGCGCGGGCGGATGGGGTCACGGCGTTCTTTCGCGGCGAATCATGCAATGGCGGACGTCCTAGCTCTATTTGATTGAATATGTGGACAAAATACTAATTACGCCGGGCTGGTGGCTGTCTGCGCCAGCACCGCGGCAAAATCGCGGCTAGGGTGGGGCATGGCCGGGCCTTTCGCCAGCAACCTCAGACCCGATATGAATTATCCGTTCCAGTTACGGCAAAGCCGGTAAACCGCGCGTTTGGAGGAAGTCCATGGCAGCCAAGACGAATTTCCGGGGCTCTTTCACTGCGCTGGTCACGCCATTCAAGAACGGCTCGCTCGATGAGGCGGCGTTCCGTGGCCTCGTGAGCTGGCAAATCGAGCAGGGTTCACACGGTCTGGTGCCGGTCGGCACCACCGGCGAAAGCCCGACGCTGAGCCACGATGAACATCACCGGGTGGTCGAGTTGTGTATCGATGAGGCGAAGGGACGCGTGCCCGTTATCGCCGGCGCGGGCTCGAATTCCACGCGCGAGGCCGTCGATCTGGCCGTCCATGCCGAGAAGGCCGGCGCCGATGCCGTGCTGGTCGTGACGCCGTATTACAACAAGCCCACCCAGGAAGGGATGTATCAGCACTTCAAGGCGGTGAACGATGCAATCGGCATCCCGATCATCATCTACAACATCCCGCCGCGCTCCGTCGTCGATATGTCGGTGGAGACGATGACCCGGCTGTTCGAGTTGAAGAATATCGCCGGCGTCAAGGACGCGACCGCCAATCTTGCCCGCGTGTCGCAGCAGCGCCACGCGATGGGACCGGATTTCATCCAGCTTTCCGGCGAGGACATGACGGCGCTGGCCTACATGGCGGCGGGCGGACATGGTTGCATCTCGGTTGTCGCCAATGTGGCGCCGAAGCTGTGCGCCGAACTGATGACCGCCGTGCTGAAGAGCGATTACGTCACCGGACTGAAGATTCAAGACCGGTTGACGCCGCTGCATGATGCCATCTTCAAGGAGCCGGGCCTCGCTGGCGCCAAGCATGGCCTCAAGCTGTTGGGGCGGCTGGACGAAGAAGTGCGCCTGCCGCTGGTGACGGTGACGCCGCCAACCGGCAAGGTCATCCGCGATGCCATGGTGCATGCCGGCCTGATCAACTAGGCCCTCGACGCCGTCGTCAAGAGTCGGCGTCAGCGTTTTCCGGTTCGTGAAGTTGAAGAGAAGGGGCTGCAGATGCTCAAGGAATTTCGCGAATTCGCGATGAAGGGCAACGTGGTCGACCTCGCGGTCGGCGTCATCATCGGTGCCGCCTTCGGCGGCATCGTGACCTCGCTGGTCGGCGATATCATCATGCCGATCATCGGCGCGATCACCGGCGGCCTCGACTTCTCCAACTATTTCACCGGCCTGTCGAAGGCGGTGACCGCCGGCAATCTGGCGGATGCGAAAAAGCAGGGCGCGGTGCTGGCGTGGGGCAATTTCCTGACGCTGACGCTGAATTTCATCATCATCGCCTTCGTGCTGTTCATGGTGATCAGGTTCATGAACCAGCTGAAGCGCAAGGATGAAGCGGCACCGCGGCGCCGCCGAAGCCGACCCGCGCAGGAAGAGCTGCTGACCGAGATCCGGGACCTGCTCAAAAAGTCTTGACGTGCACGCGCGACGGCCGGGTGCTACCGCTGCCGGCTGAGATAGTCCCAAGGCAATTTTCATCATGGCCGAGAAGAACGAGCGCCCGATCAAGGTCGTCGCCGAGAACCGCAAGGCCCGGTTCAACTATGCCATCGAGGACACGATGGAGGCCGGCATTGCGCTGACCGGCACCGAGGTCAAGTCGATCCGCAACGGCAAGACCACCATCGCGGAATCCTACGCCGACACCAAGGACGGCGAGATCTGGCTGATCAACGCCAACATTCCCGAATATCTGCAAGCCAACCGCTTCAACCACGAGCCGAAGCGGCCGCGCAAATTGCTGCTGCACCGAAAGCAGATCAACAAGCTGATGGGCGCGGTCGACCGCGACGGCATGACGCTGATCCCGCTAAAACTCTATTTCAACGAACGCGGCCGCGCCAAGCTGCTGCTGGCGGTGGCCAAGGGCAAGAAGCTGCACGACAAGCGCGAAAGCGAGAAGAAGCGCGACTGGGGCAGGGAGAAGGGCCGCCTGTTGCGGGCGCGGGGATAGGACCCGATCCTCATCGCGCGTAACGGCTCGCCGTTATCGCTGGAGGAGCGCGTTCTTACGCGCGTCTTGAAGGATGGAGACTTGCGGCTGATGGTTCGAGACGGCGCAAGAGCGCCTCCTCACCATGAGGTTGCGATGTGGTGGATGTTGAAGAGGCGCAATGAATTAAAAGAACCTGCTCGAGGTCGACTGGAGCAAAATTCCGGCGCCGTCGGACGATGGCGCCGCGGCGCATCTTGCGGGCATGACGATCCCGCCGCTCAGCCTGGTGGCCACCGACGATACTGCGGTGACGCTGGCGGCGCTGCCGGGGCGCACCGTGGTGTTCGCCTATCCGCGCACCGGCGAGCCCGGCAAGATCAGCCTGGTCGACGACTGGGACATGATCCCGGGCGCGCGGGGCTGCACGCCGCAGACCTGCGCGTTCCGCGACCTGTTTGCGGAGCTGAAGGCGGCCGGCGCCCGGCACGTGTTCGGCCTGTCGACGCAGAGCAACGCCTACCAGACCGAGATGGCCTCGCGGCTGCATCTGCCGTTTCCGGTGCTGTCGGATGAGAAGCTGGGGCTGACGCGGGCGCTGAACTTGCCGACCATGCAGGTGGCGGGATTGACCCTGATCAAGCGGCTGGCGCTGATCGTCGACAATGCGCGCATCAGCCACGTATTCTATCCGGTGTTTCCGCCGGATCGAAATGCCGGCGACGTGCTGGCATGGCTGAAGCGAAACCGGGTTTAGGCTCCGCATCGCCACACTCGCCACCGTCATCCCCGCGTGAGCTCGATTGCGCTCATCGCTGGAGGTGCGAGCCTCTTCGGCGTATCCTTCCAGCGAAGGCCACCCTAAGATCGATGCGGGCCTACTTGTCAGGGTGCCAACCGCTCCGCCCGGCTTCAGAAGCCGAATAGGCGGCGCGGGCAAATTGCGGTAGCGCCTCACAGTGCCGACAGTGCGCATCGAGAACGGGCGATGGGCGGCGATCGAGGAAGCTGCGGTGCTTTTCGATCATGTAGGTAAACGCGATCGCCGTCGTGATGTCGGCGCGCGACATCTGATCGCCGAGCAGCCATGGCGATGGTACGAATTTTTCGAGCCATGACAGCGCCGAGTCGATCTGGCGCTCCACCCGCGCGACGATCTCGGGGTCGCGCTTTGCCGGGTCGCGTCGCGCAAATTCGTAGCCGCGCTCGTAGAGTTTTTCCGCAACCCCGGTTGCGACCGCGTCGACGCGCAGCACCGCTCGCCGCGCGGGTTCGGCCGACGGCACCAGCCGCCGGTCGGGGCGCGCCAAGCGAGTCGAGAAAGTCGAGGATGGCGCGGCTGTCGAACAGGCGCTCACCGTCGTCGAGTAGCAGCACCGGCACCTTGCCCAGTGGATTGATTGCAAGAATCGCATCGAAATCGGTGAACACTGATAACACGCGGCGTTCGAAGGGAATCATCGTAGCAGTGCAGCGTCACCGCTACTCGGCGTACGAATGGAGAGTTGTATTGACCGATGAGGATCATGATTGCTGCTTGCCTAGCGCTTGCTAACTATGGACGTCAGGGAACTGGAGCATTCTCCGCTCTGTTCATACGCCATTGTGGCAGGAGACGCTTGCCAGTTCCAGGGCAGCAGTTCGCTGAGGCGCGAGGTGCAAAGACGCCCGTCGTCGAGGAAGCGGGTGAATGCATCCCAGCGGCTGAGGCGGTAATTGATCACCTTGGTCGTGTCGCTGTTCTTGGATAAGCTTGGCGCGCGGGTCGCGCAACCACGCCTGCAAGTCGACGATCAAAGGGCGGCCACGCTCCTGGCGCACGCGCAGGCGCTCCTGCAGGAGCAAGATCGTTGATCTCACGTCCGATGGCGAACAGGACATCGATGCGCTTGACCGCCTCGGCCGCGATCGGCGCCTTGGTGAGCGGCGCGAGGTCAAAGAACTTGCGCCTGCCGTGTGCCCAGCACGCTGCTTCGACGATCGGGCCTGGCTTGCGATTGGCCTCGTAGAGCCTGCCAAAGCCGGCGTAGGCGTCAGCCTGCATCAGTCCGGCTTAGCCCGCCAGATGCAGTTTCGGATGCTCCCCGCCACGATCGGGCTAGAAGAACACGGCTGCCGGCGGATCGGGACCGAAACCGCTACCCCAAATCCGCCCTTACCTTGGCGAATACGCTGCGAAACATCTCCGGCGTCAGCACCCGCGTATTGGTGTTGTAACGCGAGCAATGGTAGCTGTCGTAGAGTTTCAGCGCGCCGGCCTGATGGATCGCGCCATGCGCGAACGGCGCCGCGGCGGCGCGAATGCCCAGCACCTTCAGCGTCGTGTCATGCGCCACCCGGCCGAGCGCGACGATGGCGCGCAGCCGCGGCATCGTCTCGATGGTCGCGACAGAAATTGCCGGCAGGTGTTGATCTCGACCGGCAGCGGCTTGTTCTGCGGCGGCACGCAGCGCACCGCGTTGCTGATCCGGCAATCCACCAGCGCCAGCCCGTCGTCGGGCCGTGCCTGATAGACGCCTTTGGCAAAACCATATTCCAGCAGCGTCGCGTAGAGCAGGTCGCCGGCGAAGTCGCCGGTAAAAGGCCGGCCGGTGCGATTGGCGCCCTGCATGCCCGGCGCCAGGCCGACGATCAACAGCCGCCCGTCGGGATCGCCGAACGACGGCACCGGCGAATTGAACCAGTCTGGCTCGCGCGCACGCGCGGCCTCGCGGAAGGCGCGAGCCTCGGACAGAGCGGGCAGTTGGGGTCGGGTTCGCTGGGGCAGCGAGGACGGCGGCGCCGGCGAGGGCCGGACCGCCGCGCGCCCTTTTTCTTAGTCCTCGAAATCGTCGTCATCGCCTCTCGGCGCCATGGTGGTCGCGCGCTGCAGGAATTGCGGCGCATGATGACGCGGTTCGCGCGGGGCGGGGCGCTCGGACGGGTCGCGGCCGAGCTTGGATTGCAGCTCCACCAGATCGGTGAAGACGTCGGCCTGGCGCCGCAATTCATCGGCGATCATCGGCGGCTGGCTCGAAATGGTCGAGACCACGGTCACCCGGACGCCGCGGCGCTGCACCGCTTCGACCAGCGAGCGGAAATCGCCATCGCCGGAAAACAGCACGATCTGGTCGACATGTTCGGCGAGCTCCATCGCGTCGACCGCGAGCTCGATGTCCATGTTGCCCTTGACCTTGCGGCGGCCGCTGGCGTCGATGAATTCCTTGGTCGCCTTGGTGACGACGGTGTAGCCGTTGTAATCGAGCCAGTCGATCAATGGCCGGATCGACGAGTATTCCTGATCCTCGATGATCGCGGTGTAATAGAACGCGCGCAGCAGCGTTCCGCGGCTCTGGAATTCCTTGAGCAGGCGCTTGTAGTCGATGTCGAAGCCGAGCGTCTTGGCGGTTGCGTAGAGGTTGGCGCCATCGATAAAGAGCGCGATCTTGTTGGAAACAGGTGACATTCAGATTTTCTCACGAGGTTGTTTGTTAACGTTTTTGGCGCGGCGGCAACGGCGCGCATTTGATAGATCGTACTGCCTGAGGTTCGGCGGATTGGCTTCGACAGACACCACCGCAAATGTGGTGAGGCAAGGGCAATAGGCCTAAACTTTTTGGCGACGCAATTCAGCGTTTTCTTGTCCGAAAGCCGGTCATAACGGCTTCGGACGCTCCGGCTCGCAGGCCCCAGAATGGGTTAGCAGACCCGGTCACAGACGGCCAAATCACAAAATTGGCCTTGCGAAATGCCCTTGTCCCCTATAACTACCGCGCATAATCAGCATATTCGTCCCATTTAACGGAGCGACAGTCGATGGCGCGCGTCACCGTAGAAGATTGCATTGATAAGGTCGATAATCGGTTCGATCTGGTCCTGTTGGCGGCGCATCGCGCCCGCATGATCTCCTCAGGTTCACAACTTACGATTGATCGGGATAATGACAAAAACCCGGTCGTGTCGCTACGGGAAATTGCCGACTCGACGATTTCTCCGGAAGATTTGCGCGAGGAACTGGTGCATTCGCTGCAGAAATTCGTCGAAGTCGACGAACCGGAGCCCGATACCGTGCCTTTGATCGGATCGGCAGGCGCCAGCGTCGATGCCGACGATACCGAGGTCGCCGTCGAGCGCATGACCGAGGAGGAGCTTCTGAAGGGCCTCGAGGGCCTGGCGCCTCCGGAAGAGCAGCCCGAAGAGGACGAATAGGCCGTCCGCGCCCGGCAAATCCGAGGCATCTCAAACCGACCTGATTTACCGAAGGCCCGGATATTTATCCGGGCCTTTGCTTTTATTGGCCTTTTTTATGGTTACGATGCGTCACCAGCACAAGTTGGGCTGATCGTGAAGCGGGCCGCGTACGGTACCGAACGTAAAGGCAGTGATTTCATGGCGTATTGGCGCCGCAGCGCACGGCAGATGCAGGCCGCGACCGATTCGGTCGCCGTGGCGCCGTCGGCGCCCGTGGCGGCCAAGCGTCGCCGCGCTCGCGCATGATGCGGCAATACGATCTCGTCGAACGCGTCCGGTCCTACAATCCCGATACCAACGAAGACCTGCTGAACCGCGCCTATGTCTACGCCATGAAGGCGCACGGCGCGCAAACCCGCGCCTCCGGCGATCCGTATTTTTCGCACCCGCTCGAGGTCGCGGCGATCCTCACCGACCTCAAGCTCGACGACGCCACCATCGTCGCTGCCCTGCTGCACGACACCATCGAGGATACCGAGGCCACCCGCGCCGAAATCGACCACGTGTTCGGCCACGAGATCGGCGCGCTGGTCGAGGGGCTCACCAAGCTGAAGCGGCTCGAACTGGTGTCGCGCGAGGCCAAGCAGGCGGAAAACCTGCGCAAGCTGCTGCTGGCGATCGCCGACGACGTCCGCGTTCTCCTGATCAAGCTCGCCGATCGCCTGCACAACATGCGCACGCTGGAATTCGTGGCGCCGACGGCGCGCCGCCGCATCGCCGAGGAGACGCTCGATATCTATGCGCCGCTCTCCGGCCGCATGGGCATGCAGGAGATGCGGGAAGAGCTCGAAGACCTTTCGTTCCGCACGCTCGATCCGGAAGCCCACGCCGTGGTGATGCAGCGGCTGGAATTCGCTGGCAGATCGCAATCGCAATCTGATCGGCGAAATCGAAAGCCAGCTCTCCAAGAACCTGCAGAAAAACGGCATGACCGCGCATGTCTACGGCCGTCGCAAGCAGCCGTTTTCGATCTGGACCAAGATGGAGCGCAAGTCGGTCGGCTTCGAGCAATTGTCCGATATCTTCGGATTCCGCGTCGTGATGGACGACGTCGAAGCCTGCTACCGCGCGCTCGGCGTCGTCCACACCACCTGGCCGGTGGTGCCGGGCCGGTTCAAGGACTACATCTCGACGCCGAAGCAGAACGATTATCGCTCGATCCACACCACCGTGATCGGTCCGGGCAAGCAGCGGGTCGAACTGCAGATCCGCACCGAGGAAATGGACCAGATCGCCGAACTCGGCATCGCCGCGCACGCCTTCTACAAGGACGGCGTCGGTTCGCCGACCGAACTCCTGAAGCGCGAATCCAACGCCTTCGCCTGGCTGCGCCATACCATCGGGGTGTTGTCGGAAAGCGCCAACCCGGAAGAGTTTCTCGAGCATACCAAGCTCGAGCTGTTTCACGACCAGGTGTTCTGCTTCACGCCGAAGGGAAAGCTGATCGCGTTGCCGCGCCAGGCCAACGTGATCGACTTTGCCTATGCCGTGCATACCGATGTCGGCAACAGCGCGGTGGGCTGCAAGATCAACGGCAAATTCGCGCCGCTGTCGTCTGAACTGCAGAATGGCGACGAGGTCGAGGTGCTGACCTCGGAGGCCCAGGCGGCGCCGCCATCGGCGTGGGAATCGCTCGCCGTCACCGGCAAGGCGAGGGCGGCGATCCGGCGTGCGACCCGCACGGCGGTGCGCGATCAATATGCCGGCCTCGGCCGCCGCATCGTCGAGCGCCTGTTCGTGCGCGCCAAGATCGAATACGCCGACGACAAGCTCAAGGGCGCGCTGCCGCGGCTGGCGCGGGCCTCGATCGACGACGTGATGGCCTCGGTCGGGCGCGGCGAGATGAAGGCGTCCGACGTCGCCCGCGCGATGTATCCCGACTACAAGGAGGAGCGCATCGGCCGGTTCGGCGCCAAGAAGAGCCTTGCGGTCAAATTGAAGCTGAAGGCGCCGCCCGATCCGGCGCGCAGCCCCAACGCCATTCCGATCCGCGGCATCAATTCCGATCTGCCGGTGAAATTCGCCCCCAACGGCGGTGCCGTGCCGGGCGACCGCATCGTCGGGATCGTGTCGCCGGGGGAGGGCATCACGATCTACCCGATCCAGTCGCCGGCGCTGAAGGATTTCGAGGAAGAGCCGGAGCGCTGGCTCGACGTGCGCTGGGATGTCGACGAAGCGACGCCACAGCGCTTTCCGGCGCGGATCGTCATCGACAACGTCAATGAGCCCGGAAGCCTGGCCCAGGTCGCCACCGTGATCGCCGAGCATGACGGCAATATCGACAATATCAACATGCACCGGCGCTCGCAGGATTTCACCGAGCTGACCATCGATCTCGAGGTCTATGACCTGAAGCATCTCAGCGCTATTATCGCCCAGTTGCGCGCCAAAGCCGTCGTCGCACGGGTCGAGCGCGTCAATGGGTAAATAACTCCGCCTCATGGTGAGGAGCGCGCCCATGCGTCGCGAGTCGCGACACGTAGCCAAGTTTACGCAGGCTACGTATACTTGCCAGCGTGGCCGCTCCTCCAGCGACAACGGCGAAGCCGTTGCGCGGGGATGAGGTCGGTATCTGCTGCAATGTTTGTCGAAAGTCGCATCTCGTCATCGCCGGGCTTGACCCGGCAATCCATTCCATTCAAGAAGATGGATGCCCGGATCAAGTCCGGGCACGACCGCCGGGTTTTTCGCAATGCCAATCTCTTCCGCTGCGCCTTGGAGTCAATGTCGATCACGTCGCCACCCTGCGCAATGCAAGGGCGGGCGAGCGGCCCGATCCGGTGCGTGCGGCGCTGGTGGCGATCGAGGCCGGCGCCGACAGCATCACCGCGCATCTGCGCGAGGATCGCCGCCACATCCGCGACGAGGACATGGCGCGGCTGAAAGCCGAGATCTCCAAGCCGCTGAATTTCGAGATGGCGGCGACCGAAGACATGCTGAAAATCGCGCTGGCGACCAGGCCGCATGCGGTATGCCTGGTGCCGGAGCGCCGGGAAGAACTCACCACCGAGGGCGGTCTCGACGTGGTCGGACAGCACAATGCGCTGGCGCCGTTCATCGCGCGGCTGAACGAGGCCGGCGCGCGGGTGTCGCTGTTCATCGCCGCCGAGCCGCGCCAGATCGAGATGGCGGCAAAACTGCGCGCGCCGGTGATCGAGATTCACACCGGGGCCTGGTGCGATGCCGTGGTCGACGGCCATGCCGCCAAGGCCGAGGCCGAATGGCAACGGATCGTCGCTGGCGCGAAGCTGGCGCGCTCGGTCGGGCTGGAGGTCCATGCCGGCCACGGCCTCGACTACGAGACCGCCGAGACGATCGCCGGCCTGCCCGAGATCGTCGAACTGAACATCGGCTACTACATGATGGGGGAGGCGTTGTTCGTCGGGATCGGTGAGACGGTTCGCCTGATGCGGGCGGCGATGGATCGCGGCCGCCAGCGCCTCGCGAATCCCAATCCAGGCAAACCATGATTATCGGCATCGGCTCCGACCTGATCGATATCCGCCGGGTGGCAAAGGTCATCGAGCGTCATGGCGACCGCTTTCTCGACCGGGTTTTCACCGAAGCCGAGCGCGCCCGGGCCGGACGCCGCGCCAAGAGCGAGAAAATGGTGGTTGCGACCTACGCCAAGCGGTTTGCCGCCAAGGAGGCCTGCTCCAAGGCGCTCGGCACCGGGATCCGGCGCGGGGTCTGGTGGCGGGATATGGGGGTGGTGAACCTGCCCGGCGGCCGCCCGACCATGAATTTGACCGGCGGGGCGCTGGCCCGGCTCGAGGCACTGACGCCCGAGGGTTTTGAGGCGCGGATCGACCTCTCGATTACCGATGACTGGCCGTTGGCGCAGGCGTTCGTCATCATTTCGGCGGTAAGCCCGGTCAAACCGTGACACCTCGGGCGACGTCTATGCCCGTTCGCGGGAAAAACTAAAAATCATAGAAATTACAATGGATTAGCAAGTTTTGACGCGACCGTTGATTGCGCGGCTGCGAACAACCGTCTAAAACGCCGCAGAAGACAAATCGAGTCAGGCGAATTCAGGTTTGCACCGGAATTCGCTTTCAACATCAGTATCAAGACCATTTTCTTGACGCGAAACACGGGCGATTCGCGTGAGGAAAATGCTCTGCCACCGCGCGGGGAATCGCGACGGGAAATCGGGAAAGCGATGAGCGTGACATCCGGGACAAAAACTGAAAGCGGCTTGGGTGAAACCATCCGCGTCGTCATCCATGCGTTGTTGATTGCCCTGGTGATCCGCACCTTCCTGTTCCAGCCCTTCAACATCCCCTCGGGATCGATGAAGGCGACATTGCTGGTCGGCGACTATCTGTTCGTCTCGAAATATTCCTACGGCTACAGCCACTATTCGATTCCGCTGTCGCCGCCGCTGTTTACCGGCCGCATCTTCGGTTCCGAGCCGGCGCGTGGCGATATCGTGGTGTTCCGGCTGCCGAAGGACGACTCCACCGACTACATCAAGCGCGTGATCGGCTTGCCCGGCGACCGCATCCAGATGAGGGAGGGACTGCTCTACATCAACGAGAAGCCGGTCAAGCGCGAGCGGCTCAGCGATTTCATCGGCGAGGACCCCTGCGGTTCCGACGCCACCGCGCGGGTGAAGCGCTGGAAGGAGACGCTGCCGAACGGCGTCAGCTATGAGTCGCTGGATTGCGTCGACAACGGTTTCTACGACAACACCAATGTCTACACCGTGCCGCCCGGCAACTACTTCATGATGGGCGACAACCGCGACAACTCGACCGACAGCCGGGTGCTGTCGGCGGTCGGCTACGTGCCTTTCCAGAATATCGTCGGCCGCGCCCAGATGATCTTCTTCTCGATCGCCGAAGGCGAACACGCCTGGATGTTCTGGCGCTGGCCCACCGCGGTGCGCTGGAATCGCATATTCTCAATCGTGCGATGAACGACGAAACAGCTGACATCCAGACCTCCTCGCGATCAGGCGAAGCAACTCCCCAGCCTGACGCAGCGCGCGAAGCCGCGCCGGCGAAGAAGAAGCGCGGCAAGGCCGCCGAAAAGGCCGCGACCGCCGCGCTCGAGGCGCGGATCGGGCACAAATTTGCCGATCCGACGCTGCTGGTGACCGCCTTTACCCACGTGTCCGCGCTGAAATCCACGCGCAAGCGCGGCGACAGCTACCAGCGCCTGGAATTTCTCGGCGATCACGTGCTCGGGCTGATCGTATCCGACATGCTGTATCGCGCCTTCCCGAACGCCAATGAAGGCGAATTGTCGAAGCGGCTCGCCGATCTCGTGCGCAAGGAGAGCTGCGCTGACGTGGCGAAGTCGCTCGGGCTGGTCGACGACATCAAGCTCGGCGCGGTCGGCGCCGGCGCCGGGGCGCGGTTGCGCAAATCGGTGCTCGGCGACATCTGCGAGGCGCTGATCGGGGCGATCTTTCTCGACGGCGGCTATGCGGCCGCGGCGCAGTTCGTCGAGCGCAACTGGACCGAGCGGATGCGCAAGCCGCGGCGGCCGCTGCGCGATCCCAAGACGGTGCTGCAGGAATGGGCGCAGGCCAAGAAGCTGCCGACGCCGGTCTACCGCGAGGTCGAACGCACCGGTCCGCATCACGATCCGCAGTTCCGCGTCGCCGTCGATTTGCCCGGCCTTGCGCCGGCCGAAGGCGTCGGCGGCAGCAAGCGCGCGGCCGAAAAGGTCGCGGCCTCCGTGATGATCGAGCGCGAAGGCGTTGGCGGCAGCAATGACGGATGAACCCGCCGACGATGCGGTGCCGGCAGCCGTCGCGACGCGCTGCGGCTTTGTCGCGCTGATCGGCGCGCCCAATGTCGGCAAGTCCACGCTGGTCAACGCGCTGGTCGGCTCCAAGGTCACGATCGTCTCGCGCAAGGTGCAGACCACACGGGCGCTGATCCGCGGCATCGTGATCGACAACAATGCGCAGATCATCCTGGTCGACACGCCCGGCATTTTCCTGCCCAAGCGGAGGCTCGACCGCGCCATGGTGTCGACGGCGTGGAGCGGGGCGCATGACGCCGATCTGGTCTGCGTGCTGCTCGACGCGCGCGAGGGCATCGACGAAGAAGCCGAGGCGATCCTCACCAAGGTCGCGACCGTCAATCACGACAAGATCCTGGTCATCAACAAGGTCGATATCGTCTCCAAGGAAAAGTTGCTGAAGCTGGCGCAGGCGGCCAACGAGCGGCTTGAAATTTGCCGAGACTTTCATGGTTTCGGCGATGACCGGCGACGGCGTCGACGACCTCCGGCATAAGCTGGCCGCGATGGTGCCGCCGGGGCCGTACCATTATCCCGAAGACCAGATGTCGGACGCGCCGATGCGGCATCTGGCGGCTGAAATCACCCGGGAAAAAATCTTCCGTCAGCTGCACCAGGAACTGCCGTATCAATCCACCGTCGAGACCGACAGCTGGACCGAGCGCAAGGACAAATCGATCCGCATCGAGCAGACGATTTTTGTCGAGCGCGAAAGCCAGCGCAAGATCATGCTCGGCAAGGGCGGCGCCACCATCAAGTCGATCGGCGCGGATTCGCGCAAGGAGATCGCCGAAATCGTCGGCGTTGCCGTGCACCTGTTCCTGTTCGTGAAGGTGCGCGAGAACTGGGGCGACGACCCCAACCGCTACCGTGAAATGGGACTTGAATTTCCCAAAGAACCCTAGGAGAATAGCCGGCATCGCGATGAACGTACCCAAGAACGTGCTGTGGTTCGAGGTGTTGATCTATTTGTCGCTCGGGCTCGACGCGCTGTCGGTTGCGTTCCAGGATCGAACCCCGAGCGCGCGGATGACGGAGTCGATGATCACGACCGCGACCGTCATGGCGGCGTGCCTGATCCTGTTCCTGATGTTTCTGGTCTGGCTCGCCGCGCAGCGGCGCAAGAGCTGGCCGCGCTGGGTGCTGACCGTCTCGCTGGTGCTTTCCGTGGTCTCGCTGGTGCAGATCATCGGCGCCAGCGGCCTGCAATTCGACAGCGCCATCGAGATCGTGTCATGCGCCCTGACCGCGGCCGGGCTGTATTGCTCCTTCACCGGCGACGCGCAGGGCTGGTTCAACGCGTAGTCGATCTTCGTCCACAATAGCGTTCAGCTTCCGGCGTCGACCGGGACCTTGCCGACATCGGCATGGGCTTCCGCGGCGCGGGCGGACTTGAAGGCGGTCTCGGCGATCAGGTCCGCGACGCTGCTGAAATCGCCGACCACCGTCGTGATATCGCGTGTTCCCGGTGTGACCGCATCGCTCTCGCTTCCAAACAGGGCGATGATGATGCGGCCGCCCTTGCTCTTCTTGCTCAACCTGCGGACCGTATATTGAATCATCGCATCGGACGGCTTGCCGACGTAGCAGATGCACAACGCGGCGGCCGGCGAAAGGTCGAGCGAGAAAAACCGCGACATCGAGAGGGCGTCGGCGGTCTCTGCGGTGGCGCCGAGCCCCCGGCGGGTCATGATCTGGGCGAGAATCACCGCGGCGGCTTCATCGAGCTTGCCGGAGCCGGGAAGGCACAGCACAGCGCCCGGTCGTTGCCATCGTTCCGGCACGCTGGTCGGTAATTCCGGGTCGGTATCCAGGCGGGCCAGCGGGCTGGTCTCGACCTCTTCGGTTTCGACTACTGCACGGTCTTCGTGCGCTTCGAGGTCGTCGACTACTTCGTGCACGGTGGCGAGAACACGGTCCATCCGCTCGCGGTCCAACCTGCCGAGACGCGCGTCCGCTTCGGCAAGGCGGAGGCCGTCCAGCATGATAGTGTCGTAATAGTCCTCCAGCGAACCGTCGCTCAGAAACGTCTGCGCCTGCTGTGACGCCTCGATCGGGTCGCCGGCCAGCATTCGCTGGTACGCCAGCTGTGGTGGCGTCAACGCCGGCTCGTTGCCAAGCAGGACATCGAGAAATTGCAAGCGGTCGACATGGCGCCCCACCACGACCAGGCAAACGGTGAGGGGCGTCGCGAGCACCAGTCCGATCGGGCCCCATAGCCAGGTCCAGAACGATGCCGACAGCACGATGGCGACCGGGGAGAGGCCGGAACTGCGTCCGTAGACCTGGGGTTCGACGACCTGTGCGGCAACGATCTGCATCGTCGCGAACAGCGCGGCGGTCATCAACAGCATTTCCCATCCGGAGCCGACGGCGGCGGCCAGGATCAGTGGAAATACCGCCGAGATCGGCGTGCCGACGTAAGGCACGAACCGCAGGATCGTGGCGATCAGCCCCCACAGCGGCGCGCTCGGCACGCCGATCAGCTGCAGGCCGATCCCGATCAGCAGGCCGAACGAGGCGTTGACGATGATCTGATTCAGGAACAACCGGCTCAGCCGCTGCCCGGCATCGTCCAATGCGGCCGTTGTGCGCTGCATGTCATTCGATCCCGCTAGCCGGATGAACCGGTTGCGCAGGTCCTGCCGCTGCATCAGGATGAAGATCACGAAGATGATGACGATGCCGGTGGTGGTCAGTGGCTGGATCAGCGGCTGGATGATGGCGACAAGGGTCGTCAGCGTGCCCGGGTCGGGCTGCCTGATCTCCACCGGGATCGGTTTGTCGTTCGGCTGCCGTCGAAGGCCATCGATGATTTGACCGCGAGCGGGATTGTGTAGCTCGCTGTCCAGTTCCCGAAGCACTTTTGAAGCACGCTCCAGCGTACCCGAGCCGCTGGCCGCGACCCCTCGCAAGTTATGGATCTTCTCGCGCAACGTCTGCTGGTAGCCAGGCAGCTCCTCCGCCAGCCGGTTGGCCTGCGAGACCATCAGGCCGCCGAGGCTGAAGATAATCGAGAAGCCGACGAATACCGCAACCAGGACCGACAGCCGGCGCGGTACCCGCCAGGACTGCAGGCGAATCACGGCCGGCGCGAGCACGAAGCTGAAGAGCACCGCGAGCGCGACCGGAACCAGGATTTCGCGAGCGAAATACAGTGCAGTCACGATCAAGCCGGCGACCGCGAGATTGATCAGCGCCGTGCCTTTGGGCCGTTGCAATTCGATCGGGGGAACAGTTTCTGCCAATAGAAGAAATCCGCGGAGATCCATGCAGACCTCCGTCAAGTCAGGCCGTGGCCGAGGGGAAGAGCGGTCACAACCGTTGGAAGGCCCGAATGTTCCGTCCGGGGCGTGCGTCATTCATTCCGGGTTCGCACCTGTCGGTGCGACCCGGAATGACAGCCGTAAGAGCTGCGCCCGGCATCGGAATCCTGTAAACTTGCTCGCATGGAATGGACCGACGAAGGCATCGTGCTCGGGGTGCGGCGGCATGGCAAATCCTCGGCCATTGTCGAACTGCTGACGCGTGGCCACGGCCGCCATCTCGGCCTGGTGCGCGGCGGCTCCAGCAAGCGGATGCGGCCGATGCTGCAGCCCGGCAACAGCGTGCGCGCGGTGTGGCGGGCGCGGCTCGACGAGCATCTCGGCTATTACGTGATCGAGGGCACCAAGCTGCGCGCCGCCACCGTGCTGGCGTCGTCGCACGCGGTCTATGGCGTAACCCATCTGGCCTCGCTGGCGCGGCTGTTGCCGGAGCGTGACCCGCATGAGGACATCTACGAGATGCTGGATCGCACGCTGAACGATTTCGACGACGTCGGCGAAGCCGCGGTTCACCTCGTCAAGTTCGAATTGGCCATGCTCGCCGAACTCGGCTTTGGGCTCGATCTGGAAAATTGCGCCGCCACCGGCGAGACCAAGGACCTGATCTACGTGTCGCCGAAATCAGGCGGCGCGGTATCGCGGCCAAGCCGGCGATCCCTGGCGCGACCGGTTGCTGCGGCTGCCGCCGTTTTTGCGCGAAGGCGGGGGCGGTCCCAACGGCTGGTCGGACCAGGACCTGCAGGACGGCTTTCAGCTGACCGGCATGTTCCTGCTGCGCCATGTGCTGGAACCGCGCGGCCAGGGCCATTCCGACGCCCGCGACGGGTTTATCAATGCGGTGACGAAGCATCGGGCGAGGGTGGCGGTTCCGTGAGGCTGTCCCCGAGTACGTTGCAATGCAGATGTCCTGCCGATAAGATTTTTTCGTTTTCCGGCCAATCTTTTTCTTAACCGAATGGGACATTTCATGACGCGATTAATTGTATTTCTCGCAGCGATGATGGGCGCAACTTCGGCGTTCGCCGCGCCGGCAGGCTTGCTGGACAAGACGATCACGATGTCCTGGAGCACGTCGGGCAGCGGAACCCGCGCCGACGGCACAAATGTAAGCTTTTCCAACATCAATACCCGCGTGGTTTACGTCAGTTCCGCAGGCCGAACTTTCCTGCGCAAGGAAGTCAGGGAGGACGGGGAAAGGCCGCGCGTGGCGCGGATGTCGGTCCCGGGGAAGCCTCCGGGGGCTCGGTACGCCTGGAGGCCAATCGCCTTGTCGGCGCCGAAACCTTTGCCAGCGGCGCCCGGCAATACGTCGCGACATTCGATTCCGGGTTTTCGAGTTGCACGTTATCGGTGATCGACGCCAAGGCAGGCGGTGCGAAGATCAAGCGCAAGGGGCCGGATGGCGCGATGTATGTGCTGGATTCGGTGAGCACAGGTTCGCCGAGCTGCTCGATCCAGAGCGGCAACGCGTTCGCAGGCCGGTAGGGCAAGCCTCGTTTGGCAGCGCCGGGCGACGAATCGCACTGATTCGCGGCTTGCCCAATTCGCCCCAAAAGTTTAACCCGTCCCCATGGGAAAACGACTGATTCCACCGGAACCGGCGGCAATCGAAGAGATCATGCTGCGCACGGCGCTCGAGGAGCGCTACCTCGCCTATGCGCTCTCGACCATCATGCACCGCGCGCTGCCGGACGCCCGCGATGGCCTGAAGCCGGTGCATCGCCGGATCCTCTACGGCATGCGGCTGCTGCGGCTCGATCCCGGCACGCCGTTCAAGAAGTCGGCAAAAATCGTCGGCGACGTGATGGGCTCGTTCCATCCGCATGGCGACCAATCGATCTACGACGCGCTGGTGCGGCTCGCCCAGGACTTCTCCTCGCGCTATCCGCTGGTCGACGGCCAGGGCAATTTCGGCAATATCGACGGCGATAATCCCGCCGCCTATCGGTACACCGAAGCGCGCATGACCACGGTCGCGCAGCTTTTGTTGGAGGGCATCGACGAGGACGGCGTCGAGTTCCGCCCCAATTACGACGGCCAGTCGAAAGAGCCGGTCGTGTTGCCCGGCGGCTTTCCGAACCTGCTCGCCAACGGCTCGCAGGGCATCGCGGTGGGCATGGCGACATCGATCCCGCCGCACAACGCCGCCGAGCTCTGCGACGCCGCACTGCATCTGATCGACAAGCCCGAGGCCAAATCGAAGACACTGCTGAAATGGGTCAAGGGCCCGGATTTCCCGACCGGCGGCATCATCGTCAATTCCAAGGAAAGCATCGCGGAAGCCTACATGACCGGGCGCGGCTCGTTCCGCACCCGCGCCAAATGGAGCCAGGAAGAGGGCGCCCGCGGCACCTGGGTCGTGGTCATCACGGAAATTCCCTGGCTGGTGCAGAAGTCGCGGCTGGTGGAGAAGATCGCCGAACTGCTCACCGAGAAGAAGCTGCCGCTGGTCGGCGATGTCCGGGACGAATCCGCCGAAGACATCCGTCTCGTCATCGAGCCGAAATCGCGCGCGGTCGATCCTGAACTGCTGATGGAATCGCTGTTCCGGCTGACCGAGCTGGAAAGCAAGATTTCCCTCAATCTCAACGTGCTGGTGAAGGGCCGCATCCCGAAGGTGCTTGGCCTCGCCGAATGCCTGCGCGAATGGCTCGACCATCTGCGCGACGTGCTGCTCCGCCGCACCAACTACCGCAAGGAGCAGATCGAGCATCGGCTCGAAGTGCTCGGCGGCTACCTGATCGCCTACCTCAACATCGACAAGGTCATCAAAATCATCCGCACCGAGGATGAGCCGAAGCCGGCGTTGATGAAGGCGTTCAAGCTGACGGAGATCCAGGCCGACGCCATCCTCAACATGCGGCTGCGAGTCTTGCGCAAGCTCGAGGAATTCGAGATCCGCACCGAGGACAAGAACCTCCGCGCCGAGCTGAAGGACATCAAGGCGACGCTGGCCTCGGAAGCCGTGCAGTGGTCCAAGGTCGGCGATCAGGTCCGCAAGGTGCGCGACATTTTCGGGCCGAAGACGCCGCTCGGCAAGCGCCGCACGCAGTTTGCCGACGCGCCCGAGCACGATCTCGCCGCGATCGAGGAAGCCTTTGTCGAGCGCGAGCCGGTGACGGTTGTGGTCTCCGAAAAGGGCTGGGTGCGCACGCTGAAGGGCCATGTCGCCGATCTCTCGGGGCTGACCTTCAAGACCGACGACAAGCTCGATCAGGCGTTCTTCGCCGAGACCACCTCAAAACTGCTGCTGTTCGCCACCAACGGAAAATTCTATTCGCTCGACGTCGCCAAGCTGCCGGGCGGGCGCGGCCATGGCGAGCCGATCCGGATGTTCATCGACATGGAGCAGGAGACCGCGATCGTGTCGCTGTTCGTCAACACCGGCGGCCGCAAGTTCCTGATCGCGAGCCTCGAAGGGCAGGGCTTTGTCGTCAACGAAGACGATTGCGTCGGCAACACCCGCAAGGGCAAGCAGGTGCTGAACGTCGAAATGCCGAACGAGGCCTGCGCGATCGCGACCGTCGGCGGCGACACCGTCGCCGTCATCGGCACCAACCACAAGATGGTGATCTTCCCGATCGATCAGGTGCCGGAAATGGCGCGCGGCCGCGGCGTGCGCCTGCAGAAATACACCAGCGCGTCGCTGTCGGATGTCGCCACCTTCGATTCCAAGGCCGGCCTGACCTGGAAGGATTCGTCGGGACGCGAGCAGAGCATGAGCTGGAAGGAATTGTCGGACTGGCGCGGCAACCGCGCCGACGCCGGCCGCCTCGCGCATGGCCTGCCGAAGTCGAACAAGTTCAGGCGCGGCGTGGAGTAGGGGCATTGCGCCGTCGCCCCGGCGAACGCCGGGACAATTCGCCCCGGCCTATCGTTTCAGCGCTGTGGCAGATGTCTTTTGCAACTACGCGCGCCGGGGGTTATGGGTCCCCGACGTTACCAGGACGACGCGAGGGTATCATGGGACGAGCCCGGCCATGACGACTAAATCACTCCCGCCAGCCGCAGCAACACGCCCGCGGCGCACGACCCGCCCAGCACCGTCAGCATCCCCAGATTGAAGCGGAAGATCGCGGTCGCCGCCGCCAGCGCCAGCACCAGGGCTGCGACATCGAGGCTCGACCACACCGGCATGTCGAACGACAGCCCGAACGATCGCACCGGCGCGGTGGCGCGAAACACGGTGTGCAGCGCGAACCAGATCGACAGATTGAGGATCACGCCGACCACGGCCGCGGTGATCGCCGACAGCGCGCCGGCGAGCCCCTTGTTGCCGTGCAGGGTTTCCACAAAGGGCGCGCCGAGAAAGATCCAGAGGAAGCAGGGCGTGAAGGTGACCCAGGTCGCCAGCAGACCGCCGAGCGTGCCCGCCAGCATCGGCGACAGCGAGCCGGAATCGCGAAACGCGGCCATGAAGCCGACGAACTGCAGCACCATGATCAACGGGCCCGGCGTGGTCTCGGCCATGCCGAGGCCGTCGAGCATTTCGGGCGGGGTTACCCAGTGATAATGCTCGACCGCCTGCTGCGCGACATAGACCAGCACCGCATAGGCGCCGCCGAACGTCACCATCGCCATCTTGCTGAAGAACAGCGCGATCTGGCTGAACACATTGTCCTGCCCGAACGCGATCAGGAGCGCGCAAACCGGCACCAGCCACAGCAGCAGCCACACCGCGCTGACCTTCAGGGCGCGCGCAATGCTGGGACGAACGTGGTCAGGCAATTCCTCGCCCATCATGCTGTCGACAACAGCGGCATTCTTGCCGCCGCCGCCGTGCGTCATCGCCGCGAATTCCGGCCGTCCGCTTCTGGCGCCGAAATATCCGATCACGCCGGCGGCGATGATGATGATCGGAAAGGAGATGTTGAAAAAGAAGATCGCGATGAAGGCGATCGCGGCCAGCGCGATCATGATCCGGTTGCGCAGCGCGCGCTTGCCGACGCGGACCACGGCCTGGATCACGATGGCCAGCACCGCGGCCTTGAGGCCGAAGAACAGCGCCTCGACGAAACTGACATTGCCGAACGCGGCGTAGATGTAGCTCAGGCCCATGATGGCGATGACGCCGGGCAGAATGAACAGGCCGCCGGCCATGATGCCGCCGGCGGTTCGGTGCAACAGCCAGCCGATATAGGTGGCGAGCTGCTGCGCCTCCGGGCCCGGCAGCAGCATGCAGTAGTTCAGCGCATGCAGGAATCGGCTCTCGGAAATCCAGTTCTTTTCCTCGACCAGAATGCGGTGCATCACCGCGATCTGCCCCGCCGGGCCGCCGAAGCTGAGCAGGGCGATCCGCAGCCAGACCCAAAACGCCTCGCCGAAGCTGATGCCGTGACCGGCATCAGCTCGCGCAGTGGTCTCGTTGGCGGCGATATCGCTCACGGCTTCGCCTTGTTGGTCGGCCAGTTATGGGTCTCGCCGGTGGCATCGCGGCACCAGCGGTAGAACGCGTCGTACAGCAGGATGCCGGCCTCGAGCTGCTCGAGGTCGTCATCATACATCCGCGACAGGCCGAGTGAAGCCGCCAGCAATCCCGGCGCTTCCGGCGACAGATCGAGCCGGCCGGTATCGGCGGCGCGCACCATGGTGGCGAGCCGCAGCAATGGCGGCGTCGCCAGGCCGAACTCCTCGACCATGACGTCGAAGGTGCAGAGTTCGCCGCGATGGCTCCAGAACACGTTCTCGACGTCGAAGGGAACGGCGTTGAAGCGCTCGCCGACCGCGATCACCTCGGAAGGCGCCACGAACAGGAACACCGCGTTGGGATCGATGAACCGCCTGATCAGCCAGGGGCAGGCGATGCGGTCGATCTTGGGCCGCGCCCGTGTCACCCACACGGTGCGTCCCTGCGCGTCGCGCGCCGGCAGCTTTGACGCCGGCACCAGCGGCAGTTTGGCGGCCTTCCAGCCCTCGAAGCCGCCCTCCAGCGATTCGGCCGCGACGTTGGCGTTGCGCAGCCAGGCGGCGGCGCCCTGGGCGAGCTTGGCGCCGCGCAGGCAGACGACGATGGCGGATTGATCGGAGAAGTCTTCGGCCCAGTCGGCGGCCTGCTCGTGGCTGCGCCTGATGGCGCCGGGAATCAGCCGCGGGTCGCGGGCAAAATCCTCGTCGGTACGGACGTCGATCAGGACAGGGGTCTTTTCCGTGCCGATCAGACGGGCAAGCTTATCCGGAGATATTTCGGTAAATGATGACATGATGCGCCCTCGTGAAAAAACGGGACGCGATACTTGGGCATGTCGCCTCATGGGGGGATCGCAGAACCCCCAGACAGCGGCAATACAGCGAACGGCCACGTGCTGTCAATGCATCCTGCGAATGGCTGCATTGCCGTAATAGTATCCGATCCCGCAGCGGCGGTATAATCGGCAGTGGTCGAAACCAACCGGCCTTCGCAGCCATTGTCGCAAGCGCCATGACCCATTCTCACGATCATCACGACCATTCCCATGGGCACGGCCATGCCGGACACAGCCACGCGCCGGACAATTTCGGGACGGCGTTCGCGGTCGGCATCGGGCTCAACACGGCGTTCGTCGTGGCCGAGCTGGTGTTCGGCTATGCCGCGAACTCGCTGGCGCTGATCTCGGATGCCGTTCACAATTTTTCCGACGTGATCGCGCTGGTGCTGGCATGGGCCGCCGCCTGGCTCGCGCGCAAGCAGCCGACCGAGCTGCACACCTATGGTTACCGGCGGGCGTCGATCCTGGCCGCGCTGATCAATGCCGGGCTGCTGCTGATCGCGGTCGGCGGCATCGCGGTCGAGGCTATCAGCCGGATCCGCGAGCCGGCCGATGTGGCGGGCTCGACCGTGGTGTGGGTGGCGGCGCTTGGCATCATCGTCAACGGCGGCACCGCGCTGATGTTCATGCGAGGCCGCCATGGCGACCTCAATATTCGCGGCGCCTATCTGCACATGGCGGCCGATGCCGGGGTTTCCTTCGGTGTGGTGGTGGCCGCCCTGGTGATCATGGGGACGGGATGGCTGTGGGTCGATCCGGCGATCAGCCTGTGCATCGCCGCGGTCGTGCTCGCGAGCGGATGGGGTCTGGCCCGCGACAGCGTCAACCTCGCGCTCGACGGCGTGCCGAAAGGCATCGAGCTTGCGCAAGTCAGGGACTTTCTCAGGCAACTCGACGGCGTGATCGAAGTGCACGATCTGCACGTCTGGGCCATGAGCACCAACGAAACCGCGCTCACCGCGCATCTGGTGCGTCCCGGCGGCTATGACGATGCATTCCTGCACGGCGTCTGTGAGCAACTCTCGCACCGGTTCAACATCCAGCACGCCACGCTCCAGATCGAACTCGGCAGCGACGCCTGCAAGCTCGCGCCGTCGGAGGTGGTTTAGCGCGCCGCTGGCCGCTAAGCCGCTGTGGCCCAGCCGCGCAGAATATCGGCGGTCGCGCCATCCATCGGAAAGAAGCATTCGATGCGAAGCTCCTGCAGCGTGATGTCCTGCGGCGTTCCCAGCGTCGCGATGGTCGTGAACATCAGCAGATCGGTGTTGCCCTTGCGGAAATGCATCGGAAGCACCGGCGCCATCGCCGGTTCGTCCGGCGCGGCGTTAACCGCCGCGCGCACCCCGTCATAGCCGAGCAGCCTTTCGAGCAATGCCGCGGTCTCCGGCCTGCCGTCGGCGGCGGCATCGGCCTCGACGCTGCGGATGAAGTAGCGAACCACCTCCGCCCAGTTCACCAGATGCGGCCGCAACACGTCAGGTGCGACCAGGGCATCGGCCATGTTGATCGGCGTGCCCGGCGCCAACGGTCCGACCAGGAATTCGACCAGACGAACCGCACCGGCATTGGCCTGAAGCAAGTTCCAGTGCCGGTCGACCGCAACGCCGGGAAACGGCTCCTGTTGCGCCAGCATGTAATCGATCGCGCTGCGAATTTCATTCAGTTCGGGCGCGGCGAGATCGGTCTGGCGCCACACCGGCGCAAAGCCGGCTGCGATCAGCAGCGCATTGTGCTGGCGCAAGGGCACGTCGAGCGCTGACGCGAGCCGCATCACCATGTCCCGGCTCGGCGAGGCGCGGCCCAATTCCATGAAGCTGAGGTGGCGCTGCGAAATCTCCGTGCGTCCGGCGAGATCGAGCTGCGACAGGCCGCGGTGCCGCCGCCACCAGCGCAGGCTCGATGCAAAATCCGGATGACGCGACATGAGTACCTGCCAGGTAGTTGCGCCAACCACGGCGAACGGCAACAACATGCCATAGGCAGCTGCCGCGAAACAGGAGATAGCGGTGGGTGAATGGACCGGGGTGGCGATCGCGCTGGTCTCGAGTTGCCTCGGTGGCAGCGCGGCTGCGATTACCCGCTATCTCGTCGGCAATGCCGATCCGGTCACGCTCGCCATTCTGCGATGGGGTATCGGCTTTGCCTGCCTGTTGCCGGTGGCGCTGTGGCTGAAGGTGCGATGGCCGCAGCGGCGCGACTGGCCTGCGGTGGCTGCGTTAGGGCTGTGCTTCTTCGGGCTGTTTTTCGTGCTCTACAACATCGCGATCGGCTTTACGACCGCCGCGCGCGCCAGCCTCGCGCTGGCAACATTGCCGCTGCACACCATGGTGGTCGGGGCGCTGCTCGGCATCGAGCCGCTGACGCGGCGAAAGACGATCGGCGTCGGCGTCGCCGTGCTCGGCGTCGCCGCGGCACTTGCCTCCGGTCTGTCGGCGGCGCCGCCGGGCGCGTGGCGCGGCGAACTCATCATGACGGCCGCTGTGATGTGCATGGCGTTCTACAACGTCTGGTCCCGTCCGTTCATCCAGCGATCCAGCGCGCTCGGCTTTCTCACCGTCGGCATGGGAGCGGGCGCCGCGGCGCTGATCCTGGTGGGATCGCTGACCGGCAGCGTCGCGGTGTTGGGCAGTTTTGGCACGCCGCAATGGATTGCCGGCATCTATCTCGGCGTCGGCGGCGGCGCGCTGGCGTTCATCCTGTGGGTGATGGCGCTGGAGCGGGCGTCGCCGACCCGCGTCGCCAGCACCATGACCGTCAACCCGCTCGCGGCGGGCTTGCTCGCCACCCAGCTGGTCGGCGAGCCGATCACGCCCAATCTTGTGGTCGGGCTGGTCGCGGTGTTCGCCGGAATATGGATCGCGACATCGAAGGCGTAAGTTCAGTTGAGGCGACGCTGCCGCCGAACATTCCGTTCCGCGGGCCGCGCGGCGCGTAATACGGGTTCATGACGCACATGGCGTGGCGACCTGAGGCCGTAGCGTTGCATTGCGGCAGCGAAGTATAGGTGCATTCGTAGTACTCGACGTCTTTGCCGAATACGTGCAGGCAGACCGGCCAGTCCGGATCATAGGTCTGGGCTTGAGCGGGCGCTGCCGTCCAAATCGATGCGATCGTCAAAATGGCATAAGCGGCAATGCGCATCGGAATCTCCTGCGTTAATTGCGCGGCGCGGACACCGGCGGGGGACCGACGCCGGCCGCGGGCTTCGGCTTCAGGCTGCCGGCATAGAACGACAATCCCGCCACCAGGAAAAGCGCGACCAAGTATACCGCATAGGATTGCGGCGGGGTGATCGCCCATCGCACCACGCTTCTGATGCCCGTAGCCGGTCTGGTCTGATTTTCCATGCGGTGGTTCTGCTCGAAACCGCGCGGGATTGGAAGCGACAAATATCGCGAAAGCGCTAGGACGGTGCCGGCTGCTTCCGCAGCAGCATCAGCGCGAACAGGGCGGAGAGGCTGAGCGCGGAGGAGACGATCAGCACATTGCTGCCCATCGTCTCCACCAGCAAACCGAACGCCAGCGGTGCGGCCGCCTGCGCCATCCGCGCCGGCGCGCCGATGATGCCGAGCCGATAGCCATAATTTTGCGGGCCGAAGATCGCCAGCGGCAGCGTGCCGCGCGCGATGGTCAGGATGCCGTTGCCGGTGCCGTGAAAAATCGCGAACGCGCTGGCGGCAGCACCGCCGAACATGAAGACGACGGCGGCGCCGATCGGATGGGTCAGGCAGGCGAGGCGGCTCGACAGCAGCGGATGGTAGCGGCTGAGAAAGCTGGCCTCGAAGATGCGCGCGGCGACTTGCGCCGGGCCGATCAGCGCGCCGGCCGCCACCGCCTGCAGCGTGGTGGCGCCGGCGGCTTCCAGGATGCGCGGCAGGTGCGCCGCCATCGCGCCGGTGACCGTCCAGGCCGCGGCAAAGGCGAACGCCAGCAGGATCATGGTCCGGTCGATCGCGATGTGCGGTTTGACGGCGGTCGCCGCCGCCGCGGCCGGCCTTGGCGCCCTTCACGACGGGCAGCATGAAGTAATTGATCGGCAGGCCGATCAGGATATGCGCCAGCGCCCAGGCAAAGCAGGTGTTGCGCCAGCCGATGCTCTCCAGTCCGAGCGCCGTCAGCGGCCATCCGACGGTGGAGGCAAAGCCCGCGATCAGCGTGATGCCGGTAATCGAGCGGCGCGCGGCATCGCCATAGATGCGCCCCAGCGCGCCGAAGGCGGCGTCGTACAGGCCGAGCGCCATGCCGACGCCCAAGCAGCAGCCAGGCGACCACCATCACCGGGATCGAGTAGGAGAGGCCAAGCAGCGCCAGGCCCGCGGCCAGCGTCAGGTTGGATATCGACAACACCTGCCGGCCGCCGAACAGATCGATCTGGCGGCCGACGCGCGGGCCGAGCAGGGCCGAAATCACCAGCGACGCCGAGAAGGCGGCAAAGATCCAGTTCGAGGAAACGCCGAGGTCGCGCGCGATCGGATCGGCCAGGATCGCCGGCAGATAATAGCTCGAAGCCCATGCCAGCGTCTGCGTGGTGCCGAGCGCCACGATGAGGGGAAGCTGGCGCCCGCTCATGGCCGCGGCGCCGCGGTTCTGGACCAGTACAGCGCCAGCGGACCCAGCAGAATGCCCGCCGCCAGCACCGCGAACGCCGCCGTCCAGCCCGATGCGCTGAGCGGGCCGCCGGCGGCATCCAGCGCGACGCCGACCGCCCAGGCGCCCAGCGCCGACAGGCTGAAGCCGACGGTCGAATGCATCGCCATCGTGGCTCCCCGGTAATTCGGATCCGCGGCCATCGTCATTCCCGACGTCAGCGCGCCGGAATCGGCCGGGACCGTGATCGCATAGGCCACGATCAGCGGCAGCAGCAGCCACGGCGAATGGTCGGCGAACACGCCGATCAGAACCGCCACGACTGCGGAGGCGAACATCACCGCGGTGATCGCGCGATGCCGGCCGAACTTCAGCGCCAGTTCATTGCCGAGAATGCTGGAAGGCATCGCCAGCAGCGTAAACACCACGCTGACGACGATCGGCGTCAGGATCGACGCGCTGGCGTTCTTGGCGGCCACAAAGGTCCAGAACGCGACGATCCAGGTTCTGATGCCGTAGAGCTCGAAGCAATGCGCGCCGTAGCCGAGCACGAAGCCCATCGCCTTGGTGTTGCCAAACACCGGCGCAAAATCCAGCAGGCGGCCCTGCGCGGGCTTTGGTTTGACCGGCCGCAACAGCAGGCACACCGCGAGCATCACCAGCGGGCCGGCGGCGGTGGCAAAGAATGCGGTTCGCCAGCCCCAGTATTCCGCGACCAGTTGCGACACCAGGAACGACAGGCTGACGCCGAGCGAGAAGCTGGAGGTGTAGAACGTGATCGCGCGGGATGAATTGCCAGGCGCGAGCCGGTCGGTCAGCGCCTTGAGGCCGGGCATGTAGGCCCCGGCAAAGCCTATGCCCGCGATCGCGTTGAACAGCACGCCGGTCCACAGGCCGGTCGCAAACAGGCCGAACAACAGCGTGCCGAGCGCGCTCAGCGCGGATCCCGCGATCAGGATGATGCGGGCATCGATGCGATCGGTCAGCGTTGCCAGCACCGGCACCGTCAGCATGTAACCGGCAGCGCCGGAGCCCGCCAGCAGGCCGGCCTGCGCGCCGGTCAAATGCCATTCCGGAATCAGGAACGCGGCGAGGATCGACGGCACCACGACGTGGGGAAGCAGGCTGCCGAGCTGCCCCACACACATCGCGACGATGATGGACCGACCTTCTAACGAAATACCGCTTCCTCCCTGGCGCGCTCTAGGAGGCGCACCCGCATCCGGTCTTGCCTTGTTGCTTGGCATTTGCGTCCGCTACGCAACAGGCGTCAACATCCGATAATGCAGGGCCGCCGCAGCAATTACTGGCATCGGGTGCGGCCGCGCGATTGCAGACGCCGGTTTCCGGCAGCACCAGCTCGACGCGATTCGCGGCCTCGAACGTCGCCGGCGATATCGGCTGCGATCGAGCGCACCTGTTCGTATCCGGTGAGCATCAGGAAGGTCGGCGCGCGTCCGTAGGATTTCATGCCGGCAAAATAGAATCCCGGTTCGGCTTGCGCCAATTCCCGCGCGCCATGCGGCCGCACGGTGCCGCAGGAGTGTTCGTTCGGATCGATCAGCGGCGCCAGCGTCACCGGGCATTCGATCGCGGGATCGAGCTGGATGCGAAGTTCGCGCACGAAGTCGAGATCGGGCCGAAAGCCCGTCGCCACGATCAGTTCATCGACCACGATCTGACGGCAGCAAGCGCCGGCGCCGGTGCCGACGATGAGGCGAGGGCCCTCGGCGGCCAGATGCGAAACCCGAAATTCGCTTTCGACCTTTATCCGGCCGGCGCCGACCAGGGCGGCGAAGGCGGCGCCAAGCTCGCCGCGGGCGGAGAGCTTGTCGTTGGCGCCGCCGCCGAAAGCTTTTGCCGGATCGTTGCCACGCAACAGCCAGATCGGATGGGTTCCCGGCACTTGCGCCGCCAGTTGCGCGAGTTCGGTCAGCGTTCCGATCGCGGAATGTCCGGCGCCCAGCACCGCGACGGTCTTGCCGGCATAGCGCGCGCGGTCTTTTCCGAGCACGTCCGGCATGCCGTAGGCGATCCTGTCGGCGGCCTCGGTTTCGCCGACGGCGCGAAGGCCGTTGGCGCCGGCCGGATTTGGCGCATGCCAGGTGCCGGAAGCGTCGATCACGGCATCGGCCCGCACCATCTTCGGGCCCATTCCGTTCTGGTAGCGGATTTCGAACGGGGCTTTTTCCCGGCCCTTCGACTTCAGCTTGTCGAAGCCGACGCGGCTGATGTCGGTGACGCGGCTCGAGGTGTGGATGTGCGCGGCGAGGGCGGTCTTGGTCGCGAGCGGTTCGAGATAGCGCTCCACCAGTTCGCCGCCGGTCGGATACTGATCGGGATCAGGAGAATTCCAGCCTGATCGTCGCGAGCAGCCGCGCGGCGGCGCGGTCGATGTTGTATTCCCAGGGCGAGAACAGCTGCACATGGCTCCATTGCCGCACGGCGTGGCCGACGTTGGCGCCGGCTTCCAGCACGATGGGTCGGAGGCCGCGCTCCAGCACATGCGCGGCGGCGGCGAGTCCGACCGGGCCGGCTCCGACGATGGCGACTGTTTTGGCTTCACTCATGGCATCCTCCCATTAAACCAGAAATATCGAAATAAACGGCCGCAAAAAACTATGCCGCCGTCTTGGTATCCTTGGCCTCGGTCGCTTCGGTGCAGCATTCGGCGACCAGAAAACCCACGAGGTCGCGCATCACGTCGTAGTTGGCATGGCAGACCAGGGTGGTGGCATCCCGCACCTGATTGATCAGGCCGACCACCATCAGGGTCTTGATGTGGTGCGACAGCGTCGACGGCGCGATCTTCAGCTTTTCCTGCAGCCGGCCGACCGACAGCCCGGCGTCGCCGGCGCGAACCAGCGCGCGATAGATTTTGAGCCGGGTCGGATTGCCCAGGGCTTCGAGATGTGCGGCGGCGTCATCGAGTTTCATGATGGGAGATTGTCACGGTTTCGGTGGGCTGTCAACCGTATTTCTAGAATGATGGAAATATGAGCTCGCTACCGCTTCGATTGGGATTACATATCTCCCGGCGACCCGATTGGCGAAGAAAGGGCGAACATGGAGCATTTGCGGGAACAAGCTTCGGAGCGTGATCCACGGCGGCCGATTGCTGCCGCGATAGCCGTCGTTGTGCGTGGCCACGAAGTCATTCTGGTACGCCGGGCCAATCCTCCGGATGCCGGGCTTTGGGGTTTCCCGGGTGGCAAGGTTGAACCCGGTGAACGCCTCGATCAGACCGCTGTGCGCGAATTACACGAGGAAACCGGAGTTGTAGCCCGGGCCGTCGAGGCGTTTACCGCCGTTGATGCGATTGAACTCGCGTCGAATGCTTCCGTCGCCCACCATTACGTGCTGGTGGCCGTGCTGTGCCAGTGGGTATCCGGTGATCCCGTCGCCGCTGACGACGCGCTGGAAGCGCGCTGGTTCGACCTGAATTCGCTGCTCGCTGCCGAAACGGTGAAGAGCTTTGCCGTGCGACACCGTGGCTGCGAAGGGCCTCTTGCTGGCGCGGAGCTACGCCGATGGCTGGTCAACGATTGAAATGCCGCCCTTTCACGATCGGGGCGGTATTCCGGAAGTGAGGGTCACCGCGCCCGAGCGGGAGCCAGACCTTCATTGATCGGAAGCAGGAACGTGATCAGCCAGCACAGCAGCAACATGACCGCCGAACCGACCAGGCATCCGGTGATGCCTGCAAATTGATAGAGCACGCCGGACAGTGTGATGCCGAGAAGCCGTCCGGCGGCGTTGGCGGCGTAATAGAAGCCGACGTCTTCGGCTGCCTTCTCGGATCCGGCATAGGCCAGGATCAAATACGAATGCAGCGACGAGTTCACGGCGAAGGGCAGACCGAAAAGCGCCAGCCCGACCACCAGGATGAGGTCGGGGCGGCCTAAACTTGCGGTGTGCATGATAATGGCCAGCACGATCGGCACCAGCGGCGAGCACCGCCGCCCAGAGCCGGGCCGCCGGCACCTCGCGGCTCAGGCCATCCGCGCTGCGGCTGACCAGCGAAGGCGCGATCGCCTGCACGCCGCCATAGGCGATGGTCCAGGCCGCGAGAAATCCGCCGACTTCGAGGAAGCGCCAGCCGTTGGCGTAGAGAAATACCGGCAGGCCGACCACGAACCAGACATCTCTGGCGCCGAACATGAAGATGCGCGCGGCGGCCAGCAGGTTCACGCCGCGCGATTTGCCGAACAGTTCGCGGATGGTCTTCGACGATTTCGCCTTGCCGAGCTGCGACGGCAGCAGCAGCAGCCCCGCGACAAAGATCGACGCCGAGCAGGGCGGCCATCATCCACAGCGCATGGGTGAATCCGGCGAGGTCCAGCAACAGGCCGCCGACGAAGAACCCGATGCCCTTCATGGCGTTCTTCGAACCGGTGAACCAGGCGACCCACCGGAACAATTGCCCGCTGCCTTCGGCGGAGGTCGCCTTGATCGCGGATTTCGATGCGGTCTTGGTCAGATCCTTGGCGACGCCGGCAATGCCCTGGGCGATCACGACCCACGCGACCGAAGCCACGGCCCCCCATCCCGGGTCGAGCGCCGACAGCATCAGCAAGCCAGCGATCTGCAAGCATCTGGCCGATCGCGAGCATGCGGGGAATGCCGAAGCGCGACGCGAAGTAGCCGCCGGCGAGGTTGGCGGCAATTCCGGCCGCTTCATACAGCAGGAACAGGAAGGCCAGCGTGAACGGCGTGTAGCCCAGCCGGAAAAAATGGAACAGGACCAGCATCCGCAACGCGCCGTCGACCAGCGTGAAGCCCCAGTAGGATGCGGTGACGATGAGGTAGTTTCGGACCATGGATTACACGCCCGCGCGTTGAACGATGTTGGCGAGGTCGACCATCCGGCAGGCGTAGCCGACCTCGTTGTCGTACCAGGCGTAGACCTTCAGCAGTGTTTCGTCCGTGACCATCGTGCTCAAGGCGTCGACGATCGAGCTGCGCGGATCGTTGTTGTAGTCGGCCGAGACCAGTGCCCGGGTCTCCAGACCCAGGATACCCGCCAAGACGCTTTCCGAGGCGGATTTGAACAGCTGGTTGACCTCCTCGACCGTGGTCGGACGTTTCAGTTCGAATACACAATCCGTCAAGCTGGCGTTCAGCACCGGCACCCGCACGGCGTGGCCGTTCAACTTGCCTTTCAGTTCCGGATAGATCAGCGAGATCGCCGTGGCGCTGCCGGTCGTCGTGGGTTGCATCGAAAGCATCGCCGACCGGGCGCGCCGCAAGATCCTTGTGCGGGGCATCGACCACGACGTTGGTATTGGTCGGATCATGGATCGTCGTGATCTGTCCGTGCCGGATCCCGATCGACTTCGTGGATGACCTTGACGACCGGCGCCAGACAGTTCGTCGTGCATGATGCCGCCGTCAGCAGCCGGTGTCGGGCGGGATCGTAGAGCTGGTCGTTGACGCCGACGACGATGTTGAGCGCGGCCTCGTCCTTGACCGGAGCCGCGACGATCACCCGTTTGACGCCGCGGTCGAAGTAGGCCTGAAGCTGATCGGGCTTCAGGAACTTGCCGGTGCATTCCAGCACGACGTCGCAGCCGAGATCGCCCCAGGCGACGTCGCCCGGGCGTTGCCAGTTCGCTGAAGCCGATGCGCTTCTTGCCGATCGTAATGGCGTTGTCGGCATCGACTCGCAATGGATTCGTGCCAGCGTCCGTGAATGCTGTCGAATTCGAGCAGATGCGCGGTCGCCGCGATGCCGCCCTTCAGTTCGTTGATATGCACGACCTCCAGCCGGTTGCCGGCGCGAGGATCGCTTTCCGGACGGCGTATGCCGCCCAGCGCCGCGCGCAGCGCGAGCCTGCCGATGCGGCCCATGCCATTGATGCCAACCTTCATGGGAATTTCCTTAAGGGCGATACGCGCGTCGTATCGCCGATCTCGTCCAGCCGGGCCTTGATCGCCATGCGGTCCAGCGAGTTGAACGGCAGGCTCGTGAAGATCTCGATCCGGCGCCGGATCATCGCGTAGAGTTCATTCAGCAGCGTGGTCCGCTCGGTCGGCGATCCCGTGAACTGCGCCGGGTCGGGCAGGGGCCAGGCGCCGGTGACGAACTGGTCGCGCCGAGATCCGGACAAAACTGACCGTTGGGCGCGTCGCAGAGCGCGATGATGAAATCCATCCGCGGCGCGTCCGGCCCCTTGAACTCGTCCCACGACTTGCAACGAAGGCGGGAGACGTCGTGGCCCAAGCGCCTTCAGCCGATCGATCACCTCCGGCAAAGGCTGCCTTGCCGGCTCCGAGCCGGCGGAATAGGCCCGGAAACGGCCACGGCCGATCTTCTCGAGCAGCGGCTTCGGCAATGATCGAGCGGGCGGAATTCTGGGTGCACAGGAAGAGAACGTTGAACGCGGGCGTCATGAACTTCTCCATCGTTGATTCTCGCGATGGCATCGGCCGGCAGATCGAACGCGTCGCCGCACAAGTTCCGGGCGGCCGTTGCAGCAGTCCCGCGAGAGGAAATCGAGCAAGCCGCGAAAGCCCGTCACGTCGGCCCGATAGTTCATCGCGCGGCCGTCTTTCTCGGCCGCGACCAGACCGGCCCGGCTCAGGATGCCGAGATGCGTCGACATCGTGTTGTGCGGAACATCGCACAGCCGGGCGATCTCGCCGGCCGGCAGGGTTTCCGGATGCACCGCAGAGCAGGTGGCGAACCGCGGCGAGCCGCGTCGGTTGCGCGAGCGATCCAAAGCCTTCTATGGCACTCGCTTCCCGTAGCGTGTCGTTCATCGGCTTTTCCAGAATCATAGGATTATGTCCATAAGTATCGACAGATGAGATGACAGTTGGATGACCTTTCCCGTCAAATCGACAAAATTCCTGCCATTTCTGCCGAATGGTTGATGCTATATGTCGAGAAATCAAGACAGATGATCGACGGAACGGCCTTGGCTCCATGAATCTGTTCGAACGCTATCTCTCGCTCTGGGTCGCGCTCTGCATTGTCGCGGGCGTTGCGCTCGGACATCTGCTGCCCAGTGTGTTCGCCGCCATTGCCAGCGCCGAGATCGCGCGGGTCAATCTGCCGGTAGCCGGGCTGGTCTGGCTGATGATCGTCCCGATGCTGCTGAAGATCGACTTCGGTGCGCTCGGCCAGGTGCGCGAGCATTGGCGCGGCGTCGGCGTCACGCTGTTCATCAATTGGGCCGTCAAACCGTTCTCGATGGCGTTGCTGGGCTCGCTGTTCATCGGCCATCTGTTCGCGCCATTGCTGCCGCCGGCGCAAATTCAGTCCTATATCGCCGGGCCTCATTCTGCTGGCGGCGGCGCCTTGCACGGCGATGGTGTTCGTGTGGTCGAACC
This sequence comes from uncultured Alphaproteobacteria bacterium, assembly GCA_963742695.1. Classification (GTDB taxonomy): domain Bacteria; phylum Pseudomonadota; class Alphaproteobacteria; order Rhizobiales; family Xanthobacteraceae; genus Bradyrhizobium. The sequence goes on from CAVUNF010000009.1 coordinate 65,856, forward strand.
TGTGCGAGGGCGAGCCGCATTACACTCTGAGCCAGGTCGCGCTCAACGACGTCATCATGGTGTTTGCGTTCGCGCCGCTGGTCGGCCTGCTGCTCGGCGTCGCCTCGATCGCGGTGCCGTGGGCGACCTTGCTGATCTCGGTGGTGCTCTATATCGTCGTACCCGTTATCGATAGCGCAGCTATGGCGGCGCGCGCTGCTCGCCAGCGGGCCGGCGGCCTTGCAGCGGACCCAGCACGTGCTGCAGCCGGTGTCGCTGGTCGCGCTGCTGACCACACTGGTGTTGCTGTTCGGCTTCCAGGGCGAACAGATCATCGCTCAGCCGCTGATAATCGTGCTGCTGGCGGTGCCGATCCTGATCCAGGTCTATTTCAATGCAGGACTTGCCTACTGGCTAAGCCGGCGTTTTGGCGTGGCCTGGTGTGTCGCAGCACCGGCGGCACTGATCGGCGCCAGCAACTTCTTCGAACTCGCGGTCGCCGCGGCGATCAGCCTGTTCGGCCTCAACTCCGGCGCGGCGCTGGCCACCGTGGTCGGCGTGCTGGTCGAGGTGCCGGTAATGCTCTCGGTGGTATATTTGGTGAAGGCGTCACGCGGCTGGTACGAGGCGGGCGCCGAGGTACCCGCGGGCCGGCCTGTGAGCGATCAAACGACGCGGTGAATAGTGTCGTTGCTGACACGCCGCCCGCTACTTCGGCATGTCCATGCCCTTGTGCGGGTCGTCAGCCTTCATTCCGCCCATCATTGCCATGTTCTTGCAGCAGGGGCACATACCCATGCCGGACTGTTGCTGCTGCGGTTGAGCTTGCGGCGCAACGGGCCAATCGGACATCTGCTTCGAAGCGGCAGGCGCTCCGCACATGCCGCCGGATGCCTGTTGACCGCCGCCGCCGCACATGGCGGACGCCGGAGAAAGACTAAAGAGCAGAGCAACAGCGGTAGAAGCGAGCAGCGCGCGCATGGGCGAATCCTCCGATTTGATTGGAGAGCTTAGCTGCCCTCGGGAGAATCCGGCAATCACGTTCCGGTCAGGACGCATTCTCGGAATCTTCAGGCTACCGCCGGCGCATCCTCCGAGGAATTTGCCGGTCGAGCTGTTTCGCGAACACCTGTCAAGTCAAATTTTCGGATTTTCAGAAAATATTTGTCTTGGCAATTTCGCCAAATCAGAAATATATCCTTGCCATCCCGTGCCACTCAGAGGGGCGTCGGCCACGTCACGAACGTTGGGCTGGGATGCGGTGGACGCGGCAGCGTCGGGCGTGACACGTAATTGCAGGGCGGGCTTCGGCTCGTGAGCGATCGGCGGCATGCAGACGAACGGCGCTGAAGCGTACGGCAAAACCGTGTGGTCCTGGCATCCGTTGCTGATGTCAAGCTGGCGGAGGGCGTCGAGCCCAACCGGGTTTAGACAAGCCACATTCGCCAGCGACGGTGACAAGAAAGAATTCGTCGCCGAGGAGATCACGGCATAAGCCGTAAAGCCATTGCGCAGGGAAGGCCGGAGTGTTTCCGCTGAACCTGTATGCTCATGTGCGCCATTTCGCACTACCTTGCACATGAGACCGCGGGTGCAGCGCGCACCCGGTCTTCCCTGCGCCCTCTGATTTCCTGAGGGCGGAACGAATTGCAAACCTTCGGGCGCATCGCGCCGCGAGAACGCGGAATTGTGTCTGCCGCATCGCGAGAAGTGGAAACGATCACCTCGCGGAGCGTTATAGGCTCGCAAGTTCCAAGTTCTTAAGACCTTGAAGTACCGAAGTGAGCGTGGAAGCGCCGGTGTCGTATGGCATATGATTTGGTTATTGTTGGCGCGCCTTCGAGTGCTGGTGCTTATGCACCCGGCCAGGAACAGGCGCCCCGGGCGTTCAGGCGTCATGGCTTGATCGACAAGCTGCAGCAGAGTGGGCTGCGCGTAGCTGACCTTGGTGACGCGGCATTTGCGCGCTGGCAACCGGATCCCGGCCGCCCCAAGGCGATGAATGTGGAGACGGCCGCGGAGGTAGCGCGCGCCTTGGGCGTGCAGGTCGCGAAAGTTTTTTCTGATTCCAGCAAGGTTGTGGTGCTCGGCGGCGACTGCACGGTGGAACTGGGAACCGTGGCTGGCGCACTGCAGAATTCGACGTCTGTGGGCCTGATCTATATCGACCTCGATGTCGATCTGAATGCACCAGAGACCAGCGATGGCGCGCTGGATTGGACCGGCGTTGCGCATATGCTCGACATTCCCGGCGCCGCCCCAGAACTCGCGCGGCTCGGCGCGCGGACGCCGATGCTTCGGCCTCATGAAATCCTGCTGTTCGCCGCAAATGAGATCACTGCGCCCGAGGCCGCGACGATCGATCGGCTTCGCCTTGAGGTCGTGCCGCTGTCCGAGGTCACACGCGATATCGAGGCTGCTGTTGATCGCGCCAGGCGTTGGGCGAGTTCGTTTGAGCATCTGCTCATTCATGTCGATGCAGATGTTCTCTCCTACATTGATTTTCCGATCGCCGAAAATGTCCGACGGACCGACGGGCTTCGGTTTGACGAACTGTGGCAGGTCCTCAAGCTTCTGGTTCTGGAGCCGAATTTCAAGGCGCTGACGTTGACCGAAGTGAATCCGGACCATGCTCCGGACGAAGCCGCGACGTTTGTTCGTCTCATTCAAATGTTATGCGATATTTTACAGTCGGCATGCCGGCCAGGCTTGCGACCAGCGGGCTAGCGGAGCTCCGCGGAACCTCCACCTTTCGTCCCACACCATTACACGGCATAATCTCCCCATGGAACTGACGCCCCGCTTGCGCCTGATGAACTGGCTGGTCCGCCAGGGACTGACCGGTCTGCCCGAGAACGATCTCATTCGCGGCTTCTGCGAGCGCTGCCGCGCGGGCGGGCTCGATCTGTCGCGCGGCCTCGTCTTCATCGATACGCTGCACCCGATTTTCGAGGGCCGCGGATTTCGCTGGAACGACACCGAGACCAACGAGAGCGACGTCTTCGAGTATGGATCGACCAGCGAGGGCGAGGCCGCGGAGAACTGGCGCCGCTCGACCTTCTGCCACATGCTCGAACACGGCCAGGACGAACTGCGGCTCGATCTCGCCGATTCCGCGTCGCTTGATTTCTATTCGATCGACGATCTCGCCGCCAAGGGGCACCGGCATTTCGTGTGCTTCGTGCACCGGTTCGGCGAAGCCGGCACCATGGGCCAGATGGACTGCTTCTACTCCTACTGGGTGACCCGCCGCGACCGAGGGTTTTGGCGAGCAGGATCTGGCGGCGCTGCGCGACCTGGTGCCGGTGCTGGGGCTCGCCATCAAGTCGGCGGCGCAGGTCGAGATCGCGCGCACGCTGGGCCGGGTCTATCTCGGGCGCGATGCCTCCGAACAGGTGCTGCGCGGCAAGATTTCGCGCGGCGTCACCGAGCGCATCAACGCGGTGCTGTGGTTTTCCGATCTGCGCGGCTCGACCGCGATCAGCGAGAGCATCGGGCCCGGCGAGATCATCCCGTTCCTCAACGATTATGCGCAGGCCTCGATCGATGCCATCCATGACGCCGGCGGCGAGGTGCTGAAACTGATCGGCGACGGCGTGCTGGCGATGTTCACCCACGAGAACATGGCGGTCGCCAAGCGCGCGGCGCTGCGCGCCGAGCATCGGTTCCGGCACAACATGAATGCGCTCAACGCCAGGCGGTCGGCCGAGGGCCGGCCGGTGACGTCGGCCCATGTCGGGTTGCATGTCGGCGAGGTGTTTTACGGCAATATCGGCAGCGACGACCGGCTCGACTTCACGGTGGTGGGGCCGGCGGTCAACGAGGTCAGCCGCATCGCGTCGATGTGCCGGTCGGTCGATCGCGAACTGCTGACGTCGGCGGATTTTCGCGACGGGCTCGACTCGGCCGGGCGCAGGTATCTGGTCTCGACCGGCCGGTTTGCCCTGCGCGGCATCGGCCGGGCGCAGGATCTCTACACCGTCGACCCCGATATCGCGCTGGATGAGGTCGTGGCCGGAAGCTACGAGCGTTATCTCGCGACTTGAACCCTTCTATCGAACGATGCCGCCGCTGTAGCGCAGCGCGTACACCCGCGTGGCGCCGTGATCGATATGCTCTTCGCCATGAAACTCCGAGATATCGCCTTCGCTGGCGTTCATGTAGCGAAAATCGCCTTGCTCGAATTGCGCAGGCCCGCGAAACGGCCGCGCTTCGCCGACGCCGAGCAGCGCCTGCCGCAGGAAGGCGTAGATCGCCAGAAACCTGCCGCGATCGGTGATATCAGGCGATACGCCGCCCGAATAGCTCATCGACCAGATCACGCGCTCGTTCGCCGTGACGGTTTCCTGGCCGACAAAGAACGCCATGCCGAAATAGATATCCCGGTAGCTCAGGTCGGGCTCGCTGTACTCCAATTGCCTGGAGCCGCGAAACACCGGCGAGGCAACCGTCGCGTCATCGTCCAGCCCGGCATAGGTGCGGCGTTTGGCTGCGACCAGAAAGGCCGCAAGGCGAGCCTTTGATGTCCTGTCCATTGGGCGTTCCCGTCGTCAGGCCGAATCTTAGGGCCGAACGACGGAGCTTTGCAATGGCTTACCGCTAGCTCGCGCGTGCGCGCATCGTGTAGAGCCCGACCGCCAGCAGCGAGGCCACCGTCAGCACGATGCCGAGCCCGAACATCGCCTGATGCGAAACCGTGGCGGCAAGCCAGACCGCAATGGCCGCACTCATCATTTGCCAGAATCCGACCAGCGCCGAGGCAGCACCGGCCTTTTCGCCGAACGGGGACAGCGCCTGCGCGGTGCCGAGCGGGTTGACGATGCCCATGCCGAGCAGGAACACGCACATCGCGGCAAGGAACGGCAGGAAGGTCGGGGTGAAGATCGACACCAGCAGCATGGCGATGCTGCCGGTCGCCGCCACCGACGAGGCCGCCCCTGATCGAGCGGTCGAGCCCGAAGCGCGGCGCCAGTTTGGTCGCCAGCATGCCGGCGGCGAACACGATCATGACCGTGCCGGCGAAGAACAGGCCAAGCTGGATCGGTGTGAAGTGCATGCCCTCGATGAACACGCGGGGCGCTGCCGAGAACATCGCGAACAGTCCGCCCATGATCAGGCTGACGGTCGCGGCCGGAACGAGGAAGCGGCGATCGCCGATCAGGCCAACATAGTTCCTGGAGATCGCGAGCGGATTGAGCGGGGTGCGGGTGGCGTTATGGGTTTCGCCCAGCACCGTGGCATAGGCGATGGCGCCGAAGGCGGCAAACAGCGCCAGAAAAGCGAATTCGGAGCGCCAGCCGAAGGCGTGGTCGAGCGCGCCGCCCAGCAAGGGCGAGAAGCCGGGTGCCGCCGCCATCGCGATCATGATCAGCGCCATGGCGCGGCCGAGCGCCGGCCCGGAGAACAGATCGCGGGCGATGGCGCGCGACAGCACCGAGGTGGCGCAGGCGCCGGCGGCCTGGATGACGCGGCCGATCAGGAGGCCGGGCAGGTCGGTGGCGAGGCCGCACCAGATGCTGCCGGCGAGGAACACCAGAAATCCGATCAGGACCGGCCAGCGCCGGCCATAGCGGTCCGAGATCGGCCCCACCACGAGCTGGCCGAGCGCGAATACCGCGAGGAAAACCGTGATCGAGGAAGTCACCGCCGCAGTCGAGACCTTCAGCGACGCGGCCATCTGCGGCAGCGAGGGCAGCAGGATGTTGACGGCCAGCGTTCCGGTCGCCGCCAGCATGGCCAGCACCGCGATCTGCGGAATGGTGGAGGCGGCCTGCGGCAGCGGCGGGGCGTTGTCGATCGCGGCGGTCTGGTCGGCCATGGCGGTTCCCGTGTTGGATTACATGATGTATATCATATAAAGACGGGAAAGCCGGAAGAGTCGCAATGTACTGTGAATTTAGAAGAAATTACACCGTCAAGCTCGGCCTTCGAGCGCAGCGAAGCAATCCACGTCTTGCTTCAAAAAAGGGAAGGAAGATGGATGGCGGGTCGTAGGCGAGCGGAAGCGACGCCGTCCTTCGGACGGCAATGACCGGCCATGACGAGCGACTGGCTCTGTACTCAACAAGCCCGCAACGCTTCCGGCCCGTCGCCGACCATGTCCGGCTGCCGCGCCAGCGACACTGCCGGCGACATCAGGATCACCAGCGCCTGCGCGCCGAAGATCGCGGCTGCGAGATAGAGGCACATTTCGGCGCTGTAGAACCCGCCGACGATGGCGCCGAGCGCCGAGCCGAGCGGGCGGGCGCCATAGCTCATGATGTTGATCGCGGATACCCGGCCCAGCAGCCGCGGCGGCGTCACCGATTGCCGCAGCGTCGTTGTCGAGATCACCCACAGGATCGGGCCGACGCCGAGCAGGAAGAAGCCGAGGCCCGCCAGCAGAGCGCTTGGAATGGTTGTCGTCAGCGCGATGACGATCGCGGCGACAAGGCCGGTGACGGGTCCAAGCGCAATCACGGTGCCGAACGGCACCCGCTGCATCACCCGCGTCGCCAGCAGCGCGCCGACCACCATGCCGACGCCGTACATGGCCAGCGTAGTGCCGACACCGGTTGCCGACAGGCCGAGGTGACGTACCGCATAGGGCACGAACACGGCCAGCAGCAGGAACGAAGCCGTATTGAAGATGAACTGGGTGATGAACACCGGCCGCAGCAGCGCATGCCGCATCACGAACACCACGCCTTCCCTGATCTCCTGCAGCGGATGTCGTCGCGGCGCCGGCTGCCGGGCGGGCTCGTAAATGCCCGACAGCAGCACCACCGCCATCACCGAAAGCGCCGCAGCTACCCCAAATGCCGGTGCGGCGCCTGCCCATCCCACCAGCACGCCGCCCAGCGCCGGTCCGCTGGCAAAGGCCACGGTGCGCGCCAGTTCGATCCGCGCATTGGCCGCGGGCAATTGGTCGGGCGATACCAGGGACGGCACCAGGGCGGGCGTGGCGACGCTGTAGGCGACCGTGCCGCATACCGCGACGAAGCCGAGCAGGGCCAGCAGCGGCAGCGTCAACAAATCGAGCCAGATCAGGGCGAGGGTCGCGAGCAGCGCCGCGGCGCGCAGGGCTTCGGAGCCCGCCATCACCCAGCGCCGCGAGACGCGGTCGGCGAGCAGGCCTGCCGGGATGGCGAACAGGATGAACGGCAGCGTCAGCGCGGTCTGCAACAGCCCGGTCTGGCCTTCGCCGACGCCGAGCATCAGCACCGCGACGATCGGGGCTGCGGCCAGCGCGATCTGCTCGGCCGATTGTGCCGCGAGATTGGACCAGGCCAGACGGTTGAACGTCGGCGGCAAGCGGCGCGCATTGTCGGTTCCGGACATGACAGGATTCCTGGAATCTTCGTTGTCGATTCCACGGGCAGTGTCCTGCTTCGAGGACGATCAAACCACCCGTTTCCCGACAGCGATGGCGAACAAAAAAAGCCTCCTCGCGGGAACTGTGAGGAGGCTTTCCAATTTTCGGTCATGGCCAGCACGGGGCCGGGCAAGACGAAGTGGGCTGCACTCTGGGGTCTTCTGCTTTGCCGGCGGCGTCGGAGCGTCATGGGCGCGTCGCTGTCGTTCTGCTGGAGTTGCCGGGTTCCTCGCGGCCAAGCGCATCGGTGAGGCTGGTCAACGCGTCGGGTCCCGCCGCAAAACCGGCTTCGGTGAGGATCTTGTCGATGATCGGCTTGAACGCCGAGACCGACAGCAACTGGCTGGCGAGGCCATCGCCGAGACCGAGACCTCCGCCACCACCGCCGCCAGCGACGCCGCTGCCGCCGCGGCCGAGCAGGCTGCCGGTATCGAAGATCTTGATTTCGGAAATCTTCTCGATCGGCTTGACGGCCTGGGCCAGCGCATCCGGAATGATGTTGATGCGGGCGAGGTTGAGATCGTATTCGATCATGGCCGCGCCGAGCTTGTTGCGGGCTTCGGCCTTCAGCGCCGCGACTTCGGCTTCGGCCTGGCCGAGCGACTTGACGCCGGTCGCACGCGTAATCGCCGCATCGGCGTCGGCCTTGGCCAATACGTTGATGGCTTCCGCCTTGTTGGCGGCGGCCTGCTTTTCCGCCTCCGCCATCACGGTGATCGGCATCGCGTTGGTTTCCGCCGCCTTGCGCGCCGCGATCACGTTGATGATCTTGTCGCGTTCGGCGATTTCGACCGATTTCGCGGTGGTGACCTTTTCCTCGGCCGAGATCGCCAGCGCACGCGCGGTCTCGGCGACGGTCTGCGCTTCGGATTGCTCGGTGCTCTTGGTGGCGACGGCAATCGCGGCTTCCTGGGCAACGATCTGGATGTCGCGATCCATTTCGGTGGTGCGGCGCTTGACCGCCAGATCAGCCTCGATCTTGCGGGTATCGCGGGCCTGATTGGCTTCGGTCTGCCGGTTGGCGACCGCCAGTTCCTGCCCGATGCGGTATTCGGCCTCGTTCTGCAGCGCGGTCTGTTCGACCTGCGCCGTCTGCGCGCGCATCGCGGCGGTCTTGTTGGCGATGTCGCGCTGCTGGGCGAGTTCGGCCTCGCGCTTGGTGCTTTCGATCGTCAGCGTGGTCTGCCGTGCGACCAGGTCCTGTTGCGCGATGTTCACCTCGGTGGAGCGCACGATCTGGTTGCGCTCCTGCTCGCGCTCCTTGGTGATCTTGGTCAGGGTGGTGAGACCGTGGGCGTCGAAGAAATTGTTCGGATTGAAATGCTTGATGTCGCTCTGGTCGAGCCGCGTCAGCGACACCGATTCAAGCTCGAGACCGTTGTTCTGGATGTCGGCGCCGACCGCGTCCTGCACCGATTTCACAAAGGTGGCGCGCTGCTCCTGCAACTCTTCGAGGTTCATGGTGGCGGCGACCGAGCGCAGGCCGTCGACGAATTTCGCCTCGATCAGTTCGCGCAGTTCCTGGGCGTCGTTGGTGCGGTTGCCGAGCGTCTGCGCGGCCAGCGCGATCGACGACATGTCGGGTTTGACGCGGACGTAGAACTCGGCGCCGATATCGACGCGCATGCGGTCCTTGGTGATCAGCGAATCCGGGCCGCCGCGGGTGACCTCCAGCCGCAAGGTCTTGAGGTTGACCGCCGCGGTGGAGTGGAACACCGGCAGCACCACCGAGCCGCCGTCGAGCACGACCTTCTGGCCGCCGAGTCCGGTGCGGACATAGGCTTCATCGCGCGTCGACCGCCGGTACAGCGTCGCGAACATGAAGCCGACGATCACAAAGAGGATGACGCCGATAGAGACCGGTACTGCGAGTTCCCACATGGTTTAAGCCCTGTCTGTAATTTGCTGTGCGGTAAGGTCGGCTGGTGCGGAAATGGCGATGAAGCTCTTGGTGTCGCGGTCGACCAGCAACACGCTGGCGCCGACCGGCAGTGCCTGCGAATCCGGGCTGGCGCGTGCCGCCACGCTATGCCAGTTGCCGAAGACATCCTTGAGACGAACCTTGCCGGGCAGTCCCTGATCGAGCGGCCCGATCGTGACGGTCGCGACCAGGCCGACGAAATCGGCATCGCTGACCGCATAGGTCTCGTCGCGCGGGATCACGCGGGAGATGCCGCGGCTGACGACCCGGACCGAAGGAATCGTGGCGGCCGCGGCGGCGAGGGCGGCGATCGAGGGCGGCACCGACATTCCCAGGCTGTGGGCAATGGCCTGGAGAAAAAATCCTTCCACCGAAAAAATTCCGAGCGTCAGCAGGATGAAAATCAGCAGCGGAACGCGTCCCGCGTTGACCCAGAAAAACAGTCCGGCGATCGGACTCTCGCTCTCGGCGTGGAGATCGAACTCCTTGCCGAACAGCTCGCCGACGGAAGCCCCGACCAGGGTCATGAGCAATTCGATGCCGGCCACCGCGACCACGATCGCGGCGGCAATCGCGAAGGGCCGGACATCTGGCGCCAGGAGAACGTCGACGACTGCACTCATTGCTGGGATTTGATCCGTTCGAGGCGTTCGGTGATGGCTTTTTCGCGATGCAAGCGATCGAGTTCGTCGAGGTCCTTGCCGCCCTGTGCCACATCGGCCGGAACCCCGGTGACGCGCGAGATCGCCGCCATCGCCCGTTCAGCCTTTGTCGTTTTTGAAGCCGAGCCGGTTCGACCGCCGTCCTGTTCCCCGGGAGAATGCTGCGCGATGCTTTTTTCGAGATCGGCAAGGCGCGCATCGGCTTCCCGGCGCGCGCCCAGCATCGCCTGCAGCGCGCTGGTCTGTTCCTCGATCTCGAGTTGGATGAAATCCAGCGCGCGTTCCAGCGCGGTGGCCTGCGATTCCAGGTCGATCTGGCGGGCGACGCCGGCGCGCGCGAGGTCTTCGCGGCTTTCGGAAACCGCCAGCCGGATCTTTTCGGTCAGGGCCGTGACCTCGCTGGCCAATTCCTCCTGCCGCCGCTTGAGACGGAATTCTTCGGCGCGGGATTTTCCGAGCGCGCCGCGCGCTTCGTCGGCGCCGGCGTCGATCTCGCGGATCGCCTGCTTGACCAAAGCGACCTTGTTGCTGTTCTCCGCATTATCAACGGTCTCGCTGGCGATGGCGGCCAGAAGTCGGCCCATGCGCGCAAGGATGCCTTCGTGAACCATGGTCTTCTCCTCCGGTTGGATTGATTTCGATTTGACGGCGATATGAATTTCGTAGGCGCTGCCGTCAGAGACCAAATGAGCCGGGAAGGGACTTTCCCAGCCGGCAAGATAGCCCGGGACGTCGAACGGGACCAACACGCGTCCCCGAACGGTACTAATAGTCAGTGACGTCGGTCCCTTGATTGCGAACAGTTTGTCGTCGAGCGGAAGCCGGCGCACCGTAGCGCCCGCGACGTAACCGGCGCGATCGCGCAAGCCGAGCGTCACCAGGCGCGCCGGCAAGTCGGTCTCGGTGCGTATCTTCTCGTAGGCCTGCGCGTGGAGCGAGACGAGGTTGGCGCCGACCGGGGCAATCTCCTCGCAGGATTTCCATCATACGGTCGTAAGCCGCGAAGGTCGCTTCGATCGCCTGAACGCCCTCTGCATCGGGGTTGAGCGCGTAGCGCAGGGTGGCGGCGGGTGCTTCGAAGGGCAATTTGATCATGACGACGATCATAAAGCACTTCCCTAGTACTTTCAAATCACGCTCATTCCCGTTTTCGTGATTGACTAGATGCAGTTGCAAATGAGTTGCATTAAGAGCTGAAGCTCCGCCATCCTCTCGAAATGGACGGCAAGATCACCCGCTTTACCCCCTGATTCCCTGGCAACAGCCGCGGCAAGCGCCGCCGGCTGGCGCGCGGATGCCGCCGTCAACGCCCAGCGCAGCCTGCCCGAGGTGTACGGGACGATTCCGATCCCCGTCGGCGGTCACTGGTTTCGCAAGTTGCTGGCCTTTGCCGGGCCCGGCTATCTGGTCTCGGTCGGCTACATGGATCCGGGCAACTGGGCGACCGATCTCGCGGGCGGCTCGAAGTTTGGCTACACGCTGCTCTCGGTCATCCTGATCTCGAACCTGATGGCGATCCTGCTGCAGGCGCTGGCGGCGCGTCTCGGCATCGTCACCGATCGCGATCTCGCGCAGGCCTGTCGCGCGACTTATTCGCGGCCGGTCAACTTCCTGCTCTGGATTGCCTGCGAAGCGGCGATCATCGCCTGCGATCTGGCTGAGGTGATCGGCACCGCGATCGCGCTCAAACTGCTGTTCGGCATTCCCCTGATCGGCGGCGCGCTGATCACCGCACTCGACGCTTTCCTGCTGCTGCTGTTGATGAACAAGGGCTTTCGCTTCCTCGAAGCCTTCATCATCGCGCTCCTGATCGTCATTGCCGTCTGCTTTGGCATCCAGATCTTCGCCGCGGCGCCGCCGGTCGCGGCGCTGCTGCGCGGCTTTGCGCCGTCCACCGAGATCTTCACCAATCCCGCGATGCTCTACATCGCGATCGGCATTCTCGGCGCCACCGTGATGCCGCATAATCTCTATCTGCACTCCTCGATCGTGCAGACCCGCGCCTACGAACGCACGGATGAAGGCCGTCGCGATGCGATCAAATGGGCGACGACGGACTCCACCATCGCGCTGATGCTGGCTTTGTTCGTCAATGCCTCGATCCTGATCGTCGCGGCCGCGACGTTCCACAGGAGCGGCCATGCCGACGTCGCCGAAATCGGCGAGGCCTACGAACTGCTGTCGCCGCTGCTGGGCCTCGGCATTGCCTCGACGCTGTTCGCCGTCGCACTGCTCGCGTCCGGCCTCAACTCGACGGTCACGGCAACGCTGGCCGGCCAGATCGTGATGGAAGGCTTTCTGCATCTGCGGCTGCCGAGCTGGGCGCGGCGGCTGTTGACCCGCGGCATCGCCATCGTTCCGGTCGTGGTCGTCACCGCGCTCTATGGCGAGCGCGGCACCGGGCAGCTCTTGGTATTCAGCCAGGTGGTGCTGTCGATGCAGCTTCCGTTCGCCGTCATCCCGCTGGTGCGGTTCGTGTCCGACAAGCGAAAGATGGGCAATTTTGCCATCTCCCGCCCGGTCGCCGCCGCGGCCTGGATCGTGGCCGGCATCATCGTGATCCTGAACCTCAAGCTGCTGTTCGATACGCTGTTCGGCTGACGCTCAAGCGCCGCTGTCGTCGCCGGGCTTGATCCGGCAGCCGGCTTGCGTGTTGATGGCGTCAGCCAAAAGCGGAGCGAGAGGTATCCGGCGTGTCAGAGCCATCAGACGTCAAGCCTGACCGCTATGTCCGGCCGCTGTCAGCGGAATCGTCGGGCGCGGCGCCCGGCAGGGGCCGACTGAACGGACGCCGCGTGCTGGTGGTCGGCGGCGGTCAGCGGATCTTTGATGAAGCGACCGATCCGATCGGCAACGGCCGCGCGATGAGCCTGTTGTTCGCGCGCGAGGGGGCGCAGGTCGCCGTCGCCGACGTCAATCTTGCTTCCGCCGAGGCCACGGTCGGTCGGATCAAGGCCGAGGGCGGTCGCGGCTTTGCGATTGCGGCGGATGTTACGCTGGAATCCGACGTCCGGCGCATGATCGATGAGGCGCACCAGGTCATGGGCGGCCTCGACGGCATGGTGTTGAATGTCGGGACCTTTGGCGAGCCCGGCCTCGACGGGGTCAGCGCCGAGCAATGGAACAAGATCTACGACGTCAATGTGCGCGGCCCGATGCTGGCTTGCCGCGCCGCGCTGCCCAAATTCGGCGACGGCGGTTCGATCGTCTTCATCTCCTCGATCGCGGCACTGCGGGCTGGTTCGCAAATGGCGGTCTATGATTCGTCGAAGGCCGCCCTTGGCGGGCTGATGCGAAACATCGCCCATGTCGGCGCGCGGCGCGGCATCCGCGTCAATCTGGTCTATCCGGGCCTGGTCGACACGCCGAATGGACGCACCGCCGGCGCCGGACGGCCCTCGCGCGGCAAGGGGCATATTCCGTTCGGCCGTCAGGCCACCGCATGGGAAGTGGCCTATGCGGTGCTGTTCTTCATGTCCGAGGAAAGTGCTTACGTCACCGCGCAGACGCTCGCCGTCGATAGCGGACTGAGCGGGATGTAACGACGGAGCGATGTCATGAGCGCGTTATTCGGCAAGGCCTGCCAGAACGGATATGTCGTTCGCGACATCGAGAAGGCCATGAAGTTCTGGACCGAGGTGCAGCGCGTCGGTCCGTTTTTCTACATGCCGAAAGTGAAAACCGAATGGTTTCGCTACAAGGGCGTCGAGTCACCGATTGAGATGAGCATCGCGCTGGCCAATTCCGGCGACCTCCAGATCGAACTCATTCAGCAACGCAACGACGCGCCGTCGATGTACCTGGACCACCTCAGGGATCACGGCGAAGGCCTGCAGCACATGTCCTATTGGACGATCGACTATCAATCGCTCTACGACCGCGCCGTCGCCGCAGGTTTTGTCGTCGGCCATGAAGGCCAGATCGGCGGCCCCAAGGGCCGCTTCGCCTATTTCGAGACCGCGGGACATGCCGGAACCGTGGTCGAGATCTCCGACGTCAGCGGCGGCAAGGGGCGTTTCTTCGGCCATGTCAGGAAAGCCGCCGAGAACTGGGACGGCAGCGAGCCGGTGCGATTGATTGAGAGTTGAAGAAGACGCGCAACACCTACAACCGTCATCGCCCGGCTTGACCGGGCGACCCAGTATTCCGAGACGCTGACGATCGGTCCGAGAGGTCGCGGCGTACTGGGTCACCGTTCAAGCCGGGTGACGACAAGCTTTAATCCTGCGGCTCTGTCTAAATCTAATCCTGCGGCTCCGTCGGCACTTCGCCTGAGGCATCGATGCGCAGCCAGCCGCTCGGCGCCAATCGCTGCTGCGGCAGGAAGCGGCCCTTGTAGTCCATCTTCTTAGAGCCTTCGATCCAGTAGCCGAGATAGACGTAAGGCAGGCCTTGCCGGCGGGCGCGGGTGATGTGGTCGAGGATCATGAAGGTGCCGAGCGAGCGGGCCTCCTCGGACGGCTCGAAGAACGAGTACACCATCGACAGCCCGTCGCTGAGCACGTCGGTCAGCGCCACCGCCACCAGTTCGTCGCCGCGGCCGGTGATCCCGGTATCGATGCCGCGCCGGCGGTATTCGATGATGCGGGTTTCGACGTGGCTGTCTTCCACCATCATCGCGTAGTCGAGCACGGTCATGTCGGCCATGCCGCCATGGCGGTGGCGGTGGTCGAGATAGGCGCGGAATACCGAATATTGCTCCGAGGTCGGCACCGCGCTGCGCTGCTCGCCTGAAATGTCGGCATTGCGCGCCAAAATCTTGCGGAAATTGCGCGAGGGCCGGAACTCGTTGGCGATCACGCGTACCGATACGCAGGCCCGGCACTGGTCGCAGGCCGGACGGTAGGCGATCGACTGGCTGCGCCGGAACCCGCCATGGGTCAAAAGGTCGTTGAGATCGCCCGCCTTGTCGCCGACCAGGTGCGTGAAGACCTTGCGCTCATGCCGGCCCGGCAGATAGGGGCAGGGTGACGGGGCCGTCAGGTAGAATTGCGGGGTGTCACGCGAATGCTGGGTCACGGGATACCATCAGTCTCCGAAACGAAACAGCATCCAGCATCGCGCCGCGGAGGCTGACGGTCAATCGGTTTGCCCAATTGGGCAAACAGTTTGCCCAAGGGGGACTCGATTGCCCAATGGGGGAAACGGTCCACCTAGGGTAGCCAAAACTGATTACCAGAGTCAGAATGTCCGGGCCGGCTGCGCCACCTGGGTACGGACCGAGCTGTTGATGACCACGGTTCCCAGGACGAAATCGTGCAACAGCCGGCGGCGGCCGTTGAACAGGCCGACCAGCCCGATCAGCGGCGTCAGGAACGATACCGATATCCAGAACAGCACCGCGTGCATCGCACCGAGGACGAAATAGCCGGGCGCGCCGTACCAGGTGCGCAGCTCCAGATCCATCACGCGCATGCCCATGGTGGCCGAATGCGGGCCGCCCAGCGAGGCGCCGTAATAGACGATGGCCCAGATCACCGTGGCGGGCCATGCCAGCCAGAACAGCGCCCAGCCGAGCCCGAGGGTGATCAGGCCGAACACCGCGATGAAGACGTAGCCGAGGATCACCGGGATCGACAGCACCACGAGGTCGATCAGGAACGCGAAAAACCGCCGCGTCGCGACGCCGCGAAACAGTTCCGGCTGCAGCAACGGATCGAACGCATGCGGCTGCACGCCGCCGTCGTTGCGCCAGGCGCCGCTGCCCTGCTCACCCGAACCGCTATAAGACATGGTCAGTCCTCCCGCGTGTATTCCCGTGCAGGACATGGGAACCGGTGGCGTGCTTGCAAGGCTTTCGGATGATTAACTGGCGGCAATATTCGGCCAGGCGGCGGCGAATCAGGGAGTAGCGAATGGCGAATAGGGAAATCCCATTCGCTACTCGCCATTCGCTATTCGCTCCTAGCTCTGCCTTCAGCTTCTCCGCCGCCTGCGCTGCGAAGTAAGTCAAAATGCCGTCGGCGCCGGCGCGCTTGAATGCCAGCAGGCTTTCCATCATCGCCCGCTCGCCGTCGATCCAGCCATTGGCGCTGGCGGCAGCGATCATCGCGTACTCGCCGGACACCTGGTAGACGAAGGTCGGCATCGAAAAGGCGTCCTTGACCCGCCGCACGATGTCCAGATACGGCATCCCCGGCTTCACCATCACCATGTCGGCGCCCTCGGCGATGTCGAGTTCGACCTCGCGCAGCGCCTCGTCGGAATTGGCGCTGTCCATCTGGTAGGTGCGCTTGTCGCCGGTCAGGGTCTTCGCCGAGCCGATGGCGTCGCGGAACGGGCCGTAGAACGCCGAGGCGTATTTCGCGGCATACGACATGATCTGGACGTCGAGGAAGCCGGCTTCATCCAGCCCGTCGCGGATGGCGCCGACGCGCCCGTCCATCATGTCCGACGGCGCGATGATGTCGCAGCCGGCTTCGGCCTGCACCAGCGCCTGGCGCACCAGCACCGCCACCGTCTCGTCGTTGAGGATGCGGCCGTCCTCGATCAGGCCGTCATGGCCGTGGCTGGTGAAGGGATCGAGCGCGACGTCGCAGAGCACGCCGAGGTCGGGAAATTCCTTTTTGATCGCGCGCACCGATTGGCACACGAGATTGTCCGAATTCAGCGCCTCGGAGCCGTGCTCGTCGCGCAGGCTCGGCTCGGTGTAGGGGAACAGCGCGATGCAGGGGATGTTGAGCTTCATGGCGCGCTCGGCGTCGCGCACCGCCTGGTCGACGCTGAGCCGGTCGACGCCGGGCATCGAGGCGACGGCCGCGCGCTTGTTGTGGCCGTCGACCACGAACAGCGGCCAGATCAGATCGTCGGTGGTCAGGACGTTTTCCCGCACCATTCGGCGCGCCCATTCGGCCTTCCGGTTGCGGCGCGGACGAACCACGAGATCAAGCGGGGCGGCGAGGGCGGTCTTTTGCCGCGGCGCGTCGCGCATTTCGATCGGACGCCCGAATTTGATCGCCATGTGATTGTCACTCCGTAAGGCGGCGGACTGGATTTGAACGGTTCCAACCCTAGCACCTCGCGCAAGCTGCGTCACCGCACCATGATCGCTCGCAACACCATTTGATTTCGCCGCCCCGGTGGGCCATGACTCGCGGGATGAAAGCCTGTCCAGATGTCTGAAACCCCATCGCGCGACCAGCCGCGGGACAACGCCATGTCGGTGGCGGCGATTTCGTCCGAGCGGATCGAATCCGACGACAATGCGTGGACCCGGCGGCTGGTATTTTTCCTGCGCATCATGGCGGTCGTGTCGGTCGCCAAGGGTCTCTACCATTGGGCGCAGGTCACGGGCTTCATCGGCGGCGAAGAGGATGCCTTCGAAAACCAGCCGATGGCGTGGCAGACCGCCACCGTCTATTTCGCGGTGATCGAACTCGTCGCCGCGGTCGGGCTGTGGCTGGCGACGCCGTGGGGGGCGGTGGTGTGGTTGACCACCGTGGTGTCGATGGCGGTGATCGAACTGATGTTCCCGGGAATCTACGGCGGCAGCCTGACCGTGGTGGCCTCGAAGGCGTGATGCTGGCGGCCTATCTGGCGCTGGCGTGGATGGCGGCGCGCGAACGGCCGCCATAGAGTTCTCGCGGCCTCATCCTTCGAGACGCTTGCGCGCAAGATCCTCAGGACGAGGCCTCATTTCGCCTAAAATTTTCGGGATTTTTCGCGGTAACTTTTCAGTCACCCTAACGCTGCGGTCACACCTGTTACGCAGACGTTTCCAATTTGAACAATGCTGTTCCCATATGCGACAGACCGCGCCAACGAAGCGTGAACAGGGCGCCTCCACCGTCAATGAGAAGTTACGAAAAGCCCTTATACCACGGGCTTAATCCGCGATTTACTGTCTTAAATTCATGATCTCTTTATTGTCTTATTTAAGCGGATCTTCAAACCGGCCCCTTAAGTTGAAGCTATCAGGCGGGACACAAGTTTCGTCGAATAAGTCGATTAAAACGACAACAGGGGAAGTGTCATGATGAAAGCCGTTGCAACGGCGGTGGAAACCGCTGACCGCGCTCCGGGACAAGCTCCGGTGCAGCCGCTCTATCTCGAAGCATTGACTTTGGTGGAGCGGCTGCATCGCCGGCTGCTCGACGTCATCAAGGATGAATTCGATCGCCGCGGCCGCGCCGACATCAATTCGGTGCAGGCGCTGTTGCTCTACAACATCGGCGACAAGGAACTGACCGCGGGCGAACTGCGCACGCGCGGTTACTACCTCGGCTCCAACGTCTCCTACAATCTGAAGAAGCTGGTCGAACTCGGCTTCCTCGATCATCAGCGCAGCCGCGTCGATCGCCGCTCGGTCCGCATCCGCCTGACCGCGCAGGGCCAGGAAATCCGCAAGATCGTCGATGCGCTCTATCAGAAGCACGTCAAGACCGTGGAGCAGGTCGGCGGCATCTCGAACGAGGAATTCGCGACCCTGAACAAGTCGCTGCATCGGCTCGAGCGGTTCTGGACCGACCAGATCCTGTATCGGCTCTGAGACTTTTAATTGCGAAAACGGCCAAGCCGGCGACTTAAAAGACCGGCAGGCCATTGAAATCTGAGAAACTTCCCCAAAACGCATCGGTCCGGTTTTCCGGCCCGGTGCGTTTTCTTTTGCTGCATTGCAGGGATGCGTTCCCCGGGATGGAACTTGTGGGGGACCTCGCGCCTTATCTGGCCGTCTCCATGGAGTTGGTCATGCTGGTCGAGCGCGGAATGCAGGTCATGAATGTCGAGGTGGTGGGCGATGCCTACGCCATCGCGTCGAACTATCTGCGGAAAACCGGCGCCATCCCCGAGACCCTTGCCACCAATGATGTGCTGCTCGAAATCATCGTCGACATGTTCCAGCGCGGTGAATTCAACAAGATCCGACTCGCCAACAAGGCGATCGCGAAGTTCGAAGCCGCCGCGCTTGTATAGACAACAACGAGGATTTCATGGAAGCCGCCATCGACCGCATCATGCACACCTATGACCTCCTGATGAACCGCACCGCCGCGGCGAGCGCCGAGGCGCGCGCCAAGGTGACGGCCTATCTCACCACGCTGATGGAGGCCGGTGAAAAGGACACCCATCGGCTCACGGTGTGCGGGCTGACCTATTTGCGCGAGCTCGACGGCAGCAACGATCCGGTCAAGGCCGGATTTACCGGGCTGTAACTAAACGCGGAAGAACCGGATTTTTGAAAAATCCGGTCCTTCCTTGTTTCCATCGCGCAGCAATTGGCCAAAGCTGATTATTTGCAGATGGCGACCGCCGTCGTGCCAACCCAGCCGCCAATACAGCCGTCGCCGAAAAACACACCCAATACGCCTTTGACGCCGATCGCGAGGATGCCGTCCTGATAGGAAATCGGGAAGCCGCCTGCGACGGCATCCAGTTGATCGAGCGGCAGCTCGCGGTTGAGATCCTGCGTCGGGCTGATAACGGAAATTGTCATTTGCTGTCCTCCGGCCCGGCTTACAGGTGACCCGTGGCGCCAACCATGGCCCACTTCAGGCCGAACGCCCCGGGGGCAAACGGCGAAATGTTGATGCTTTGGTTCGGGCCGAGCCCCGGAAAGCCCGGAGCGCCGCCGATGACGGCATCCAGGTGCTCATCGCTGAGCAGATCGGCATCGAAATCGCGTCGTGAATTGAAACGTTCGCTCATAGCTGTTCTCCATCGTTAACGGTTGGCGAGGGTTCGCCAAGCCTGGATGGAGGGTAACGACGGATCGAAGGCGGTCAGTGATCGCAATCACGCTTCATCGATCCGTGAACGGCGCTGTGCGGCGCGCATCACGCTTTGCGGTCGGCTTCGAACTTCCGCACGAAGCCGACTGCAGATTGGCGCCGGCCAGAATGTAGGCGTGATCCGACCCGGTCAGGATGAATTGCGCGCCGAGATCGGCGTAGTGCTTCATGGCTTCGAATTCATAGACGCCGCCCATGCCGAGGAATTTGCCGGCCTTGCTGCAGGCCGCGCCGACGCTGCGGTAGGCTTCCTTGACGCGGGGGTGCAGGATTTGACCTGAAATGCCCATCTCCGCGGTCAGGTCGGAGGTTCCGATCAGCAATCCGTCGATCCCTTCCACCGCGGCAATCGCGTCGGCATTGGCGACGCCTTCGGGGCTCTCGATCATCGCGACCACAAGGATTTCCCGGTTGATCGCGGCCTGGGCCTCGGCGTTCCCCGGCGCCTTGTAGCCGTACAGGGCCGACGGTCCGCCCCAGCTCCGCGTTCCCAACGGCGGGTAACGAAAGGCGGCGGCGATGCGCCGGGCCTGCTCGACCGTATCGACATGCGGCACGACGACGCCGGCGGCGCCGTTGTCGAGCGCACGGGTGCCTTCATCGAGCGCGCCGGCGCAGGGGCGGACGATCGGGGTGATGCCGGTCGGCAATGCGGCGATGCAGATCTGCGCGACGTCATCCTGCGAAAACGCGCCGTGCTCCATGTCGATGAACAGCCAGTCGTGCCCGGCCGCGGCCGCGAGCATGCCCGCTGCCGCGGTGCGCAAATGGTGCACGCCAAATCCGAGCGCGAGCCCGCCCGCCCGCAATTTCCTGATCGTGGCATTCTCGACGAGGGGCATCTGCTTCTCCGTGTCGCCAGTGCATCATGACGCCGCCGGTATGCGGTGGCCTCGACTGCGTGCGATATTCATGGAATACTGGATCGCCCTGGTCAAAGCACGGGCGATGACATTTGGCCGAGGAAACCCCCATGCTCACGCTGCATCATCTCAACGACTCCCGCTCGCAACGCATCCTGTGGCTGCTGGAAGAGCTTGGGCTGCCCTACGAGATGAAGCGCTACCAGCGCGACGCCACGACGCGGCTGGCGCCGCCGGAGCTGACAGCGGTGCATCCGCTCGGCAAGTCGCCCGTCATCACCGACGGCGATCACACGATCGCGGAATCAGGCGCGATCGTCGATTACATCATCCGCACATTACGGCAAGGGCGAACGCTGATGCCGGCGGCAGGCAGCGCCGACTACGAGGCCTATCAGGAGTGGCTGCATTATTCCGAAGGCTCGGCGATGCTGCCGCTGATGCTGAACCTCTATGTCTCGCGCTTGAAGGAAGCGGGCGCGCCGCTGCATCCGCGGATCGACAGCGAAATGAAAAATCATCTCGGCTATGTCGACGGCGCGCTGAAGGGCCGCGAGTTCTTTATCGGCAACGTCGCTGACCGGCGCCGACATCCAGATGAGCTTTGTCGGCGAGATGGCGAAGGTGTTCGACAAGCTCGGGCCGTATCCGAACCTGCGCGCGTGGCTGTCGCGGATGCACGCGCGGCCGGCGTTCCAGCGCTCGATCGAGAAGGGCGGGGCGTACCGGTTCGCGAAGTGACGCGTCAGCGTCATTCCGGGATGGTCCGAAAGGACCAGACCGCAGGTGCGCAGTTGCACACCGGGAATCTCGAGATTCCGGGTTCGATGCTGCGCATCGCCCCGGAATGACGACTGGCGAGTTGCCCGCGGCGCCGGCGGAACCAGCCCCCATCCCCACCATATCTTGCATAAATAGCAGCCCTGCACCGCAAGCGCTTGGCCATTGCCGCCCGATATGGTATCTCGGCGCCACAGCTTCCGACCGCCACCCGTGACCGACCGCACCTCGCCTAACAGGCTTGCGGCGGTGGAGATATTTCGCCGATGAGCTCTTCGTCTTCCAGCGCCAAAACCGCCTCCGCGCCCAACTCGTTCTTCACCGCCACGCTTGAGCAGGCCGATCCCGAAATCGCCGCCGCGATCCGCGGCGAACTCGGCCGCCAGCGCCACGAGATCGAGCTGATCGCCTCGGAAAACATCGTCAGCCGCGCGGTGCTGGAAGCCCAGGGCTCGGTGATGACCAACAAATACGCCGAGGGCTATCCGGGCGCGCGCTATTACGGCGGCTGCGAATGGGTCGACGTCGCCGAGACGCTGGCGATCGACCGCGCCAAGAAACTGTTCGGCGCCCAGTTCGCCAACGTGCAGCCGAATTCCGGCAGCCAGATGAACCAGGCGGTGTTCCTGGCGCTGCTGCAGCCCGGCGACACCTTCATGGGCCTCGATCTCGCCGCCGGCGGCCATCTCACCCACGGCTCGCCCGTCAACATGTCCGGCAAATGGTTCAAGGCCTCGCACTACACGGTGCGGCGCGAGGACCAGATCATCGACATGGATGCGGTGGCCAAGCAGGCCGAAGAGGTGAGGCCGAAGCTGATCATCGCCGGCGGATCGGCCTATTCGCGCGCCTGGGATTTCAAGCGCTTTCGCGAGATCGCCGACAGCATCGGCGCCTATTTCCTGGTGGACATGGCGCATTTCGCCGGCCTCGTCGCCGGTGGCGCGCATGCTTCCCCGGTGCCGCATGCGCATGTCACCACCACGACCACGCACAAGTCGCTGCGCGGCCCGCGCGGCGGCTTGATCCTGTGGAACGACGAGGCGCTGGCCAAAAAGCTCAATTCGGCGATTTTCCCGGGCATGCAGGGCGGCCCGCTGATGCATGTCATCGCGGCCAAGGCGGTGGCGTTCGCCGAGGCGCTGCGTCCGGACTTCAAGATCTATGCGAAGAACGTGGTCGAGAACGCCAAGGCGCTGGCGGAAGCGCTGCGCGCCCAGGGTTTCGACATCGTCTCCGGCGGCACCGACAACCATCTGATGCTGGTGGATCTCCGGCCGAAGGGCCTCAAGGGCAACGTCTCGGAAAAGGCGTTGGTGCGCGCCGCCATCACCTGCAACAAGAACGGCATTCCGTTCGATCCCGAGACGCCGTTCGTCACCTCGGGCCTTCGGCTGGGAACGCCGGCGGCGACCACGCGCGGTTTCGGCGTCGCCGAATTCCAGCAGGTCGCCGGCATGATCGCCGAAGTGCTCAACGCGATCGCGCAGTCGCCGGACGGCAAGGCGCCGCTGGTGGAGGCCGCGATCAAGGAACGGGTCAAGGCGCTCACCGACCGCTTCCCGATCTATCAGTAAGGTCTAGTTGGATGCGATGTCCCAGCTGCAACAGTCTCGATACGCAGGTGAAGGACTCGCGTCCGACCGAGGATTCCGCCGTGATCCGGCGGCGGCGGGTGTGCGTCGCCTGCAATTTCCGCTTCACCACCTTCGAGCGGGTGCAGCTGCGCGAACTCACGGTGATCAAGCGCAACGGCCGCCGGGTGCCGTTCGACCGCGACAAGCTGGTGCGCTCGCTGCAGATCTCCTTGCGCAAGCGCCCGGTCGATCCGGAGCGGGTCGAGAAGATGGTCTCGGCGATCGTGCGCGAGCTCGAAAGCGGCGGCGAGGCCGAGATTTCATCGGAGGCGATCGGCGAGATCGTGATGGAGCATCTGCGCCAGCTCGACGACGTCGCCTATGTGCGCTTTGCCTCGGTCTATCGCAATTTTCGCGAGGCCAAGGACTTTGAAGCCGTGCTCGGCGAGCTCTCCGGCGACGACGAAGCGCGGCTGGCCCTGTTACGCAAATGATCTTCCGCATTCTGGAAGACCAGTTCGCGCAAAAATCCAAACTGTCGAAAGCCGCCGACCAGCGTTTCATGGCGCTGGCGCTGGCGCTCGGCCGGCGCGGGCAGGGCCGAGACCTGGCCCAATCCCGCCGTCGGCGCGGTCGTGGTCAAGGACGGCGTCATTGTCGGCCGCGGCTGGACCCAACCCGGCGGCCGGCCCCATGCCGAGCCGGAGGCGCTGGGGCGCGCCGGCGAGGCCGCGCGCGGCGCCACGCTCTATGTGACGCTGGAGCCGTGCTCGCATGTCGGCAAGTCGCCGCCCTGCGCCGATGCCATCATCGCCGCCGGCATTGCCCGCGTGGTGTCGGCGATCGAGGATCCCAATCCCGAAGTGGCCGGGCAGGGCCACGCAAGACTGCGCGCCGCCGGCATCACGGTCGATATCGGGCTCGGCGCGGCCGAGGCCGCGCGCGACCACGCCGGGCATTTCCGGCGCATCCGCGACAAGCGCCCGCATGTGATCCTGAAACTCGCGGTGTCCTCGGACGACAAGATCGGCGCCGCCGGCCGCAAGCCGGTGGCGATAACGGGCGAGGCCGCGAAAGCGCGCGTGCATCTGTTGCGCGCGCAATGCGACGCCATCCTGGTCGGGATCGGCACCGTGCTGGCGGACGATCCGCTGCTGACCTGCCGGCTGCCGGGCATGGAGGCGCGCTCGCCCGTTCGGGTGGTGCTGGACCGCAGCTTGCGGACTCCCGGGCACCTCGAGGCTGGTGCATTCCGCGCGCGAGACGCCGCTGTGGGTGATGACGTCGAACCTGTCGGAAGCCCCCGCCGCCATGAAGCTCGGCGCGGCCGGCGCGCGAGGTGATCCGCGTCCCCGTCACGACCACGCCGCCGCCGGGGCTTGATCTGAAGGCCGTGCTGCATGCGCTTTCCGAAAAGGGCATCACGCGGCTGCTGGTGGAAGGCGGCGCGCGGGTGGCGTCGTCCTTTGTGTCGGCGGGTCTGGTCGACGAAGTCTGGCTGTTGCGCGGCCCCGACGCGGTCGGCGCCGACGGCGTCGCCGCGCTGGACGCATTGCCGCTCGCCGCAATCACGCAGTCGCCCGCGTTTCGTGTTCGTGCTAGCGAAAGCCTGCAGAACGACACTCTGACCATCTACGAGCGCGCCTGAATGTTCACCGGCATTGTCACCGACATCGGCGAGATCGTCAGCCTGACGCCGACGGCGCAGGGCCAGTTGCACCGGCTGCGCATCGCCTGCCGCTACGACCGCACGACCATTGCCGACGGCGCCTCGATCGCCTGCAACGGCGTCTGTCTCACCGTGGTCGCCTCGGGCGTGGAGGCTGGCAAGACCTGGTTCGATGTCGATGCCGCCGCCGAGACGCTCGGCATGACCACGGCGAAGCACTGGGTCACCGGCACGAAACTCAATCTGGAGCGCGCGCTGAAAATCGGCGACGAACTCGGCGGCCATATCGTCGCCGGGCATGCCGACGGCATCGCCACCATCGTCAAGCGCGACGATCTGCCCGACATGGCGCGGTTCGAGCTGCGCACCGACGCGCGAACTGGCGCGCTTCATCGCCACCAAGGGCTCGGTGACGCTGGATGGCGTGTCGCTGACGGTGAATACCGTTGATGATGTGGCGTTTTCGGTGCTGATCATTCCGCACACGCTCAATGTCACCACGCTGGGCGGCTGGCGCGCCGGCAGCGAGGTCAATCTCGAGGTCGACCTGATGGCGCGCTACGCCGCGCGGCTGTCGGAAATGAAGTGACGACGCAGCCGTCATTCCGGGCGATGTGTCAGCATCGAACCCGGACTTGACCTCGCGAACCTCATCGCGCGCAGCGCCGACCCTGGACCATCCCGGAATGACCGACTTAAAACTTGGCTTAGTCTTCGCGGCGCTACAAGCACCGCAACACACGTACTGAGAGCGAAGACATGGCGGACGCGCGGCGCGCACAGTTGAAAGACAAGACCGACATATCAGGCGCGCGCGCGCTGATTGTCGAGGCGCGCTTCTATGACGACATCCAGGATGCGCTGCTGGAAGGCGCGGTCGCCGAATTGAAGGCGGCCGGCGTCAGCCACGACGTCATCACGGTGCCCGGCGCGCTGGAAATTCCCGCCGCGATCGCGATCGCGCTCGACGCCGCCGAGAGCACCGGCAAACCCTATGACGCGGCGATTGCGCTGGGCTGCGTGGTGCGCGGCGACACCATCCATTTCGAGATCGTCTCGATGGAATCCTCGCGCGCGCTGATGGACCTTGCGGTGAAGCGGCGGTTTCCGCTCGGCAACGGCATCATCACCGTCAACACCGACGCGCAGGCCTGGGCGCGGGCGCGCGCCAGCGAACTCAACAAGGGCGGCGACGCCGCGCGCGCGGCGCTGGCGATGCTGCGGATCAAGCGCCGGCTGACCCGGATCTGATCATGGCAGAGGACAACAAGAAACAAGCCAGCCAAAGGCAAGGAAAAGGGTCCCGACAAGAAAGCCAACCGGCGCGGCGCGGCGCGGCTCGCCGCGGTGCAGGCGCTGTATCAGATGGACATCGGCGGCGCCGGGATCAACGACATTTTCGCCGAGTTCGAGAGCCACTGGCTCGGCGGCGAGGTCGAGGGCGACAAGTATTTGCCGGCCGAAGCCGCGTTCTTCCAGGACGTGGTGGCCGGCGTGGTGCGCGACCAGGCCAAGCTCGATCCCCTGATCGACGAGGCGCTGTCAAAGGGCTGGCCGCTGAAGCGGATCGACGCCATTTTGCGCGCGGTGCTGCGCGCCGGTTCCTACGAACTCGAGCATCGCAAGGACGTGCCCGGCCGCGTCGTGGTGTCGGAATATGTCGACGTCGCCAATGCCTTTGTCGACGGCGACGAGACCGGCATGGTCAACGCGGTGCTCGACCAGATCGCCCGCCAGTTTCGCGCCGACGAGTTTTCGCGGGGGTAGCTCGACATGAGCGCCAGCCACAAATTCGGTTGTCGTCATCCGCGAAAGCGGATGATCCGGTATGCCGCGACGGCTGTGCTTGATCATTGGCGTCGCGGAATACTCGGGTCGCCCGGTCAAGCCGGGCGACGACCGCGGTGTGTGGGGCTGCGCCTCATGACCGATCGCAAACCGCCGCCGTCCCCAGAAGACTCCCTGATCGCGCGCTATTTCCGCCCGCTCGCGACCGATCCCGGCGCGTTCGGTCTCGGCGACGATGCGGCGGTCCTGAAGGCGCATGGCGACGACATCGTGGTGACGACCGACGCCATCGTCGAAGGCGTGCATTTTCTCACCGACGATCCGCCCGACACCATCGCGCGCAAGGCGCTGCGGGTGAATCTCAGTCCGATCTCGCCGCCAAGGGCGCAACGCCGGCAGGCTTTGTGCTGACGCTGGCGTTGCGCGGCGCCGACGATGCCTGGCTCACGCCGTTCGCGCGCGGGCTTGGCGAGGATGCGGCGCATTTCGGCTGTCCGCTGCTCGGCGGCGATACGGTATCCACGCCGGGTCCACTGATGATTTCGATCACGGCGTTCGGGCGCGTTCCCGCCGGCAAGATGGTTCGTCGCAGCGGCGCGCAACCCGGCGACCGCGTGGTGGTGACCGGGACCATCGGCGACGCCGCGCTCGGCCTCGATATCCTGAAGGGCGGCGCGGCTGCCGCCGCTCTCGCCGGCGACGCCGCGGCAAAAGCGATGCTGGTCGGCCGCTATCGCGTGCCGCAGCCGCGCAACGCGCTGGCAACAGCGGTTCGCGACCATGCCCATGCGGCGATGGATGTATCCGACGGGCTTGCCGGCGACCTTGCCAAACTGTGCGCGGCCTCCGGCGTGTCGGCCGCCATCGACCTGCAGAGCATTCCGTTGTCGGCTTCCGCTGCGTCCCTGGTCGCGCAGGGCGCCGTCGGCATCGAGGCGCTGGTTTCCGGCGGCGACGACTACGAGATTCTGTGCGCGATTCCGGAAAGCCGCTTTGAGGCGTTCGCGGCGGCGGCAGCGGCCGCCGGGGTGGCCGTGACCTCGATCGGGACGGTTATCGCCGGCGCTTCGGGTCCGAGGTTTTTGGATGCGCAGGGCAGGGAGATCGCGCTGCAGCGCCTCTCCTACAGCCATTTCTAGGATTTTCTCGCCAAAACGCGGCGCGTTTGGCCGCAAATACCTGCCGAAATCGACCGTTTAGGCCCTCCGCAGCGTTGCGCCGCGGATGCGATTTTGGCATGGTCCCGCCGATTTGAGGCCGCCCTTTTGGGCAGGGCAGGCCTTCTTTTTATGCGCCCGCCGCTCTCAGCGGGGATGGGCGTGGGGCACATCAGGATCTAAAGGCAAAATTCAATGACAGCATTATGGGTGATCGTGCTCTGCGGAGCGCTTTCCATCGTTTACGCGATCTGGGCGACGGCATCGGTCATGAAGGCCGATGCGGGCAATCCGCGGATGCAGGAAATCGCGGCCGCGGTGCGCGAGGGCGCGCAGGCCTATCTGAAGCGCCAGTACATGACGATCGGCATGGTCGGCGTCGTGATCTTCGCGCTGCTGGCCTACTTCCTCGGCATGAAGGTCGCGATCGGCTTCCTGATCGGCGCGGTGCTGTCGGGTGCTGCCGGCTTCATCGGCATGAACGTCTCGGTCCGCGCCAACGTGCGCACCGCGCAGGCCGCCACCACGTCGCTGGCCGGCGGACTTGAACTCGCCTTCAAGGCCGGCGCCATCACCGGCATGCTGGTCGCGGGTCTGGCGCTGCTCGGCGTCACCATCTACTTCGCCTATCTCACCCAGGTCCTCGGCCTCAAGGCCAACGACCGCATCGTGGTCGATTCGCTGGTGGCGCTCGGCTTCGGCGCTTCGCTGATTTCGATCTTCGCCCGTCTCGGCGGCGGCATCTTCACCAAGGGCGCTGACGTCGGCGGCGATCTCGTCGGCAAGGTTGAAGCCGGCATTCCCGAAGACGATCCGCGCAATCCCGCCACCATCGCCGACAACGTCGGCGACAATGTCGGCGATTGCGCCGGCATGGCGGCCGACCTGTTCGAGACCTATGCGGTGACCGCGGTCGCCACCATGGTGCTGGCCGCGATCTTCTTTGCGACCTCGCCATTGCTGGTCAACATGATGACGCTGCCGCTCGCGATCGGCGGCGTCTGCATCCTGACCTCGATTGCCGGCACCTTCTTCGTCAAGCTCGGCGCCAGCCAGTCCATCATGGGTGCGCTGTACAAGGGCCTGATCGCCACCGGCGTGCTGTCTTTGGTCGGCGTTGCCGGCGTGATCTACTGGCTGATCGGCTTTGACACGCCGCTGAAGGCCGGCAGCGTCGTTCACCGGCATGGCGCTGGTGTGGTGCGGTATCGTCGGCCTCGTCGTCACCGGCCTGATCATCTGGATCACCGAATACTACACCGGCACCGAATATCGCCCGGTGAAGTCGATCGCGGCGTCCTCGGTCACCGGTCACGGCACCAACGTGATCCAGGGTCTGGCGATCTCGATGGAATCGACCGCAGGTCCGGCGCTGGTGATCATCGCCGGCATCCTCGTCACCTACAGCCTTGCCGGCCTGTTCGGCATCGCCATTGCCACCACCACCATGCTGGCGCTGGCCGGCATGATCGTGGCGCTCGACGCCTTCGGCCCGGTCACCGACAATGCCGGCGGCATTGCCGAAATGGCCGGCCTGCCCAAGGAAGTCCGCAAGGCCACCGACGCGCTCGACGCGGTCGGCAACACCACCAAGGCGGTCACCAAGGGCTATGCGATCGGCTCCGCCGGTCTCGGCGCGCTGGTGCTGTTCGCGGCCTACAATGAAGATCTCAAATTCTTCATCGCCAACGCCTCGAAGTATCCCTACTTCCAGGGCGTGCTGCCCGACTTCTCGCTGAACAACCCCTACGTCGTGGTTGGCCTGCTGTTCGGCGGCCTGCTGCCGTATCTGTTCGGCGCCATGGGCATGACGGCCGTCGGCCGTGCGGCCAGCGCGATCGTCGAGGAAGTGCGGCGTCAGTTCCGCGAAAAGCCCGGCATCATGCAGGGCACCGACAAGCCGGATTACGGCCGGGCGGTCGATCTTCTGACCAAGGCGGCGATCAAGGAAATGATCATTCCGTCGCTGCTGCCGGTGCTGTCGCCTGTCGTGGTCTACTTCCTGATCTACGTGATCGCGGGCGGCGGCGCAGCCGGCAAGTCGGCGGCGTTCTCGGCGGTCGGCGCGATGCTGCTCGGCGTGATCGTGACCGGATTGTTCGTCGCGATCTCGATGACCTCGGGCGGCGGCGCCTGGGACAACGCCAAGAAGTACATCGAGGACGGCCATTACGGCGGCAAGGGTTCTGACGCCCACAAGGCCGCGGTGACCGGCGATACCGTCGGCGATCCCTACAAGGATACGGCGGGCCCCGCCGTCAACCCGATGATCAAGATCACCAACATCGTGGCGCTGTTGCTGCTGGCGATCCTGGCGCACTGAGCGTTACGCAACGACTGAAATGCAAAACCCCGCGGCGCGAGCCGCGGGGTTTTTGTTGTGTCGGGCCTAGGGCCAATCGTCCGTGACGGCTAATTCACATCCATCTGCAGGCCTTCCTGCTTGATGATGGCGCCGAACTTGGCGGTTTCCGCTGCCACGAAATCGGAAAACTGCTGCGGCGTGCCGTAATCGGTGCGGGCGCCGATCTTGCCCATCTGGGTCTTGATGTCGTCGCGCTCCAGGAACACTTTGATTTCCTTGTTGAGGGCGTCAACGATCGGGGGCGGGCGCGGTCTTCGGCAGGAAAATGCCGAACCAGGACGAGACGTCGAATTTCGCCAATTCCGGCGCGCTCTCGCGCATGGTCGGAACGTTCGGCGCCGACGGGCTGCGTTCCGTCGTGGTCACCGCCAGCGCGGTGAGCTTGCCGGCCTCGACCTGCGGCAGCGTCGGGTAGAGATTGTCGAACAGGATCTGGATGTCGCCGGCAAGGGCCGCCTGCAGCGCCGGTCCGGCGCCGCGGAACGGGACGTGCACCATCTTCAGCCCGGTCAATTGCAGGAACCAGGCGGCGGTGAGGTGAGGGCTCTGGCCGACGCCGGAGGAGGCATAGGTGAGCTTGTCCGGGTTGGCCTTGATATAGGCGATCAATTCGCCGATCGATTTGATCCCGGTACCGAGGGACTGGCCGAGATGATGTTCGGAATCCGGATCAGGTTGGAGACCGGCTGCAACTGGTCGGCCTTGTACGTCATGTTCCGGAAGATGCTGTAGGCGATGGCGTTGGGGCCGGGATTGCCGACCAGGATGGTGTGTCCATCGCCCTTGTTGCGCGCCACCTCGGCCGTGCCGATGGTGCCGCCGCCGCCGGAACGGTTCTCCACCACCGCGGACTGGCCCCAGGCCTGCTGCAGATGTGCCGCCAGCAATCGCCCCATCACATCGGTGGTGCCCCCGGTGCGGCCGGCACGATCAGGCGGACGGTCTCGGTCGGCCGCCAGTCGGCGCCGAGGCTGGCGCGCGGCAATATCGCGGCGGCCGATACGGCTGCGGCCGATGTCAGGACGCGGCGGCGGGAAAACAATCTGGTCACATTTCACTCCCTGCTTGGATTTTTTGTTTGCGGGAGAAGCGTAGGAAATGCCGGCGAAGACGGCAAGCCGACGTCTTGGCGCAGCCGTGATCAGGCTCCAGGGCTTTTGCGATAAAGTAGGGGTCGCAGCTCTAGTTGAAGCTCAGCAGCTTGAACAACGGCGTCAGGTAGCTGAGTTCCTGGCCCGAGGTCGGCGTGGTGCGGCTGATGAAGTCGAAGATCCTGCCGTCCTGCAGGCCGTAATTGGCGAGCCGCTGCACCTGGCGGTTCTTGTCGAAATAGATCGCGATCACCCGCTGGTCGACGACCTGCTGGTTCATGAACGCCACCTTGCGTTCGCTACGCTGCGAAATGTAGTAGAACACCTCGCCGTTGAGCGTGGCGACCGTGGAGGGCGTTCCCATCACGATCAGCACCTGATCCTGGCTGGCGCCGATCGGAATTTGCTCGAGCGCGCCGGGGGGCAGGATGTAGCCCTTCTGGAACTGCTCGCCGGCGCAGGCGCCCAGCACCGCGCAAACCAGCGAGACCGGCCAGCGCCGTGCGCAAACCGCGCCAGCGCGCGGCGAGGCCGCGCGGCGAGGGCACGCGTGTGCAGGTCTGGCTCGTCTCGGTCATTCCGGAACTGGTCCCGTCCCCTTGCATCGCGCGAGGCGTTGACGTACCGGGCAGCACGTCGGATTGCAACATGCGCGGATACCCAATAGGCAAACCTTTGGGGCTCGCTTGCGGAACCCACAATGCTTTGGCCGTTCAATCACTTCAGGAAACCCCGGACACCCGCGCGGCACCATCGAGGCCATCTATGGCATGATCGTGACGCAGGCGCGAGAACCGTTGTTTTATCGGGACTTGGGCGTGCCGGACACGGTTAACGGCCGTTTCGACCTGCTGGTGCTGCATTTGTGGATGGTATTGCGGCGGTTGCGGCCGGCCCCTGATGGCGTCGGGCTTTCCCAGGCCCTGTTCGATCGCTTCTGCGACGATATGGACGCGAATTTGCGCGAAATGGGGGTCGGCGACCTCACCGTCCCCAAGCGCATGCAGGCCTTCGGCGAGGCGTTTTACGGCCGGGTGGCGGCCTATGATGTCGCGCTGGCCGCGGGCGAGGAGCCGCTGGCGCAGGCGCTGGCAAGAATATCCTGAACGGGGAGCAGATCGAAAAAGCGCGGCGGCTTGCCCTCTATGCCGGGGCAGCTATCGCGGCGCTGGCCGAACTCGACGAGGCGGCGTTGCGTGGCGGTTCGTGGAACTTTCCCTCGCCGGCGGCCTGGAGTGCGCAATGAGCAGAGCAGACAACATGGCCGTCGCAGCCGGATCCCTGGAGCGTCCCGGTCGTCGTGGCGCAGATACCGGACACCGGATTGCATCGCGATATCGAAGCCGGCCAGGCCGTGCGCGAGGCGATGGCGGAGCTTGCGGGGCTTGCGCGAAATCCTGTCGGCGAGCGCGTCGCTCGACGTGACACCGCAGAGCGGCGGCCGCGTCCATGTCACCGGCCGGGTCCGGGCGCGGATCGGACAGACCTGCGTGGTCTCGCTCGATCCGATCGAGAACGACCTCGACGAGGCCATCGATCTGATCTTCGCGCCGCCGGAGCAAATTCCGGAATTGGCCGACCTCGTCGACGAGGCCGCCGAAAGCGAGGCCGAGATTCCGGATCCGCCGGAGCCGATCGAGAACGGCATGATCGATCTCGGCCGGCTTGCCACCGACGCGTTGTTCCTCGGTATCGATCCCTATCCGCGCAAGCCCGATGCGGTGTTCGACGTGCCGGTGGTGCCGCCCGATCCCGAAGATCATCCGTTTGCCGCGCTCAAGGCGCTGCAGGCTCGACAGCAAAGCCACCGCGCCCGAAGAAGCCCAAAGCACGTTGAAGGGTGGTTGAAAGGCAGGGGAAACGCGACCGAACATAGCCGTATCGGCCCTTTCCCGCCTCGCAGAATTAGAGGTTACAACAGCATTAAGGTGTAATTATTTGAATTGTCACACTTTAATGGCTTATTCTGATTCCGCCCCGTGGCGGCCCAACGGCCAAAAGGCTGCGGTCAAGAGGTTGTGTCGGCACGGGGACACGCTATTGTCGCGGCCCGGCCGGGGTGCAGCTAGCGCTTCGCCGATCGCCGTTATCCATGGCGATTTCCAGTCCGCGGCCGAGCACTTCAAGACCGCAAAGAGATCAGGTTTCCGGGACGTTCATGCCTCAAAAGGTTCGAATCGCGCTTGACGCCATGGGTGGCGATGTCGGCGCATCGGTCGTCATTCCCGGCGCCGCGATTTCGTTGACCCGACATCCCGACAGCGAATTTCTGCTGTTCGGCGATCGCGCGCTGATCGATCCGCAACTCGCCAAACATCCGGCGCTGAAGGCGGTCTCGCGCGTCATTCATACCGACGTCGCCGTCAGCATGCACGACAAGCCGAGCCAGGCGCTGCGCCGCGGCCGCAAGAACTCGTCGATGTGGCTTGCGATCGAGGCGGTCAAGAAAGGCGAGGCCGACGTCGCGGTGTCCGCCGGCAATACCGGTGCGCTGGCGGCGATGGCGCGGTTCTGCCTGCGCATGATGCCCGGGATCGACCGGCCGGCGCTGGCGGCGATCTGGCCGACGGCGCGCGGCAATTCGGTCGTGCTCGATCTCGGCGCCACCATCGGCGGCGATGCGCATCATCTGATGGCGCTGGCGGTGATGGGCAGCGCGATGGCGAGCGTGCTGTTCAATCTGGAGCGGCCGACGGTCGGCCTGCTCAATATCGGGGTCGAGGAGATCAAGGGCCGCGAGGAAATTCGCGAGGCCGCCGAATTGCTGCGCGCGATGAACCTGCCGCAGCTCGAATATATCGGCTTCGTCGAGGGCGACGGCATCGGCAAGGGCGCCGCCGACGTCATCGTCGCCGAAGGGTTCAGCGGCAACATCGCGCTGAAGGCCGCCGAGGGCACGGCGCGTCAGATCACCGAATTTCCTGCGCAGCGCGATGTCGCAGCACCTGGCGTTCGCGGATCGGCTATCTGTTTGCAAAGAACGCCTTCAAGGCGCTACGCGACAAGCTCGACCCCACCAAGTCCAATGGCAGCGTGGTGCTCGGCTCAACGGCATCGTCGTCAAAAGCCATGGCGGAACCGACGCCGAAGGCTTTGCCTATGCGGTCGATGTTGGCTATGAGATGGTCCGCTACGATCTCCTGACCAAGATCAATCAAATGCTCAATCGCGACGGCAGCGCATTCGCTTCAGCGCCGACCGCGCAGGAGGCTGTCTCGTGACTGCAATACGTTCGGTGGTGCTCGGCTGCGGTTCCTATCTGCCGCAGCAGATCCTGACCAATGCCGAACTGGCGGCGCGGATCGACACCTCCGACGAGTGGATCGTGCAGCGCACCGGCATCCGGCAGCGCCATATCGCCGCCGAAGGCGAGTTCACCTCGCATCTGGCCATCAACGCCGCGCGCGCCGCCCTCGCCAATGCCGGGATCGACGCGCAGTCGATCGACCTGATCGTGCTGGCGACCTCGACGCCGGACAACACCTTTCCCGCCACCGCGGTTGCGGTGCAGGCCGCGCTCGGCATCAACCATGGCGCGGCCTTCGACCTGCAGGCGGTCTGCTCCGGGTTCATCTTCGCGCTGGCCACCGCCGACAATTTCCTGCGCACCGGCGCCTTCAAGCGCGCGCTGGTGATCGGCGCCGAGACCTTTTCGCGCATTCTCGACTGGAGCGACCGCGGCACCTGCGTGCTGTTCGGCGACGGCGCCGGCGCCGTCGTGCTGGAAGCGCAGCAGCAGCCCGGCGAAACCTCCGACCGCGGCATCCTGACCACGCATCTGCGCTCCGACGGCCGCCACAAGTCGAAATTGTACGTCGATGGCGGTCCGTCCTCGACCCGGACCGTGGGCTATCTCCGGATGGAAGGCCGCGAGGTGTTCAAGCACGCCGTCGGCATGATCACCGACGTGATCGTCGATGCGTTCAAGGCCACCGGCACGACCGCCGAGGATATCGACTGGTTCGTTCCGCATCAGGCCAACAAGCGAATCATCGATGCTTCAGCGCACAAGCTGCATATTGCGCCGCAGAAGGTGGTGCTGACGGTCGACCTGCACGGCAACACCTCGGCGGCATCGATTCCGCTGGCGCTGTCGGTCGCGGTGGCGGACGGACGCGTGAAGAAGGGCGATCTGGTGCTGCTCGAAGCCATGGGCGGCGGCTTCACCTGGGGCTCGGCGCTGTTGCGCTGGTAAGCGCTCCGTTAAAAAGTCCAGCGACTATTGCTGATCTTGTTCATGCGATTGCATTGATGAGCGCTGTTGACCATTGCGCGTTAAGCTCATAATTTCAGACAATAAATTGTTCGCCGAGAGTGCGGGGCAGGCGATGACCGGGACCGGAAAAACAGTCACACGCGTCGATCTGTGCGAAGCCGTCTACCAGAAGGTGGGCCTGTCGCGCACGGAGTCGTCTGCGTTTGTCGAACTGGTCTTGAAGGAGATCACCGACTGCCTGGAGAAGGGCGAGACGGTGAAGCTGTCGTCGTTCGGCTCGTTCATGGTGCGCAAGAAGGGCCAGCGTATCGGCCGTAATCCGAAGACCGGCACCGAGGTGCCGATTTCTCCGCGTCGCGTGATGGTGTTCAAGCCGTCGGCCATTCTGAAGCAGCGGATCAACGGCCATGCCGGCAATGGCGACGCCAGCAAGACCGACTGAGACCATTCAACCGGCGGACGATCGAAAGGGAGCGGGCATTTGGACAAGGCGCCGGATGCGTTCCGAACCATCAGCGAGGTCGCCGACGATCTCGACATCCCCCAGCACGTCCTGCGGTTCTGGGAAACGCGGTTCACCCAGATCAAGCCGATGAAGCGCAGCGGCGGCCGGCGCTACTACCGCCCGGACGACGTCGATCTGCTCCGCGGCATCCGCCGCCTGCTCTACGGCGAGGGCTACACCATCCGCGGGGTGCAGCGCATCCTCAAAGAGCACGGCATCAAATCGGTGCAGGGGCTGATCGACGGATCCTCCGCCGCGCCGTCCTTCGGGGCGGCCAACGAGGCGGCGATGCGCGAAGGCTGCCGATGACGGCGACGATGCGCCCGAGATCGATGCCGGCGACGAGGAGGATGAAATCGCCGAGGAGCCCGTCGTGGCGCGGCGCGCGCCGGAATTCGCCTCGCCCGCCGCGGGCCGATGCACCGGCCCGGCCGCCGGCACCGGTTGCCGCGATTGGGCGCGAAAACGGCAGCGGACGCAGGCTCGATACCGCCAAGCTGGAAACGGCGTTGCAGGACCTGATCGCCTGCCGGCAATTGCTGGATACGGCGCTGAAGGACGGCTAGCGGTCCGGCCTTCCGGAACTGGCCATCCGCCTGCCGCGCGGCGCCCATCGCGGCCTTGTCAGGCTTCTTGCGCGCGGGCCTGATCGAAGCTAAGGGAACGGCATCGGAGCGTGGCGCAGCCCGGTTAGCGCACTAGTCTGGGAGACTAGGGGTCGGAGGTTCAAATCCTCTCGCTCCGACCAATAAATTCCCTGTTTTCGGCGCCTTTGGCAATCGGGCATTGCCGCCAAAGAACCAACAATCACAACACACGCGGAATTGAGGATCGGCGGGCTTCTCGCCGTGCTGGAACGGCGGCAGGCTGCAGCCGTTGTCGAGCGCATGAAGGCTGCTGGATCGACAAACCCTCGGAGGCTCTGATGCGCATCTTGGCGCTGGCTCTCGTGACGATGGCTGCGATCTGGACCGCGGTGCCGGCGCAGGCCCAGACCTACGACCCCGCCTATCCGGTCTGCCTGCACGTCTTCACACGGGGCGGGTACTACCGATGCGCCTACACCTCGCTGGAGCAGTGCAGACAGTCGGCATCCGGCCGCGCGGCCATGTGCGAGATCAATCCGTATTATGCCGGCGCGCCACGTTCCTCGGCGTCACAACGGCAGCGCCGCGTCTACTGAGCATTCCAATTACATCGAGCGGGCACCTGGATCGGCGCGGACCGCGCATTGCAGCCGCATTGGTTTCACCGAACCGCCACAACAGAATCAGACCTTCACCAAAGTTCGCGGCTAGGTTTTTCGGGTTCCCCAAACCCACAAAGGCAAACCTACAAAGGATTGACCATGCGCAGCATTACGGCATCCGTCATGATTGCGGCCCTCTGCCTTGCAACACCGGCTTTCGTGCAGGCACAAGGGGCATCGCCGCAGCCGAAGGCACAGGAGCAACCTGCGCAGTCCGGCGAGGTCATACGGGCCATCCAGGTCGTCGACATCAAGCAATTGCAGCCGGCGGTGCAGGCCAAGGTCGATGAAATCATCAAGCAAACCAGCGAAGAAGACCTGCAGTCGCTTCGCAAGTCCATCGACGCGACACCGGAGGCAGCATCTGCGCTCAAGGCAAAGGGCCTGAACTCGTCGCAAGTCGTTGCCATCAACATCTCCGACGGTGTCCTGACGATCATCGCCAAAGACGGCCTGAAACAAGACGGCCTGAAATCAAGAGCAGCGTGGGAGGCCGCCAACCAAGGCGGCTTCTCGAAATTCCATCAAGCGGGGACGCAGGTCCCACCTCTATGTCCGGGGTAGTTTACTGCCCTGCAGACGGAACCGCCCGTCACCCATACGCCGATGGCAGCGATAGGCGCGTCGCTGGGGCGATGCAGTGATGGGCGTCACTAAGGGCGTGTTACCGCGGCGGCGGCCTCAATCGGCCTCGAACGCCAGGCTGTAATCCACCTTCAGCGCCGGATCCTGTGCTTGCTTCTGCAGCACGCAATTGCCGACCACGAGCAAATCGAGTTCGTTGCCCATGAAGCAGCGGAACGCGTCTTCGGGCGTGCACACGATCGGCTCGCCGCGGACGTTGAAGGAGGTGTTGACCAGCACCGGGCAGCCGGTCAGCGCCTTGAAGCGGCTCAGCAGTCGTGAAACAGCGGATTGGTGTCGCGGTGCACGGTCTGGATCCGCGCCGAATAATCGACATGGGTCACGGCGGGAATTTCCGAGCGCGCGATGTTGAGCTTGTCGATGCCGAACAGCGCCTGTTCGGCTGATGTCATCCGGCGATGCTTTTCCTTTTTGACGTCGGCAACGACCAGCATATAGGGGCTGTCGGACCTCAGATCGAACCACTCCGAGACGTCTTCGCGCAGCACTGCCGGCGCGAAGGGGCGAAAGCTCTCGCGGTATTTGACCTTCAGATTGAGATTCTTCTGCATCGCCGGCGAGCGGGGATCGCCGAGGATCGAGCGCGCGCCGAGCGAGCGCGGACCGAATTCCATCCGGCCCTGAAACCAGCCGACGGCCTTTTCTTGCGCCAGCGCCTGCGCGGTGGCGTCCAGCATCGCGGCTTCATCGAGCACGGCGAATTTGGCGCCGGCTGCCGTCAGCCGCCGCTCGATCTCGGCCTGTGCGTAGTGCGGACCCAGATACGAGCCGGCCATGCCGTCGGCGCCGTTGGCCGTGCGCGGCTGGTCTTTGAAGATGTGGTAGGCGGCCAGCGCCGATCCCACCGCGCCGCCGGCGTCGCCGGCCGCCGGCTGGATCCAGATGTTCTCAAAATGGCCGTCGCGCAAAACCTTGCCGTTGGCGACGCAATTGAGCGCCACGCCGCCGGCCAGGCACAGGTTTTTCGAGCCGGTCTGTTTGGCGAGGCTGCGCGTCAGCCGCAGCACGGCTTCATCCAGCACCGCCTGGATCGAGGCCGCGACGTCCATGTGGAACGGGGTCAGCAACTGGTCCGGGCTTCGCACCGGCTCGCCGAACAGTTTGGCGAAGCGGTCGTTGGTCATCGTAAAGCCGGTGCAGTAGTCGAAATAGGACATATCGAGCCGGAACGAGCCGTCCGGCTTGAGATCGATCAGGTGATCGAGAATGAGTTTTGTGAACCTCGGCTCGCCATAGGGCGCCAGCCCCATCACCTTGTATTCGCCGGAGTTGACCTTGAAGCCGGTGTAATAGGTCGCGGCCGAATAGAGCAGGCCGAGCGAATGCGGAAAATGGATCTCCTGGAAGATTTCGAGGCCGTGGCCATTGCCGATCGCCGCCGACGTCGTCGCCCATTCGCCGACGCCGTCCATGGTCAGTACCGCGGCGTTATCGAACGGCGAGGGGTAGAACGCCGACGCCGCGTGGCTCAGATGATGCTCGCAGAACAACAGCCTGCCGGTGTCGAATTCCCCGGTGAATTTCTTCAGCTCATCCCGCAGCAGGCTTTTCTGGAACAGTTTTTCCCGCAGCCAGAGCGGGATCGACATCTTGAACGAGCGGAATCCGCGCGGCGCCAGCGCGATATAGGTCTCCAGCAGCCGTTCGAATTTGAGGAACGGCTTGTCATAGAACACGACATGATCGAGGCCGTCGGCGCCGATGCCTGCTTCCTCGAGACAATAGGCGATGGCGTTGTGCGGAAACGCCGGGTCATGCTTGCGCCGGGTAAAGCGTTCCTCCTGGGCCGCGGCGACGATCCGGCCGTCCTCGATCAGTGCCGCCGCACTGTCGTGGTAGAACGCGGAAAGTCCGAGAATCCGCATCGCGCGGCTAGAACAGGGTGTAGATGAACGGCGCGATCGCGGAGCCCTTGGTCAATACCACCAGGCCGCCGAACACCACCATCATGATCAAGATCGGCAACAGCCAGAATTTCTTGCGGACGCGCATAAACCGCCAAAGCTCGGCAACGAAATCCATTGATCGTCCTTATGCAGCATTTGTCGCAGACAATGTCGTGACTAAAATTGATCCTTCATCGTCGCGGGCGCCGGTCCGGGAGGCGTCCGCACGATCCAGTAGCTTTCAGCATCCGGCTGCCGCTTGAGCCGCAACAGATCCTTGCCCAGCGCGCGCATCACGAGGCCGGTCGGCAACACCGTGCCGTAGAAAATCAACCCCATCACGATCGGGTTGACCACCCGGTGCAGCAGCAGTCCGAACTTCAGCCATAGCCGGTTGAGCCGAGCGAGCACCGCGGGACGAAGCCATGCCGCGGCCAGAAACAGCGCGGCGATACCGCCGGTCCACGGCCATATCCGGCCCATATGCCAGGCGTTCAGCAACGTCACGACGGTGAACGCCGCGGCCATCACGATTCCGAACGAGCGATCGGAACCGGCGACGACCTTTTCCTCTCGCGAGAACACCTCGTGCGTCGATTGCTTCATCTGGAATCCGGTCCTGCCATTCGTCCTTCTCTGATTGCGTTAATCCTGGATACCCGAACAATTTATCGGGGGTCGAGGATTGCACGTTCTTTCGCTTCGGGCACTTTTATGCTTTGCAACTTGTTCCGGAAGCGTCAATCCTTTGAGTTGCAGGGCATGTCTGATAATTCGGGTTCCCGAAGTTGGTTGAACGGGCTCGTTGCCTATTTCACCCTGAGGAGGGCGCTCGTCAATACGGGGCTGGCCGTCTATTGCCTGGCGCTGCTTCTGGCGTTCGATTTCGCCTATTCCAGCCTGAGCATGGGGCAGGAAACCGAACGCGCGGCGCGGATCGCCAACCCGGTTTACGACCACGGTTTGGCGGCGAATTTCGACGGCCATGATTCCTGGGCCGGAGTTCGCTACAGACTGTTCACCAATAGTCTCGGGTTCAAGGACGCCTCGGTCCGCGATATCAAGCTGAAATCGGCCTCGCGCAGGGTCTTGCTGATCGGCAATTCCTTTGCCGAAGGAATCGGGCTGCCGTTCGAGGATTCGTTTGCCGGTCTGCTCTATCAGGCCGGACAGCAACGCGGCGAAAAGATCGAATTCCTCAACGCCGGCGTCGCCTCCTATTCACCCAGCATCTACTACCGAAAGATCAAGCATCTGTTGGATAGCGGACTCAGTGTCGATGAAGTCGTGGTGTTTTCGGATAGCTCCGACGTGACAGACGAAGCCACCGGGTATTTTTGCATTGACGAGGATGCCAAATACCGTGCGCATTGCGGCACGTCGGAAGGTTCAAGGCAATCGGTTGCGGAGCCTTCGAAGCGGAGGGAGTTTCTACTGGACCACTTCGTGGTCACGAGCCGCACGCAGCTTTACCTCAAGAGATCGCTTCAAGCGTGGCTCGGCAATCAGAAGCGGAAGCTCAGCACCGACTATTCACGCATCGGGTGGACCAGGGGGCTCGACGACGGCCGGTCCTATCATCCGCTCGGCGCCGACGGCGGGATCGCGAGATCCCTGCAGAACATGCGCGCGTTGGCCGACCTGTTGGCAAGCCGGAAAATTCCGCTGACCATCGTGGTGTATCCCTGGGCCCAGCAACTGGCGCAGGGCGACCGCGATAGCCGGCAAATCGCGCTCTGGCGCGAGTTCTGCGAAGGCCGCTGCAAGGCGTTCGTCAACCTGTTTCCAGCCTTCTTCGCCGCCACCGAAACCGACAAGGGCTGGTATGAGCGCCTCTATATCGTCGGCGACGATCATTTCTCGGCTGAGGGCAACCGGATGATGTTTCAGGAGTTGGCGAAGCATCTGCTCTGATGGAGCGCGATCTTGCGCTGGATAACCGCCGCGCCCGGGCTTGTCCGGGGCATCTAAACCTAAGTGTCAGTGAGCCGGAGCAGGCTCAGCCGCTTTGGGCCGGGCTTCCTTGAAGCTCGCCGCCGATATCCTGAACGACAGCACGATGTCGGTTTGCGCTACAAAATTCTCGACCACCTTGCGGCGTTCGAGCTTGCCATCGAGGCTGACCAGTTGCAGCGAAGCGACGATCAGCTTGACGCGGCCCGCTTTGCCGAACGGCAACAGCAACCGCTCCAGATCAAATGGCGTTCCTGCGCCGTCGTAGGTTCGAAGCACGGTGTAGATCGCACAGCCGCTGCTGGCGCAGTGCCGGGATCCCTCGATGATGGGGACTCGC
Source organism: uncultured Alphaproteobacteria bacterium (assembly GCA_963742695.1). Lineage (GTDB taxonomy): Bacteria > Pseudomonadota > Alphaproteobacteria > Rhizobiales > Xanthobacteraceae > Bradyrhizobium. The sequence continues at coordinate 107,584 of CAVUNF010000009.1, forward strand.
AGCGTCGGCGGGGCGACCTCGGCGAGCGTCTTTCCGACCCACGGATCCTTCACCGATTCGTCGATCAGCGATCCCCGGTACAGGGCCCGAAAATCCATCTGGCTGTCGTGGTATTCGACTTTCCACACCGCAAGCTGTTTCGGGTCGTGAATCTGCGGGCCGGGCTGGAACTGGTCGAATGGAGGCAAGCCTTGCTGGGTGAGCGCGAGCCGCGCCCAGTATGCAGCCAGCCCGCGCTGGCTTACCGACCTGATGCTATCAACGGTTCCGTTGTCAAAATTCATGTTAACCTGCCTGGCGCGGTTAACCTTGCACACCGAATAGTTAAGGAATTTTGCATTTCGGAGCTGTCGCGACGACCATCAGCCATGCGCTGTTGTCGCACGCCAATCTTGCAAATCCCGAGTTTTGCAAATCCCGAGGCGCTTCGGCGCGGATCGTCGGCGCGCTAGCCAAGCGACTGACCGCCGTCGACCGTGAGCGTCTGCCCGGTGATCCACGAGGCCTGATCGCTGCAGAGAAACAGCGCTGCATTCGCAATCTCTTCCGGCTTGCCCAGGCGGCCCCATGGAATGGATTTGAAGACCGCATTGTAAAGCTGCGGATTCGACGTCTTGTTCGCCTCCCACAGGCCGCCGGGGAATTCGATCGAACCCGGTGCAATCGCGTTGACGCGGATCTTCTTCGGCGCCAGCATCAAGCCCTGCGACAGCGTGTAGTTGATGACGGCGGCCTTGACCGCCGCATAGGAGGCCGACCGCGCACTCGCGCCGAGCCCCGAGATCGACGAAATGTTCAGGATCGCGCCGCCGCCGCTGCGCTCGATATGCGGGATCGCCGCGTTCGAGGCGCGAACCGTCGCCATCACGTCGATGTCGAACCCTTTGGCCCAGCCTTCCTCGGTGTCGCCACCGCCGAATCCGGACGCGTTGTTGACGAGGATATCGATCCCGTCGAGCGATGCCGCCGCAGCGGCGACGTAAGCCGCGATGGCGTTCTTGTCCGCGAGATCGCAGGGGGCGGCATGCACCTTGGCGCCAAATGCCTTGAGTTCGTCCGCCGCCGCATCGAGCCCGGCCTGACCGCGCGCGCAGATCGACACATCAGCACCGGCGCCCGCAAAGCCCAGCGCAATCGATCTGCCGATGCCCTTGCTGCCGCCCGCGACCACCACACGCTTGCCCTTGAAACTGATCTGCATCGTCGTTCTCTCACTCGCTGCGCATTGCCGCCGGTTCGTATAGCACAGGGCGGGGCATGCGACGTGCTATTCACAGGCTGTTCGGCGCGCTAAAATGAGCTAATCAGGTCGAAACTCCTGCAACGAAGAAAAGGTCTGCCCCATGAAAGACTTCGCCGGAAAAACCGCTGTCATCACCGGAGGCGGCACGGGCATGGGCCGCGAGCTGGCGCGCCAGCTGGTTGCCGAGGGCTGCAACGTCGCGATGTGCGATGTCTCGGCTGAGGCAATGGCCGAAACCAAGCGGCTGTGCGAGGTGGAAAAGCTGCCGCAGGGCCTGCGCATCACCACGCACATCGCCGACGTCTCGATCGAGGAGCACTTGCTGCGCTTCCGCGACGAACTCGCCGAGCAGCAGTCCACCGACAAGATCCATCTTCTGATCAACAATGCCGGCATCGGCGGCGGCGGCAGCCTGTTCACCAATACACGGGAGCAGTGGGAAAAGACCTTCAACATCTGCTGGGGCGGGGTCTATTTCGGGGTCCGCACTTTCCTGCCGATGCTGATGAAGGCGGACGAAGGCCACATCGTCAACACGTCGAGCGTCAACGGGTTCTGGGCCTCGGTCGGCATGGGCGCGCCGCACACCGCCTACAGCGCAGCCAAATTCGCGGTGAAGGGATTTACCGAGGCGCTGATCAACGATCTCCGGCTGAACGCGCCGCACATCAAGTGCTCGGTGGTGATGCCCGGCCATATCGGCACTTCGATCGTTGCCAATTCGCGAAAAATGCACGCCGGCAGCGAATCCGCTCCGCTCAACCCGAACGAAATCCTGGCGACGCGCCAGCGGCTGAAGGGCATGGGCATCGATCCCGCAACGATGTCGGACGATGACATCCAGAAGCTCGCACTCGATCGTGCCCGCAGTTTTCTGGAGAATGCCCCGACCACAGCTGGGCAGGCCGCCAAAATCATCCTCGACGGCGTCAAGGCCGGGAACTGGCGCATCCTGGTCGGCGACGACGCGCACAAGCTCGATGAACGCGTGCGGGAAGCGCCCGAGCAAGCCTACGAGCCCGAATTCTACGCGAGCTTCGCCAAGGAGGTCGGCTGGCGGCTGGGGTAGGGGGCGACGCTGGGAATACCCTGCGGTCCGTCGATCATTCAATTTTTAACTAATTTGCCGCGCTTCAGGCAGAAAAGCCTGAAGCATCGGATCGTATTATCCCGGCTGCGGCGAGGCGATTTAAGAAACTGGCCAGCTTCTGCCGCTAAACTCCTGATGCACGCGCCAGTTGCGCTGCCCGGACGGGGGTCGGCCATGAATTCACCTGTTAAATTCGCTGTTCTTTTCGGCGTTGCAGCGCTGGTCATCGGATTGATCGCGGGCGGTGCAGGAGGCGGCTTGAGCAGGACTGACCTCGGCGCCGACGTCAAAGTCCCCTCCGATCAGACGCGGTTCGCCGCCGCCGTCACTACCGCAAGGGCATCCTACAGGAGCGCTGCCAACGACCTCGCCGCGGGCGGTGTGCGAAGCAGCCGGCAAAAGTCGATCTGCGACGCCGTCATCAATCAGCGCGCTTCCGATTGGGTCGGCAAGATCTCGACGCTGACCTCGAATGCCGACGGTCACGGCGTGATCAGCATTACAATCGCGCCCTTCATCCAGGTTTCGACCTGGAACAACAGTTTTTCCGACGGGAGAGCGCAGACGTTGATCGATCCGAAGTCGCCGCTGTTCAAGATCTTGGCGAAGATGAAGGTCGGCGACACCGTCAAATTTTCAGGCCGCTTTTTTGCTTCCGGAACCGATTGTGTGGACGAGCAGAGCTTCACGCTGCAGGGCTCGATGACGCTTCCCGTCTTCACGCTGCGGTTCTCGTCGATCCAGAAGCTGTCTTAGACGGCAGCTCTCAATCGCGCTCGTCGAACGCAACTCAGCTACCCATGCACCACGCTCTTCGCGATCATGCAGTGAATCCCCTTTGAGCCGTTCACCGTCTGCGTTACGCGCAAATCGGCGGCCAGGCTGCAGAGCGTGTAGGCGTCCTCGCGCGACAGATTGCGCTTCTCGCCGATCAGCACGATCATGTCGCGCAGCGCGCGGACCACGCATTGGTCGAGGTCGGGATCCATCGCCATCGTCATGTAGTGATCGGGCGTCTCGGCGCGGGGATAGTCGAATTTCAGATCCTTGCGCACGGTCAGCTTGAAACGTCCCTGCAGCGCGGTCTCGATCGCGGTGACGCAGACCTCGCCGTCGCCCTGCACGCCATGGCCGTCGCCGCAGGAAAACAGCGCGCCCGGCACGAACACCGGCAGGAACAGCTTGGCGCCCGGGATCAGTTCCTTGTTGTCGAGGTTGCCGCCCATCGCGCGCGGGATCAGCGAGGTGATGCGGCCCCAGGCCGGCGGCGGCGCCACGCCCATCACGCCGAAAAACGGCCGCAGCGGCAGATCGAGCCCCCACGGCAACCGGCCCACCATGCGCTTTTCATCGAGCGGAATGTTCAGCAGCCGAAGTTCATGGAAATCATCGGGCAGGGTGCCGGCCAGCGGGCGGATCATGTTCCAGCCCCAGTCCTGCCGCAGCTTGATGTCGAGGATCTCGATTTCCAGCACATCGCCGGGCTCGGCGCCCTCGACCGCGATCGGGCCGGTTAGAATATGGCCCGGCAGCATCCGCTCGCTTCTGGCGTGAACGTCGGCCAATTCCGGGGGCACGTGAAACTTGCTCTTGTCCGGCATCTGCTCCGGGCCGCCGCTGATGGTGTCGACCGTGACTTCATCGCCGCTGGCGATGGTGAGGACCGGTTTCAGTTTGGCTTCGAAAAAGCCCCAGTGGCAGGTCTCGGGGCTGGAATGCAGATGATGATGGGTCATGACGAGGGCTTCTTGTTGAGGCTGGGGTCGCGTATGACGCTGTACCAGACATTTTGCGAGGCTTCCCTTGTTTTTCATACTCTCCAAAACGATCGGCATCATGCTGCTGCCGGCGAATCTCCTGATCGGCGGGGGTGTGGTCGGCGCGGTGTTGCTGGCCACGCGGTTTGCATCGCTGGGCCGCAAGCTCATGATCGTCTCGCTCGCTCTGCTCGCGATCTGCGGATATTCGCCGCTCGGATTTTGGCTGATGTATCCCCTGGAATCGCGGTTTCCGGCCTGGGATGCGTCGCGCGGCGCGCCGGACGGCATTGTCGTGCTGGGCGGCGCGATCGATCCCGATCTTTCAGCCGCGCATGGCGTGCCGGTGCTGGGCGGCGCGATGGATCGCGTCATCATCGCCGCCGGGCTTGGCGCGTCGCTATCCGAACGCGCGCATCCTTTATTCCGGAGGCAACCCCAATCTGGTTGCCGACGCTGCGGCGAAGGAGGCCGACTACGCTCTGACGGTGTTCGAGACGCTCGGCATCTCCAGGGATCGGGTGATCCTGGAACGGGCCTCGCGCAACACCGCCGAAAACGCCGAATTCGCCAAGGCGATGATATTGCCAAAGCCGGGCGAACGCTGGCTGCTGATCACCTCGGCCTTTCACATGCCGCGTTCGATCGGGATCTTTCGCAAGGCCGGCTTCCCGGTCGAGGCGTTTCCGGTCGACTGGCGGATGGGCGGCCCTTCGGACCTCACCAAATTTGCGATCTCTGCGCTCGAAGGGCTCGGCCGCATCGATACCGCGATCCGCGAGTGGATCGGCCTGACCGCGTATTGGGCCACCGGCAGGACCAGCGAATTCTTTCCGGGCCCCGCCCAAACCCGTTAGATTGGGGTCCGGCAGCCCAAATCTGCCGGGAATCTGCCGCCGAAGGAGTGCCGAACCATGCAGCAAGCCGCAACCAGGGACGAACCAATCGATCTGGCCGCCATCGTGGCCGATCTGAACAGCCTGCTGCGGCTGAAGACCACCGTGATCGGCATGAAGATGTTCGCGACCGTGGAGGAGATGGCGGCGATCCCGAAAATCAGGCGGCCGTCGGCGGTTCACACCACCGACCAGATCGTCAGCATGGCCTCGCGGCTGGGCTGGACCGTCGGCATCACCGGGGACGATCTGGTCGGCGCGCAATGCCGCGCCGTCATCGGCCTGGCGCCGCAGGACGAGAAATGGCTCGAGGGCCAGAATTACGTCGGGGTCTGGCATGGCACCGCCGAGGACGCCCGCAAGCGCCAGGAGGCGCTGGACGTGGTTCCGCATGGCCACTACCAGGCGCTGGTGGTGAGCCCGCTCGCCAGCGGCCGGCTCAATCCGCCTGACATCTGCCTGGTCTACGCCACGCCCGGCCAGATGATCATCCTGATCAACGGCCTGCAGTATACCGGCTACAAGAAGTTCGAATGGGGCGTGGTCGGCGAGACCGCATGCGCGGATTCCTGGGGACGGGCGCTCAAGACCGGCGAGCCCAGCCTGTCGCTGCCGTGCTATGCGGAGCGGCGCTATGGCGGCGTGCCCGATGAGGAGATGCTGATGGCGCTGTCGCCGGCGCATCTTGCCAAGTCGATCGTCGGCATGAAGCAGCTCGCCAGGAACGGCCTGCGCTATCCGATCGCGCCCTATGGCATCCAGGCCGACGTCCGCGCCGGCATGGGCGTGTCCTACGCCAAGAAATAACACAGGGAATAAAAATGAAGTCTTCGTCGAAGTTCGACATCGTTGTCTATGGCGCCACCGGTTTTACCGGCCAGCTCGTCGCCGAATATCTGGCGAAGCATTATGTCGGCAAAGACGATCCGAAATGGGCGATGGCCGGACGCGCTAAGGAAAAACTCGCCTCGGTGCGCGATGCGATCGGCGCGCCGGCCGACACCGCGTTGATCGTCGCCGACGCCAGCGATCCCGCGTCGCTGAAGGCGATGGTCGACCAGACCAAATCGGTGATCTCCACCGTCGGCCCGTACCAGCTCTACGGCAACGATCTGCTCGCGGCCTGCGTCGCCTCCGGGACTGATTATTTCGATCTCTGCGGCGAGCCGGTCTGGATGCGGCAGATGATCGACAAACACGAAGCCGCGGCGAAAGCCAGCGGCGCGCGGATCGTGTTCTCCTGCGGTTTCAACTCGGTGCCGTTCGAACTCGGCGCCTTCTTTGTGCAGGAAGAGGCCAAGCGCGTGTTCGGCGCGCCGGCCTCCCGCGTCAAGGGCCGCGTCCGCGACATGCGCGGCACGCTGTCAGGCGGAACGGCGGCGAGCGGGCGCGCGACATTCGAGGCGGTTGCCAAGGATCTGAGCCTGGTGACGATCCTGAACGATCACTTTGCGCTGACGCCCGGCTTCAAGGGACCCAAGCAGCCGAAGGGCAACAAGATTGTCTTTGAGGAAGACCTGCAATCCTGGACCGCGCCGTTCATGATGGCCTTGATCAACACCCGCAATGTCCATCGCTCCAACATGCTGATGGGATTCCCCTACGGCCAGGAGTTTATCTACGACGAAATGGTATTGACGGGCCCCGGCGACAGGGGCGAAGCGATCGCCAAAAAGGTCGTGGCGGCCAACAGCGAAAAGACCGGACCCAACGCGCGCAAGCCGGGCGAGGGGCCGTCAAGGGAGGAGCAGGAGAATGGCGGTTATGATCTCCTCTATATCGCGGTCGCGCCCGATGGCCGCGAGGTCCGCATCGCGGTGAAAGGCGACCGCGATCCCGGCTACGGCTCGACCTCGAAGATGATCTCGGAATGCGCGATCTGTCTGCTGCGCGACACGCCGAGCGTGCCCGCCGGCATCTGGACGCCCGGTGCAGCGATGGGCGACAAACTGATCAAGCGGCTGGTCGATCGCGCCGGCCTGACCTTTAAGGTCGAGAAATAGGCCCGCGTATGAGGCCCTCATCCTGAGGAGCGGCCACTTGGCCGCGTCTCGAAGGATGGCCGCGAGCGCTACCGTTGTATCCATCCTTCGAGACGCTTGCTTCGCAAGCTCCTCAGGATGAGGTCTGTATTCACGCCCGGCGGTCGGTGCTACGAAGCCGGACCGGGCACCGCTTGCGCCTGTTCGGCGTTCTGTCGCCAGCGTTGAGCGGCGGCGAACATGCCCCACATCGCGCCCAGCATCATCCAGAAGTGCCGCCAGTGGTCGGTATCGATGACAAAGCTCATGCCGACGGTGCCGAGGAACGCCGCGAAGATCGCGAGATAGGCCCGCTGCCAGGGCACCCGGACAAAAGCGTGGCGAAAGCCCATGATGACGGTGACGAACACCAGCGCCGGATAGCAGACGCCGGCGATCCAGCCGCCGGACATGAAGGCGTTGAGATAGGAATTGTGGGTGTCCTCGGGCATGTAGCGGTTGAACTGCAGCGGGCCGACGCCGAACGGCAAATCGAGCGCCATCTCGGCGCCGAGGATATGACGGCCGAAGCGGCCGAACCGGCCTGAATCGTAGCTTTGACCGAAGCTGGCGCGCTGCCGGAACATTTCACCGATCGAATCGGACGACAGCAGGATGGCGATCAGCATCACCACGATGACAACGGCGACCACCGCCATCACGATGATGCGCGAGCGATGCGCGCGGGACTGGCTGGTCAGCACCATCAGCGCCAGCATGAAGGCGGCGGTGACGACGAGGCCGCCCCATGCCGCGCGCGAAAACGCCAGCAGGATCGCCAGCGTCATGATGCCGAGCGCGATGGTGTTGCGGAACGATTTTCCAAAGCGGTCGGAGACCACGCTCTGCAGCGCGAACAGCGCGGGCAGGATCAGGAACGCGCCGAGCACGTTGGGGTCCTTGAAGGTGCCGCGCGCGCGGTCATACAGCGTCAGCAGGTCACGTCCGCCGGGCACCAGGTTGAAATAGCCGGCGACGCCGGCCGTCGCCGCAATCAAGGCGCCCGACGATCAGGCCGCGGCGAAGCATGTCGAGGCGGGCCGTGGTGTCTTCCGACAGCACCATGGCAAACAAGATCACCGTGATCGCCATGTACCAGGAAGTGGCGATCCAGGTGGCGACCTCGGGCTTGTCCATGAAGGGGATGGCGCTGATGGTGTAGCCGATATTGACCAGGAACAGCAGCAACAGCAGCGGCATGAAAACCAGCCGCAGCCGCAGGCCGCTGGTGGCGAAGAAGACGATGGTGGCGGCGAGCGTGACCAGTTCGTAGGGGCTGGGCTCGATGAACACGATCGCGCCGGATGCGCCGACCAGCCATACCATCGCGCGCTGCAGCGCGGCGACGGCGCGGCGCTGAAGTCACCGATGAAGGAAAGCCCTCGGCTGTCGCCGCATACGCCATTACAAACCCGCAAACTCAGCTCTACGCAACGCGAATCTTGCTACGTCGACAATGAACTAGTAAGCGTTCTCGTTCTTCGTCATCAGCGCCAGCGGCGTCTTGAGAAGAATGAACAGGTCAAACAGCACCGACCAGTTCTCGATGTAATAGAGATCGAACTCGACGCGCTTCTGGATCTTCTCTTCGCTGTCGACTTCGCCGCGCCAGCCGTTGATCTGCGCCCAGCCGGTGATGCCCGGCTTGACGCGGTGACGGGCGAAATAGCCATCGACCGCTTCGTCGAACAGCTGGCTCTGCAACTTGCCCTGCACCGCATGCGGGCGCGGGCCGACCAGCGAAAGATTGCTCTTGAACACGACGTTGAACAGCTGCGGCAGCTCGTCGAGGCTGGTCCGGCGGATGAAGCGCCCGACCCGGGTGACGCGGCTGTCGTTCTTGGTCACGACCTTCGACAGCCGTCGGATCGGAATGCTCGTGGTACAGCGAGCGGAACTTGAAGACGTCGATGCGCTCGTTGTTGAAGCCGAACCGCTTCTGGCGGAACAGCACCGGGCCTTTGCTGTCGAGCTTGATCGCGAGCGCGACCAGTCCCATCACAGGCAATGCCGCGACCAGGATCAGGAAGCCGACGATGTGGTCGAACAGCCACTTCATCACCAGGTCCCAGTCGGTGATCGGCGCCTCGAACACGTCCAGGGTCGGAACCTCGCCGAGATACGAATAGGAGCGGGGGCGGAAGCGCAGCTTGTTGGTGTGGGCGGAGAGCCGGATGTCGACCGGCAGCACCCACAGCTTCTTCAGCATTTCGAGAATCCGCGTCTCCGCCGAAATCGGCAGCGCGAACAGCACGAGGTCGATCCGGGTGCGGCGGGCGAATTCGATGATGTCGTCGACCTTGCCGAGCTTCGGGCTGCCGCCGCAGGTATCGAGCGCGCGGTTGTCGTTGCGGTCGTCGAACACGCCGAGGATATGGATATCCGAATCGTCCTGGACCTTGAGCGCCTGGACCAGCTTTTCGCCGTTCTGGTCGGAGCCGACCACGATGGTGCGGCGGTCGAGCCGGCCTTCGCGCGCCCAGGCGCGCACCATGCCGCGCAGGAACAGCCGTTCGGCGATCAGCGCGGCCAGACCGACAAAGAAAAACGCCGAGAGCCAGAGCCGCGATACCTCGCCGCCGAGCTTCGCCAGGAACGATGCGCCGGTGAACAGCAGGAACACCACGGCCCAGGCTGAAATCATCCGCGTCATCTGCCGGAGCTGGCCGCGGAACACCTGGACGTCGTAGATGTCGGAAGCCTGGAAGCAGACCACCGCGGTCGCGGTCATGCCGAAAATCGCCGCGACATATTCCCAGCGAAAGCCGCTGAGAGGGACGACATATCCGAAATAGATCGCAAGGCCAACGAGGCTGAGCAGCACGAAATCGGCGACCCGAACAGCGCCCGCGATCACGATCGGCGAATAGGCCCGGCTTACTTTCTGGTTGGTGACGGCAAGCGCGGCCTGCGACAGCCGGCGGCGCCGTTCGACCTGCGGGCGATCCGAAGGGGCGGTCGCCGCGGCGGCAGCCGTCGCGGCATCTAGCATCGAGCGAGCGTTAAGCGGTTCCACTGTATCCAAATCCGTTTCTTGTACCGGCATGTGGGAATGCCCGCGGCGAGGCGGAATTCCCCACCCAACGGATTAAAGGACAAATCGGAAGAAACAGTTATCGTTGGTAAAGAACGGTTAACGTTCTGCAAACGCCTCGCGATAACCGGCCAGCACCCCTTCGACCATCGCCTTCTGCGAAAAGTGCAGAAAGATTCGTTCGCGCAGGGATTTTGCGCGCGCCAGCGTTGCGGCGGGATCCTCCAGCGCGGTCTCGATCGCATCGGCCATGGCGCTGGCGAGATTGGGGGCAAACAGCGCATCGGCATGTTGGGGGCCGAAAATCTCCGGAATGCCGCCGACATTGGCGGCGACCATCGGAATGCCGGCCGCGGCGGCCTCGATCACGACATAGGGCATCGAATCCCCGCGCGACGGCACCACCAGCAGCGAACCCTTGGAGAAGCCGTATCGCGCCTTGACGTGGCCGATGAAGCGCACCGCCTCGGTAAGGCCGAGCCGTTGCGACCTGCGCCTTGAGCGCCCCGAGTTCCTCGCCGTCGCCGGCCAGCGTCAGCGTGACCGGCTTGCCGTCGGCGCGCAGCCGCGCCACGGCATCGATCAGGAGGTCGGCGCCCTTGATGTGGCGGAACTCGCCGACATAGACGACATCGGTGGCGTCAGCGGCTTTGACGATCGGATCGAACTCGCCGGCCGTCACGCCATTGAATACGCAGCGCACCAGTCCGGTCGGCGTTCCGATGGTGCGCAGATAGGTATCGCGGGCGAAGGCGCTTTCGAACAGGAACAGATCGGTCGAGTTCATCAGCGCCCGCTCGAGGCGGCTGTAGAGGGCGCCCTTGACCGTGTTCAAGCGGGTAATGCAGCGAGCCGCCATGCGGCGTGTAGATGCGAATCGTATCCTTTGTGCGCGATTTCATGCGCAGGAACGCGCCGGCCTTGGCGCCATGGCCATGCAGCACGTCCGGCTTCAGCCGCTGGATCAGGCGCATGAAGCGCGCCCACACCAGAAAGTCCGCCGGCGTCGGCTGGCGATGAATCGGCAGGCGATGCACGCCGAGCTTCAGGCGCGGGGCGATCTCCGCCAGCGCCGCCTCGGCGCGTTCGCCGCCGGTGAGGCTGTCGGCGATCAGGCCGATATGGTGGCCGCGGTCGGCCTGTCCGTTGGCGAGGTCGAGGATGTGGCGGATGATTCCGCCGACCGGCGCGCGCACCGCGTGCAGGATACGAAGCGGCTGATCTGAATTTGTGGGCATGATCAGAACCAGCGTTCGCCGACGAGGATGGTATCGCCGGGGCTGATGGCGGTGCCGAGCGGCACCACGACGCGCATCGATCCGGTGCGGTCGGTGTGGGTCAGGGTGACGCTGTCGCGCCGGGCGCGCGGCGAGAAGCCGCCGGCGATCGCCACGGCACTCTCGACGCTCATGTTGGGCACGTAGGGATATTGGCCGGGAGCCGCAACTTCACCGAGGATGAAGAACGGGCGATAGGCCTCGATCTCGACCGCCACCGAGGGATCGCGGATAAAGCCGTTGCGCAGCCTGGCGGTGATGTCGGCGGCGAGCCCCGCCGGGGTTCGTCCCCGCGCCGGCACCGAACCGATCAGCGGCATGGTGATGGAGCCGCCGGCACTCGATCGCGTAGGTATTGGTGAGACCTTCCTGGCCGTAGACCACGACCCGCAGCTTGTCGCCGGCATCGAGCCGGTAGGCGGTCTCGTAGGCCACCGGCATCGGCGCGGCCGCATAGGCGACAGGCGCCTGTGTATAGGCCTGTCCGCCAAGAGGTTGTCCGTAAGCCATGGTATCGAGGTCGCTCCGGGCCTGCACCACGGCGACGGGCGCAGATCTGCGCATGCAGCCCGACAGAGCGAGCGCAGCAAACAGGCAAACAATGACGGCGCGCACGCCTCGCATCGGGCAATCCACGGTAAGTATTGATTCCGATTAAGGGCTTTCATGGTTAACAAACGATGACCGCGGCGCGGTCACGCCCAATCTCTCCGGCGCAAAATCGGCGCAATTAACCCAGCGGCAACCTTAATGGAGTGTAATCGGCCGGGTTAAGTAGTGTCGTAGCGTCTGCGGGAGTGTGAGATGCGTTTAGCGTTCTGGCGTGCAGGCAAGGACCAGACGGGCATCGAAAAGCCCGTGGTCGAGAGGGCCGTCGCCAAACCCGCGGCGGCAGCGACCTACAAGCCAGCCGCTGCGTCCGAATTCGGGCGATCTCGATCTGCGCGCGCTGGGCCAGGCGCTGGTGCGCAAGCGCGGCTGGATCATCGTTCCGACGGTGCTTGCCGCCGTGATCTCGATCACTGCCGTCAACGTCGTTACCCCCCGATACAAATCCGAAGCCCGCATCCTGATCGATGGCCGCGAGAACGTGTTCCTGCGCCCGAGCGGCGAACGCAACGAGGAACAGCGCAGCGGGCTCGATGCCGAGGCCGTCACCAGCCAGGTCCAGCTGCTGCTGTCGCGCGATCTTGCGCGCGAAATCATCAAGAAGAACAAGCTTGCCGAACGGCCGGAATTCGATTCGGTGCTGCAGGGCCTTTCGCCGGTCAAATCGATACTGGCATTGTTGGGCATCGGCCGCGACCCGTTCTCGCTGACGCCGGAAGAGCGCGTGCTGGATGCCTATTTCGAGCGCTACACCGCCTATGCGGTGGATAAATCGCGCGTCATCGTGATCGAATTCCAGTCCTGCGATCCTGACCTCGCGGCGCGTGTCACCAATTCGATCGCCGAAGGCTATCTGGTGCTGCAGCAGGGCGCGCGGCAGGAGCAGGCCAAGTCGGCCGGGCAGTGGCTGTCGGGCGAAATCGACAATCTGCGCAAGAAGGTCTCGGAAGCGGAATCCCGCGTCGAGGATTTCCGCTCGAAATCCAGTCTCTTTGTCGGCACCAACAACACCACGCTCTCGAACCAGCAGATGGGCGAAATAAACACGCAGTTGAACAACGCCCGGGCGCTCAAGTCCGACGCGGAGTCGAAGGCGCGGCTGATCCGCGAAATGCTTCAGAGCGGCAAGCCGATCGAGGCGTCCGAAGTGCTCAATTCCGAACTGACCCGCCGGCTGTCCGAACAGCGCGTCACGCTGCGCGCGCAACTGGCCGAGCAGTCATCGACGCTGCTCGACGGCCATCCCCGCATCAAGGAGCTGAAGGCGCAGCTTGCCGACCTCGACCGCCAGCTGCGCGAAGAGGCGAGCAAGATCTCGCGTTCGCTGGACAATGATTCCCGCATCGCCGGCGGCAGGGTCGAGGGCCTCAGCAACAGCCTCGAGCAGTTGAAGAAGCAGGCGACCTCGACCAACGGCCAGGACGTCCAGTTGCGGGCGCTGGAGCGCGAAGCCAAGGCGCAGCGCGACCTGCTGGAATCCTATCTCGCAAAATACCGCGAGGCGACCACACGCGAGAACATCGACGCCGCACCGGCGGATGGCCGGGTCATCTCCCGCGCCAGCGTTTCCAATACGCCCGCATACCCGAAGAAGCTGCCGATCGTCCTGATCGTGACGCTGGCGACATTGATGCTCAGCGCCGGCGCCATCGCCACCGGCGAACTGCTGCGAATGACCGCGCCGCGCGCGGCTGCGGCATTCGCCTCCGCGCCGGCTGCGATCCGTGCGCCCGCGGCCGCACCGATCGTGCCTGCCGTAGCGGCCGACCCCGTGCCGGAATTCCGCGAGCGCTATCCCGAGCCCGCGCCGGAACTCACCGAAATCGAGCAACTCGCCAATCGATTGCGCGGCGCCGGCGAGGCGGCACGCAAGGTCACGGTACTCGGCACCGCCGCCAACGAGAGCATCACGTTGACCGCGCTGACATTGGCGCGCCTGATCGCGCGCAACGCCAGGGTGGTGATGGTCGATCTGTCGTCGTCGCCGACGATCGCGGCCGTGTCGGTCGATTCGACAGCGCCGGGACTCGCAGAGCTGATGCTGGGTGAGGCGTCGTTTTCCCAGATCATCACCAAGGACAGGCTGTCAGCCGTTCACCTCGTCAGCGCCGGCCGCCCGGGCTCGGACCGCGCCTTGCTGCAGTCGCCGCGGCTTGACGCTTGCGATCGACGCATTGCTGCGGGTCTATGACCACGTATTGCTGGACGCGGGCACCGCCTCCGACCTGCCGGCCGAACTGCTGACGACGCAGGCCCGCGCCGTGGTGGTGCCGGATGCATCGATGGCCGCCGACGCCCGCACCCTGATGTGCGAGCAGTTGAGGGATGTGGGTTTTGGCGAGGTCACGATGCTGAGCAAGCCGACGCAGCCCACCGATACCATCGAACGCGGCCCACGCGTGGTGGCGGCCTGAGGCGCGCCCGCGGCACACAAACGCCCACGCACACACCGCCGTCATCGCCCGGCTTGACCGGGCGACCCAGTATTCCAGAGACGCTTGCGATAGATCGAGAAGCCGCGGCGTACTGGATCGCCCGGTCAAGCCGGGCGACGACAATCTTAACTATGGCGGCCGCTTTTTCGAGCCACAGTTTTCGATTGGCGGTGAAACGCCGTCCGCAGTCGACCCGTCAGTATGAACCTCTCTGGCCCTTGAACATACAAAAGGGCGTGTATATCGCGGAAGAACCGCGATGGAGGCATATGTGATGAAGGCCATGAAAGCATCGATCTGCATTGCAGTCACCGCGCTGGCCCTGAGCCTGTCAGTCATCGTGCCATCCTACGCCGAGCAGGATGAGGCAAGCCGTCTCAACAAGGAATCCAAGGAACTTTATCGGGCCGGAAAGTACGTGGCAGCGCTTCCGCTGGCCCAGCAGTTGCTGGCCATTCGCGAGAAAGAGTTTGGTCCCGATGATGCGATGGTCGCGATGCCGCTGAATGACCTGGGCACGATCCACTACAATCTGGGTCAATACGCCGTTGCCGAGCCGTTGTACAAGCGCTCATTGGCCATCAGGGAGAAGACGCTCGGTCCGGATCACGCCGAAGTCGCAAGCGTGCTGAATAATCTCGGCGAACTCTACCGCACGGAACAGCGTCTTGCCGAGGCGGAGCCGCTCCTCAAACGGTCGATCGCCATTCGTGAGAAAACGGTCGGTCCTGACGATCCGGACATCGTGCTGGCGCTGAGCAACCTGGCCGCGCTCTATAGCAATCAGCGTCGATATGACAAGGCTGAGCTGCTGTTCAAGCGCGGGCTGGCCGTTCTCGAGAAGGCGCACGGTCCGAACGATCCGAACGCCACGGTTTTGATGAATAACCTGGCCGATGTCTACACCAACCGGCATCGTTATGCCGATGCCGAGCGGCTGCTCAAGCGGTCGATCGCCGTGACCGAGAAAGCGTTCGGTCCCGACCATCCTGATGTTGCGCAGGCGCTGAACAATCTGGCCGCTGTTTGCGCGCGACAGGGCCGTAACGCCGATGCCGAGCGGTTTTACAAGCGGTCGGTGGCCACCTTCGAAAAGACGCTCGGCCCGAACCATCCGGACCTCGCGGATGTCCTGGAAAACCTGGCCGGTCTCTACAAGGATCAGAGCCGCTACGCCGATGCCAACGCGCTTTTCAAGCGGTCGAAGGCCATTCGCGCGAAGGCAGGGTCGCCTAGCTGAATAACCCAGTTTCGCTCAGCGGTGCAGCGCGCTGCGCAGCTTTTGCGCCATCTGAAACAGCGCCTGATTGTGCTTCACCAGATGCTTGGCGCGGTTGACGCCTGACATCGCGCCTGCGGCGATCAACGCGGCTCAGGTCCTATGCCGGATGACGACCCAGGCCAAGCGGCCGGCCACCAGAACCGACATGGAGATGAATATGACAGTTTCCCAAAGCTGATAATCGGGGCGTGTTTCATTCAGCCACACCAGCGCGGCCAGACATAGCGCTGCCGGGACGAAGCAAGCCTGCGTCGCAATGTACCGACGGCGCAATGCGCGCGGTGCGCGGGAGCTCCAGATGAAAGGTTCGACCTCATATGCGCGGGAAGCTGTGTTGATCGGCTCTTGCGGATACGGCTTGGTCAGTTCCGTCATAACGGACTGGACACCCCATACAGCAACGCTCATCAGCGCGAGGGCAAGTAGGACCAGAATGAGCGACATCTTACTGCTCCAATTTACGCAACGTCATCAGACTGCTTCGCGCAAGGGAGCAGGCGCGAAGTCGTCAACTTAGGCGCTGTTGAAGTTCGCAACAATCAAAAGGCCAGCGGCGAGAAGCCAGTATGAGCACATGACAAGCAGATAGGTTCGTTGCAAATCAACGACATATTGCGGGCCTAGGACTTCGAGCATGATGTCCCTGACTGTCATCACAATACCGAGAGCGCCCATGGTCAGTAGAAAGAGGTATAAGTCGAACGCTAGGGTAAAGCCAATTGGGTCGCCGGAGTATGTGAGAACGTCGGGGCCACCAAGCACAGGTTTCTGGTGTACCGCGAGTTGACCGGTCCGATACCACTCCAACAATCGGTCAGCCGAAACATAGGCAAGCAAGCCCGTGAACGCGCCGAACAGGAGAGTTATCCCAATCTTTCGCATCATGTGGTTATGGGCAGAGTTCCTTAAAACTTCGACGGCCAATTTCTTCAACTTTTGGCGGTCTTGGCCACCGTCCGCTCTAGGTATTCGCGTCGTTTTCGGCGCGCGCCCCGCGGAGCCCCAGTTTCGATCAGCGATGCAGTGCGCTTCGCAGCCTTTGCGCCATCTGAAACAGCGCCTGATTGTGCTTCACCAGATGCTTGGCGCGGTTGACGCCTGACATCGCGCCGGCGGCGAGCTTGCCGCGCAGGCTGAGCGGGATGAAGCAATCGAAGATCGGCTCGTCGCCCTTGCAGAACAGCCGCTTGTAGTCATCCGAGCCGATCCCGAGATCGAGCGCACGGTAGCCGAGGCCGGCATAGTGGTCGACGATGTTGCGCATCAGGATCAGGCCGGGGCTGTAGCGCGAATTTTCCGACATGGTGTAGGTATTGAACATCATCGAAAAGCGATGTCCGTCGGCGACGCCGGCAAACAGCGCGATCACTTCGTCGTCGCATTCGAGCGCGTGGATATCGATGGCGCGACCGCCACCGGCAAGCCGCGCCGTGCAGGCGCCGCGGATGAAATCCTCGACGCCGGGCTCGGCGAACACGTTGGGCAGCTTCTGTTCCGCCATCCGCAGCGGCTTGACGCGGAAGAACGCCTCGAGCATCCGCTCGATTTCGGCATCGCTGGCCGCGATGCAATAGCGATAGCCGGGCAGCGCCTGCAGCTTGCGCTCCTTGCCCTTGAGCCGGCGGCGGAACGAACTTGAGATCAGCGCGGTCGGCGGCTCGCCGGGCACGATGGTCATCACAGGACAATCATTGGCCGAGGGCTGGTGCGGCAGCAGCGCCACCGGATTCGGCAAATCCCGCCAATGCAATGGCTGCCGGGTCAGCGACAACACATCGGCCGCGGATTGATCGCGTATGCCCGAGATCAGCGCATCGAGGTCGTCGGCGGTGGCGGCCGCCGCAAACTCTCTATCCCATAGCGCCATGTTGAAGGTGACGTGCTTGCCACCCATGAAGCTGACGCTGCGCACGCCGTGATGGTGGCTGAGCGCGAGCGGAAGCAGCAACAGCGGCCGGCGCTCGGCGTCGTAGGCGATCACGATGAAGGGGACGAAGCCTTCGCGCGCTCCGACCTGCCGCTGCCAATGGCTGAGGAAATCGAAGCGCTGATAGGGCGTCGAGAAATGTTGCTGTTGTTCGAGGTCGCGCCAGATCGTCTCGGCCTGGCCGAGATCGCCGAGAATTTCGACGCTCGCGATGCGGCTTGCTTTCGACCATGCCGGCGCTGGCGCCGTTCGGCTTTCGATCGCGGCGGCCATGGTCATGACGAACCTGTTTGTTGAATTATTTACAATTTTCGGCTTTGGCCGACCTTTGCAAAGAAATGTCAACAAAGAGTAAGGACAATGCGGCCGGGCGGGGCGGGGACTGGCCCGCATTGAGGGGCGGGACGTTGCCATCCGACATCAGATTCCTGACGAGCCTGAAGCTGGAGCTCGCCTATTTCAGCGGCCGGGCATGGCTGAAGGCGCGGCAGTTCGGCGGCGCCGGTGCGGTGCTTCGGTTCGAGCGCGTGCGGCCAGCGCGACGCGGAGGCTTTCAGCCGCTCAAATCCCGGGAAATCACCCCCAGATTCCTCGACCGGACCATCAAGGCGCTGAAGCGCTGGAAGTACGACATCGTTTCCATGGACGAGGTTTGCCAGCGGGCGGTCACGCTGGCCTCGCCACGACGGTTTGTGTGCCTGACGTTCGACGGCGCTTACAAGGATCTGATGTCGTCGGCCTATCCGGTGCTGTCGGGGCACGGCGTGCCGTTCACGGTCTACGTGCCGACCGGATTCCCCGACGGCCTTGTTGAAGCCTGGTGGCTCGGGCTTGAAGCGGTGATCGCGCGTGAGAACCGCGTCAGGTTGGTGATCGATCGCCAGGAACGGGACTTCAATATCGCCAACACGTCGGAAAAGGTTCACGTCTACGAGTTTCTCTCGGGCTGGATGCGCTCGCTGGCGCCGCCGGATCTCTCCTTCGCCATCAACGATCTCTGCAAGCGCTATTCGGTCGACCTCGCGGCACTATCGCGCGAGGCCGCGATGGACTGGGGCGATCTGGAGAAGCTGAGCGCCGATCCGCTGGTCACGTTTGGAAGCGCCACGGTGAATTCTCCCGTGCTGTCGAACCTGAAGGATGCCGCGGCCTTGCGCGAGATGACGATGGGCAGGGCGGTCGCGCAAGCCGCGTTCCACCGCGATGTCCGGCATTTCGCCTATCCGTTCGGCGATCGCGCCAGCTTCGCCCGCAAGCATGTCCAGATGGCCGAGGAGGCCGGCTTTGCCAGTGCGGCGTCGACGATAGCGGGCATCGTTCAGGCCGAGGGCCGTACCAACCTGCACGCGCTGCCGCGCATCGCCTGGGACGGGCGGACGCGTTCGCTGCGTGTCATGCGGGTGATGCTGTCGGGCACCGCATTTCGTCCGGTGAAGCCGACCAGGAGCCAAGTCGCGAGCGATCCGACGCGGTGAGTGGCGGTTGATTGTCACGTCGCTGTCGTGAAGGTACTGGTGGATGCGTCACCCACGTACGGAGTTGATCCAATGAAACTTGGCCTCGACGGCAAGACTGCCCTCATAACGGCCGCCAGCGGCGGTATTGGCAGCGGGATCGCGGCGGCGCTTGCAGACGCCGGCGTGCATGTGGCGATCAGCGGGCGCACATCAGCGGCGCTGGAGAAGGTGGCCGGATCGCTGGCCTCTTGTTCCGGCGGTCGTCCGGCGATCGTGGTCGGGGATGTTTGTGCGAAAGGCGGTCCGGCTGCGATCGCAGCCGAAGCCCTGGCGGCTCTTGGCGGGCGCATCGATATCCTCGTCAACAACGCCGGTGCTGCGAGGCCCGTCACCGACAAAGCCGACGATGCGTTCTGGGACGAGGCACTTACACTCAATTTCCTCGCAGCACGGCGACTAACCGATCTCATCGTGCCCGGGATGAAAGCTCAAAACTGGGGTCGGATCGTCAATATATCCGGCGCAGTAGTTGCGCCAAAGCTCAACGGCGCGGCGCCCGCCAAGGCAGCTCTTGTCAGCTGGTCCCGAACACTGTCCTCCGAACTCGGCGCACATGGTATCACCGTGAACACGGTCGCCCCCGGTCGCATCAACTCGGCTCAGATTCAAAAACTTCATCCAACGGAGCAATCAAGGGCTGAGTTCATCAAGCAGAACATTCCCGCTGGCTACTTCGGTGAGCCTCACGACATTGCGCATCTCGTGGCTTTTCTTGCCTCGCCGCTCGCCCGCTATATCAATGGTGCGGCGATCCCGGTCGATGGAGGGGCGGTGCGTCGCGTGTAGGGATTAGGCCGTGTACTCATAAATCACCAAGACTGATCTTGTCGAACGATGTCCGCTATTGCACCAACAGCGGCAAAAAAGCGGACATCGTTTTAGGTCCGCTTCGTGCCAATAACGGACATAACTGGGTTCGAGTATCTCACCACGAATAGCGGACGCTGCCTTTGCCGGCGTAGCCGGTGGTGGTGCGGGAGAACTCGCCGCCGAAGTTCGCGGCGACCGTCCAGCCATTGTGCCAGTTCATTTCGCCGCCGAGCGAGAGCAAGACCGCATTCGCCGAAGGCTGCGCGCCGTTGGTCGTGAAAGTGGCGCCGGGGAGGGCCTGGAAGGTGGCGGTCGCGGCACGGTCGGTGTTCCAGTCATGCGCCCATGCGGTCTTGGCCCTGAGCGTGAAGACACCGCCCTGCACCAGCATGGCCTTGTCGAATTTCGCGCCGAGTTCGCTCCGCGTCGCGGTGGCGGTCTTCGAGGCATAGTTCAGCGCAAACGTGTTGCTGCCCGACGTCGCGCTCTCGCCGTAGGCCGGCAGATAGAATGTCGTCGTCTGCAACGCCGCGTACGGCGTGATGCCGAGCATCGGCGTCGCATAGCGCCAGCCGCCTTCGAGTCGTGCGGCCAAAGCCTGTGCTTTGAACGAGGCGTGAAGTTTGTCGGTGCCCGATATCGTCACGGTACGGTCGGTGCTGGTGTCCTGCCACGAATAGCCGAGCAGGCCGGCAACGTAGGCCGCACCCCAATTATGCTTGGCATAGACCGCCACATTGAAGACATCGGCGCGTGCCGCCGCCGAAGTTGTTGGCGATATCGAAGCTCGAGCCGGCGCCGCCGAGCGCAAAGCCGGCCTGGGTATCCGGCTGTGAAATGATAACTCGCGCCCGGCAACAGCACCGAAGACGCGGTTGGTCGTTGTATTGGTGCCCGCGGCGGCTATCGCCATTGACGCGGCTGTTGCCGCCATAGGCCGAGGCCCACACGGCCCAGCGCGCGTCCAACGACGGCGCGCGACGGTCGCGCGGCGTCACGGCGGCATAAGCCTCTTTCACTTCGCGTGAGGCGTTGCGCTTGGCTGCGTAAGCATTCGCGGCGCTCTCTTCCTGTGCGAAACCTGTCGCGCCGGCCTGGCCGGGGCCATCACCGAAAGCGCCATCGAACACGCCATTAATGAA
Organism: uncultured Alphaproteobacteria bacterium; assembly: GCA_963742695.1. Classification (GTDB taxonomy): domain Bacteria; phylum Pseudomonadota; class Alphaproteobacteria; order Rhizobiales; family Xanthobacteraceae; genus Bradyrhizobium. The sequence continues at coordinate 128,624 of CAVUNF010000009.1, forward strand.
CTGCCCCACGCCGGTCATGCCGGCTTGCGCGGTCGACGCGCCCGGCTGGCCGGAGGCTTGTGACAATCCGGTCGGCGTCGGCAAGGTGAAGGCCAGCGGAATTGCGCCATTGGCATTGAAGAAATTGGTCAGCGCATTGCCGACATTGCTCTGGTTGCCATTCAAAGGGGACGAATTTGCATAGTTCAGCGTCATATTGAGATAAGCGTGCGTCGCGTCATAGCTGATCGTGTCGACGACATTGCTCGACAGATTGGTATTGATCGCTGCACCGAAGGTGCCGCTGATGCTACCGGCATAAAGAATAGTGTACCGCTTGTTAGTGAAAGTACTGCCCGGCGCGAAGATTACATTGATCGTCGCGCCGCCAAGCGTAGCGATACCAGAGACATTGGCGAACGACGCCGTCGCCGCATTGATATTGACCGCGTATGTCGAACCGGCGTTCATCCCGAGCGTGCCGGTGACATTGAGCGACGAACCCGCAGTGCCGGAACCGGCCTGCAAAGTGCCGCCCGAAGCGACCGCCGTCGCTCCGACCGTCCCGGTGCCGGCGAGCGTGCCGCCGCTGTTCACAGTCACGGCACTCGCCGACGTGATGTTACCACTCACCGAGAGCGTGCCGCCGTTGACATTGAGGGGCCCGGCGAAAGTGCTGGCGCCGGTCACCGTCCAGGTCGAACTTCCAATCTTGTTGAAGGTGCCGAAGCCCCGATACTGCGCGGCCACCCCGATCTGCGATACATCGAACGTGGCAGTTGCCGGTGCCGCCGAGTTGGAACGTATCGCTGCCGGTGCCGAGCACGTTCCCCGTGATCGCCGACCCCGGCGCCAGCGTCAGCGTGTTGCCGATGCCTGCGAACTGTATCGCCGCGATGCCGCCGGTGATGGTGCCGGCATTAAAGACCGACGAACCGCCGGCTCCGCCGTCACCCGAATTCCGTAGTTGCCGCCGGTGATGCTGCCGGAATTGGTGACATTGGCAAAGGCACCTTGAACGAAAATGCCTTGCAGGACACCGGTAATGCTGCCGCCGGCAGTGTTGGTCATGATCGAGCTTGCTCGGGCGAAAATACCGGAGCTGACTGTCCCGGTGATGCTGCCGGAATTGGTGACATTGGCAAAGCTAAGGTCTGCCCAAATTCCGCTGTCGCCGGTGATGCTGCCGCCGGCATGGTTGGTCACAGCTCACGTTGGTATGGCGAAAACGCCGATGTTAGGCCCGCCGGTGATGCTGCCGGAATTGATGACATTAACAGCGCCGATATGCGATGATAATCCCGAGAAGAGACGCCCAGTGATGCTGGCGTTAACATTGTTGATCACCATGGGGTCGTCGAGATGGATGCCGTTGGTGGGCGCCGGTGACCGTGCTGCCGGCGACAACATTGACGGTGACGCCGGTCTCGACTCCGGTGCCGTAGCCACTGAACGGGGTCGGCACTGGTGCCGGGTGCGCCCGCGCCCTGATTGATGGTGATGCCGCTACAGGTCGCCGTCACGTTATTGGCGGCGGCGGGGGTGCAGTCGGCATGGGCCACGGACGCGGTTGCGACCACGGCCAGAACAATGCTGGCGATCGGCAAAACGGCCGCGCAGCCGGCTCGTCATGGCGCGCGATTCTGGATTGGCCTGCGTACGTAAAAGACCGTCGCGCGCGGGCGAACCGCGCGGATACACCCCGAAATTCCAAGTAAAGCCCCTGTCGCCTATTATCGTTATTGTTAGCCGTACCTTCGTGCGCAGAACTCAAACGGCCCATAGGATGGAGCTTCCGATGCCAACCCTAGCGGGATCGGATGCGGGAGTCCTGACGGGGAATGGCTTATTTCTGATTTTTTTCTGACATTTGCTGCGATCCGGCGCGCGCAAGGGCCGGAAAAGACGTGGCTGCGCATTAATGGGTCCACGCCCTAGGCGCGGCGCACGACCTTGCTTCGCGTCCGCTCAGCCAGCGACGCCACCAGATGATCGGCAAGCAGAGTTGCCGCGCGCGTCAGTTTTTGCGCCCGATGCAGGCGGATTTCCGCACGTGGCAGCGGCGGCAGGCCGTCCCGCTCCGACAGACGCCGGAGCTGTGACGGGAAGGTCCCCGATTTGACCACCGTCACCGCGAGGCCTTGCGCCGCGATGGCTTCGACCGCCGAGAGGCTGTGACTGACGAAGGCGAGCCGCCATGGACGGTTCGCGCGGTCCAGCGCCTGCATCGCCCAGCTGCGGAACAGGCAACCCTGCGGATACAGCGCCACCGGCAGCGGGTCCAGTTCCTCCACGCGATGCTCAGTGCTCGCCGCCCACACCGCTTGCTCCCTCCTCAGCAGTTCGCCTTCGGAATGTGCCTCCGGATGCATGGCAATGACGATATCGTAGCTCTTGCCGAGCCTGTCGGTCATGGCGGATGTCAGCCCGGTCTCCATCTCGACATCGATCAGCGGATAATTGGCAATGAAGCTCGCCAGCAGCGGCGGCACCAGCAGCGTCCCATAATCGTCCATCACGCCGAGGCGAACGCGTCCCTCCAGCCGGTGTTCGCGCACCCGGCCTACCGCTTCTTCGTTCAGGCTGAGGATGCGCCGCGCGTAGCCGAGCAGCCGCTCGCCGGCGGCGCTCAGGTCCACGTTGGCCTTGGTGCGGTGAAACAGCTCGGCATGGAGCTGCTCCTCGAGCCGCTTCACCTGCATGCTCACGGCCGATTGCGTCCGGTTCAGCGCCACGGCCGCCCGGGTGAACGAGCGATGGTCCGCCACCGCGAGAAAGGCCTGCAGAAGGTCCGGGTCCAAGGTCGTGCTCCTCATAACGAAACGCGATTACATGATATCAATTAAATTCCATTCCTTGATTATCGCGTCTTCCCTACGCTCCGCAAGCTGGAACAGAGGATTGTCGATGACCGAAGTGTGGGGCGTGCTGGCTGCGGTGTTCTCAAGCGCGCTGGGCGGCACGTCGATCGGCGCGACGCGCTTTCTGGTCAGCGCCATCGATCCGCTGGCGATCGGCTCGTTCCGGTTCGGGATCGGCTTCATGCTGCTGCTGCCGGTGGCGCTGGTGCAGGGACATCGCTGGCCGCCGCGACAGGATTGGCTGGCGGTCGCAGGCCTGGGCCTGTTGTTCTTTGCCGCGTTTCCTATCCTCTTCAACGCGTCGCTGATCTTCACCACCGCCGCGCGCGGTGCGCTGGCGTTGTCGACGCTTCCGCTGCTCACCATGGTGGTCGGCGCGGCGTTCGGCAGCGAGCCATTGACCGCGCGAAAAACCGCCGGCGTGCTGGTCGCAATCTCGGGGGTGTCGATGGCGTTGCTGACGGGCCTTGCCTCGGCGCCGGACGGCGCGTGGCGCGGCGATCTCCTGATGGTCGGCGCCGCGCTGTGCATGGCGCTCTACAGCATCTGGTCCAAGCCGTTTATCCAGCGCTCCGGTCCTATTCCCTTCACGACGCTCGCGATGGCAGCCGGCGCTGCCGTCCTCGTTACCCTCTCCCTGCTCCGGGGCAGCTTCGTGCCGGTCGGGGCGTTTGGCCCGCCGCAATGGCTCGGCGTGCTCTATCTCGGCGCCATCGGCAGCGCGCTGACCTTCTATCTCTGGGCCTTCGCGCTGAAGCGAACCACGCCGACCCGTGTCGCGATCTCCGTCACCGTTAATCCGGTCGCGGCCTCGCTGGTCGGCGCAACATTGCTGGGCGAGCCGTTGCGCTGGAATCTCTTGATTGGGATTGTGACGGTGTTCATCGGCATCTGGATCGCGACGACGCAATCGCGTCCCAAGGCAGAAGCCGAGAACAGCCCAGCGTTGCAGGGACGTGCTGAGCTGTGAGGTCTCAATCAAAAGTGCGGGATGATGAATAAGTGCCGGTGATTTGCCCGACGTGTCAAATGCTTTTCGCAGCGATCGCCAAAACCACCCATGCCGGCGGCCACCTTGTATCTTTGCATGGGCTCGTTTTCGATATTTTGGTTTTTAGGCGTCCGGCCGCGCCATCCAGCTGATGATCGGCATCGCCGGCAGCACCCAACCGAGGCCGGCCACGACGTAAAAGATGGCCTGCAGCAGCCCGGAACTGGCCAGCCATGGGGTCTGCGCGATCGTCATTCCCATCAGCGACCACACCACCACGAGCACCAGCAGGGCGATGGTTCCGATGAATTTGCGGGTGCGTATCGTCATGGCGGAAATGTGGTGCCGGTTGCCGGTGCGCGCTCTTTGCGCGCGGGAAGGGGCGGACTATAAGGGGCGCGCAAATTCATTCAAGCGCAGCTTCATGCCCGGTATTATCCAGCAACAAGCGCTACCGCGCGCGGTCCGATGGTGGTTGCTCTCGATCGCCGGACTGATCGTGATCATGGTGCTGGTCGGCGGCGCCACCCGTCTCACCGAGTCCGGGCTGTCGATCGTCGAATGGAAGCCGGTCACCGGCACGCTGCCGCCGCTCAACCAGGAGCAATGGACGCAGGCGTTCGAAGCCTACAAGACCATCCCGCAATATCGGGAACTCAATGCCGGCATGAACCTGGCCGAGTTCAAGACGATTTTCTGGTGGGAATGGAGCCACCGTCTGCTCGGGCGCGTGATCGGCGTCGCCTATTTGCTGCCGTTTCTCTGGTTCCTGTGGCGCGGCGTATTGAGCGCGGATTTGAGGCGGCGGTTGTGGCTGATCTTCGGGCTTGGCGCCCTGCAGGGCGCGGTCGGCTGGTGGATGGTGGCGTCAGGGCTTTCGCACCGCGTCGAGGTCTCGCAATATCGCCTCGCCACCCATCTGATGCTGGCGCTGCTGATTTTTGCAGGCATCGTGTGGACGCTGCGCCGGCTGGCGGATCGGCCGCCGCTGGTTGCGTCTTCGCGGCTGAGGATCACCAGCGTGGCGCTGCTGGTATTGACCTTCGTGCAGCTTTATCTGGGCGCGCTGGTCGCGGGCCTGCGCGCCGGCAAGGTCTACAACACCTGGCCTGAGATCGACGGCACCTTGATTCCTTCCGCGGCGCGGCTGTTCTTTGAAGAGCCGTGGTGGCGCAATCTGTTCGACAACACCCTGACGGTGCAGTTCGAACATCGCATGACCGCCTACGCGCTGTTGGTGCTGGCAGTCCTGCACGCGTTCGATGCCATCCGTTCGCGGGCCGGCGCCGCCGCGGTCAACGGCGCGGCGTGGCTGGCGGCTCTGATGATACTGCAGGCGGCACTCGGCATCCTCACGCTGCTGCATCAGGTTCCGATTTTACTCGCATTGGCGCATCAGGCCGTCGCGATGGCTGTTCTGACATCGGCGATTTTTCAGGTGGAGAGATTGGCCGCGCGGCAGTCGGAATCGAATCCGCAAAAATTGGTTTTGCCGGCCACCCAACCCAGCTGAATTGAACTATTCTAATTTCTGCGACGTGCAGAAACGCCGTGTTTGCAGGGCTTTTTCTGATTCATGCGGTCATTGACGCGTTTGTGTGGGACGGCGCTGCTTTACTTAATGCGTCGCGGCGATAGAACGAGCCAAACTCAGGGTTCGTTCATGTCATCTGCATTCATACAAGCCGCCATCATCCTGCTCCGCGAGGGGCTTGAAGCCATGCTGGTGATCGCAGCGCTGGCCGGTTATCTCCGCAAGGTCGGCGCCGGCCATCGTATCCAGGCGCTTTACGGCGGAGCGCTCGCGGCTGTCGCAGCCAGCTTCGTCGCCGCCTGGCTGTTCGCGGTGCTGAATTCAGGCGATCACAGCGACGTGCTCGAAGGCATCATCATTCTCTTTGCCGCCGGCCTGATGCTCTACGTCAGCGGCTGGCTGCTGGTGAAGCAGGATCCGCGCGGCTGGCAGGATTATCTGGCGCACAAGGTCGACAATGCGGTGGCGCAGGACACCGTCTGGGCGGTGGGCGCACTCGCCTTCCTCGCGGTGTTTCGCGAAGGCGCCGAAACCGTGCTGTTCATCAACGCGCTCGCCACCACCGAGGGCGGCTGGAGCGCCGGCCTGTTCGCAGGATTGGGTGTGGCGGCATTGGCGCTCGCGGTGCTGTTCTATTTCATCAACCTGATCGCGAAAAAACTGCCGCTGCGGCCGCTGTTCATCGTCACCTCGGCATTCCTGTTCGCGATGGCGATCAAGTTCATCGGCGAAGCCGTGCAGGAATTCCAGGAGCAGTCGATCATCTCGGTCACCGAGGCCAAGGGCAGCGCGCTGCTGAGCGCCATCGGCCTGAACCCATCCATCGAGGCGTTGTCGATTCAGTTCCTGGTGATCTTGCTGGCGCTGGCGAGCTATTCGGTGGTCCAGCGCAACAACCGCCTGAGCCGCGAGCACAAGGCCGCGGCGCACGCAGCGAAGCCGTAACGATCGCTAGCAGTAACCGTAAACGCCGCAGGCGTAGGGCAGGCGATCCCGGTAGCCGACATACGGACCACCGTAATAGGGGTCGTAGCCGAGAAACGTCGATACCACGGGAAGCAGCGGCGCGCCGATCACAACCGGAACGTACGGGATTTCAGCGTAAACAGGTGTAAAGAGAACCGCCGGTGCCTCATAGGCATAGACGCGGGGCGCGTAAGCGCGGCGGGAGACGTACGGAACATCATACGAAATCGTGGTCCTGAATTTGTAATCCGGTCGGGGAAGTCCCGCCGGCAGCATCACGGCGGTGCGATGCCAGCCGCGGCGGGCAACGGACCGATCCGCACTCAACGCGGGTTCAATGGCGGCAATCGCCAATAACACTACAATCGTGACGCGCAACATCGCTGGCTCCGAATGATGGTTTTCGGGATGCCACCAGTATATCGCAGCCAATCGGACGCGGCAGCGCTCGGCTGCAGCCAATTGGAAACATGGCTAAAGCCGAATACCGCCGTCGTCACCCGCGCAGGCGGGCGACCTTACGCGCTCAGGGCCTGCTCCAGATCCGCAATCAAATCTTCCTTGTCCTCGATGCCGATCGACAGCCGCACCACGTCGGGGGCGGCGCCTGACTTGACCTTGGCGGCATCGTCGAGCTGGCTGTGGGTGGTCGATGCCGGGTGGATCACCAGCGAGCGGGTGTCGCCGACATTGGCGAGATGCGAGAACAGTTTCAGGTTCGACACCAGGTTGACGCCGGCCTCGTAGCCGCCCTTGAGGCTGAAGGTGAACACCGCGCCGGCGCCCTTCGGTGCGTATTTGCGCGCGAGGTTGTTGTATTTATCCCCGGGCAGGCCGGCATAATTCACCGCCGCCACCGCCGGATGCGCCGATAGCCACTCCGCGACCGCCTTGGCGTTTTCGCAATGCTTCGCCATCCGCAGCGGCAAGGTCTCGATGCCGGTCAGGATCATGAAAGCGTTGAACGGCGAGATCGCCGGGCCGAGATCGCGCAGGCCCAGCACGCGGCAGGCGATCGCAAAGGCGAAATTGCCAAAGGTCTCCTGCAGCTTGATGCCGTGATATTCCGGGCGTGGCTCGCTCAGCATCGGGTATTTGTTGTCCTTCGACCAGTCGAAGGTGCCGGCATCGACGATGATGCCGCCGAGCGAATTGCCGTGGCCGCCGAGAAATTTGGTCAGCGAATGCACGACGATGTCGGCGCCGTGATCGATCGGGCGGATCAGATAGGGCGTCGCCAGCGTGTTATCGACGATCAGCGGCACGCCGGCCTTGCGGGCGACCGCCGAGATCGCCTCGATATCGGTGACGCTGCCGCTCGGATTGGCGATCAACTCGATGAAGATCGCCTTGGTGTGCGGCGTGACCGCGCGCGCGAAGGTTTCGACGTCGTCCGGGTCGGCCCAGACCACGTTCCAGCCAAAACTCTTGAAGGCGTGGGTGAACTGGTTGATCGAGCCGCCATAGAGTTTTCGCGCGGCGATGAACTCGTCGCCGGGCATCAGCAATTGCTGAAGCACGACCACCTGCGCGGCGTGGCCCGATGCCACGGCGAGGGCGGCGGTGCCTCCTTCAAGGGCGGCAAGGCGTTCTTCCAGCACCGCCTGGGTCGGGTTTCCGATCCGGGTGTAAATGTTGCCGAACGCCTGCAGTCCGAACAGCGAGGCGGCGTGGTCGGCGTCGTTGAACACGAATGACGTGGTCTGATAGATCGGCGTGGCGCGCGCGCCGGTGGTGGGATCGGGCTGCGCGCCGGCATGCACGGCAAGGGTCGAAAATCCCGGAAGACGATCGGTCATTATTTTTCCTCTATCACTGCCTCACCATGAGGGGGACAATCGCGGCAGCGACGGCCGCCGTCAAGGCGGCGTGAAGCTGCAACGCTGGTTCGAAACGGTTCTGCTTTACGTTGCCCGATTTTCGAAACAATCGTTTCGCATTGCGTCACGTCAGGTCGCGCTTGTTTTTCTCGGCGCGATCGGATGCGTTGGTTTCGGCGCCGCCGACGCTCATCCGGTTCAACGAAAGCCGCATGCCCTGGGTCGGCATCGGCGCGCGTTTTGAGCTGAGCGTTCGCGAATTGACCCCCATCCACGAAATCTCCGAGGACAGCCGGCCATATTCGATCTTGGGGCAGCGGTTCATGACGACCTTGAGGCCGGCGGCTTCGGCCTTCGCCGCGGCGGCGTCATCGCGGGCGCCGAGCTGCATCCAGATGATTTTCGGCGGCGGCGTCAGCTGTCAGCGCTTCATCGACCACCGGCATGATGTGGCTCGAATTCCTGAAGATGTCGACCATGTCGATGGGATGGCCGATATCGCGCAGCGACGCGACGAAGGGTTTCCCGAGCAGGCTCTTGCCGACATGGCCGGGATTGACCGGGATCATGTCATAGCCGCGCTGCGCCAGATATTTGAAGGCGAAATAACTCGGCCGCACATTGACCGGCGACGCCCCCACCATCGCGATCGATTTCACGCCGTTGAGGATTTCGCGGATGTAATTGTCGTCGTAATTGTCGTGGTTCATTGGGGAGTTCCGCTCCTCATGGTGAGGAGCGCGAAGCGCGTCTCGAACCATGAATGTTTTGGCTCATCCTTCGAGACGCGGCCAAAGGGCCGCTCCTCCGGATGAGGATTTGTTTATTTATCCTGCCACTTCGGCTCGCGCTTCTCGATGAAGGCGCCGATGCCTTCCTCGGCGTCGCGCGCCATCATGTTTTCGGTCATCACCTCTGCGGCATAGCGATAGGCGTCGGCAAGGCTCATTTCGGCCTGACGGTAGAACGCGGCCTTGCCGAGCTTGATCGTATAGGCGGACTTGAGCGCGACCTTCTGCGCCAGCGCGATCGCCGCATCGCGTTCGGTGCCGGCGGCAACGACGCGGTTGACGAGGCCGATATCGCGCGCCGTCGTCGCCGAAACCGGCTCGCCGGTGAGCAGCATTTCCATCGCCTGCTTGCGCGGAACATTGCGCGACAGCGCCACCATCGGCGTCGAACAGAACAATCCGATATCGACGCCCGGCGTGGCGAACGTTGCATGCTCCGAAGCCACCGCAAGATCGCAGCTTGCCACCAGCTGGCAGCCCGCGGCGGTGGCGACGCCCTGCACGGCGGCGACCACGGGCTTCGGCAGCTGCACGATCGCCTGCATCATGGCGCTGCAGGCGCTCATGATCGTGGCAAAATAGGCCCGGCCGCGATCGGCATCGGCGCGGCGGGCGGTGAGTTCTTTCATGTCATGGCCGGCGGAGAATGCCGAACCGTTGGCCGCGATCACCACCGCGCGCACCCCGGCATCGTCATGAATATCCCTGAGCGCGGCATGCAGTTCGGCGATCAGGCCTTCCGACAGGCTGTTGCGGGCCTCGGGCCGATTGAGCGTCAGCACGGCGATGCTGCCCCGCGTTTCGCGCAGGAGAACCGGCAATGGCGGCGCGGCGGCGCGGGCGGTCTGGCTGGTCATCGAAATATCCGAGAAATTCCATTTGGGCAGCTGCGTCACCTTAATGTAACAAGCGGCGCGAGGCGAGGCGAGGGCGGGCGAAGCAGATGGCAATTGCGAAAATGAGCGTGGCTGAGCTGGAGGAGTTCCTTCGGGTCGAGTTTCCGCAATCCTTCGGCAGCGGCGATACGGCGATCGAAAGCGCCGACGGCGAAACCTGCCTGCTGCGCCAGCGCTACAGCGACCGCATGCTGCGTCCGGGCGGAACGGTCTCGGGACCGACGCTGATGGCGCTGGCGGATTGCGCGATGTACGTGGTGCTGTTGTCGGCGATCGGCCCGGTCGGCCTTGCCGTGACCACCAATCTCAACATCAATTTTCTGCGCAAGGGTGCGCCGGGGCAGGATGTGCTGGCGGCAGCAAAGCTTCTGAAGCTGGGCAAGCGGCTGGCGGTCGGCGAGGTCAATCTGCTGTCGGGGACTTCGCCGGATCCGATCGCCCATGTGACGGCGACCTATTCCATTCCAAATGCTTAGGGTTTTATACGGTAATATAACACCATATTTATAAGCCATTGTTTTTGCAGTATTAATTTGCTCTGTTTGGCATTGACGCGCGCGGCGCTGTTATCTAGAAACCGCAGCAGTTCGGCGCTGACGCGCCGCTGTCCCCCTTTCACGGATTTCCTCACATGAAAACGTTTTCGGCAAAGCCAGCCGAGGTGACGAAGAAGTGGGTGCTGATCGACGCCAAAGGTCTGGTCGTCGGCCGGCTCGCCACACTGGTCGCGATGCGCCTTCGCGGCAAGCACCTCCCGACCTACACGCCCCATGTCGATTGCGGCGACCACGTCATCATCATCAACGCGGCGCATGTGGTGCTCACCGGGCGCAAGCGCGACAACAAGGTCTATTACAATCACACCGGTTTCATCGGCGGCATCAAGGAACGTACGGCCAAGTCGATCCTCGAGGGCCGTTTTCCCGAGCGCGTGGTCGAAAAGGCCGTGGAGCGCATGATTCCGCGCGGTCCGCTGGGCCGTGTGCAGTTCGGCAATCTGCGCGTCTACGGCGGTGCCGAGCATCCGCATGAGGCCCAGCAACCCGAAACGATCGACGTCGCTTCGATGAATCGCAAGAACATGAGGGCCGCATAAGATGTCCGATACCATGCAGTCCCTCGACCAGTTGTCGTCGCTGAAGCCGGCCACGCCGGAAGCGCCGAAATACGTCAAGAAGGTCGACAAGCACGGCCGTGCCTACGCCACCGGCAAGCGCAAGGATGCGGTCGCCCGCGTCTGGATCAAGCCGGGCGCCGGCAAGGTCACCGTCAACACCCGCGAAGTCGAAGTCTATTTCGCCCGTCCGGTGTTGCGGATGATGATCCAGCAGCCGCTGGTCGCCGCCGCCCGTGCCGGCCAGTATGACGTGATCTGCACCGTGGCCGGTGGCGGTCTGTCGGGCCAGGCCGGTGCCGTGCGTCACGGCATCTCGAAGGCGCTGACCTATTTCGAGCCGGATCTGCGCGGCGTTCTGAAGAAGGGCGGCTTCCTCACCCGCGACTCGCGCGTGGTCGAGCGCAAGAAGTACGGCCGCGCCAAGGCGCGCAAGTCGTTCCAGTTCTCGAAGCGCTAATCGCTTCGCTCGAATTTGCCGCGAATGCGGTCAATCGAAAATTGAAAAGGGCGCCTTCGGGCGCCTTTTTTATTGACTATTTGCAGATCAGTTGATGCAGTTTTTTCCGAAAACTTGCATGCCAACGCAAACGAATTTCCAACGCGCCTGTTCTAGTTTTGCCGTGGGGCAGGCGCTCTTCCATTTCGATCAGCGCCAGCAATGTGCGTAAAAACTTGGCTGGTAGCACCTTTATGTCGCTCGATACTTCGACGTTGTATCTCGTCGCCACGATGGTGGCTGCGATGCTGGGAGCCATGCTGCTTTTTTTCGGCAGCCAGGAAAAAATCCCGGCCTTGAAATGGTGGGGAACCGCCTATCTGCTGGGCGCGGCGTCGGTCGCGCTCTGGACGCTCGCGAGCAATACGCTGGGCGAGATGCTTTCCCTGGCGCTCGAATGCCGTCGGCTTCGTCGCCTGCGGCATGGTCTGGAACGCCGCGCGCGTATTCCACGGCCGCAAGCCCAATCTGCCGGGCCTCGTTCTCGGCGCCATCGCCTGGATCGCCGCCGTGATGACGCTGGAGCCCGAGGCTTCCGCGATGCGCATGACGATCGGCGCCGCCATCGTCGCGATCTATGCGGCGCTGACCGCCACCGAACTGTGGTCGGACCGCCGCAGGACGCAGCACAAGCGCTGGCCGGCCGTCGTGGTGCCGGTGCTGCACGGCTTCGTGCTGATGCTGCCGATTCTGCTCGGCGACCTCTTTCATTGGCACGATCAGGCATTCACCAGCAGCGTCTGGGTGACGGTGTTCGCCGTCGAACTCGTGCTCTATGCGGTCGGCACCGTGTTCGTCATCTTCATGCTGGTGTCGGAGCGCACGGTGACCGCGCACAAGACCGCGGCGTCGATGGATCCACTGACCGGCATGTTCAATCGCCGCGGCTTTGCGGAAGCGACGTCGCGGGTGATCGAGCGCGAGGCCAATGCCGGCCGTCCGGTGACGGTGATGATCTTCGACATCGACCATTTCAAGTCGATCAACGACCGCTTCGGCCATCCGGCCGGCGACGAAATCCTCAAATTATTTTCAGCCGTCGTGGTCAGTTCGTTGCGCTTCACCGACCTGTCGGGACGAATCGGCGGCGAAGAGTTCGCGGCCTTGCTGCCCTGTGCGCTGGAAGAGGGCGTGGTCGTCGCCGAACGCGTGCGCGAGGCATTCGAGCGCTCGGGAATCGTGGACGAGGAGACCGGGCCGGTCGATACCACCGTCAGCATCGGCGTGGCCGGCGGGCCGGCCGGCACCGAACTCGAGGTGTTGCTGGCGGCGGCCGATACCGCGCTCTATCAGGCCAAACGCGGCGGCCGCAATCGTGTGGAAGCGGCCGAGGAGCTGCCGTTGTCGCTGGAAAACTGGCGGCGCAAGACCGCAGGGCTGGCGGGCCACCCGCAGCGGCCGGGCGTGCCGCGCCTCGCATAGCGGCGCCTGGTAACCTCCCATTTACCATTCCGTCCATATCATCCGGGGTATGGACACGATCAGAAACTCCAGTTCCCAGGCCGCCCTGATGTCGCTCGAAGCCGCAGCGGTATCGGCGCGCGGCGGGTTTGCCTGCATGTTCTCGACCTCGGACGAATATGAGACGGCGCTGATCACGGAACGGCGCGCGCAGGGCCGCTACGCTTCCCCGCACAGACGCTGGCCGCTGGTGATGTTCATCGGCTGCAGCTTGATGGTGGCCGGCACGGTGCTGCTCCTGAACTGAGCGGCCCGCAAACGGGAATGCCCAGGGCGCCGCGAGGCGCCTTTTTCTTTTGCACCGGCTGGGCTAGAGACGTTGGTTCCCAACGAGAGGCGGCACCCAATGATCACCGAAATCGCACAAATCGACGTCAAGCCCGGCTCCGAAAAGGACTTTGAAGCCGCGGTCGCCAAGGCGCGTCCGCTGTTCTTGCGCGCCAAGGGCGGCCAGGGTTTTGAACTGCACAAGTCGATCGAGAAGCCCTCGCGCTACCGGCTGTTGGCCAAATGGGACACGCTGGAAAATCACACCGTCGATTTTCGCGGCTCGGAAGATTTTGCGGCGTGGCGCGGGCTGGTTGGGCAGTATTTTGCGTCGCCGCCCGAGGTCGAACACACCGAAACGGTACTGACCTCGGCGGGCTGAACCGCCGGCCGGCTGCGACCTCAGGCCGATAGTGCAGTGCCTCAGGCCGCTAGGGCCTCCAGCCGCCAGTGCCTGCGGCCGCCACCGGCTCAGCCGATTCGCCGCTCTTGAAATGGTTGATGATGACTTTGGCGATCGCCATCAAGGGCAGCGCTAGCGCCAAACCCCAGATCCCGAACACGACGCCCAGCAGGATCTGGAACGCAAACAGCGTGGCCGGGGGAATGTCGAGCGCGTGACGCTGGATGATCGGCGTCAGAACGTAGCTTTCCAGCGCGTGCACGCCCATGAAAAGCACAAACGCGCTGGCGCCTGCCACCCAACCGGACGCCAGGCTCGCCAGCACCACGATCAGGCCGCCGATCAGCGCGCCAACGGTCGGAATGAAGGCGAGCAATCCGGCCTGGATGCCCAGAATGAACGAACTCTTGATGCCGATGATCGAAAGGCCGATCCAGGTCACAGCGAAGACCGCGATCATGGTGACGATCTGCGCGATCAGCCAGCGCTCCAGCGTCTCGCCGATTCGATCGACGATCACGGTCGCGCGGGCGCGATGCCGCGCCGGGGCCATGAACAACAGCCCCTTTCGATAGACGGCGGGCTGCGCCGCGAACGCCAGTCCGAGAAACAGCACGATGAAGAAATTTCCGACGGCGCTGGCCGTGCCGACCAGCAGTTTCAATGTCTGGCTCATGATCGCGCCGCCGCCGGAGGCGATTGCGCTGGCGCTCGGGAGATTATGCGGGGTCGGCGGGGTCACCGCCGTCGCCGCCGGGACCGCCGGGAGTAGACGGAGCGGTCGGCGCGCCGAGATTGCCGAGCTCGAGATAGCTGGTATCGACGCCGTTCTTCTCCAGGAAAGCCTTGAAGTTGACCAGTTGCGACTTGATCGTGTCGCTCAGCACGGTGGCCTGTTGCGCGATGGTCGTGCCGCCGAGGAACACCACGCCCGACAGCATGCCCGCCAGCGCCAGGCAGACGATGGTCAGCCGCAGCGAGTGCGGCAGCTTGACGAGTTGGCCGAGCCGGTTGGACATCGCGTTGAGTGCGACGCCGAGCAGCATTCCGGCGAAGATCAAAAACAGCGTCGCGGAGAAATACCAGGCGAACATCAATAGCGCTGCAAAGACCACGATGCCGATGCCGCCGACCGATATCGCCCATGCCAGATCGTTGCGCGCCTGAATCCGATTGTCGCCCGGAGTTGCCATCTCGATTCCTTGCCCAGCCCGAATTGGCTGGCACTCTTTCGTCAAAACCGTCCGGGATCAAGCCGTGATCGCGCCCGGTTTGACGCTGGCGCAGTCGGCGTGCGAAGCGAGGTCCGAAAGATCCCGCAAGCAGGCTGAAGCGATGGGCGTCATGGCATGATTTTCAAGTTCGTCGGCCCGCTGATCCTGTTGGCCGCCCTTGTGATCGGCGATCAGATTCGCATCAACCGGCCGGGCCACAAATACCGCCTGACGGTGGAGGTGCAAACGCCGGAAGGGGTCAAATCGGCGTCCGGGGTGATGGCGGTTCATCCCGACCGCAGCTACAGCCGCGGCGGCAAAACCCTCACCAGGGGCGACGCCGTATGGGTCGACCTCGGCGGCGGAAAAAATCTCGTGGCGTTGCTCGCGCATGTCGACAAGGCGGTCGAGCTCGACGAGACGAATTATGTCGCGCTGCGCGCCTACAACGCCGCCGGCCCCAAGCGGGTGTCGTTCAACGAGATGAACCGGGTCACCGGCGCCGTGCCGGTGACGGGGGCGGTGATGCCGGTGCTGGTGACCTTCACCGATCCAAGCGATCCCGGCAGCGCCCGAGCGGTGCCGCCGGACCAGGTGGAAGCGGTGCTGGGGAAGGGCTTCCGCCTCCAGGGCATCTCGGCCGAGGGCGTGCCGAACGGGGTTTGGCCGCTCGATTTCGGCGGTTCGCTGGGCGAGCCGGTGACGCGCGGGATCGAGGCGAAATTGCCGTGGTGGAATGGGCCCGGCAATCCGGCGGCGAAGGCGCTTGCGGCCGCCGGATTGCCGGGCGCCGAGGCGATCGACGCCAGGGAAGCCTTCACGCGAAAATAGCAGGGCAGGCCAGCGCCGCGCCGTCGGATATTGATCCGGCGCGGGCAGGCGGGCATGATCGGCTGGAATCGGCGCCCAGCATGGAAATTCCTTCTTGCGCCGGACTTTGAAATTGGAAACCAAGCGATGAGGAGGCCGGTCGTCGGGGTAATCGCAAACGCCTATCGCGTCGAGGATCGCTTTGCGACGCAGATGACGGGCGAGCGCAATCTTCGCGCGGTGGCCGAAGTCGCCGGTGCGCTGCCGCTGATGTTCGCCGGTTGCCCCGAAATCACCGATGTCGGCGCGCTGCTGGATAGCGTCGATGGGGTGGTGCTGACCGGCGCCCGCGCCAATGTTCACCCGACCCATTTTCGCACCGAACCGCATCCCAGCCACGAGCCCTACGACCTGTCGCGCGACGGCCTGGCGCTGGCGCTGGCGCAGGCCTGCGTCGAGCGCGGCATCCCGCTGTTCGGCATCTGCCGCGGCCTGCAGGAGATGAATGTCGCCTTTGGCGGCTCGCTGCATCCGGAGATCCGCGAGTTGCCCGGCCGCATGAACCACCGGATGCCGCGGCTGGAGAACCGGTGAAATCCACCCGGATCCGCTGGTGATCTTCGCCGACCGCCACGACGTCGCCCTGACGCCGGGCGGCGCCTTCGCAAAGCTGCTCGGCTGCGAGACCATCCGGGTCAACTCGCTGCACGGTCAGGCCATTCTCGAGCCGGGCGAACGCGTCGTGATCGAGGGGATCGCCGAGGACGGCACCATCGAGGCGATCCGGATTGCCGACGCGCCCGGCTTCGCACTCGGCGTGCAATGGCATGCGGAATACGATCCGCAGCGCAATCCGATCAACCGCGCCCTGTTTCAGGCGTTCGGCGAGGCGCTGCGGCGAACGCCAGCGCCAAGCATAGCCGGCCGGCTTCACAAACATAAATTGTGAGCGTGGAACCGCACCTCCCCAAGATTGTTCACCTTTGAGCCACCAAGCGGCGTACAGTCCCCTTATCCGCTCACTGGCGATACCCCGATATCTGGCTGAAATGTTCGACGCCATGAGTGAGCAACTGGCACGGGCTACTCCGTTGGCTCCAAATGAAAGTGCCGGTCTCCATGGCTTTAGATCGATCTGCCGTTCCTCGTTCGGTTCTTGTGGTCGAGGATGAAATGCTGCTGCGCATGCGCGCGGTCGATATTGTCGAGGACGCCGGGTTTGCCGCCGTCGAAGCCGTCAATGCCGACGATGCGCTGGCTATCCTGGAATCCCGCTCGGACATCGAATTGCTGTTCACCGACATCCAGATGCCGGGCAGCATGGACGGACTGAAGCTCGCCTACGCCGTCCATGAGCGATGGCCGTTGATCAAGATCATTCTCGTATCCGGCCAGTTGAAACTGACCGAGGGCGACAAGCCTCCCGACAGCCTGTTCTTCGGCAAGCCGCTCGGCGTCGCGCAGATGATCGCGGAAATGCAGGAAATGATGGGCAACGGAATGTTGAAAATCGTGCCGGACGAAGTTTCCGCGCTGATCGCGAAGGTGGCGCATCCGGGGACGAACGGCAAATCGATCCGGCCGGAATCATCCTCGCAGGAAGTCCTGACCGCGGAAAACGACAGCCTTCGCCTGCTGCTGGAGCAGGCCGGCATCGACGCCGAGGTGCTGCTGGCGCAGGCCGGCATCGACGCCAAGGAGCGCGAGGCGGCCGACAAATTGCAGAAGCTGATTCTGGAGGAGCTGCATCACCGCATCAAGAACACGCTGGCGACCGTCAGCGCCATCGCCTCGCAGAGCCTGCGGACGGCCACCAGCATCGAACACGGTCAGCAGGCGATCGAGGGCCGGCTGGTGGCGCTGGGGCGCGCCCATGATCTCCTGCTGCAGGCCAGATGGGCCAACGCCAGTCTCGAACAAACCATCCGCGGCGCCACCGAGCCCTATGTCAGCATCGGTTCGGGCCGGATCTCGATCGCGGGCCCCGCCATCAGCATCACCTCGGGTGCGGTGATCGCGCTCGCCATGACGCTCAACGAGCTTTGCACCAACACCACCAAGTTCGGCGCGCTGTCGGTGCCGGCGGGGCGCATCGAGATCGTCTGGGAAATCGATGAAGCGGCGCAGCGCCTGCGGCTGACGTGGTCCGAAAAAGGCGGCCCGACCGTGCACGCGCCGTCCCGTCAAAGTTTTGGCACCCGCATGATCGGATCGCTGGGACAGCAATTGAAGGGCGAGGTGGCGCTGTCCTATGACGCGACCGGTTTCGTGTACGTGTTGAACGTGCCGATGGCTTCGCTGGTGGCGCCGGGCTGATTGTCGTTGGTACCCATCAAAGTTCGTCGTGCCCGGGCATAGCCGTCCGAAGGACGGCGTCGCTTCGCTCGCCTATGTCCCGGGCATCCACGTCTTGAAGCAAGGAAGACGTGGATGGCCGGGTCAAGCCCGGCCATGACGAAATAGGGAAGACGTTGACGAGTTGCCCTCAGGCCGCCTTGCTCTTCTCCACCTTGACGCCGCCGCCTTCCATCAGCATCACCCGGTTGAGCAGCTTCGTCAGCGCGTAGACGGATTCGATCGCGGGCGCCGGTGTATTGGTCATCCGCGCCATTTCCAGGATCGAGCCGATCAGCGCCTCGGTTTCCAGCGAGCGGCCGGCTTCGACGTCCTGCAGCATCGAGGTCTTGTGCGCGCCGACCGCTTCGGCGCCGGCGATGCGCTTGTCGATCGAGACGCGGAAGGTGACGCCGAGTTTTTGCGCGATGTCCTGCGCTTCCTTCATCATCGCCGCCGCCAGCGCGCGGGTCTCGGCGAACTGGCAGATGTCCACCAGGGTGGCGTGGGTCAGCGCCGAAATCGGATTGAACGACAGATTGCCCCAGGCCTTCAGCCAGATCTCGGAGCGGATGTCCGGCAGCACCATCGATTTCAGCCCGGCCTTGATGAAGACGTCGTGCAATTCCCGCACGCGCGGGGTTTCCTTGCCGTCGAGTTCGCCGATCGGGAAACGATCGCCCTCGACGTGATGGATCACGCCCGGCGCGGTCGCCGCCGCCGCCGGATAGACCACGCAGCCGATCAGGCGTTTGGGGTCGATATGCTTGGTGAGGACGCCGGAGGGATCGAGGCTTTCCAGTTTGTGATTGTCGTACTGGCCGCCGAGCCGCTGGAAGTACCACCAGGGCAGGCCGTTCTGCACGGTCAGCACGATGGTGTCGGGACCGAGCAGCGTATCGATATCGCGCACCACCTGGTCGAGGAAGTGGGCCTTCACCGCCAGCACCACGATGTCCTGCTTGCCGGCGTCGGCGGGCTTGTTGACGGCCTTCATCTTGGCGGTCTGCACCTTGCCGTCGTGCCATTCCAGCTTGAGGCCGTTCTTCTGGATCGCGGCGAGATGCGCGCCCTGGTCGATCACGGTGACGTCCTCGCCCGCGAGCGCGAACTTGGCCGCCAGCAGCCCGCCGATGGCGCCGGCGCCGACGATGCAGATCTTCTTCTGCTTGGGCGGCGCGCCCGTGAGGTACGGGCTCGGCAATACCTGGTCGAACACGTTGGAGAGGCTGCCGACGCCGTCGATCACGATATCGACGACGTTATGGGCATCGGCCATGGTGCCGGCGCCGAGCGAGGTGCCGCAGGCGATGATGTCGCCCGGCATCAGCGTCACGTCCTTGGAAATGGCGGCGACCAGCCGGTGCGGCGGGAAGAACATGTCGGCGACCGGATAGTTCTGCCGCTCCTTGCCGTTGAGGATGGTCTTGACCGACAGCTTTAGCGGATCGAGGCCGGTCGCGATCACAGGGCCGATCACCCCAAAAGTGTCAAAGCTCTTGGAGCGCGCCCACTGTTCGAACGACTTGTCCTTGCGCAGCAGATCGACGGCGGTGACGTCGTTCACGCAGGTGTAGCCGAAGATATAATCGCCGGCTTCTTCCTCCGAGATGTTGAAGCATTTCTTGCCGATGACGACGCCGAGTTCGCCTTCATAGATGATCTTGCCGGTATAGGTGGCCGGGCGCTCGATCGGCGCGTTGGCGGGCCAATAGGAATTCGGCGCCTTCAGGAACCAGAGCGGCTCTTTCGGCTCCTTGAAATCGTTCTTGGCGGCGAGCTGGTGGAAATTATTCCACAGGCAGATCATCTTCGAGGGTTCGACTGGCGTCAGGATCTTGACGTCGGCAAGCTTCAGGGTCTGGCCGCTCGGCGTCAGCACCGGCGAACAGGTCGCCGCTGTGGACCGTAATGGTATCGCCTTCCAGCGTGCCGAAACCTGTCTTTCCACCCTGCTCAAAACGGATCCATTTCGCCATCTGCGACCTCCCGGGGTTTTGAGGCAGCGTCATTGGATTGCGCCGCCCTGTCGTCATTGTAGTCGCAGCGCAAATTGCCGCAATCATGCACTGCATCATTGGGGTGGGCGTGGTCCCATCTCAGCCGATGGGTCACCTCCGCGCCCGGCACCGCCTTCAACTACGTTGTCGAGGCCAATGTCCGCTCTGGAGCACCTAACGGACTAAGTCGGGCATCCAGCCATGTCCGCTAAGTGCCAGAAGCGGAAATCGCGGCGAGAGCAAGCGCTTACTCAATAAGTTCGTCCGTCAGGACAAGGATTGTCGGCGGGATCGTCAGCCCCAGCGCTTGAGCCGTCTTGAGGTTGACGATCAGCTCAAATTTCGTAGGAAGCTGAATTGGCATCTCTCCGGGCTTTTGACCCTTCAGGATCAGATCGACATATCCGGCTGCGCGACGGAACAAGTCGCCGATATCGGCGCCATAACTGAACAGCGCGCCGGCGCGCGCAAACTCGCCCTGTTGGCCGATCACGGCGACCTTCATCTCGGCGCCGATCCGACAAATCTCGTTCTGCATCGCCGCGGTCATGTAATCGCGGATCACGATCACGGCGTTGCCGCCGGCATCTGCGAGCACCTTGAATTGCTCCGCCACTGCTGAGGGCGAAGCGACGGTGAGGCCGAGCCGCACCGGCTCGATGCCTGCCATGCGTGCTTCCTGCATGGTCTGCGCTCCCCATGCGCTGAAGGTCGGGTCGGTAGCGTTATTCATTACGCCCAGCCTCTTGAGCCCGGGTACGACCTCCCGCAGCATCTGGATGCGCTTGGCTGACATCTCCTCGCCGAACGCCGCAAAGCCGGTCAGGCTTCCGCCGGGCCGCGCGAGGCTCTGAAAAAGATCGGGATCGCTTTGCACGGCGGGTAGCGCCACCGCGACGACGGGGATGTTTGTCTTCTTGACGATGGCACGCGCCGCGGCCGGGCCCGGCGAGAGCAGTACATCCACAGGCCTCGCAACGAGCGCGTCGATCAGTGCAAGCCCACGGCCAATGTCGCCGCCGGTCGACTGCGCATCGATGATGACGGTACGACCTTCAACATAGCCTAGATCGGCCATCGCTTTACGGAATGGAACGAGTGTCGCGGCGTCAACCTCCGACGTCGCAAAACCGACAAACCCTACGATGGGGATACGCTGCTGCTGGGCGAGCGCGGCCTTCGGCCAAGCCGCTACGCCCAAAATGCCCAGAAATTCTCGCCGTCGCAACTGACCGCTCCGCAATCCGCCAAGAGCAATTTGATCACACCGGCCGGCCCTGTGCCAGCGGAGATGCCGTTCGAAAAGTCCGCTTTGGGTCAATAGCTGCCCTGACTGCCCCTCCGGCTCATGTCCGGTTTCCCCCCGATAGCGATCAAACTGCGGACATCGCGGCAGGTCCGGTTCGTGCCAACAGCAGACCTACTTCATTCAGAATCTCGCGCCACCGAGTTCGGGTATTTCAGCGGCGGTGTCATCTATACATTTCCACTTTCTAGTTACCTAATATCCCCGGCTGTTTGTATTACTGTTTTATTCTTCGCCACCGCGTTCGTTGCCACCACGTTCGGTGGCTTCAAGAAGATTTCCTTCCAGAAACCGCCCACGACTTGGTCTAAGTCCGAATCCGTCAACATTGAGGACTGGTTGTTCATGGTCCCGCTCCGCTGTTAATGCGCTGTGCGTTGTTTCGTGTGAGGTGGACTATGCCGGGCCGAGAGCGACCTCACAGTGATCCAGGTTACACATCAAAATTGACTTTCAAATGTCTGCTTTGGGTCAATCGCGTCGGTTTAGCGCGCCACCGGTCGCTTCTGATCCACCCCCCACCAACGGACATCGCGAGATCGGTCCGGCTGGTCCATTTCGTGCCAACTCCCGACCACGGTCAGGCGCACATCCGTGCGGCAGATCACAGCGCGAGGGGGCAAACGAATGCATTCCAGTTGGCACCGATGAAACGGAGCGATGATCGCCCCAGTTGGAACCAAAGGCACAGAAAGATGACCAGCGAGAGCACGAACATGGAAGCAAGTCGCAACGCAGGAATGAACGGAAGAAACGCCCTATCGGCCGTTGAGCTCGATGCGGTGTCGGGCGGCATAAAGGCCATCGATATTACGGTTGCCGGCATGCACATCGTGTCAAACTACAACTTGGAAGGAAAATTCAACATCATGGTCGCGTACGGCAACACCGTCATACGGCGAGGCGGGGCGTGTTGAGTTAGTTCTGCGGTCCGATGCTTTTGCCGAGCGGAATGTCCGTCACCAATTCCGCGCCGGCTTCGGCGCGCCCCAATGCGTTTCTTGGCGCGAGCTATCCAGGAACACGTTCGACATGACGGTTAAGCCCCCGCATCATGCTTATGCGCGCAAATTCGATTGGCCCGCCGTTGTCCGCTGCCTCGATGAGGCAGTGCATAGCGGTTTGCCATTCGCTGGCATCGTGATCGGCCTTCGGTAGCTCGGTGATGTATTGCGCCGCATCGCGCAGAGTAGCCAGCGGCTTGCCCTTGGACACCGGGATCGGTTCGTCGAACTTCGCTTCCCAACCGGCCGGACGCATACGCAATAACCTCAACGCAACAGAACGGGGACTAAGCTTGACGGCGTGGATTCGTTCCTTTCTCGGAACCAAACCACTCGGCCCGGCATTGATGTGAAAATTGCAGAAGGTTGAGCCGTGCCGCGCTATTTTTTCGAGGTGAAGAACGGCCACCGCCTTCTCGATCCGGCTGGCGTGGATTGCGCGAGCGACAAGGATGCGCGCCGGCAAGGCGAAGCCGTCGCGAGACAGATTGCGGCGGATGCCCCACGAAGTGTCGCGCGCAAAGTGGCGGTGGTCGATGGCGAAGGCCGCGAAGTTGCGAACGTTCCGATTAGTGAAAGCACGAGGAAGAATGAAACCGGTTAGCGACAACGCGCAATAGGGTTCACACTGGAAGCCTGAGATTGTTAGCGGCCTACGGCGACCGGAGCCTCACCACGTTGTTGGTTCGAGCGTCGGCAAGGTCTGCGGCGTCCTGCGACTGCGGCCATCGACCGGAATGGCGTTATCGACCACCGATGCGCAGCGGCTTCATGGCGACGTGCCCTGGTCGAGGAAGTACCGTTCGGCAGCAACCGACGCGGGAACAACTCATTCGCCGCGCTTCGGAATTGGCACGAACCGGACCCGCCGCGGCAAAGATCATTCGGCCGAGTTCACGCGTAGTTCGGATTGGACAAGCCTGCATCCCTTGGCTTGGGCGCAGCGATCCATCGGAACAACAAGCATCTCCCTCATCCTGCGTTGCTTCTCCTCTTGGGAAGAAGGGGGCGCTAACTGGTCGGCTCGTCTTCGAATCTCGCTTTCCAAGGCGGCTCGCTGGTCACCAGTAAGATCCTTCCCAGTAGTCATCAAAACGAAACCAACCAGGTCATGCCGTCGTAAGTCCAAATCCAGAATGATGAGCCCGAAAGGACCATCGGGGATTCTCACCCGCTTGAAAATGCAATCATGGCTGTTCTGGCAAATCGAATATTGCTTTAATTTCACATACCTCATGCTGCATTCCGGAGGTGTCTCCAAACGAACGACGCAGACCGCCAAATCCGGTGGCACATCATTGTTCAAAAAGGGAATGTCCGTCGGACCGCCGCCCGCGCCGAGGCCAGGAATACCATCCCAAGGTTTCCCGTCGGCTTTCGTTTGGTCGGCCGCCACGGTGATCGCGATTGGCTTGCCTTCACCGGCAAGGGAGTGGGCTGGGCACAGCAAGATGAGCAAGGCGGCCCAAAAAGAACGCATCCGATGGGTTGTTTCTGACACGGGGTAGCGATTTACGATTCTTCTCCGTCAGGGAAAAGACCGGCAACACTGTCGAGTTCCGTTGAGCTTACCTATTTCCCCCGGGAATGAAATGCGACAGTTCTGAGCCCAGGAGTGCTTTCGAGGAAAATCGCGGCACTGATTGCGGGTTCACGCCCTCATTCCGCAAACAAAAGGCGCCCCAAATGGAGCGCCTTTCGCATTTCGCGAGCCGCGATAACCGCGAGGCAACTGCCCAGCGGAAAGATCACAGCAAATAGTACATATCGAACTCGACCGGATGCGGGGTCATTTCGAAGCGCTCGACTTCGGTCATCTTCAGCTCGATGAAGCTGTCGATGTAGGCGTCGTCGAACACGCCGCCATCCTCACTGGTTTATTTCTCTGGCAGAGGGCCTTACCAAGAGCCGCTCGCGCCACCTCCCTTGGTGGTGCCATTTTTGATTTGCTGGGCAACAATCTTCTCCCATTGCTCGAGCGTCACCTGTGTTTTTGCACCACCGGACACGGCGGCGAGGTCTTGGTCCGAAAGCGTCGTTTCGTCGGTGCGAGCAGTTTCTTCGGAGGGAGTTGTTTTGTTCTGGGCGACCATGGCAGTTCCCCATTGCTAGGCGTGCGCGATCATCCGCGTCACTTCCAGTGTCAGAGAATGAGCGAAACCGGCCTGAAAGTCCATCCTCTGCCGCGAGTGAGCGGCGACGACAGCCAACGAAGTAGCGACCGGCAAACAAAAAAGGCGCCCCTCATGGAGCGCCTTTTGCATTGTTTTCAAAAGCTCGCGGAAAAATCCGCGAACACCATCACAGCGAATAGTACATATCGAATTCGACGGGATGCGGGGTCATCTCAAAACGCTCGCTCAAAGGGCAAATGTTAGTCTTGGCGAGGCAATGACCGCAGAACTTCTGGACCCTAGGGCATCAGTCCGCACTTGTCTTGAGGCCCAATAAATCCGGCTGGGATGACTCTGGGGCAGATAACAGCCTCTAACGGGACACCAGGATCGGCTGCTAAATATCGACGCCGAGCCGCTCCTTCGCGACGTGCTTGGCGTATGCCTTGGCAAGGTCGACCACAAATTCGAGGCCCCAATTTCCGACCTTCTTTGCACCAGCCATTGTTCGGGCCCACACCTCGGGATCGCGGACGCTCTCAAGGAATTCATGACCTTGCCAGGTAAGCTGCAGGTGCAGCCATTGCTGGCCTTGCATATGGTGAGCTGGTATTCCGCTTACGAAGCCAACGATTTCAGTTCGTGTAAATCTTTGATCAGTGTCGGTGCAGCCTCGATCTTGAGCAGGAGCTCGCGCACGTATTCCATATCCCGCTTCATGAGGGTCAGCCTCCAACCACCGTCGATTTGGTCGCTCTGCCTGCAGGTGATTTGCCTGCTCTAGGAGGATAGCGCGTAGGGTGGGTTAGCGAAAGCGTAACCCGCCATTGCAAACACGGCTCGATGAGAAAGCGTGGTGGATTACGCCTCCGGCTAATCCACCCTACGCTCTCTAGTCCGGCCTGAGCTTCTCAAGCAGGCTGCTCCAACTCTCCCGCCGCGCGCCTTTGCCCCAGACGATTTCGAATGTCGCGCGTGACGCGTTCGGATGCTGCATCGCCTCGACAAACGCTTCGGCGACATCGGCGCGGGCAATGCGGTTTCGAAACGCCAGGGCAGGGCGCCTGGCTGACGTTGACGGCGTGCTCGCCACCCGGCCGGTCGAGCAGGAAGCCGACGCGGATGATGGTATAGTCCAGGCCGCTGCCGCGGATATTGTCTTCGACGCGGCGACGCCAGATCAGCGTATTCTCTTGAGAAGATTGATCAGGAATCCCGGGCAGCGACGGCGTCATGATGCCGAGCGTATTCAAATAGACGAAGCGACCCCGGCACCCCGTGCTTTGCGCGGCCGCGAGCGTGTCGACGACGCCTTGATAGTCCGTCGCCTTGATCAGGCTTTCCGGCGCATATCGTCCGCTCGGCGCGCCGGCGGTGAAGATGATGTGGTCCACGTCTCGTAACGCGGCAGGGAGCGTGTTCGGCTTTGGTGAGATCTCCGGGAGCCACCTCGAACGCGGAACCCAACTGAGCCGAAGCTTTGGCAGGATCGCGCGCCAGCACCCGAACGCGATAGCCTCGCGCATGCAGCAGCCGGGCGATCAGGAGCCCGACACCCGGGTGCCGCCGACGACCAGGACACAGCGCTTTGCAGCCTCGCTCATGGCACTTTCGGTTCAAGCATTCTTCGCAATGTCCAGCGCATCGCGGCGAGTGCGCGCTCGCGATCCTGATCGGCCTCCACCGCGTCGGCGGTCTCGTGGATGACTGCAAACAGCAACGGTCCGATGTAATCCGCATCGACGTCGGCAAATGCCCCGGCCTTGCGGCCGGCCCGGACAATGCCGGTCAGGCGGCGGATCGGATCGTCGCTTTCCGGGATGGGACGCCGCCGCGCGAAGTCGGTGTGGAACAGAACCGTATGCAATCCGCCCATCGCGACCACCGTGTCGACAATGGCAACCGCCAGGCGGTCAAGGGTATCAAGCCAATCCAGCTCCGGATCGGTTCCGAACTGGACAGGATGAGCCTCGTCGAACGCTGTGATGATCCGTCCGCGTATCGCTTCGAGCAGATCGTCCCAGGTGGGGAAGTAGAGATAGAACGTGCCCTTTGCCGCGGCCGCTTCACGCACGACATCCTCGACACGCACATCCGGGCCGTTCTTTTCGAGCAGCCGTTCGGCGGCTTCGATGATTTCCAGCCGTCGGACCTCCGGGTCCAGGCGACGACGGGCGATTGCGCGCATGGGCTCTCCTATTGACCTGCGGTCAGTATATAATGACCTACGGTCATTAGCAAACCGAGTAGGGAGCCACGGAAACTTTGTCAGGCAATAGGGGGCAATATCTCAGCCGCGCGTTCGGTCGCGCTGCTGCTGCTGTTGATAAGCAAAGAGCGTGACGAAGTTTCCGATAAAAACACTGAAGAAAACGACGGCCGCGTATTCAAAGGGAACCTGAAACACCGCCATAGGAATGATCATGGCGCATGCCAATGCGGAGTTGATCATGCTTCGCTTGAACCACGCTCCGAGCGTTGGGATACCCAAGAACCAGTCGCTCAAGAAGTACCACAGACTCATACGGCCCCATGATCGCAAGCTACAGCTGACATAGCCGACTTCGTAGCTTCACGGAGACTAAGGACGCGTTACGCAACCCGCTAAAATCTGAAAGAGGCCGCCAACTGAGGCGGCCTCCAAAGGCTCACAGCGTCTCACCTGCCGTGATGGCTGGGAGGACATTTGCCGTCCTTGCTGGGTGCATTGCTTGAGGAGCCAAACGGGAAACGCTTCGTCGCGGCCTTAACCCCGGCCGCTGCCATATCAAGGATGGCTGAGCCACCGCTCACAGCGTTGAGTTCGATGTCGGTCAGAATGGAATTTGGTCATGGTCGTCTCCCGTTTGTCAGAGGGCGAGACCATTCCCGCCAGCCGTGATCGAGGGGATACGCGAGTTGGCTCAGCGCCGCTGTGATGAACGTCACACATCAAGCCCAAAGCAAAAAAGGCGCCCCTCACGGAGCGCCTTTTGCATTTTCGAGAGCTCGCGGACCGAAGCCCGCGAACACCATCACAGCGAATAGTACATATCGAATTCGACCGGATGCGGGGTCATCTCAAAACGCTCGACTTCGGTCATCTTCAGTTCGATGAAGCTGTCGATGAAGTCGTCGTCGAACACGCCGCCGTTCTTGAGGAACGCGCGATCCTTGTCGAGGTTTTCCAGCGCCTCGCGCAAGCTGCCGCACACCGTCGGGATCGACTTCAGCTCTTCCTTCGGCAGGTCGTAGAGGTCCTTGTCCATCGCCGGACCCGGATCGATCTTGTTCTTGATGCCGTCGAGGCCGGCCATCAGCATCGCGGCGAAGGCGAGATACGGATTGGCCATCGGATCGGGGAAACGCACCTCGACGCGCTTGGCCTTCGGGTTCGAGGTGTAGGGGATGCGGCAGGAGGCCGAACGGTTGCGCGCGGAGTAGGCGAGCAGCACCGGGGCTTCATAACCCGGGACCAGGCGCTTGTAGGAGTTGGTCGAGGGGTTGGTGAAGGCGTTGATCGCCTTGGCGTGCTTGATGATGCCGCCGATGTAGTGGAGGCAGGTCTCCGACAGGTCGGCGTATTTGTTGCCGGCGAATACCGGCTTGCCGTCCTTCCAGATCGACTGGTGGCAATGCATGCCCGAGCCGTTGTCGCCATAGACCGGCTTCGGCATGAAGGTGGCGGTCTTGCCGTAGATGTGCGCGACCTGGTGGATGCAGTATTTGTAGATCTGCATCTGGTCGGCCATCAGCGTCAGCGTGTCGAACTTCATGCCGAGTTCGTGCTGGGCGGAGGCGACTTCGTGGTGATGCTTCTCGACCTTGACGCCCATCTTGGCCATCGCGCCGAGCATTTCCGAGCGCATGTCCTGCACCGAATCCTGCGGCGGCACCGGGAAGTAGCCGCCCTTGGTGCGGATGCGGTGGCCGAGGTTGCCGCCCTCATATTCGGTGTCGGAATTGGTCGGCAGTTCCGAGCCGTCGAGCTTGAAGCCGGTGTTGTAGGGCGTGGTCTGGTAGCGGACGTCGTCGAACACGAAGAACTCGGCTTCCGGTCCGAAGAAGATGGTGTCGCCGATGCCCATCGACTTGACCATGGCTTCGGCCTTCTTGGCCATGCCGCGGGGGTCGCGGTTGTAGGGCTCGCCGGTGGTCGGCTCCAGCACGTCGCAGGTGATGACCATGGTGGTCTCGGCGAAGAACGGATCGATCGTCGCGGTGACCGGATCGGGCATCAGGCACATGTCGGATTCGTTGATCGCCTTCCAGCCGGCGATCGACGAGCCGTCGAACATGGTGCCTTCGGCGAAGATCTCTTCGTCGATCATGGTGATGTCGAAGGTCACATGCTGCCACTTGCCGCGCGGATCGGTGAAACGCAGATCGACGTATTTGACGTCGTTGTCCTTGATCGATTTCAGGACGTCTTTGGCGGTCTTCATGAATACCCCTTTTGGCTACAGGTCGTCTTGGCTACAGGCGCCGTGAACGGGCCGCCGGCAGCGACCGTCGGTAATGCTCATTACAATCGGGTCATGCCCAATACAATATCAAGCGTGACAATATCCGGGCGCCGGCATGCCTAATCAGATGGCATCCAGCCCGGATTCCCCGGTTCGGATGCGGATGGCTTCTTCGATGTTGGACACGAAGATCTTGCCGTCGCCGATGCGGCCGGTCTGGGCGGCGCGCCGGATCGCGTCGATCGCCTTCTCGACCAGGTCGTCGCCGATCACGATCTCGATTTTGACCTTGGGCAGGAAGTCCACGATGTATTCGGCGCCGCGATACAGTTCGGCGTGGCCCTTCTGCCGCCCGAAACCCTTGGCTTCGGTGACGGTAATGCCCTGCAATCCCACTTCCTGAAGCGCTTCTTTCACCTCGTCGAGCTTGAATGGCTTGATGATGGCTTCGATTTTTTTCACTGAACGCCTCCCGGGCACTTCCATATTGCAGACTGCAGGTTTGTTTCACATTGCGCATGCGCGCAGATTGCTCGATCGTTGGTCCCGGACCTCGCGTTGCTGGCTGACGCCCGGCGGCGGCCGGGAACACACTCGAATAAATGCCGTTGAGCACGATGAGACAGGGTCGGCTTCCTCAACTTCCCCAAAAGCAGGGTCTATGCCAAGTTGTTAAGGCGCCTGATTTTGAAATGTTATCAGACTTTTAACAGGCATCCGCAGGGGTTTGACGCGATCAGCCGATGATACTCAAGCCTACGAAATAGGCAAACAGATCAATCGGTGTGCAATCTCGGTGGATTTCCACCGCGCGCCACGACCGCAAATGCCTCAGGAACAGGCGCCAGGTATCGAGGATTTGGCATGGAGGTTCTGACCACAGCCGAGATGGAGCGCGCCGACCGGATCAGCATTGCCGCCGGCACGCCCGGCTTCGAGCTGATGATGAGCGCCGGCCAGGCCATCGCCGAAGCCGCGATGGAGCTGGTCGAGGAGGGGCCGATCGTGGTGGTCGCGGGCCGCGGCAACAATGGCGGCGACGGTTTTGTCGCGGCGGCCGAACTGGCGGCGCGCGGCCGCGAGGTCTCGGTGATCCTGCTGTGCGAGCGCGACAGTCTGCAGGGCGACGCCGCATCCGCCGCGCGCGGCTGGAAATATCCGGTGCTGCCGTTCAATCCGCAGGCGATCGGCAAGCCGGCGCTGATCATCGATGCGCTGTTCGGCGCCGGCCTGAACCGCCCGGTGAAGGGCGAGCCGCACGACATGATCGAGGCGGTCAACGCCAATGGCGCGCCGGTTCTCAGCGTCGATCTTCCGAGCGGCATCAACGGCACCTCAGGCGCGGTCATGGGCGTCGCCATCCGCGCCACCGAGACCGTCACGTTCTTCCGGCGCAAGCCGGCGCATCTGCTGCTGCCGGGCCGGATGCATTGCGGCCGGGTCCGCGTCGCCGATATCGGCATCGATGCGCGGCGTGCTGGCGGAAATTCAGCCGCAGACCTTCGAAAACACGCCGCGGTTCTGGCAGGCGTCGTTTCCGGTGCCGCGGATCGACGGCCACAAATACGCCCGCGGCCATGTCGTGGCGGTCTCCGGCGACATTGCCGCGACCGGCGCCGCACGGCTGTCGGCGCGCGGCGCGTTGCGGGTGGGGGCAGGGCTGGTGACGCTGGCCTCGCCGCGCGATGCGCTCGCCGTCAATGCCGCAGCGCTCACCGCCGTGATGGTCCAGGCGATCGATACGGTGGTCGAGTTCGGCGAATTGCTCGGCGACAAGCGCCTCAACGCCTGCGTGATCGGGCCGGGCGCCGGCGTTGGCGCGCGCACCCGCGATCTCGTTCTCACCGCGCTGTCGGCGCAGCGAGGCCTGGTGCTGGATGCGGACGCGCTGACGAGTTTTGCCGAAGCGCCCGATCATCTGTTCGAGGCCATCAAGGCGTCGCAGGATCCGCAGGTGGTGCTGACCCCGCATGAAGGCGAGTTTCCGCGGCTGTTCAGCGACATGAGCAACAAGCATCCGCACCGCTCGAAGCTGGAACGGGTGCGGGATGCCGCCGCGCGCGCCGGCGCCGTGGTCCTGCTCAAGGGCGGCGACACCGTGGTGGCGTCACCCGATGGACGCGCGACCATTGCCGCCAACGCGCCGCCCTGGCTCGCCACCGCCGGCGCCGGCGACGTGCTGGCCGGGATGATCGCAGGGCTTGCTGGCGCAGGGCGTGCCGGCGTTCGAGGCCGCCAGCATCGGCGCCTGGATGCATGGCGAGGCCGCGCGCGAGGCCGGCCCCGGCCTGATCGCGGAAGACCTGCCCGAAGTGCTGCCGGCGGTGTTCCGGCGGCTCTATGACGAGTTCGGCATCGAGTATTGAGACGTTGTGGGTCCTCATCCTGAGGAGCATCGCAAAGCGATGCGTCTCGAAGGATGGCAGCGGAGTCTGTGTGGCCATGGTTCGAGACGCGCGGCGTCGCCGCGCTCCTCACCATGAGGCAGTTAGCTACTCAAACCAGATATTTCGCGACCGCTGTCTCGTCCCATTCGAGCCCAAGGCCGTGACCGCGCGCGGTGATGGCGCCATCGACGATCTTCACCGGCTCGGCGAGGATGGCGCGGCCGAGGTCGAGCAGCTCCAGCCAATGCGCAGTCGGCGTCACCGCCAGCATGTGGGCGCTGGCTTCGGCAAACAAATGGCTCGACATCGGAATGGAAGCCGCTTCCGCCTGGGCCGCGACGCGGAGCCAGCCGGTGACGCCGCCGACCTTCATCAGATCGGGCATGATGAAATCGCTGGCGCCGGCCGCGATCGCTTCGGCGAAGCCGCGCGGAAACCACCAGTTCTCGCCAGCCTGAATCGATATCGGCGAGGTCTCGCGCACCTCGGAATGGCCGATGAGATTTTCCGCCGCCACCGGCTCCTCGATCCAGTGCAGATCATAAGGCTCGAGCCGGTCGATGCGGCGGCTGGCCTCGGCGGGATCGAGCGACTGGTTGAAATCCAGCATCAGCGCGATGTCGGGGCCGATCAGCTTGCGAACCGCCTTCACCATCCGCTCGTCATTGGCGGCATCGCCGTCGCCGCCCTTGATCTTGATGCCGCGAAAACCCTGATCGAGCGAACGGCGAAGATCCTTCTCGTCGGCGACCGGATCGACCACGCCGTAACTGTCATAGGCCGGGATCGGCCGCGGCGAGCCGCCCAGCAGCTTCACCAGCGGCTGGCCCGCGGCCTGGCCCAGCGCATCCCAGAACGCCATGTCGAGGCCCGACACCGCCATGCCGACCAGGCCCTGCCAGCCGAGCAGCCGGAATTTGGCGTCCATCGCCGCCATCAAATCGTAGGGCGCGACCGGCTTGCCGGTGAGGTCGCGGCCGATCTCCTCGATCAGGTGCACCAAGCGGTTTCAGCGTCAGCCGGGCGTAGGCAAAGATGTAGGCGCGTCCGGTCACGCCCTGATCGGTCACGACATCGATCAGCACCAGCGGTGCCGCCTCGATGATGCCGAAGGCGTTCTTCACGGGCCGTGCGATCGGCGCCACGACGGCGCGGGCGCGAACGCTGCGAATGGCTGGCGTGGTGATGCTCATGCTGTTTCCCTCACTCGACATTGTACCACCGCACGAGGCGCGGCGCCGCCCAGTCCGCCGCCATCGTCTCCAATAGCCAGCGCCCGGCGTGTTCGGCGGCAAACGCGATGCGCTGGGTCTGTCCCGGCTCGATCGCCAGCGTGTCGAGCCAGAACGGTTTCCAGCCGTCGTCGAGCCGGTCCAGCAGCCGGAAATGATGGCCATGGAGATGGAAGACCGCCGGCAGTTCGCCGCGGTTGGTCAAAGCCAGCACCACGACGCGGCCCTTTTTGGCGCGGAAGGCGGGCGCGGCCGAGCCTGCGAAGCTCGCGGGCGCCATCCAGTCGCCTTGCGGTCCGCCAAGCGCTAGATCGACGCGCAGCGCGCTCTTGAGGTCGAGTTTTGCGGGCAGGCCGTTGGACGGCAGCGGCGGGGCAGGCCTGAGCGGGCGCGCGCCGTTCAAGAGACCCTGAGATCGCGAGCGTTCCGATCGGATGTGCCTGCTTGCCGTCATGGAGCAGGATCGACGAGGTCGTCCCGGTATCCACGAACGCGTCGGCGCGGCTCCCGGGCGCCAGCACCACGGCGCCGTTGCGCGCCAGGAACGGTTCGCTGGGCTCGCCGTCGACGGCCATGATCCGGACGTCGTGATTTTCAAGTTTGATAGCCAGAACAGTGCGTTGCGATCCATTGATAAAGCGAAGCCTCAGGCGCTCGTTGGCCTTGACCGAGAGCTCGAATGAAGTCCGGCCGTTCAGGGTGTAAAGCGGCACGGTACCTTTCGGATCCGTTCCCGGGGCGATGGCGGTGCCGTCCGGCCGCAACCGCCATTCCTCGACCAGCAGCACCTCGTCGCGGTCGACGGCAACCGGTTCATTTTCAGTCACGATCAAGGGCAGCCCGCGCATCGGCTGTGCCTGACCGTCGCCGAGCAGCGCGGCATCACAGAAGAAAGTGCCGGCATGGCGCAGCGGAAGCTGGATGGTATCCGAGCCGCCCGGAGCCAGCGGCGCGCGGGCGGTCAGCGGTTCAGCCATGGGGACGCCGTCGATTCCCCGCCAATCCAGCGCAGCGGGCACCGGTAACTCGTTCCGCAACGCGACCTCGACGGTGTCACCGCGCTTGAAGCGGAATTCAGGCGCTTGCAGGGACCAGACCGGCGTGGCCGGGCCGTCCGGCCGGAGCGCGAGGGTGGCGGGCTTGGCCTGCAGCGCCAGCGGGGCGCGCGCCTGGGCTGAGCCGGTCGCCGGCCATGCCGGGAGCAGGGCGGCAGCACCCAATCCGGTCATCAGTTCGCGTCGGTCCAGCAGGGATTTGGGGCTTGCCATCAGACCGATGCGGACCATTTTCTGAAGGTCCTGTCCAGTTGTGACGCCTTGCCCCGGACGATGCGTGAAAACGGCCATTTTTTTGCTGCGAACCGGTGGGCGCATGTTATAAGCCCGCCGCTCGCGGCATCGCGGCCGGATTGGATGCTTTTTACGCGGGCGTGGCGGAACTGGTAGACGCGCTGGATTTAGGTTCCAGTGACGAAAGTTGTGGGGGTTCGAGTCCCTCCGCCCGCACCAAGCGCTCAACTAGCGTTTGCATGACGAATACTGGAGGGTCTGATTTCCCGTCGGGGGAATTGGGTCCGCCGAACCACCGACGCAGGCTGCAAGGCCTTCGCGTCGACCAGATTGACACTGTCCGGCGCAAGGCCGGACCAAGCGGGAAGAAGATTGACGCCATGCAGGTCACCGAAACCCTCGCCGAGGGATTGAAGCACGAATTCCAGATCAGCGTTCCCGCATCCGATCTCGATGCCAAGGCGGACGCCCGGCTGGTGGATATGAAGGACAAGGTCCGCCTCAATGGCTTCCGTCCGGGCAAGGTGCCGGTGAGCCACCTGAAGAAGGTGTACGGCCGCTCGGTGATGGCCGAGACCATCGACCAGACCATCCGCGACACCAATTCGCAGATCTTTACCGAGCGCGGGTTCCGCTTGGCGACCGAGCCGAAGATCACCATGCCGACCGAGCAGAAAGAGGTCGAGGACATCCTCTCCGGCAAATCCGATCTCACCTATACGGTTTCGATCGAGGTGGTGCCTGCGATCCAGCTCGCCGATTTCAAGAGCTTTACGGTCGAGAAGCCGGTGGTCGAAGTCACCGACGCCGACGTCGACGAAGCCATCAAGCGCATCGCCGACCAGAATCGCGCCTTCGCCGCCAAGGCCGAGGGCGCCAAGGCCGAGACCGGCGATCGGGTCACGATCTCCTTCAAGGGCACCATCGACGGCACGCCGTTCGACGGCGGCACCGGCGAGGACATCCCGGTCACGATCGGCTCCAACACCTTTATTCCGGGCTTTGAAGAGCAGTTGCTCGGCATCGCCGCGGGCGAAACCCGCACCTTGAAGGTTTCATTCCCGAAGAACTATGCCAGCGAGAAGCTCGCCGGCCAGGCCGCCGAGTTCGAGACCACGGCGACACTGGTCGAGGCGCCGCAGGACACCGCTGATCGACGACGAGTTCGCCAAGACGCTGGGCCTGGAATCGCTCGACAAGCTCAAGGAAGCCGCGCGCGAGCGGCTGGTCGCCGAATTCGCCGGCGCCACGCGCCAGCGCGTCAAGCGCATGCTGCTGGACCGGCTCGACGAGAGCCATCGCTTCGAGGCGCCGCCGTCGCTGGTCGCGGAAGAATTCAACCTGATGTGGACCTCGATCAAGGCCGAGATGGAATCCAGCGCCAAGACCTTTGCCGATGAAGACACCACCGAAGAGGCGGCCAAGGAGGAATACCAGAAGATCGCCGACCGCCGCGTGCGGCTCGGCCTCGTGCTGTCGGAGATCGGCGAGAAGAACAAGATCACGGTCACCGACGACGAAGTCAGCCGCGCGGTGATCGAGCGCGCGCGCTCGATGCCGGGACGCGAGAAGGAAGTCTGGGACTACTATCGCAACAATGCCAACGCGCTGGCCCAGCTTCGTGCGCCAATCTATGAGGACAAGGTGGTCGATTTCATCCTCGAACTCGCCAACGTCACCGAAAAGAAGGTGACGCGCGAGGAACTCCTGAAGGACGACGAGGAGAAGAGCGCCGCCTGATCCGGTCAGCCGGCGTTAAGGATGTCAGGTCAAAGCGGCCTGGCGGCGCCATCGGTCGCTAGGCCATCGCTAGCGAATCAGCTTCAACTGCCGCTACCCCGGTGACTCGACCCCGGTCTTGTCACCGGGGAATTGGCCCATATCTGTGAGCCTGTCCTTAAAGTCCTGCATCACGGGACGTTCGTCCGCGCCCGGCAAATTCTGGCCAGTTCCACATTGCCGATGGATGTTCGTTTCCGCCAACCTTTGGGTGATTAATGCGCGATCCGGTGGAAACCTACATGAACCTCGTCCCGATGGTGGTCGAACAGACCAACCGCGGCGAGCGCGCCTACGACATTTTCTCGCGCCTGTTGAAGGAGCGCATCATCTTCCTGACCGGACCGGTCGAGGACGGCATGGCGACGCTGACCGTGGCGCAATTGCTGTTCCTCGAAGCCGAGAATCCGAAGAAGGAAATCTCGATGTACATCAATTCCCCCGGTGGGGTGGTGACGTCGGGCCTCGCGATCTACGACACCATGCAGTTCATCCGGCCGCCGGTGTCGACGCTGTGCACCGGGCAGGCGGCCTCGATGGGTTCGCTGCTGCTGGCCGCCGGCCACAAGGACATGCGGTTCTCGCTGCCGAATTCGCGCATCATGGTGCACCAGCCCTCCGGCGGCTTCCAGGGCCAGGCCACCGACATCATGCTGCACGCGCAGGAAATCCTGAACCTCAAGAAGCGGCTCAACGAAATCTACGTCAAACACACCGGGCAGACCTTCAAGGCGATCGAGGACGCGCTGGAACGCGACAAGTTCCTTACCGCCGACATGGCCAGGGACTTCGGCATCGTCGACAAGGTGATCGACAAGCGCTCGGAAGAGCCGACCGCGAAAACCCCGTAGCAACCAGCGGATCGCAATCCCTGCACCGACGTTAACGACCCGTCGTCGGCGGACGATTTCGGCCGTCGGCGGGACATATATGCCCCTTTCCGGGCAAGAAGTTCCGCTTTCGTGCCGTTTGGCGGCGTGGCAATCGCGCAACGCTTGGCCGATTTCGACAGGTTCGCCTCGCGCGAACGCCGCAAATCACGGTATTGTCACGGGTATCGGGCGTTCGGCCGATTAGCGAATTCTTGATAGTCGGGTGCCACCATGGTTGGCTGGTAGGGTTAGCGGGAGATTCGAACCAACCGCGGTCGTACGGTATCTAAGCGTAGGGTCTTTTTTGGTACGGATTTTGCTCTATCTACAACTCTGTGCCGGTAGGTGCCGGAATGGGGCGATCGAGCGGACGAGATCGAACGGCGGACGGAGATAAGAATGAGTAAGGTCGGCACGAGCGACTCCAAGAACACGCTGTATTGCTCGTTCTGCGGCAAGAGCCAGCATGAAGTCCGCAAACTGATCGCGGGTCCCACCGTATTCATCTGCGACGAATGCGTTGAGCTGTGCATGGACATCATCCGCGAGGAAAACAAATCCTCGCTGGTGAAGTCGCGCGACGGCATTCCGACCCCGAAGGAAATCTGCAAGGTCCTCGACGATTACGTGATCGGCCAGAGCCACGCCAAGAAGGTGCTCTCGGTCGCCGTCCACAATCACTACAAGCGCCTCAATCACCAGACCAAGCACAACGACGTCGAACTGGCGAAGTCGAACATCCTGCTGATCGGCCCCACCGGTTCGGGCAAGACGCTGCTGGCGCAGACGCTGGCGCGGATCCTCGACGTGCCGTTCACGATGGCGGATGCGACGACGCTGACCGAAGCCGGCTATGTCGGCGAGGACGTCGAGAACATCATCCTGAAGCTGCTGCAGTCGGCCGACTATAATGTCGAGCGCGCGCAGCGCGGCATCGTCTATATCGACGAAATCGACAAGATCAGCCGCAAGTCCGACAATCCGTCGATCACCCGCGACGTGTCGGGCGAGGGCGTGCAGCAGGCGCTGCTGAAGATCATGGAAGGCACGGTTGCCTCGGTTCCTCCGCAAGGCGGCCGCAAGCATCCGCAGCAGGAGTTCCTGCAGGTCGACACCACCAACATTCTGTTCATCTGCGGCGGCGCCTTCTCGGGCTTGGAGAAGATCATCTCCGCGCGCGGACGCTCGACCTCGATCGGCTTCGCCGCCCAGGTGCTGGCGCCGGAAGATCGCCGCACCGGCGAAATCTTCCGTCACGTCGAGCCCGAGGATCTCCTGAAGTACGGCCTGATCCCGGAATTCGTCGGACGTCTGCCGGTGGTCGCCACGCTGGAGGATCTCGACGAGGCTTCGCTGAAGAAGATTCTGACCGATCCGAAGAACGCGCTGGTGAAGCAGTATCAGCGGCTGTTCGAGATGGAGAATATCGAACTGACCTTCGCCGACGAGGCGCTTGGCGCGGTCGCCCGCAGGGCGATCGAGCGCAAGACCGGCGCGCGCGGCCTGCGCTCGATCCTCGAGAGCATCCTGCTGGAGACCATGTTCGATCTTCCGGGCCTCGAAGGCGTCGAAGAGGTGGTGATCTCGCGCGAAGTGGTCGAGGGAACCGCCCGCCCGCTCTACATCTACGCCGATCGTTCCGATCGCGCCGTGGAAACCAGCGCCAGCGCCTGATCGCGGCGTCGCCGGCGGATCGAGCGGATCAGCAAGCAAAAGAGACGGTTGCCGGAGCCTTTCGGCGACCGCTGTTGCGTAGGTGTTTCCAGGCGTTACGGCCCGCTATCCAGCGGGCTTTTCCAGCGACTTGACACCCCCATGGCCGATAGCCACCTAATGCTATCGGCGATCAAATCCTACCCCAAAGATTCGCCGCAAAAGCGATCCGGAGCAGCCGGCTTTCGGACGGCCAAACCACCCGGAATATGACAGGCACCTTGTGGCGGTTGCGCAAGATTTGCGGACTGCGTGCAAGGGGGCACAACAAAAGGAACAGGCCATGACTGCCCCGAAAATCCGGCCATCGATCGTTCACGGCGAAAGCCACTCCTATCCGGTGCTGCCGCTGCGCGACATCGTCGTCTTCCCGCACATGATCGTGCCGCTGTTCGTCGGCCGCGAGAAATCGATCCGCGCGCTCGAAGAGGTCATGAAGAATGACGCGCTGATCATGCTGGCGACGCAGAAGAACGCGTCGGACGATGATCCGGCCCCGGATGCGATTTATGAAACCGGCACGCTTGCCAGCGTGCTGCAGCTGCTCAAATTGCCCGACGGCACCGTCAAGGTGCTGGTGGAGGGGCTCGAGCGCGCGCGCGTGCAAAAATATTCCGATCGCGTCGAATATTACGAAGCCACCGCGATCGCGCTGGCCGATACCGACGCCACTTCGGTCGAGGCCGAAGCGCTGGCGCGCTCGGTCGTGTCCGACTTCGAAAGCTATGTGAAGCTGAACAAGAAGATCTCCGCCGAAGTCGTCGGCGTGGTTCAGGCCATCACCGATTTCGCCAAGCTCGGCGACCAGGTCGCCTCGCATCTCGCCGTCAAGATCGCGGATCGCCAGGGCATCCTGGAGACGCTGTCGGTCACCGCGCGCCTCGAGAAGGTGCTCGGGCTGATGGAGAGCGAAATCTCGGTGCTGCAGGTCGAGAAGCGGATCCGCAGCCGCGTCAAGCGCCAGATGGAGAAGACCCAGCGCGAATATTATCTCAACGAGCAGATGAAGGCGATCCAGAAGGAACTCGGCGACGACGAAGGCCGCGACGAACTCGCCGATCTCGAAGAGAAGATCGCCAAGACCAAGCTTTCCAAGGAAGCCCGCGAGAAGGCGCAGCACGAGCTGAAGAAGCTGCGCCAGATGTCGCCGATGTCCGCGGAAGCCACCGTCGTGCGCAACTATCTCGACTGGCTGCTGTCGATCCCGTGGAACAAGAAGTCCAAGGTCAAGAAGGATCTGGTCGCGGCGCAAAGCACGCTCGACAACGATCACTACGGGCTGGAGAAGGTCAAGGACCGCATCGTCGAGTATCTCGCGGTGCAGTCGCGCGCCAACAAGCTGACCGGGCCGATCCTGTGCCTGGTCGGACCTCCCGGCGTCGGCAAGACCTCGCTCGGCAAGTCGATCGCGAGGGCGACGGGGCGCGAATTCGTGCGCGTGTCGCTCGGCGGCGTGCGCGACGAGGCCGAGATCCGCGGTCACCGCCGCACCTATATCGGCTCGATGCCCGGCAAGATCATCCAGTCGATGCGGAAGGCCAAGACCTCGAATCCGCTGTTCCTGCTGGACGAGATCGACAAGATGGGCGCCGATTTCCGCGGCGATCCGTCGTCGGCGCTGCTCGAGGTTCTCGACCCCGAGCAGAACTCGACCTTCAACGATCACTATCTCGAGGTCGATTACGATCTGTCCAACGTGATGTTCATCACGACCGCGAATACGCTGAATATTCCCGGACCGCTGATGGACCGCATGGAGATCATCCGGATCGC
Source organism: uncultured Alphaproteobacteria bacterium (assembly GCA_963742695.1). GTDB lineage: Bacteria > Pseudomonadota > Alphaproteobacteria > Rhizobiales > Xanthobacteraceae > Bradyrhizobium. The sequence continues at coordinate 168,478 of CAVUNF010000009.1, forward strand.
CGGCTATACCGAGAACGAGAAGGTCGAGATCGCGCGCAAGCATCTGATCCCGAACGCGATCGCCAAGCACGGCCTGGATTCCAAGGAATGGTCGATCGACGACGATGCGTTGTTGCTGATGATCCGCCGCTACACCCGCGAAGCGGGCGTGCGTAACCTCGAGCGTGAGCTTTCGACACTGGCCCGCAAGGCGGTGAAGGAGCTGATGATCTCGAAGAAGAAGTCGGTCAAGGTCACCGAGAAGTCCCTCGAGGAATTTCTCGGCGTGCCGAAGTATCGCTATGGCGAGATCGAGAGCGAGCCTCAGGTCGGCATTGTCACAGGGTCTGGCCTGGACCGATGTCGGCGGTGAGTTGCTCACCATCGAAGGCGTCATGATGCCCGGCAAGGGCAAGATGACGGTCACGGGCAATCTGCGCGACGTGATGAAGGAGTCGATTTCGGCGGCGGCGTCCTACGTCCGCTCGCGCGCCGTCGGCTTCGGCATCGAGCCGCCGATGTTCGACCGCCGCGATATCCACGTCCACGTGCCGGAGGGGGCGACCCCGAAGGATGGTCCCTCGGCGGGTGTGGCGATGGCCACCGCGATCGTGTCGATCATGACCGGGATCCCGGTCCGCCACGACGTCGCCATGACCGGCGAGATCACGCTGCGCGGGCGTGTGCTACCGATCGGCGGCTTGAAGGAGAAGCTGTTGGCGGCCGCGCGCGGCGGCATCAAGACGGTGCTGATCCCCGAGGACAACGCCAAGGATCTCACGGAGATTTCCGATGCGATCAAGGGCGGCATGACCATCATCCCGGTCGCGCGGCTCGACGACGTCGATCGCCCAGGCCCTGGTACGGCCGCCGGTGGCGATCATCTGGGAAGAGGACACCAAGGTGCCGGTCAAGCCGGACGCCACGGACGAAGCGCCAGGCGGCCTGACGGCGCACTGAGCCTGATCGCTCGACAAGACAACAGCGGCGTCCCAACGGGGCGCCGCTTTTGTTTGGGGGAGTCGGAGCATCAGAGTTCGTCATGGCCGGGCTCGTCCCGGCCATCCACGTCTTTCTTACGGCGATATCGGAAAGACGTGGATGCCCGGGACAAGCCCGGGCATGACGCTGAGGGGCCGACAATCCAGGCGATATCAGCCGATTTGTCGCCGCCGGCGTCGCTTGCGTTCACCGGCCGCGGCGCTGTAAATAGCAGGCGAGGGCGGCTAGCTCAGCTGGTTAGAGCATCTCGTTTACACCGAGAGGGTCGGCGGTTCGAATCCGTCGCCGCCTACCAGCCTTCGCCCTGCGGGCTTCGGCTCGGCAAGCCGGATGTCGCAAGGCGAAGGCTGTCGCGCCGTAGCTCGAAGAGCGAAGGCGGACCGATCACGAAAGTTCCTCACATGAACATCCGACAACCCACGATCAAAACGCCGACCAGCTTGCCTACTGGAACGGACCCGCCGGCCAGCGCTGGGCCGAGCGGCAGGCGGCGCAGGACATCCTGCTCGGGCCGGTCGCCGACATTCTGATCGACCGCGCGAGGCCCACGGCCGGCGAGCGCGTCATCGATGTCGGCTGCGGCAGCGGCGCCACCACCATCGCGTTCGCGCAAAAGGTCGGGACGTCAGGTCATGCCATGGGTATCGACATATCGGAGCCGATGCTGGCGCGGGCGCGGGCGAGCGCGCCGCAGGAATTGCCGATCGATTTCGTGCTGGCGGATGCCACCGTCTATCCGTTCGAGCCCGCCAGTTTTGATCTGCTGGCCTCGCGGTTCGGCGTGATGTTCTTTGCCGATCCGGTGCTGCTCGTTTGCGAACATGCGCCGGGCGTTGCGGCCCTCGGGGCGGCTGGCGTTCGCCTGCTGGCGCGAGCCGCGTGAAAATCCGTGGATGATGGCGCCGCTGCAGGCGGTCTACAAGCACGCGCCAAAACTGCCGCCGCAGGGGCCGGAAGATCCGGGGCCGTTTGCGTTTGCATCGGAGGAGCGCGTGCACCGGATTCTCGGCGAAGCCGGCTTCAAGGGCATCGCGATGGAGCCGTGCCCGCTGGCGCTGGATATCGCGATCGGGCGCGGTCTCGATGCAGCGGTGCAGAGCGCGCTGGAAATCGGACCGACCCACCGCGCGCTGGAAGGCCAGCCGGCCGACATCCGAGCCGCCGCCATCCAGTCGCTGCGCGAAGCGCTCGCGCCGCTCGCCAAGGGCGACACGGTGGTGCTTCCCGGATCGATCTGGATCGTGACCGCGTCGGCTTCATAAGAAGTCGCTTGAGGGAACGCGCTGAATGTTGTGCCTCAACTGTTCAAAGCCCGGTCTCGTGAGATCACAATCGGATTGACGCTGCGCGAATTAAGCTGGGCTTCCATTCTGCTGTTAATTAATTTGCCGGCACTGGCCGCGCTCAATTCGGCGGCCGTCAGTTCCGTCATTTCGTTGATCGTCTTGAAGGTCTCATTCCTCGCCTTGGACATTTCCGGTCTCCCACCTGGCTGCGCCGCGTAAGCCTTTTGCGCTCGTCGCGTCATCACGCACAACGTCGACGACGATAGTCTGTGATTGGAGTCACAGTGCTGCCGAGAGCGCTGAACCAGTGTGCCGACATCAGCGGTTGGATGGTCCACGCTGGCTTGGATGAAGATCATGAGCGACACCAACGAAAACTCAAAGCTCGATCAGCAAGAGCTCACCGATACCGAATTGGATGCGGCGAGCGGCGGTCGTTTTTCCACGATTCACCCGGCAAAAGTCACGGTACCCGATATAAAGCTATCCTAGGCCTGGTTCTGCCCGCGTCGCGTCACTCCCACCGGATCATCGACAATTGCGCCAGTAGACCGCATCGACAAAGAGCGCTGTTCACGCCTAGTTACGGCGTGACCAGGGGTTGAGGATCGGCGGTGCCAAATATCGATGAACAGGTTCGTCTTCGTGTGAGAGCTATCAAGGCGCGGTTTCGCGATCAAAAAGCGGAACTCGCGGTGATCCGACGCCATGTTCGCCGTACCGATATCGTTTGCGACATCGGCGCGCACAAGGGGAGTTATCTGTTTTGGCTCTCCCGATGGTGTGCCGACGGACGCGTCGTCGCCTTCGAACCGCAACCGCTGCTGGCAGAATATCTGAGCAGGGTCTGCGCCTCATCTCAAAACGTGAAAATCGAACCGCGCGCGGTGTATTCGACAACGGGCACGCGAACGCTGGTCGTGCCGGGGCCGTCGTCGCCCGGCGCCACCCTTGGTCCGGTGGCCGGGATTGGAGAAACATTGATCTCCGTGGAGACGGTTTCCCTGGACGACTACTTCAGCAACGGTGAAAGGATCTCGCTGTTGAAGATCGACGTGGAGGGCGCGGAACTCGAAGTCTTCAAGGGGGCGGAAAGGATCTTGCGCGAACAGGCGCCGCTGCTCGTCTTTGAGTGCGAGGACCGGCACATCGAGGGCGGTTCCGTGAAGGAGGTTTTTTCCTATCTCGAAGCGCTCGGATACAACGGTCGTTTCATGTGCGGTTACCGCGCCAGGCCGGTGTCCGAATTTGACGCTGCCATCCATCAGCGAGCGGCCGGACCGTATTTCTGGAAGAGACCCGGCTACTACAACAATTTCATCTTTTCGAAGGCGAGTTCAAGTCGCTGATCCCGGCGATAAGCCCTCGCCATCGAAAGCGTGGACACTACGCCCGCTCTTCCCAGATCATCGCCAGATGCACGATGGTCTGCATGGCCTTTTCCATGTCCTGAACGCTGACCCATTCCAGCCGCGAATGGAACGCGTGCTCGCCGGCGAAGATGTTGGGGCAGGGCAGTCCCATGAACGACAGCCGCGAGCCGTCGGTGCCGCCGCGGATCGAGCTCGTCACAGGCTTCAGCCCGGTGCGGCGGATCGCCTCCATCGCATGATCGATGATCTCCGGGTGGCGGTCGATCACCTCTTTCATGTTGCGGTACTGCGGCTTGATGTCGAGCCGGTAGGTCGAGTGCGGATAGCCCTTCATCACGTCCTTGACGATGCTCTCCAGCAAGGCTTCCTTTTCCTTCAAGCCGGCTTCGGTGAAATCGCGCACGATGAAGCCGAGCGTGGCTTTTTCCAGCGCGCCGGAGATGCCGATCGGGTGCAGGAAACCTTCCTTGCCTTCGGTGGTCTCCGGCGAACAGGTTTGTTTCGGCAGCCGTTCGACGATGGCGGCGGCGATCTTGATCGCGTGCTCCATCTTGCCCTTGGCAAAACCGGGATGGGTGCTGACGCCCTCGATCGTGATGGTGGCGCCGTCGGCCGAGAAGGTCTCGTCCTCGATATTCCCGGCGGTTTCGCCGTCGATGGTGTAGGCGAAGTCGGCGCCGAGCTTTTTCAGGTCGGCCTTGTCGACGCCGCGGCCGATCTCTTCGTCGGGCGTGAACAGGATTTTTATCGCACCGTGCTTGATCTGCGGATTGGCGACCAGGAAATGCGCGGCATCCATGATTTCGGCAAGGCCGGCCTTGTTGTCGGCGCCGAGCAGCGTGGTGCCGTCCGTGGTGATGATGTCGTTGCCGATCTGATCGGCGAGTGCCGGATGATCCGCGGCGCGGATCACTTGCGTGGGATCGGCCGGCAGAACGATATCGCCGCCGCGATAATTCCGTACGATTTGCGGCTTGACGTCCCGGCCGGTGCAGTCGGGCGAGGTGTCCATATGCGAGCAGAAGCAAATCACCGGGACCTTCTTCTCGGTGTTCGCCGGGATGGTGGCGTAGACGTAGCCATGCGCGTCGAGATGGGCGTCGGCAATGCCCATGGCCTGCAACTCGCTGGCGAGCAGGCGGCCGAGGTCTTTTTGCTTTTCGGTGGAGGGGCAGGTGGGCGAAGCGGGATCGGACTGGGTGTCGATCAGCACATAGCGCAGAAAGCGCTCGGTCACGGTGTGTTTGAACGCGAGGGGCGAAGCCACCATGAACACCACCGGCAACGACAGGAAAGCGGAGAGCTAAACCGTAAAAAGCGTCATTCCGGGGGCCGCGTAAACCGCGCCGGAATGACGCAAAGTCCTGGAGTTGGAAAGCGTCCTATCAGACGGCTTCCTTCAGCTCCTTGGCCGCGCGGAAGGCAACCTTCTTGCTGGCCTTGATCTGGATCGCTTCGCCGGTGGCGGGGTTGCGGCCCATGCGGGCGGCGCGCTTGCGCACCTGCAGGATGCCGAGGCCGACGATCCGGATGCGCTCGCCCTTCTTCAGGTGCTTGGTGATCCGGGTGACCAGATCGCCCAAAATCTCTTCCGCCTTCTTCTTGGACAATTCCTGGTCTTCGGCGATCGCCGCCGCCAGATGCTTGAGCGTCACGGTGGTCGGGGTCGCTGCTTTCTTCGCCATATTAGGCCCTCCTCGTTGTTGGTGGCTTGGGAAACCAAGACGTAGCAGGCCTTAAATGATTCGGGGGCGAGCTGACTACGCTGTTTTGCCTGCAAATAGCCTATTATTTGCATCGGCGTCGCAAAAACGCCCGACTGGCAGCGGGATTCGCAACAACCTTGACTAAAAGGGGGCGCGCCTTTAAGTCCTCACTCCTGCGCGGATCAGTCAGATTTCGGCACCCGCGGGAGTAGCTCAGTTGGTTAGAGCGCCGCCCTGTCACGGCGGAGGCCGCGGGTTCGAGTCCCGTCTCTCGCGCCAGTTTCCCCAATCATTTCAAGTGGGGCTGGCAACCCTGTTTTTTCCGGCAAGAATTTCCATCGGCTCGGGTGAAATACTTCAGGGCGCTTTTCGTTCTGACAGCCGGGCACGCGCAGCGACGTGATTTGACCTTGCGCGGCCGCCTTCCTATCAACGGCCATTCGATCCTCCAGCCGTCGAACCTCCAGCTATGGACCTTGCATGAACTCGCGCCGAGAGATCTTGATGCTCGCCGCCTTTGCCGGCAGCCAAGCCGCGATGGCCGCGGCCGCACATGCCGAGGGCGGCACCGACGGCGCGACGGCGGCCGGCCTGCCGTTCGCGCAGACCACACCGATGCGCATCGGCGCCGCCGCCTTGCACGTCCGCGACATGGGCAAGGTCCGGCGCTACTACACCGATCTGCTCAAGCTCGGCACCATTAGGGAGAGCACCGACGAGGTGGTACTGGGCGCGGGCAACGTGCCTTTGCTGCACCTGATCCACCGGCCCGACGCGCAGATTGAGCGCGCCGGCAATGCCGGGCTGTTTCATATCGCTTTCCTGATGCCAAGCCGGGCCGATTTCGCGCGCTGGCTGGTCCACGCCGCGCTCGCCCGCACGCAGTTCGACGGCTTTGCCGATCACATTGTGAGTGAGGCGTCCTACCTCACCGACCCCGAGGGCAACGGCATCGAGGTCTATTCCGACCGCCCGACCTCCGCGTGGCAATGGACCGGCGACAGCGTAACCATGGGCACCGGGCAACTCGACATCGACAATATCGTGGCCCAGACCGATACGACACGGGATCAATACACGGTGGCGCCGAAATCCCTGCGCATCGGTCACGTGCATCTGCGCGTCGGCGATGTCGGCCGCGGCCGCGCATTCTATGAGGACCTGATTGGCCTCGTGCCGACCCGCCTGATGCGCGCCGGAGCCGCGTTCATGTCATCGGGCCGCTACCACCACCACCTCGCCATCAACACCTGGCAGAGCGCCGGCGCCGGCCCGCGCAATCTGCAGGCGACCGGCCTCTCCTGGTTCTCACTCGCCGTCGCCGATGCTGCCACGCTCGCCGACCGCAAGAGCCGCCTCACCGCAGCGAGTGTGCCGAGCGATCTGGTCCCTGGCGGCATCATGATCGCCGACCCCTGGGGCACGAATGTGCGGTTGATTGCGGCGTAACGCAATCATCGTCATTCCCCGGCTCGCGCGCTGGGGATGGAGCTGCCGTTGATAAACTCTCGCGAGAGTGTACCCATGTGACCGTTCTGCTGATGCAGCTGCCCAACAGTAGAGCGCGGTTGGACCGCGACAAATTGCCTATGGGTCGAAGCTCGGAACTTGTTTGAGCTACTGCTCGGGTTTTCAGGCCGATCGCCACGGCTGGAACCGGCGGCCATCCTTCAATGCGATCAACCATTCAGAAGTCGTCAGCCCCGCGCTTTGGCGCGCTTGCTTTTCACGCCTGCCGCGCGGCCCTTGGCCGGGCCGCGACCGGGCCTTGGGTTTTCCAGCCGAAGGCGGACTGGCCGGCTCCGAGGATTGGGTGCTGGCATAGGATTGTCGCAAGCCGTCGATCGCGCCGGTGAGATTTCCAACCTGCTCGGACAGCTTCCTGGTCTCGGTTTGCTGCGCCGTGAGCAGGCGCCGCACGGTCAACAGCTGGTCCTGAACGACTTGCAGCTGGTCGATCGATTCCTGCTGGGTCGCCTCCAGGCCCTTGGTTTTCTCGACCAGTTGCTCGGATGCCTGGGCGGTACGGGTCTGCAGCTGGCGGGCGGAGACGATGCGATCCTGTTCGGGGGAGGTGCCGGTGTAAGCGCGCCACAGCGCGATCGACCCGATCCCGATCATGATGACGGCCAAGGCGATGGCGGCAAGCGCAATCGGCTGCGCGCCGATTCGTGCCACGACATTGGCCTTTGCATCACTGGATGGCATTTCCATCATATGGACTCCAAAGCCGGACCGGAGGCGAAAGTTCCCGCTGGGCCAAAGCAAAGGCCGCCCGGAGGCGGCCATACTGCATCGAAAACCCCGGAAAGTCCTAGCGGACGACCGATGTAGTCGAACTTGTCACCGTCATCAACTTGCCGGCCTTAACGACCTGGGCAGTCTGGACGTCGTTGGAATGGGTGCGGGCGGAAATGCCCAAACCGGCCACTACGATGCCCGCCACCAGGGCCACAACCACGATCTTGAGGTGGGTGCCGCGATCCGCTGAGTGAATGGAGTGGTTCATGTGATGCCTCCTGGCGTCTTACCGCCGCGTCGTTGGCAAGAGCAGTACGCCCGGTCTGTTTCAGGATGGTTTCGTGGGTTCCCCAAAATGGTTTCGTCGCCGGTCGGCCGCGGATAAAAGCCGAGCCCACCGGCGGCTCGGATGCCGTCCTGCCGGGCCACGAAATTCGTCACCGGCAACGCCGCGGGCGAGTTATCCCGCCGCGTGAAGGCGCTGCGGACCTCGTCAAAAACCCTTGTCTTGCGCCCCTTGTTGCGCTGCGCTAAGCCTCGAACAATTCCAATGTGACGAATCTGCGGTCGCCTAAAACCGCAGCAAAAAGGCATCGCCGATGACCGGCATCTTGCAGAATTATCTTCCGCTCGTGGTGTTTATCGGGGTGGCAGGCCTGATCGGTTTGGTGCTGCTGATCGCCCCCTTCGTGGTCGCGTTCCAGCAGCCCGATCCGGAAAAGCTTTCCGCCTATGAATGCGGATTCAACGCTTTCGACGACGCCCGGATGAAGTTCGATGTGCGGTTCTATCTGGTCGCGATCCTCTTCATCATCTTCGACCTCGAAGTGGCGTTCCTGTTCCCGTGGGCGGTGGCGTTCGGCAAGCTGGGGGCGACCGGTTTCTGGTCGATGATCGTGTTCCTCGCCGTCCTGACCGTCGGCTTCGCCTATGAATGGAAGAAAGGCGCGCTCGAATGGGATTGAGCCCCTCCGCAACGAGGCCTGGATTTGCGCCGGCGGTAGCGCCGGCTGCGACCGGGATTCTCGACCCCTCGACCGGGCGGCCTGTCGGCGCCACCGACCCTTATTTTCTCGAGGTCAATCACGAGCTGTCCGACAAGGGCTTCTTCGTCACCGCCACCGACGACCTCATCACCTGGGCCCGCACCGGTTCGCTGATGTGGATGACCTTCGGGCTGGCCTGCTGCGCCGTCGAGATGATGCAGATGTCGATGCCGCGCTACGACGCCGAGCGCTTCGGCTTTGCGCCGCGCGCCTCGCCGCGGCAGTCCGACGTGATGATCGTCGCGGGCACGCTGACCAACAAGATGGCCCCGGCGCTGCGCAAGGTCTACGACCAGATGCCGGAGCCGCGCTACGTCATCTCGATGGGCTCATGCGCCAATGGCGGCGGCTATTACCACTATTCCTATTCGGTCGTGCGCGGCTGCGACCGCATCGTGCCGATCGACATCTACGTGCCCGGCTGCCCGCCGACGGCGGAGGCACTGCTTTACGGCGTGATGCTGCTGCAGAAGAAGATTCGGCGCATCGGGACCATCGAACGCTAGGGTTTTTGGAATGGACGACGCCAAGCTCGACGCTTTGGGGCAGACGATCGTGAGCGCGCTTGCGGGTGCCGCGACCGGCCATGAAGTCGCGTTCAATCAGCTGACCGTGGCGGTGCAGGCCGGCCGGATCGTCGAGATCATGCGTTTCCTGCGCGACGATCCCGGCTGCCGCTTCGTCAGCTTCATCGATCTGACGGCGGTGGATTATCCCGGCCGCGAGAAGCGCTTCGATGTGGTCTATCATTTGCTGTCGCCGACGCTGAACGAGCGCATTCGTTTGCGCGCGGAAGCCGACGAGACGACGCAGGTGCCGTCGATCATCGACGTGTTTCCCGGCGCCGACTGGTTCGAGCGCGAATGCTACGATCTCTATGGCGTGATCTTCACCGGCCATCCCGACATGCGCCGGCTGTTGACCGATTACGGTTTCGACGGCCATCCGCTGCGCAAGGATTTCCCGCTCACCGGCTTCGTCGAGGTGCGCTACGACGACCAGGAGAAGCGGGTGGTCTATGAGCCGGTCCGGCTCAATCAGGAATTCCGCAAATTCGATTTTCTCTCGCCGTGGGAAGGAGCGGACTATCCGCTGCCGGGCGATGAGAAGGCGGGGCCGAAAGTCGGATCATGACCGAAGCAGCACTCCGCAACTTCACCATCAATTTCGGGCCGCAGCATCCGGCGGCGCACGGCGTTCTGCGCCTGGTGCTGGAGCTCGACGGTGAAGTGGTCGCCCGCGTCGATCCGCATATCGGGCTGCTTGCATCGCGGCACCGAGAAGCTGATCGAGCACAAGACCTATCTGCAGGCGATCCCGTATTTCGACCGGCTCGATTACGTCGCGCCGATGAACCAGGAGCATGCGTTCTGTCTCGCGGCGGAAAAGCTGCTCGGCATTGCGGTGCCGCGCCGCGGCCAACTGATCCGGGTGCTGTATTGCGAGATCGGCCGCATCCTGTCGCATCTGCTCAACGTCACCACGCAGGCGATGGACGTCGGCGCGCTGACCCCGCCGCTGTGGGGTTTTGAAGAGCGCGAAAAGCTGATGGTGTTTTACGAGCGCGCCTCCGGCAGCCGGATGCATGCGGCGTATTTCCGGATCGGCGGCGTGCATCAGGATCTGCCGCCGAAACTGGTCGACGACATCGATGCCTGGTGCGATCCGTTCCTGCAGGTGGTCGCCGATCTCGAACGGCTGCTGACCGGAAACCGCATCTTCAAGCAGCGCAACGTCGACATCGGCGTGGTCAGCCTGAAGCAGGCCTGGGAGTGGGGTTTTTCCGGCGTGATGGTGCGCGGCTCCGGTGCGGCCTGGGATCTGCGCAAGTCGCAGCCTTACGAATGCTACGCCGAGATGGATTTCGACATTCCGATCGGCAAGAACGGCGATTGCTACGACCGCTACTGCATCCGGATGGAAGAGATGCGCCAGTCGGTGCGCATCATGAAGCAGTGCATCGCAAAACTGCGCGCGCCGGAAGGGCAGGGCCCGGTCGTCGTCGAGGACAACAAGATCGCTCCGCCGCGCCGCGGCGAGATGAAGCGCTCGATGGAAGCGCTGATCCATCACTTCAAGCTCTACACCGAAGGTTTTCACGTGCCGGCCGGCGAAGTCTATGCCGCGGTCGAGGCGCCGAAGGGCGAGTTCGGCGTCTATCTGGTCGCCGACGGCAGCAACAAGCCCTACAAATGCAAGATCCGCGCGCCCGGTTTTGCGCATCTGCAGGCGATGGATTTCATCTGCCGCGGCCATCTGCTGGCCGACGTCTCCGCCATCCTCGGTTCGCTCGACATCGTGTTCGGAGAGGTCGACCGGTGATGGCGACGCCGCCCATCCAGTTTGACCGGGCCACCGGCGTTCTCGAGGGCGCCAATGCGTGGGAGCGTCTGGCCGCGCTCGCGCTGTCGTCGGGCTCGAAGGTGGCGTCGACGTTTTCGCACCGCGGCTACAACGCCTGCGCCAATCTGTTGCGCAGGACGCTGCCGGTGCGCGACATCGCGATCAAGCTCAATCCGGATGCGACCTTCGAGTTTCCCTACGGCGACGGTTACTGGAGCAAGCTGCTGAACCGCTCGTTCTCCTATGAAGACGAGCTGGAATTGCTGTTCAAGGATTCCGTCGACGTCGACTACACGCTGATCGATTGCGGCGCGAATTTCGGCTACTGGTCGGTGCTGGTTTCCAGCGCGCCCTACGGTTCGCACAAGGCGATCGCGATCGAGCCGTCGTCGCAGAATTTTGCGATTCTGGCGAACAACGCCGAAGTCAACGACGGCCGCTTCGAAGTCATGAAGTGCGCGATCGGCGCGAGCAGGGGCACCGCGCGGCTGTCCGGCACCAAGCACGAGGCGTTCAGCATCGCCGGCAACGCCGCCGGCGGCGGCGAGGACGTGCCGGTGATCGCGCTCGACAATCTGCTCGACGACGGCAAGCTTTCGGCCGGCGGAAAATACCTGATCAAGCTCGACGTCGAAGGCGTCGAGATCGAAGCCATCAAGGGCGGCACGCGGCTGTTGCAGGGCGACAGCGTGTTGTTGTGCGAGGAACACGGCAACGATCCCAACCATACCGTGTCGCGCTACATCCTCGACCAGACCCCGCTCAAGCTGATCGTGTACGATCCGCGCAGCAATCGCCTGGAAACCGTGACCGAGCTGTCAATTCTCGACCGCATCAAGGTTTCATCCCACGTCGGCTACAACGTGTTCGGCACCGCAAGCGCATTCTGGCAACAGCGGATCGAAGCCCTGAACGCGAACGCCGCGCGCCGCGCGCAATGAGAGACTGAAAGACAATGTCCGTCCGCCGCCTCGCACCGAAGGAACTGCAGCCCGCGAACTTCACGTTCTCAGCGGAAAATCTTAGCTGGGCCAAGCAGCAGATCGCCAAATATCCGGAAGGCCGCCAGGCCTCGGCGGTGATACCGATCCTGTGGCGGGTCCAGGAGCAGCATGACGGCTGGGTTTCGGAAGCCGCGATCCGCGCGGTCGCCGATCTGCTCGACATGCCCTACATCCGCGCGCTGGAGGTCGCGACCTTCTACACCATGTTCCAGCTGCAGCCGGTCGGCAAGAAGGCGCACGTGCAGGTCTGCGGCACCACGCCGTGCCGGCTGCGCGGCGCCGGCGATCTGATCGAGGTGTGCCAGAGCCGCATCCATCACGATCCCTTCCATCTGTCCAAGGACGGCAATTTCAGCTGGGAAGAAGTCGAATGTCTCGGCGCCTGCGTGAACGCGCCGATGGTGCTGATCTGGAAGGACACCTACGAGGATCTGACCAAGGAAAATTTCGGCAAGGTGCTGGACGGCTTTGCCTCCGGCAATCTTCCGACGCCGGGACCGCAGAACGGCCGGCAGTTCTCGGCGCCGCTGGGCGGACCGACCACGTTGAAGGCAAGCACATGAACGGGGATCGCGCAGGCGATATCACGGGGAGGGCAGGATCGATGCGACACTGGCGCTACATCGCGATGCACACCGTGGCGGCCGCGGTGTTCATTTTCCTGCTGCAGCGCTACGCGCTGAATGCGCCGCTGGAATCAGCCGTGTTGTGGGCGCTGACCTTCGGCGGATGCGCCGCCGGTCTCGCCTACATGCAGTCCAAACGCTCTTAGGAAGTTTCACGTCATGCTCGACGACAAGGATCGCATCTTCCGCAATCTCTACGGCCTCGAGGACTGGGGCCTCGAAGGCGCGCGCCGCCGCGGCGCCTGGGACGGCACCAAGGCGATCATCGACAAGGGCCGCGACTGGATCATCAACGAGATGAAGGCCTCGGGCCTGCGCGGCCGCGGCGGGGCGGGTTTTCCGACCGGCCTGAAATGGTCGTTCATGCCCAAGGAGTCCACCGACGGGCGGCCGAGCTATCTCGTGGTCAATGCCGACGAGTCCGAGCCCGGCACCTGCAAGGACCGCGAGATCATGCGGCACGATCCGCATCTGCTGGTCGAGGGCTGCCTGCTCGCGAGCTTCGCGATGAATGCGCATGCCTGCTACATCTACGTGCGCGGCGAATTCATCCGGGAGCGCGAGCACCTGCAGGCCGCGGTCGATCAGGCCTATGAGGCGAAGCTGGTCGGCAAGGACAACATCAACGGCTGGCCGTTCGACATTTACGTCACCCACGGCGCCGGCGCCTATATCTGCGGCGAAGAGACCGCGCTGCTGGAAAGCCTCGAAGGCAAGAAGGGCATGCCGCGGCTGAAGCCGCCATTCCCGGCCAATGTCGGCCTCTACGGCTGCCCGACCACCGTCAACAACGTCGAGTCGATCGCGGTGGCGCCGGACATCCTGCGGCGCGGTGCGGCCTGGTTCGCCGCCATCGGCCGGCCCAACAATGTCGGCACCAAGCTGTTTTGCATTTCCGGCCATGTCGAGCGTCCCTGCAACGTCGAAGAGGCGATGGGGATTCCGTTCCGCGAACTGATCGAGCGCCATTGCGGCGGCATCCGCGGCGGCTGGGACAATCTCAAGGCGGTGATCCCCGGCGGCTCGTCGGTGCGCATGGTGCCGGCCGAGCAGATCATCGACACGCCGATGGATTTCGACAGCCTCGGCAAACTGCGCTCCGGTCTCGGCACCGCCGCCGTCATCGTGATGGACAAGTCGACCGACCTGATCCGGGCGATCGCGCGGATTGCCTATTTCTACAAGCACGAGAGCTGCGGCCAGTGCACGCCGTGCCGCGAGGGCACCGGCTGGATGTGGCGGGTGCTGACCCGCATGGCCGAAGGCCGCGCCCACAAGCGCGAGATCGACATGCTGCTGGAAGTGACGAAGCAGGTCGAGGGTCACACCATCTGCGCGCTCGGCGATGCCGCGGCCTGGCCGATCCAGGGCCTGATCGCGCATTTCCGTCACGAGATCGAGGAGCGCATCGACCAGTATTCGCGCAAGGCCGATGTCGACGATGCCGGCATTCTCGATCCCGCGCACATGGTCGCGGCGGAGTAGCGGCGATGTCGCAACCGAGCATCTTCTGGTGGCAGAAATACGGGACGCTGGCGCAGATGGCGCAGGCGGCCGTGGCGTTGCTCGGCTTTGTCGCGATCCTGTTCCAGATCAACGAAATCCGCTCCAACAATCAGGCCGCGAGCGCGCGGCAGGCTTTTCTCGGCTACACCGATCTGGCGTTCAAGAATCCGAAATTCGCGCAGCCGGACTATGAGGCGATCAAGGCCGGCAGCCGCGACGAGCAGGTGCAATACGAGAGCTTCGTCACCTACTTCCTCTACGCCTGCGAGGAAGCGATCAACGCCTTCGCCGCCAAGCGCGAGTGGCAGGCTTCCTGCGATTACGATCTGAAGCCGCATCTGCCGTTCCTGTGCGAAAAGAACGCGGCCGAGCCAAGCTACCTTGCGACCTACGGCGCCAACACCCAGCAATGGGTCAAGGCGTCCATGAAGACCGCCAGCGTCACACCGCCCGACTGCAAGCTGGGAAAGACCTGAGAACGCTATGACTAAACTCATCATCGACGGCAAAGAGATCGATGTTCCCGCCGAATTCACGCTGCTGCAGGCGTGCGAGGCCGCGGGCGCTGAAATCCCGCGCTTTTGCTACCACGAGCGGCTGTCGATCGCCGGCAATTGCCGGATGTGCCTGGTCGAGATCAAGGGCGGCCCGAAGCCGGTCGCAAGCTGCGCCTGGGGCGTCCGCGACTGCCGCCCGGGTCCCAAGGGCGAACCGCCGGAAATCTCGACCCGCTCGCCGATGGTGAAGAAGGCGCGCGAAGGCGTGATGGAATTCCTGCTGATCAACCATCCGCTGGATTGCCCGATCTGCGATCAGGGCGGCGAGTGCGACCTGCAGGATCAGGCGATGGGCTACGGCGTCGACACCAGCCGCTTCGCCGAGAACAAGCGCGCGGTCGAGGACAAGTATCTCGGCGCGCTGGTCAAGACCTCGATGAACCGCTGCATCCAGTGCACGCGCTGCGTTCGTTTTGCCGCCGAAGTCTGCGGCGTGCCCGAGATGGGCGCGACCGGCCGCGGCGAGGACATGGAGATCACCACCTATCTGGAGTCGGCGCTGACCTCGGAGCTGCAAGGCAATCTGGTCGATATCTGCCCGGTGGGCGCGCTGACCTCGAAGCCTTATGCGTTCGCGGCGCGGCCCTGGGAGCTCGGCAAGACCCAGTCGATCGACGTGATGGACGGCCTCGGCTCGGCGATCCGGGTCGATACCCGCGGCCGCGAGGTGATGCGGATCCTGCCGCGCGTCAACGAGGCGGTGAACGAGGAGTGGATTTCCGACAAGACCCGCCACATCGTCGACGGCCTGCGCACGCAGCGGCTCGACCGGCCGTATATCAGGCAGAACGGCCAGCTCCGCGCGGCGTCATGGTCCGAGGCGTTCGCCGCCATCGCCGCCAAGGCCGGCCGCATCGACGGCAAGCGGATCGGCGCGATCGCGGGCGATCTCGCCGCCGTGGAGGAGATGTTCGCGCTGAAGGACCTGCTTGGCCAAATGCGGCTCGGTCAATCTCGCGGTCCAGGGCGGCGACGCCTTCGATCCCAACGCCGGCCGCGCCTCCTACATTTTCAATCCCGGTATCGCCGGCATCGAGCAGGCCGACGCGCTGCTGATCGTGGGCTCGAACCCGCGCAAGGAAGCCGCCGTTCTCAACGCGCGCATCCGCAAGCGCTGGCGCAGCGGCCAGCTCAAGATCGGCGTGATCGGCGCCAAGGCCGATCTCGCCTATGACTACGACTATCTCGGCGCGGGGACCGACTCGCTCGGCCGAACTCGCCGCCGGCAAGCATTCCTTCGCCGACGTGCTCAGGGCTGCAAAACATCCGATCGTGCTGGTCGGCGCAGGTGCCGCGGCACGCCATGACGGTTCGGCGGTTCTCGCCGCCGCGGCCAAGCTCGCGCTCGATGTCGGCGCGGTCAAGGACGGACTGGAACGGTTTCGGCGTTCTGCACGACACGGCCTCGCGCGTCGGCGCGCTCGACATCGGCTTTGCCGACGGCGCGGGCAGGCCTGAGTGCGGTGCAGATGACGACGTTCGGCACCATCGACGTGCTGTTCCTGCTCGGCGCCGACGAGGTCAAGGTGCCCGACGGCACCTTCGTGGTTTACATCGGCACCCATGGCGACCGCGGCGCGCATCGCGCCGACGTGATCCTGCCGGGCGCCGCCTACACCGAAAAGCAGGGCCTCTACGTCAACACCGAAGGCCGGGTGCAGATGGCCAACCGCGCGGCGTTCCCGCCGGGCGAGGCGCGCGAGGACTGGGCGATCATCCGCGCGCTGTCGGAAGTTTTGGGCAAGAAGCTGCCGTACAATTCGCTTGGCGCGTTGCGGCAGGCGCATGTTCAAGGCCGCGCCGCATCTGATGCGGGTCGACCAGATCGAGGCCGGCAAGCCGGACGACATCAAGAAGCTCGCGGGCAGGGGCGGCAGCGTCGAGAAGGCGCCGTTCAAGACCGTCGGTCGAGGATTTTTACCTGACCAACCCGATCGCGCGCGCGTCAGTGGTGATGGCGGAATGTTCCCGCCTGGCCGCCGGCCACATGCTGACGGCGGCGGAGTGAGCGTGACCTGATGGCTGAATTCTTCGCAAGCGCATTCTGGACCGGCTTCCTTTGGCCGCTGATCGTCATGATCGCGCAAAGCGTCATGCTGCTCGTCATCCTCCTGATCGCGATCGCCTACATCCTGCTGGCCGATCGCAAGATCTGGGCGGCGGTGCAGATCCGGCGCGGACCCAACGTGGTCGGCCCCTGGGGCCTGTTCCAGTCGTTCGCCGACCTTTTGAAGTTCGTGCTGAAGGAGCCGATCATTCCCTCCGGCGCCAACAAGGGCGTGTTCCTGCTGGCGCCGCTGGTGAGCTGCGTGCTGGCGCTGGCGGCCTGGGCCGTGATTCCGATGGATCTCGGCTGGGTGATCTCCGACATCAATGTCGGCGTGCTCTATATCTTCGCGATCTCGTCGCTGTCGATCTACGGCATCATCATGGCCGGCTGGTCGTCGAATTCGAAATATCCGTTCCTCGCCGCGCTGCGCTCGGCGGCGCAGATGGTGAGCTACGAAGTCTCGATCGGTTTCGTCATCATCACCGTCCTGCTGTGCGCCGGATCGCTCAATCTGTCGGCGGTGGTCGAAGCGCAAAATACGCGCGGCCTTGCCAGCTTGATCGGACTGCCGCAGCTGACGATCCTGAACTGGTACGTCTGGCCGCTGTTTCCGATGTTCGTGATCTTCTACGTCTCGGCGCTGGCGGAAACCAACCGGCCGCCGTTCGACCTGGTGGAAGCCGAATCCGAACTGGTCGCGGGCTTCATGGTCGAATACGGCTCGACGCCGTATCTGTTGTTCATGCTCGGCGAATACGTCGCGATCACCACGATGTGCGCGCTGGCCACGATCATGTTCCTCGGCGGCTGGCTGCCGCCGGTGGCGGTGGCGCCGTTCACCTGGGTGCCCGGCGTGATCTGGTTCACGCTCAAGGTATTCTTCATGTTCTTCCTGATTGCGATGGCGAAGGCGATCGTGCCGCGCTACCGCTACGATCAATTGATGCGGCTCGGCTGGAAGGTGTTCCTGCCGCTATCGCTGGCGGCGGTGGTGATCGTCGCCGGCGTGCTGCACTTCGCGGGGATCGCTCCGCAATGAGGCCGTCATGAGTATCAACATCAACGCCACCGCCCGCTCGCTTCTGCTCACCGAATTCGTGTCGGCGTTCTTTCTCGCCATGCGCTATTTCTTCAAGCCGAAGCCGACGCTGAACTATCCGTTCGAGAAGGGGCCGATCTCGCCGCGCTTCCGTGGCGAGCATGCGCTGCGCCGTTATCCGAACGGCGAGGAACGCTGCATCGCCTGCAAGCTGTGCGAGGCGATCTGTCCGGCGCAGGCGATCACCATCGAGGCCGGTCCGCGCCGCAACGACGGCACCCGCCGCACCGTGCGCTACGACATCGACATGGTGAAATGCATTTATTGCGGGCTGTGCCAGGAGGCATGTCCGGTCGACGCCATCGTCGAGGGACCGAATTTCGAATTCGCGACCGAGACCCGCGAGGAACTCTATTATGACAAGGCGAAACTTCTCGCCAATGGCGACCGCTGGGAGCGCGAGATTGCGAAATCGATCGAACTCGATGCGCCGTACCGGTGAGGTGAGGGCATGATTTTACCAGGTTTCAACGTCATTCCGGGGCGGTGCGCGAAGGACCAGAACCCGGAATCTCGAGATTCCGGGTCTGATCGCTTCGCGTGCCCCGGAATGACGGGGGGAGATTTCGCATGATCCTTCCCGCACTGTTCTTCTATCTGTTCGCCGGCATCTGCGTTGCCTCGGCGGTGATGGTGATTGTCTCGCGCAATCCCGTGCACTCGGTGCTGTTCCTGATCCTGGCCTTCGTCAACGCCTCCGGCCTGTTCGTGCTGATGGGCGCCGAATTCCTGGCGATGATCCTGGTCGTGGTCTATGTCGGCGCGGTCGCGGTGCTGTTCCTGTTCGTGATCATGATGCTCGACGTCGATTTCGCCGAACTGCGCGAGGGCTTTCTGGAGTACCTGCCGTTCGGTCTGGTGATCGGCGCGATATTCCTCGCCGAACTGCTGCTGGTCGGCGGCGGCTGGGTCATCAATCCCAACGTCGCCAAGACGATCACCTCGGCGATCCCCGCCAACGTCAACAACACCGAGGCGCTCGGCCTCGTGCTCTACACCAAATACATTCACTACTTCCAGATCTCGGGAATGGTGCTGCTGGTGGCGATGATCGGCGCCATCGTGCTGACGCTGCGCCACAAGGCCAGCGTCAAGCGGCAGGACATCAATGTGCAGAACGCGCGGACGCCGGAACTCGCGATGAGCGTGCGCAAGGTGGCCTCGGGGCAGGGGCTGCAGGACGCCGACGCGCCGGAGTGGGTGAAATGACCATCGGTCTCGGACATTATCTCTCGGTCGGCGCCATCCTGTTCACGCTCGGGATCCTCGGCATCTTTCTCAACCGCAAGAACATCATCGTCATCCTGATGTCGATCGAACTGATCCTGCTCGCGGTCAACATCAACCTGGTGGCGTTCTCGACCTTCCTCGGCGACATCGTCGGCCAGGTGTTCGCGCTGCTGGTGCTGACGGTGGCCGCGGCGGAGGCGGCGATCGGCCTTGCGGTGCTGGTGGTGTACTTCCGCAACCGCGGCTCGATCGCGGTCGAAGACGTCAATCTGATGAAGGGTTAACGCGCCAAATGATCCAGGCAATCGTCTTTCTGCCGCTGATCGGCGCGATCCTCGCCGGGCTGATTTCTATTTTCGGCGCGCATGCCCGCAATCCCAGCGGCGACACCGTCGAGCATCATGGCGACGGGCACGGTCACGATGCCCACGCGTCGGATGCGCATGACGCCCACGACATGCTCATGACGATCACGGCCATGACGACCATCACGTGGCCGAGCCGGCGGCGGCGGGCTCGCGCGCGGCCGAACTGATCACGACCGGGCTGTTGCTGGTTTCGGCCGGCCTGTCCTGGTTCGCCCTGGTCGATGTCGGCTTCCTGCATCACGACGTGCGGGTCGCGCTGTTCCCCTGGATCAATTCCGGCGACCTGCAGATCGCCTGGGCGCTGCGGGTCGACACGCTCACCGCCGTGATGCTGGTGGTGGTCAATACCGTGTCCTCGCTCGTGCACCTCTATTCGATCGGCTACATGGACGAGGATCCGAACCGGCCGCGGTTCTTCGGCTATCTCAGCCTGTTCACCTTCGCGATGCTGATGCTGGTGACCTCGGACAATCTGGTGCAGCTGTTCTTCGGCTGGGAGGGCGTCGGTCTCGCCAGCTATCTGCTGATCGGGTTCTGGTACCAGAAGCCGTCGGCCAATGCCGCCGCGATCAAGGCCTTCGTGGTCAACCGGGTCGGCGATTTCGGCTTCGCGCTCGGCATCTTCCTGATCTTCATGCTGATCGGCTCGACCGATTTCGAGACCATTTTCGCCGGCGCGCCAGGCCTGACCGGCAAGACCATCAATTTCTTCGGCTGGCACGCCGACGCGCTGACCTTGACCTGCCTGCTGCTGTTCATGGGCGCGATGGGCAAATCAGCCCAGTTCCTGCTGCACACCTGGCTGCCGGACGCGATGGAAGGCCCGACGCCGGTGTCGGCGCTGATCCACGCCGCGACCATGGTCACCGCCGGCGTCTTCATGGTGGCGCGGCTGTCGCCATTGTTCGAACTCGCGCCGAACGCGCAGGCCGCGGTGATGTTCTTCGGCGCCACCACCGCGTTCTTCGCCGCGACCGTCGGCCTCGTGCAGAACGACATCAAGCGCATCGTCGCCTATTCGACCTGTTCGCAGCTCGGCTACATGTTCGTGGCGATGGGGGCGGGGGCCTATTCGGTCGGCATGTTCCATCTGTTCACGCACGCCTTCTTCAAGGCGCTGCTGTTCTTGGGTTCGGGCTCGGTGATCTATGCGATGCATCACGAGCAGGACATCCGCAACATGGGCGGGCTGAAGGACAAGATCCCCTTCACCTACATCGTGATGGTGATCGGCACGCTGGCGTTGACCGGCTTTCCGCTCACGGCGGGCTATTTCTCCAAGGACGCGATCATCGAGTCCGCGTTCGTCTCGCACAATCCGTTCGCCTTCTACGGCTTCCTGATGACCGTGATCGCGGCGGGGCTGACCTCGTTCTATTCCTGGCGGCTGATCTTCAAGACCTTCCACGGCGAGCCGCACGACCAGGAGCATTATGAAGCCGCCCATGAGAGCCCGCTGTGGATGCTGATCCCGATCGGCATTCTCGCCGCCGGATCGATCCTGGCCGGTTTCCCGTTCAAGGAACTGTTCGCCGGCCACGGTGTCGGGGAATTCTTCCGCGAGTCGGTGAAGATGAATCCGAAGATCATCGAGGAGATGCACCACATCCCCGCGGCGATCGCCTATCTGCCGACGGTGATGATGGCGCTCGGTTTCTACGTGTCGTACCTGTTCTATATCCGCCGGCCCTATCTCCCGGTGGAGCTCGCCAACCAGCACCAGATGCTCTACCAGTTCCTGCTCAACAAATGGTATTTCGACGAGCTGTACGAGCTGATCTTCGTGCGGCCGGCAAAATGGCTCGGGCGTTTCCTGTGGAAGGTCGGCGACGGCAAGATCATCGACGGCTTCGGTCCCGACGGCGTTTCGGCGCGGGTGCTTGATGTCACCCGCAACGTCGTCAAGCTGCAGACCGGCTATCTCTATCACTACGCCTTCGCGATGCTGATCGGCGTTGCCGGGTTGATCACCTGGTTCATGTTCGGCTTGGGAGGCCAGTGATGACAACCTGGCCCATTCTCTCCGTCGTCACTTTCCTGCCGGTGTTCGGGGCGCTGCTGGTCTATATCAGCCGCGGCGACGATGAAGCCGCACAGCGCAATTCGCGCTGGATCGCGCTGTGGACCACGCTGATCACCTTCGGCATCTCGCTGATCCTGGTCTGGCGCTTCGATCCGGCGCAGCCGGACTTCCAGTTCGTCGAAAAGGCGCCGTGGCTCGCCAACACCATCACCTATCACATGGGGGTCGACGGCATCTCGCTGCCGTTCGTGATCCTGACCACCGCCTTGATGCCGCTCTGCATCATCGCGAGCTGGAAATCCATCACGCTGCGCGTGCGCGAATACATGATGGCGTTCCTGCTCTTGGAAACGCTGATGATCGGCACCTTCTCCGCGCTCGATCTCGTGCTGTTCTATCTGTTCTTCGAGGGCGGCCTGATCCCGATGTTCCTGATCATCGGGGTGTGGGGCGGCCCGCGCCGGGTCTATGCCTCCTTCAAGTTCTTCCTCTACACGCTGCTCGGCTCGGTGCTGATGCTGCTGGCGATCATGGCGCTGTACTGGAATGCCGGCACCACAGACATTCCGACCCTGATGCACACCGCGGTGCCGCGCAGCTTGCAGACCTGGGCGTGGCTGGCGTTCTTTGCCTCGTTCGCGGTGAAGATGCCGATGTGGCCGGTGCATACCTGGTTGCCCGACGCGCATGTCGAGGCGCCGACCGCGGGTTCGGTGATCCTGGCCGCGATCCTGTTGAAAATGGGCGGCTACGGCTTCCTGCGCTTCTCGCTGCCGATGTTTCCGCTGGCGTCGTTTGACTTCGCGCCGCTGGTCTTCACGCTCTCGGTGGTCGCCATCATCTACACCTCGCTGGTGGCGATGATGCAGGAGGACATCAAGAAGCTGATCGCCTATTCGTCCGTGGCCCATATGGGTTTTGTGACGATGGGGATTTTTGCCGGAACCACGCAAGGCGTCGCCGGCGGCGTGTTCCAGATGATCTCGCACGGCATCGTCTCCGGCGCGCTGTTCCTCTGCGTCGGCATCGTCTACGACCGCATGCATACCCGCGAGATCGCCGCCTATGGCGGGCTGGTCAACCGCATGCCGCTTTACGCATTGCTGTTCATGGTCTTCACCATGGCCAATGTCGGTCTGCCCGGCACATCCGGCTTCGTCGGCGAATTCATGACGCTGATCGGCACCTTCAAGGTCTCGATCCCCACCGCCACGATCGCGACCGTGGGGGTGATCCTGTCGGCCTGCTATGCGCTGTGGGTCTATCGCAAGGTGGTGTTCGGCGCCCTGACAAAACCGTCGCTCGCCAGCATCAAGGATATCACCTTCCGCGAGAGCCTGACGCTGGTGCCGCTGGTGGTGCTCACCATCCTGTTCGGCGTCTACCCGAAGCCGGTGCTCGACATGTCGGCGGCCTCGGTGCAGCAACTCGTCAACAACTACAACACCGCGATTACTGCCGTGAAGGCAGCCGCGCTGCTGCAGTAATGCAGGCGTTTTCGAGCGAAGTGGGAACCGGTTCGCGTAAAGAAAACGCGTCAAGAGAAAGAGGCTCGGTTCTGATTTATCAGAACCGAGGTGAGGTCAGGACAACGCCATGAGCTTTGAGACCGCAGGATATCAGTTGCTGCCCGTGCTGCCGGAGCTTGTGCTGGCGGTCGGCGCCATGGCGCTGCTGATGCTGGGCGCCTATCGCGGCCAGGATACCACCAGGCTCGTCACCGGCCTCTCGGTCGGTCTGCTGGTGCTGACCGGCGTCCTGGTGCTGATGCTGCCGGCGGGAAAGCTCACGACCTTCGGCGGCAGTTTCATCCTCGACGATTTCGCCCGGTTCCTGAAGATCCTGGCGCTGATCGGCTCGGGCGTGACCCTCATTCTCTCGTCGGAGTTCCTGGCCGACCCCAGCAGGCGCATTTTCGAATACGCCATCCTGGTGCTGCTTTCGACGCTCGGCATGATGGTGCTGATCTCGGCCGGCGACCTCATCATGCTCTATCTCGGGCTCGAGCTGATGTCGCTCGCGCTGTACGTGGTGGCGGCCAGCAACCGCGACAACGCCAAATCCACCGAAGCCGGCCTGAAGTATTTTGTGCTGGGCGCGCTGTCGTCGGGCATGCTGCTGTACGGCGCCTCGCTGATCTACGGGTTTACCGGCACCGTCAGCTTTGCCGGGATCGCAGCGGAAGCGAAGACCGGCAGCGTCGGCATCGTGTTCGGCCTGGTGTTCCTGCTCGCCGGGCTCTGTTTCAAGGTCTCGGCGGTGCCGTTCCACATGTGGACGCCCGACGTCTATGAGGGCGCGCCGACGCCGGTCACCGCGTTCTTTGCCTCCGCCCCGAAGGTCGCCGCATTGGCGGTGTTTACCCGGGTGGCGCTCACCGCATTCCCGGGCATCGTGCCGCAATGGCAGCAGATCGTGGTGTTCGTCGCCATCGCCTCGATGGTGCTGGGATCCTTTGCCGCGATCGGCCAGAAGAACATCAAGCGACTGATGGCCTATTCCTCGATCGGCCATATGGGCTTTGCCCTGGTCGGCCTTGCCGCCGGAACAGTCGAGGGCGCGCAGGGCGTACTGGTCTATATCACGATCTATGTCGCGATGACGCTCGGCACCTTCGCCGTGATCCTGACCATGAAGCGCAACGGCCAGCACGTCGAGACCATCAGCGACTTCGCCGGTCTGTCGCGCACCAATCCGCTGCTGGCGTTCTTCTTCGCCATGCTGCTGTTTTCGCTGGCCGGGATTCCGCCGCTGGCGGGTTTCTTCGGAAAATTCTATGTGTTCATCGCGGCGATCAAGGCCGGCCTGTTTACGCTGGCCGTGGTCGGCGTGGTCGCCAGCGTGGTCGGCGCCTATTACTATCTCACCATCATCAAGGTGATGTATTTCGACGAGCCGCTCACCAAACTCGATCCGATGCGGACGGAGCTGCGGACGGTGCTGGCGGTCGCGGGCCTGTTCAACATCTTCTTCTTCGTCTATCCGGGGCCGCTGGTCAGCGTGGCCACGGCTGCGGCGAAGTCGCTTTTCTAGGCATGATCCCGAAAAGTGGATCCCGGTTTTCGGAGAAGATCATGCCCAAACAAAAACATCGTTATCCAGACCGATCTGGCCAAGCCGGATCAGCCTGAGATGGCATTCTCGCTCGGTCCTCGAGCCGCATCGGCGGGCTATGGGCTCGCCAGCTTCGAGACGACGGGCTCAACCAATACGGAAGCGATGGCGCGCGCGCGCGACGGCGAGCGCGGGCCGATGTGGTTCGTGACATCAGAACAGACCGCGGGGCGCGGACGGCGGAATCGCTCCTGGATCGCGCCGCGAGGTAATTTGGCCAGCAGCGTTCTCGAAGTGATCGACGTGTCGCCGGCGGTGGCGGCGACGCTCGGTTTTGCCGCTGGGCTTGCGATCGAGACGGCACTACAAAAAGTAAGCATCGAAGCGTCGCTGAGATCGGCGGGATCGGAACATATGAAGTTTTCGCTGAAATGGCCCAACGACGTCCTGGCCGGGCGACAAAAGCTCGTCGGCATCGGGCTGGAAGCGGAGGCCGTGGCGGGCGATCGGCTGGCGGTCGTGGTCGGCATCGGCACCAACGTCGTTGCCGCACCAGAGGGCACGCCAACCCCGGCAATATCCCTGGCGGCGCTGGGCATCACGATCAGCGCCGAGGAGTTGTTCGCCGAGCTGTCGGACGCCTGGGTGGAGTATTACGGCATCTGGGACCAGGGGCGCGGCTTCGACGATATCCGGCAGCTCTGGCTGGCGCGCGCGACGGGACTTGGACAACCGGTATCGGTCCGGACCGCCAACTCGGCCGTCGAGGGGATATTCGACACCATCGATGATACCGGGTGCATGATCATCCGGACCTCCGAGGGCAGGCGGGTTCCGATCTCGGCCGGCGACGTCTATTTCGGCTCGGCGGCGTCGGCGGGGGCAAGCTGATGGCGCAACCGAATGAACTGACCTTTGCGCCGCTCGGCGGCGTCGGCGAAATCGGCATGAACCTGTCGATCTACGGGCTCGGCAACCGCCATCAGCGCAACTGGCTCGCGGTCGATCTCGGCGTGTCCTTCGGCGACGAGGAGCATCTGCCCGGCATCGATCTCATCATGCCCGATATCCGCTTTCTCGAAAAAGAGCGCAAGAACCTGGTCGGCCTGGTGCTGACGCATGCCCATGAGGACCATTTCGGCGCCATCCTGGATCTGTGGCCGAAGCTGAAATGCCCGATTTATGCCACCCAGTTCAGCGCCGCTTTGTTCGCGGCCAAATGCGCTTCCGAGCGCAATCCGCCGAAAATTCCGGTCACGGTGGTGCCGTCGGGCGGACGCATCGATATCGGCCCGTTCAGCGTCGAGTTCATTCCGGTGGCGCATTCGATTCCGGAATCGCATGCGCTGGCGATCCGCACCGAAGTCGGCACCGTGCTGCATACCGGCGACTGGAAGATCGATCCGACGCCGATCATCGGCGTGCCGACCGACGAGCGGCGGCTGCGCGAGCTCGGCGACGCCGGCGTGCTGGCGCTGATCGGCGATTCCACCAATGCGGTGCGCGAAGGCCGCTCGCCGTCGGAAGCCGAAGTCGCCAAGACCATCGTCGAACTGGTGAAGGGCGCCAAGGGGCGGGTCGCGGTGACGACGTTCGCCTCCAACGTGGCGCGGCTGCGCGCGGTCGC
This sequence comes from uncultured Alphaproteobacteria bacterium, assembly GCA_963742695.1. Taxonomy (GTDB): domain Bacteria; phylum Pseudomonadota; class Alphaproteobacteria; order Rhizobiales; family Xanthobacteraceae; genus Bradyrhizobium. Next base: position 194,598 of record CAVUNF010000009.1, read on the forward strand.
CGATGCGGCCAAGGCGGCCGGACGCGAGGTCATTGTCGTCGGCCGCGCCATGGAACGCGTGGTGCAGGTGGCGCGGGAAACCGGCTATCTCGACGGCGTGCAGAAATTCCGCGGCGCCGATCTCTACGGCCATCTGCCCCCGGACAAGGTGCTGGCGCTGTGCACGGGAAGCCAGGGCGAGCCGCGCGCGGCACTGGCGCGCATCGCCAATGACGACCATCCGGACGTGACGCTCAACAAGGGCGACTGCGTGATCTTTTCCTCGCGCACCATCCCCGGCAACGAGAAGGCGGTCGGCGGCATCATCAACGGCCTGATCAATCAGGGCGTCGAGGTCATTACCGACCGCACCCATCTCGTCCACGTCTCCGGCCATCCGCGCCGCGACGAACTGCGCGACATGATTTCGTGGGTGCGCCCGCAATTGCTGATCCCGGTGCATGGCGAAGCGTTGCATCTGTTCGAGCATGCAAAACTGGCGCGGGCCGCAGGCGTTCCGAAGGTTCTGATCTGCCGCAACGGCGACCTCGTCAAGCTGGGGCCGGGCGATTCCGGCGTCATCGAGGAACTGCCGTCGGGGCGGCTCTACAAGGACGGCGCGATCCTGGAGGATTCCAAGTCGCGCGCGGTGGTCGAGCGGCGCAAGCTGGCCTTCGCCGGCTGCGCCTTCGTGGCGATCGCGGTGACCGACAAGGGAGAACTCGCCGACGATCCCGAGGTCGATCTGGTCGGCATCCCCGAGAAGAACAAGGCCGGCGCCATCATCGACGAGATCGTGTTCGATGCGGTGGTTTCGACCGTGGAGGGCCTGCCGCGGGCGCGGCAGCGCGATCCCGACGCGATGGCGGAGTCGGTGCGCCGCGCGGTGCGCGCCGCGATCAACGAGCAGTGGGGCAAGAAGCCTTTGTGCTACGTTCACGTTCTGACGGTGTAGAGACAACAAGCGCGGGAGGAGTGTCATGCTGGGCCGGCTCAATCATGTCGCGATCGCGGTCAAGGATGCCGAAAAGGCCGCCAGGATCTATGGCGCGGCGTTCGGCGCCGAGATCTCGGCCGCCGTGCCGCTGCCCGATCACGGCGTCATCACCGTGTTCGTGACGCTGCCCAACACCAAGATCGAATTCATCCAGCCGCTCGGCGACGCCTCGCCGATCGCCAAATTTCTCGAGCGCAACGCCGACGGCGGCATCCATCACATCTGCTACGACGTGCCCGACATCATCGCGGCGCGCGACACCCTGGTCAAAGAAGGCGCGCGGGTGCTCGGCGACGGCAAGCCCAGGATCGGCGCCCACGGCAAGCCGGTGCTGTTTCTGCATCCCAAGGATTTTTCCGGCGCGCTCGTCGAAATCGAGCAGGCCTGAGCCCGATGGCCTACTCAATCTCAACCGCGTTCGCGATCTACTTCGTGTTGTGGTGGATCGTGCTGTTCGTGACGCTGCCGTTCGGCGTGCGCAGCCAGCACGAGGACGGCGAGAGCGCGCCCGGCACCGACCCCGGCGCGCCGATCGCGAGCCAGATGGGCAAGAAGCTGATCTGGACCACGGCGATATCGGCGGTGATTTTCGGCATCGCGCACTGGGCCTATCAGGCCGGTTATCTGAATATCGAGCGGCTGTCGAAGCTGATGGGTATACCGCTCTAGGTTTTGGATTTTGAGGGCTGGGGGAGCAGGAATGACGTTTCAACGAATCATGGCCGGGCTTTTGGTCCTGGTGATTGCGGGCCTTGCGGGCGCCTTCTACATGAACTGGAGAACCCTGACCCAGCTTCGCACCATGAAGGCTTTCGTCGAAGGTTATGTCTTTGCGGAAGCCGTTGCGGCCTGCGAGAAGGCCCCGACCACCACGCCGTTCAAATGGAACACCGGGACCAAGACCTCGGTGGTCGGGCTGAACTCGGTCAAGCTCGACAAGTACACGATCATTGCCAGCTACACACTGCTCGCCGACGGCATCTATTGCGACTACGACCCGATCAAGAAGAAGGCCGACATCGGTTCGAATTTTCTGGAGCGGGAGTGAGGGGTAGCGTTTCAATCCGTCTTTGCGAGCGCAGCGAAGCAATCCAGCTTTGCCGCAGTTAAGTTGGATTGCTTCGCTGCGCTCGCAATGACGGGTGTTCAAGCCTCGGTTTCAGCCTGAGTCCGAACCACGAGGCCATCGATCTCCGCCAGCAATTTCCGCCACGCCGCATCGATCTCGGGCGACCAGTCCTCCCCCAAAACCTCGCGCAGCGTATCGGCGATGACGCCGAAAAATTTTCCGAACAGCTCGCGCGGCGTGCCGTAGGCGTCGTGCGACGACACCTCGCATTCGATCAGGCGGAAGCGGCCGGTGCGTTCGCCGGCAAAATCCAGCATCGCCTCGATCGTCAGCGCCAGCATCGAACCCTTGACGAGGTCGGCTCCCTCGGTCCGGAACATGGTCGCGGTTTCCGGGTATTCGCGGAGCAGGCGGCGATACACCAGCGGCGTCAGATCCTCGCAGCGCTCGGCCGCGATCTCGAAGCTTTGTTCGATCAGATTGCTCGATGCCGTCATGCGCGAGGCCGCTATCCCGGCGTTTGTTGATTCAAGCATCGCGAAAAAACGGCGGGGCGTGAAGCGGTGCCTCAAAAGAAGGGCCGCAAAAGAAAAAAGAGCAGGGCACGAAGCCCTGCTCTAAAAATTGTGTCGACCCTATTTCCCCGAAAATTTGGATTTGATCTTGATTGGCGGGGCGACGCTGCTTGTGCGCGCCAGGGTTCCTCCCGAGACTTGGACCACCAGACTGACCTTGCGGCTGGCCTGAGGTTGCACTGGTAGACCATCTTTTTCGTCTTGTCATCAATTTCAGCAACGATTGTCCAAAATTCGAGCAATCTGCGTAATGATCGGGAATTCGCCACCCCGAGTTGTAATCTGGAGCCATGATCGCTGCCCTAGGTATGGGAGTAGGGCGCCGTCCGCAGCCCCAAAATCCATGGGCGTAGCAACACCGCCGGTGTGGGCTTATTTCATTGCTGCAGATCAAAATCGTTTTGCTTTTAGGCATCCGCGATGGTCCGCAGGGCCCGTCGCCGGGAACCTGATCTCGACTCCGGACTCTCTGCATGATTAGTTGGCAATATCGAACAGGTGGTTTTTTGATGCGCCGGCGGTTGTGGAAATTTCTTCCCATCGTTCTGATGGCCCTGACGGTGCAGATCTTCGCACCGATCGGCGCCTGCTGGGCTGCCAGCATCGCCGCCTCCGATCCCCTGCATAATGCGGCGATCTGTTCGGGCGCGGCCTCGACCGAAGGCCAGGCCGATCAAACCGGTGACCATCGCGCGCACGATGGCTCCTGTTCGTCGTGCTGCGTGGCGCAAGTGGCCGCGTCGCTCGACGCGCCGCAGACCGCGGTTGCCATCCCCTATCGCCAGTCCGCGCGCGTGGTCTGGCTTGACAGTGCGCCGGACCTGTTCAGCTCCCGAACCGGCGCCCACGCCCAGGCGCGCGCGCCACCGTCCTTCTCCTGACCGGACCTTAGGGAATGGCGTGGCTGCGGCCGCGCCTGATAATGCCGTTGAGCAGGCTGGCCGTCGCGCCAGTGTCAGGATTTGCTTATGTTTCGTGTTCTTTCGCTATCGCGCGCGTCTGCGCCTGACGCTGTTCAAATCCGGCGCGGCGAGAGCAACATGCTCGCAGCTCTGCGATGGCTTTTGATCTCGACCGCCTTGGTCATCAACGGACCAGCGCGTGCGGATCCGTCTGATGAAACAGCGATCTCCGTCCTGTTGCACTCCATGTTCGACAAGCCGGATGCGCTGCTGCGCGTTTCTCCGGTGGTCGTTTCCGGCGACCACGCCATAGCGGATTGGGTGCAGGGCGACATGGGAGGCCGCGCGTTGCTGAGAAGAAAGCAGCAGACATGGGCTTTGATTTTGTGTGCCGGGGACGCAATCAAGACAAGCGCCGCTTTGGCAAGGGCTGGCGTTCCGACCGGCGATGCTGGCCGATTGGAGCAGGAGCTCGCCGCTGCCGAAGCCAAGCTCGCCGCGAATGACGTTGCGATGTTTTCGCGTTTCGAGGGCCTCGTCATGATGGATGCGCACAACAAGGCTCATCATTGATTCTTGAAAGGTTTGACTCGCAAGCGGCCCGTGTTATTTGGGAATGGGGTTTTGGTGTGACACACGTATCAGGCAAGCGGATCGTTGGCATAGGGGCGGCATGGATTGCCGCCTATGCGCTTGTCCTGAATGTCATCTTATCCAGTATGTTCCTTGCCGCGTTGTCGCCGGTAGCTTTTGCTGCCGGCCATGCGATATGCGCCAACAGCGCGGACGTCGGTACGGTGCGGGACGATGCAGGAAAGAATAATAAAGCGCCTTCAATCCGTTGCCCGGTCTGCATTGGCATTCATGCTGCCAGCGCGCTGCCACCGCCTCCGGGTCCGATATTCTTTGCCCGCACTGCTGTGCCCATCTCGCAGGCTTTTGCGTTTGATGCAGCGCTTGTCGAGCGAAAGAAGACCTCCGATCATCAAGCCCGTGGACCTCCCAGCCTGATTTGACGGCCTGCGCTTCGGCGCACCCATGCCTGTACTGTCATTTCGGTTGGTGGGAGTTTCACCATGTTCCGCGCACATATGCGCCTTCGCAGCTTTTTGCTGGCGTCCGCTGCTGCTATCGTTTCCGCTTCTGCTGCTGCTCAAACAACACCGCAAGCGCCGCTTCCGCCCGTCACGATTGACGCCCCGCAACAAAAGCGCGCTACCGCGGTTCGATCTCCACAACGCAACACCGCACGCCCAGCGCGCGCATCTCGCGTAAGCAATCCTGCGCCGGTAGCCCCAGTGGCGAACGATCAGGCCAGGGGTCCCGCACTCACGGTTCTCACCGTGCAGCAGGCGCTGCGCGACATTCAGCAGACCCCTGGCGGCGTCGCCATCGTTCCCGCCGAGGCCTACAGGAATTCGACCGTTGCCAACACCATCAAGGATATCCTGGACTACGTGCCCGGCGTGTTCGCGCAACCCAAATGGGGCGACGATACCCGCCTGTCGATCCGCGGTTCCGGCCTGTCGCGCAACTTCCACCTGCGCGGCGTCCAGCTCTACATGGACGGCATTCCGATCAACACGGCTGATGGTTACGGCGACTTCCAGGAGATCGAGCCGACCGCCTACAAATACGTTGCGGTCTACAAGGGCGCGAATGGGCTGCAGTTCGGCGCCAACTCGCTCGGCGGTGCGATCAATTTCGTGACGCCGACCGGGCGCGATCCGTTCCCCAATGGCGTTTCGCTTGATCTTGGTGGCTTTGGATTCCGCCGCCTGCAGGCCAATGCCGGGGGCGCGAAGGGTCCATGGGACGGCTTCATTACCGCCTCCACGCAGTCGGCCGAAGGCTTCAGGGATCACAGCTTCGGGCAAGCCACACGAGTAAGCGGCAACGTCGGCTATCAAATCTCGCCTGATGTCGAGACCCGATTCTATCTCAACGCCAACGAGGTGCGGCAGCGTATCCCGGGCGGCGTTACAAAGGCGTCTGCGCTTTCTTCGCCGGAGACCGCGGCGGCAGTGAACGTTGCGAACGACTGGCAGCGCAACCTCGACACCGTCCGAATCGCCAACAAGACCACCATCCGCCTCGACAATTCGGTAGTCGATTTCGGCGTGTTTGGGGTCGACAGGCATCTGATGCATCCGATCTTCCAGTGGCTGGACTATCGCTACAAGGACTATGGCGGTTTTGCCAAGATCACCGACGACCGGGTGATCGGTGGCTTCCGCAACCGCTTCGTTGCCGGCGTCAATATTCTCAACGGCACCATCGATGCCCGGCAATTCGCCAACGTCGGTGGGCAGAAGGGAACGCCGACATCTTCCCTGACGCAGAAGCCGGAGAACTATACGGCCTATGCGGAAAACTCGTTTCTATTTCGTGCCGAACGTCGCGTTCGTGGCCGGTACGCAATATCCTTTTTGCGGTGCGTGACCAGCAGGTCAACTTCTCCTCCAACAACGACGTCAACGGCCGCAGCACGTTCAGCGTGTGGAGTCCCGAAGGTGGGCATGCTGTGGGACGTCGACCCGACATGGCAGGTGTTCGGCAATATGTCGCGCAGCGCCGAAGTGCCAAGCTTCGGGGAGAGTGTGAGGCCGGGTCCCTTCACTCCGACGTTCCCCACCATTCCGTTCTTCCGGATCAAGCCGCAGATCGCGACGACCTATGAAATCGGCACGCGCGGCAATCGTCCCGACTTCCGTCTGGGAATTGGTGGGTTATCGCGCCAACATCCGCGACGAGCTGCAATGCCAATACAGTTCATTCGGTAACTTGCAATGTCACCAATCTCGATCGCACCATTCATCAGGGCATCGAGGCAGGCGTCGGCGCCGCGGTGTTCAAGAACCTCTTCGTCACGGGCAATGCGCCGGACAAGATCTGGCTCAATCTCGCCTATACGCTCAACGACTTCAGCTTCGACAATGACCGGACTTTCGGCAATAACCAGCTGCCGGGTGCGCCGCGTCACTATCTGAGGGCGGAGGTGCTCTATAAGCATCCGAACGGCTTCTATGTCGGCCCCAATCTGGAATGGGTGCCGCAATCCTACTTTGTCGACAGCGCCAATACGCTGAAAACCGAACCCTACGCGATCTGGGGCCTGAAGGCGGGGGTCGATAATGGCGGCACGTATTCCATGTACGTCGAAGCCAGAAACATCGCCAACAAGGCCTATATTGCTTCCGCCAGCATCATCGACAGGGCCAATCCGGCCTCGCCGCTGTTTGAGCCGGGGTCGGGTCGCGCCGTGTATGCGGGTGTGAAGGCGAAATGGTAAAATCGACCAGGCCGGGCCGACATCCCGGCGACAAAGTCGTTCACGGAAGAAAAGGACAAGAAGCATGAAACAAACCGCACGCACCCTCGCTTACACCGTTGCCTTCGCATGCGTGGCTGCGTCGGCGCCCGCGCACGCCCAGGAGGTCAAGGCCGGCGATCTCGTGATCACGCAGGCCTGGAGCCGCGCCACGCCGGGCGGCGCGAAGATCGGCGGCGGTTACCTCACCATCGAGAACAAGGGCGCCGCGGCCGACCGGCTGATCGGCGGCTCCGGCGATGTCGCCGGCAAGGTCGAGGTGCACGAGATGGCCATGAACAACGGCGTCATGACGATGCGTCCGCTCGACAAGGGTCTCGTCGTCGAGCCCGGCAAGACCGTCAAGCTTGCGCCGGGCGGCTATCACCTGATGCTGATCGATCTCAAGGGCGCGCTCAAGCAGGGCGACAAGGTGCCGGTGACGCTCGAGTTCGAAAAAGCCGGCAAGGTGAAGCTGTCGCTCGACGTGCAGGGTATCGGCGCGCAGGCGCCGGCCGGCGCGGTCACGATCGATTCCGGATGCATGAAGAAGTGAGGTGATTGTCATGTCGACGCTTAACCGTTCACTTTCGATCATGGCGCTCGCCACCTGATCGCGTCATCGGCCAGCGCGCATGTCTCGCTGGAGAATCGCGAGGCGACGTCGGCGCGTCCTACAAGGCGGTGTTCGCCGTGCCGCATGGCTGCGCCGGTTCGGCCACCATCAAGATCCGCGTGCAGATTCCCGGAAGGCGTGATCGGGGTCAAGCCGATGCCGAAGCCCGGCTGGAATGTCGAGGCGATCAAGGGAAAATACGCCGCCGAATACGAATTATCACGGCAGCAAATTGTCCGAAGGCGTCAAGGAGGTGGTGTGGAGCGGTGGCAAGCTGGCCGACGACAATTACGACGAGTTCGTCTTCAGCACCTTTCTGACCGCCGGGCTGAAGCCGAACACCATGCTTGTATTTCCCGGTGGTGCAGGAATGCGAGCAGGGGGTCAGCCGCTGGATCGATATTCCCGCAGGCGGTGCCGGCCATGCCCATGACAGACAAGTCGCCCGCGCCGGGCGTCAAACTGATGCCGAAACCGTAAAGCGGCGCGCGATGCGTTTGATTGCCGGCCTGGCGACGCTGCTCTCGATCCTCTGCTTCGCCACCGGCGTATCCGCGCATGCCGTCGCTGGTCGCGGCGGCGCCCGGCGACGGCAGCGTTGTGGCGCAGTCGCCGAAGATGGTGCAGTTGCTGTTCAACGAGCCGGTGACGCCCGGCGGTGATCAAGCTGATCGATGCCGCCGGCAGGGCGCGGGACGACGCGAAGATACAGGTAACCGACAAGACCATCCTCATCGGACTGCCGGAAGGTCTGCCGCAGGGCACCCAGGTCGATCAGCTATCGCGTGATCTCGGAAGACGGCCACCCGGTCGCGGGATCGATGGTGTTTTCCATCGGTGCTGCGACGGGAACGGTAGCGGCGCCGACAAATGCCGGTCGGTTGCCGGGCTGACCTGGCTGGCCCGGATCGGCGTGTATCTCGGGCTGTTCGTCGGCGTCGGCGGCGCGTTCTTTGCGGCGTGGATCGCGCCGGCGCGGGCTGGCTCGAAGGTGGTCGTCGCCGCGCTCGCGATCGGCGTCTTCAGTGCCGTAGCGGCGCTGGGGCTTCAGGGCCTCGATCTCTAGAATCTTCCGCTTCGTGACATCGTGACGCCGGAGCCGTGGCGAGCCGCGGCCGCCACCAGCCTTGGGCCGTCGCTGGCGGTCGCCATCGCGGCGATGGCGGCGGCCTTGTTGGCGCAGCGAAGCGCATCGGTCAGCGTTGCCCGCACGCTGTCGGCCCTGGCGATGGCAGGCGTCGGCCTGTCGCTGGCGGCGAGCGGTCATGCCGCGACGGCGCCGCCGCAATGGCTGACCCGGCCGGCGGTATTCCTGCACGGCGTTGGCGTGGCCTATTGGGTCGGCGCGTTGGTGCCGTTGCTGGCGATGGCGTGGCGGCCGGCCGAGGGGCTGCTAGCGGTCGCTGAACCGGTTTTCGCGCGCCGCAATGGTGGCCGTGGGGCTGCTGGTGCTGACCGGGCTGGCGCTGGCGGTCGTGCAGCTGGAGAGTTTTGCCGCGCTGATCGAAACCAGATACGGGATCATCCTGTCGATCAAGATCGCGCTGGTCGCCGTGCTGTTGGGCCTTGCGGCGCTCAATCGCTCTTCGCCTGACGCCGGCGCTGGCCGATGATCCCGCGAATACACGGCCGCTGGTCCGATCGATCCTCGCCGAAGGCGTCGATCGTGGTGGCGATTTTGGCTGTGGTCGCCGGCTGGCGCTTCACGCCGCCGCCGCGTGCGCTGGCGGCGGCGGTCCAGGCGCCGCTCGCGATCCACATCCATACCGAGCACGCGATGTTCCAGGTGCTGATTTCGCCGGGCAAAGTCGGCACCGACAGTTTTGTGCTGCAACTGATGAACGGGGACGGCGCGTCTGCTGTCGGCAAAGGAAGCCAGGTTGACGCTGAGCCTGCCGGAGCGCGGCATCGAGCCGTTCGAGCGCGCGGCCACGCTGGGCGCGGATGGCTATTGGCACGTTCGCGAGGTGCCGATACCGCATCCCGGCCGCTGGCATCTGCGCATCGACGCGCTGGTCACGGACTTCCAGAAGATCACGCTGGAAGACGATTTCGACGTGCCGGCGCGTTAGCGACCTGAGGTTTTTCATGAAACCGCGGGCTTTGCGACCCGCTCGCGCCTTAATCGCGCCGATCAAGATCATCGGCAAAACGAGCAGGAAATCCGCTGCCTTAGCGGCTTTGATGAGCTCCCGCCCTTGTGTTTTCGTACCCGATCCGGTTTCACTGCCCATCTCCCGTGTTTCACCGATTCTTCTGGTATGCCCATGCGATTGTCGCGGTTCTTTCTGCCCATCCTCAAAGAGAATCCGAAGGAGGCCGAGATCGTCTCGCATCGCCTGATGCTGCGCGCGGGCATGATGCGGCAGGAAGCGGCCGGCATCTACGCCTGGCTGCCGCTGGGCTTGCGGGTGCTGAAGAAGATCGAGCAGATCGTCCGCGAGGAGCAGAACCGCGCCGGCGCGATCGAACTGTTGATGCCGACGCTGCAGCTGGCGGACCTCTGGCGCGAAAGCGGCCGCTACGATGCCTACGGCCCGGAAATGCTGCGCATCACCGACCGGCACAAGCGCGAATTGCTGTACGGGCCGACCAACGAGGAAATGATCACCGGGATCTTCCGCGCCTACGTGAAGTCGTACCGGAGCCTGCCGCTCAATCTCTACCACATCCAGTGGAAATTCCGCGACGAGCAGCGTCCGCGCTTCGGCGTGATGCGCGGCCGCGAATTCCTGATGAAGGACGCCTATTCGTTCGACATCGACGAGGCGGCGGCGCGGCGTTCCTACAACAGGATGTTCGTCGCTTATTTGCGGACCTTTGCGCGGATGGGATTGAAGGCGATCCCGATGCGCGCCGAGACCGGCCCGATCGGCGGCGATCTCAGCCACGAATTCATCGTGCTCGCGGAGACCGGCGAATCCGCGGTTTATTGCGACAGCGACGTGCTCGATCTGCCGGTGCCCGGCGAGGAGGTCGACTATGACGGCGATCTCACGCCCGATCATCAAGCAATGGACCTCGGTCTATGCCGCGACCGAGGACGTCCACGACGCCGCGCGTTTCGAGCGCGAAGTGCCTGCCGACAAGCGGGTGCATACCAGGGGCATCGAGGTCGGCCAGATCTTCTATTTCGGCACCAAATATTCCGACGCCATGAAGGCCATGGTCGCCGGCCCCGATGGCGCCGACGTGGCGATCCATGGCGGCTCCTATGGCGTCGGCGTCTCGCGGCTGGTCGGCGCCATCATCGAGGCCTGCCACGACGATGCCGGCATCAAATGGCCGGAAGCGGTGGCGCCGTTCAAGGCGGTGATCCTGAACCTGAAGCAGGGCGCCGAAGACACCGACGCCGCCTGCGAAAAGCTCTATGCGCGAGCTGACGGCCAAGGGCGTCGAAGTGCTGTACGACGACACCGACCAGCGCGCCGGCGCCAAATTCGCCGCCGCCGACCTGATCGGCGTTCCCTGGCAGATTCTGGTCGGCCCCAAGGGCCTTGCCGAAGGCAAGCTCGAGATCAAGCGGCGCAGCGATGGGTCGCGCGACAATCTCAGTCCGGCCGACGTCGTGGCGAGGCTGACCTCGTGAGGAATTATCCACCGCCGATGCCCGGATATCACCGGTGACGGCCACAATTAGCCCGAATCGTGTGAAAATCGGACTATGGATGAAGCCATGAGCGAGCCAGTTCGAACCCCACCTTTCGCGCCTTCGAATGGCTGCTGTCCGGACGCTATCTGCGGGCACGTCGCAAGGAAGGGTTCATCTCCGTCATCGCCGGCTTTTCGTTTCTGGGCATCATGCTCGGCGTCGCCACGCTGATCATCGTGATGGCCGTCATGAACGGCTTCCGCAAGGAATTGCTCGACAAGATTCTCGGCCTCAACGGACATCTGCTGGTGCAGCCGCTGGAATCGCCGCTGACCGACTGGAAGGACGTCGCCGAGCGCATCAATCGGGGTCGCGGGCATTCGCCTCGCGGCACCCGTGGTCGACGGCCAGGCGCTGGCGATCATCGCCGTTCAATGCGTCCGGGCGTGTTCGTGCGCGGCATCCGCGCCGACGATCTCAACAGCCTCACGTCGATCGCCAAGAACATCAAGCAGGGCACGCTCGAAGGCTTCGACGAAGGGCAGGGCGTCGCCATCGGCCGCCGGCTCGCCGATCAATTGTCGCTGCATGCCGGCGACAGCATCACGCTGGTGGCGCCGCGCGGCGCGGTGACCCCGATGGGCACCACGCCGCGCATCAAACCCTACAAGATCTGCGGCGGTGTTCGAGATCGGCATGTCGGAATATGACGCGGACCTTCGTGTTCATGCCGCTGGTCGAGGCGCAGGCCTATTTCAACCGCAACGACGACGTCACCTCGATCGAGGTGTTCACCACCAATCCCGACAAGATCGACGCCTTCCGCAAGCTGGTGACCGAAGCGGCAGGACGGCCGGTGTTCCTGGTCGACTGGCGGCAGCGCAACTCGACCTTCTTCAATGCGCTTCAGGTCGAGCGCAACGTGATGTTCCTGATCCTCACCATGATCGTGCTGGTGGCGGCGCTCAATATCGTCTCCGGCCTGATCATGCTGGTAAAGGACAAGGGCAGCGATATCGCGATCCTGCGCACCATGGGCGCCTCGCAGGGCTCGATCATGCGGATATTCCTGATCACGGGGGCGGCGATCGGCGTGGTCGGCACGCTGACCGGGTTTCTTGTCGGCATGCTGGTCTGCCTGAACATCGAATCGATCCGGCAATTCCTGTCCTGGATGACCAACACCGAATTGTTTTCGCCGGAGCTGTACTTCCTCTCCAAGCTGCCGGCCGAGGTCGATTTCGGCGAGACCAGCGCGGTCGTGATCATGGCGCTGACGCTGTCCTTCCTGGCCACGCTGTATCCGTCGTGGCGTGCCGCGCGCCTCGACCCCGTCGAAGCGCTCCGGTACGAGTGAGGGACAGATGGAGCAGGGGGCGGAAGAGGTACCGGTCGTCTATCTGCACGACATCAAGCGCCAGTACACGCAGGGCGAGAGCACGCTGACCATTCTCGATGGCGCCAAGCTGGCGCTGTGGGCGGGGCAGTCGGTGGCGCTGGTGGCGCCGTCGGGCGCCGGCAAATCGACGCTGCTGCATATCGCGGGCCTGCTGGAGACGCCCGACGACGGCGAGGTCTATGTCGGCGGCGCGCCGACCTCGCAATTGTCGGACATGGAGCGAACCCAGATCCGCCGCACCGATATCGGCTTTGTCTATCAGTCGCACCGGCTGCTGCCGGAATTCTCCGCGCTCGAAAACGTCATGCTGCCGCAGATGATCCGCGGCCTCAAGCGCGAGGAAACCGTCAAGCGCGCCACCGAAATCCTGGCCTATCTCGGCCTCGGCGACCGCATCAAGCACCGGCCGGCCGAACTCTCCGGCGGCGAGCAGCAGCGGGTGGCGATCGCGCGCGCGGTCGCCAACGCGCCGCGCGTGCTGTTTGCGGACGAGCCGACCGGAAATCTCGATCCGACACACCGCCGACCATGTGTTCGGGGCGCTGATGCAGCTGGTGAAGGCGACCCGCGTCGCGATGCTGATCGCGACCCACAACATGGAGCTGGCGGGCCGGATGGACCGCCGGGTGTCGCTGGTCAGGACGGCCAGGTCGTCGAGCTGGAATAGACGGCCGTTCTCGATCGAGATGCGAAATCCGGCGCGGCGGTAGCCGTCGCTGCTCGTAGCGTTAGGGATTGTATCAGCGCGCGTAGGTGCACGGATCGCGGATCGACCGGCACCGATGGCGAATCGTCGCAGTCGCCTGCGTGGCGCTAGCCGTAACCGGCTCCTGAAGGCAGAACGTCTGCTCGCGTGCTGTCCGAGGGGCCGAGCTCGATGGCGTCCTGCGGCCGAGTGACCGACGAGCGTCAAGAGCAAGCTGCGCATGAGTTCTCCTGTCGTGGCAGTTTCCTACCGCGCTCAACGCGTCAGATGTACCAGCCGAATTCGCGCCGTCGTCAATTCACGGGCTCGCATAGCCATCGATGATTGCCAGCGCAGGCTGTTTACACTTGTCGCAACGCCGCTGTGTCCGAATACGGTCGACGCCTTGACTCTGAGAACAAATAAGAACAATGTTCTTCATATGTTCCCATAGTTGAGGAGGCCGGTCATGTTGAAGACATTCGTGGAAGAGGCTGCGGCGCTGGCGTCGATTATGCTGTTCGTCGGGATGATCGCGGTCTGGGCGCAGGTGATTCCCCAGCTCTGAGCTCCCGGCCTTGAGCCGGCTCGGGCGGGGCGAGTACGCCCTGGGGAAAAGGCGGACGGCGGACTGGAATTGCCGGTTCCGCGTGGACAGAGGCTAGTCCGAGGCATCACCATTGAGGAGCGAGTTGGCCGTTCGAGGCTGGCAGCGCTCTCCTCAAGCCCAGTGATCGCCCAGCTCCATGACGCAGAAGCCTTCGGCGCCCATGTCCAATGCCGGATTTGTCCATCTCCACGTCCACTCGGCCTATTCGCTGCTGAAGGGGTCGATCAAGATCCAGAAGCTCGGCGAGCTGGCCAAGGCGGACCGCCAGCCGGCGCTGGCGCTGACCGACACCGACAACATGTTCGGGGCGCTGGAATTCTCCGACAAGATGGCCGGCTACGGCATCCAGCCGATCATCGGCTGCGAGCTGGCGGTCGATTTCGGCGACCAGGATCCCAACGCGCGCAATGCGCTGGCGGCGGCACCGGCGCGGATCGTGCTGCTGGCGGCCCGCGAGCGCGGCTATCGCAGCCTGATGCGGCTGAATTCGCGGGCGTTCCTGGAGACGCCGATCCATCAGGCCCCGCACATCAAGTTCGAATGGCTGGAAGGCGACGCCGAGGACCTGATCGTCCTGACCGGCGGTCCGGACGGGCCGATCTCGCTGGCGATCAATGCCGATCAAAGCGAGCTTGCGGCCGTGCGCTGCGACCGGCTGGCAAGCCTGTTCGGCGACCGGCTCTACATCGAACTGCAGCGCCACGGCGTCGAGAAGGAGCGCCGCGCCGAGGCCGCGCTGATCGATCTCGCCTACAGCCAAGGGATTTCCGCTGGTTGCGACCAATCAGCCGCATTTCGCCACCGCGGATGATTATGAAGCCCACGACGCGCTGCTCTGCATCGCCGGCGGCCGGCTGATCGCCGAAACCGATCGCGATCAACTCACCCCGGATCACCGTTTCAAGACCCGCGCGGAAATGGCGGTTCTGTTCGCCGACATACCGGAGGCGCTGGCGTCCACGGTCGAGATCGCCGAGCGCTGCTCGTTCCGGCCGATGACGCGCAAGCCGATCCTGCCGCGCTTCACGGTCGGCGCGGCCGCCAACGCCGCCGGCGCCGAAAGCGACGAGGCCGCGGAATTGCGCCGGCAGGCCGAAGAGGGCCTCGACCACCGGATCAAGGTCCATGGCCTGTCGCAGGGCGTCTCCGAGGAAGACTATCGCGCCCGGCTGGCCTTCGAGATCGATGTCATCACCCGCATGAACTATGCGGGCTACTTCCTGATCGTTGCGGATTTCATCCAGTGGGCGAAGGCCGAGGGCATTCCGGTCGGACCGGGCCGCGGCTCGGGCGCGGGCTCGCTGGTCGCCTATGCGCTGACCATCACCGATCTCGATCCGATCCAGTTCGGCCTGCTGTTCGAGCGCTTTCTCAATCCGGAACGCGTGTCGATGCCCGACTTCGACATCGACTTCTGCCAGGACCGCCGCGACGAGGTGATCCGCTACGTGCAGGAGCGCTACGGCCGCGATCAGGTCGCCCAGATCATCACCTTCGGAACGCTGCAGGCGCGCGGCGTGCTGCGCGACGTCGGCCGCGTGCTGCAGATGCCCTATGGGCAGGTCGACAAGCTGACAAAACTGGTGCCGCAGAATCCCGCCGCACCGGTGACGCTGGCGGCGGCGATCGCGAGCGAACCGAAACTGCAGGCGTTTCGCGACGAGGACCCGGTGGTGGCGCGCGCCTTCGATATCGCGCAGCGGCTGGAGGGCCTGACCCGGCACGCCTCGACCCATGCCGCGGGCATCGTGATCGGCGACCGGCCGCTTGAGCGAACTGGTGCCGCTCTACCGCGATCCGAAATCCGACATGCCGGTGACCCAGTTCAACATGAAATGGGTCGAGCCCGCGGGCCTCGTCAAATTCGACTTCCTCGGCCTGAAGACGCTGACGGTGCTCGACGTCGCGGTGAAGCTGCTGAAGCAGCGCAATATCGACGTCGATCTGGCGACGGCTGCCGCTCGACGACGCGCAAGAGCTACGAGATGCTGGCGCGCGGCGACGTGGTCGGCGTGTTCCAGGTTGAAAGCCAGGGCATGCGGCGCGCGCTGGTCGACATGCGGCCCGACCGTTTCGAGGACATCATCGCGCTGGTGGCGCTGTATCGCCCCGGCCCGATGGCGAACATTCCGACCTATTGCGCCCGCAAGCACGGCGACGAAGAGCCGGAATATCTGCATCCGATGCTCGAGCCGATCCTGAAGGAAACCTTCGGCGTCATCATCTACCAGGAACAGGTGATGCAGATCGCCCAGGTCATGGCCGGCTATTCGCTCGGCGACGCCGACCTGTTGCGCCGCGCGATGGGCAAGAAGATCCGCAAGGAGATGGAGCAGCAGCGCGCGATCTTCGTCGCCGGCGCGGTCAAGAACGGCGTCGGCAAGGCCCAGGCCGACACCATCTTCGAACTGCTGGCGAAGTTCGCCGATTACGGCTTCAACAAGAGCCACGCGGCGGCCTATGCGCTGGTGTCGTATCACACCGCCTACATGAAGGCGCATTACCCGGTCGAGTTCCTCGCCGCGTCGATGACGCTCGACATCAGCAACACCGACAAGCTCAGCGAATTTCGCGCCGAAGCCCAGCGGCTCGGCATCAAGGTCGAGGCGCCCTCGGTCAATCGTTCCGGCGCCACCTTCGAGGTCAGCGACGGCACCATCTATTATGCGCTGGCCGGCGCTGAAGGGCGTCGGCGGGCAGGCGGTCGAACTGATCGTGGAAGCCCGCAAGGACGGGCTGTTCACCTCACTGGCCGATTTCGCCGCGCGGGTGAATCCGCGCGCGATCAACAAGCGCGTCATCGAGAGCCTCGCCGCCGCCGGCGCGTTCGACGCGCTGGATTCCAATCGCGCGCGGGTATTCGCCGGCGCCGAGGCGATCCTTGCGGCGTGCCAGCGCAGCCACGAGGCCGCGACCATGGGGCAGAACGACATGTTCGGCGGTGCGGCCGACGCGCCGACCATCATGCTGCCGCAGATCGAGCCATGGCTGCCGGCCGAACGGCTGCGCCGCGAATACGACGCCATCGGCTTCTTCCTGTCGGGCCATCCGCTCGACGATTATGCCACCGTGCTGAAGCGGCTGCGGGTGCAGTCCTGGGCCGAGTTTTCCCGCGCGGTCAAAACCGGCGCGACCGCGGGCAAGGTGGCCGCGACCGTGGTGTCGCGCATGGAGCGCCGCACCAAGACCGGCAACAAGATGGGCATCATCGGCCTGTCGGATCCGACCGGCCATTTCGAGGCCGTGCTGTTTTCCGAAGGCCTCGCGCAATATCGCGAGGTGCTGGAGCCGGGCGCCGCGGTGCTGCTGCAGCTCGGCGCCGAACTGCAGGGCGAGGATGTCCGCGCCCGGGTGCTGCACGCCGAACCGCTCGACGATGCCGCGGCCAAAACCCAAAAGGGCCTGCGGATTTTCGTGCGCGACACCAAGCCGCTGGAATCGATCGCCAAGCGGCTGTCGATGCCCGAGGCGGGGCAGGGCGGTCCGGCCCGTGGCCCTCAGCGCCAAACCTGCGCCTGCGCCCGCCGGCGGGGCCGACGGCGACGTCTCGCTGGTGATGATGCTCGACCTCGAAACCGAGGTGGAAATGAAGCTGCCGGGCCGCTTCCGGGTCTCGCCGCAGATCGCGGGCGCGATCAAGGCGGTGTCGGGCGTGGTGGACGTGCAGCAGCTGTAGGGAACAATCGCTATCGCGCCCCTGTTGCGGTGCAGCCATGTGTATCATATCATAGAATGATACACACATCCCACGACGACGGATCGCCCATGCGCACCAATATCGAAATCGACGACACCCTGATGGCGGAGGCGCAGAAGGCTTCCGGGCAGGCGACCAAGAAACAGACCGTGGAAGAGGCGCTTCGCCTGATGATCAGGTTGCGACGGCAGCAGGAAGTCGGCGCCGCTTTTGGCAAATTTCGCTGGCGCGGCAACCTTGCACAGAGCCGCAAGGGACGAGGGAGCTGCGTGATCGTTGTCGATAGCAGCGTCTGGATCGACTTTCTCAACGGCCGCAAAGCGCCTCACGTCGAACGTTTGCGCACTGTCCTTGGCACGGACGAGATCGTAGTCGGGGACTTGATGCTTTGTGAGGTCCTACAAGGCCTCGACAGCGAGCGGGCGGCCCGACAGGTCGAAGCCCTCTTGCGCCGCTTCGAGATCGTCCCGATGGCTGGAGAAGCGATCGCGGTCGCTGCAGCCCGTAATTTCCGCTCGTTGCGCAGGCGCGGTATCACCGTCCGCAAGACCATCGATCTGCTGATAGGAACCTGGTGCATCGAGAACCGCCGGCCATTGCTGCACAATGACAGCGATTTTCGGCCGATGGCACAGCATCTTGGGCTGATCGAGGCGCCTATCGACGGCGTGAAGCGGGATCAACCCAGGCAATCCGGGCCCACCGAGGTGAAATGAAGCTGCCGGGCCGGTTCCGGGTCTCGCCGCAGATCGCGGGCGCCATCAAGGCGGTGTCGGGCGTGGTGGACGTGCAGCAGCTGTAGGGCGTTTACAGGGATCGCGCGATCAAGAGCTTCATGATCTCGTTGGTCCCGCCGTAGATTTTCTGGATACGCGCATCCACGAACATCCGCGAGATCGGATATTCCTCCATGTAGCCGTAGCCGCCGTGCAGCTGCAGGCATTCATCCGCCGTCTCCACCTGCTTTTGCGAGCACCACCACTTCGCCATTGAAGCGGTCACGGTATCGAGTTCGCCGGCGACGAGACGTTCGACGCACCAGTCGACAAAAACCCGCGCAATCATGGCTTCGGTCTTGCGCTCGGCCAGCTTGAAAGCGGTATTCTGGAATTCAATGATGGGCTTGCCGAAAGCTTTTCGTTCCTTGGTGTAGTCGGCGGTCAGCTTGATCGCGCGCTCCATCGAAGCCACGGCGCCGACGGCAAGCGAAAGGCGCTCCTGCGGCAATTGCTGCATCAGCTGCACGAAGCCGTTGCCTTCTTCATTGCCGAGGAGATTTTCGGGCGGCACCACCGCATTGTCGAAGAACAATTCGGATGTGTCGGAGGCGTGCAGGCCGATCTTGTCGAGGTTGCGCCCGCGGCGGAAACCTTCGTTATCAGCGGTTTCCAGCACGATCAGCGAGATTCCCTTGGCGCCGGGCTCGCCGGTGCGCGCGACCACGATGATCAGATCGGCGGCCTGGCCGTTCGTGATGAAGGTCTTCTGGCCGTTGATGACGTAGTTGTTGCCCTGCTTTTTCGCCGTGGTCCGTACGCCCTGCAGATCGGAGCCGGTGCCGGGTTCGGTCATGGCGATGGCGGCGACGAATCTCGCCGCTTGCCAATTTCGGCAGCCAGCGCAGTTTCTGTTCCTCGGACCCGTAATTCAAAATGTAGTGCGCCACGATGGGGCTGTGCACCGAGTATCCGGTCGTCATTTCCGGCAGCACGGTTTCGATGATCCTCGATCACCGCCGCCTCGTAGGCGAAGCTGGCACCGAGGCCGCCATAGCTCTCCGGGATGCTCGGCAGCAAGGCGCCCATCTCGCCCAGCGCCCGCCAGGCCGAGCGATCGACCAGCTTTTGATCGCGCCATTTTTCGGCATGCGGTGCCAGATCCTTGGCGAGGAACTTGCGAAACTGGTCGCGAAAAACGTCCAGTTCCTCCGTCATCCAGGATGAACGATATTGCATGGGTTTGCCGCCTTTAGATGATGAAGCCGCCACCGCAGACGACGCCTTTCCGCTGATGTAGTTCGATTCCGGGCTGCAGAACAGATAGACCGCATCGGCGGCTTCTTCCGGCGTGCCACCGCGCCCGAGCGAATTGCGCAAGCCGTATTGGGAAAACCGCCAGCGCATCGTCAGTTGAGGCTGCCGAGCAGCGCGTGTACGCCGGTCCGCGAAGTAACTTCAGATCAGCATTAAGGTATCATTGTACCTTCGCCTTATCCTTTGCATGGGGTTGTTTTCGTGATTTTTGTCCGAGCCCGCTGTTCATCGCTAAGAGGCGCGCCGATTACCCGAAAGACCGTATTTCCTTGCTTCCGGCCAAAATCCGGCTATATACCGCGCCATCTCACACGGAAGCATGGCTCAAAAGGCCGTCCGGTGGCAGCCGGGCCATAAGGCTCGTCTGCTCACACGCTTCCGGAGGAACCAACCGGAGAATTGAGACTATGGCGCTACCCGATTTCTCTATGCGTCAGCTGCTTGAAGCTGGCGTGCACTTTGGCCACCAATCGCACCGCTGGAATCCGAAGATGGCGGATTACATCTTCGGTGCCCGCAACAACATCCACATCATCGATCTCGCCCAGACCGTGCCGCTGTTGCATCGCGCGCTGCAGGCGGTCTCCGATACCGTCGCCAAGGGCGGCCGTATCCTGTTCGTCGGCACCAAGCGGCAGGCCCAGGACGGCGTCGCCGAGGCGGCCAAGCGTTCGGCGCAGTATTTCGTCAATTCGCGCTGGCTCGGCGGCACGCTGACCAACTGGAAGACGATTTCCGGATCGATCAAGCGTCTTCGTCACCTCGATGAAGTGCTCAATTCCGGCGATGCCAACGCCTACACCAAGAAGGAGCGGCTGACGCTGCAGCGCGAGCGCGACAAGCTCGATCGTTCGCTGGGCGGCATCAAGGACATGGGCGGCCTGCCGGACCTGATCTTCGTGATCGACACCAACAAGGAAGACATCGCGATCCAGGAAGCCCAGCGGCTCAACATTCCCGTCGCTGCGATCGTCGATACCAATTCGGACCCCAAGGGCATCACCTATGTGGTGCCGGGCAATGACGACGCCGGCCGTGCCATCACGCTGTACTGCGATCTGATCGCGCGCGCCGTGATCGACGGCATTTCCCGCGCGCAGGGCGATTCGGGCATCGATATCGGTGCGCAGGCCCATCCGGTCCGCGAGGAAATCCCGGTGGCGCCGCAGCCCGTCGGCTTCCAGGGCCTGGCCGGTCCGCGGGGCGCTGCCGACGATCTGAAGAAGCTCACCGGCGTATCCGGCACGATCGAGAAGAAGTTCAACGATCTCGGCATCTTCCATTACTGGCAGCTGGCCGAACTCGATCACGACACCGCCCACAAGATCGGCGAAGAGGTCGGACTTCCGAGCCGGGCCGATGGCTGGGTGGCCCAGGCCAAGGCGATGACCGCAGAAGCGGAATAACGCGAACGCGCTGGCCGGAGCATTCCGGCCACCAACTTCCTATCTAGATAATCCTGGTGGCGGACGACGGCGAGGCCAAGGCCGCGCCGCGACCGCTCTGACAGGCAAAGGACGTGCAACGATGGCAACGATCACAGCGGCGATGGTCAAGGACCTGCGCGAGACCACCGGCGTGGGCATGATGGACTGCAAGCAGGCGCTCTCCGAGAACGACGGCGACATGCAGGCGGCGATCGACTGGCTGCGCAAGAAGGGCCTCTCGAAGGCCGCGAAGAAATCCGGCCGCGTCGCGGCGGAAGGGCTGATCGGCGCGCTGACCGCCGGCACCAAGGGCGTCGTCGTCGAGGTCAATTCCGAGACCGACTTTGTCGCGCGCAACGGCCAGTTCCAGGGACTGGTCAAGATGATCGCGCAGGTCGCGCTCAAGGTCGGCGCCGACCTCGAGAAGATCAATGCGGCACCGGTCGGCGACGTCACCGTGGAGCGCGCAATCCAGGACGCCATCGCCACCATCGGCGAGAACATGACGCTGCGCCGCGCCGCCTCACTCGAGGTCGGCCAGGGCGTTGTGTCGAGCTACGTACATAACGCCGTCATCGAAGGCGCCGGCAAGATGGGCGTGATCGTGGCGCTCGAATCCGCCGGCAAGACCGACGAACTCGCCACCCTGGGCAAGCAGATCGCCATGCATGTGGCTGCCGCCAACCCGCAGGCGCTGGATCCGGCGGGTCTGGATCCCGCCGCCGTGACCCGCGAAAAGGACGTGCTGGCCGACAAATACCGCCAGCAGGGCAAGCCCGCGAACGTGATCGAAAAGATCGTCGAGTCCGGCCTGAAGACCTATTACAAGGAAGTCTGCCTGCTCGAGCAGGCCTCGGTCCATGGCGAGCACAGCGGCAAGTCGATCGCGCAGGTGCTCAAAGAAGCTGAGGGTAAGGTGGGCGGAGCGGTCAAGGTGACCGGATTTGTGCGCTATGCTCTCGGCGAGGGAATCGAGAAACAGACGTCCGATTTCGCGGCCGAGGTCGCGGCGGTCAGCGGCCAGAAGTAACCGCCGGGACGGTCCTTCCGGCGCTTTGGCCGGAGCTGCCGGGCGGGGCGAAGGAAAGCGATCGCATCATGGCTGAGCCGGTCTATCGTCGGGTGGTGGTCAAGCTTTCGGGCGAATATTTTGCCGGCGCGCAATCGTTCGGCATGGATCAGCCGACCATCGACCGGATCGCCGGCGACCTGATCGCGGCCAAGCAACTCGGCGTCGAGATCGCGGTCGTGGTCGGCGGCGGAAACATGGTCCGCGGCGTCGAAGTGTCGTCGCGCGGCGTCTCGCGCCCGACCGGCGACACCATGGGCATGCTGGCGACCGTGATGAACTGCCTGGCGCTGGAGGCCGCGATCGAGCGGCGAGGAACGCCGGCGCGCGCGCTTTCGGCGTTCGTCATGCCGCAAATCTGCGAGTTGTTCACCCGCGGCACGGCGCACAAATATCTCGCCGAGGGCCGGATCGTGCTGCTCGGCGGCGGAACCGGCAATCCGTTCTTCACCACCGACACAACAGCGGTGTTGCGGGCGGCCGAAATCGGCGCGCAGGCCGTGCTGAAGGCCACCAATGTCGACGGCGTCTACAGCGCGGATCCCAAAAAAGACCCGACAGCGAAACGATTTGACCGTCTGACGCATTCACAGGCGATCGAAGGCGGCTACAAGGTGATGGATGCGACCGCATTCGCGCTTGCCCGGGAGACGTCGCTGCCTATCATCGTATTCTCGATCGCCGAGCCGGGTTCGATTGGTGCGATCCTGCGCGGCACCGGCCACGGCACCATCGTTGGCGGCTGACAATTTCGCGACGTCTGTGATGCGCGGAAATTGGCGGCCTCGACGAACAGTTTCAGGAGGGGAGAGCGTTATGCCTACGGGTAATTTCGACATCAACGAATTGAAGCGCCGCATGCAGGGCGCCACCCAGTCGCTCAAGCATGAACTGGGCGGCTTGCGAACCGGCCGCGCTGCGGCCTCGATGCTGGAACCGGTGCAGGTTGACGCCTACGGCACCCATATGCCGCTCAACCAGCTCGCGACCATCAGCGTGCCCGAGCCGCGCCTGCTGTCTGTCCAGGTATGGGACAAGTCGATGGTCAAGGCGGTGGAGAAGGCGATCGTCGATTCCAATCTCGGTTTGAGTCCGGCGACCGAAGGGCAGGTGCTTCGCCTGCGAATTCCCGAGCTCAACGAAGATCGCCGCAAGGAACTGGTCAAGGTCGCGCATAAATACGCCGAAGCGGCCAAGGTCGCGGTGCGGCACGTCCGCCGCGATGGTCTCGATACGGTCAAGAAACTCGAGAAGAATCACGAGATTTCCGAGGACGATCAGGAGCGGCTGGCCAATGATGTGCAGAAGGCCACCGACGCCGTGATTTCGGAAATCGACCAGTTGCTCGCGGCCAAGGAAAAGGAAATCCTGACCGTCTAGCGCCTAAGGATTGATCGATGTCGAACGCCGCCGCCCCCGCAACCGAAGCACCGGATCCTGCCGGCCCTCCCTTGCATGTGGCGATCATCATGGACGGCAACGGGCGCTGGGCGGCGGCCCGCGGCTTGCCGCGCGCCGAAGGTCATCGCCGTGGCGTCGATGCGTTGCGCCGCGTCGTTCGCGCCGCCGGCGAACTCGGCATTCAGTACCTGACGATATTCTCCTTCAGCTCGGAAAACTGGTCGCGTCCGGCGACCGAAATCGGCGACCTGTTCGGCTTGCTGCGGCGCTTCATCCGCAACGATCTGGCGACGCTGCATCGCGACGGCGTGCGGGTGCGGGTGATCGGCGAGCGCGACGGACTGGAACCGGATATCTGCGTGCTGCTGAAAGAGGCCGAAGACCTGACGCGGGACAACACCAGGCTCAATCTCGTGGTGGCGTTCAACTACGGCTCGCGCCAGGAAATTGCCAATGCGGCGCAGCGGCTTGCGCGCGAAGTCGCGGAAGGAAAGCGTGATCCGGCTTCGATCGATGCCGATGCGCTCGGTCAGTATCTCGATGCGCCCGAGATTCCCGATCCCGATCTGATCATCCGCACCAGCGGCGAGCAGCGGCTGTCGAATTTCCTGATGTGGCAGGCGGCCTATAGCGAACTCGTGTTCGTGCCGATCCACTGGCCGGATTTCGACAAGGCAGCGCTCGAGGGCGCGATCGCCGAATACGCCAGGCGGGAACGCCGGTTCGGCGGCCTGGCCGCGAAAACCGGATCGTGACCGAGCACGAGGCCGCGCCGGCGGCTGTTGCCGAGCAAGGTTCGCGCAATCTCTTGATGCGGGTGTTGGCCGCGGCGGTGCTGGCGCCGGCAGCGATTGCGATCGCCTATGCCGGTGGCTGGCTGTGGACCGCCTTGGTGACGCTGGCGGCGATCGGCCTTTATGTCGAATGGCTTTCGATCGTGGGCGCCGCGCGGCAAATGCGCGTGGTCGGCGTCGGCGTCGCGGCGCTTGCCGATTGCCGGAGTTTGTCTTGGAGCCGGGCGGATCGATGCAGCGCTGCTGACGCTGGCCTTGGGTTTTGCCGGCGTCGCGTTGCTCTCGCCGCAACAGCGCAACTGGACCGCGACGGGTTTCGTCTATGCCGCCGCCGCGGAGCTTGCATCGGTGCTGGTGCGCCTCGATCGGGTCTGAGGGCTTCGCGGCGCTGATGCTGATCCTGCTGGTGGTGTGGGTGACCGATATCGGCGGCTATTTCGCCGGCCGCGGCATCGGCGGACCAAAGCTCTGGCCGCGGGTCAGCCCCAAAAAGACCTGGGCGGGCGCCGTCGGCGGCTTTATCGCAAGCCTCGCGGTCGCCGCCGGCTTTGCGGCGTTGGGTTTGGGCAAAACGGGTCCGCTGCTGCTGTTGGCGGCGGTTCTCTCGGTTGCTTCGCAGCTCGGCGATCTCTTTGAGTCCGCGGTGAAACGGCGCTTCGGCGTCAAGGACTCAAGTCACATAATTCCCGGGCACGGCGGGTTACTGGACCGGCTCGACGGATTCGTCGCCGCGGTCGTGCTGGCGGCGATTTTCGGCATCTTGCGGGGGGGCGTGGATGGCGCCGGCCGCGGTCTTATGGTTTGGTGAATTCATGAGCGCGGTTCCATTGCGTAACAACAAGGCTGCGGCATCGACCGTTCGTACGGTGACCGTCCTCGGTGCCACCGGTTCGATCGGCGACAGCACCATGGATCTGCTGCGGGGCGCGCGCGAGCGCTACCAGGTCGAGGCACTGACCGCGAACACCAATGTCGATGGGCTGGCCAAGCTGGCAAAGGAGTTCGGCGCGCGGTTTGCCGCGATTGCCGACCCCGATCGGCTGCAGGAACTCAAAGACGCATTGGCCGGTACCGGCATCGCATGCGGCGCCGGCGAAAGCGCCATCATCGAGGCGGCGGCACGCCCGGCGGACTGGGTGATGGCCGCCGTCAGCGGCGCTGCCGGATTGAAACCTGCGCTCGCGGCGGTGGATCGCGGCGCGACCGTCGCACTGGCGAACAAGGAATGCCTGGTCTGCGCCGGCGATTTCTTCATGCAGCGCGCGGCGAAGGCGGGGGCCTGCATCCTGCCGGCCAATTCCGAACATAATGCGCTGTTTCAGGCGCTGGGCTCGGGAAACCGGGAAGAACTGGTCCGCGTCATCATCACCGCATCGGGCGGGCCGTTTCGCACCTGGGCGGTCGCCGATATCGAGCAGGCGACGCTGGCACAGGCGCTGAAACACCCGAACTGGAGCATGGGACAGAAGATCACCATCAATTCCGCATCGATGATGAACAAGGGGCTCGAGGTCATCGAAGCCTCCTATCTGTTTGCGCTGACGCCGGATGAGATCGACGTGCTGGTGCATCCGCAGTCGATCGTTCACGGCATGGTGGAGTTTTCGGATCGTTCGGTGGTGGCGCAACTTGGCGCGCCGGACATGCGGATACCGATCGCGCATTGCCTGGGATGGCCGGATCGTATCGTCGGGCCGTCGGCGAAACTGGATCTCGCCAAGATCGGATCGCTGACCTTCGAGGCGCCCGATTTCGACCGGTTCCCGGCGCTGCGGCTCGCCTATGACGCACTGCGGACCGGCCGCGGCGCGACCACGGTGTACAACGCCGCCAACGAGGTGGCGGTCGCCGCTTTCATCGCCGGCAAGATCAGATTTGGCGCGATTGCCCGGCTGGTCGAGGCGACGATGAACGACTGGGTCCGCTCCGGCAATCTGGCGCCCCTGACCTCCGCCGACGATGCCATCGCCGTTGACCATAACGCGCGAAATAAAGCTGCCACCCTCTTGCCTCAAATTGCCTTAAAGGCATCCTAGAGGGTTGGGGACAGGGCTCACGGCCCTGGTTGAGGGGAATTGGATGTTCGACTTTTTTCTAAACAGTTTCAATACGTTGAGCCATGGGCTCATCGGTTACATCATCCCCTTCCTGTTCGTGCTGACCATCGTCGTTTTCTTCCATGAGCTCGGCCACTTCCTGGTTGCGCGCTGGGCCGGCGTGAAGGTGTTAACATTCTCGCTCGGCTTCGGACCGGAACTCGCCGGTTTCAACGACCGCCACGGCACCCGCTGGAAGATTTCAGCGATCCCGCTCGGCGGCTATGTGAAGTTCTTCGGCGACGAGAGCGAAGCCTCCACGCCGTCGTCCGAGACGCTCTCCAAGATGTCCGCGGAAGAGCGCGCGGGCAGTTTTCATCACAAGAAGGTTGGACCGCGCGCGGCGATCGTGGCGGCCGGCCCGATCGCCAACTTCCTGCTCGCGATCGTGATCTTCACCTGCCTGTTCACTTTCTTCGGCAAGCCCAGCACCACCGCGCGCGTCGACAAGGTCGAGGCCGGCAGTGCTGCGGAACGGGCCGGCTTCCAGGCCGGCGACGTCGTGACCGCCATCGATGGCAAGCGGATCGGAAGCTTCTCCGAGATGCAGCGCACGGTCGGCATTCGCGCCGGCGAGCAACTGGTCGTTCACCATCGAACGCAACGCTTCGACGCTGCAATTGCGCGGCACGCCGGAACTTCGCGAAATCAAGGATTCGTTCGGCAATGTGCACCGGCTCGGCGTGCTCGGCATCACCCGCGCGACTTCGCCCGGCGATGTCACCACCGAAAAGGTAGATCCCGGCGACCGCACTCGTGCTTGGGGTCAAGGAAACCTGGTTCGTGGTGGAGCGGACGCTGGCCTATATCGGCGGCATTTTCACCGGGCGCGAAGCCGCCGACCAGGTCGGCGGTCCGATCCGAATCGCCCAGATCTCGGGGCAGGTCGCCACCATCGGTCTTGCCGCGCTGGTGCATCTGGCCGCCGTCCTGTCGATCTCGATCGGGCTGCTGAACCTGTTTCCGGTTCCGCTGCTCGATGGCGGTCATCTTTTGTTCTATGCGATCGAGGCGGTGCGCGGACGTCCGCTGTCGGACCGGGCGATGGAGATGGGCTTCCGGATAGGGCTGGGTCTGGTGCTGATGCTGATGGTGTTTGCGACCTATAACGACATCCTGCATCTGGCGCGATCGTGATGCCTTATTTGAGTGGCGTGGCCGATAGGCAACGTCTTGGAATGAAAATGAAATTGCACTGCAATAGGACGTTTGCCGCCCCGGCAAAATTGGCTACAAGCGAAGCAACAAATGGGAATCTGTCGGTTCGTAGGGGTGCGGGCCGGCGCTGGAATGACAAGGGCGCGTTGCGGATGAATGTTGGAATGCGAGTGCGGGGAGGCCTGTTGGCCGCCCTGATCATGTTCGCCATGCCGGTCGCCGGCGTGTTGGCCGCTATGCTTGTGTCGTCGCCCGTCGTCGCCCAGACCGCTTCCTCGATCGTTGTCGAAGGTAACCGGCGGGTCGAAGTCGAGACCATCCGCTCCTATTTCAAGCCCGGCCCCGGTGGCCGGCTCGATCAGGGACGTATCGATGATGGCCTGAAGGCGCTGATCGAGACCGGCCTGTTCCAGGACGTCAGGATCAACCAGGCCGGTGGCCGGCTGGTGGTGACCGTGGTCGAAAACGCGGTGATCGGCCGCATCGCCTTCGAGGGCAACAAGAAGATCAAGGACGAGCAGATTCCGGGGGAAATCCAATCCAAGCCCCGCGGCACGTTCTCGCGCCCGATGGTGCAGTCCGACGCCCAGCGAATCGCCGAAATCTATCGCCGCTCCGGCCGCTATGACGTGCGCGTGGTTCCGGAAATCATCGAGCAACCCAACAACCGGGTCGACCTGATCTTTACCGTCACCGAAGGTCAGAAGACCGGCGTCAAGTCGATCGAATTCGTCGGCAACTTCCTTCTATTCGGGTTATCGCCTGAGGGACGTGATCAAGACGCGCGAATCGAACCTGCTGAGCTTCCTCGGCGGCAACGACGTCTACGATCCCGACCGGGTCGAAGCCGACCGCGATCTGCTCCGCCGCTATTACTTGAAGAACGGTTTTGCCGACGTCCAGGTGATCGCCGCGCTGACCGAATACGATCCGGAGCGCAAGGGCTTCCTCGTCACCTTCAAGATCGAAGAGGGCCAGCAATACCGGGTGGCATCGGTCGACTTCCGCTCGAGCATCGGCACGCTCGACCCCAACGCGCTCCGCAGCTTCTCACGCGTCCATGTCGGATCGCTCTACAACGCCGAAGCGCTGGAAAAATCCGTCGAGGAAATGCAGATCGAGGCGTCGCGGCGCGGCTACGCGTTTGCGATCGTGCGTCCGCGCGGCGATCGCAATTTCGAGGCGCACACCGTCTCCATCACCTTCTCCATCGACGAAGGTCCGCGGACCTATATCGAGCGCATCAACGTCCGCGGCAATACCCGCACCCGGGACTACGTGATTCGCCGCGAATTCGATCTTTCCGAGGGCGACGCCTACAACCGCGCGCTGGTCGATCGCGCCGAGCGCCGCTTGAAGAACCTCGATTTCTTCAAGAGCGTGAAGATCACCACCGAGCCCGGATCGTCCAGCGATCGCATTATCCTCATTGTCGATCTCGAAGAGAAATCCACCGGCGACTTCTCGGTGTCGGGCGGCTATTCGACCACCGACGGCGCACTTGCCGAAGTCAGCGTCTCCGAGCGTAACTTCCTCGGCCGCGGCCTGTTTGCGAAGGCATCGGTGACCTACGGCCAGTATGCCCGCGGTTACTCGCTGTCATTCGTCGAACCTTATCTGCTGGACTATCGCGTCGCGCTCGGTCTCGACTTCTTCCAGCGCCAGCAGCTTGCCAACAACTATATTTCGTACGGTACCTCGACGATCGGCTTCAGTCCGAGGCTCGGCTTCACGCTGCGCGAAGATCTCTCCCTGCAATTGCGGTATTCGATCTACCAGCAGAAAATCGAGCTGCCCTCGAACCTCGCCAATTGTAACAACAACCCGTCAAACTCGCTGCTCGCCTTCAATCCGACGCCCGCGTTCGTGAACTCGGTAGGCGGAGCTGGTGGCTTCCGGCCCCGGCGACGGACACTTCGGGAACGGGGCTTTGGTGCTACAGCGATGGCGAAGTGTCGTTGCCGGTCCGCCAGCGAACTGCAAAACGGCAAGGCACTGTCGTCGATGGTGGGTTACTCGCTCAATTACAACACGCTGGACAACAACAAGAACCCGACCGACGGTCTGCTGATCGATTTCAAGCAGGACTTCGCCGGCGTCGGCGGCGACGTCACCTTCCTGAAGTCCGCGATCGACGTGAAGTACTACTCGCCGCTGGTTGCCGACATTGTCGGTATCGTCCACCTCCAGGGCGGCATGCTGAACGAGATCGGCAACAACGGGCTGCGGATGCTCGATCACTTCCAGATGGGCCCGAACCTGGTCCGCGGCTTTGCGCCGAACGGTATCGGTCCGCGCGACCTCAACCCGCTTGGCACCCGGGATGCGCTCGGCGGCACCAAATATTGGGGCGCGTCGTGTGAATTGCAGATGCCGTTCTGGTTCCTGCCGAAGGAAGTCGGACTCAAGGGCGCGGTTTATGCCGATGCCGGTCGGACTCTGGGACTACAAGGGACCGACGTCGTGGGCCCAGACCGGCGAAGTCAACGCAGCCGGGCTGTATTGCGTCAGCGACGGCAATCCGACCGATCGGAACCTGCACGGGATTGGTGTATGACGACGCCAATGTCATCCGCTCTTCGGTGGGTGTCGGCCTGATCTGGGCGTCGCCGTTCGGACCGCTGCGCTTCGATTACGCGATCCCGCTCACCAAGGGCGCGAACGACCGCGTGCAGCAATTCAAGTTTGGCGGCGGGACATCGTTCTAAAGGCGTTTTCGAGCGAACGGGGTACTGGATCGCATGATGAAAACGCGTCAAAACAGAGCACAGAGTTCGGTTTTGATCGATCGGAACGGGCTCTGGTTCGATCACCGGCCGGACCGCGACGGGTGGAATGGCGCAGCCGACATTTTTCGAGCAACCGCCGCCGTCGACGCTGGCCGATATCGCCGCGTTGACCAAGGCGCATTTGGTCGATCCGTCGCGGGGCGGCCAGCAGGTCAGGGGACTGGCTTCGCTGGACGAAGCCGGCCCGATGCATCTGACGTTTTTCGACAATCTGAAATATGCCGATCAGCTTGCTTCGACCAAGGCGGGGGCTTGCCTGGTCAGCGCGCGTTTCGAGGCCAGCGTTCCCGCCCATGTTGCGGTTTTGCGCGCGGCGCAGCCGTTCCGCGAGTTCGTGAAGATTGCGCGCGAGCTGCACGGCGATGCGCTGCGCCCGCAATCCTGGTTCGGCAATGCCGGCATCGCGCCGTCCGCCGTCATCGATCCTTCGGCGCATCTGGAGGATGGCGTGATCGTCGATCCCCTGGCCGTGATCGGCCCCAACGTCGAAATCGGCGCCGGTACGGTGATCGGCTCGGCTGCCGTGATCGGCGCCAATGTCAGGATCGGCCGGGACTGCAATGTCGGCGCGCACACGGCGATTCAATTTGCCCTGATCGGCAACAACGTGCTGATCCATCCCGGCTGCAGCATCGGCCAGGATGGCTATGGCTTCGTGTTCTTTGGCCCGGATGGGCATCTGAAGGTTCCGCAAACCGGCCGCGTCCTGATCCAGAACGACGTCGAGATCGGCGCCGGAACCACCATCGATCGCGGCAGCCTGCGCGACACCGTGATCGGCGAGGGCACCAAAATCGACAATCAGGTCCAGATCGGCCACAATGTGACGATCGGCAGGCATTGTCTGCTGGCCGCCCAGATCGGGCTCGCGGGCAGCCTGACGATTGGCGACAATGTTGCGCTGGGCGCCAAGGTGGGAATCAACAACCACCTCACGATCGGCGACGGGGCGCAGGTCACGGCGATGAGTGGCGGTCAAGGACGACATCCCGGCCAACGGCGCGCTGGGGTGGCTTCTTTGCAAAGCCGACCAAACAGTGGTTCCGGGAGATCGTTGCGCTGGAGCGCCTGGTGCGCGATAGCGCAAGCCGGTCCGAAGGGCGAGGGGCGGGAGTGATGGAGGAGTCAGCGGTCAAGTTCGCAGCTCGTGGATATCAATGAGATCCTCAAGACACTTCCGCACCGCTATCCGATGTTGCTGATCGACCGGGTGATCAATATCCGGGCCGATTACAGCGGCATCGGCATCAAGAACGTCACCTTCAACGAGCCGCCGTTTCTCGGGCATTTTCCGGATCGGCCGGTCTATCCGGGCGTGATGATGATCGAAGCCATGGCGCAGACCGCCGGCGTGATCGGCATCAAGTCGGTCGAAGGCACCGAGAAGCCGCGCGCGGTTTATTTTCTCACCATCGACAAGTGCAAATTCCGCAAGCCGGTGATGCCCGGCGATACCATCGAATATCACATGCGCAGCATCGGCCGCCGCAAGACCATGTGGTGGTTTCACGGCGATGCCAAGGTCAACGGCAGCACGTCGCCGAAGCCGACGTCGGCGCGATGCTGACCGACTGACCGGCGATCGCGGACTGCCGCCTGATTGATCCGGCGTGACGAACACAGCGAAACCATACGTCACTGGACAGTCCGTACGTCGCGCTAACCACCGGAAAACCACGCATTCACCCACGATTGACTGTACGGACCATCGATGAGCATGATCGATCCTACCGCGCGGATTGAGGATGGCGCCGTGATCGGCGAGGGCACCTCGATCGGCCCCTATTGCATCGTCGGCCCCCATGTCGTGATCGGCGCCAATTGCAAGCTGATCGCGCATGTCCACGTCACCGCGCAGACCACGATCGGCGACGGCTGCACGATCTATCCCTTCGTCTCGCTCGGCACGCCGCCGCAATCCCTGAGCCTATCGCGGCGAACTGACCCGGCTCGAGATCGGTCAGGGCTGCACCATCCGGGAGCAGTCGACCATGAATGCCGGAACCGTCGGCCGGCGGCGGCATTACCCGCGTGGGCGACCGCGGTTACTTCATGAATTGCAGCCATGTCGGTCACGACTGCACCGTCGGCAACGACGTGATCTTTGCCACCTCGGCGACGCTTGGCGGCCATTGCGAGATCGGCGATTTCGTGTTCATCGGCGGCCTGTCGGCGGTGCATCAATTCGGCCGCGATCGGCTCGCAGGTGATGATCGGCGGCGTCTGCGGCGTGCGCAGCGACGTGATTCCGTTCGGCCTTGTCAGCGGCCAGTACGCCAGCCTCGACGGCCTCAACATCATCGGCATGAAGCGCCGCAAGTTCACGCCGCGAGCGGCTCGCTGACGGTACGGTCGTTCTACCAAAAGCTGTTTCATGGCCCCGGCGTGTTCGCCGATCGGCTGAACGAGGTGCAGCAGCTGGCCGATGACCGATCCGGCGATCGCGGAAATCCTGACCTTCATCGATGCCGGAAAACATCGCGAACTGTGTCTGCCGGCCAGAACCGGCAACAGGCCTTGATGCGCGCGGTAAACCGGGTTCCACTTGCCGGAAGATGCTCCGGGGTGAGCCATGACGGCAGCGGCCTTGCAGATTTCATCGCCGGTCGGCCTGATTGCGGCCGGCGGCGTCATGCCGTTCGCGGTCGCGGATTCCCTGATCGCGCGCGGCATCAGTCCCGTTGTGTTTGCGTTGAAGGGCGCCTGCGATCCGCAGTGCCGTCGAACGCTTTCGCCATCACTGGATTTCGGTCGGTCAGATCGGCCGGGCGGTAAAACTGTTTCGCAGCGAGAACTGCCGCGATCTGGTTTTCATCGGCACGCTGGTGCGGCCGGCGCTGTCGGAGATCCGGCTGGACTGGGGTACGCTGCGCGTGCTCGGCCGGCTGTGGGCGGCATTCCGGGGCGGAGACGATCATCTGCTGTCCGGCATCGGCCGCATCCTGGAACAGGACGGTTTTCGGATGGTCGGAATCAAGGATGTCGCGCCGGATCTGCTGATGCCGGAGGGATGCCTCACCCGCGACCGCGCCGGATGCAAAACGTCGCCGCCGACATCGCCAGGGGCCGTGACGTGCTGCGGGCGCTGAGCCCGTTCGATATCGGTCAGGCGGCGATCGTGATCGACGGCCACGTGGTCGCGGTGGAAGACATCGAAGGTACCGACGGCCTGCTGGCGCGCGTCGCGCGGCTGCGCGCAACAGGGCCGCATTCGCGCCAAGGCGCCGCGGGGCGTGCTGGTGAAGGCGCCGAAGAGCGGACAGGATTTGCGTTTCGATCTTCCGACCATCGGGCCGCGCACCGTCGAGGGCGCGGTCAAGGCCGGGCTTGCCGGGATTGCTGTCGTCGCCGGCAATACCATCGTCGTCGATCCGCAGGCCATGATCGAGGCGGCGGACGCGGCGGGCCTGTTCGTGACCGGATTGCCCGCGTGATGCCGGCGCGAGCAACCGCCGACGTCGCGCGAAAAATATTTCTGATCGCGACCGAGGAATCCGGCGACCGGCTTGGCGCCAGCCTGATGAAGGTGTTGCGCCAGCGGCTCGGCGGCGCCGTTCGCTTCGAGGGCGTCGGCGGCCAGTCGATGGCGCGCGAAGGCCTGACCTCGCTGTTTCCGATCGAAGAGCTGTCGATCATGGGCCTGGCCGCGGTCGTGAAGCAGTTGCCGATGATCCTGCGGCGAATCCGGCAAACCGCCGACGCGGTGACGCAAGCCGCGCCCGACATTCTCGTCATCATCGACAGTCCCGACTTTACCCATCGGGTGGCGCGGCGCGTCCGCGCCCGCGATCCCTCGATCCCGATCGTCGACTACGTCTCGCCCTCGGTGTGGGCGTGGCGGTCCGGGCCGGGCGCGCGCGATGCGTCGCTATGTCGATCATGTGCTGGCACTGCTGCCGTTCGAGCCGGAGGCATATCGCAGGCTGCACGGCCCGCCATGCAGCTATGTCGGTCATCCCCTGATCGAGCAGCTCGACACGCTGCGGCCCAATCGCGACGAGCAAGCGCGCAGGGACCAGGCGCCGCCGGTTCTGCTGGTGCTGCCGGGAAGCCGCCGCAGCGAGATCAGGCATCACATGGCGGCATTCGGCGACACGCTGGGCCGGCTGCGCGGCGGAGGGCGTGTCGTTTGACCTGATCCTGCCGACCATGCCGCATTTGCTGGAGGCGGTCCGGGAGGGCGTGAAGCGCTGGCCGGTCGCAGCCGCGGATCGTGATCGGCGAGCAGGAAAAGCGGGCGGCGTTTCGGATCGCCCATGCTGCGCTCGCCAAGTCGGGCACCGTGACGCTGGAACTGGCGCTCGCCGGGCGTGCCGATGGTCGCGGCCTACAGGGCCGGCGCGGTCGAGGCCTGGATCATGCGGCGCATGATCCAGTCGAACTCGGTCATCCTGGCCAATCTGGTGATCGGCGAGAATGTCGTGCCGGAATTCATCCAGCAGGACTGCACGTCGGAAAAGCTGCTGCCGGCGCTGCGCGACGTCCTCGGCGACACGCCGCTGCGGCGGCGGCAGCTCGAGGCCTTTGCCAAGATCGACACGATCATGTCGACCGGCGATCAGCCGCCGAGCGTGCGGGCCGCCGATATCGTGCTGGCGACCTTGCGCAAGGCGCGGCTCAGGATGCGACGGCGGGGTGGGCAAGGGCGCTCTTCGCGCCATGCCCTCCGCTACGATCGTGGGTGTTACTTGCGCTTGCCGATATCGACGTAGTCGCGGCGCGTCGACGCCGGTATAGAGCTGGCGCGGCCGGCCGATCTTCTGCTGCGGATCCTCGATCATCTCGCTCCACTGGCTGATCCAGCCGACGGTGCGGGCGACCGCGAACAGCACGGTGAACATCGAGGTCGGGAAACCCATCGCCTTCAGCGTGATGCCCGAATAGAAATCGACGTTCGGATAGAGCTTGCGGTCGATGAAATAGGGATCGCTGAGCGCGATCTTTTCCAGCTCCAGCGCGACCTTGAGCATCGGATCGTCGCCGTGGCCGGTTTCCGCCAGCACCGCGTGACACATCTTCTGCATGATCTTGGCGCGCGGATCGTAGTTCTTGTAGACCCGATGCCCGAAGCCCATCAGGCGGACTTCGCTGTTCTTGTCCTTCACGCGCTTGATGAAATCGGGAATTTTGTCGACCGTGCCGATATCGGCGAGCATCGCCAGTGCGGCTTCGTTGGCGCCGCCATGGGCCGGGCCCCACAGGCAGGCGATGCCGGCGGCGATGCAGGCAAACGGATTGGCGCCGGAGGAGCCGGCGATCCTCACCGTCGAGGTCGAGGCGTTCTGCTCGTGGTCGGCGTGCAGGATGAAGATCTTGTCGAGCGCGTCGGCCAGAACCGGATTGATCTTGTACTCCTCGCACGGCACCGCGAAGCACATGTGCAGGAAATTCTCGGCGAAGCTCAGCGAATTCTTCGGATACATGAAGGGCTGGCCGATGGTGTACTTGAACGCCATCGCGGCCAGCGTCGGGACTTTGGCGATCATCCGCATCGACGCGATCATGCGCTGCGCGGATCGTTGATGTCGGTGGAGTCGTGATAGAACGCGGCCAGCGCGCCGACCGCCGCCACCATGATCGCCATCGGATGGGCATCGCGGCGGAAGCCCTGGAAGAACCGGGCCATCTGCTCGTGGACCATGGTGTGATGGATCACGCGGCTGTCGAAATCGGCCTTTTGCGCCTTGGTCGGCAGTTCGCCGTAAAGCAGCAGGTAGCAGGTTTCGAGGAAGTCGCCTTTTTCCGCCAGTTGCTCGATCGGATAGCCGCGATATTCCAGGATGCCGGCGTCGCCATCGATATAGGTGATCTTGGACTGGCAGCTGCCGGTGGAGGTGAAGCCGGGATCGTAGGTGAACATTCCGGCCTGGGCGTAGAGCTTGGCGATGTCGATCACATCGGGCCCAACGGTGCCGCTCAGAATCGGGAAATCGTAGGTCTTGTTGCCGACCGTCAGCGTTGCGTTTTTTGGAGGTTGCGTCCATCGTGAAGTCCCCGATGAGATCGTTGCGAAAGCCGGGCTTACCCTTGCGCCATCCAGCAGATGGCGAGGCGGGCCGGATGGTCTGAAGGTACCGGTCAAATGGGTATCGTATTGCCGTGTGCACTGCAAGATCGGCCGCCGGGCCGGCAATACCACCTTATGCGGAGGCCTGATCCGCAAGCCGCGCCAGGCATTCCTCGCGTCCCAGCACCGCCAGCACGTCGAAGATTCCAGGCGAGGTGGTGCGGCCGGTCAGCGCCACCCGGAGCGGCTGGGCGACGGCGCCAAGCTTGAGGTTGTTGCTGTCTGCGAATGCGCGCATGGCGGCTTCGGTGGTTTCCGCGCTCCACGACGTGACAGCCTCCAGCGCCAGCCGAAGCCTGCCGATCAGCGCGCGGTTTTCCGGCGTCAGCAGCGCCGCCGCCTTCGGCTCGATCTCGAGCGGCCGGTCGGCGAAGATGAAGTAGGAACTGTCGATCAGCTCGATCAGCGTCTTGGCGCGCTCCTTGAGGTTGGGCATCGCCTGCAGCAACTGCGCGCGCGTGGTGTCGTTGAGCTTGGCCCTGAGGTCGGCGCCGTCGGGGATATAGGCCAGCACGTCTTCGAACATGGTCACGAGGGATTGATCGTCGGCATGGCGGATATAGTGGCCGTTGAGGTTTTCCAGCTTGGCGAAATCGAAGCGCGCGGCGGAGCGGCCGACGCCCGACAGGTCGAAGGCCGCGATCATTTCCTCGGTCGAGAAGATCTCCTGGTCGCCGTGGCTCCAGCCCAGCCTGACCAGGTAATTGCGTAGCGCCGCCGGCAGATATCCGAGCGAGCGGTAGGCATCCACGCCCAGCGCGCCATGGCGCTTGGACAGCTTCGAGCCGTCCGGACCGTGGATCAGCGGAATGTGGGACATGCTCGGAAGCTCCCATCCCAGCGCATCGTAGATCTGCTTCTGGCGCGCGGCGTTGATCAGGTGATCGTCGCCGCGGATGATGTGGGTCACGGCCATGTCGTGATCGTCGACCACCACGGCAAGCATGTAGGTCGGATTGCCGTCGCCGCGCAGCAGCACGAGGTCATCGAGGTTTTCGTTCTGCCAGACCACGCGGCCCTGGACCTGATCCTCGATCACGGTTTCGCCGGTCTGGGGCGCCTTGAGCCTGATCGTGGGCTTCATGCCGGCGGGCGCTTCCGAGGCATCGCGATCGCGCCACAGCCCGTCATAGAGGCGGGTGCGGCCCTCGGCGCGGGCCTTCTCGCGCATCGCCGTCAATTGTTCCGGCGTCGCATAGCAATGATAGGCCTTGCCGGCGGCGAGCAATTGCTCCGCAATTTCGCGGTGACGGGCGGCCCGGCTGAACTGGTAGACGACGTCGCCGTCCCAATCGAGCCCGAGCCATTTCAACCCGTCCAGGATCGCCGCGATTGCAGGCTCGGTCGAGCGCTCCCGGTCGGTGTCTTCGATCCGGAGCAGCATCTTGCCGCCGTGCTTGCGCGCATAAAGCCAGTTGAACAGCGCGGTGCGGCCGCCCCCGATATGGAGAAAGCCGGTGGGCGAGGGGGCAAAGCGCGTGACGACGGAATCGGTCATGACAGGAATGGGTCGCTGGCAAAGAAGGGATGCGCCGGGCGCGCTGGTATATAACAGGTACGAAGCATAACTAAAGCCTTCCTTGCAGCTTGCGGATTTGGCAGAACGTGCGCTGAATCCGAACGGGAACACTCAATGACAGCAGAACCGGTGGCGACAGAGGCGGGCCGCGATTTCATTCGCGATATCGTCCAGGCCGATCTCGACTCCAGGAAGCACGCGCAGATCGTGACGCGCTTCCCGCCGGAGCCGAACGGCTATTTGCACATCGGCCACGCCAAGTCGATCGCGCTCAATTTCGGTATCGCACAGGAGTTCTCCGGGCGCTGCCACCTGCGCTTCGACGATACCAACCCCACCAAGGAAGAGCAGGAATATATCGATTCGATTCAGGCCGACGTGCGCTGGCTCGGCTACGACTGGGGAACCGACCTCTATTATGCCTCTGACTATTTCGAGCGGCTTTACGGCTGGGCGGAAGGCCTGATCAGGGACGGCCATGCCTATGTCGACGACCAGTCGCAGGAGGAAATCCGCGTCAAGCGCGGCACGCTGACCGAGCCCGGCAAGAACAGCCCGTTCCGCGACCGCACCGGTGGAGGAAAACCTCGATCTGTTCCGCCGCATGAAGGCCGGCGAGTTTCCCAACGGCGCACGGGTGCTGCGCGCGAAGATCGACATGTCTTCGGGCAACATCAACCTGCGCGACCCCGTGCTCTATCGCATCCTGCACGCTACCCATCCGCGCACCGGCGATGCCTGGTCGATCTATCCGAGTTACGACTACGCCCACGGCCAGTCCGACGCGATCGAGGGCATCACCCATTCGATCTGCACGCTGGAGTTCGAGGACCACCGGCCGCTCTATGAATGGCTGCTCGACAAGCTGCCGGTGCCCTCAAAACCGCGCCAATACGAATTCGCCCGGCTCAATCTGACCTACACGCTGCTGTCGAAGCGGGTGCTGACCGAACTTGTGCGCGGCGGCCATGTCGCCGGCTGGGACGATCCGCGGATGCCGACCATCGCCGGGCTGAAACGCCGCGGCGTGCCGCCGGCGGCGGTCCGGGAATTCGTCAAGCGGATCGGGGTCGCAAAAGCCAACAGCGTGGTCGATGTCGGCATGCTGGAATTCTGCATCCGCGAACTGCTCAACAAATCGTCGCTGCGCCGGATGGCGGTGCTGCGTCCGCTGAAGGTCGTGATCACGAACTATCCGGAAGGCCAGAGCGAGGAACTCGAAGCCGTCAATCATCCCGATGATCCCTCGGCGGGCTCGCGAAAAATCGCGTTCGGCCGCGAGCTCTATATCGAGCAGGACGACTTCATGGAGATCCCGCCGAAGAAATTCTTCCGGTTGTCGCCGGGCACCGAGGTGCGGTTGCGCTACGCCTATTTCATCAAATGCACCGAGGTGATCAAGGATGCGGCCGGCGAAGTCGTCGAACTGCGCTGCACCTATGATCCCGCGACCAAGGGCGGCAACGCGCCCGACGGCCGCAAAGTAAAGGCGACCATGCACTGGCTGTCGGCGGTGCAGTCGCAGCCGGCGGAAATCCGCATCTACAATCCGCTGTTTGCAAAGCCAAATCCCGACGCCGGCAATTTCGTCGCCGATCTCAATCCGCAGTCGCTGGAAGTTTTAAGCGAGGCCCGGATCGAGCCGGCGATCGCGGCCACCAATTCGTCCGATGTGATGCAGTTCGAGCGGCAGGGCTATTTCGTCCGCGACAAGGATTCGACGCCGGACCGTCCCGTGTTCACCCGAACGATCGGCTTGCGCGACACCTTTGCGAAGGAAGTCGGGGCCAAGACCTGACGGCGATTTTTCTCTTTGACCGAGGTATCCGATGCAAAGCGCGACCGACGACATCGTTTCCGGCATCATCAGGAAATGGACGGCCGGGTTCACGGCGATGGACGTTGCCGCACTGGCATCGCTTTATTCAAGGAACGCGTTCTTCTTCGGCTCGAACCCGTCGCTGTATCGCGGCCAGGACGGGGTTGCGGCCTACTTCAGCGGGCTTCCGAAGTGGCGTTCGCGCAGCACCGAGTTTACCGAAGTCAGGACCGGGCAAGCCGGCCCCAATCTGATCAACATGGCGGCGATTGCATCCTTCGTCGCCGATGAAGGCGCGACCAGGCTGTCGGTGAAAATGACCTGGGTCATCATTCGGGAAGACTTCGACTGGAAGATTGTCAGCCACCACGCTTCGTCAATGGAGCCGCTGATCTAGCGTCCGCGCGCGATCGAATTCTCAGCAATAGCCGAAAAAGCCACAGACATAGGGCAGGCGGGGCCCGTCGGTGTCATAAGGACCGCCGTAATAGGGGCCGGGATAATAGAAGTCCCACGACGAACCGTAATAATAGTTGCCGCGATTCCACGGCGGATTGGGCAGCAGATTGTAGGGAATGACCGGCGCCTCCTCGCGGACCGGCCGCACCACAACAACACGAGGCGCGACAGCAGGCTCGGCAAATACAGCGCCGAGCCGGCTCTGGGTCGCAAGATCGGCGGCAACAGCTGATATCGTGCTCACCGCGAGCACGAAGGCGGCAACGATGGAAAACATGATCCTGTGCGACATGGCCGGGCGTCCCGAATGATTCGGGAATCCTAGCGCAGCGGCCGTTAGCAAAGGTTAAGGATTCTGCATCCGTTCCGCTTTCCGGCAACAAGCCGCTTCCGGTAGCTTCCTGTTCTCCCTGGGATTGCAAGCGCGCGCCCGGGAGATTGTAGGTGTATCCGGATGGCAGAGCGGGGCAGGGCTCCCGGCCGCACGCAGGGTTTTGCGGGAACCTGGCCGCCGCGGAAGCGGCGGCGGTCGGTGGCATCGCGCCATCAGGATTTTCGGCATGGCCCGCTCTCGTCGAGCAATTGCGGGCCTGGGTTCGCGCCGAAGCCGGCGCCGGCCGGTTGCTGCCGTGGGTGCCGGTCGCATTCGGTAGCGGCATCGCGTTCTATTTCGCCGCCGATCATGAGCCGGTTTTGTCGGTGGCCGCTGTCGCCGCCATCGCGTTTGGCGCGGCGGCGTTCTTGCTGCGGCGTCAGAAGATATTTCCCGTCGCGGTGATGATCGCCGCCGTTGCCGCCGGTTTTGCGGTGGCGACCTGGAAGACCGCGCGGGTCGCGCATGGCGTGCTGGCAAGGCCGATGTATTCGGTCTCCATCACCGGTTTCGTCGAGACCCGCGACATCCGCGAGCGCACCGACCGTTTTGTGTTGCGCGTCGTCTCGATGGAAGTCTGCGCGCGGCCAGATCAAACTGGAGCGGGTGCGGCTGTCGGTGCGCAAAGGCACGGCGCCCGCGGTCGGCAGCTTTGTCGAATTGAAGGCGCGGCTGCAGCCGCCGCTCGCGCCGTTGCGGCCGGGCAGCTACGATTTCGGCCGCGACATGTATTTTGCCAGGGCATCGGCGCTTCCGGCTTCGTCACCGGCGCCATCAAGGCGGTGGATCCGCCGGTCGGCGGCGGCCTGTCGTTGCGCTATGCCGCGTTCATGCAGGGACTGCGCGATGCGATCGACGGCCGAATTCGCAACCAGCTCGAAGGCGACAAGCGCGCCATCGCCACCGCTTTGTTGACCGGACGCCGCGACGCGATCTCGCCGCCCGTCAACGACGCGATGTTCATTTCCGGCCTCGGCCATGTGCTGTCGATATCCGGCTATCACATGGCGGTCGTCGCCGGCGTGGTGTTCTTCGCGGTCCGCGCGCTGCTGGCGCTGATCCCGCGGCTGACCGTCAGCTTTCCGATCAAGAAATGGTCGGCCGCCGCAGCGCTTGCCGCGGCGCTGTTCTATCTGCTGCTGTCCGGCGCCGAGGTCGCGACCCAGCGATCGTTCTTCATGACGGCGGTGGTGCTGATCGCGGTCATGGTCGACCGCCGCGCGGTGACGTTCCGCACCCTGGCGGTGGCGGCGATGATCGTGCTGGCGATGGCGCCGGAGGCGCTGGTGCATCCGAGCTTCCAGATGTCGTTCGCCGCGACGCTGGGATTGGTGGCGCTGGTGCAGATCGGGATGCCCCATTTGTTTGCCTCGCCCGACAACTCCGCCACCGCCCGGGTGGCGCTATGGGGCGGGCGCGAGGTGGCGATGCTGGCGCTGGCGTCGCTGGTGGCGGGGCTGGCGACGATGCCCTATGCGGCCTTTCACTTTCACCGGGTGACGCCCTACGGGGTGGTCGCCAACCTGGCGGCGATGCCGGTGGTGTCGGCGCTGGTGATGCCGGCGGGAATGCTCGGCCTGGTCGCGATGCCGTTCGGCTTCGACGGCGTGTTCTGGCGGATCATGGGCGTCGGCATCGACTGGATGATCGTGGTGGCGCAATGGGTCGCCGCGCTTTCCGGGCGCCATCGGCCGGATGGCGGCGTTCGGGACCGGCCCGCTGATCGCGGCGAGCTTTGGCATCATCCTGCTGGGGCTGCTGCGGACGCCGCTGCGCTGGCTCGGTGGCGCCGCATTGGCGCTGGCGGTGGCGTGGGCGCTGGCGGTGCCGCAGCCGGACATCCTGATCTCCGGTGACGGCCACACCATCGGCGTCCGCGGCAAGGACGGGCGCCTGCACCTGATGCGGGCCGCCAAGGACGGCTTCCTGCTCAAGGAATGGCTGGCGGCCGACGCCGATGCCAGGC
Source organism: uncultured Alphaproteobacteria bacterium (assembly GCA_963742695.1). Taxonomy (GTDB): domain Bacteria; phylum Pseudomonadota; class Alphaproteobacteria; order Rhizobiales; family Xanthobacteraceae; genus Bradyrhizobium. The sequence goes on from CAVUNF010000009.1 coordinate 236,999, forward strand.
CAGCCGGCGATCCCTCGCTGGCGCGAGGGCGTCTCGTGCGACGAAACCGGTTGCGTGGTGCCGATGGCCGACGGCGGCGTTCGTCGCGCTGGCGCTGCGGCCTGACGCGCTGGCCGACGATTGCGCGCGCGCGGCGCTGGTGGTGACCGCGCGGCAGCCGCCGGCGGGCTGCGCGGCACCGGTGATCGACGGGAACCGGCTGCGAAGCCAGGGCGCGCTGGCGCTGCGGCGAACCCGCGATGGATTTGCGATCGATGCGGTCAGGCCCAAAGGCGCCGACCGGCCATGGTCGCCGGCGGTTGCCGGCGATACCGACACCCAAACCGTGCTGGCGCGCCCAGCGGCGCCGCGCGCCGTCGATGCGACGCCCGCGGAAGCCGACCTGCAGGCGGAGGATTGACGTCGAGCCGGGTCACCTCTCGTCAAGCGAGATCCCGCAGCTCGAATGCGCCCAGGTGAAATTCGTCCTCGGCTTCCGCCGCCGTGGTCCCGACCAGCGTAAACGCCGCCAGCGGAAATTGCGTCCCAGACCGCAATGATCTTCCGCCGTGATGGTGAGCCACCCGAATTTGAACATGTATCGGCCGGGCTCGCTCACGCGGCCGACTTGCTGCCAGGTGACTTTATTGACGGCCAAGCATTTCTCCTTCATGCGCCCGGGCCCCCATGCGCATTTCAAACATGTCGAGCTGCAAGGCGAAGGTCGCCAGCGCCAGCCTCAGATTGCTCAGTTCTTCGGCCCGCGCGCGGTCCGGGGATTCCCGCCGAGTGCCACGTGCGATCCGGTGCGGGTAGCATCCATCGAGGCTCTGCGCCAACACCCCGCCGGCCGGAACCGGCGGGGAAATCGAGGCGATCATCTCAGCCAACCGAGAGCGAGGTGGTCGCCGTGACGGCAGGCTGCGCAGGCGAGGGCAAGGGCCGAACCACCGGCAATTGCAGCACGGTGGCGCGCTGCCCTTCGCACAGCTGCGTCACCAGCACGTTGCTACCGTCAGGAAATTCGATCGCATCATGGTGACGCTGCGGGACACCCGGATCGATCGCGCCGAATTTGCCGACCTTGAAATGGACTGACTTGGTCCAGATCCACCCGTTCTTGTATTTGACGTTATCGGCGAATGCCAATTCGGTACCCGGAAGCATGCAGACCGCCACGGTGCGATCGCTTGCCGACGCAAAACCGCGCGTCGCGGTTCCGCGGAATGTCGTGGTCATCAGCGTCTCTCCAACCTCGGCGGGACGCGTCGCTACAGCGTGCAGACTATAGTCACACATCGGATCGCTCCTCATTCGAGATAGCCGACCCGCGCCCCGCTGAGAGCATGATCCGGAAAAGTGGGAACCGGTTTTCCGGAAAAATCATGCTCAAACATCAAGAGGCGCAGGCCTCTATCAGAGTGAACAGTAGTCCGTGAGTGTTTGCTTCGTTGTGGGCAATTCTGCGGCTGCAGCCGCCGCGCGCCAGATCACAAATGCGTTTTGAGGATGCCTGACGTCATTCCGGGGCGCGTCGAAGACGCGAACCTCAGATGTGCAATTGCACATCGGGGAATGCTCGAAATTCCGGGTCTGGTCCTTCGGACCAGCCCGGAATCGACTCCCTAGTGCAAATGTGCCGTCGGATCAGTACTTGCGGTAGAGCCCGATCAGCTTGCCCTGAATCTTCACCCGGTTCGGCGGCAGGATGCGGACTTCATAGGAGGTGTTGGCGGGCTCCAGCGCGATCGAGGCGCCGCGGCGGCGGAAGCGCTTCAGGGTCGCTTCCTCTTCGTCGATCAGCGCCACCACGATATCGCCGGTCTCGGCGGTCTCGTTGCGCTGGATCAGCGCCATGTCGCCGTCGAGGATCCCGGCGTCCACCATGGAATCGCCGCGCACCTCGAGGGCGTAATGTTCGCCGGAGCCGAGCATGTCAGGCGGTACGCTGATGGTGTGGCTGCGGGTCTGCAGCGCTTCGATCGGCGTACCCGCCGCGATGCGGCCCATGACCGGCACGGCCACCGGACGGTTGCCGTCGTCCTCGGAACCGCTGCTGCTGCTGCGGACCTTGCCGAGGGTGCCTTCGATGACGCTGGGGGTGAAGCCGCGGCGGCTGTTGCCATTGCCGTTGCCGGAAAGTTCGGGAAGCTTGATGACTTCGATGGCGCGGGCGCGATTGGGCAGGCGGCGGATGAAGCCGCGCTCTTCAAGGGCGGTGATGAGGCGGTGGATGCCGGACTTCGAGCGCAGATCGAGCGCATCCTTCATCTCGTCGAACGAGGGCGGAACGCCGGATTCCTTCAGACGTTCGCTGATGAATCGCAGGAGTTCATACTGTTTGCGCGTGAGCATCTCGACCAATCCCCAGGGTTGACGGTGTCGTTCGATTTCCGAGATTCAAAGTCAAAAGACCAAGGAGTCAGAAACTCCGATTTGTACGCAGAGACTCGAAACAAATCATGAACGAACACTATATGTTCCATATGTGTTCCGCAACCACTTAATTTCCCGTCAACAAAGCCGGGTTTGCGTTGAGCTGCGCCAGCGTCAAACCGGCAGCCGCAGGATCTCGCAAGGCGAGCCGGCGGGTGCGGCCGGCGCAAACGGCGGACGGATCACAAGCGCCCGTGCCGCAGCGAGATTTCCCAACAGCGAGCTGTCCTGATGGTCGACCGGGGTGGCGACCAGAACACCGTCGCTGCGCGTCTCGAGGCGGGCGCGCAGATAGTCTTCGCGCAGGTCATTGGCGGCGAGGTCGCGGCCGAGCAGCGCGGTCTCGCGGAGGTGATGGACCGCTGTTTGGCCCGACAACGTGCGAATCAGCGGCACCAGAAACAGGAAGGCGCAGACATAGGACGACACCGGATTGCCGGGCAGGCCGATCACCCGCAAGCCGCCGAGCCGTCCGTGCATCATCGGCTTGCCGGGCCGCATCGCGATCCGCCAGAACGCCATGGCGACGCCTTCGGCCTCCAGCGACTGCTTGACGAGGTCGTGGTCGCCGACCGAGGCGCCGCCGGTGGTGATCAGGATATCGGCGCCGCTGTCGCGGGCGCGGCGGATGCCTTCGCGTGGTGGCCGCCACGGTATCGGCGGCGATGCCGAGATCGATGGTCTCGGCGCCTTCGCGACGGGCCAGCGCGCGCAGCGCGTAGCCGTTGGAATAGACGATCTGTCCGGGGCCGGGGTCAGAGCCCGGCATCACCAGTTCGTCGCCGGTGGCGAGCACCGCGACCTTGGGCCGGCGGCGCACCGCCAACTCGGGATAGTTCATCCCCGCGGCCAGCGAGAGATCGCGTTCGGTGAGGCGCGTTCCCCGGGTCAGCAGCACGTCGCCCTTGCGGAAGTCGACGCCGGCGGGGCGGATATGCCGTCCCGGCTTCGCCGCCTCGGTGATGGTGATGCTGTCGCCGTCCGCCACGGTATCTTCCTGGATGATGACGGCGTCGGCGCCTGGCGGGATCACGCCGCCGGTAAAGATCCGCACTGCCTCGCCGGGGCCGACCGGCGTTTCGAACGGGCGGCCCGCGGCGACCTCGCCGATCACCTTCAGCCGCGCCGTGATGTCGGAGGCGTCGGCCGATCGCACCGCATAGCCGTCCATCGCCGACATCGCCTGCGGCGGCTGGGTGCGCAACGCCGCGACGTCGCGCGCCAGCACGCGATGATGCGCCGCATCGAGCGCGACCATTTCTTCCGGCAGCGGCTCGGCGCCGGCGAGAATGGCAGTCAGCGCGTCGGCAACCGGCATCAGTGCCACGGAAAAACTCCTAGATCCCGAGTGCTGCAAGCGCCTTTGCCACGGCATCGGGCGACGTCACGTGAACCGCGGTCAGGCCGCGCGCCCGCGCGCCTTCGATGTTCTCGGCGAGATCGTCGAAGAACACGATGCGGGAGGCGGGCACGCCGATCGCCTTCACTACATGATCATAGGCCGCTGCGTGCGGTTTCCGAAGCCCGATCGTCGACGACAGGAACATTTCGCGGAAATGGCCGAGCACCGGCGCATAGGCGACCGAGAAATGTTCGGCATGGGCGTTGTTGGTATTGGAGAAGGCATACAGCGGCAGGCGTTGCGAGGCGCGGGCCAGCAGCGGGCTGATATCAGGCATTTCGCCGGCGAAGATCGCGTTCCAGCCCTCGAGAAATTGCGCGTCGGTCAGCTTGACGTCCAGCGTGGTGCGCAGGCTGGCAAAATACGCGGCATCGTCGATCTTGCCGATCTCATGATGCTGGTAGGCCTCGCCGCGGACGAAACGCGCGACGATGTCGGCGGGCGTGCAGCCGGCGTGACCGGCCCAGCAGGCGATCGCCTTGCTGAAATCGATATCGAGCACGACGCGGCCGAGATCGAACAACAGCGCGTCGGCGGCGCCAGGGGAGAGCAGGGGCTGGTTCATCGGGCTCGTTTACGAAAATCAGAGCGGGCGGGCAACGGTGGATATGCGAGGGATGGCTAGACGTCAGGCCGATTCGACGGCAGGAGAATGCAACCGGAAACCGCGCGGAGCCATCAGCGGGCCGCATGTCGCTAGGCGCTTTATTGACTTCATGCCTGTAACGACCCACCCTCCGTTCACGAGGGGGAACACTCGGAGGAAGTTGGTTGCGTCCAAATCCATTGAAGCCGCGGCTCGCGGCCGGCGGCTGTGCGTTCGGCACAATGACGTTCGAATTCTTCACGCCCGGCTACCCGGCGATCTGCCGCGAGGCCGGCGCCGAATTCATTCTCTATGACATGGAGCACTCGGGCGTCGGTTTTGAGACTATGAAGGCGCAGTGCGCGTTCTGCCGCGGGCTCGATCTGGTGCCTCTCGTGCGCGTTCCCTCAGGCGACTATCACCACATCGCGCGTGCGCTCGATATCGGCGCGATGGGCATCATGGTGCCGATGGTCGAAACGCCGGAGCAGGCGCAGGCGATCGTCGACTGCACGCGATATCCGCCGGCAGGGCGTCGCGGCGCCGCATTCGGTGTCGCCGGTCACGATGACTATGCGGACGGCGCCGTGATCGACAAGATCGCGCAGGCCAACGCGCGCACCATGGTGATCGCGCTGGTCGAGACCGCCAAGGGCATCGAGAACGTCGATGCGATCGCGGCAGTTGACGGCGTCGACGTGGTCTGGCTCGGCCACTTCGACCTGACGAATTTTTTGGGCATCCCGGGGCAGTTCGAAAATCCCAAGTTCCACGCGGCCGTCGACCGACTGGTCGAGGCCTGCACGAAACACGGCAAGACGCCGGGCTTTCTCGCCGGCGACGAGAAGTGGGCGCGCGACTTCCGTGCCAAGGGCTTTCGCATGATCGCCTATGGCGTCGACACGCTGCTGATGCAAAGCGCGCTCGCGGAGGGCATCAGGCGGCTGCAAGGCACGGTGGAGAAATAGCGCAGCGGCGAACCGTTGATCTCCTGCGCAGCATGCCAGCCCTCGAGCAATTGCGCATCGGTCAGCGTGACGACGTCACTCTTGAACGTCGAGGAAGGGAAGATCATGCCGCCGTCGCGAAACGCCAGGCCCGGCAAGAAAGAGCTCTGGTTTCAATGCGGACGATACTTTCTGCGCACCGTCAAGCGCGAGGATGCGTCGGACCGCTGGGCCGGCTGGCTTTCGGATTCCTGGACCGTGCATGTCCTGAACACCGCGCCCAGAAAAGTGCAGAAGAGCGACATCGTCGATTACATCAAGCAGTACGATCAAAGATCGCGGCTTCTGCTCGGCATTTTTGAAAGAGGCACGCGGCTCCATGTCGGTTTCATCCGGCTCGACATTAACGAAGCCGCAGGCACGGCCCTGGTGAACGCCGTGATCGGCGAGGCGGAGCATCGAAACCGGGGAGCGACCACCGACGTGTTCGTTCCGCTGCTGGATTTCCTGTTCGATACCGTCGGGGTTCAAAAAGTCAGCGCTTCGATCCTGGCGCGCAATCAGGTCACGCTGCGCTATCTGCTCAAGCTCGGCTGGCAAATCGATCCAGCGCCGGAAGGCCAGATCAAGTCGAAATCTGGATGGCACCATGCTCGGCCTGCGGTCGGTCAGTTGGACCCGCGACGCTTACCGCGCCTTCCGGCTGACCGAGATCGGCAAGCGCATCCTGGCGCGGCTTTCCAGCGCTGAGCGCGGATCAGGGGCACGCAAAAAGCATCCGGCCTAGGCCGAAGCTATGCCCGACAACGCGTAGTCGAGGCGCGGATCAGTATCTTGCCACCACGGCGGCGGATGGCGCCCAGAAGCGATAGTTGATGCCGACCTTCACGGTATCGATCCGCTGCGTGACGGTGGTCGGAATGATCGCGCCGACGGCATCGGTCAAATTGAGTGAACGGCTGCCGAAATCGTAATGATTGTATTCGACCTTTGCCGACCAATTATTGGCGAAGGCCCATTCCGCGCCGACGCCCAGCGTCCAGCCGAAACGATCGGTTCTGCTTGAAAAATTGTTGGCTGGTCCGAAAAACGCCGGGATGTGGAGATCATATTGATCGCGCGACCAGGCGGCGCCGCCTTTGCCGTAGAACAGCACACGGTCCCAAGTGTATCCGATACGGCCGGCAATACTGGCCAGGGCCTTGGTTTCCGAAGTCAGATTTTTGCCGCCGAAGAACAGATCGGCTTGTGGCACACGACCCCCGATATTGGCCCAGGCATAGTCGCCCTCGATGCCGACAACCCAATTGCTCGCGAACTGGTAGTTGCAGCCGAGCTGACCACCGGCAAGGCCGCCTTGGGTTTTGGCGCTAACGGTGGCTGGCGGGGCGGCGAAGGTGAAATTTCCGAATGGATCGAAAAAGTCGGCGGTACCCCAGCCATAGCCGGCATGCGCGCCGACGTAGCAACCGGTCCAGCTATACGGCACGGCCGCAACGACTGGCGCCTTGACCGACATGCGGGCTGGAAGATCGGCGGCGAATGCCGGCCCGGCCAACATCAAGGCAGAACTTGCCAACAGCAACTTTTTCATTTCAGCCCCGAAAATGTATTGCGAGTATGCTGCAATGATAGCGCCGGCCATCGCAGGCGACCGTGTTATTCCGGCCACAGTGGCGGAAAATCGGCGCTGCCGGCGGCCATGGCTGCCCCGGGATTTTCGGCTTTGCCGCTGTGGCGCGGCGCGTATAACGTCGTGGCCGAACCAGGAAATCTTCCAGGAAGCGCTTATGTCCGGAACGCTGCTGTTCTCACCGCTGGCCATTCGTGGCGTCGAGCTGAAGAACCGCATCGTGGTGCCGCCGATGCATCAGTATTCCGCGGACAAGGGATTTCCGACCGACTGGCATCTGATGAATGCCGGAAAATTCGCGGCCGGCGGCGCCGGCCTCGTCGTGGTCGAGTCGACCAAGGTCGAGCGCCGCGGCTGCGGCACCATGGGCGACCTCGGCATCTGGGACGACAAGTTCGTCGAGCCGCTCGGGCGCCTCGTGAAATTCATCAAGCAGCAGCACGCAGTCGCCGGCATCCAGCTCGGCCATTCCGGCCGCAAGGCGCGCGCCAGGCGCCCTTGGGAGGGCGACGGGCCGCTGCAGCGGACGCCAGAGATCGAGGACTGGGACGCCTGGACGCCGGTGGCGCCGAGCGCGATCGCGCACAGCGACAAATGGCCGGTGCCGCGCGCGCTGGAGCGCCATGAGGTGAAGGACCTGGTGCAGGCCTGGGGCGAGGCGGCGCGGCGCGCCGATGAAGCCGGCTTCGAGGTGCTCGAACTGCACGGCGCCCACGGCTATCTCGTGCACGAATTCCTGTCGGAGAAATCCAACCAGCGCACGGACGAATATGGCGGCTCCGAACTGAACCGGATGCGCTTCATCACCGAGGTCACCGAAGCGGTGCGCGCGCATTGGCCCGACCGCAAGCCGCTGTTCGTGCGGCTGTCGGTGGAAGACAATGCGGGATGGGGACCCGAACAGAGCGCGCGGCTGGCGAAAATCCTCAAAGGCAAGGGCGTCGACGTCATCGACTGCTCGTCCGGCGGCATTACCGATGCCGCGCCGATCCTCGGCAAGGAAATCAAATACAGCTATCAGGTGCCGCTGTCGGAATATGTGAAGCGCCACGCCGACATCATGACCATGGCGGTCGGGCTGATCATTCATGGCGATCAGGCCGAGCAGATCCTGCGTGACAGGCAGGCCGACCTGATCGCGGTCGGCCGCGAGATCCTCAATAATCCGAACTGGCCGATGGATGCCGCGCTGAAACTGGGCGTCGAGGGGCCGTTCCGCAACGTTCCGCCACAATTCGGCTATTGGCTCGGCACCCGGGCCAAGCGCGGGTTCGGTACCCAGCCGTCGACCTGGCAGAACGGCATCGAAGATACCGGAAAGGCGCCGTGAGTTTCGGCGCGTAGTTGAACTGTTGACCCAATAACCCGCAGCGAAGGTTCGCGAACAATGCGCAAGAATTCCGTCTTCTTCCTCGGCGCCGTCGCGGGAATTGGCCTGACGCTGCTCGTTACGGGGCCCAAGGGAGACCTGTTGGTCGCGGCGGCCAGGGCTGCCGCCAGTGCCGAAACCTACTCGCAGCTCAATCTGTTCGGCAACGTGTTCGAGCGGGTCAGGGCCGACTACGTCGAAAAGCCCGATGACGCCAAGCTGATCGAGTCGGCGATCAGCGGCATGGTCACCGCCCTCGATCCGCATTCGCGCTACATGAATGAAAAAGCCTGGCGCGACATGCGGGAGACCACCCAGGGCGAATTCGGCGGCCTCGGCATGGAGGTCACGATGCAGGACGGCCTCGTCAAGGTGGTGGCGCCGATGGACGATACGCCGGCCGCGAAGGCCGGCATCCTGTCGGGCGACCTGATCACCCATATCAATGACGAGGCGATCCAGGGTCTCACCCTGGAGCAGGCCGTCACCAAGATGAAGGGCGCGGTCAATACCAAGGCCCGGCTGAAAATCATGCGCAAGGGCACCGAGGCGCCGATCGAGGTGTCGCTGACGCGCGAAGTCATTCGCGTGCGGCCGGTCCGCTACCACACCAATGCCGACGATATCGGCTATATCCGGATCACCACCTTCAACGAACAGACGACCGATGGCTTGAAAAAGGCGATCGCCGAAATATCGAAGCGGATCCCGCCGGACAAGCTGGTCGGCTACGTCCTCGACCTCCGCAACAACCCCGGCGGATTGCTCGATCAGGCGGTCTCGGTGTCCAGCGCGTTCATGTCGCGCGGCGAGGTGGTCTCGACGCGCGGGCGCACCGCGGGAGAGACCCATCGTTTCGCGGCGCGGACCGGCGACCTCATCAAGGGCAAGCCGCTGGTGGTGCTGATCAACGGCGGATCGGCATCGGCTTCGGAGATCGTGGCCGGCGCGTTGCACGACCACAAGCGCGCGACCCTGATCGGGACCCGCTCGTTCGGCAAGGGCTCGGTGCAGACCATCATCCCGCTCGGCGCCGGCAAGGGCGCCCTGGCGCTCACCACGGCGCGCTATTACACGCCGTCGGGCCGGTCGATCCAGGCCAAGGGCATCACGCCCGACATCGAGGTGCTGCAGGACGTGCCGGAGGAGTTGAAGGCCCGCTCCGAAACCAAGGGCGAGGCGTCGATGCGCGGCCATCTCTCGGCCGAAGGCGCCGAGCAGACCGGCTCGCAATCCTACGTTCCGCCGGTCGAGAAGGACGACAAGGCGCTTGGCGCGGCCTACAACCTACTGCGCGGCGTTACCGTCAATGCCGACGTGCCGGCTTCGAAGGCCGCCCTTCCGAATTGAAGACTTAAACGCGTTTTCGAGCGAAAGCCTGCCCCGGACTTGATCCGGGGTGGCCGCCGGTTCGCGTTAAGAAAACGCGTCCCGTTTCGACTCTATCGAAACGAAAAAACTCTACGTGCCGGCCGGAATTTGCCGGCGCTTGCGCGGCCGGCTGTCCGGGGCCGCGGATCGCTCGCGGTGCGCGAAGAACAGCTGCTTGATTTCCGCGGCCGGCTTTGCCGCGCTGAACAGGTAGCCCTGCATTTCGGCGCAACCGAGCCCGCGCAGCAGTTCCATTTGCTGTTGGGTCTCGACGCCTTCGGCTGTCGTCGTCATGTGCCGTGCCGCGGCGATGTTCACCACCGCCTGCACGATGCAGGACGATCCTTCCGGCTCGGCAATATCGCTGACGAAGCAGCGGTCGATCTTGATCTTGTCGAACGGGAAGCGCTGCAGATAGCTCAGCGAGGAATAGCCGGTGCCGAAATCGTCCAGCGCGATCCGCACGCCGATGGCGCGAAGCTGATGCAGGATGGCGAGGGCTGCGTCATCATCGCGAATGAGGACCGCCTCGGTGATCTCCAGTTCCAGCCGGTTGGCCGGAAGTCCGGACGCCGCCAGCGCTGCGACGACCTTCAGGGCCAGCGTTCCGCTCCTGAACTGAATCGGCGAAACGTTGACCGCGAGCTTGATATCGTCGGGCCATGTCGTGGCCTCGGCGCAGGCGGTGGTCAGGATCCATTCGCCGAGCTCATTGATCAGGCCGGTCTCTTCGGCGATCGGGATGAATTCGGCGGGCGAGACCATGCCGCGTTCGGGATGCCGCCAGCGCAGCAGCGCTTCGCAGCCGGTGATGCTGTTATCGCGAAGGCTGACGCAGGGCTGGTAGTAGACCTCGAACGCGCCCTCGACGATGGCCTGGCGCAGATCCACTTCCAGCAGGCGGCGCGCCTTGACCTTGGCATCCATGTCGGGCTCGAAGAAGCGATAGGTCCGGCGTCCGGCTGACTTCGCCGCATACATCGCCAGATCGGCGTTCTTCAGGATTTGATCGAGATGCGCAACCGTGCTGCGGCGCCAGCGCAATGCCGATGCTGGCGTCGGTGGTGACGTGGTGACCGAGACATTCGTAGGGCTGCCTGATCGACTCGAAAACCCGCGTCGCGAGGTCGACGACCTCGGCCTGATCCTTGACCGCGGACTGAACGATGGCGAATTCGTCGCCGCCTAGCCGCGCGACGAAGCCCGTGCTCCCGACGCATCGGCGCAGGCTCACCGACACTGATTTCAGCAATGCATCCCCGATCAAATGACCGAGCGAATCGTTGACGCTCTTGAATTCGTCGATGTCGATATAGAACACCGCCAGTTGCTCGCCGGGAGCGATGCGACCCAGTTCGCGCGTCAGCTGTTCGTGAAACAACGCCCGGTTCGGCAGGTCAGTCAGCGCGTCGTAGTGCGCCAGATGGGCGATCTGCTGGTCCGCGCGTTGTTGTTCGGTGACGTCTTCGATGGTGGCAACCCAGCCGCCTGTTTCCAGCGGCTGGTTGATGATCTCGATCCTTCGGCCGCCCGGGGCGTCCGTGATCTGACGGGTCGCCTTGCCGAGCGCAACGCTGCGGATGATGCCGCTGCAAAACTCCTCGACATCGCCGTCAAAGGACCCGGTCGCCTTCCGATGTGCGATCAGTTCCTGCATGCTGCAGCCCGGCTTGGCCACGTCAGGCGACAACCCGAACATCTTGATATAGCGCTGGTTGCAAACGATGATCCGGGCATGTTTGTCGTAAAGAATAAGCCCCTGCGGAATATTGTTGACCGCGGTGTTCAGCCGCTGCTTTTCCAGGGTCAGGCGCTGCTGCGACGCGCGATGTTGCTGCGACAATTTGCGAACGACGAGGAACAGCATGATCGCGATCACGAGCACGGTGAGCCCGCCCATGCCGATCAGGAACCTGGTTTGCGCGCGCCAGTCGGCCAGCGCTGCCGATACGGTCGTCGTCACGGTGATCAGAAGCGGAAGATTGGCCAGGGAGCGCGCCGTAGGTGAGGCGGTCCTCGCCGTCGATAGGACTGATCAGGCGCGAAGTCGCGTAGCCGATCTCGGATTGGGCGCGCAGCCGCAGCGGACCCGGTGGGAACTTGCGGCCGATCATCGCCTCAACATGGGGATGGCGTGCCATCAGCGTGCCGTCATGATGGAACATGGAAATCGTGGCGTCGTCGCCGAGCGCCAGCGAAGCAAAGAATTTTTCGGAAATGGGTGGGCTCGATACCTCGGCTGATGGATCCCAGGAATTCGCCGTTCGGACCGGTGAGCTTGCGGGCAAGGATCGTGGTCCAGGCTCCGGTAACGCGGCTGTGCACCGGCTCGACCACAAGCTTTGGAGAGTTCGGATCCGACTTGAAGGTCTTGAACCAGGCCCGATCGGCGACGCTGACGGCCGGAACCGGCCAGACGTTCGATGAATTGATCAGCACTCCGTCGGAGTCGAACACGTTCACGGCGCCGACATAGGATACGGCCGCGATCTTGGTCTTGAGCATCACGTGAATGTCCGCGCTGGACATCCGGCGCTTGTACCGTTCGCTGGAATCGATCCCGGTGGATTGAACGTAGGCGACGAGGTCTTCCTGGATCGCCTGCAAATCTATCAGCTGCTGATCGAAGTGGCGGGCCAGCAGCAACGAGGTGTTTTCCAGCTCGCGTTCGCTGTTTTCCAGCGCGCGCTCGCGGAAATTGCCGGCCATGATCGTCGTGCCGATCGTGATCGCCGCAATCAGGAGAATGCCGCCAAGGATCAGCCAGCGGATCGGGCCGCTGCGAAGGGACGCTGTGACGTCGGTGGAGGCGGTGTTGTCTGCCGTCATTGCTCGTGATCGCTACCCAGGCTGAATTCCGGAGCAGTTTCCCACGCCCCGGCCCAGCCCATAGCTACGATGCCCAAATGGAAGTCACGTTAGGAATTTGGGTTAATGAAGGACTAATTGGAGCCCGGCCGCTGCAAGGCGAGGCACTTTGCACCGATCCTAGCCGCCTGGTTTGTCGGCAGACGCTACCCTCGACGTCGCCGCCACGATCACGGCGGCGATGATGTTGGCCCCGGCGCTGGCGATGATCGGGACCGTATAGCTGTGGCTGAGGTCGAAGGCGAAGCCGGCGGCGCTCGGGCCGATCAGGGTGCCGAAGGCAACGCTGGTGTAGAGGATTCCGATGATGCCGCTGACGTTGCGGCCGCCGAAATAGTCCATCACGACAGCCGGCAGGATGGCGACCCATCCGCCGTAGAAGATTCCGTAGAGGAATGCGAAGCCGGCCAGCGACCAGATCTCCGTCGAAACCGCCCAGACCGCCAAGGCGAGCGCCATGGCTGCGAACATCAGCAACAGGGAAAGTTCGCGGCCGATGCGGTCGGCGAGGCCGCCGAGGAAGAAGCGTCCGGCGGTGGAACCGATGCCGATCACCCCCAGCAGCAGCACCGCCGACGAGGCCGCGGCGCCGTGATCCCGTGCATAGGGCACGAGATGCACGAACGGCACAAATACGCCGAACGAGCAGATCAGGCAGGCGGCGTAGAGGCTGATGAAGCGGCGTGACCGGATCGCCTCGCTTACCGAAGTGCCTTGCGGCCGGGCCGCGTGCGCGTCCGAGCGCGGCGGATCGCCGTCCGGACCGAGGCCGCGGTCGCGCGGATCGTTTTCGATCAGCAGCGCCAGGCCGCCGCCCGCGATAGCGGCGAGAGCGCCGAGCACGAGGTAGGCGCCGCGCCATCCGAGGCCGTCGATCAGCAGCGAGGCCAGCGGCGGCATCGCCAGCGTGCCGACGCCGATGCCGCTCACCGCAAGACCGGAGGCAAAGCCGCGGCGTCGGACGAACCATCGCTGCACCGCGCCGATGGCCGGAACATAGGCGCAGCCGACGCCAAGTCCGACCCCAAGTCCGTAGGCGGCGTAGACTTCCCACAGACTGCGCGCAGCACTTGCGGCCATCAGGCCGAGGCCGGTGAGGATCATGCCGGCAACGGCCAGCGGCCGCGAGCCGAAGCGGTCGGCGAGGGGCCCGCTGACGATGCCGAGCCCGAAATACAGAAAACCGGCGAGCGAGAACACCAGCGACACCGAACCGCGCGAGGCGCCGAAATCCCGCTGCAGCGCTTCGACGAAGGCGGAGAAGGTGTAGGCGCAGCCGAAGCCGACAAAGGTCACGGCGAATGCGCCCGACACGACGAACCAGCCATGGAAGATGCGGGGCGTGTTCAAGGTTGATTGGGCGCTCAATGTGATCTCCACGACCTGAGAGAAGGATGGCGGCGATGCCAGGAGGTGACCCTCTGGAACGCTGCGCCCGCGCGCACCAGCATGGCTTCGTCGAGATTGGCGGCCACAAGTTGCAACGCGATCGGTAATCCTGCTGCGGAATAACCGCCGGGCAGGGTGATGGTCGGATGCCCGGTCATGTCGAACGGGCAGGTATATCGCTGCAATCCGGCAATCATGTCCGGCTGCTCGCCGAGCGTCCGTACCATCGCGAGAGTCAAGGGCGGGAAGGGGTGTACCGGAGTTAGCAGCAGATCAATTGTTTCGAACAAGGAAGCAACCCGCCCGCGCAATTCCAGTCGGCGCAACAGGATTTTTTGATATTCCGGGCCGGATAGCGCGCGACCCGCTTCGATCACGGAGGCGAGGACCGGGCCATATTGATCCTTGCACGCCGGATAGGTCGCTTCGTGCGCGACCGCTGCCTCCACTGCGCAGTTCGGAACCCAGTCGGCAACCGTCTGCGTGACGTCCGGAAACCGTACATCGACGATGCTTGCGCCGAGTGCGCGCAACACATCCATCGCTTCGCCCAGTACCCGTTGCGTTGCGGGGTCCACGCCCTCGCTATTCCACGCAGCGTCGAGCCCGATCCGCAGGCCTCGTGCATCCTGCTCAGCCGCGGCCAGATAGTCGGGCACGGGATCGACTGCCGCGGTTGGATCGTTGTGGTCGCGCCCGGCGACGATGCCAAGCATTGCGCCGGCATCGGCTGCGCTGCGGGCAATCGTCCCGACATGGTCAAGCGTCGCTGCCAGTTCGAACATGCCGTAACGGCTGACGCGTCCCCAGCTTGGTTTCAGCCCGGTCAGGCCGTTGGCGGCACAGGGCCAGCGGATCGACCCGCCGGTATCGGAAGCGAGCGAGCCGTAGCACAGCCCCGCGGCCGTCGCGACTGCTGAGCCGCTGGACGAAATGCCCGGCCAGTAATCCGCGTTCCATGGGTTTTTCGGCGGCATCACGGAAGGATGGTGATCGGAATAGGCGCCTTCCGTGAGCTGCAGCTTGCCCAATATCACCGCGCCGGCTTCATTCAGGCGGTGCACCACGCTTGCGTCTTGATCAGGCAGGTAATTCCGATGGACGATGGTGCCCCCGGCGGTCGGGACACCCTTCGTCCAGAACAAATCCTTCAGCCCAATCGGAACGCCGTGCAGCGGCCCGCGATACCGGCCTGCCGTGATTTCGGCATGCGCGGCCTCGGCTTGCGCCATGGCAGCCTCCGCCATCACATGGACGTAGCTTCCAAGTTCGCCGTCCAAGGCGGCGATGCGATCGAGTTGCGCGCGCGTGACTTCAAGCGGTGAAATCTTGCGCGCCTTGATGCACGCCGCAAGCTCCATAAGCTCGAGATAATGCAGATCGTCGACCACCGTACCTATCCTCAATTCCCGTCATCGCAGCGGCATTTCCGTCAGGCCGCGAAACAGTCGTTCAACACGAGTATAATAGTTATACAGGTGTCTATTGCTGTCAACGGGTAAAAATGCTTTACTGGTGTCGAGATGTCGAAACAGTCCCGAAAATTCAAGGTTCCAGACGAGCTGGCGAACCTCTACGATTTCGCTAATTCGCTCGACGTCCGCCATTTCACCCACCATGGCGTGGCGCATATGCAGTGCGATGAACTGGCAAGCCCGCGGGAGTTTGAGGCGTGGATGTCACAGCGCGGCTTGCTTTCGCCGGGCGCGAAAATCACGCCGGCGATGTTCGAAACCGCGCTGCAATTGCGAACCGGCGTCCGCTTCTATCTGGAATGCGATCCGGGCCGAGCGTCGCAAGAACAACGATGCCGTGAGGTCCCTGAACAAGGCGATCCGGCTGTTTCCGTTGCTGGCTCAGGCGGGCGAGGGCGGCGGCGTGGCGCTGCGGGGCGCGCGCACCGACGCGCTGGCCGGATTATCCAATATTGTTGCCGAGTTCTACGAGGGTTCCATAAATGGAACTCTGGATCGTTTGAAGATGTGCGCGGCCGAAGAGTGCCGCCGGGTGTTCTACGACCGGTCGAAGCCGGCGACGCGGCGATGGTGCATGTCGACGCTGTGCGGGAACCGCAGCAAGACGCGCAGCTATCGCGCGCGCCATCGCGGCGCCGAGTGAACCTTCGAAGCGGCATTGTTTGCCGATGTGGAGGTAACAAGTCGGAATTAGATTCCTACGCGCCGTCGATCAATCGAAATTTAACCATCTAAGCCGCTGAACGCGTTCAATGTGGTTCTGGCATGCAATTTGCGAACTGACACTGGTACTGCAGCAAATGCATTCTGGAGGACATAACGCCGATGATCAAAATTTTCAGAGAATTTATTGCTGACGAATCCGGCGCGACCGCGATCGAATATGGATTGATCGCAGCCGGCATATCGCTTGCGATCATCGCGATCGTGAACGGCCTCGGCACCAAGCTCAACAACAAGTTCACGTCGATCAACACGTCGCTGAAATAGCCCAAGGAAATAGCCGAAGGCTGCATCGACATTGAGGTACCGGCGGGTCGATCCTCAGGCGCGATAGTGCCCGGACTTGCCGCCTTTTTTTTCGACAGGTGAATGCCTTCGATGCGGATGCCGCGTTCGACCGCCTTGACCATGTCGTAGATCGTCAGGCAGGCGACCGACACCGCGGTCAGCGCTTCCATCTCGACGCCGGTCGGGCCGGTGACCTTGACGGTGGCGCGGACGATGCAACCCGGCAGTTTCTTGTCGGTCGCGATGTCAAGTGTGACCTTCGACAGGCTGAGCGGATGGCACAGCGGGATCAGATCCGAGGTCCGCTTCGCCGCCATGATGCCGGCGAGCCGCGCGGTGCCGAGCACGTCGCCCTTTTTCGCGTTGCCTGAAACGATCAGCGCGAGTGTCGCCTTGCTCATGACGACGCGGCCTTCCGCCACCGCGACGCGTTCGGTCGCCGGCTTTTCCGACACGTCGACCATCCGCGCTTCGCCCTTGGCGTCGATATGGGTGAGGGCGGAGCCGGCCTTTGAGGTCGCCTTGGAAGATTTGCCCGCCATGCCTCAGCGCGTCCCGGTCGCGCGCGTTGTATCGCCTCGCGCCAGCAGCGCGCGGGTGGCGGCCGCGACATCGGCCTGCCGCATCAGGCTTTCGCCGACCAGGAATGTCGACATGCCGACGCGCGCCAGCCGCGCGAGATCGGCGGGCGCGAAGATGCCGCTTTCGCCGATCATCAGGCGGTCTTTCGGAATCAGCGGCGCCAGTTCCTCGCTGGTCGCCAGCGTGGTCTCGAAGGTCCGCAAATTGCGGTTGTTGACGCCGATCATCGGCGAGCGAAGTTTCAGGGCGCGATCGAGTTCGCTGCGTTCGTGGATTTCGATCAGCACATCCATGCCATGGGCAATGGTGGCGTCCTCGATATCCCTGGCCGCGGCATCGTCCAGCGCGGCCATGATGATCAGGATGCAGTCCGCGCCATGAGCGCGGGCCTCGGCCACCTGATAGGTATCGTAGACAAAATCCTTGCGCAGCACCGGCAATCCGGTGGCCGCGCGTGCCGCCACCATGAAGTCGAGATGGCCCTGAAACGAGGGGGTGTCGGTCAGTACCGAGAGACAGGCCGCGCCGCCGGCCTCATAGGCCCGGGCCAGGGCAGGCGGATCGAAATCGGCGCGGATCAGCCCCTTCGACGGCGAGGCCTTCTTCACTTCCGCAATCAGCGCGTACTCGCCCTGACTTAATTTCCGGCGGATCGCATTGACAAAGCCGCGCGGCGGCGGCGCGGCCTTGGCCAGGGCTTCGACGCTGGCGAGCGGATGCGCGCGCTTGGCGGCGGCGATCTCCTCGCGCTTGTAGGCTTCGATCCTGGTCAGGATATCGGACATCGATAGCTCCCCGCGCTCAGCCGTTGGAGACCGCGATCAGATGTTTCAGCCGTGCCGCCGCAGCACCACTGTCGAGCGAGCGCGTGCCGAGCGCCACGCCTTCCTTCAGGTCCTTGGCGCGACCGGCCACGATCAGCGCGGCAGCGGCATTGAGCAGCGCAACATCCCGAAAAGGGCTCGGCATCCCGTCGAGCACGCTTTGCAGCGCGACCGCGTTGGCGTCGGCGTTGCCGCCCTTCAACGCCTCGCCGCCGACGCGGGTCAGGCCGGCTTCCTCCGGGGTCACCTCAAAGGTGCGGATATTGCCGTTTTCGAGCGCCGCCACGAAGGTCGGGCCGGTGAGGGTGATTTCATCGAGGCCGTCGGAGCCGTGCACCACCCAGGCCGCCTCGGCGCCGAGATTCTTCAGCACCTGCGCCAGCGGCTGCACCCATTGCCGCGAGAACACGCCGACCATCTGCCGCTTGACGCCGGCCGGGTTGGACAACGGGCCCAGCAGATTGAAGATGGTGCGGGTGGCGAGCTCGACGCGGGTCGGGCCGACGTTCTTCATGGCCGGATGGTGCGAC
Source organism: uncultured Alphaproteobacteria bacterium (assembly GCA_963742695.1). Classification (GTDB taxonomy): domain Bacteria; phylum Pseudomonadota; class Alphaproteobacteria; order Rhizobiales; family Xanthobacteraceae; genus Bradyrhizobium. The sequence continues at coordinate 255,401 of CAVUNF010000009.1, forward strand.
GGCGCGAACATGAAGCCGATCCCGGCCTCGGCGACGCAGCGACCGACATGCTCGGGGTTGATGTCGAGCTTGACCCCGAGCGAAGACAGCACGTCCGCAGCCCCCGAGCGCGACGACAATGCGCGATTGCCGTGTTTGGCCACCGGCACGCCGCAGCCCGCGACGATGAAGGAGGCGCAGGTCGAGACATTGACCGAACCGGAGCCGTCGCCGCCGGTGCCGACCACGTCGACGGCGTCGGCCGGCGCCTTGACCCGCAGCATCTTGGCGCGCATCGCCGATACCGCGCCGGTGATTTCATCGACGGTTTCGCCGCGCACGCGCAGCGCCATCAGCAATCCGCCCATCTGCGAGGGCGTCGCTTCGCCGGACATCATGCTGTCGAAGGCGGATGCCGCCTCGTCGCGCGACAGCGTCGCGCCGGTAGCGACTTTTCCGATGATAGATTTGAGGTCGTCCATCAGCTGCTTTCAGAATCGTAGGCACGCCTAGCTTTGCCCACCCTGTAATATTGGCCTGCGTTCCTGATCATGATGCTCAGTTATTCGTATTCGCGCCCGTCACCTGTGCGAAGGCGCCCTGATTGATGGTAACGCCGATCTCGGATTGAACCTTGGTGACGTATTGCGCCACCTGCTCGTCGGTCAGCCCGCGCTGAAGCGTCTCCTTCAGTTTCTTCATCTCGTCGGAGGCAAGGTCGAGCGGCGCCAGGTTGACGTCGGTCACGCGGAACACGATCCATTCGCTGGCGCCGTCGCCCGCGGTTTGTCCGGCGGTATCCTTGGGCGTGCGAAACACCGCGGCGACCGCGCCGGCAGGCAGGCCGGGAGGGGCGGCATCGCGCTTCAAGCCATCAGCGGTTTCGACCTTCAAACCGGCGGCCGCCGCCGCGTCGGCGAGCTTGCCGTCCTGACCGAGCTTTTGCACCATCTCGGCCGCCTTGGTGCGCAGCCGGCTGGTGACCTGGTCTTCGCGCCATCGCACCTCGATCTGGTCCTTGACCTCGTCCAGGCTGCGCTCGCGCGATGGGGTGATGCCGAGCACGTCGTACCAGACATAGCCGCCATTGAACTGGATCGGGTCGTTGTCGACGCCGACATTGCTGTTGAAGGCCTGCGATACCACGTCGAGACCGCGGGGTATGTTGGCCACCAGCTGACCGTTGGGAAGCCGGCCGGAGCGGTCGACGGCCTCGATGGTGATGGCGGTGAGCCCCAATTTCTGTGCGGCTTCGATCACGCTGGCGCCGCCGCCGCGCTCGTCTTCCATCTTGTTGTGGAGATCGGCGACCGAAGCGCGCGCGCGTTCGATCGCGATTTCCTTTTTCAGGTTGGAGGCGATGCTTTCATAGGTCGCTTCGATACCCGGCTCGATCTTGCCGATCTTGACCAGCACAGTGCCGAACCGGCCTTGCGTCGGCTGGCTGACCTCGCCCGACGGCAGCGCGAACGCAGCCTCGGCGATCGCGGCATCGATCACGCCGGATTTCGCAATCAGGCCAAGCTCGACGTCGGCCGGATTGAGGCCGCGCTCCTTGGCGAGATCCTCGAATGACGTTCCGGAGCCGATGCGAGCACGCGCCGCCGCGGCTTCGTCGGCGTTCGGAAACACGATTTGCGATACCTCGCGCCGTTCCGGCGTTCCAAGCTTGCCGCGGCGCTGTTCGAATATCTTCCTGGCGTCATCGTCGGAGACATCGGTCCATTTGCCGATCTCTTCCGGCGTGATCGCGATGAAGGATATCTTGCGATATTCGGGCGCGCGGAACTGGGTCTTGTGATCGTCGAAATAGGCGGCCAGCGTTTCAGGCGACGGCGGATCGATGGTGCCGGCCTGGGCGGCGTCGAGTTTGACGAATTCGACCGAGCGCTGCTCGTTCTGAAAGCGGCCGAGCGCATCGAGCAGCACCTTTGGCGGCTCGAGGCCGGCCGAAACCGTGCCGGCGATCTGGCGGCGCAGCGATACCCGCCGCTGGTCGGCGATATAGCGCTGCTCGGTGAAGCCGTATTGCCGGATCGTGGCCTGGAAGCGCGCGGGCTCGAACGCCCCGCCCAGTCCCTTGAAGTTCGGGTCGTTGTAGATCATGCGCATGGTCTCGGCGTTCGACATCGCGAGCCCCATCCGCCGCGCTTCCTCGTCCAATGCCGCCTCGGCAATGGTTTGCTGAAGCACCTGGCGGTCGAGGCCGAAGGCGCGGGCCTGGTCCATGGTCAGGGGCCGGCCGAACGAACGGCCGAGCTGCTGCAGCTTCTCGGTATAGATCTGGCGGAATTGTTCGGTCGAAATCTCGGTCCGGCCGATCTTGGCCAGCGTCGATTGCCCAAAACCCTTGAAGATGTCGGCGATGCCCCAGACAGCGAAACTGATGATCAAAACGCCCATCACCACGCCCATGACGATCTTGCCGAGCCAGTTTGATGAGGCCTTACGAATTCCTCGAAGCATAGGTCCAACTTGTGTGTAGGAGGGAACCGGGTCGCGCCTTGAGCGAATGCCGCGGAAGGGCGTCACCGAGTTGATAAAGCATCATAAAGTGGCAGCCGCCCCGTCGCAACCTTGGCGGGGAGGGCCAATTGAAGCGGCTAGGTGCTTTGGCCTGCAAAACGGCCATCTGGTACAGCCGCGCGGGCTCTGCTAGCGCTGCTTGCCAAACATTAATGAGAGCCCGGACATGACCGATACAATCCGGCCGCTGATTGCCGGCAACTGGAAAATGAACGGCCTCAAGGCCGCCACGGCCGAATTCGAGGCCATGCTGGCGGGCGCCGCCGCCGTCGCGGCCAAGGCCGACCTGTTGGTGTGCCCGCCGGCGACGCTGATTGCGGCGTTTGCCGAAAAGGCACGCGGCGCGAAGACGCTCGCGGTCGGTGCGCAAGACTGCCACCCCAAGGCGTCAGGCGCCCATACCGGCGATCTCTCAGCCGAAATGCTCGGCGATGCCGGCGCCAGCGCCATCATCGTCGGCCACTCCGAGCGGCGCGCCGACCACGGCGAAAGCGACGCGCTGGTGCGCCAAAAGGCCGAGGCGGTGTGGCGCGCGGGCCTCATCGCCGTCGTCTGTATCGGCGAGACCCGCGAACAGCGCGATGCCGGGCAAACCCTCGACGTCTGTGGCGGCCAGCTCCAGGGATCGGTGCCGGATGGGGCGAACGCCGGCAATCTGGTGGTGGCCTATGAACCGGTCTGGGCGATCGGGACCGGGCTGACGCCAACGGTGGCGGATGTCGAGCAAGTTCATCACTTTATCCGCGATAAACTCAGGGAACGCTTTAAGAATGAGGGCGCCAAAGTCCGCATCCTCTATGGCGGTTCGGTGAAACCGTCGAACGCTAGAGAATTGATGGCGGTGGCCAACGTCAACGGCGCCCTGGTCGGCGGCGCCAGCCTGAAGGCGGCCGATTTCCTGGCTATTGCGGCAGGCTGCGGCTAACCGGCGATCCGCTTCCAATAGATCATCGTCCCCGAAAGCCCGCCATGCGGCTTGAAGGCGTAATCGGGAATCACGCCGGCCAATTGGAACCCGAGCCTCTCGTATAGGCCCGAAGCGCCACCATCGGATGCGGTATCGAGTACCAGCAGCGTGCGTGCGCGCTCTACCGCCATGCGCTCGGCCGCACGCATCAGCGCCCTGGCCACGCCGCGGCCGCGGTGGCTGATCCGGGTGATCATTTTGGCGATTTCAGCCCGGTGCGGCTGGTTTGGCGCGCAATCCAGCAGCAGCGTTACGGTCCCGATCAGTTTCTCGCCGTCGAAGGCGCCGACAATGATCCGCTCGCCGCGGGTGGCGGCGGCCAGCGAATTTTCCCAGAAGGCATTCGCCGCTTCCGGCGCCAGAGGATGCATGAAGCTGACCGAGCCGCCATTCGTCACGGCCTCGACCAGCATCTCGCTCAAGGTCTCGCGGATGTCAGGCGCGGCGTCCAAAGCCCTGATTTCGATCTCCGGCATGACGACAAAATTCCTCGCGAATGAAAGTTGATCATTTGGCCATGGAGGCCCGTCGCGCCTGCTTGATCGCGGCAATTCGTTCGACATCCTCGATTTGAAGGTGCCGGCCGCGTTCCAGTATTTCCAACGTGTATTCCTCGTAAGTGAGCCCGAGCCGTTCTGCGCGTTGCATCCGAAACAACACCACGCCGCGTGACGTGCCATGCCAGGCGCGGCGATGCGCAGCCTTCCAGTAGAAGTAGTTTCCGATGCCGCCTTCGCCCCATTCGGGCACGTGCTGCTCGTTCAGCGGTGGCCCGCCATTGTGGCCCAGCGAAGCAGAGTCCCCGGAGCTTGCTGGCGCTTGCGTCGAGGCATCGGCTTCGAGATCCGACATCGCGGCTAGCTCCGGGCAAGCACGACGACATAGACGCAAGGCGCTGATGTTTCGTTGGCGAAGGTCACCTCGGAGGGCGAGCCGAATCCAAGACAGTCGCCGGCATCAAGCTCATGCCGCTCGCCGGCTTCGATCAGGACGAGACTGCCCGCCTGCACCCAAAGCGCCTGGCGGATATGCGCGTAGGAGGAAGCCGGCAGCACCACCCGCTGTCCGGCCGGCAGCTCGACCCGGATGATCTCGAGCGGATGATCGGGGCGGCTGAACACCTGCTTGCGCAGGTAGCCGGTTTCGGGGTCGCGCCACACCGGCTGTTCGGCGGCGCGGATCAGCCGTTCGCCGTGGCCTTCGGCGCGCAACATCAGGCCCGCCAGCGTGAGATCGAAGGCGGCGGAGAGGCGGACCAGAATCACCGCGGTCGGGCTGACCTCGCCGCGTTCGATCTTGCTGATCATCGCCTTGGAGACGCCGGATCGTTCCGCCAGATCCGCCAGCGACCAGCTGCGGCTGTCGCGCTCCAGGCGCAGGCGCCGGGCAATCCGGGCACTGGAATCATCTACTATAGTATCCATTCATCAATTATAGTAGAAATGCGGACGGAGGCAAGCGCGCTGCGAATTGGCGAACGGTGCTCCGTCGTGGTCGGGCGGGTTGCGATACAGGCCAAAACCATTATGTCGCGGCTGCAGCGCGCGGGGGTGACAATGCCCCGTGCAATCGTGTAACACCGCGCGACTTCAAAAAACCCCGCAAGCCAAGTGAGCAGCCGGCCATCGGCGCTTTTGGTTTGTGACGGAAGGTAGAGATGCAGACTGTCGTTATCGTAATTCACCTGATGCTGGTTGCGACCTTGATCGCGACGGTGCTGCTGCAAAAATCCGAAGGCGGCGGCCTCGGCGTCGGCGGCGGCGCCGGCTTCATGTCGAGCCGCGGTACCGCCAATCTCTTGACCCGCACCACAGCGGTGCTGGCGGTGGGCTTCTTCCTGACCAGCCTGGTGTTGTCGTGGATCGCCAGCTACGACCGCAAGCCGAGTTCGGTCATCGACGCCCCCACGCCGGCCTCGCAGTCGCAGCCGGCAACTCCGGCGGCGCCGGCACCGCCATTGTCGCAAGGCGGCGGCGTTCTGGATTCGCTGAAGAAGGCCGACGAGCGGCAGCAGAATCAGCCGGGCGCAGCCGCCACGGTCGCAATAAAGCAGGGTGGCCATGCAGGACGGTGGCTTCCGCCCTGCATTAGCAATCCCCATCAAGCTGCTGACAACGCTTTAAATTCAACGTCACCCACAGCCCAACAGAATGTTCGCTGTGGCGTGCGATTCGTTTTGGCGAATCGCACCGGTAGCCTTAAAGGTTGGGTCCCATGGCGCGGTACATATTCATCACCGGCGGCGTGGTTTCTTCGCTCGGAAAAGGTCTGGCATCAGCGGCGCTCGGCGCCCTGCTGCAGGCGCGAGGCTACAAGGTTCGGCTTCGCAAGCTCGATCCCTATCTCAATCTCGATCCCGGAACGATGTCGCCGTACCAGCACGGCGAAGTGTTCGTGACCGACGACGGCGCCGAGACCGACCTCGATCTCGGCCATTACGAGCGGTTCACCGGGCGTCCGGCCACCAAGGCCGACAACATCACCACGGGACGCATCTATCAGGACATTCTCACCAAGGAACGCCGCGGCGATTATCTCGGCGCCACCATCCAGGTGATCCCGCACGTCACCAACGCCATCAAGGATTTCATCCTCGACAGCAACGACGACTACGACTTCGTGCTGTGCGAGATCGGCGGCACCGTCGGCGACATCGAAGGGTTGCCGTTCTTCGAGGCGATCCGCCAGATCAAGAACGATCTGCCGCGCGACCACGCCATCTACATCCACCTGACGCTGCTGCCGTTCATTCCCAGCGCCGGCGAACTGAAGACAAAGCCGACCCAGCATTCGGTCAAGGAACTGCGCTCGATCGGCATCCAGCCCGACATCCTGCTGTGCCGCACCGACCGCGAGATTCCGAAGGAAGAGCGGCGCAAGCTCGGCCTGTTCTGCAATGTGCGCGAAAGTGCCGTGATCGAGGCCCGCGACGTCGACAACATCTACGCCGTGCCCGAGGCCTACCACGCCGCCGGCCTCGACGACGAGGTGCTGGCGGCATTCGGCGTCGAGGCGCGAATCCCGCCGGCGCTGCAGAGCTGGCACGTCATCAACGAGCGGGTGCGCAATCCCGAGGGCGCGGTGACCATCGCCATCGTCGGCAAATACACCGGCATGAAGGACGCCTACAAATCGCTGATCGAGGCCTTGTCGCACGGCGGCATCGCCAACAAGGTCAAGGTCAATCTCGACTGGATCGAAAGCGAAGTGTTCGAGCACGAGGATCCCGCGCCGTTCCTCGAACACGTCAACGGCATTCTGGTGCCCGGCGGTTTCGGCCAGCGCGGCGCCGAAGGCAAGATCCGCGCGGCGCAGTTCGCGCGGGTGCGCGACGTGCCGTATTTCGGCATCTGCTTCGGCATGCAGATGGCGGTGATCGAGGCGGCGCGAAATCTGGTCGGCATCGAGGAGGCGAACTCCACCGAATTCGGCCCGACCAAGGAGCCGCTGGTCGGCCTGATGACCGAATGGCTGCGCGGCAACGAGCTGGAGAAACGCACCAAGGCCGGCGATCTCGGCGGCACCATGCGGCTCGGCGCGTACCCTGCGGCACTCAAGCGCGGCAGCCGGGTATCGGAAGTCTATGGCGGCGCCACCGAGATTTCGGAACGGCACCGTCATCGCTACGAAGTCAACACCGCCTACAAGGACCGGCTCGAGCAGCACGGCCTGCGCTTTTCAGGGCTCTCGCCCGATGGCGTGTTGCCCGAAATCGTCGAATACGAGGACCATCCCTGGTTCATCGGGGTGCAATTCCACCCCGAACTGAAATCACGCCCGTTCGAGCCGCATCCCTTGTTCGCGTCGTTCGTTCAGGCCGCGATGGTGCAGAGCCGGCTGGTTTAGTCTTCCACCGGCGGCACCAGCATCAGTCATGCGCCCAACGCCGCAGGGCGTGCTCTATCGGGCCAAGACAGCCTCCCAACCAGCGGCTATAAACGCCCCGCAAGAATAGGGAGGGATTATCAATGATTTACGAAACCCGCGTCTATCGCTGCCTGCCGGGCCGGCTGCCGGCGCTGCTGAAGCGTTTTGAAAACACCACGCTGAAGCTGTGGGAGAAACACGGCATCAGGCAGGCCGGCTTCTTCACCACGCTGGTCGGCGAATCCAACCAGGAACTGACCTATCTTTTGGCCTGGGAATCGCTGGCCGAACGCGACAAGAAGTGGAATGCGTTCCAGAGCGATCCCGAATGGATCACGGCGCGCGCCAAGACCGAGGAAGACGGCCCGATCGTCGGCAACATCGTCAACCAGTTGCTGGTGCCGACCGCCTTCTCGTCGGTGAAGTAACCGGCTCGCAACCACGCTCTCGAAAGGGATCATCGCTTGAACGCCAACAGTTCAGCCGCATCGGTGGTGACAGCAGGATCGGTCGAATTCGGCAATCACTTGCCGATTTCGATCATCGCCGGCCCGTGCCAGCTCGAGAGCCGCGCGCACGCGCTGGAAGTCGCAAGCGCGTTGAAGGAGATCGCGGCGCGCCTGAAGATCGGGATCGTCTACAAGACCTCGTTCGACAAGGCCAATCGCAGCAGCGGATCGGCGGCGCGCGGCATCGGCCTTAAGCAGGCGCTGCCGATTTTTGCCGAGATACGCTCCTCGCTGGGCATGCCGGTCCTGACCGACGTCCACGAACCGGCGCAATGCGCCGAGGTGGCGCAGGCCGTCGATGTGCTGCAGATCCCGGCCTATCTGTGCCGGCAGACCGATCTGCTGGTCGCGGCGGCGGCGACCGGCAAGGTCGTCAACGTCAAGAAGGGCCAGTTCCTGGCGCCCTGGGACATGGCCAATGTCGTCGCCAAGATCACCGGCGCCGGCAACCGAAACGTGCTCGTCACCGAGCGCGGCGCGTCGTTCGGCTACAACACGCTGGTGTCGGACATGCGCGCGCTGCCGATTATGGCGCGACACCGGTGCGCCCGTGATCTTCGATGCCACCCATTCGGTGCAGCAGCCCGGCGGCAAAGGCACGTCGTCGGGTGGCGAGCGCGAATTCGTGCCGGTGCTGGCGCGCGCCGCGGTCGCGGTCGGCGTCGCCGGCGTGTTCATCGAAACCCATCCCGATCCGGACCATGCGCCATCGGACGGTCCCAACATGGTGCCGCTGCGCGAGTTCGAAGCTTTGGTGCGGACGCTGATGGCGTTCGACGCGCTCTCCAAAAGCATTGGCGGATGACGGCCTCGCCGCGAGAGCAGGGCGGCAGTGGCGGGCTATCGATACTCACCGTCATCGCGCTCTGTACGTTTACCGCGAGCCTTTCGACGCGATCGCTCGACCCGGTTCTGCCCAACATCGCCGATGAGCTGTCGATCACGGTTGCCACCGCCGCCGGGCTGTCGGCCGGTACCGCGCTGACCTTCGCGCTGGTGCAGCCGGTGCTGGGCGCGACCGCCGATATCATCGGCAAGGCGCGGCTGATGATGATCTGCCTGACCATCCTTGGGCTCGCCAACATTGTCGGCGCCTTCGCGACCGATTATTCGCTGTTGCTGGTGACCCGCATCTTCTGCGGGGTCGGGGCCGGCGGCACATTCCCGGTGGCGATGAGCCTGACCGGCGATCTCGTTCCCTTGAAGGGCCGCCAGCTCGCGCTCAGCCGCAACCTGATGGGATCGATGTCGGGCAATCTGCTGGGAGCGTCGCTGTCGGGCGTGATCGGCGATCTCATCGGCTGGCGCGCGGTGCTTATCTTGCTCGGCGTGCTGGTGCTGATCGGTGCGGCGATGGTGTTCACCGGTTTCCGCCGCTCGGTCGAGCTGCCGCGCAAGCCGGTCGAATCTGGCGACCTTGAAGAAGGGATACGGCGAGATCTTTTCCAACCCGAATGCGGCGGTCTGCTATTCGGCTGTCTTCGTCGAGGGCATCTGCATCCTCGGGCTGTTTCCCTATCTCGCCTCCTTTCTGGTCGAGCTTGGCGAACCCCGGCTGTCGATTGCAGGAATTGTCATCGCTGGTTTCGCGATCGGCGGGCTGTTTTACACGCTGAGCGTCTCGCGGATGCTGCCGAGACTCGGCGTCCACGCCATGATGGTGAGCGGCGCGGTGCTGGTCGCTTCACAGCTTGCCGTCATCGGCTTCGGGCCGCCCTGGCAGGTGCAGCTCGGCAGCCTGGTGCTGATGGGCTGGGGCTTTTACATGCTGCATGGCTCGATCCAGGTGTTCGCGACCGAGCTTTCGGTCGGGGCTCGCGCCACCGCGTTCTCGCTGCATTCGTTCTTCTTCTTCATGGGGCAGGCCGCCGGTCCGCTGGTCTACGGCTTTCTGCTGACCCGGATCGGCAAGGCGCCGACCCTGCTGCTCGCGGCGGCCACCGTCATCATCCTCGGCGTTGTCGTCGCCCGATTGCTCAATCAGCCCCGCGGCGGGAACCGAACGTAACTCCCTCTGGCGCGTTATGCGTATTCACGGAGGTTATCTAATGACTGAAATCAAAGAACACATGGAAGTAATCGGCGCCGATGGCGTCCATGTCGGCACCGTCGACAAGGTCGAAGGCAAGCGCATCAAGCTGACCAAAAAGGACAGCGGCGAGGGCGCCCACAAGGGCCATCACCACTATATCGATCGAGGCCTGGTTGCCGGCGTGGAAGGCGACAAGGTTCGTCTGTCGGCGACAGGCGCCGTGGCCGTCACGATGGAAGAAGAGAAATCCTGATCGATCGAGTGGAGGCCGCCTGGAAAATTCGGGCGGCTTCCACACACCGTCAAAAAGGAGTTGGGCGCCCCCAGCCGCGCATTGCAAGTGCAATGCGTCAGCCCTGCTGGCGCGATCTTGGCCAACGCCAAGCTCGATCATATTCGATGTAAATGCCTCGGACGCCGGCGGGCTTCCAGCTTGCCAAGTTCCATCATTGTGCAACAATGGAACCGAGGCCCCTTAGCCTCCCAATGCCGCTCGCTTGGTCGAATGCGAGCTTTCTTGCGGGGAGGTTTGTTTGAGCGAAGCCCTTCATCCAGCTGCCCCGCATCATCTGCCAGGATTCATCACCGCTCCCGGTGATACCGACATCTTGATGATCGTCATCGGCGTTATCCTGGTCGGCGCCATTGTTGGGGTCGGCAACCTCTATTTGCATCTGCACACTCTGCCGGAGCGAATGGCGCACAAGTCGCAAAAGCTGCAATTCGAAATCGTGGCTGTGCTGGGCTTGCTGGCGCTCTTTACCCACAACCATCTGTTCTGGGTGATCGGTCTGTTCCTTGCCATGGTTGACCTGCCGGATTTCGGCACGCCGCTGCGCCGGATCGCAGGCTCGGTCGAAAAGATGGCCGGCGTTCCGCCCGAACCAGACCCGGCCGAGACGCTGAACGCCACTCATGGGACGGCCGCACCGGACACGGCGCACAGCGCCGCCGCCAAGAGCGAGGTGCAGAGCCATGCTTGAGCTCATCCTCTGCTCGCTCGTGACGATATTGCCGGACTATCTTTATCGCCGCTATCGGCAGGGCAAGCGCCTCGGCCGCGAGATCACGTTGTTTTCGGTCTGGTTCGAACTGCGATTTGGCATCATCACCTGCCTCATGCTCGCGGTCGCCTTGATCACGGTGATCTTCTATTTCCATCCCTCCACCACCTCGGCGACGTTGTACTATCGCACTGTTCCGATCATTCCGGAGGCAGTCGGACGGGTGGCGGAGGTTCACGTCGAGTTCAGTGCACCGGTCAAGAAGGGCGACGTGATCTTCAGGCTCGATAACGCCAAGCAGCAGGCGGCAATAACGACGGCCAGGAGCAAGATTGCCGAAGTCGATGCGGCCATGCTGGCTGCGCAGGCAGATATCATGAAGGCGGAAGGCCAGCTTCAGGAATCCAAGGGCTCGTTGCAACAGGCTTCGGACGAACTCGACACCAAACGCGAGCTGCAGAAGCGCAACCCCGGCATCGTGCCGCAGCGTGATATTGAAAAGCTCGAGGTGGCACTCGCGGGCCGTCAGGGCTCTCTCGATGCGGCGACCGCTTCGAAACAGTCGGCGACGGTGCGGCTGAGCGCGCTGCTGCCGGCGGAGAAGGCAAGTGCTGAGGCTGCGCTCGCCGAAGCGCAGGTGGATCTGGACAAAACCTATATTCGCGCCGGCGTCGATGGGCGGGTCGAGCAGTTCGGCCTGCGGGTAGGCGACGTCGTCAATCCCATGATCCGGTCGGCCGGCATCCTGATTCCGGAGGGTGCCGGACGGCGCGCCCTCACGGCGGGGTTTGGGCAGATCGAAGGGCAGGTCATGAAGGTCGGAATGGTGGCCGAGGCCACCTGCATCTCCAAGCCGTGGACGATCATTCCGATGGTCATCACGGGCGTGCAGGATTACATCGCGGCGGGCCAGTTCAGGGGCGGCGAGCAACTGGTCGAAGCCCAGCAGGCGGTGCGTCCGGGTACGATTCTGGTCTTCATGGAGCCGATCTACAAAGGCGGCCTCGAGGGCGTCACGCCCGGCAGCAGCTGCATCGCCAACGCCTACACCAGCAACCATGACCGCATCGCCTCCAAGGAGACCGGCGCCTTCAAGGGCTTTCTGCTGCACGTGGTCGACGCCGTAGGGATTGTCCACGCCATGCTGCTGCGGATTCAGGCCCTGCTGCTGCCGGTCAAGACTTTGGTGCTGAGCGGGCATTGAACTTCGATTTGAACGCTGCGGATCGGATGAACTCCGCGATTCCACGGGAGAAGACGCATGCTTGGCCAGATTGTTCGTCGGCATGCAGGGATTGCCGCGGTTCTGGTTGGAACGTTCGCAGTCCTGCCTCCCATCGGCAGCGCCAACGCAGCTCCGAAGAGCAAACCCAACCAGATCAAATACGAATATGTGTCGCCGAAGAATCCGGCGCACCAGGCGATCCACGACCAAATGAAGCAGGGCCGCGCCCTCGAACACCTGCAGCAATTGCTCAGTCCGATCCGGCTACCCTATCCATTGTTGCTCAAGGTCGAGGGTTGCGACGGCGTCACCAACGCCTTTTACAGGGATGAGGTCATTACCGTCTGTTACGAATTGCTGGCGGATATTCTGAAGAACGCGCCGGCGCAAGACCTTCCGATCGGACTTTCCAGGGCGGACACCATCCTGGGTCCGGTTCTCGATACATTCCTGCACGAGACCGGCCATGCGGTAATCCACATGCTGGAAATACCGGTGCTCGGCCGGCAGGAAGATGCCGCCGATCAGTTCTCTGCCTACGTCACGCTTCGGCTCAACAAGGACGAAGCCCGCAGAATGATCCTGGGCTCCGCCTATCAATACAGGCTTTACATGCCGGGAAAGGAAGTCACCCTTCCGATCCAGTCGTTTTCAGGTGAGCACTCGTTGCCGGCCCAGCGGGCGTACAATATTTTGTGCATCGGGTATGGCGCGGACAAGAAGCTGTTCGCTGATGTCGTCGAAAAGGACTATCTGCCCAAAAGGCGAGCCGAAAGCTGCGATCTGGAATACGAAGACCTCACCTTTGCCATGACCAAGCTGATCGGTCCGCACATCGACAAGCGCATGGCCAAAAAATTTCACGACGTCTGGGCGCGGACGGTCGGCGCCCGGCGCGCGCGTTTGTCGAGCGCCCCCTCCACACCAGGTCGTTGATCGGCCTAGCGAAGTCCAAGCAACGAACGGCGGTAACCGTTGCTGCGGGCTTCTTCCCGGCACACGTAGCTCCCGACGTTACCGCGGGCGTAGTGTCGTTGCCGTTTGGCGTAATAGATCCGCTTTCGGAAATCGAGCCAGACCACATTGTCGGCGGGGCAATGTCGCTGCGCCTGGGCTTCATAGCGAAACGGGTTCAACGGCGTTGCGAACGCATTTGTCACGTCACCGGCGATGAAGAGTGCCGTCAGCAGGCAGATGGCGTGCGCAAGTAGATTCCGTCGGCGCATTCGAGGCTCTCCTTCCTGCGTCATGGAAACCCGATCCTGCGCGGAAGCATCATCCCCGTCCGCGATAGGGTGCGACGCCCTGGTCGGGAATCCACATGCCCTTGGGCAATTTGCCGGTCTGCCAGAACACGTCGATCGGAATGCCGCCGCGCGGATACCAGTAGCCGCCGATGCGCAGCCATTTCGGCTTGATCTCGGCCGCGATCCGTTTGCCGATCATGACCGTGCAATCCTCGTGAAACGCGCCGTGATTGCGAAAGCTCGCGACATAGAGCTTTAGCGATTTCGACTCCAGCAGCCACGGTCCCGGCACGTAATCGATCATCAGATGGGCAAAATCCGGCTGGCCGGTGACGGGACACAGCGAGGTGAATTCCGGTGCGGTGAACCGCACCACGTAATTGGTATCCTTCTGCGGATTGGGCACGCGGTCGAGCTTTGCTTCCTCGGGCGTGTGCGGCCATTCCACGGCGCGGCCAAGCTGCAATGATTTTCGAGCCATCTTTGTCGTCCTCTTGGAAGCGCTGACATGGACGCAAGGAGGCTTGGCCGTCAACCGTTAGCGCGACGCGGGATCCACCAGAAAGCGCACCAGCGCTTGCCGCTCGGCCGCGTCCTCGATCCCGCGCATCGACATCCACAGCCCCGGAAACATGGCGGCGGGATCGGCGAGGAAACCGTCGAGCTTCGCGGCGTCCCAGCGCAAATCCTGATCGCGGGCCTTGCGCAGCACCGGCGAGTAATCGAAGGCCGGAGCGCCGCCGATCCTGCGGCCGATCAGGCCCGACAGGTTGGGGCCGGGCAATCCCCGTTCGGCGGGATCGAGGCTGTGGCAGGCGCGACAGGGCGCGAACTGGCGCTCGCCGTTCTCCTCCGCGGCTGCCGCAGTATCCGCCAGCAGCGGCAGCACCAGCAAGACGGCAAAAAATCTCACGCAGGCGCGACAGTCTGAATCATCACCAGCCGATTGGTGCCGGATTCACCGCCCCACGCTTCGCCGGGCCGGCCGGCCATCTGGCGCACATTGGCGCCGGGCATGTCGCTGGCGAAAGCGTTGAATTTTTCCGCCACCGGATCGAACCGCACGATCGCATTGGCGGAGAAGTCGGTGAGCCAGACCTTGTCCTTGTCGTCGACATAGACCGAATAGGTGCGTGGATTCTCGCCCGGCAGCTTCCAGGCTTTCCATGAATTATCGGCGGGATCATGTACCGACACGTTGCCGCTGTTCCATTCGCTGACCCAGATGCGGCCTTTGGAATCCGACCATACCCGCCGCGCCCCCTGATTGGGCGTTGGCGGTTCCACCACCGTCGCATTGCCGGTCGCAAGGTCGATCCTGGCGATGTGATTGCCGGCCAGCGAGGCATACCAGACGTCGCCCTTCGGCGTGATGGTGATGCCGTAGGTGCCGCGGCCGCGCGGCGACTTGAACACGGTCATGTCACCCGACTTCGGGTCGAGCCGGCCATAGATGCCGGACTGGCCTGTGAACCAGTAGGTTCCGCTTCTGTCGAACACCGCGGTGTTGAGGTTGGCGTATGCCTCCTTTTCGGGCAGGCGGAACAGCGTGACCTTGTCATCGCGGGGATCGACCCGCGCAATCGCATTCTGCCCGCCCTCGGTCACCCACAACGCGCCGTCGGGTCCGACGATGACCCCGTGCGGTGCGGCTCCCTTGCCGAGGTTGACCAGTTTGTACGAGCCATCGCGCGGATCGAGCCGTCCCAGCGTGCCGTTGCGCTGCCCGCAGAACCAGACCGTGCCATCGGAGGCGAGGGCCACGTCGCGCGAGCCCATGCCGGCGGCGACCGGAAAATATTTCACCCGGAACGGGCCTTCCTGGCCGGCGGCACCGCGAACCAGTGCGGGCGTAGCCAGCATCGCGGCGGCAGTCGAGGAGAGAAACTGGCGGCGATTTATTGCGTTACCCCGGTTCGATGAGAAGGAAGGTTTGGCGCGAAGATCAACCTTTAGGCAGCATAGCCGGACTATTTCGGCCCGTCAGGCCAGCGGCGCAGGCAAGCGTTCACATTTGCTTGCGCGCCGTGTAAGACGCGCCCAACCAAGCCGAACCACGCAGGGAAGTGCAAGATCATGACAGCCATCGTTGACATCATCGGCCGTGAAATTCTCGACAGCCGCGGCAATCCCACGGTCGAAGTCGATGTGGTGCTGGAAGACGGCTCGATCGGCCGCGCGGCGGTACCGTCGGGCGCCTCCACCGGCGCCCATGAGGCGGTCGAACTGCGCGACGGCGACAAGGCGCGCTATCTCGGCAAAGGCGTGTTGAAAGCGGTCGATGCCGTCAACGGCGAGATTTTCGAGGCGCTCAGCGACCTGGCGGTCGAGGAACAGGTCGAGATCGACCAGATCATGATCGAGCTCGACGGCACGCCCAACAAGAGCCGGCTCGGCGCCAACGCCATTCTCGGCGTGTCGCTCGCCTGCGCCAAGGCAGCGGCGGAATCCTTCGACATGCCATTGTACCGCTATGTCGGCGGCACTTCGGCGCGGACCCTGCCGGTGCCGATGATGAACATCATCAACGGCGGCGCGCATGCCGACAACCCGATCGATTTTCAGGAATTCATGATCATGCCGGTGGGCGCGGCGAGTTTTGCGGAAGCGCTGCGCTGCGGTTCGGAGATTTTCCACACCTTGCGCGGTGAACTGAAGAAGGCCGGACACAACACCAATGTCGGCGACGAGGGCGGCTTTGCGCCGAACCTGCCGTCGGCGGATGCAGCACTCGAATTCGTCATGGCCGCGATCGGCAAGGCTGGCTACAAGGCCGGCTCCGACGTGATGCTGGCGCTGGATTGCGCCGCCACCGAATTCTTCAAGGACGGCAATTACGTCTATGGCGGCGAGAACAAGACCCGTTCGGGTTCCGAGCAGGCCAAGTATCTCGCCGATCTCGCCGCGCGCTATCCGATCGTCTCGATCGAGGACGGCATGTCGGAAGACGACATGGACGGCTGGAAGCAACTGACCGACCTGATCGGCAACAAGTGCCAGCTGGTCGGCGACGATTTGTTCGTCACCAACGTCACCCGGCTTGCCGACGGCATCAAGAACGGCCGCGCCAATTCCATCCTGGTCAAGGTCAACCAGATCGGCACGCTGACCGAGACGCTCTCCGCGGTCGAGATGGCCTACAAGGCCGGCTACACCGCCGTGATGTCGCACCGATCGGGCGAGACCGAGGATTCCACCATCGCCGATCTGGCGGTCGCGACCAATTGCGGCCAGATCAAAACCGGCTCGCTGGCGCGTTCCGACCGCACCGCCAAGTACAACCAGTTGCTGCGCATCGAGCAGGAACTGGGGACGCAGGCGAAATATGCGGGCAGGGCGGCGCTCAAGGCGTTGGCGTAGCGCTAGCGCGCTGCCGCAACCCGGCTGGACGGTTTGCTGCCCGACGATCTCGCGGCAACCGCGGGCTTCGCCGCGGCGGGCTTGGCCTGCGCGACCTGCTTTTGGCGCTTCTTCACATCGGCAGCCGCAGTTCTCGTTCCGCCGCGGCGAGAGACGTATTCCTGGCCGTCGATCGGCCCCACATGCGGTGGATCGAATCTGAGATACGGTCGCCCGATTCCGAACTTCTTGCCGTTGGCATCGACCCATTTCCAGAGGATTTCGGTCGAAGCCCAGCGTTGCGCCCGGTTGGTGCCGTTGACGCTCACGATGTCGGCCGCCAGTCCGCGGCCATAGCCACCGCGAAGGCTGCCGCCGTGATACGACCTGTTGCTCGCCGCTTTCAGGCCGCTGGCGATACCTTGACGATAGTCGTCGCGAAACGCGCTGGTGATGCCGGGCTGCAGTCCGGCGGCGTCGGCGGCGTAAAGCGTATGAAACAGCTTTAGCTTGAAGCTGCGATCCATGCCGCCGATCACATAGTCGCTCATCGACATGCCGACCCGCTCGGCCGCTTTCGGATCCTTCCACGTGAAATCGTTCTCGACGAGCTTGGTGAAGGATCTGGTGACCGTCACCATCTTGCCCTTCCTCTTGACCTCCACCTTGCGCTTCTCAATCTCCTTGATGGTGTCCTCTTTGGGCGTCCGCTCGTAGAGGGCGAACAGATATTGGTCGATGCAGGCCTCTGCCACCATGCATTCGCCGACAAGTTCGATGCGCCTTCTGGCAGTCCCGGTGTCCACAGGCAGCGGTTCGGCCGTGCCTGCCGTGGCGCTCAGCGCGGTCGGTGTTTCCTGCGGAAGAACTTGCGCGGGATCGCCCAGCGAAGCCAGGACGAAGCTGCCCGGCTGCGGCTCGGCTGGCGTTGCTTCGGTAATCTTGGCCTCGGCGACGGGCTTGGTATCGGTGAAGGGCCGCGCCACGAGTTCGAGGGCTGCTGCCACTTCGGGCGTATCGGGCGCGGCGTAGCTCATCGCAACGGCTTGAGGAGCAACGGCTTGAGGAGCAACGGCTTGCGGCGCGACTGCGGCGTTAGCCTGCGGTGCGGCAGCCAAATCGACGCTGGCGGCCAACGATGGCGCGAGACTGACCACGGCGTGCGCCGCTGCGGCGTTCTCGATGCGAGGCGAGGTAATGCCACTAAGGCTGACGAACGCCCACCCTGCGATAACGACGGCCGGATAAAATGCCGCCGCCACTGTTGCCGATCCCCGCGGGTTCATGATCCCTGCCTCCAACGGCCCAGTCGAGCCCGGTAGCACAGCCAATTATCCGACGCCCCCGATGTGTCGGCCCACAATGTGGACGCTCAAGGGCGAATTCCGGGGACGTTACTGTTTTCGGGAGCATGTTGCCAGAGTGCAACGCACCGTTAACTACGATGATTTGCGGCGCGTCGGGCTGGAACCGGGCGCCAAGTGAAGCATGCGGGCAGGGTGGCACTGAAGGCGCTGGCGTAAGCGTCCCGCTGCCGGGAACCTAGAAATGACGCCGGATGAATTCGCCGGCGTTGGCGAGCGCGCGCCGGCCCGGCTCCAGATGCGCGTTCCACATCGGCCATGCATGAATCATGTCAGGCCAGATCTCGAGCCTCACCGCGACATTGGCCGCACCTGCGACAGCGGCAAAACGCGTGGAATCATCGAGCAGCGTTTCGCAGGCCCCGATCTGGATCAGCGTCGGCGGCAGGCCTGTCGGATCGGCATAGAGCGGCGAGACGCGCGGGTCTCTTCGGCTCATATCGGCGGGAAGATAGGCCTCGACCAGTTCGGCCAGATACGCCTTGTGAATGATCGGATCGACCGCGTCCTTGGTGACGAGCGTAAAGCCGGACAGTGTCAGGTCGGTCCATGGCGAGATCAGCCACGCGCAGCCCGGGACGGTCTCTCCCATATCGCGCAACCGCGTCGTCAGCGCGACCGTCAGGCCGCCACCCGCGCTGTCGCCGCCGACCGCGATATGCTCGGCGGCGATGCCGGATTTGCGCAGGAAATTCCACGCCGACAATGCGTCATCCA
The DNA here is from genome assembly GCA_963742695.1 of uncultured Alphaproteobacteria bacterium. GTDB lineage: Bacteria > Pseudomonadota > Alphaproteobacteria > Rhizobiales > Xanthobacteraceae > Bradyrhizobium. The sequence goes on from CAVUNF010000009.1 coordinate 274,177, forward strand.
GCGCGGCGGGAAAGGGGTGCTCGGGCGCCAGCCGGTATTCGATTGCAAGCGTTCGCGCCTTGGCGGCCCGGCCGGCTTCAGTGACCAGCCGGCGGTGGCTGAGGATGGAGCCCGAGCAATAGCCCCCGCCGTGAAAATACAACAGCACGCGTGAGGCATCGCTGCCGGGCGCCATCGACCACTCTGCTGATATCCCGCCGATATCGATGGGCTCGCATTGGATGTCGTCAGCGACGGGCCAGACCGATCCGACATCCTCGATGCGCTGCCGGCGTTGTGCCCAGCCCACCGGACGCGGCTTCGAACCCAGCATGGCTCTGATGGCATCGATTTCGCTTTGGGCCATCGCTTGGTCTCCCCACGGGTTTCGCAACATAGCGCAAGCGGCCACGCGCCCGCAAAGGCCGGATATGACGAAAGATGCAACGATTTTGTCGGAGTTCACGAGGCTTGCGTTTCCCCGCCAACGTGAGAACACTGCCGGCCAATTCGGCCACGCCGAAACAGGGAGGTTTCACATGAGTTCAGATCACACGTCAGGGCTTCAGCTTCGTTCAATCATCAAGAAAAGCGGCGAACTCGAAATCTCTCTCGCCAGCGTGCCGGTTGCCGAACCCGGCCCGGACGAGGTGGTGGTCCGCGTCGAGGCCTCGCCGATCAATCCGTCCGATCTCGGGCTGCTGGTCGGCGCCGCCGACATGACGACGGCGAAGGCGTCCGGCACCAAGGACGCGCCGGTGATTACGGCCAAGGTGCCGGAAGCGGCGATGAGGGCGATGGCCGGACGGCTCGATGAATCGATGCCGGTCGGCAATGAAGGCGCTGGCGTGGTGGTGAAGACCGGATCGTCCGATGCAGCCAAGGCGCTGATGGGCAAGACCGTGGCGCTGATCGGCGGCGCCATGTACGCGCAGTATCGCACCATGCGGGCCAAGGATTGCCTGCCGCTGCCCGACGGCATCACGCCGGCCGAAGGCGCCTCGTGTTTCGTCAACCCGCTGACGTCGCTCGGCATGGTCGAGACCATGCGGCGCGAGGGCCACACCGCGCTGGTGCATACCGCGGCGGCCTCCAACCTCGGCCAGATGCTCAACAAGATCTGCATCAAGGACGGCGTCAACCTCGTCAATATCGTGCGCAACCAGGAGCAGGCGGACATCCTGCGCAAGATCGGCGCCAAACATATCGTCGATTCCAGTGCGCCGAGCTTCATGGCCGACCTCACCAACGCGCTGGTGGAAACCGGCGCCACCATCGCGTTCGACGCGATCGGCGGCGGCAAGCTCGCCGGCCAAATCCTCGGCTGCATGGAGACCGCCATCAACAAGACCGCCAAGGAGTACAGCCGCTACGGATCGAGCGTGCACAAGCAGGTCTATATCTATGGCGGCCTCGACATCCGTCCGACCGAACTGGTTCGGTCGTTCGGAATGGCCTGGGGGATCGGCGGTTGGCTGCTGTTTCCATTCCTGCAGAAAATCGGAGCGGCTGACGGCGCCAAGCTGCGCGCGCGGGTCGTGGCCGAACTCAAGACCACCTTTGCCAGCCATTACACCCAGGTGGTGTCGCTGCAGGAGGCGCTGCAGCTTCCCAACATCGCCGTCTACAACAAGCGCGCGACCGGCGAAAAATTCCTGATCAATCCGAACAAGGGCGGGTGAGGCCGCTTAAGCGTCTGCCGGTCAACGAACGGGTTGCGGGCAGCTGCGTGAAATTCGGATTTCATGCACTTGCATCTTTTGCGCGGGCATGGCTAGGGTGCGCTCGAAGCCGTTCCGGCATCCGTGTCATAAGGAAATCCCATGCCCCACAATATCGTCGTGATTGCCGGCAGCCTGCGCAAAGCGAGTTTTACCCTCAAGATCGCCAACGCATTGGTAAAACTCGCGCCGGATACGCTGAAGCTCGAGGTCGTCACCCTGAATGACATTTCGTTTTTCAATCAGGACCTCGAGGCCGCTCCGCCGGCCGATTGGCTGGCGTTCCGCGACAAGCTGCAGAAGTCGGACGGCGTGTTGTTCGTCACCCCGGAATACAACCGCTCGATTCCCGGCGTGCTGAAGAACGCCATCGACGTCGGATCGCGGCCCTATGGCAAGAGCTCGTTCCTCGGCAAGCCGATCGGCATTGTCGGCAATTCGCCGGGCGCGCTCGGCGCTATGGGTGCCGTCAAACACCTGCAGAATATCATGCCGGGCATTGCCGGCCCGATCATGGGCCAGCCGGAAATCTATCTGGCCGGCGTCGGCGATGGCTTTGACGAGCAGGGCAACCTGACCAAGGAATCGTTGCAGAAGGTGATGCAGCAGTACATCGACGCCTTCGCGGCCTTCGTCGCCAAGCAGAACGGCTAAGCGGATTCGGGGTCCCGCGGCGGTCTTAGGAATCCATTAACCTGGACCGTCGCATCCTCGATCCATGGTCTCACGCAGCCGACTCAAATCCGTGCTTGCCGGGCTCGCCCTCTACACGATGGCGGCGGCGATCGTCGGCTATTTCGGCGTCAACGCCTATACCGGCAAATACGGGCTCAATGCGCGGCAGGAGCTCGACCAGGAGATCATCGCCCTGACATCGGAGCTGGCGCGGCTGAAGCGCGAGCGTGCCGAGGGCGAGCACCGCGTCTCGCTGCTGCGGTCCGACCGGGTCGACCCCGACATGCTCGACGAGCGCGCGCGCTATCAGCTCGATTACGCCAATCCGCGCGATCTGGTTCGGGCGATCAAGCCAGAACTGATCGTCGAAATTACAAAAACCCTCGAATTCGATTTCGAAAGTTTCGCCGCATTGCACTGCGGTATGACCGATTTTTTGCCGCGTCACGCAATCCTTTCATGGCGGTTTGAGTTGGGTTAGAGAGGGCACTGCACTCCACTCTCTGATCCCGGAATTGCCATGGCCGCACCGAAGAAAAGCGTCGCTAAAGAATCAGGCCATGAAGGGCAGGAAAAGGGGAACGGCTTCCAGAAGCCTCCGGAATTCAGCAGAGAGCAGGAACTGCGCGCGCTGCGCGACATGCTCCTGATCCGGCGGTTCGAGGAAAAGGCCGGCCAGCTCTATGGCATGGGAGCGATCGGCGGCTTCTGCCATCTCTATATCGGGCAGGAAGCGATCGTGGTCGGCATGCAGATGACCCTGAAGCAGGGCGATCAGGTCATAACCGGATACCGCGATCACGGGCATATGCTGGCCACCGGCATGGAAGCCAAGGGCGTCATGGCCGAACTGACCGGACGCCATGGCGGCTATTCCAAGGGCAAGGGCGGCTCCATGCACATGTTCAGCAAGGAGAAGAACTTTTTCGGCGGCCACGGCATCGTCGGCGCCCAGGTGTCGCTCGGAACCGGATTGGCCTTCGCCAACCGCTACCGCGGCAATGATTTCGTCAGCCTGGCCTATTTCGGCGACGGCGCCTCCAACCAGGGCCAGGTCTACGAGAGTTTCAATATGGCGGAGCTGTGGAAGCTTCCCGTCATCTTCATCATCGAGAACAATCGCTATGCGATGGGCACGTCGGTGACGCGCTCATCCGCGCAAACCGATTTTTCCAAGCGCGGCATCTCCTTCAACATTCCCGGCGAGCAGGTCGACGGCATGGACGTCCGCGCGGTGAAGGCCGCCGGCGACAAGGCCGTGCAGTGGTGCCGCGAGGGCAAGGGGCCCTTCATTCTGGAAATGCAGACCTATCGCTACCGCGGCCATTCGATGTCGGACCCGGCGAAATATCGTACCCGCGAGGAGGTCGACAAGGTCCGCCACGACCAGGACCCGATCGAGCAGGTTCGCAACCGCTTGCTGGCCGCCAAGGTGAGCGAGCAGGAGTTGAAGGCGATCGACGCCGAGGTGCGCGAGATCGTCAACGAATCCGCTGACTTCGCGCAGAACGATCCCGAGCCCGATGCCGCCGAATTGTGGACCGACGTTTATCGCTGACCGCGCCCGCCTGAAGAGCGAATTCCTGGAGCTACCATGCCAATTCAAGTGCTGATGCCCGCGCTGTCACCGACCATGGAAAAGGGCAACCTTTCGAAATGGCTGAAGAAGGAAGGCGAGGCGATCAAGTCCGGCGACGTCATCGCCGAGATCGAGACCGACAAGGCGACCATGGAGGTCGAGGCCACCGACGAGGGCACGCTCGGCAAGATTCTGATCCCCGAAGGCACCAACGACGTCGCGGTGAACACCCCGATCGCCACCATCCTGGCTGACGGCGAAAGCGCTGCCGATCTCGGCAAGGCCGCAGCACCCGCCAAGCAGGAGAAGGCCGCAGAACCGGCGGCGCCGCCAAGCCGAGGCGAAATCAGCGCCGGCGCGAAGCGAAGTCCGCGCCGGCGCCTGCCGCCGCCAAGCCGAGCCCGATCCCGAGGTGCCCGAGGGCACCGAAATGGTCACCATGACCATCCGCGAAGCCCTGCGCGATGCCATGGCCGAAGAAATGCGCAGGGATCCCGACGTCTTCGTGATGGGCGAGGAAGTCGCGGAATATCAGGGCGCCTACAAGGTCACGCAGGGCCTGCTGCAGGAATTCGGCGCCAAGCGCGTGATCGATACGCCGATCACCGAGCACGGCTTTGCCGGCGTCGGCGTCGGCGCCGCGATGGCCGGCTTGAAGCCGATCGTCGAATTCATGACCTTCAACTTCGCGATGCAGGCGATGGACCAGATCATCAACTCGGCGGCCAAGACGCTGTACATGTCCGGCGGCCAGATGGGTTGCTCGATCGTGTTCCGCGGACCGAATGGTGCGGCCGCCCGCGTCGCCGCCCAGCACAGCCAGGACTACTCGGCCTGGTACTCGCAGGTTCCCGGCCTCAAGGTGATCGCGCCGTTTTCGGCCGCCGACTACAAGGGCCTGTTGAAGGCCGCGATCCGCGATCCCAATCCGGTGGTCTTCCTCGAACATGAAATGCTCTACGGCCATTCCGGCGAGGTCCCGAAGCTCGACGATTACGTGATCCCGATCGGCAAGGCGCGGATCGTGCGCTCCGGCGGTCACGTCACCATCATTTCCTGGTCGAACGGCATGTCCTACGCCATCAAGGCCGCCGACGAACTCGCCAAGGAAGGCATCGAAGCCGAGGTGATCGATCTGCGCACGCTGCGCCCGATGGATACCGACACCATCATCGCTTCCGTGAAGAAAACCGGCCGCGCGGTCACGGTGGAGGAAGGCTGGCAGCAGAACGGCGTCGGCGGCGAGATCGCCGCGCGCATCATGGAGCACGCCTTCGATTATCTCGATGCGCCGGTGGCGCGGGTGTCGGGCAAGGACGTGCCGATGCCTTACGCCGCCAACCTCGAAAAGCTCGCTTTGCCGTCGGTGGCCGAGGTGGTCGCCGCCGCCAAAGCCGTTTGTTACCGGTGAACCATGGCTGGCCCCAAGGAGCAGCCGCTGCCTCCCGACGTCATCGGCCGCGATGATGCCACGGAAGTGCTGCGCGCCTTCGTCGTCGACGGCGGATTGTCGATCGCCTTCCAGCGCGCGTTCGAAGAGCCGGACATGTGGGGCATGCTGCTGGTCGACATCGCCCGCCATGCCGCGCGCGTCTATGCGCGCGAGGGCGCCTGCACCGAGGACGAGGCGCTGAGGCGCATCGTCGACATGTTCGAAGCCGAAATCGCGCGGCCGACCGACATGGGCAACACCACGCCGCGGTCGCAACAAGGTCACTGACAATGCCAATCAACATTCTGATGCCCGCGCTGTCGCCGACGATGGAAAAGGGCAACCTTGCCAAGTGGCTCAAGAAAGAGGGCGACAAGGTCAAGTCCGGCGACGTCATCGCCGAAATCGAGACCGACAAGGCGACCATGGAAGTCGAGGCGGTCGATGAGGGCACCATCGCGAAAATCCTGGTGGCCGAGGGCACCCAGGATGTCGCTGTCAACGCCGTGATCGCGGTGCTCGCCGGCGACGGCGAGGACGTGAAGGCGGCGGGGGCAGGGGCCGCCAGCGCGCCGCCGAAGGCAGCGGCGGCAGCGCCGAAACCCGCCGCGGCGGCTTCGCCTGCACCTGCTGCGGCTCCCGCGGCGAAGGCGCCGGCACCCGCTGCGCCCGCTCCCGCGCCGCAGGCGGCGGCCTGCGCCGCAAACCAATGGCCATGCCCGCACATTCTCATCGCCGCTGGCGCGACGGCTGGCAAAGGAAGCCGGCATCGAGCTGGGGCGCATCAACGGCTCCGGTCCGCACGGCCGCGTCATCGCGCGCGACGTCGAGGAGGCAAAATCCGGCAAGGGGCTGAAGGCGCCGGCTGCCGCACCCACTGCGGGCGACCCGCTATCGCGCCGTCGATGTCGGACAAGCAGATCCTGGCGCTGTTCGAGCCCGGCAGCTACGAGGTGGTGCCGCATGACGGCATGCGGCGCACGATTGCCCAAAGGCTGACCGCGTCGGTGCAGACCGTTCCGCATTTCTACCTGACGATGGACTGCGACATCGGAAAGCTGCTCGCCGCCCGCGAAGAGATCAACGCGTCGGCGCCCAAGGACAAAGAGAAAAAGCCGCTCTACAAGCTCTCGGTCAACGATTTCGTCATCAAGGCGATGGCGATCGCGCTGCAGCGGATTCCCACCGCCAATGTCAGCTGGACCGAAAGCGGCATGCTCAGGCACAAGCATTCCGATATCGGCGTCGCCGTCGCGATGCCGGGCGGCCTGATCACCCCGATCATCCGCAAGGCCGAGACCAAATCGCTGTCGACGATCTCGGCCGAGATGAAGGATTTTGCCGCCCGCGCCCGCGCGCGAAAACTCAAGCCCGAGGAATATCAGGGCGGCACCACGGCGGTGTCCAATCTCGGCATGTACGGCATCAAGGATTTCACCGCCGTGATCAACCCGCCGCACGCCACCATTCTGGCGGTCGGCACCAGCGAGGAGCGCGCGGTGGTGCGGGGCGGCAGGATCGAGGCCGCGCACATCATGAGCGTGACGCTGTCCTGCGACCACCGCGCCGTCGACGGCGCGCTCGGCGCCGAGCTGATCGGCGCCTTCAAGATGCTGATCGAAAATCCCGTCATGATGATGGTGTGAGTGCACGCGCGAGCCCAGCGGCGTCGCATCCCACCCGTGTCCGCTCCTCACAATGAGGAGAGGGAAGTATGATAGCACGAGCGAGTAAGACATGGCCGATACATCCTTCGACGTCGTCGTGATCGGCTCCGGTCCCGGCGGCTATGTCACCGCGATCCGTGCCGCGCAGCTCGGGTTCAAGACCGCGATCGTCGAGAAGGCCTATCTCGGCGGCATCTGCAACAATTGGGGCTGCATTCCGACCAAGGCGCTGCTGCGCTCGGCGGAAATCTATCACTACATGAAGCACGCCAAGGATTACGGCCTGTCGGCGGACAACATCTCGTTCGATCCGAAAGCCGTGGTCGAGCGTTCGCGCGGGGTGGTGAAGCGCCTCAATGGCGGCGTCGAATTTCTGATGAAGAAGAACAAGATCGCCATCATCTGGGGCGAAGCGACGCTCGATGCGCCGGGCAAATTCACCGTGAAGAAATCGCAGGCGGCAGCGCCCAAGGGCGCGCTGGGCGAGGGCGCCTATCAGGCGAAACACATCATCGTCGCGTCAGGCGCGCGGCCGCGGGTGTTGCCGGGCCTCGAGCCCGACAAGAAACTGGTCTGGACCTATTTCGAGGCGATGGTGCCGGACAAGATGCCGAAATCGCTGCTGGTGGTCGGCTCCGGCGCCATCGGCATCGAATTCGCCTCGTTCTACCGCACCATGGGCGCCGAGGTGACGGTGGTCGAGGTGTTGCCGCAGATCCTCCCGGTCGAGGATGCCGAGATTGCCGAGCTTCGCGCGCAAGGAGTTCGAGAAGCAGGGCATCAAGCTTCTCATCAATACCAAGGTGACGAAGCTGGAGAAGAAGAGCGACAGCGTGGTCGCCACCCTCGATGACGGCAAGGGCAAGCCGCAGACCATCGAGGTCGACCGGGTGATCTCCGCGGTCGGCGTGGTCGGCAATATCGAAAATCTCGGGCCTCGAAAAACTCGGCGTCAAAACCGAGCGCGGCTGCATCGTGATCGATGGCTTCTGCAAGACCAACGTTCCCGGCATCTACGCCATCGGCGACGTCGCCGGTCCGCCGATGCTGGCGCACAAGGCCGAGCATGAAGGCGTGATCTGCGTCGAGGCCATCAAGGGCATGCATCCGCACCCGATGGACAAGAACCTCATTCCCGGCTGCACCTATTGCCATCCGCAGATCGCCTCGGTCGGTCTCACCGAGGCCAAGGCCAAAGAGGGCGGCCGCGAGATTCGCGTCGGCCGTTTTCCGTTCGTCGGCAACGGCAAGGCGATCGCGCAGGGCGAGGACCAGGGCATGGTCAAGGTCGTGTTCGACAAGAAGACCGGCCAGTTGCTCGGCGCCCACATGGTCGGCTCCGAGGTGACCGAACTGATCCAGGGTTTTGTGGTGGCGATGAACCTCGAGACCACCGAAGAAGAATTGATGCACACGATCTTCCCGCATCCGACCATTTCGGAAACCATGAAGGAAGCCGTGCTCGACGCCTACGGCAGGGCTGAAATTGATTCATGAGGAGCGCTGCAACATCGTAACAAGAAGCGAGACCATATCTCCTCGGATGAATAAGACAAAAACGTGAAAGACAATGACAATCTGACGATCGAGCGCCCGACGTTCGTGACCCATCTCGAATGCGCGATGGAAGGCGATCATTATCCCGCCGACCAGGTTCATAACCTGTCGAAGGCCGGCAAGCCGCTGCTGGTGCGCTACGATCTCGCCGGCGTGAAGAAGGCGCTGACCAAGGACGCGCTGGCGCAGCGGCCGGCCGATCTCTGGCGCTACCGCGAGATGCTGCCGGTGCGCAAGACCTCCGACATCGTCAGCCTCGGCGAGGTGACGACGCCGCTGATCCGCCTGCCGAAGCTCGCAAAGAAAATCGGCGGCGGCGAGATCATCGTCAAGGACGAGGGGCGGTTGCCGACCGGTTCGTTCAAGGCGCGCGGTCTCGTCATGGCGGTGTCGATGGGCAAGGCGCTCGGCATCAAGCATATGGCGATGCCGACCAACGGCAATGCCGGTGCGGCACTTGCCGCCTACGCCACCTCATGCGGCATCAAGACCACGATCTTCTGTCCGGCCGATACGCCTGAGGTGAACGTCAGCGAGATCGAACTGCAGGGCGCCACCGTCTATCGCGTCAACGGCTTGATCGACGATTGCGGCAAGATCGTCGGCGAAGGCAAGGCCAAGGCCGGCTGGTTCGATACCTCGACCTTGAAGGAGCCGTACCGGATCGAGGGCAAGAAGACGATGGGGCTGGAGCTATCCGAACAGCTCGGCTGGGACGTGCCGGACGTGATCTTCTATCCGACCGGCGGCGGCACCGGCCTGATCGGCATGTGGAAGGCCTTTGCCGAGCTCGAGGCCATCGGCTTCATCGGCTCGAAGCGGCCGCGGATGATCGCGGTGCAGGCATCGGGCTGCGCGCCGATGGTGCGTGCTTTTGAAGCAGGCACCGAACACGCCACCCGCTGGGAGGATGCCCACACCATCGCTTCGGGCATCCGGGTGCCGCAGGCGATCGGAGATTTTCTGATCCTGCGCGCGGTGCGCGAGAGCAAGGGATTTGCCATTGCGGTCGATGACGAGAAGATTTCTGCTGCGCTCAACGAAGTCGCGCGCGAGGAAGGCTTGCTGCTTGTGTCCGGAGGGCGCGGCGACCTATGCTGCCTACAAGGAAAGCCTGGCCGACGGCCGTGTGACGAAAAATGACCGTGTGATGCTGTTCAATTGCGCGACAGGACTTAAATATCCGCTGCCGCCGGTGACGCGCACGCTCGATCGTCACCAGCCGATCGACTACGCGAAGCTGTAAGGCCGTCATTGCGAGCCGAAGCGGGCATCCGACGGCGGCGCTGAAGATGGATTGCTTCGTCGCATGCCCTCGCAATGAACGGTCGTGGCATCTGCAGGGAGGTATCATGCGTAAGACATTCTGCCGCATTGCGCACTCGCTTTGGCAACGCCGCTCGCGCAAAATTTCCCGTCGCGTCCCATCACCATCATCGTGCCGTTTTCGGCCGGCGGGCCATCGGATGCGATGGCGCGGATCCTGGCCGAGCGCATGAAGACGACGCTCGGCGAATCCGTCGTGATCGAGAACGTGACCGGCGCCGGCGGTTCGATCGGGGTGGGGCGCGCGGTGCGCTCTCCGCCGGACGGCTACACCGTCAGTTTCGGGCATCTCGGCACCCACGTCGCCAATGGCGCGATCTACAAGCTCGGCTACGACCTCGTGACCGATCTCGAGCCGGTGGCGCTGCTGCCGAGCAACACCATGATCATCGTCAGCAAGAACGCGGTCCGGCAAAATCGCTCGCCGGAATTGCTGGCCTGGCTGAAGGCGAAGCCGGCGCCGGCCGCAGCGGGCACCGCCGGGGCCGGATCCGGCAGCCATATCGCCGGGCTCTATTTCGAGAACATCACCGGCATCAAGCTGCAATATGTGCCGTATCGCGGCACCGGTCCGGCGATGATCGATCTCGTCGGCGGGCAGATCGACATGATCGTCGATCAGCTTTCCAATTCCATCAACCAGGTGCGTGACGGCAAGATTCGGGGTTATGCCGTCACCGATGCCAAGCGCGCCGAATCCGCCGCCGACATTCCGACCGCGGAAGAGGCGGGATTGCCCGGATTTCACATGTCGCTGTGGTCGGGCCTGTGGGTGCCGAAGGGTACGCCGAAGGAAGTCGTCGCAAAGCTCAATGCCGCCGCCGTCGATGCGCTGAACGATCCGGCCGTGCGCAAGCAGCTGGAAAATCTCGGCTTGCAGATGCCGCCCAAGGAAAAGCTCACGCCGGCGGCACTCGGCGAATGGCAGAAGGCCGAAATCGCAAAATGGTGGCCGATGATCAAGGCCGCCAATGTGAAGGTGGAGTAGGGGCGGACAGGCCGCAGCACGGAACCGAAACGGCCGTGGACGGTTCTCTGCTGGTGGCCCTTTTGTGGCCGATCCGGGAGAAGCTCCAATGGCCGAAAAGGACGAGCCCCTCAAGCCTCAAGACTTTCCCGTTCGCACCAAGCAAAAGAAAATCGTCAAGAATGATGGCGAGACCATCGCCGAAGCGCGTGACGAGGAAACCGCCGACGAGGTCGCGGAACGCCTGAATACTGAAGAGGCCCAGCGGGAGGAAGACCGCTGGTCGGCTTGAACCGTCCTGTCCTAATTTAAGCTCGTCCTAATTTAGAGCTCGTGGGGTCGATGGGCCTCGGACCAGGCGGTACCGGATCAAGTGGCGACTTCGGCGGGCTGGGGATCACCTTCGCGCCGGCAGATTCTGCCACCGCTTTTGTCCCCTCGAGGTTTCGCGGTTGCCGGGCCCAGGGGCCGAATTCCACGATCAGAAATGTCGCGATGCCCATCGCCGCGACGGCAAGCGATATGGCGAGCGGTCTGCCGAATTCTTTCCTGCGGAGCTTCGTTCTCAATTTGCCCATAGTGAGGAATGCCTTGCCGTGCGTGAAGGTTCCGATAGCCTTGCGCGGCAGGAGGACGCATCCGCTAACCTGCTCAGGGTGAGATCAGTCGCCATCTGGAATCCCCCGGCAAACTCCCTAGCTACCAGCGAAGGATTTGCTCATGACGCTCCAAGCCGACTTCACCAGCCAGGACTACTATCGCAATCCCGCCGCCGCGATCGAGAAGCTCCGCGCGCTCGGTCCGGTAGTGGAAGTTCGGTTCCCGATCATCGGCAAAGTCTGGGCGACGACGACGCAGGCGCTCGCCGATCAGGTGCTGAAGGACACCGCGACCTTCACGCTTCGCAAGGACAATGGCGATGTCGCGGGGCTGCGATGGTGGATGCCGGGCATCGTCCGCACCTTGGCGAAAAGCATGCTGTCGATGGACGAGCCTGACCATAAGCGGTTGCGCGACATCGTCGACGAGGCGTTTCGCCGCCGCGCCGTGCTCGACATGGAGCCGCATATCCAGGCGCTCGGCGACCGGCTTGCCGACGAGCTGTTCGCCGAAGGCAGCCCCGCCGATCTCATCGAGCGCTATGCGCGCAAGCTGCCGCTGGCGGTGATCACGGAATTGCTCGGGCTGCCGATGGCCGACCGCGAAAAATTCGCTGCCTGGGCCGGCGGCTTTACCCGCTTCACCGGCGCGCTCGGCTTTTTCGGCCTGCTGCCGAAAATCCTGGCGATGCGGCGCTACCTTCGAGAGCATCTCGACACCGTGCGCCGGGACGGCGGGGAAGGGCTGATCGCCGAGATCGTGCGCGTCGAGAAGGAAGGCGGACAGATCAGCCCCGACGAAATCGTCTCGATGGTGTTCCTGTTGCTGTTTGCCGGCCACGAAACCACCACGCATCTGATCAGCGGATCGGTGTTCGAGCTGTTGAAAAACCCTGATCTGCGCGATTGGCTGAAACAGGACTGGAGCCGTGCCGATCTGGCGGTTGAGGAATTTTTGCGCTTCATCACGCCGGTGCAGTTTACAAAGCCGCGCTTCGTGCGGAAGGATATCGATCTCGACGGCGTGCGCCTGCGCCGGGGAGACCGGGTGATGGCGATGCTGGCCGCCGCCAACATGGACCCCGCGGCCAATCCACACCCCGAGCGGCTCGATCTGCGGCGAAGACCGAACCGGCACATCGCCTTCGGCACCGGCATCCATTTCTGCCTCGGCCACCAGCTCGCGCGCATCGAAGGCCGTTGCGCGCTGAAGTCGCTGTTCACGCGCTGGCCCGAACTGGCGCTCGCGGTCGACGAGTTCGAAATCACCTGGCGCAAGCGGCCCGGCATGAAGGCGATCGACCGGCTGCCGGTGGTCCCGAGGCGGTGAGCGGCGCGTCCGCTCAGCTTGACCACAGCAGGGTGAACTCGGGCCCGGTCAGTCCGGCGGCCTGCACCGCGCCGACGAATTCATCGCCGACAAACAAGGAACCGCGCAGCAGCTGCGGCACCTTGAACAGCGCCAGTCCCTGCACCGGCTCCGGGCGGAACGCGTAGCGTTGGACATCAAGGATGTCTCCATCATCGAAGCGGACACCGGAAGCACCCAATCGAAATTCGGTCGGACCCGCGGCTCGTGAGATTCTAACACTGCCTCGAACGCACGGAGCTATTTCCTCGATTATCGTTCGGTCCTGCCAGCCCTGATCGCAGGGCTGATCTGAAAACCGCCATCGGCCAGCGCCGCGACGATGCGCTTGCTGATTTGCTTGGCTTCCTCCGGGCTAATTGGGTGCTTCGTATCGTCTTCTCGCGCATCACAGATTGCTTTCGCGATCAAGGCGTACAGGTGATGTTCATCAGCCATTGCGGCCCTCCCGTCCCGGCGAGCATAGCATAATTGCGTGATGCGATTTTGGAAGTTTCGGCGGGCGCGGCGTTGAACCTTCGAGGCTGGTGCGGCGTTCTACGGAAGCAACCCGAGATACGCATGAACTGGCCCCGAATTGTTCGATGCACCGCTGCCGCAATCGGCCTGGCGTTCGTGGTCGCGGCGGGAGCGCTTCTTGCCATCCGGCTCCTGGGTGCCGTGGGATAGCGGCGCGGGTATCGCGGGCTTGATCGGACCGACTGATGACCGGCAATCAAGGCTGCGCGGAGCCGACCGTCGCTTTTTCGAGTTCAACCTCCTTGCTGACAGTCGCGATCGAGTTGCCCACTTTCTCGACGATCCGCCGCAATTCCTCTTCGGTGATCTTGAGCCGTTTCTTCAGAGTGCGAACCTGAGCGGCATCGTGCAAATCGATCTTGTTGCGGATCGGTGCGGGCTTCTCGGAAAGCATTGTCCATCCTCCTGATAACTAATTACCAGTCGGGCAACATTGTTCCCGTTGGAGCATAGGGGAGGCTATTTCCGAACGTTCGGCAAGATGGCGCGGTGCGTTACCATCAGATTGCGTTCACCGAAGCGAGATCTTGCTGTTCTTTACCGGCTCTGTCTTGGCAGTCGCCGACCGGAGAATGACACGGGCGAAACTTCCGTTCGTGGCGGATTTCTTCACGGCAAGAGAGTTGGTGTTCGTCAAAGCCGGTTTGCTGATGTCGGGCAGGGTGGCGGAGCCGGGCACTTGAGCGAAAGCGCCTCCGAGCCCCAAGGCGAGCGCCGCGCCAATCACTGCAATCTTCAGCATGTCCGTTGCCTCGGTCTCGCCCACCCATCAACCAACCCGAATCCAGGCTCAACGTTCCCCATCATTGAATGGAACCCAAGTGAGGGACGGCAGCGAGCAGCCCCGTATTTTCCCGGAATCCACAATCCCCGACCCGCCGAGCTATTCAATCGCCGGGGCAGGGATTTCATTCCGTATCAATTTTTATCGAGGCCGCTGACATCACTCAGCGGCCTTTTTCATTTGGCGCTGTTGCCGGCCGGCAACGCTTTGCTCGAGCATGCGTACAAAGCGGGCGTCCGTGTGCCGTCCTTCATATTCATCGTCGATGTCCTTCAAGAGCTCTATCGCCCTTCTCAGGCTCTACGGCGAGCAATATCGCGTCGAGCTTGGCCTCCATGCGGTCATCACCCTCCTTCGATTGCGGCGAGCCGACATGCAGCAGTATTGCGAGGCCCGCGACCTGCCACAGCAGTTGCAAAAACTCGGACTGCCAATTTTCGAAGGTATCGCGCATCATCTGCACGGTGTAATCACCGACCTTAACCGGCTGTTGGTGCGCCATTTGCTCATTCACATAGGTGAACCAGCCGAACACCCAGTGCCCGGTCAGAGTGAATGATGAACAGGGCCAAAGTGACCCAGGCAAAGCCATATTTTGTCCAGATGGATCTTCAATTTATGTCCGTTGCCTCCGGAAATCTAACAGCCTTGGTCTCTACCGGACGTCAGGAAGCGGCGAGCGTCGGTATACAGCTGCGTCAGCGTTTGTCCTCGATCAGGGCGAGCGGGCTCACGGCGGGGGCATTTAGCGCCGTCCCATCTGCGGCGAATTGCGAACCGTGACACGGACAATCCCAGCACGTCTCGAAAGAGTTCCAGTGCAGATGGCAGCCGATATGGGTGCAGGCCGCTGACCGAAGGTGAAGCGCACCGGCCTTGTCCCGGTAGGCGGCGACCTTCGATAAGCCCTGGCGGATGATCGCTCCGCGGCCGGCCTTCAGGTCGTCGAAGGATTTGAGTTCGCCCGGTGCCAGATATTCTGCAAAATTCTTTACCGCGGTGGCGTTTTCCTTGAGGAAATTTCCGACGGCCATCGGTGTCTTCCGTCCGGGATCGTAAACCTCCATCCATTTGGCCTCCGCGCCAAGGATAAGAGCGGAGTTGAGAAGACTCCCGACCACGCCATGGGTAATTCCCTGACCGGAATCGCCGGTGTGAACGTAGATGTTCTGGTTGCCGGGATTACGGCCAATGAAGGCGGCGTAGTCGATCGTGTCGAGCACCTGGCCGGACCAGCGGTGGGTTTCCTTGCCCAGCTTCGGAATCAGATTGCGGGCCCATGCCTCCAAAGCGTCGAACCGCACGGTGGCGTCGTCGGCCTCGCCGCTTTTGTGATCGCATCCGCCAACAATGACGTAGTCTTTCCGCTTATCGCCGGGCTGGACCCGGACATAATGATAGGGGTCGAGCGTGTCCCAATACAGTGCGTCGGGAAGGGCGCCGGCCTTTATCTGAAACGCCATCGCGTAGCTGCGATAGGGCGCCATTTTGGTATGAAGCGCGAACAAGTCGGAAATCGGCGAATTGGTAGCGACCACGGCCGCTCTTGCATGGACGAAGCCCGCCTTCACTTTTGACGGTGACCATCCGTCCTCGTTCTCCGCGATATCGGTAACCACCGTATCCGCGAAGAACTCGCCCCCATGCCCGATTATTTGCTCGGCCAATCCTTGCAGGTATTTGAGCGGGTGAAAGGTGGCTTGCCGAGGGTATTTCAATGCGTGCTGGGCGTCGCAATGCGCGAGGGCAACGCCAACAATTCGATGCACGGGCGCTCCCACCTTGCGGACGGCGTCGAGTTCCTCGTCGATAATCTGGGAGTCGGTGTTGAGCGCCTGAAACAAATACCCGTCCAGCCGCCTGAAGTCGCACTCGATCCCATGTTCTTCTGAATTTCCTCGATCCGGTCGATGGCGGCGGCCTGGCTTTCGTAGAATGCCTTGGCGATTTCCTCACCGCGCAGCTTGATCATTTCCGACGTCAGGTCGTCGCACAAAGGCGCAAGATGCGCGGTCGTCCTGGCCGTAATACCCCCTGCGATCTTCCCGCGATCGATGACAATGACATTTTGTCCCTGGCTCGCCAGTTCATAGGCTGTCGAAATTCCAGCGATGCCCGCGCCGACAATGACAGTGTCGCAGGTCCGATCGCCGGATAAGACAGATGCTTCAGGAGCGACCGCGACGTCCATCCAGAGAGAGCGCGAGCGCAGGTCGAAATCAGAGGGCATCGGAGATCCCGGTAGTGAGGAAAGTGCTTGTTCTAACGCCGCCTTTGCTTGCGGGTTCCGGAGCCGGAACGGCCTCCGGCGGCTTGCAGCATCTGTTTCAGTTTGAGGGCATCAATCGGTGCCGCGCTCTTCTGATCGTTATCGAAGAACACGAACACGTCGCATCCCTGCGATTTCCAGGACCTGATGCGCTTGGCCCAGGCCGCCAGGGTATCCGCCGAGTAGTGGCCCTTGTATCGCCCGCCGGGCCCATGACCTCTGAGGTAGACGAAGTCCGCCGTCCGTTTCCAGGGCGCCGGCGCGTCGTGATGATCGGAAATGCAAAGCGAGATGTTCGCCTTCGCCAACAGGCGCATGATTTGGGGCGTATACCAACTGGGATGCCGAAACTCGAAACTATACCGCCGTCTTCGGCGACAGCATCCGGAGAAACAGAACTCAGGCGATCCGCATCGCCCTGGAAGTTGGGCGGCAGTTGAAAAAGAACGGGACCAGCTTTGCCTCCCAGTATCGACAAGCGGTCTTCAAGCAACTCCAGGCTATTGAGCGAATTTGCCGACAGCCGTTTCCAATGGGTGATGAATTTCGACGCTTTCCAGCTAAAGATGAAATCCTCGCCGGTCTGCTCCTTCCAACTTTTAACGGCATCCGGGGTTGGCGTGCGGTAGAATACCCCATTGAGTTCGGCGGTTTCGAACTGGCTGGCATAGTATTGCAGTTGTGCCTTGATCGGCAGGCCGGCGGGATAAAACGGACCCCGCCAGGAGTCGTAGTGCCAGCCTGACGTGCCGATCAGAACGCGCGGCCATGACATTCATCCATCACGGCTTCATGACCACCTTGATGCAGCCGTCCTTTTTGGCGCGGAAGGTCTTATAGAGCTCCGGCCCTTCTTCAAGCGTCGCGCGGTGCGTGATCACGAAGGATGGATCGATCTCTCCTTTCTCGATCCGCTCCAGCAATTGGGGCAGGTAATGTTGCACGGGCGTCTGCGCCATCCGGAAGGTGAGGCCACGGTTGATCGCGGAGCCCATCGGAATCTTGTCCAGCAGGCCGCCGTAAACGCCGACAATCGATACTGTTCCGAAGTTGCGGCAGCAGTGGATGGCCTGGCGCAACACGTGCGGGCGATCCGTGCCCATGAACGTCGCGACCTTCACGCGGTCGATAACGGCATCAAGGCCGGAACCGATGTCCGGCTCCGTGCCGACGGCATCGATGCAGGCATCGGCGCCGCGACCATCGGTGAGTTCCTGGATCCGGTCGTAGATGTCTTCTTTCTTGAAATCGAGCGTCATTGCACCGGAGGCTTCGGCGAGGGCGAGCCGTTCCGGGACGGTGTCGATGGCGATGACCCGTTCGGCGCCAAGCAGGAATGCGCTCTTGATGGCGAACTGGCCGACCGGTCCGCAGCCCCAGACGGCGACCGTCTCGCCGCCTTTGAGATTGCAGAAATCCGCCGCCATGAAGCCGGTGGGAAAAATGTCCGACAGGAAAAGCACCTGTTCGTCGCTCAATCCCTGCGGAACCTTGATCGGGCCGACGTCGGCATAGGGGACGCGGAGAAATTCCGCCTGGCCGCCGGAATAGCCGCCGAGCATGTGCGAGTAGCCGAACAGGCCCGCGGGAGAATGTCCCCAGAGCTTTTCCGCCATCTTGTGGTTGGGGTTGGTGCGCTCGCAGCCCGAGAAGAAGCCTTTCTTGCAGAAGAAGCATTCGCCGCAGGCGATGGTGAAGGGCACCACGACGCGATCGCCGACCTTGAGCTTGTTGTTTTCCGATCCGACCTCGACGACCTCGCCCATGGTCTCATGGCCGAGGACGTCGCCCTTTTCCATCGAAGGCATGACGCCGTCGAACAGATGGATGTCCGAACCGCAGATCGCGCAAGCCGTGACTTTGATGATCGCATCGCGTCCGTGTTCGATCTTGGGATCCGGTACGCTCTCGCAGCGAATATCGTTCTTGCCATGCCACGTGAGCGCTTTCATCCCAAAATCTCCTTAGCTTCAAATTGTGTGGAGACAAATTCCGAAATGAAAATCGGTTCCTTTGGTTCGTCCGGCTTTCGTGGAACGACAACGGAAAGGCGCGGTTAGAATTCAAACGGTATACAACAGGAGATTGGTATGTCCGCTAGTCCTACTGCGTCATGATTTTTTGTCGTCTGTATGTTGCGGGGTTGCTGCCGCAACAGGGACATCGCGGCAGAGTTTTGATGAGCGCGGTGATTAGGCGAACGCGCATGGTTGCGATCGAGTTCGCAATGTGGCGTTCAGGCCGCAAGGGGGGATCCTCTGGGTCGATAACCTTCGGGTAGAGCAGGCGTCTGGAGTGGTCGCGGCGCGACGAGGTGTTGAGGGGGAAATCGTCTCCCTCTCGGAGACCAGGAATCCGTAGGCTGCGATGCACATCGTGGCGTGGTGATGGAAGCCGCGCCAGCCGCGCCCTTCAAAATGCCCAAGCCCGACCTCCTGCTTGAGTTCGAGATAGTCGCGCTCAATCCGCCAGCGTAGCTTGGCGAGGTCGACGAGCTCGCGGAAGCCGATATCGGCTGGTAGCGTCGAGAGCCAATATTTGGTCGGCTCGGGTTCGCCCGCGGGCCACTCGATCAGCAACCACTCCTCCGATATCAACTCCGGTTTGAGCTGGGTATGCCCGACCCGAACGCGCACGCGGGCGAAGCGCGACGACAACCATTCGGCTGAACCTTCTCGCCACTGGATCGTGTGCCAGGCATCGTTGGGTAGATCACCCGTCAGGCGTTTGGCCGAGATCAGATCAGGTTCGTCGCGGCGCCCCGTATTGTTCAGCGGCCGGCCTCTCCGCCTCGGGCCGGTGCCGGATGGCCATACCAGGATCTTCGGCTGAATGCCGACGACGTAGCTCACGCCCAATGCCGTCATGCCGGTGCGCAGCCGCGAGTCAGTTCCATAGGCGCCGTCCATCAAGGCGACACCGCGTGGCAGGCCGGCCTCACACGCCCACCGTATTTGCTCCAGCGCGATCTCCGGCTTGGTCTTGAAGCGGATGTCCCGCGGCACGCCTGCCTTGTTGCGGCGCGCTCTGTCCTTGATCCATTCCTTCGGCAGATACAGCCGATAGGCCACCGGCAGGCTGGCAGAGTGGTTTGCGATCGACAGCGATACCGCTACCTGGCAATTGGCCTCCTTGCCGAGCTGCCCGCAATACTGATGCTGCACGCCTACCGAATGCTTCCCATGTTTGGGGAAACCCGTGTCATCGATGATCCACGCCTCGATCGACCCCTGCCGTTCCATTGCAGGCAGCACCATCTCGCGCACCTTGGCCAACACCTTCTCATCCGACCAGGATGCGATACCGACAAAATGCAGCAACGACTGATGCTGCGCCGCCGTCCGCGCCGGGGCCGTCTTCGCCGCCATCGGCTCCACGCTCTTGCGGTCGCCCGGCAGGATCAGCCCGGTGCAATAGTCGCGCAGCGGGCCAATCCGGTCGGCGTGCCCGAGCACGTCCGAAAGCCCTGCTACATACGCCGCAAATCGTACTTCGGCCTTCTCTTCGTTCTTCCGATTCATGTCAGCACCTCGCGCGCTAAACTTGAATCTCCTCAGATAGTTGATTCTCAATGTCGAAGCGTGCGACCTTCTGACTCAGTACGACTAGCCGACCTTTCGCGATCGTCACGGGAGCTTCGACCGGCATCGGATTTGAACTGGCGAAGCGCTGCGCAAGGGAAGGCTACGACCTTCTGATCTCGGCGGACGAACCCGAGATTGAGACGGCGGCGGCTTCCCTCCGGAACGGGGGCACTGAAGTGGAGGCCGTTCAGGCCGACCTTGCGACCACGGAAGGTGTAGACAGGCTTTATGCGGCCGCAAAGGACCGTCAGGTCGACGCCCTGCTGGCGAATGCCGGCCGCGGTCTCGGCCATGGGTTTCTGGACCAGGATTTCCAAAAGGCCCGGCGGGTCATCGACACCAATGTCACCGGCACGGTCTATCTGATCCATAAGGTCGGAAACGATATGCGCCGCCGAAACTCAGGGAAAATCTTGATCACGGGATCCATCGCAGGCTTCATCCCCGGCAGTTTTCAGGCCGTTTATAACGGCACGAAGGCCTTCCTGAATTCCTTCTCTTTTGCGTTGCGAGAGGAGCTCAAGGGCACCGAGGTGACGGTCACCTGCCTGATGCCGGGGGCGACCGACACGGAATTCTTCCGGCGGGCCGAGATGATGGATACCGATGTCGGAACGACCGAGAAGGACGATCCGGCCGACGTCGCCAACAATGGTTTTGACGCAATGATCAAGGGCGAGGGCGATGTCGTTAGCGGTTTCAAGCAACAAGGTCCAGTCCGCCGCGGCCAATGTGATGCCGGCCGGTGTTCTAGCGAGCCAACATCGCAAGACGGCCGAACCTGGCTCCGCAAAGAAATGATGGCCCATGGAGCGGCCCATGCGCGCTCGCGCTGACTGTTCTTCGAACTCGAATCAAAAAGGGCCCCGGCAAAACCGGGGCCCAAAGTGAAATCGCGGTGACGCTGTCCGTCAGATGGCGACGCCGTAGTAATCATTCACCGCTCGGGTCCTGGCCGGATCGTTCCAGTTCCAGGCATTGTCGTTGCCATATTTCGGCGCTCCCTTGAGCTGGCTTTCCGTGATGCCCGTCAGGTAGCCGCCTAGACTGGTGTCGTATTTGAGGGACTGCCAGGGGAGCGGATAATGGTCATCGCCGATCCCAAGGAAGCCGCCGAAACTAAGGACCGCGTACGAAACCTTGCCTGACATCTTGTCGATCATCACGCGCTCGATCGATCCGATCTTCTGGTTGTCAGCTCCGTAGACCGCCGTTCCCTCAACCTTGTCGCTGCCGATCAGCGAGCCGGTTTCTCTTGCTTCAGTTACCATTGAAATTCTCCTCCGTTGAGATCGGCCAACTGTCAGGCAAGGGAATTGTTCCTGGACGATTGCGAAGGCGAGCGCGGGATGAAGCCTGTCGTGAATTGCGGAACGCTGATGCCTGCCGAGGGTTGAACTCCCGCGAACCGCAGGAGCCCTCCATGTCCGCCAACTATCCGAAGCCGCCGTATCCGAGCCAGAAGCAACCAATGCCGGGATCGACGGCGAAGATGGATCCGCGTCCGGATCACGGCGAGACCAGCTACAAAGGCTCCGGCCGCTTGAAGGGCATGAAGGCGGTCATCACAGGCGGCGACAGCGGTATCGGGCGCGCCGTCGCGATCGCTTACGCGAGGGAGGGCGCGGATGTCCTGATTGCGTATCTGAGCGAACATGAGGATGCGCGAGAGGTCAAGGATCTGATCGAGAAGGAGGGACGCAAGGCGGTTCTTGTTTCAGGCGATCTGCAGAAGCCTGACCATTGCCGAGCCGTCATCCAGAAAGCCATCGACGAATTGGGCGGGATCGACATCCTGGTCAACAACGCAGCTCATCAGGCGGCATTCAAGGACATCAGCGATATCAGCGATGAAGAATGGGAGTTGACCTTCCGGGTAAACATTCATGCGATGTTTTACCTGGCAAAGGCTGCGGTGCCCCACATGAAGCCGGGTAGCGCCATTGTGAACACGGCGTCAATCAATGCGGACGTGCCGAACCCTATTCTGCTCGCATACGCGACGACAAAGGGAGCCATCCAGAACTTTACCGGCGGACTGGCGCAGATGCTCGCGGAAAAGGGCATCAGGGTGAACGCGGTGGCGCCAGGACCGATCTGGACGCCACTCATTCCATCGACCATGCCCGAGGAGGCCACCACTAACTTCGGCAAGCAGGTCCCGATGAAGCGTGCTGGGCAACCGGCCGAACTCGCGACCGCCTATGTGATGCTTGCCGATCCGCTGTCCAGCTATACGTCCGGGACGACGGTGGCCGTCACCGGGGGCAAGCCGTTCATGTGAACGTGCCGTGCAGGAAACCCAGCGCCGCATCGTTAGCGCGTCCGACGCGCCGTAAAACTTCAGGCAGCGCTGGTCGGGCCTGCGAGATTGCTATCGGCCCATTTCGCGGCGTCGGTCTTCATCGGATCGATCTTGTCGCATTTCATGCAGCGAAGCTCGGTCCTGCCGGTCCGATCGGTCATCGCCACCATTCGCTTGGTGCATGTGGGGCAGCGCGTTAAGTCCATGCGATCCTCCCTTGTCGGGCAAGTAAACGCAGACGAAATCATTCGGTTTCATCGGCAAGGCACTGGCTCGGTTGGGTTTGTACGATACCAGACTAAGGAACGGTTTTGGCTTTGCCGGCTTTTGTCCGTGTCCCTCCCCAAGGACGTCTGCCCCCTGGCCCGTCGCATCTCTCCCCGGAAGCGGCGGGCCGATTTTTCCGTGCCTCGCAAGGTCTGCTTCGTCAAAGTCCTTTCAGGGAACGAGCCGTTCTTGACGACGTTCAACTGCAAGAAGTTTTTGAAGGGGCTATATTCTGGAATTGGCGGTCTCGCTCCAAGGAGGCCGTCATAGGGCGCGCGGTATGCCTGCGGAGTATCGGAGCAGGGCCCGCGCGCTTTCCATCGTGCGCCATCCCGATGCAAGTCACGTCATAGAGCAATTATCCAAACCGACAACCCAATAAGGACGGCGATGCTGATGGCGATCACGGCGAGAAAAAGCTTGCCCATCATGCTGCCGTGGATGCCAGCGGAATCCTGGAGATCTCCTGGCCGTGTTCGTCGGTTACGGAGATGACGTTGCCATCGCGGACCATGCCCGGTTTTTCGGTACCGATCCGATGGGCGATGAAACTCCCGTGATCCCTGGCCTCCTTATCGTTCGCGCATTCATGGCCGAGCAGATCATGTGCCGGAAGTTCGCCGGCTAAATGGAAGAAGTACTTCGGCATGGGCCGCCTCATTTGGGTTTGTCCGTGGGCTTCGCGTCCTGCTCATAGCGTGACTCCCGTCACAGATATGAAATTCGCCGCGTCATAAGTTGACCGCGCCGGGAAAGGAGCGACGATCATGAGCTACGTCTGGATTTTTGATCTCTACATGGCGATCGTCGAGATGTACTTCTGGTTTAAGGAAAAGCCGAAGCCTCTCCCTGAGATCGTCGGCTCAGTCCCTTACGTGCCGCTCAAGAAATAGAGCTGCAAAGGCTTTCCTAGTCCGTCTCAAATGCGGGCGGGGCCTGACGGCCATCTCATTTCCTCTCAATGCGTATCGGTATCGTGCCATTTCTCCAGGTCAGGAGGCGGACCGGTCCGTTGCTGTTCCTTTTCCGTCGGCCCCTTCCAGGGCTGATCGGTTTGCTTGGTGTTCTTCCAGTCGGTCTGCTGGCGCGGATCGTCATTTGGCTTTTCTTTGCTCATGTCAGCGACGATACCTGCGGTCGCGCATCTCGCCGCGGCTGTAAAAGGGATTGCGCTCGCAATAGGCACGACGCCCTGAGGCGGATGCCTGGCATTGCCGGTAACTGCTGAAGCTGCAGTCGCCAACGGGAGAGAGCCAGTCCCTGCCCTTGATGCAATAGGCAGAGCCTCGGGCCTCGACCGGCGTTGCGGGGATTGTCGAGAGCGTGGTGATGGCCATCAAGGCCAGAAGTGCTGCGCGCATGAGTTTCTCCGATGGTTCAAATTGTTATTCAAAAAGCTTGGACTTTCGCTTTTGTTCCCAAGCGCCGCGCAGGCCACGTTGATCGCAGTCGACAGGAACCGTTCCGGTGCGATGGGGTTAGTCCGAAAAATGGGAGAGCGTCATGCCCCGTGGCGACAAGTCCAGCTATACGAGCAAGCAGAAGCGTCAGGCCGAACACATCGAAGAGGGTTATGAGCGCAGGGGCGTATCCGAACGCGAAGCCGAACGGCGCGCCTGGGCGACTGTCAACAAGGAAACACATGGCGGCAAGAAGAGTGGCTCTGGCCGAGGCAAGCAGGAAGATCACGCGCCATCGCGCAAGGGCGGTCGATTGGGTGGCGCGGCCGCGGCGAAGCGGCCGGCTGCCGCGCGTTCGCGATCGGCCAAAAAGGCAGCGCGCACCCGCAGTCGCCGTACTGCATGAAAGGAGCCGGAAATGGGCACATGTGAAAATTGCGGAAACGAATATGACAAGGCCTTTCAGGTTATTATGAAAGGCGAGACCCACACGTTCGACAGCTTCGAATGCGCCATTCACGCGCTGGCGCCGACCTGTTCGCACTGTGGAACGCGTATTGTGGGCCATGGCCTGGAAAGCAACGGCGCGTTTTATTGCTGCGATCATTGTGCGCAGAAGGACGGCGTGACAGAGCTCCGCGACCGAGGCTAGAAGTAACGCGATCCGCTACGGTTCTGTCGACTAGTGAACAGACCGGCCGTCGACGTTGTCCTAGCTTGCCCTCATTACCCCCTGGCTGGGCAAGCCCTATGAAAACCCGTCCGCGTGCTAATGCGACGGGAACTTTCCTGTTTTTCCCGCTTTGACCCGCGCCGCGAGAAGGGGCGGACAAGTATGGCTGGGCGTAGCGTTTCAAGGGCGTGGACTGAAGTTGACATCGAAGAACTCAGGGCGCTTGCGGGTAAGCGCTCTGCGGCTGAGATCGCGGTAGAACTGGACCGCACGATCGGGGGAATCCTTCAAAAGGCTTTTGACCTCAAGCTTTCGCTGAGAGTGCGCGTGCAAGGAAAGCCTAAGCCGCCTCTCGCCTGTCCCGACTAGCACTTCGTAAAGATTTTCATTGCTGTGTCGGCGACCGAACTGACGCGCGGGCATTCTGGATTTACGTTTTGCCATCATACCCTTCGTCACGTGGCCGCCATGGATGGTCAATCACCCCTGCGAAGACAAGCCGCCGATGCACTCCGGCGGGCCCGCAAGCTGCCTGTCGGTCACGCCAGGAATGATCTCCGGCAACTGGCCGTTGGGCTGCTCTGGCTCGAAAAGCGGGGCTTGGTGACAATTCCGGATCGCCGTGAAGTCGTCGCGCTCAGCAAGGCCATTGAATCCGAATTAGCGCCGCCTCATGCCGGCACTCCTTAAACCCATCGACCCCATCACGAACGCCGTCCACCTCTGTGTCGACATGCAGCGAATCTTTACCCGCGGCGGCGTCTGGGAGACGCCCTGGATGGAGCGTGTCTTGCCGAGCGTCGTGGAGCTGGCTGCATGGCGACCCGAGCGCACGGTCTTCACCCGCTTTATAACCCCGCAAACGCCGGAGGAACGTCCAGGCCGCTGGCAGCGCTACTACCGGCGCTGGGAGCAGGCGACCCGGGCTCATCTTCCTCTTCAACAACTCGACCTCGTTCCTGAGCTCCTGCGCTTTGCGCCGCCGGCGATCATTATCGACAAGCCGGCCTATTCGGCCTTTTCGTCGTCCCGGTTGTTGCCTTTGCTGCGCGAACGCGCCGTGGCTACAGTAGTGGTTTCCGGTGCTGAAACCGACGTATGCGTGCTGGCGAGCGTGCTAAGCGCCGTGGATCTCGGATTTCGCGTCGTCATTGTCGAGGACGCCCTGTGCAGTTCTCTCGACGCTGGTCATGACGCCTTGATGACGCTCTATCGCAACCGCTTTAGCGAGCAGATAGACCTCGTCAAGCTGGACGAATTGAAAGAGCTTTGGCAGGAGCGGTGAGGGCGAGATTTCCGACCGGGATCTTGGGAACTTTCGGGAAATCCAGGCTTTCATTCGCCGTGAAACAACTCTTTGTATTCGGCACACTGAAGCAGGGTTTTCCTCTGCATAGCAGAGCGCTGAGCAATGCTGCGTATCTCGGTCCTTATAGAACGACCGAACGTTTCCCGCTGTTCGTTGCGGGGAATTGGTTCGCGCCGATGATGATGAACGAGCCTGGTACCGGCCATCACGTTCTCGGTGAGCTCTACGATGTCGAGGACTGGCGGCTGGACTTGATCGATGAAATCGAGTGGATCGGACTTCCGGGCAATCTGCGTATATCGATATCTGTCGAGCCGATAAGGGGAAGCGGTGCATGCCCCGCGATAGCCTATCTGAAGTCGCGGGAGTTGGCCGTACCGGTGCACACGCCATATCTTGATGAGTATCGCGACCGCCGCTTCATACCGCCGGAACGGAGAGCAAAGTCGCCATTGGCGGCGCTCCATCTACAACAACAAGAGATGTAAGCGCCGCTTCAGCCCATCACCCGGTATATCGCGGTAACAAAACCGCCGGCGCTGCAGAAGGCGAGAACCATGCACACCAGCACTTGATCCCGGTCAAATTCGGGGTTGGG
Source organism: uncultured Alphaproteobacteria bacterium (assembly GCA_963742695.1). GTDB lineage: Bacteria > Pseudomonadota > Alphaproteobacteria > Rhizobiales > Xanthobacteraceae > Bradyrhizobium. The sequence goes on from CAVUNF010000009.1 coordinate 300,756, forward strand.
CTGGCCGGACATTACCGCGCCTCGCGCGCACCTGTTGTCGCCTCGCCATGACTGCCTGGCGCGGTGACGTTGACTTCGTGACCCTGTCGCAAGGCCAGCGACGCCGCGGCGACTGCGGCTTCGAATGCCGCTTCCTTGGTGTCGTAGGTGTTTTCAGCCTTGCCATCATGCTCGACGCGCCATGCGCCCGCTGTCCCGAATATCCGATAATTGGCGAAACCCATGGATAGCTCCTCTTTCGAGGCCAACGCTCCGGCGGCGGCCGGGTTCCTCGGCGAACTGACTGCCACGCCGCAGGATCGGCATCAGGAAATTTCTCGTGGAAGTTTCCAGTCGGGCCGCGGCTCAAAGGCTTCCTCGAGCCTCACGACGCGATAGCCACGAGGCAGAACCTGGCCGCCATCTTCGTCGGCAACCGGAACATCCATCACAAGCCCTTCCGTCAGGGCTGCCTTCCAGACCTCCTTCTCGGTAGGGAAGGCGCTTCCGATCTGCTTGTCACCGTCAAATAGCGCGTACATGGGACCTCCTAAACAAAACCCCGCCAGCTACCGAAGTAACTGACGGGGCTTTTGAGATGATATTTCCGGTGGATTTCTCCCTCGTTGTATCACTCGGGTAATCAACCCGCGCCGGCGAAAGTCGTTCCCATTCTCCAAGTTTTTTTGCGCGGAACCGCGCGCTTCATTCAGCACAGGAACCGTTTGTTCGCTCGTGGGTTTCTTGCCGAAACGAAATGTGCGGAGCGATGTCAGTGTACCGATCGTCGTCAGAATTGCTGGAAGAGGCGGTCAATATCGCTTGGCTGTATCTGGAGCGGACCGGAGATCTCGGAGACGGGAATACGGCCGCGGTTTTTCTGACCAACGCGGTCGATCAGATGATCCGTCAGGGCCAGCGCAACAGAATGTTTCTGGCAAACAAGGCCCTCATCAAATACCGGACCTTCAGGGAAAGTAGAAAAGTGATCCCGATCCGGGAAAACGCTTAAGGAGAATGCGATGGAGATCGTCTATTTCATCGGTGCCTTCATCCTTCTTGCGGCACTGATATATGGCACGTTGAACTATCGTTACCGCGACAGGGCCAAGGCCAAAGTCGCAGACCAGATCGTTCGCGACCGCTATCGTCACAACAAGACCTGATCGGCGGCTCTTCAGGCGGCGACTGTCAGCATAAGGGAATGCTGCGGCTGATGGCTGCCGGTCTCATTCATGTCAGGCGTATTGCGCTGGCGCTAAGGAACATCGCCTAACCGCGTGCGTTCATGGGAAATGTCAACCGCAACGCCACGCCGAAGGATCAAGGCCGATCCGCCAACTCGACCTTCTGACAGGCGGAAGCGCCGCGGGCCGGTAGCGGCAAAACCTCAGCTAAATCGAGCATCGCAAAAGGCTCGCCGAAAATTCCTCCGGGCATTCCCCGGCGGATTTAGAGATGAAACCTATCTGGAATGGGAACGCGATTATAAATGGAACGCGCATCTGCGCTGGCAGGCAGCGCTTGGCGAAGCCACTTTTCGCCGATTGTTGGCAAGAAAGGCAGTTTGAGCGCATTGCAGCGCTCGCGATCGGCGTGGAATCGCGGACCAATTTGCTGTTCTCGTTCGAAAAGATGGCGCTCCGGGATGCTGTTCGCTCACCTGCGGGGGCGCAGAGCTTTGCCACGGCGCTGTTCGATTTGCTTCATGGACCGGGCGCGCTCGATATCCGATTTTCGAGCTGGATAGCGGCTGTGGATGCGCTCCCGCGTCGGCAAACGCGCGTTCTGACCTGGCCGTTGGTCACCGTTTTCGGTTTCATTGCGCAGCCCAAGACGCATTTCTTCTTCAAACCTACGGTGACGCGGGAAGCTGCTCGGCGCTATGGCGTGGAACTGGCTTATGCTTCGCGCCCGACATGGCCGCTCTATCGAGAGGTGTTGTCGTTTGTGCGCCAAGTTCGCTCTGACATCGGTGATATGCGACCGCGCGATATGATCGATATGCAATCCTTCCTGTGGGTTCAGGGCTCCGAAGAATATCCGGATTAGCTTGGCGAAAATATCGGGACTTTAATGGTCGGTCGTATTCCCACTCGCGAGGACCTATTGAGGGAGACGCGAGTTCCGAAGCGGTGAGCTAGGTGTGCCCGGTGCAACGAGATCGACCGAAAGGTCGAGCGACACAGATTTTTAGCCGACCAGATCTTGGACTTCGTTGCCGCAAAAGGAATTAGCAAGCTCATTGAAGAGCTGTTGGCCGAAAAGGCCGCGCTGCATCCTGGATCAGAACATTAGCCCCTCAGCGCCGGATCGTAGCCTTACGGGCTTCGCGCTTCATGACCGGCGACGCGTCGCGGTTGGGTGCCGTGCGCGGAAGTTCGCCGAATTCAGCGGTATGGTAAGTTCGGCCTTCCGGTGTGGTAATCCGGACATCGTAGCACTCGCGCTTGATCAGTTCGCGGGCCTTTCGTAGTGCAAGTTCCGGCGTCTTTCGTTTGACTGTATTTACTCCGCGTACGTCGGTTCCGCTGACGGTATAGGGCATTCCATTTCTTTTCTTGTTTTCCTGAGTACGGCCGCTAAAGCGCGGAAGGCTTCGGCAAAATTTGCCAATGGCTAACGGCGCGTGGCGGGGACGGTTCCACCTGCCCGCCGGCGCGACACTTTCGTTCACGCAAGGGATTGTCTGTTATCTCAGCGAGGCTCGGACGGTGCATCCCGTTCGCGACTTTCTGCGGACCGTGCAGCACACTCATCGATGCCGTGGCATTTGGCTTGGTAGCGATAATACCAGGTGCCGGCGATCGCACAGACGACGATGAAGCCGATCAGGAAAGCCCAACGTCGCAGGGTCATGATCGGCACTCAATATCCGTCTCTGACGACCAAACAGCCGATCGAGAAAGGTGGGCTCGAGCTGCACCCAGCGGCCCGGAGCCCCCGTCCGCAAATCCTGAACGTATTGCGGCGGCGAGGGGAGATAATACACGGGCGGTACGTAGGGAACGTAGACCGGCTCGGCATGGATCCTCGCCGGTGACGAGTATGCGCGCGGCTCATGATACTGGGAGCGATAATCGGCGGCAAAAGCCCGGCGATGAAGTAATAATTGCGACGGCGATGATGAGAACACTACGCATGACACCCTCGGATACCGGCCCGGTACGCGGGGCCGTCCGCAAAATGCTAGGCGAGATTGGTTAACGGAGCGATTTACCATGCGCCGCGCGCACAAAGGCGAACGGCCAAAATGCGAGCAGCCATGGCCGGGCGTAGCGTTTCACGAGCGTGGACCGACAAGGAAAAATGCGGGTAGCCGCACTTCAGGCGGGCGACGTCAATGACGTGATCATCGACGCCGCCTGCCATAAGGCACCAGCCGCGCTATGGCAGCAGCGCCTCTACCGTCTTCACGGCCTGCGTCTGCTATGCCGCGAGAACTCGTTCTGTCGAACGCAACCGACAGGGTTTCCCGCCCGGAGGATGCCGGGGCCCGCCATCGAGTTCGCAGAGCGCGTCGAGGATGTCATCAATTTCCACCGGGGCCTTGAGTTCCGCCGGCGCCCGAAGCGCAGGGCAGGACGCGATCGCGGAGGCGTCGGAGGCCCAGGAGGCAAGAATCGCTCGTTTCTCGGCCATTGTGAGCGATTGATCGATCACCACATCCCTTGGATGATTGAACACCGTCCCCGGGTGGAGCAGGGCGTTGATGTCAAATACGTTGTCGTCGTGAGCGGTCGTCGGCCGCATGGTCTCCTCCATTTCATAGACGAGTAGGGGAGATGCCGCGCACGAGGCGCGGCACCGATTATCAGTCATGCGAAGGCTCAGGCGGCCTTCGATTCCAACTGCTGGACGCCATTGCCGGATGCGCCCTGGATCGAGATGCGGCGAGGCTTCATGGCTTCGGGGATCTCGCGGACCAGTTCGATCTGCAGCAAGCCGTTGTCAAAGGCAGCTCCCTTGACCTGAACGTAGTCCGCCAGGTTGAATTGCCTCTTGAAGTGCCGCGACGAAATCCCCTGGTAAAGGAATTCGCGCTGGTGCTTCTCGACCTTCCGGCCCTCCACCGTCAGCGCGCTCTGTTCGGCCGTGATGGTGATTTCATCCGGCGAAAAGCCGGCTACCGCGATCGAAATCTGGTAGCGGTCTTCGCCCAGGCGCTCAACATTGCAGGGCGGATAGTTGTCCTCGGCGCCGGCGTGTTGCGCGGCATCGACGAGGTCGAGCAGGCGGTCGAAGCCGATCGTGGACCGCCAAAGGGGAGCAAAATCATAGGTCGTTCTCATGCCAAATCCTCCATTGAGCAAGATGGTACGAGCGGACGTCGGACACCTCCGGCGCCCGTCTCACCGGGCCCCCGAAGGGCACCCGGACCGCTGATCGCGGCACGTCAAAAACTAGCAAAAGCGATTCCGGTTTCAAGATGCTGATCAAAAATTTTTTCGGGTGGGCCGCCTTCGGGCGTCACAATTGATACTCCGCACGGCGCTGCCTGCGATGGGCAAAAACAAAAAATTGAACCTCGTTCTGTCATGCACCGTACAGAAAATGCTCGACGGGCTGGTTAGGCTGTACTTCGGAAAGAGGCAGCCATGAGCCAACTCGACAGCAAGACAATCTCTGCGATGCGGATAATTCTTGAAGATGTCTGTGGCCATCTTCCTGCAAATTCGACCGCTGCCCGTACCTTCGTAGCCAGCAGGATTCTCGAATGCGCCCATCGCGGCGAGCGGACCTATGACGGACTGTTGGATGCCGCTCGCCGCGCTGTCATCGCTCAATTCGGCAGTATTGATTTCGTGAGGCTGCGGTGAGCAAGCATGCCGAGCAAATTCTCAACTCGATTCTCGAGGAATTCGAGCGGTGTGGGAAGAGCAATGACGAGCTGGAAGCCAAGTCGCTGTTCCGGCTTCTGAACGATTGTCCGCTTCCGGAACCCAGCAGCCCGCTCACCGAAAGCCCGGCACCGACGGACTAAGTTTTTGGCAGAGTATCGGCGCTGGACTGGTTAACCGGGCCGCAGCGGCATCGTAAATACGAAGCGCGTCTCATCGGCGGTGGACGTTACATCGATGGTACCGCCGTGCGCCTTGGCAATTTGTGAGGCGATGTGGAGACCGAGTCCGAGACCCTGGCGGCTACTCCGAACGTCGCCCCGAATGAACGGCTCGAAAAGCTTTTCTCTGGCTGCCTCCGGGATCGGGTCTCCAGCGTTTGTCACCCAGAGTTCGAACAGACCGCCGCCCGTCCTTGCGCCGACCCGGACGGGCTTGTCGGATGAACCGTGCGTCAGCGCATTGCCAATCAGGTTCGAGACCAATTGGCCGATGCGCGACCCGATCGCAATCGACGGGCTCCTTGATTGCGATGTCGGTTTCGATGGAGCGTTCAGGCGACGCCGTCCGTAGTTCGTCGACGACCTGTTCCAGCACAGGATCCAGCGGCCGGTTGGCATCGCGGCTCAGGGTGATGCCACCGCCCAGGCGTCCGCGGGCGAAATCCATCACATTGTCGATCAGGCCCGCCATTCGGGTGACGGTGGTGTTCATCATGTCGAGGACGCGAAGTTCCTTTTCTTCCTGCAGCGCGCCGGACCGTTGAAGGATCCTCGCGCCCGCGCTGATCGCGGCCAGCGGATTGCGGAGATCATGTCCGAGGACGGCGATGAATTGTTCGCGCAGCTCGGCTGTTTCGCGCTCCGTAGCCAGGCCCTTTCGAAGCTCGGACCTCGAATCCACCAATTCGCGCTCGTAGCGTCGCCGATCGGTGGCCTTGATAACCACAAGCGCCGTGAACAGGACCGTGCCGTCGGGATTGCGACGTTCGGCGGCGTTGGCGATGACCGGCAGTCGTTCGCCGGCGGAAGTCTCGAAGTCGAGGGCGAACTCGTTGAAAAAGCCCTGCATCCGCAGCAAGGGCGCTATGTGGGTTTCATAGTAGATGCGGCCGGCCATGTTCAGGAATTGATGAAGGCGCCGGCCGATGAACTTGTCTGCCGGGAAGCCCGTCCAGGCTTCAAGCGTGGCATTGACCTTCAATATGCGGCCGTCGGCGCCGATCGTGAGGTAGCCGCACGGCGCGTTCTCGTAGAGGTCTTTGTATTCGTCGATGGGGCCAGGTTCAGACATAGGCTTTGATGGCAGAGACGACTTCCGCCGGTGCACTCAGATTTGGACAGTGCCCGGTGGCTTTTAGAAAGACGATCTCGCTGCCCGGTATGCTGCTGCGCACGAACTTTCCGACCTCTTCAGACGCGATGATGTCCTCGCTGCATTGAAGTATCAGAGTCGGAACCCTGACCTTGGTCAGGTCGCCCCTGTTGTCGGATGTAAAGGTGACACGAGCAAAAGCTTTGGCGATTTCGGGGTCCGTCCGGCAGAAGCTGTTGGTCAATTCCGCACCGAGTTCCGGGCGGTCCGGGTTCCCCATGATGGAAGGGGCCATCGCGGCCGACCAACCCATGTGGTTATCCTCGAGGAACTCCAACAGTTCCGCGATCTGCTTTTCGCTGAATCCGCCGACGTAGTCGCCGTCGTCGATATATCTGGGGGACGGTCCTACCAGCACGAGGCGGCCGAATAGATCGGGGGCCTTCAGCGAGGCCAAAATCCCTATCATCGCGCTTACCGAATGTCCGACAAAGACGGCGTCCTTCAAACCCAGTTCGGAACCGATTTCCACCAAGTCGTCAGCGTAGCCTTGAAGCGTCGAATATTTGGATTGGTCATAGGCCGACAGGTCCGATCCGCCGGCACCGACGTGGTCGAAAAGTACCACCTTGAAGCCGCCTTCGAACTCGGGCGCCACAAATCGCCACATGTTTTGATCGCAGCCGAAGCCATGGGCAAACACGATAGCGCGCTCACCTCGACCGCTTACCTGGACATTGTTTCTCTGCAAAACGCTCATGATCAGTCCCGTTGTCCGGCGAACTCTACGCTGATCCGGGCGCAACTCCAGTGCGTTTGTGACGCGCGAAAGTTTCAGTATCCCGTGAGAGAATGATGGCATGCCCACTCTGCAGATCCGCAAATGCGACAAGACGATCCGTCGGGGCAAATCAGCAAAACCTGTCAAATCTTATTTTTCTGATTTTCCGAAATATTTTCCTTCCCTTCAAACCCAAATCAACTCTAAATCTTAGCCATCCCGTCCCACTCAGAGGGGCGTTGGCCAGCGTCACGAACGCGGGACGGGGTGCGGTGGACGCGGCAGCGTCGGGCGTGACACGTGATGGCAGGGCGGGCTTCGGCCCGTGAGCGATCGGCGGCATGCAGACGAACGGCGCCTTAGCCCGGTTGAGCCTTTTGGCGAAGTCGGGTGGCTGCGTACGGCAAAACCGTGTGGACCTGGCATCCGTTGCTGATGCCAAGCTGTCGGTGGCGAAATCGATTCCGACCGGAGACGATCAGCCATCAAGCCGGCAGCGACGGTGACAACAAAGAATTCGTCGCCGGGGTGAGCGCGGCATAAGCCGTAAAGCCATTGCGCAGGGAAGGCCGGATGCTCTCCGCTGAACCTGTATGCTCATGTGCGCCCTTTTCGCACAACTTCGCACATGAGACCGCGGGTGCAGCGCGCACCCGGTCTTCCCTGCGCCCTCTGATTTCCTGAGGGCGAAACGATTTTGCAAAACTTCGGGCGCATCGCGCCGCGAGAACACGCCGGCGTGCATGGTGCGGCGCGGTATGATCTCACCTGATATGGTTGCCCTCGGGCCACGATTGTTGCTCGGCCGCAACAGTCAGCGAACATTTAACTCTCATTCCAGCTACTGCTTGCCGGCGCCGCTATTTAGCCACACCCCTCCATGAAATCATTGCTTCGTAGGCTGATGACCACGGCGCTCGCGAAGGCGAAGGGGAATTCTGATTTCCCGGGTCCAAAAGAGACGGCTGGGGAAACAGGTTCGCGATGGACGCCAGGACAGATATCGAGTTGAGACTGCCGAGCCGTCACGTGACGAAGGGTTCGTCACATGCACTGCATCGCTCGCTATCCTGGTGCCTCCGGACTGACTGCATCGCACGAGCCGACCAATGCTGCACTGCAGCCGGGAAGCGCTGAAAGCGGCGTCGCCGAAATCTTCAAAAAGACACCCTGTGCCGCCGGTTTGAAGCCGCGCGGTCGTTATGTCGCCAAAGACATGCGCGAGATTGGCAATTATGGACGCCGACGTCGCGGCACTTAACGTAAAGTTGACCGGCGCCGAACTAGCTGAACATGAGACCAAATCGCAGCCCCGAGAGACCAATGGATCGGGTGCTCTGTGGAACTATGCCCTGCAGGTCAGGCGGGCGGTGGATGGCGTGGTAGCCCATCCGGACGGTGCGTACGAGAAACAGTGCTATGCGGACATCTAGGCGTATCATTCTTGCACTGATTTTAGGGGCCGCCCCGGTGGCGGCTCCGGCATTCGGATTCGACGGTGCGCCCGTCAACGCGGATACCTCAGCCATTCCCCTGGTTTCGCCGCAGCCCGGCGCCGCAGCAGCCCTGAAGAAGGCGGTTGCGCCGGCGCCATCGACCACCACCTCGCTGACCTCGCTGCAATATGCGGCCGAAGGCGGCCATCCGATCGCCCAGTGGAAGCTCGGGCGGATGTACGCCAATGGCGACGGCGTCGCCCAGGACGACCTGCGGGCGTTCGAATATTTCAGCCGCATCGCCAATGCGCATGCCGAGGACAGCCCGTCGGCGCCGCAGGCAGGTGTGGTCGCCAATGCCTTTGTCGCGCTCGGGCGCTACTACCTCAACGGCATTCCCAATTCGAAGGTCAAATCGGATCCGGACCGGGCGCGGGAGATGTTTTCCTATGCCGCGTCGTATTTCGGCAATGCCGACGCGCAGTACGATCTGGCCCGGCTCTACCTGAAGGGCACCAGCTCATCGCGGGATGATTTCCGCTATGGCGCCCGCTGGCTCGGCCTTGCCGCCCAGAAGGGCCAGCATCAGGCCCAGGCCATGCTCGGACAGATGCTGTTCAATGGCGAGCAGCTGCCGCGTCAGGCCGCGCGCGGGTTGATGTGGCTGACGCTGGCGCGCGACAGCGCTACGCCGGACGAAGCCTGGATCAAGGACAGCTACAACAAGGCGATCGCCAAGGCCTCCGACAACGACCGGGCGATGGCGCTGCAGATGCTCGAGCACTGGGTGCAGGGCCGCAAGGACTGATTCTTCGTCCCTCCCGACCGGGAGCGGCGCAGTCTCAGGCCGCTTCGAGATCGAGGTCGGCCCAGACCGGAACATGGTCGGACGGCTTTTCCCAGGCCCGCACATAGCTGTCGATTCCGACCCCGGTCAGCCGGTCGCTGGCCTGCGGCGACAGCAGCAGGTGATCGATGCGCAGGCCGTGATTCTTCTGCCAGGCGCCGGCCTGATAGTCCCAGAAGGTGTATTGGCCGGGGGCGTCGGTGGTGGCGCGCAGGGCATCGGTCAGCCCGAGCCCGAGCAGCGATTGAAAGCTCTCGCGGGTGGCCGGACGGAACAAGGCGTCGTTGACCCAGGCGGCCGGATTGTGGACGTCGCGCGCCGCCGGGATGACGTTGAAATCGCCGGCCAGGACCATCGGCTCCTCGGCCTTGAGCCGCTGTCTTGAATACTCAAGAAGCCGCGACATCCATTTGAGCTTATAGGGATATTTCTCGGTCTCCGGCGGGTTGCCATTGGGCAGATAAAGACACGCGATCCGGAGCACGCCGTGCTTCAGCCGGACCACGCCTTCCAGAAACCGGGCGTGAACATCTTCGTCGTCGCCGGCCAGCCGCGGCGTGGTTTCCTCGAACGGCAGCTTCGACAGCAGCGCCACGCCGTTGAAGGTTTTCTGGCCGTGGGTGACCACATTGTAGCCGAGCGCCTCGATCGCCTCCCTGGGAAAGGCTTCGTCGACGCACTTGATTTCCTGCAAGCAGACGATGTCGGGCGCACAGTCCTTCAACCAGGTGGCGAGGAGGTCCTGCCGTTGCCTGACCGAATTGACGTTCCAGGTTGCAATGCGCATGAGGGGGCTCGTCGGTTAATCTAACCAGAATTTTAGATTCGGTGGCATACCATAGGCCGCCAGCCTGTGATAACCCTTTAGAACAAGGCGAAAAATACGTCGCCGAGGGGCAGGAATAGGAACGTCCCGGTCATTGTGGACCGGCTGGCGTGGAAAGTTATGAAAAAAAGAAACCTGATTATCGTGTTGGCCGTGCTGGCGATCGCCGGAGGCGCCGCCTTCTTTACCCGCGCGTCATGGATGGGCGGCGGTGCCAACGCCCAGGGACCCCAGCAACGCCCCCGCGTCGTCTCCGTTGAACTGGCCAAGGCCGAGCGCAAGCCGGTGCCGGTCGATGTCGATTCGATCGGAACGGTAACGCCGATGTCCAGCGTAGCGCTGAAATCTCGGGTCGAAACCACCATCGTCTCGGTGCACTTCGAAGACGGCGCCAAGGTCAACCAGGGCGACCTGTTGTTTACGCTCGACGCGCGGCAGATCGACGCTCAGATCGAGCAGGCTGAGGGCGTGCTGGTCAGGGACCATGCGCAGCTCGAGGCGGCGCAACGCGACGTCCGGCGCTACGGCGACCTGATCGGCAAGGGCGCGACCACGCAGGTCAACGTCGATAATGCCAAGACCCAGGCCGATATTCTGATCGGCACCATCAAAGCGGATCAATCGGCGCTGGACAATCTGAAGGTCCAGAAGAGCTACACCAGCATCCGCGCGCCGTTTTCGGGGCGGATCAGCCAGGCCAACGTGAAGGTCGGCAATTTCGTGCGTCCGGCCGATATCGCGCCGCTGGCCGTCATCAACCAGATGGCGCCGGTCTATGTCACCTTCGCCATTCCACAGCGGGTCCTGGTCGACCTGCGTGAAGCCATGACGGCGGGCGACTCCAAGGTGATCGCCACGATACCCGGCCACAAGCGTTCCGAAACCGGCAAGGTGGCGATGGTGGAGAACACCGTGGATTCCACCACCGGCATGATCACCGTGCGCGGCATGATGAACAACGAGAATGAGACCCTGTGGCCGGGCACGCTGGTCAATGCCAAGCTCATCATTCGCACCGAGAACGCCGTCACGGTGCCCTCGGCCGCGGTGCAGCGCAGCCAGAACGGCAATTTCGTGTTCGTGATGCAGAACGGCAAGGCCCACGTTCAGCCGGTGGAAATCAGCCGCACGTCCGATGGCCAGTCCGTTATCTCCAAAGGGCTTTCCGGCGGCGAGGACGTCGTGACGGACGGACAATTGTTACTGTCTCAGGGCACTCTGATCGCGCCCCGCGCACCCAAGGCAGGGGCCTGATCCATGACGCTTTCGGAGCTGTGTATCCGCCGGCCGGTCATGACGACGCTGATGACAGCGACGATCATCGCGTTCGGTGTGTTCGGGTTCCGGCTGCTGCCGGTATCCGCGCTGCCCAAGGTTGATTTTCCGACCATCGCGGTGACCGCGACGCTGCCGGGCGCCAGCGCCGACACCATGGCGGCTTCGGTCGCCGGTCCGATCGAGCGTCAGCTTTCGACCATCGCCGGCATCTCGTCGATGTCCTCGATTTCATCGCAGGGCACCACCGCGATCACCATTCAGTTCGACCTCAATCGCAACATCGACGCCGCCGCGCTCGACGTGCAGACCGCGCTGACCATCGCGCAGCGCCGTTTACCGATCGAGATGAGGATTCCGCCGAGCTTCCGGAAGGTCAATCCGTCCGACTTCGCGATCCTGTTCATCTCCTTGAGTTCCGAAACGCTGCCGCTGTCGACCGTCAACGAATACGGCGATATCGGGATAGGGCAGGCGCTATCGCAAATCCAGGGCGTCGCCCAGGTGGTGATTTTCGGCAGCCAGAAATTCGCGATCCGGGTGCAGGCCGATCCACAAGCCGCGGCTGCGCGCGGAGTGTCGCTCGAAGACATCCGCAATGCCGTATCGAGCGCCAATTCCTCGACCCCGGTCGGCACCCTGAATGGCCCCAAGCAGGACGTCTCCCTGCAGGCGTCCGGCCAGATGGACAAGGCCGCCGACTATCGCCAGGTCATCGTCGCCTGGCGCAACGGATCGCCGGTCAGGCTCGACGAGGTCGCGAAGATCTATGACGGCGTCGAGAACGACAAGACCGCGACCTGGCTCAACGGGACACGGTCGATCGTCCTGGCGATCTACAAACAGCCGGACGCCAATACCGTCGCGGTGGTCGACGGCGTGCTGGCCAAGCTGCCGAACCTGCGGGCGCAGGTGCCGCCATCGGTGAAGATCGATGTCATCATGGACCGCTCGCAGTCGATCCGCCAATCCGTCGCCGACGTCGAGGAAACCCTGCTGATTGCCGTCGGCCTGGTGATCGTCGTGATCTTCCTGTTCCTGCGCTCGGCGTCCGCGACCTTCATCCCGGCGCTGGCCGTGCCGATTTCGCTTTTTGGCACCTGCGCCGTGATGTACATGCTGGATTTTTCCATCAACAACATGACGCTGCTGGCGCTGACCCTGTCGGTCGGCTTCGTGGTCGACGACGCCATCGTCATGCTGGAAAACATCGTCCGGCACATCGAGCAGGGCATGAAGCCATACGAGGCGGCGCTCAAGGGCGCACGCGAGATCGGTTTCACGATTATTTCGATCACGTTCTCGCTGATCGCGGTGTTCATCCCGGTATTGCTGATGGGCGGCATCGTCGGGCGCGTGTTCCGCGAATTCGCCGTCACGATCGCCGTGGCGATCGTGGTTTCCGGTTTCGTCTCGCTGACGCTGACGCCGATGCTGTGCGCGCGTCTCTTGAAGGCGCATGACCACGCCAAGAAACCGAATGTCGTGCTGCGCGTGTTCGAACGGATGTTCGATTCCTGGCTTCGCGCCTACGAATGGGCGCTCGATTGGGTGCTGGCGCGCAAGGCCATGATGCTGGTGGTGACGCTGATGACGCTCGTCGGCACCGTCGCGCTCTACATCGTGGTGCCAAAGGGTTTCTTCCCGCAGGAGGATACGGGTTTCCTGACCGGCATTACCGAAGCCTCGACCGATACGTCGTTCGAGGCGATGGCGGTCCGCCAAAAGGCGCTGGCGGAGATACTGAGTCAGGATCCCGCGGTCGACTATATCAATAGCACCGCCGGCGCCGGCGGACCGAACCCCACCGCCAATTTCGGCCGGCTGTTCATTGCCTTGAAGCCGAAAAAGGAACGCGAACCGGCGCCTGTCGTGATGGCGCGGCTGCGCCAGAAGGCGCTGCAGGTTCCGGGAATCCAGGCATTCTTCCAGAGCATCCAGAATCTCAACATCGGCGGCCGGCCTTCCAAGAGCCAGTATCAGTACGTCCTGCAGAGCGGCGATACCGAAGTCGCTGTACCGGCTGGCGCCGGAGATGCGCGACAAGATCGCGAAGGTTCCGGGTCTGCTCGACGTCACCACCGACCTCTACATCAAGAATCCGCAGATGACGGTCGATATCGACCGCGAGAAAGCCGCGGTCTACGGCGTCACCGTCGATCAGGTGCGCAACCAGCTCTATAACGCATTTGGCGCGCGTCAGGTCGGCACCATCTACATGCCATCCAACGACTACCAGATCATCCTGGAGGTGCAGCCGCAGTTTCGCGTCGATCCGTCCGATCTGTCCAAGCTCTATATGAAGACCGGGACCGGCCAGACCATTCCCCTGGATGCAGTGGCGAAGCTGACGCCGACCGTGGGGGCGCTGCAAATCAACCATCAGGGCCAGCAGCCCGCGGTGACGATCTCGTTCAACCTGGCTCCGGGGATCTCGCTCGGTTTTGCCGTGGACCAAATCACGAGGATTGAGCAAAACTCCAACCTTCCTGCCACCATCGCGACCGGCTTCTCCGGCACGGCACAGGTGTTCCAGGATTCGTTGCGCGGGCAGGGCGTGCTGATCCTGGCGGCGGTGTTCGCGGCCTTCGTGATCCTCGGCATTCTCTACGAGAGTTTCATTCACCCGATCACGATCATCTCCGGCCTGCCGTCGGCCGGCATCGGCGCGATCCTGACGCTGATGCTGTTCAACATGGAGCTGTCGGTGATCGCGATGATCGGCATCGTGATGCTGGTCGGCATCGTCAAGAAGAACGCCATCATGATGGTGGACTTTGCGCTGGAGCGCCGCCGTGTCGGCTTGAGCGCCGAGCACGCCATTCGCGAAGCGGCATTGATGCGGTTCCGCCCGATCATGATGACGACCTTCGCGGCGATCTTCGGCACCATTCCGATTGCGATCGGCGCCGGCGCCGGCGCGGAACTGCGCCAGCCGCTTGGCATCGCCGTGGTCGGCGGTCTCTGCGTCTCGCAGCTGCTGACGCTGTTCATCACGCCGGTGATCTATATCTATCTCGACCGCATCGATCGCCGTCTGAAGCGTCGCCTCGAACCGCAGCCCGACGAACTCGACAACGTCGATCGGCCGCACGTCGTCGCGGCTGAGTAGTGGCGCTGCGCCCGATCATGAAATCTTATCGCGGACGCATCGCTGTCCTGATCGCCGCCTGTCTGTTCGCTGCGACGGAGCATCGCGCCCGCGCCGATGAGCCGATCGAAATCTTCGACGCGCATCTGCACTACAATTGGGAACCAAAGCCGTACTACCAGCTCGATGAAGTGCTGGCGCTGTTCAAGAAGCATCGCGTCACCGGGATTCTGGCGACCAGCCGCCCCAACGCCGGCACCCATGCGCTGGTCGATGCGAAGTCGGACGGCCTGCAGGTGGTGCCGTTCATCCGGCCGTATCGGGTGCGCCCCGATATCCAGACCTGGTTCAAGGACCCCGTCATCTTCGATCTCGTGCAGGAAGAATTCAAACGCGGCTATTATCGCGGCATCGGCGAATTTCATCTGTCGGGAAAAGCGGCTGACAACGAGTGGGTGAAGAAGACCGTCGACTTCGCGGTGGCCAACAATCTCTATCTGCATGCCCATTCGGATGACGAGGCGATCGAAATCCTGATGCGGCACAATCCGCGGGCGCAGATCATCTGGGCGCATACCGGCTTCGGCCTGTCGACCGACCGCGTCGCGGCAATGCTCGCCAAATACCCCAAGCTATGGGGAGAGCTGTCGTATCGCAGCGGCATCACCGAAGGGGGAGGCAAGCTGACGCCGGAATGGCGCGCTTTGTTCGAGCGATATCCCGACCGCTTCCTGCTCGGCTCGGACACCTGGGTCCCGGAGCGCTGGGCGTCTTACGGTGAAATCATGGCGAGCTATCGCGCCTGGCTGGCGCAGTTGCCGGAAAAAGCCGCCAAGCAAATCGCCCATGGCAACGCCAGGGCGCTGTTCGCCGACAAGCGCTAGTCTTCTCAGATCGAAAAGCTGGTTCCGCAGCCGCAGGATGCGGTGGCATTCGGATTGACGACGCGGAACGAGGCGCCGATCAGGTCGTCGACGAAATCGACTTCCGACCCCGCCAGAAACGGCACCGAAGCGGGATCGACCAGCACCACCGCGCTATCGCGCGCGATCACCAGGTCATCTTCCGCCTGCGCGCGCTCGACGTCGAACTTGTATTGAAAACCCGAGCAGCCGCCGCCCTCGACACTGATGCGCAGCATGGCGCCGTCGCCTTCGGTCTTGAGAATCTCGCCGATGCGGCGGGCGGCCCGCTCGCTGATGGTGACGGCTGTGGTCATGTCAGAGCTCTCCGGCAGCCGATGCATACCCAAATCGTTTGGTATCCGGCTTGCCCCATAGTTAAGTGCGCAAGGCCCGGGAATCAAATGGATAAGGACTAAAATACCGTGTCGGTCGGAATGGCTGCTCCTCGCTCGGTCTATGCCTGCGACCCCGATCGCAGCCGCGGCCGGCTGTTTGCCGAGCCTCCGAGCAAGACCCGCAGCCCGTTCCGCAGGGATTGCGACCGGGTGATCCATTCCACCGCCTTTCGCCGCCTGAAATACAAAACCCAGGTATTCGTGTTCCACGAGGGCGATCATTACCGCACCCGGCTGACCCACACCCTGGAAGTGGCGCAGATTGCCCGCGCGCTGGCCCGGCAGCTCGGCCTCGACGAGGATCTGACCGAGACCCTGGCGCTGGCGCATGACCTCGGCCACCCGCCGTTCGGCCATGCCGGCGAGCGGGCGCTGGATGCCTGCCTGCAGGCCCATGGCGGGTTCGACCACAATGCGCAGACCTTGCGCGTGGTCACGGCGCTGGAGCACCGCTATCCCGATTTCGACGGACTGAACCTGACCTGGGAATCGCTGGAGGGAATCGTCAAGCACAACGGGCCATTGACCGAACCGGGCGGGACGGCGGTCGGACGTTATCGCGGCCACGGCGTTCCCGCAGGGATCGCCGATTACGTCAGAACCTACGATCTGGAATTGTGGAGTTTTGCCTCGCTCGAGGCGCAGGTCGCGGCGATCGCGGACGACATCGCCTACGATGCCCACGACATCGACGACGGCTTGCGCGCCGGCCTGTTCACGGTGGACGATCTCAAGGTAATGCCGCTCGCCGCTGACATGATCGATGATATCGCCAAGCATTATCCCGCGCTCGATGACATCAGGCGCGGCGCGGAACTGGTGCGCGAGCTGATTTCGTATCTGATCGGGGCGGTCGTGACGGAGGCGCGGCCGGCGTCTGGAGGCCGCGCAACCGAAATCGGTCGATGATGTTCGCAACCACGGTCGAGGTGCTGATCGCGTTTCCCGCCGGGGTGGCGCAGGCCGAGGCCGAGATCAAGGCGTTTCTGAAGCAGCGGATGTACCGGCATTCGCGGGTGATGCGGGTGATGGGCGAGGCCGAACAGATCCTGTTCGATCTGTTCGCGCGCTATCAGCGCAGCCCCGGCGATCTGCCGGCCGAATGGCTGCCGCCCGATGGCGAGGAGCGCGAGAGCGAAACCGGGCGTGTCAGGCGGATCGGCAACTTCATCGCCGGGATGACCGACCGCTTTGCCCTGACCGAACATCAAAGGCTTTTTGACTCGACCCCGGATTTGCGTTAGGCGGCGGCCTAGCCGCGCGCGGCGCAATCCCCGGTCCCAGTCACGCCCATGGTCGATACCCATCAACCGCAGCATCTTTTCGCCAACGTGCTGGCGCGCGTGCACGCGGTTTGCGGCGTGCTCGCCGCCGAATCCGGGTGGCCTGCAGGCATCGACCTGTCGCGGGTGGTGGTCGAGCCGCCGCGCGATGCCGCGCATGGCGACATGGCCACCAATGCCGCGATGGTGCTGGCCAAGGAAGCGAAGGCAAAACCGCGCGATCTGGCCGAAGCGATCGCTGCAAAACTGCGTAGCGATGACTTGATCGCGTCGGTCGATGTCGCCGGTCCCGGCTTCATCAATCTGACCTTGAAGCCATCGGTCTGGGCGGACGCGCTGCGCACCGTGCTGCGCGAGGGCGCGTCCTACGGTCGAAGTGCGATCGGCGCGGCCGAGAAGGTCAATGTCGAATACGTCTCCGCCAATCCGACCGGGCCGATGCATGTCGGGCATTGCCGCGGTGCGGTGTTCGGCGACGCGCTGGCCAGCCTGCTGGTGTCGGCGGGTTTTGATGTCACCCGCGAGTACTACATCAACGACGCCGGCGCCCAGGTCGATGTGCTCGCGCGCTCGGCGTTCCTGCGCTATCGCGAAGCGCTCGGCCAGGACATCGGCGATATTCCGGAAGGGCTTTATCCCGGCGACTACCTGAAGCCGGTGGGGCAGGCGCTGGCCGCCGAACATGGCGACAAGCTGCTGGCGATGTCGGAAGGCGCCTGGCTGCCGACCGTGCGCGCCAAGGCCATCGCGATGATGATGGACATGATCAAGACCGATCTCGCCGCGCTCCACATCAAGCACGACGTGTTCTTCTCGGAGCGGTCGCTGATCGAAACCGGCAACAACCGGGTGACCGAGACCATCGATTACCTGCGCGCCAAGGGCGACGTCTATGAAGGCCGCCTGCCGCCGCCAAAGGGCGGCGCGCCGGCCGAGGATTACGAGGATCGCGAGCAGACGCTGTTTCGCGCCACCGCCTATGGCGACGATGTCGACCGGCCGCTGATGAAGTCGGATGGGTCCTATACCTATTTTGCCTCCGACATCGCCTATCACAAGGACAAGTTCGAGCGCGGCTTCCACAACCTCGTCGACGTCTGGGGCGCCGATCACGGCGGCTATATCAAGCGCGTGCAGGCGGCCATCAAGGCGGTCACCTCGGGCAAGGCAACGCTCGATGTGAAGATCGTGCAACTGGTCAGGCTGCTGCGCAACGGCGAGCCGGTGAAGATGTCGAAACGCTCCGGCGATTTCGTCACGCTGCGCGAGGTGGTCGACGAGGTCGGCTCCGACGCGGTGCGGTTCATGATGCTGTTCCGCAAGAACGACGCGGTGCTGGATTTCGACCTCGCCAAGGTGATCGAGCAGTCGAAGGAAAACCCGGTCTTCTACGTCCAATACGGCCACGCCCGCGGGCACTCGATCTTCAAGAACGCCCGGGAGGTGGTTCCCGACCTGCCGGAGGAGACGGGCGCGCGGGCGGCGTACCTGCGGGATGCCGCGGTGGAGCGGCTGACCGACCCAGCGGAACTCAGCCTGCTCAGGCTGCTGGCGCTCTATCCCCGGATGGTCGAGGCGGCGGCGGTGGCCCATGAGCCGCACCGAATCGCGTTTTATCTGTATGATCTTGCCAGCGAATTTCACGCGCTGTGGACGAGGGGGCGCGATTTGCCCTATTTACGCTTCATTATCAATAATGATGCAGAGATAACAAAAGCGCGACTGGCTTTGGTTCAGGGCGTCGTCTCGGTTCTGGCATCTGGGCTCGCCGTTCTCGGCGTCCATGCTCCGGACGAGATGCGGTAGACGGGGCGAACGCTCTCACATGGGGATCTGTGAGGGCATCCGGCAGGGGCTGGTTCGCTTGTAATGGCGGGGTTGGCAGCTTTCCCGAAGGGGACGCATCATCACCATGGCTGATCGATATCAGGATAGACCTTTTTCCGCGGACGATGACTACGATCGCGGCGGTGAACAGCATGCGCCGGCGAGGGTCGAGAGCGATCCGTTGGCTGAGCTCGCGCGGCTGATCGGTCAAACCGATCCGTTCGCCGGCATGGGCCGGGCCAATCAGCCCGTGCAGCCGCGCGCCGCCGAGCCCGATCAATACGAACTCCCGGTCGACGATGACAGCGTCGCTCCGAGCCCGCCGCCGTGGATGCAGCGCGCCAGCAGGCAGGAAGCGCCGCAGCAGGATTATCCGAGCGCGGTGCATCCGCTGCTCCGCCACGCCACGCCGCAACCGGCGCCCGAACCGGAATACCATCCGGCGCCGCCGTACGAGGCCGCCGGTCACGAGCCCGATCCGGCGCGCTATGACGATGCGCTGTACGGCCAGCTCGAAGCCGGTGCGCAGGATCATCAACACGATCCGGCCTATTCCGATGACCCCTACGCCTATCAGGACGGCTATGGCGAGGCCGCCGAGCCGCCGGCCCGCAAGCGCGGTGGCGGCATGATGACCGTCGCGGTCGTGCTGGCGCTGGCGGTCGTGGGGACGGGCGCTGCGTTTGCCTATCGCACCTATGTCGGATCGCCGCGCAGCGGGGAGCCGCCGATCATCAGGGCGGACGCAGGTCCGAACAAGATCGTGCCGGCGCCTGCCGAAGGCGGCACCAAGCTGCAGAACCGCATGGCTGCCGGCGACGGCACCGTGAAAATCGGTCCGCCCGAAGAAGAGCCGGTGGACGTCAATGCGAGATCGGGCCCGCGCGTGGTGTTTCCGCCGCTCAATCAGAGTGGCGCTCAGCCGTCGATGGCGGGCTCCGCGCCGCCGGCCGACGCAATGGCACGCTGCCGAGCAGCGAGCCGCGCAGGATCAAGACTTTCTCGGTCAAGGGCGACCAGCCAGATGGCGCCGCGACGCCGGTGGCGGCGCAGCCCCCAGCCGCCAAGCAAGCCGCCGCGACGCGCAGCGCTGCAAACCCGCCGGCGCCGAGCGCGGTTGCCACACGCCCGCCCTCGGCGGCTGCCAACGCCAATGCCTCGACCGCCAACGCGCCGATGTCGCTGTCGCCGCAGGGCGGTGCTCAGCCGGCCCAAGCGGCTCCTGCTGCGGAACCGCGAGCCCGGGTCGCAGCCACCAACCCCGTCCAGATCGCGCCCGGTGGCGGCAACGGCGGTGGCAATTACCTGGTCCAGGTCGCCTCCCAGAAGAACGAGGCCGACGCCCAGGCCTCCTACCGCGCCCTGCAAGGCAAGTATCCGTCCGTGCTGGGATCGCGCTCGCCGGTGATCAAGCGCGCCGACCTTGGCGACAAGGGCGTCTACTACCGCGCCATGGTGGGACCGTTCGGGTCGCCCGACGAGGCCTCCCAGTTTTGCGGTAATCTGAAAACCGCCGGCGGGCAGTGCGTCGTCCAAAGGAATTAACGGCCGTTTCCTTGACCCCCGGTCTGTCAGCGGGCTAATCGGCCCCATGAACAGCCGCGCATTCATCACAGGCATAGCCGGATTGGAACTCAGCGCCGTCGAGCGCGAGTTCATCCGTTCGGAACGGCCGTGGGGCTTCATTCTGTTCAAGCGGAATATTGAGACACCGGATCAAGTTATTCAGCTTGTTTCCGAATTGCGTAACGCCGTTGGCGACCCCGATGCCCCGGTCCTGATCGACCAGGAGGGCGGCCGGGTGCAGCGCTTCGGCCCGCCGCATTGGCCGGTCTATCCGCCGGGCGCTGTCTTTGGTGCGCTCTACGACATCGATCCCGCGCTCGGGCTAGCGGCGGCGCGGTTGAGCTCACGGCTGATCGCAGCGGACCTGATCGCATTGGGCGTTACCGTCGATTGCCTGCCGCTGGCGGACGTACCGGTCGAGGGCGCTGACGCGGTGATTGGCAACCGGGCCTATGGAACCGAGCCCGGCAAGGTGGCGGCGATCGCCCGGGCGGTGACCGAGGGGCTGGAGCAGGGCGGCGTTTTGCCGGTGCTGAAGCACATTCCCGGGCATGGACGGGCCACCGCCGACACCCATTTCCGGCTTCCGGAGGTCGATACCTCCAAAGTGGAGCTGGAACGGACCGATTTTGCCGCGTTTCAACCGCTGGCGGACCTGCCGATGGCCATGACCGCACATGTTGTGTTTAGCGCGCTGGATCCGGCGCATCCGGCGACGACTTCTGCGACAATCATCACGCAGGTGATTCGCGGCGTGATTGGGTTCCAGGGTTTGTTGATGAGTGATGATGTGTCGATGAACGCGCTTTCGGGGTCGATCGCCGAGCGGACCCGGGCCATCTTTGCCGCTGGCTGCGACGTGGTTCTGCATTGCAACGGCAAGCTCGACGAAATGCGTGAGGTCGCCGCCGAGACACCGGAATTGTCTGGCCAGGCGCTGGAGCGCGCCCGGCGGGCATTGGCGTCGCGCGGGGCGCCGCAGCCGTTCGATCGGCAGGCGGCGCGGATCGAACTGGATGCGTTGATAGCTCGGGCAGGAACGGCAGTCGCATGAGCGCGGAAATTCTATCGTTTGAAACCGGACGACCGACTGAAGTGGCGGACGACGAGCCGTCGCTGGTCGTCGACGTCGAGGGCTATGAGGGTCCGCTCGACCTGCTGCTGGCGCTGGCGCGGCAGCAGAAGGTCGATCTTCACAAGATTTCCATTCTGGCGCTGGCCGACCAGTATCTGGTGTTCATCGAAGCGGCCCGCAAAATTCGCCTCGAACTCGCCGCCGACTATCTGGTGATGGCAGCCTGGCTCGCGTTCCTGAAATCGCGCCTGCTGCTGCCGGAGCCTGCGACCGCGGACGGGCCGAGCGCCGAGGAAATGGCGACCGCGCTGGCCAACCGGCTGCGCCGGCTGGAAGCCATTCGCGAAGCCTCGAACCGGCTGATGAACCGCCCGCAATTGCAGCGCGATATCTTTCCGCGCGGCGATCCCGAATCGATCGCCGAGATCCGGCATCCCGAAATTTACCGCAACGCTGTTCGACCTGCTCACCGCCTATGCCGCGCAGCGCCAGCAGCGGGTGCTGGCCACGGTGCATCTGGCCAGACGCACGGTGTGGTCGTTGACCGAGGCGCGGGCGTCGCTGGAGCGGCTGGTCGGAATGGCCGAGGACTGGAGCCGCCTCGACGAATACCTGCTCAATTACGTGGTCGATCCCTCGCAAAAGGCCACCGTTTTTGCCTCGAGCTTTGCCGCCGCGCTGGAAATGGTCCGGGAAGGCGAGGTCGATCTGCACCAGAAAGAGGCGTTCGCGCCGCTGTATTTTCGAAAGCGTCCGCCGCAACCAGTATCTGACGCGATGACCGCGCCGGATCTGCCGGCAGAGTAAGTGGAAGAAGGAGACCGTGCCATGGCAAGCCTGGCGGAAAAACGCAAAGCCGATGCCGAGGAACACTTGGTAGATCCGCAAGCACGGCCCGAGGAACTGCGGCTGCTGGAAGCGCTGCTGTTCGCCTCGACCGAGCCGCTGGATCAGGCCGCACTCGCCAAGAGGATGCCTGACGGCGTCGACATCAAGGTCGCCCTGGCGCAGCTGCAGGCGGATTACGCCTCGCGCGGCGTCAATCTGGTTCGCGTCGCCAACAAATGGTCCTTCCGCACCGCGGGCGACCTGTCCTGGCTGATGACGCGGGAAAGCACCGAGACAAGGCGGCTGTCGCGCGCCGCGATCGAGATGCTCGCGATCATCGCCTATCACCAGCCGGTCACCCGCGCCGAGATCGAGGAAATCCGCGGCGTGATCACCTCCAAGGGGACGCTGGACGTGTTGCTGGAGACGGGCTGGATCCGTCCGCGCGGCCGTCGCAAGACGCCGGGCCGGCCGCTGACGTTCGGAACCACGGAAGCCTTCCTGTCGCAGTTCAGCCTGGAGGCGCTCGGCGATCTGCCGGGTCTCGAGGAGCTGAAAGGCACCGGCCTGCTGGATTCGCGGCTGCCCTCGGGCTTCAGCGTTCCGGCGCCGTCAGACGATCCGACCTTGCGCGACGACGAGGATCCGCTGGAGATCGGCGATCTGGAACTGGCGCTGGCGCCGGCGGTGGAGCCGGAAGGCGGCGGCGAGAGCTAGTTCCCGGCGCTTCGCGGTCAATGCGCCGCGGCGGTTAACGGTAGTGCGTTAACGCCGATTTGACGCGGCCTAAGTCCTTGTTTT
The DNA here is from genome assembly GCA_963742695.1 of uncultured Alphaproteobacteria bacterium. GTDB lineage: Bacteria > Pseudomonadota > Alphaproteobacteria > Rhizobiales > Xanthobacteraceae > Bradyrhizobium. Next base: position 323,826 of record CAVUNF010000009.1, read on the forward strand.
TGACACCTCCTGAGCCTAGTTTCCGCTTCAGATTGGGTCGGGTCGCCGGCCGCGTGTTTGGAGGGTTGCAGGATGGGTTCGCTTAGCATTTGGCACTGGATCGTCGTGATCGCAGTCGTCCTGCTGTTGTTCGGCCGCGGCAAGATTTCGGACCTGATGGGCGACGTCGCGCAGGGCATCAAGTCGTTCAAGAAGGGCTTGCAGGACGACGACAAGACTGCGGAAAAGCCCGCCGAGCCGGTGAAGACGATCGACAATAGCCCGGCGCCGTCCCCGGCGGCGCGTACGGATGTCGGCAGCAAGGCGGTCTGAGCAGCTTCGCGGCTGACCGCCGCGGCGTTGATCTGACCACGGGCTGCGGCAGGACCGGTTGAGGGAGACGCGGGCGACCCAAATCCTTGTTACAAGGCAAATCTTGTTGCAAGCATTGGGGCAATTGCCTCGCGTGAGCGGAAGTTTTCATGTTCGACATCGGGTGGAGTGAACTGGTCGTCATCGCGGCCGTCGCGTTGATCGCCATCGGCCCGAAGGAATTGCCGGGCGTGCTGCGCATGGTCGGGCAATGGATGGGCAAGGCGCGCAAGATGGCCGGCGAATTCCAGGGCCAGTTTCAGGAAGCCATGCGCGAGGCCGAAATGGCCGACCTCAAGAAGACCTTCGATGAGGTCAAGGATACCGCCACCGGTTTTGCCGGCAATAACGTCATGACCTCGCTGCAGAAGGACGTCACCGACTCGCTGCGGATCGAGGATCTCAACAAGCCGGAGACCGACGCCCAGGTCGCCTCAGTGATCGACCCGCCGGTGACCCCCACGACCCCCGAATCGCCGACCCCGGCAGACTTTTGTCGAGGCCGAGACGCATGCGGCGGCGACGGAGCCCTTGGCGATCACGCGCGAGTTTCAGGCTACCCAGCCGGCACCGCAGGACATTACGCCGGCGGCCCCTGACGTCCTCAAGGACGCCAAAGCGTCATGAGCGCGGAAGACATCGAGGCCAGCAAAGCGCCGCTGATGGATCATCTGATCGAGCTGCGCTCGCGGCTGATCAAGGCGCTCTTGGCATTCGGCATCGCCTTCATCTTCTGCTTCTTCTTCGCCAAGCAGATCTACAACGTGCTGGTGTGGCCGTTCGTCTGGATCGCCGGCCCGGAAAACTCGAAGTTCATCTACACCGCGCTGCTGGAATATTTCCTCACCCAGCTGAAGCTGGCGATGTTCGGCGCCGCCTTCATTTCGTTCCCGATCGTGGCCGCGCAGATCTACAAGTTCGTGGCGCCCGGCCTCTACAAGCACGAGCGCGGCGCGTTCCTGCCGTATCTGGTCGCGACCCCGTTCTTCTTCGTGCTGGGATCGTTGCTGGTGTATTTCGTGGTGCTGCCGATGCTGGTGCGGTTCTCGCTCGGCATGCAGCAGACCGGCGGCGACGAGACCGCGCAGATCCAATTGTTGCCCAAGGTCGGCGAATATCTGTCGCTGATGATGTCGCTGATCTTCGCGTTCGGCGTCGCGTTCCAGCTGCCGGTGATCCTGACGCTGCTGGGGCGGATCGGCATCCTCACCGCCAAACAGCTGCGCGAGAAGCGCCGCTACTTCATCGTGATCGCCTTCGTCATCGCCGCGGTGCTGACGCCGCCTGACGTCATCAGCCAGGCCTCGCTGGCGCTGCCGCTGATGGTGCTCTACGAAGGCTCGATCATCGCGGTGCGTCATGGTGGAGAAGAGGGCGGCCGCGGCGAAAGCAGCCGCTGGTACGCCCCCAGCCGCGAGCCCGCCGCCGCCCGAAGCCAATCCGGCGGAGTAGAGGTTGAAGGCCTGCGTTTCGCCTATCATCGCAGGCGCCTCCCATGATTCGTCATGCCCGGGCTTGACCCGGGCATCCACGACTTGTTCTAAGGCTGCAAAGACGTGGATGGCCGGGACAAGCTCCGGCCATGACGCAGGAATTGTGGCCATGCACGACATCAAATCGATCCGCGACAACCCGCAAGCTTTCGACGCCGGACTGAAGCGGCGCGGGCTCGGGCCGTTGTCGCCGTCGCTGCTGGCGATCGACGAGAAGCGCCGCGCGGCGATCCTGGCGTCGGAGCAGGCGCAGGCGCGGCGCAATGCCGCTTCGAAGGAAATCGGCGACGCCAAGAAGGCGAAGGATGACGCGCGCGCAGCCACGCTGATGGCCGAGGTCGCCGAACTCAAGACCACCATGCCGCAACTGGAAGCGGCGGCGAAGGCGGCGGACGAAGAGCTTTTGAAAGAGCTTGCCGCGATCCCGAATCTTCCGGCAGACGACGTTCCCGACGGCGTCGACGAGCACGGCAATGTGCAGCGCCACGTATTCGGCGCGGTGCGAACATACGGTTTCGCGCCAAAGCCGCATGACGATCTCGGCGTCGCGCTCGGCTATATGGATTTCGAGACTGCGGCAAAGCTGAGCGGCGCGCGCTTTGTCGTGCTGAAGAAGGGACTGGCGCGGCTGGAGCGCGCGATCGGTCAGTTCATGCTCGATCTCCACAGCAACGAGCACGGCTACAGCGAGATCAATCCGCCGTTGCTGGTGCGCGATGACGTGATGTTCGGCACCGGGCAATTGCCCAAGTTCGAAGACGATCAATTTTGGGCCGTCAAGGGTGAGCTGCTGGCCGCTATTGGTGAAGATGCGTTGGGCAAACTAAGGAGCGAACGTCTCGGGCTCATTCCCACCGCCGAAGTGCCGCTGACAAATCTCGTCCGCGAATCCATCCTCGACGAAAAGCAGCTGCCGCTGCGCTTCACGGCGCTGACGCCGTGCTTTCGCGCCGAGGCGGGTGCGGCCGGCCGCGATACCCGCGGCATGATCCGGCAGCATCAATTTACAAAGGTCGAACTGGTTTCGATCACGACGCCGGAGAACAGCCGCGACGAGCACGAGCGCATGCTGGCCTGCGCCGAGGAAGTGCTGCGGCAGCTCGACCTGCATTACCGCGTGATCACGCTCTGTGCCGGCGACATGGGATTTTCCGCCCAGAAAACCTACGACATCGAGGTCTGGATGCCGGGCCAGGGCGAGGGCGGCGCCTACCGCGAAATCTCGAGCTGCTCGGTGTGCGGCGATTTCCAGGCCCGCCGCATGGATGCGCGCTATCGCGGGCCCGACGGCAAGCCGCGCTTCGTCCATACGCTGAACGGCTCCGGCACCGCGGTGGGCCGCGCGCTGATCGCCGTCATGGAGACCTATCAGCAGCAGGGCGGCTCGATCGCCGTGCCCGACGTGTTGCAGCCCTATATGGGCGGCTTGAAAGTGATCGAGCACGACCGATAGCGCTCGATTTGTGCAACTGGGCCTGCCTTCGATGTTTGCGAAGCCGGCCCATCCCGGTATCGTCGGGCCTCGTCTGCGGCGATATCGGTGGAAACGAACATACAAGATGGCCTTGCATCGCGACATCTATTGGGTCGGCAGGCAGTGGGCCGTTACCGGCTACGGATTGCAGGCGGTCGATCAAAAGCTGAAGAGCCAATTCGATATCGAGGTCTCCCGGTTGTGGGACGAGGGCTTGCTGGAAAGCATGCAATCCGAGCGATGGTTCAATATCGAGGATTTCAGCAAGGGGCTTTCACTGGCTCGGGCGCGGTATCCTGAGCCGCCCCAAAGGCCCCGCCGCCACAGCCGATCGTTTCACCCGTGATACATGACGATCCGATCGAGCTGCCGAAGCCGGTGGCCGCGCAGTTGAAGGCGATGGCTGAGCCGCCCAAACCGGTGGCTGCGCCGCCGAAGCAGATGGCGCAGCCACCGAAAGCGCCAGCCCCGAAATTCGAAATGCGGATCGAAAGCTGGCCGGCAAAATTTATCCGTCCATGGCGCGTCGGGAATTCGGCGTCAGCGCGTTTGATGTGTCGTATGCGCCTGCCAGCATCGGATCCGTTGTTCCACGCATTATGTTTTTCAAAGTGAGCGATATTGACCACGGCCGAGGGGCCGAAAGCGCCATTCTGAGGCGTCAACGTCGGCCTTGGCCGTTTCAATGATAGCGAGTTCGGTTGCGCTCCCAATCATCGCAGGATGCGTCATGCCCGAATATCAGCCGATAGCCTCAGCGCATATTTCCGCGATCGAGCGGCCGCGCTGCCCGATTGCGCGCAGACTCGCATGCTGCTGTCGAAGCTCGAGGCGGGTCCGCGCCGGTTTCGATTACCGGACATTCGAGTGCCAGAAATGCGGTCGCGTTGAAACGAATTGCGCATCGAGCGACCCCATGACATCCGGCAACTCATGGCTGGTTCGCCAGTGAACTAAAGCCGCCGACGTAAGGGACGCGCATCCGCGCGCAACATTTGGGAATAATTTCCGCCGGTGTCGAGAGGGCGTCGGCTGCCGGACTTTGCGTGCGAAGCGCTCACCCCTACTGAAATACAGATCGATCAATATTCCCCGGGTTTCGCAACCGGAACTCTGAAGTCAGGGTCCCGATTTAAGTCGCCTGTCCGACATAATAGGCCTATACTGAAAGCATCATCGCGACCGGGCTAGTTGCGATGACTGAGAGTGTTGTGCTCCCGCCTGACCACGGACCCAACACCATGCTGGAATTGTCGGAAAATCAGGTCTCGACGGCCAGCCTTTGATCCCGAGGCTTTCCTTGGCCGGGCGGAGCCTGGAAAGAGCGTCGAGAAATACGACAAGAACCAGAAGATTTTCAGCCAGGGCGACGTCGCCGACGCGGTTTTTTTCATCCGAACAGGCAAGGTCAAGATTACGGTCCTGTCCGAGCATGGCAAGGAAGCGGTGGTCGGGATTTGGGGGGAAGGCCAGTTCTTCGGCGAAGCATGTCTCGAGGGCGCAAAACTTCGCACCGCCACCAGCCATGCCATGGAAGAGTGCCTGATCACCTCGATCGCAAAAACCACCATGCTCGAGGTCCTCGCCGCGGAGCCGAAGTTTTCGGCATTTTTCATCACCTATCTGCTGTCGCGAAACAGCCGGATCGAAGACGACCTGATCGACCAGCTGTTCAATTCCAGCGAAAGACGGCTCGCGCGCCTGCTGCTGCTGCTCGCCAATTTCGGCCAGGAGGGGGATGCGGCGCCGATCGCGATCACGCTCAGCCAGGAAACGCTGGCCGAGATGATCGGCACCACCCGATCCCGGGTGAGCTTCTTCATGAACAAGTTCCGAAAACAGGGCTTCATCAGCTACAACGGAAAAATTGAAGTTCACCGTTCGCTGCTCGACGCCGTGTTGCGAGATAAGCCTCAAATAGACGAGGACGAATAGGGCGCTCGTTCTCACCCCGCGAACACCATCGGAGACTGCTTCCAATATTCAGGCAACGCGGCGCGATGCGGTCGTAACGCCTTTGGCCGGTCGACATTGCCGGGTTTGCCTCCACGGCGCGAGCGGGATAAGACGGCGCATTGACCGTCCCTGAATTGATCGAAAAGGCCGCCGCGCCAATGCGAATCCTCTGCACCAATGACGACGGCATCCATGCCCCCGGCCTGAAAGTCGTCGAGGAGATCGCCCGCGCGCTGTCCGACGACGTCTGGGTGGTGGCGCCGGAGCTCGATCAGTCCGGCGTATCGCATTCGCTGTCGCTCAACGATCCCTTGCGTTTGCGCGAAGTCGGCCCACGCCACTTCGCGGTGCGGGGCACGCCGACCGATTGCGTGATCATGGGCGCGCGCCACATTCTCGGTGAAACCATGCCGGACCTGGTGCTATCGGGCGTCAACAAGGGCCGTAACGTCGCCGAGGACGTGGTCTATTCCGGCACCATCGCCGGCGCGCTGGAAGGCACCATCCTGGGAATTCCGTCGTTTGCGCTGAGCCAGGAATTCAGCATGGAGACCCGCCACGCCCCGTTGTGGGAGACGTCGCTGAAATTCGGCCCGCAAATCCTGCGCAAGGTGATCGACGCCGGTGTGCCCAAGAACACCGTGATCAATGTCAATTTCCCGGCCTGCGCCGCCGAGGATGTCAGGGGTGTGCGGGTGACGCGGCAGGGCAAGCGCAACCTGGGTTTTCTGAAAGTCGATCAGCGCAGCGACGGCCGCGGCAACCCGTATTTCTGGATCGGGTTCGAGCGGGCGGCGATGCTGGATACGCCCGCGGAGGGCACCGATCTCGCTGCCCTTGCCGCGCGCTACGTTTCGGTGACGCCGCTGCGGCTCGACCGCACCGACGAAGCGTTTTCGGAAGCGCTGACCGCGACGCTGAAGTAGCGGCGATCCGCAACCATCAAACGATGGGCAATGACGGCGCGTCGCCCTTCTGCCAGACGTTGAACGCCGCTTCCCATTTGGCGATCTCGTCGCCCCGCATGGTCAGGAGTTCGATTCCGTAGCCCTGCATCTGGCGTCCATCGTTTCCATCCTCCCATTGTGCGTCCCAGGAGAAAACGATGACGCTGCCTGATACCGCACGCAATTGTTTCTGGAGCCGATAGTTCTTCAGACGCGCGAAGCGAGCGGTCAGAAACTTTTCCAGCGGCGGTTTGCCATGGGTTTCGGGAAAGTCCGCGAACCTGACGACGACGTCGGAGGCGAAGGTGTCCATCACCCCGGCGAGGTCGCCGGCATTGAGCAACCGCTGCGCGCGTTCAAGTACCGCCGCGGCGTCGGCAAAGGTTAGTTCCTGGACATTCTGATCGCTGGGCACATCGCGCTCCTGTCGTTGATATGACAGGCCAGCGATATGATATCGGCGTGACAGTTTCCGTCAGCAGCGATTTCAAAGCGGCTCCGGTAGACGCTCTATTTCGCGCCACTCCTTGATCAGAACCCGGCGTTGCCGCGGGTACCGTTCACCGACATCGGCGAAGCCGGCGATCCGATCGGTTCGGAACTGGCGGTAGCTGCCGCGAAGTTCGCACCATGCGGCGAGCAAGCGCACGCGCGCACCGAAGGTCAGCAAGATCGGCCAGATCCGTCGCTCGGTGCGCGCGCCCTCTTCGATCGTTGTAGGCGATCCAGATCTTTTGCTCGGTTCGGATCGCAGTGCGGATCGGCGCCAGGTTAACGCCATCGATGGCTGCCGATGCGATGACGGCGCTTGCGACAACGCCTGACGCGGCCGCCTGGTCGCCTCGGCCCGCCGGCAGCACGGCCGCGATCTTCGCCAGCGCATTTCGCGCGGCTTTCGCCAGTTCGGGGTCGGCGGCTCGCGCCACCATGCCCGAGCCGAGCACGATGGCCTCGATCTCGTCATCGGAGAACATCAGCGGCGGCAGGGTAAAGCCGGGCCGAAGCACATAGCCGATGCCGGCCTCGCCATCGATCGGCGCGCCTTGCGCGATCAGGGTTTGAATGTCGCGATAAATGGTGCGTAACGAGACAGCCAGCTCGGCGGCGAGTTGCGCGCCGCTCACCGGACGGCGATGCCGCCGCAGCGTCTGGATCAAATCGAGCAATCGACCGGTTCGCGACATCTGGGCCTATCCCCGGTCGTCCGGGTGAGCGCTGGGGCGCGCCCTAAACCGTCGCGCTCTTCAGCGCGGTGTCGATCATCCGCGCCAGCGTTTCCAGCTGGAAGGGCTTTTGCAGGGCGGGGCGGTCGCGATATTCCTCGGGAAGACCCGAGGAGCCATAGCCGGTTGCGAAGATGAACGGGCGGTTGCGTGCCTTGATCAATTCGGCGACCGGCGAGATCACCTTGCCGTTGACGTTGACGTCGAGAATGGCGAGATCGAACTCGGTGGATTGCGCAAGCCGGATCGCCTCGTTGATTTCGCCGGCCTCGGCCGCGACGCTGTAGCCCAGCTCCTCCAGCATGTCGGCGACCATCATTCTGATCATGACCTCGTCTTCGACGAGGAACACAGAACCGCCCGGCGGCCGCGTCGCAGTCATGATTGAGTCCTTGCCCATCCCAAACCGAGGTTCGCAAATAACGCCAGCCGGCGCAATCTCCACGTGAGCGAACACGCAAGATGATCCCGTCGCGCGCCGTTGCGGACTTCGGATTGGTCAGCCCGGCGCCTCAACGTCATAGCCGGCCCCGGGTTCCATGGCCGGAACGCCGAATCGGAGAAAAGCTTTCCTCAAAGGGTCAGCTGATATTGCGGCAACTTGTGCGGTCGAAGCGCGCTAGAGTGTGCCGATCTGCCCCCGTTGCGAGCCCGAGATGCCTTCTAGCCAAAATCCGCCGGAAAAGATGATGTTTCAGCTCAGCCTGCGGCGGCGCGGGATCAGCGATCAGGCCGTGCTGCGGGCGATGGAGGCGATTCCCCGCGAGCTTTTCGTGGAGGCGGCCGATCGCGCCGATGCCTACCGCGACAGCGCGCTCGGCATTGCCTGCGGGCAAACCATCAGCCAGCCCTTCGTGGTGGCCTACATGACCGAGCAGCTGCAGCTGCAGAAGCATCACCGCGTGCTGGAGATCGGCACCGGCTCCGGCTACCAGGCCGCGATCCTGTCGCGGCTCTGCGGGCAAGTATTAACGATCGAGCGATACCGGACGTTGGCCGACAGCGCCCGGGCGCGGCTGGAGAAGGTCGGCTGCGACAATGTCGAGGTGATGCTGGGGGACGGCTTCGACATCCCGGCCGGTGCCGGCCAATTCGACCGCATCATCGTCACCGCGGCGATGGAGAAAATTCCGGACAGCCTGGCGCAGCGGCTCGAGCCCGGCGGTATCCTGATCGCCCCGGTGGGACCGCATCAGAGCACCCAGACCCTGATCCGCATGGTCAGGACGGAGGCAGGTTTCGACCGCAAGGCGCTGGTCGACGTGCGCTTCGTGCCGGCGCTGCCAGGCGTCGCCCGCGAACTGTAGACGCGCCGCCGGGGGCGAGGATCGGCGCGCGCCGCCGGCGCCGACCGGCTGGCGCCCAATGCCGGATCGTAAAGGATTCCGCAGGGTTAAGCGGTTGTTTACTGGGGACGTGTTTACTCAAATCAGTAATTTGTTGCGTATGAGTGAGTAACCATGTCCCGAGTCATCGAGTTGCTTTGCTCGCGCCGCGTTCCGCATGCTGCGGCGCTGGCGCTGATGTCGATCGGTTTTGCTGGCTGCAGCGCCGACATGTCGACACGCCTTTCGCAACAACTCCTTCTCCAATCCCTTTGCGTCGCAATCGGAAGCCACCGGCTACGGTGCAGCCGCCCGCGGTCGAGCGCCGCGAGCTTCCGCAATATTCCCGTCCGCAATCGCAGTACCAGTCCTCGGCCTTGCCGCCGCCGATCGCGGCACCGCAGTCCTATCCGACCGCCAGTGGCGGCGTGTCCGGAGGCGGGCGCGGGTTGGCTTCCTATGCTCCGCCGACGCATCAGCCGCTCGAGACCACCGCTACCGTCGCCCCGCGTTCGATCGCGGCAACCCGGCCGACCGGACAGGGCGGTACCACGATCATCGTCGGCACCAGCGATACGCTCGAGACGTTGTCGCGCCGCTATAACGTTTCGTCTGCGGCGATCCTGCAGGCCAATGGCTACAAGGGTCCGCGCGCGCTGTCGCCCGGCCAGCAACTGATCATTCCGCGCCAGACCGCGGCCGTCGCAGCACCTGCGCCGGCATTGACGGCTCCGGCCAGCAAGCCGGTGGCTGCGGCGCCCGCGGCCTCGACCGTTCACGTCGTCAATCGCGGCGACACGCTGCTCAGTATCTCCCGCCGCAATAACGTGCCGGTGGCGGAACTGGCAAAAGCCAACGGCCTCCAACCGTCGGCGAAACTCAATCTCGGCACCAAGCTCACCGTGCCCGGCGCAAAGACCGCGGCCGTGGCGCCGGCCGCACCGGCAGCCGTTGCTGCCGCTCAGCCTGCCGCGGACATTGACGCCGCCCGGCACCAAGATGGCCGCGGCCAGCGGTCCGCAGCAAAGCGCGCGGCTGGCCCAGGCCACCACCAAGGTCGAAGATGCGCCGGCTGCCGAAACCCCCGTCAAGGCCACCGAAGCCACCGGCGCGTTGCCGACCTTCCGTTGGCCGGTGCGCGGCAAGGTGATCACCAGCTACGGCGCCAAGACCAATGGCAAGTCGAACGACGGCATCAATCTGGCGGTGCCCGAGGGCACGCCGGTGAAGGCGGCCGAGGATGGGGTCGTCGCCTATTCCGGAAATGAGCTCAAGGGTTATGGCAATCTGGTTCTGGTTCGGCACTCCAACGGTTATGTCACCGCATATGCCCATGCGAGTGAACTGCTGGTGAAGCGCGGCGAGACGATCAAGCGCGGTCAGATCATTGCCAAATCGGGTCAGTCGGGCGAGGTGGGGTCGCCGCAGCTCCACTTCGAGATCCGCAAAGGATCTTCGCCGGTTGACCCGCTTCAATTCCTCAACGGGGCGTAGAGCACGTCCACGCTTCCATTCCGATACCTACGCGATGGCCGGGCTTGTCCCGGCCATCGCTATTTTGCGGTTCAATGGCGAGAATCCGGGCCTGGACCGGCGCCAGAGGGCGCTTTTTGGCGGTAATTGCTCACTTTCGGGACTATCCAAAGGTTCCCCCGCATGATCCATTGAGGGTTGCGGAAGAATTCGGGCCGCGAATTTCGGGAAGGAGCATTCGTGCGCAAATTTTTGAAGAGAATGTTGATTACGTCGGCGATGGTGCTTGTTGCCGTGGCAGCGGTCACGTCGGCCCACGCGCAGGGCGGAAAAAAGGTAAGGGTGGCACGGCGGTCGGCACTGGCGGTCGGCGGCGGCGGCGGTGGCGGTGGCGGCGGCGGCGGTGGTGGTGGTCGCCCGTGGCGGCGGTGGCCGGGGCGGTGGTCGCGGCAGAGGCGGTGGCGGTGGTGGCGGTCGGTCTGGGCGCGGCAGGGGTTGCGCTGGGCGTGATCGGCGTGATCGGTGCCGCGGCGGCAGCTTCCGAGGAGCAGCGCTATTACGAGCAGCGCCCGAGATACTACGACGGTGCGCCAGGCCAGCAGCGCTATTACTACAACGATTGAGCCGGTAAACGACTGAGATGATGCAGGTCCGGCGGTCGAAAGACCGCCGGATTATTTTTGCGTGTTGTGCGCACCGCTTTCAGCGACTTCGCTGGCGTTTCGCTGGGATGGTGAGCAGCCTTGCCGTAGCCAGCCTTGCGGCAGCTATGGCGCGTTCACTCGATCACCTCGTCGGCGGTGGCGAGCAGCGTCGTCGACAAGGTGATATCGCGCGCTTTGGCGGTCTTGAGGTTGATTGCGAGCTCGAACCTGGTCGGCTGCTGCACCGGCAAATCGCTGGGGCTGGCACCCCTGAGAATGCGATCGACATAGTCGGCCGAGCGCAGGAACAGGTCGGCGTAGTCGACGCCGTAGGACATCAGGCCGCCGGCCGCCGTGAAGGAGCGCGTGAAATAGACGGTCGGGAGACGATGATGTGCTGCGGCGGCAAGGATGGTGTCGCGATGCACGATGGTGAAAATATCCGTCAAGACCAACAATCCGCCGCGCTCTTCGCGCGCAAGCTCCGCGATCAGGGACTTGATTTCGGCGTCGTTGTGGCTCGGCGCTGCCCGTGCCGTTACGGCGAAGGAGGGGGCCGCCTCCTCGATGGCGCGCATCATCAGGCCGGCATAGGGTGCGGTCGCGGGATTATACAGCACCGAGACGCGTGCGACGGGCGGCGCGACCTGCGTCAGCATCTCCAGCCATTTGCCGGCCATGAACACGTTGAAATCGCTAAAGCCGGTGATGTTGCCGCCCGGATGCGCCAGGTTTGCGACAAAGCCCTGGCCGACCGGATCGGTGACCATCGTAAATACCACGGGGAGGGTACTGGTTTTTCGCCGCAACGCCGCCACGGCGGGACTGGACTGCGCCAGAACGACGTCGGGGCCGAGCGCGATCAGTTCTGCGGCGTGGCGATCGAAAAGTTCGGAGTCGCCGCCGCTCCAGCGCCAGTCGATTCGCAGATTTTCTCCCTCCTGCCAGCCCAGCGCGCGAAGGCCCTTGATCAGGGAAGCGGTGTAGGTTTGTGCCACGGGATCGCTGGCGAGGTTTCCCATCAGCACGCCGAGCCGCCGCGGTCCGTGGCGCGGCGGCATCTGCGCCATCAGCGGGTGCGGCGCAAGTACGGCGGCTATTCCCGCAAGGACCGCGCGGCGTTTCATGTCGGACGACCTTATTGGCGCGGCATTATTTGCCTGAAATCCTGATCCCGAGCCGTCCCGCCAGTTCCTGCGTGAACTGCCAGGCGACGCGGCCCGAGCGCGAGCCACGGGTGGTCGACCATTCCAGCGCTTCGCGCTCCAGTTCGGCTTCCGCCAGCTTGATGCCGAAATGACTGCAGTAGCCCTTCACCATGGCAAGGTATTCGTCCTGGCTGCAGCGGTGAAAGCCGAGCCACAATCCGAACCGGTCCGACAGCGATACCTTCTCCTCGACCGCCTCGCCGGGATTGATCGCGGTCGAGCGCTCGTTCTCGATCATCTCGCGCGCCAGCAAATGGCGGCGGTTCGAGGTCGCGTACAGGATCACATTGTCGGGACGGCCCTCGATGCCGCCTTCCAGCACCGCCTTCAGCGATTTGTAGGAGGCGTCGTTGCCGTCGAACGACAGGTCGTCGCAGAACACGATGAAGTGGAAATCCGAGCCGCGCAGCAGCTCCATCAGGGCCGGCAGGCTCTCGATATCCTCGCGGTGAATCTCGATCAGCTTCAGCCGTGCGGCCGGCTTGCGGTTGAGGTTGATGCTGGCATGCGCCGCCTTCACCAAGGACGACTTGCCCATGCCGCGCGCGCCCCACAGCAGCACGTTGTTGGCGGGCAGGCCGTCGGCAAAGCGCTCGGTGTTCTCGATCAGGATGTCGCGCACCCGCTCGATCCCCTTGAGCAGTCCGAGATCGACGCGGCTGACATGGGGCACCGGCGCCAGGCGTCCGTCCGGGTGCCAGACGAAGGCGTCGGCGCTATCAAGTGAATCGGCGCTGGAGGCTTGGCGATGCGGCGGCGCAGGTGGGAGGCGATGGCCTCGAGCGCGCGCGCGATCCGCTCGGCGGTGACGTTTTGGGAGGACGCTGCCGGACGTTTTGTCGCGGCAGGCTTGGGTTTTGCGGATACCCTTTTCGAGGTGGCACGAGAGCCGGTTTTCCGGGGCTTTTTTGACATCTTGCGGGTTCCTGCTGACGCACCCATATCGGGCCTTCCACAAAGCCGCAAGCGGCGGAAATCAGGGGTCTGGCAGCGTTGCAATTGGGACCGTGGCCGCTATAGTCCGCGCGAATTTGCCCGAACCGGCCTGACGCCATGCGTTGCCGGTTTATTCCCGTTTCACGAGGATTACCTGAATGCTGATTACTCCTGCGTTTGCCCAGGCCGCGGCCGGCGGCGATACCAACAGCATGTTGATGTCGCTGCTGCCGTTCGCGCTGATCTTCGTGATCATGTACTTCCTGATTCTGCGGCCGCAGCAGAAGAAGGTGCGGGACCATCAGGAACTCGTGAAGAACATCCGCCGCGGCGATACCGTGGTGACGTCGGGTGGCCTCGTCGGCAAGGTGACCAAAGTGGTCGACGACGACCAGATCGAATTCGAAATCTCGGACGGGGTCCGCGTGCGGCAGATGCGGCAGATGATTTCGGGCGTGCGCGCCAAGGGCGAGCCGGCCAAGGAAAAGCCCGAAACCGCCAAGGAAGATACTTCGGCGAGTTAGCGCGTTCCTTATCGCGATCGCGCACATTCAGAATTCTGACGGGTCAACTCGATGTTGTATTTCACGCGGTGGAAGGCGCTGGCGATCATTCTGACCGCGCTGGTGGTGTGCCTTTGCGCCGTTCCGAATTTCTTTCCCGAAGCCACCGTGAAGACCTGGCCGAAATGGGCGCAGCGTCATCTCGTGCTTGGCCTCGATCTGCAGGGCGGTTCGCACATCCTGCTCGAGGTCGATTCCAACTCGGTCAAGAAGGACAAGCTCGACCAGGTCCGCGACGACGTCCGCCGCACCCTGCGCGATGCCAAGATCCCCTATACCGGGCTGGCGGTGCGCGCCGAAAACGTCGAGGTGCGGATCACCAAGGACACCGATGCGCCGACCGCGCTGACGAAGCTGCGCGAGCTGTCGCAGCCGCTGGGCGGTTTGCTGGGCTCCAGCGGCCAGCGCAGCCTTGAAGTCACCGACGCCGGCGGCGGGCTGATCCGGCTCAACGTTCCCCCCGCGGCGATTACCGAGCGGGTGCGCCAGTCGGTCGAACAGTCGATCCAGATCGTCGAGCGCCGCGTCAACGAACTTGGCACCGTGGAGCCGCTGATCCAGCGCCAGGGTCTGAACCGCATTCTGGTGCAGGTGCCGGGCCTGCAGGATCCGACCCGGTTGAAGGAACTGCTGGGCAAGACCGCAAAACTCGATTTCCGCATGGTCGATCCCACGGTCCCGCCGGACCAGGCCCAGGGCCGATTGCCGCCGGAGTCCGAACTGCTGATGAGTTCGACGGCGCCGAAGACCCCCTACGTGATCAAGAAGCAGGTGCTGGTTTCCGGCGGCGACCTGACCGACGCCCAGCCGGGCTTCGACCAGCGCTCCGGCGAGCCGATCGTCAGCTTCCGCTTCAATACCTCGGGCTCGCGCAAATTCGCCCAGGCGACCACCGAGAATGTCGGGCAACCGTTCGCAATCGTGCTCGACAATGAGGTGATCTCCGCGCCCGTGATCCGCGAGCCGATCACTGGCGGTTCGGGACAGATTTCCGGCAGCTTTACCGTACAGGCGGCCAACGACCTCTCGATCCTGCTGCGCGCCGGCGCGCTGCCGGCGCCGCTGACCATCATCGAGGAACGCACCGTCGGTCCCGGCCTCGGCCAGGATTCGATCGAGAAGGGCAAACTCGCCGCCTATGTCGGCTCGATCCTGGTGATCGTGTTCATGCTGGTGACCTACCGGCTGTTCGGCGTGTTCGCCAATATCGCGGTCGCCATCAACGTCGCGATGATCTTCGGCATCTTGTCGCTCCTGAATGCGACGCTGACGTTGCCGGGCATCGCCGGCATCGTTCTGACGGTCGGCATCGCGGTCGACTCCAACGTGCTGATCTACGAGCGCATCCGCGAGGAATTGCGCGGCGGGCGCAACGCGATTTCGGCGATCGACGCCGGCTTCAAGCGGGCGCTGTCGACCATCCTCGATTCCAACATCACCACCTTCATTGCCGCCGCGGTGCTGTTCTATGTCGGTACCGGGCCGGTTCGCGGCTTCGCCGTGACGCTCGGCATCGGTATCATCACCACGGTTTTCACCGCCTTTACGCTCACCCGGCTGATCGTCGCGGGTTGGGTCAGGTGGAAGCGGCCGCAGAGCGTGCCGATTTGATCATGCGGAGCCGTCTGTGACAAATATCGTTCTGATAGGGCTCGGCGTCCTGATTGCCGTGCTGACGGTGGTCAGTTGCTTCGGCTGGTTGCCGTCGTTGCGGATCGTGCCTGACGACACCAAGTTCGATTTCACCCAGTTTCGCCGCATCAGTTTTCCGATCTCGGCGCTGCTGTCGATTGTTGCGATCGTGCTGTTCTTTACCCACGGCCTGAATTTCGGCATCGATTTCAAGGGCGGCACGCTGTTGGAAGTGCAGACCAAGTCTGGTCCCGCCGACATCGCGTCGATGCGCGCCACGCTGGGCGGTCTGGGGCTGGGCGACGTGCAGTTGCAGCAGTTCGGCGGGCCCGCCGACGTGCTGATCCGGGTAGCCGAACAACCCGGCGGCGACACCGCGCAGCAGGTGGCGGTGCAGAAGGTCCGTGGCGCGCTCGGCGACGCCGTGGAATATCGCCGGGTCGAAGTGGTCGGACCGCGCGTCTCCAGCGAACTGCTGGCTTACGGCATGCTGGGGCTGATGCTCGCGATCTTCGGGATCCTGATCTATCTCTGGTTCCGGTTCGAATGGCAGTTCGCGCTCGGCGCCATGATCGCCAACGTGCACGATATCGTGCTGACCATCGGCTTCATGTCGATCAGCCAGGTCGATTTCGATCTGACCAGCATCGCCGCGCTGTTGACGATTTTGGGCTATTCGCTGAACGACACGGTCGTGATCTATGACCGGATCCGGGAAATGCTGCGGCGCTACAAGAAAATGCCGATGCCGGAACTGCTCAACGAGTTCATCAATGCGACGCTGTCGCGCTCGATCATTACCCACGTCACGGTGACGCTGGCGTTGCTGGCGCTGCTGATGTTCGGCGGCCACGCCATCCACAGCTTCACCGCGGTCATGGTGTTCGGCGTGGTGCTGGTCGGCACCTACACCTCGATCTTCATCGCAGCGCCGATTCTGATCTATCTCGGCGTCGGCGAGCATCGCGACGTGGCGGATACACCGAAGAAGCCGGACCAACCCAAAAAGAAATAACGATGCCGAACCCCTCGGACGCCCTGCATCTTCCGAGATCGGCGCCGATCGAGGCCTACGGCAAGGGCGGGTTTGCCTTTGCCGACATGTCGCATCGCGGCTCGCTGCTGTGCCTGCCGGATGCGATCTGGGCCTGGCCGGTCGCCAGTCCAGCTGCAGATCGACGAGGCCTCGCTGGCCCGCGTGTTCGCCGCGGCCGGCGGCATCGACACCCTGATCATCGGCACCGGCAACGATGTCTGGCTGCCGCCATCCGGGCTTCGCGAGGCGTTGCGCGCGGTCAAGGTGGTGCTGGACGCGATGCAGACCGGGCCAGCGATCACGCACCTACAACATCATGCTCGGTGAGCGGCGGCGTGTCGCGGCGGCTCTGATCGCGGTGCCATGAGCGGCGCGGGCGACAGCAAGGCGTCGGCCGACTTCTGCGCCGACCTGGTGCGCAGCCACGATTTCGCCCGCTACGCGTCCACCCTGTTCGTGCCCGCGGAACAACGCCGCGGGCTGCTGGCGCTCTACGCCTTCAATGCCGAGATTTCGCGCGTGCGCGAACAGGTCAGTCAGCCGCTGCCCGGCGAAATACGCCTGCAATGGTGGACCGACATGCTCGCGGGCGCAGGCCATGGCGGCGTCGAGGGCAATCCGGTCGCGGCCGAACTGTTGCTCGCGATCCGCAACTGGCGCCTGCCGGTCGAGCGGCTGTCGCGGCTGATCGACGAGCATCAATTCGATCTCTACAACGATCCGATGCCGACCATGGCGGCACTGGAAGGCTACATCAACGAAACCTCGTCCGCGCTGTTTTCGCTGGGGGCTGCGATCGCCGGGGACGAATCCGATGAGATCGAGCATCTCGCGCGCCACGCCGGATTGGCGTTAGGCATCGTGCAGGTGATCGCGGCATTGCCGCTGGACGCCGCGCGCCGCCAGTTATTCGTGCCGTTGCAATTGCTGGAGAGCCACGGCAGCGGCATGGAGGAGGTGTTCGCGGGCAAGGAAACGCCGAAGCTGCGCGCGGCGCTGGATCAATTGCTCGGCGAGGCGCGCGGACATTTGAAGACCGCCCTCGCGCTGCTTGCGGATGCGCCGCCGGAGGTGCGGCCGGTATTCCTGCCGCTGGCGCTGGTACGCCGCGATATCAAGCGGATGTCGCGCGCGGACAATGATCCGTTCATGCCGCGGGTAGCGTCGAGGTTTGGGACGCTGTGGACGCTGTGGCGGGCATCGAGGTCGCGGGAGTTCGGTGGTTAACGCGCAATGACGATGGAAACGGCTATCGTGCGTTCAGATCATCCGCCTCAAAATTAAACCGGTCCCGCAAATTCTTGCGCGACTCCAAAATGTCTTTCAGGAAAGCGCGGTCGGCATCGCTTTTCATCATCGGCTCGATCAGATCGAGCTGGTTCATGGCGACCAGCTGCAGGATCTCGGTGCGCGGTTTTCCGGCGGCGTCACGCGGCAAGGCGTGCACGACCTGGATATGTTCCGGAGGCTTTCGGGCCATTGGCGGCGGACGAGCTCGCTGCGCAGCTGCGCTTCGAGCGCGGTCTGGTCGGCTTCGACGAAGGCATAGAGCCCGACGCCGGTGCGGCGGTCGGCAAACGCGACAATGGCGGTATCGCGGACTTCAGGGTTTTTCCGGATCAGGTCGATCAGGACAGGAGCGTCATTGACCAGCCGCCGTCCGCCGCCTTCGCGGTCCGTGAAATTGAACAGGCCGCGGGTGATGGCGCGGTAGACCTTCTTGCCGGTCTTGAGCCAGATGCTGGCGACAAACGATTTGCGCGCCAGAATCTTGCGCTCCTTGGGCGTCAACGCCTCCGGCATGTAGCTGCGCTTGTGCTTGAGCAGATGCCGCAGATCCTCATAGGCGGCGATGCGGAACAGCCGGCTGCGGGTCTTGAAACAGACCGCGAGCTGGAAATCCGTGACATAGGCGCGGCCATCATTGCCGCGCAGCCAGTTCTGCTCCTTGGCGAGGTCGTTGTGGCAGATGCCGACGCGATGCAGCTTGCGCAGCGCAAGCTTGGCGGAATGGAAATAGGCGATATCGCCATGCGGCTTGGCGAGATGCAGCGCCACGCCGTTGATGAAACCGCGCACCAGCGCCTGGCGGCCGGCCCATAACAGTTCGGGTCCGACCTGAAGGTCGCGCGCCAGCGCCAGCGCGCGCCGCTCGCGGCGAACAGATGGCGCGCCGGGATGTAGGACCACCACGGCACCGTATCGAGCCGGCGCAACACCGCATCGACTTCGCCGTCGGCCCCGCGAAAGCGGCCGCGCTCGACCGTGGAGAAAACGTCGCGCTTCAGCAACACGCCTTCGATCCATCGCGCCGACAGAACCGCGGCGTCGTCCTTTGGCAGACTCATGAAACGCTCACGCCGCCGCTGCTACGTGCAGATGATCGGCAATCCAGCGATCGAGATCGGTCAACGCGCGGGCGCTGATCGCCTGTTTTTTCGCAACGGTCTTCTCGTTGCCGCGCAGGCGGGTGCCGTCGGGATGTTTGGTGGGCGGATTGGCGAGTGGCGGAAACAGTCCGAAATTGATGTTCATCGGCTGGAACGAGCGCGCACCGGGTTCGATGGTCTCGATATGGCCGCCGGTGATGTGGCCAA
The DNA here is from genome assembly GCA_963742695.1 of uncultured Alphaproteobacteria bacterium. Classification (GTDB taxonomy): domain Bacteria; phylum Pseudomonadota; class Alphaproteobacteria; order Rhizobiales; family Xanthobacteraceae; genus Bradyrhizobium. The sequence continues at coordinate 342,684 of CAVUNF010000009.1, forward strand.
GCAGGGCGCCCAGCGCCGTCGTCGCGGGCGGCGGCGCCAGCGCCTGCGAACAGGCATCGGCCGCGGCATAGAGGCCGGCGATCAGGCCGATGCTGGCGGATTCCACATAGCCTTCGCAGCCGGTCATCTGTCCGGCGAAGCGCAGCCGCGGCTGCGCGCGCAGCCGCAATTGCGCATCCAGAAGTTTCGGAGAATTCAGGAAGGTGTTGCGATGCAAGCCGCCGAGCCGGGCAAATTCGGCGTTCTCGAGCCCCGGAATGGTGCGGAACACGCGTTGCTGGGCGCCGTGCTTCAGCTTGGTCTGAAAGCCGACCATGTTGTAGAGCGTGCCGAGCTTGTTGTCCTGGCGCAGCTGCACGATGGCATAGGCTTTGACGGTCGGATTGTGCGGATTGGTGAGCCCGACCGGCTTCATCGGCCCGTGACGCAGCGTCTCGCGGCCGCGCTCGGCCATCACCTCGATCGGCAGGCAGCCGTCGAAATACGGCGTGTTGGTTTCCCATTCTTTGAAGTCGGTCTTCTCGCCGGCAATCAGCGCGTCGACGAAAGCGTCGTATTGCTCCTTGGTCATGGCGCAGTTGATATAGTCGGCGCCGGTGCCGCCGGGTCCCATCTTGTCGTAGCGCGACTGAAACCACGCCGCCGACATGTCGATCGAATCCTTGTGTACGATCGGAGCAATGGCATCGAAGAACGCCAGCGCGTTCTCGCCCGAGAGTTCGCGGATCGCTTCGGCCAGCGGCGCGGAGGTGAGGGGACCGGTCGCGACGATGACATTGCGCCAGTCCGCGGGCGGCAATCCGGCGACCTCGGTTCGATCGATTTCGATCAGGGGATGGTCGTGCAGCGCCTTGGTGACGGCGGCGGAGAACCCGTCGCGGTCGACCGCCAACGCGCCGCCGGCGGGCACCTGGTTGGCGTCTGCGGCGCGCATGATCAGCGAGCCCAGCCGGCGCATCTCGGCGTGCAGCAATCCGACCGCATTGTTGGCGGCGTCATCGGAGCGAAATGAATTGGAGCACACCAGTTCGGCGAGGCCGTCGGTGCAATGGGCTTCGGTCATCCGCAGCGGGCGCATCTCGTGCAGAACGACGGGAACACCCGACCTGGCGACCTGCCAGGCGGCTTCCGAGCCGGCGAGGCCCGCGCCGACGATATGCACGGGTTCAGAAGTGGTTTTGCTGCCTGTCATGGCCACAGAGGTAGCGCGTACCGGCAGATACGACAACGCCCGCAACGAGGCGGGCGTTATCCGTTCGACAGTCGGCTGAAGACGGATCAGCTGTTGTAGGTGCCGGCTGCCACGCGCGGAATGTCCGAGCGATCAAGGCCGATATCGGCCAGTTCGCGATCGCTGAGCTGGGACAATTCGCTGACATTGCGCTGATAGTCCCGGAACGCCTGGATCATGCGGATGAGCGAGAGCAACATAGGATAGTCTCCTTGTATTTACAATTCAGCCTTTGGAAGCCGCTTCATCGTTGAAATGAATATAGATGAAGATACCGCACTGCAGAAGTTCCAATGCTGCGATGCAGCTAGGTCCAAAACGCATGGCAACACTAAGGAATGATTAACCTTCGGCTGGCGGGATCGCTATAGTCATGCTGTGATAAGCCCCTGAGTGTGGGATTGGCGGCGAGTATCGCCGTATACTCTGCGACACGATCGGTCCGGAAACGGATCGCCACTCGCATGCGTGATTCGCATGCGCGAGCTATAGAAATGAATTATAATTCTCTCTTATAGAAAGCGCGACCCGTGGTATGGCGGCCGGGAACCGGACGCCCGTCCGGCGCTGTCCCCTACTTTCATGGGGTTGATCTCCATATTTTGTTGGCGAGCGCCGGCTTGATCGTGATCAGCGGCCAAGAAGTCAGGGCGCGCGGGCAAGCTGGCTGGCGAAATAGCGCGATCGTCTTCGAATAGACCTCGCTCTTGTTCCATTGCTGGATCACGCCGAAATTCGCGCTGCCCGGCTCCCAGTCCTTGCCGCGCTGCCAGCCGTGGCCGGCGAGATAATTCGCTGTCGATGCCAACACGTCGGGTGCGCTGCGCAACAGGTCGCGGCGGCCGTTCTGATCGAAATCTACTGCGAATTTCAGGTAGGACGACGGCATGAATTGGGTCTGGCCGAGTTCGCCGGCCCAGGCGCCGCGCATTTCCGACGGGGCGAGATCGCCGCGCTCGACGATACGCAACGCGTCCAGCAGCTCGGCGCGAAACAGTTCCGAGCGGCGGCAATCGTAAGCCAGCGTCGCCAGCGAACGCATGGTCGAAAATTTTCCGATGTTGACGCCGTAGTCGGTCTCGAGCCCCCAGATCGCCACCAGCACGTCGCCGGGCACGCCATAGGTTTGTTCGATGCGCGCGAGCACCGAACCATATTGCTTCATCATGTTGGCGCCGCGCGTCAGGCGCGGAGGCACCATGCGGCCGGAAAATTCCTCGAAGCTCTGGCTAAAGACCTTCTGCGAATGGTCGCGAGCGATCACGTTCTTGTCCAGCGTGACGCCGCTGAGGCCGGATGTGACGGCAGCTTGGGAGATACCTTTGGACGCCGCCTCGCGTCTTGAAATCCTCGAGCCAGGCTTCAAAGGTGCCCGTGCCGCAGGACGCCGCCAACGCCGACGTTGCCGGCATCATCAGGACAGCGCTTACCGCGATTGCCTTGACCACAAATCCAAAACGCATCGGCAAAATGTCGGCGGCAACCGCGGCCAAAACAAGGCTGCTCGTCATCGTTGAGATAACGCTGGCATGCGAAACCGCCGGTCGCGTATCGACCGGCGGCGGACAGCAACAGCTGTTTGGTTCCTTGATCTAAGCGTCGTCCTTGCGCCGCCACGGAAACAGATTGGCCGGGAAATCCACCGCCGAGCGTCGCTCGCGAACCGGGCGAGGGGGGATCGGTCGCGGATTGGGATCCGGCGCGATCACCTTGCGATAGAGATGCCAGGTGGCGTGGCCGAGCAGCGGGATCACGACAGCGAGACCGAGGAAGAACGGCAGCGATCCCACCACCAGCAGCGCCGCGACAATCAATCCCCACGCTGCCATCGGCACTGGGTTGCGTGCGACGGCGCGGAGCGACGTTACCATGGCATCGCCGGCGCCGGCGTGACGGTCCAGCATCAGCGGGAACGAGACCACGCTGATGCACAGCGCGACCACGGCGAACAGGAAGCCGACGCCGCAACCGGCGACGATCAACCACCACCCCTGCGGCGTCGTCAGTACGCGCCTGGCGAAATCCGGTATTTCGGCGGCGGCTTCGTAACCGAATGCCGCAACGTAGATTGCCTGCGCCGTGGCCACCCAGGTCACGAACAGCGCCAGCAGCAGCGTGCCGAGCCCGAGCATGGCGCCGAACGACGGCGAGCGGAGGACGTCGACGGCGTTCCATGCGGAAGCAGGTTCGCCGCGCTCGCGGCGGCGGCTGAGCTCATAGAGACCGAGTGCGGCAAAGGGGCCGACCAGGGCAAAACCCGCTGCCAGCGGAAACAGCAGCGGCAGCACCGAATAGCCGAGCACCGTGCGCGCCAGCACCAACCCGAGCACTGGATAGATCACGCAGAGGATAACGGCGTGGCTTGGCACCGCCTTGAAATCCTCCCAGCCGAGCCGCAGCGCTTCGTACAGGTCGGAAAGCTGGATTGTCCGGATTACAGGCGCGGTAGTATTTTGCGCAGGCTGGGCGAGTGGCGTGGCATTGCCGGGATACGGTGTGGCCATGGTCGTTGTCTCCCTGACGTGGCGGCCGACTTCGCGCCGGCACAGGCGCAAGTGTGCCGTTCCTCGAAAACCATCACGATCAGGCCAGACGCGAAAACAGGAAACCGAAACTGGCCATGTCGCGAACTGAGCCGGCATGGTACGCCCAATCAGTCATGCTGTCGCTCACGCTTCGGTGAATGTTGCATTGGCAAGTCTGTCAGGGGCGGCTAAGCTCACCGATGATCCGGTCCGGTGCTGCCGGCAACCACCAAGCACTGTCACAAGACCTTCACTCGATCTTCATGTTCACTGGGAGCAAACGATGAGCATTTTCGGCAAAATCATGAGTGCGATCTTCGGAACCAAGGCCGATGCCGCGCCTGCGGGCGGCGGTGCGGCACCGGCGGGATCGTCCGGCGCAGCACCAGCTGCGACCGTCGATGTTGCGCCGATCCTGGACGCGGCAGTGAAGGCAAAAGGCGAAAAGCTGGCGTGGCGCACCTCGATCGTCGATTTGATGAAGGCGCTCGATATCAACTCCAGCTTCACCGCGCGCAAGGACCTTGCCAAGGAACTCGGGTACACCGGCGACAGCAATGAATTCGGCGAGCATGAACATCTGGCTGCACAAGCAGGTGATGACGAAGCTCGCCGCGAACGGCGGCAAGCTGCCACCGGAGCTCAAGGACTAGTTCGTTCGCGCTAAACCAAGACAGCAGGGCCCGCGTTCGCGCGGGCCTTTTTGTTTGGAAAAATCGGCACAACTACGCTGCGAATCAGTGCTGACTTTACGGATCAAACGCTGACTTTACGGATACTGTGTGCGGGCAGCCTTGTGCCACGCTGCGGTGGCGAGTTCGCCGCGGCTGATGCCGATGTCGCGCAGGGTGCGCTCATCGAGTTGATTGATGCCGGCAAGCTGCGATCGATAGCGGGCAAATTTCCGGATTGCGTCGATGAACGATGCGATGAACATGGCGGATTTCCTGAAGGGTTGAGAATGGCACCGATGGTGCTGATGGCTGTTCGTCGCGTCGATGCCGTCGATGGTTCATTGCACTGCAGCAGCGCACGAGCAGGGCTGTCATGTCCTGTCGGAATATCCGGCAGGGATGCGGGTTTGATCGTCTTGAGAAGCGAGCAAGCAACTAGTGCGGGCAAGGCCCAACACATTAGGAGGAGGGGAGATCATGAGAGTCAGACATGTTTTGCCGCTGGCCTTTACCTTTGCGATCGTTCTGTCCAGCGCGGTGCGGGCGGAGACGCTCAAGGTTCTCACGGCGGGAGCTTTCAAGCAGGTCCTGCTGGCGGTCATTCCGCAGTTTGAGGCATCCAGCCGCGCGCTCAAATGGGAAACCAACACGGTCGGCATCATCGTCAAGCGCATCGAGGCCGGCGAAACTTTCGATCTGGTGATTGCATCGCCGGCCGCTCTTGTCACTCTCGGCAAGGCGGGCAAGGTCGAAGGCGGCATCGATTTGGCCAAAGTGGGCGTCGGCATGGCGGTTCGGGAAGGCGCCGCCAAACCGGACATCGGCAGCGTGGATGCCTTCAAGAAGGCCCTGCTGGCGGCGAAGAGTGTGGCCTATGTCGATCCGGCCGCGGGCGGCAGCAGTGGGATCTATGTTTCCGGTCTGATCGACCGGCTCGGCATTGGCGCCGAGGTCCGGCAAAAGGCCGTTCTGGTTCGCGGCGGGGCTGCGGCGGATCGCATCGTGAGCGGTGAAGCCGAGATCGCGCTGCAGCAGATCAGCGAGATTCTACCCGTCAAAGGCGCAGTACTGGTTGGTCCGCTGCCTTCCGAGATTCAAAACTATACGACATATTCCGCCGCGATCACCGTCGGCACCCGTGAAAAGCCGTCGGCGCAGGCGCTGATCGATCTGGTGCGAAGCAGTGCCGGCGCCGCTGCCATCAAGAGCGCGGGCATGGAGCCGATCGACCGAAATCCGCCGGCGAAGTAACTGACAGGAAGCAGGATCGAGGTCCTGTCTGACATGTTTATCGGGATTAAACTCTAACCATTTTCCAGGTTCGACGCTTCGTGTCGCCCCGGAATGACGGTCGGTACGTCGGTCACCCCTGCAGGTCCGCGAACTTCGGATTCTTCTGCAAGTAGTCCACCACAAAGCCGCAGCCGGCGACCACCTTTGATCCATCGGCGCGGATCAATTCCAGCGCACCCCGCACCAGCTCAGAGGCGATGCCGCGGCCGCGCAGGTCGCGCGGCGTCTCGGTATGGGTGATAATGACGGTGTCCGGCGTGCGGCGATAATTCGCGAACGCCACCGTGCCCTCGACGTCGAGTTCGAAGCGGCTTTGCGCCTTGTTGTCGCGAACGCTGCCTGTAGCCATCACTTCCACTTTCCTGAAAGGATTCCAGTCATCCATTTAGGTCGGTGAACCCGGCGATGCAAACCGGCGACCAACAGGGGATATTGCGTGCAGGGGGGATGATATGCACATTTTGGGTTGGCCGGGAGCTTTCCTGCTCGGCGCAACGCTGTCGCTTGCCAGCCCACTCGGGGCGGCCGCTCAGGGCGACAAGGCATGGCAGACCTGCGTGAGCGCGACATTGGCGCCGGACGACAGGGTGTCGGCGTGCTCGGCGGTGATCGACACCAGGGCTGAAACCGGCCGTCGCCTCGCCGCCGCCTATTGCAACCGCGGCCACGGCCTCACCGAAAAACGCCAACTCGACGGCGCGCTCGCCGATCTCAACGAGGCGATCCGGCTCGATCCGGCCTATGCCTGCGCCTACACCAACCGCGGCCGCGTCTACGCCTTCAAGCGCGATCTCGATCGCGCCATGGCCGATTATGATGAGGCGATCCGCATCGATCCGGCATTTGCGCTCGCCTACAACAATCGCGGCGACGCCTGGCAGGGCCGCGCCGATCCCGATCGCGCTTTGGCCGATTTCAATACCGCCATCAAACTCGATCCGAATCTCGCTATCGCCTACGGCAATCGCGGCTACATCCATTATCGCAAGCGCGACATGGCGCGCGCCATTGCGGACTACAGCGTGCAGATCAAGCTTTCCGCTGATGTGCTGGCCTACATCAACCGCGGCAATGCCTACCGCGATTTCGAACAACTCGACCGTGCCGCCGCCGACTATGGCGAAGTGACCAAGATGGCGCCGACCGATGCGCGCGGCTGGCGTAATCGCGGCATGATCCGGCTGTACAAGAACGACAGCAAGGGCGGCCTGGCCGACTACGACAAGGCGCTGCAATACGATCCGGCCGACGTGTATTCGTGGAATAACCGTGGTCAGGCAAAATTGCGGCTCGGCGACAAGGCCGGCGCGACAGCCGATTTCAGGAAGGCGTTGGAGCTTCGTCCCGATCTTGCCACTGCGCGCGACAGCCTGCAGCGATTGGGTGTCACGCCGTAGCGACGCGTGGTTTCCGGCGAGCTAGGATTTGAGCAGGCCGGCGTAATCCGGATGTTTGTCGAGCCAACCCTTTACGAAGGGACATCGCGCGATCACCTTGAGGCCATCGGCCCGCACCTGGTCGAGCGCGCCCTGGACCAGCTTCGACCCGATGCCCTTGCCGCCTAGTTCCGACGGCACCTCGGTATGGTCGAAGGTGACAACGCCGTCGGCGATTTCGTAATAGGCGGCGGCGATATGGCCGTCGACAGCGAGTTCGTAGCGGCTGAGCGCAGGATTGTTTGAAACGGCGTTGTTCATGGGTTCAGTCCGTTGGCGCAGTCATCGGGATCGCCTGGGACAAAGCCTGGGACCGTCCTGGGTTTCGCGGCTGAGCTGCTTTTTCCGGCCTTCCGGCTTGCAAAATCGCCCTGGGCGGATCTTGCCAGGGCCAAGTCCATTCCCCACGTCTTTAGCAGACATACGCCCCCGATGCGGCCGGATAGGTCGTTGACAGTCGGAGTGTCATGGTCGCCAGCCGCTGACGTATGCCTCTTTTGAAGGGAGGTCTACAATGCCCGACTTTCGTTTTTTTCGTACTCATCGAACATGGGAAGACTGGTGCGGCATGCTGCTTGGCGTGCTGATCGTGCTGTCGCCGTGGTTTCCGACCCAGGCAAGCCATGATGCCGAACGCAGCTTTATGATCCTCAATACCTTTACGATAGGCATCCTGGTATTCGGGCTTGCCCAGCTTGAATATGTAGCGCTGCAGCGTTGGGAAGAGGTGACCGGCATCGCGGCCGGGCTGTGGTTGATCGTCTCGCCCTACATTTTCGACTATGCCGGCGACGGCATGCTGCACCTCTGGCATTCAGTGCTTGGTGGACTTGTGGTGTTACTGGCGGCCCTGCAGCTGTGGCAGGACTGGGACCTGAGCGAGCAGGAACTGGCCCAGCACGGGCAATAATGGTTGGCAGTCAGGCCCGCCGGCTCAGCAACGGACCGGCGGGCGTCCGGCTGGGCTGCTAATTCGTCAGCGAGTTGGTCAGTAACTCCCGCACCGACCACGGCTCGCCGTCGACGGCGCCGCGGATGTCGTCGATCTTCCAGGGATCGCGGACGGTGGGATCGCGGAGGAAATCGTAGTGAATGACGGCGTCGGCCGGCCTGGCGCGCGACGCCTCGCGGTGGCCGGTGACGGTCACCGCAATGGTGGCGCGCTGGCTGTTGAAGCTTTCGGTGGCCATCGTGAACGATTTGACGTCCGGGTCCTGCGAGTTGGTGACGGGATCGAATCCCACGGGATCGCCATCTCCCTTCTGGACGCGGGCGTCGGCCTTGAGCCATAGCGCGGCAGCGATCGCGACAGGTATCGGGCGCGCGCCGATTTGTTCGATATGACGAAGTCGCCGCCGCCATCGCCCTTGCCCCTCGTGACGCGGGTATAGATCGCGTTGATGATGGAACGCGGATCGTCTGTTGGTTGGGCGAGGGCAGGGCGGGACGCCACTGCCGCAAGCAGCCCGGTTGCCGTGGACACAAGCAGGGATCGTCGGCTGATCATGGACACCCTCAAAATCGGTCGGACCTCGTTATAAGCCGAACGGCGCCGCCGGTTAAATGCTAAGACTTCGGATCAGGTCCGCCGCCATGTCAGGCGCGCCACTTTGGAGGCTATCATGGCCAATGAAAAAGGCCCGAACATCAAGAAGAAGCAGAAATGCAAGAACTGCGAGGGCAAGGGCCTGCTGAAGAAGGGCGACAAGGTCGTCAAATGCCAGCGCTGCGGCGGCACCGGGGTGCGCTGATCGCGCTTTCCGCGGCCGCTTTCGGCTACGCCAACCCTCGTCGGGAATATTCAGCACCGTGCCGCAGGCCTTGCAATGCACGGCATCGCTGTCGTGGCGCTGCAGGCCGCAGTCCGGGCAGGGAAACCGCACCTTGTTCGGGGTCAGCAGCGCGCGGGCGAGGTTGAAGAACAGGGTCACGCCGAAAATCATGATGACGACCGAGATCAGGCGGCCGACCGTGCCGGGCAGGGTGATGTCGCCAAAGCCGGTCGTCGTCAGCGCCGTGACCGTGAAATACAGCGCGTCGGCATAGTTCGTGATCTGCTCGTTGCGGCCTTTCTGGGTTTCGTAAACGATCGCGGTCATCACGAAGATGAACACGGCGAGGTTGGTGACGGCAAAAATGACTTCCTCATTGCGCCGGAAGAACGGGCTGTCGACGCGCAGCCGCACCAGCATCTGATAGTCGCGCAGCAGCCGCAACGTGCGCAGGATCCGCAGGAAGCCGCCGGCCTCGCCCGCAAGCGGCGCCAGGAAGGAGACGATGGCGACCACATCGGTCCAGGTCGACAGGTGGCCGAGATCGCGCAGTCGATGCTGGCTGGCGAACAATCGGGCTGCGAAATCGGTCAGGATCACGATACCGAAGAGGACGTCGAGCGTTTCGATGATCTCGCTGGAGGGCAGGAACGAGGTGGCGATGATGAACAGCACCGTGACGATGTCGAATGCCAGCAGGGCATAGCGGAACCGGATGCCGGTCGGCGTGGCACCCTCGTAAAGTCTGCGGATACTCTTTTTCAGGGAGGCGAGGGTCATGTTTTCAGGGAGCATTTTTTCAAGGTCTGATTTTCAGGAGGCTTGGCGACATCTTCGACGGTTTACGCGTATGATTGCAATCACGGATCGCGAAACTTCGGCTGGAAAATGCCAAGGCTAGTGATATGCCCGATACGCCCAATGAATTGTTGATTTCGGAGTGCCCAACGTGACTGCCCCTTTCACCACCGCAGCGCCTGCAGGCGGCGTGACCCCGATGTCGCGCCGGGTGATGAATCTCGCGCATCTCGTCAGCCAGAATGCCCGCCGGCACGGCGACCGCATCGGCTCTGATCTGGGGCGAGCGTTCCTGGACCTGGCGCGAGATCGACGCCCAGCGTGTCGGCGCTGGCGGCGGCGCTGGCCGCGCGCGGCATCGCCAAGGGCGACCGCCTGCTGGTTCATTCCAAGAATTGCGACGAGATGTTCTGGTCGATGTTTGCGGCGTTCCGGCTCGGCGCGGTCTGGGTGCCGACCAATTTCCGCCTGATGCCGGACGAGGTCGCCTATCTCGCCACCGCCTCCGGCGCCAAAGGGTTTTTGTGCCACGGCGATTTTCCCGACCATGCCTCCGCCGTCGCAGGCGGCGAGCCCGGCGATCGAAGTTCACCTGGCGGATCGGCGAGGGCGCTTTCGGCGAGCAAATCCGTGGGCGAGGCGATCGCGGCGCATGCCGGCGCCGAGGTCGCGGAAGCCCGGGTCGAATACGACGATCCCTGCTGGTTCTTCTTCACCTCGGGCACCACCGGCCGCTCCAAGGCGGCGGTGCTGACCCATGGCCAGATGGCTTTCGTCGTGACCAACCATCTCGCCGACCTGATGCCCGGCACCACGGAGAACGACGCCTCGCTGGTGGTGGCGCCGCTGTCGCACGGCGCCGGCGTGCATCAACTGGTGCAGGCCGCGCGCGGCGTGCCGACCATTCTGCTGTCCACCGAGCACTTCGATATCGACGAGGCGTTCCGGCTGATCGAGACGCCACCGCGTCAGCAACATCTTTACCGTGCCGACCATCCTGAAGATGATGGTCGAGCATCCCGCGGTCGACCGCTACGACCATTCCTCGCTGCGCTACGTCATCTATGCCGGCGCGCCGATGTACCGGGAGGACCAGAAGGCCGCGCTGAAAAAACTCGGCAAGGTGCTGGTGCAGTATTTCGGGCTCGGCGAGGTCACCGGCAACATCACGGTGCATGCCGACCGATCTGCACGATCCCGAGGACGGGCCGCAGGCGCGGATCGGCACCTGCGGTTACGCGCGCACGGGCATGCAGGTCTCGATCCAGGGCGACGACGGCCGCGAGCTGAAGCCGTTCGAGACCGGCGAGATCTGCGTCATCGGCCCCGCCGTGTTCGCCGGCTATTACGACAACCCCGAGGCCAACGCGAAGGCGTTTCGCGACGGCTGGTTCCGCACCGGCGATCTCGGCCACATGGACGAGGAAGGTTTTGTCTACATCACCGGCCGCGCCTCCGACATGTACATCTCCGGCGGATCCAACATCTATCCGCGCGAGGTCGAGGAGAAGATTCTGACGCATCCCGGGATCGGCGAGGTGGCGATGGTCGGCGTGCCCGATCCGATCTGGGGCGAGGTCGGCATCGCCGTCTGCGTGCCGCGCGAGGGCGCGAGGCGCCGTGAGCGAGCTGGAGCTGGCCGAGTTCCTGATCGCAAAGGTGCCGCGCTACAAGATGCCGAAGCGGTTCTTCTTCTGGGACGCGCTGCCGAAATCCGGCTATGGCAAGATTCCAAAACGGCTGGTGCGCGACGAACTCGAGGCGCGGGGCTTGCTGGATGCCCCCGCGAAGCCGACGAGCTGATGCGACAGATCAAGCAGCCCGGTCCGCCCGCGGCCGAGCGCATCCAATGGGTGGAAGCGCGCGGCCGCGCGTTCTCGTTCACGCTGGCAGGCCGGCCTGCCGCTGCTGGAAGCCGCCCGCCGCGGCTTTGCGGCGGAAGGATTTGCGGGCGGCGTGCTGAACATGCGGGGCAGGCGCGCTCGGCCCGTTCGCCTATGTGATGCCGGCGCTGTCGAAGACCGGCGACAACGCCGCGTTTTACAGCGACACCTTTCGGCCCGCCGGCGTCACGCGGCTGAAGATGGGCGCGATGACGTTCGGCGCGCGCGACGGCGCGCCGTTCTTCCATTGCCACGCGCTGTGGACGGAGGCCGACGGACGCGCCGGCGGCGGCCATATTCTCCCCGAGGAAACCATCGTCGCCGAGCCTTTTGAGGTGGATGCGTTCGGCATCGACGGCGCCGATCTTTACGGGCGGAGCCCGATCCCGAGACCAATTTCAAGCTGTTCGGGCCGGTGCCCTCTGCGGCGACGGGCGCGAAGACCACCAGCCGCGCCTTCGCGCTGCGGCTGCGGCCGAACCAGGATTTTGCCGGCGCGCTGGAAACCTTTTGCCGCGAGCGTGGCATTGTCAGCGCAAAGCTGCATGGCGGCGTCGGCAGCACCATCGGCGCGCGTTTTGCGGACGGCCGCATCGTCGAGCCGTTCGCCACCGAGCTTGCGATCTGCTCCGGCACGATCGCAGCCGGTGCAGGCGGCGCGCTGCAAGCCGAACTCGACGTCGCGCTGGTCGACTATATCGGCGGCCTCGCCGAGGGCGTGCTGGTGCGCGGCGACAATCCGGTGCTGATGACGATGGAGCTGGTGCTGGAGGTGACTGGATGAGGGCGGGGCCGTGGCCACGTATCTCTCAACTCTCAGATTCAAATTTCAAACAGCCTGTTCAGTCGTCATTGCGAGCGAAGCCGAAGCAATCCATCTTGCTGGGCCAAGAAGGAAGCTGGATTGCTTCGTCGCAAGTGCTCCTCGCAATGACGGCAGACGTGAATAGACGTTCTCGCGGCGCGTTTCGCCCGAGGTTTGCATATTCAGTTTTCACCCTCTGAAGCAGAGGGCGCAGGGAAGACCGGGTGCGCGCTGCACCCGCGGTCTCGTGTGCAATTGCACAAGAGAGTGCGCACACGAGCATACAGGTCCAGCGGAGAACACTCCGGCCTTCCCTGCGCAATGGCTTTACGGCTTATGCCGTGCTCTCCCCGGTGACGAATTCTTTTTGTCACCGTCGTTGCGGATTAAGGTCGTCCGCACCCGGTTGGGCTCGTAAAACCTCCGCCAACTTGACATCAGCAACGGATGCCAGGACCACACGGTTTTGCCGTACGCTTCAACGCCGTTCGTCTGCTCGCCGTCCGATCGCTCACAGGTCTTTCGTCAACCGGCCCTGCAACCACCTGCGCGCCCGACGCTGTCGCGTCCACCGCATCCCATCCCGCGTTCGTGACGCTGGCCAACGCCCCTCTGAGTGGGACGGGATGGGCAAATATGTAATTCTGATTTGGCGAAATGGCAAGACAAATATGTTCGGAAAATCAGAAAAAATGACTTGACAGGGTGGTCGCGCGACAACCTGACGGGCAAGTCAGTTGCCGGCGGCGTTGATCGCGTGCGCGCATTCCACAGAGATTCCTCACAGAAAATCCTCATCCTCTCATGCATGTTCCTGTAATGTTTCCCGGGCCGCAGGCGAGTTCTCAATAGCGCCGGCCGGAGCGGAGAGTATGGGTTCACAGACGAAATCGACCGATCAATATGCCGGCGCCTTACCTAAGGCGGGTCTGGCTCGAGCCATCGCGCATCGCGGACCGCGCGGCCTATCCGTTCTGCCTGCCGTTCCTGGGCGACGATTTCGAACTGGATTCGATCGGCGCGATCACCATCATCGTCGGCGAAAACGGCACCGGCAAGTCGACATTGCTCGAAGGCATCGCCGTGCTGGCGGGATTTGACGAAGCCGGCGGCGGCAAGGGCTACATGCCGGTCGATCACTCGGAAGCGATAGAGAAGATGGGTGGACGGCTTTCGAACGCGCTGCGCGCGAGCTGGCTGCCGAAGATCACCAATGGCTGGTTCTTCCGGGCCGAGAGCTTCTTTTCGGTCGCGAGATACCTGGACCAGGTCAATCTCGAAGTCATTCCGGGCGTGCCCCGGCATCCCGCCTGACTTCCTCTCGCATTCCCACGGCGAGGGGTTTTTGCGCTTCTTCGAGGAGCGCTGCCAGCGCCAGGGCATCTTCATCTTCGACGAACCGGAATCCGCGCTGTCGCCCGCGCGCCAGATGGAATTCCTGAAGCTGATGCGGCGGATGGACAGTCTCCGGCCATTGCCAGATCATCATGGCCACGCATTCGCCCGTGCTGATGGCCTATCCGGATGCACGGCTGCTGCGGCTGACGAAATACGGGCTGGAGCCGGTGAGCGTGAAGGAGACGGATCACTACAAGGTCATGCGGGAGTTTTGCGAGGATCCGGCGGGGTTTGTGGAAGGAGTGTTGGCGGAATAGGCGCGTTCCGCCGCCTGCGCTCGGGGATCGCGTTGCGGAGCAGGGTGTGGAGGCCGAGCATTCCCGTTTCGTCGCTCACAAACCTCGTTTGGGTCTGATATCTAGCTACGGTAGCATCAAGAGAGTGCCATGCCTCACGAACGTATCGAAATCAATCCGGATATCATGGCCGGCAAACCGGTCATTCGCGATACGCGCATTCCGGTAGAACTGATTTTGCGCAAGCTGGGCGCCGGCATCTCGGTTGAGGCGATACTCCTGGATCACCCGCGACTGACGCTAGATGATGTTCACGCCGCGCAGGCATTTGCGGCAGATCGAGGGTAGGGCGGATTATCGTAGCGCAATCCGCCGCCAAGGTGGAGTGGCGGATTACGCCTTCGGCTAATCCACTCTACGGGCAACGTATTGTTCCCGATGGCATACGTAACGGCGAGGCGGCGTAGTCGTGGCCCAACTCGAAGACGATATGGTCATCGTCCTCGTCAAGGCCAGCCTTTTCAATGCGAGTACTCTGGATGGTACTTCCACTTTTCAGCATGTTCTCAAGAACGTCGGGCATCCCGCCAAAGTGTAAAAATTGCTCTTTAGTGACTTTGCCCGCAAGGTATTCCAGAACCAAGCGAGCCGATAACTTGACTGTAAGCGGCATAAGATTTCCCCTCGAAATTACTTCAGAACCGAGATATTGACCTCGCGCTTGAGGGTCAAACGATCCTTGACGATGCAGCGACCTTGCTTGATAGCCCTCGTAATTTGGGGAAGGCAGAGCGACCGCGACGGCATTGAGACCGCGGTGATCGTCGATCGGTGGAATCTGTCGTTTGTCAAAATAGGTAACGCGCCAAATTCGAGGTGACCGTATCGGATTGGATATGTTGGCGCTTTGTGGCGAAAAGACCGCGACCAAGTCAATTGTAGATTTGTTGAGGAAATGCCAAATGATTTGTTCTCCGTTGAAAACGCGGTTGGTGGGATCGCTTCGCCGCAAATCTCTAAGGATATTGCAGCCAGCATCCCCCAAGAAAATACATCGGAGGGAGCCCAGCGGTACTCCAGATAGCTGCGACTGCTTTTCTTGGAGTTGCTTATAGACGGGGTTGTCTACGATATCGTAGGCGATGGGCGGCATCGTTGAGAACGTTCGGCCTTCCGGATGAACATAGTTCTTCCACTCCAGCACAACGCTGATGGCTTCATTCGTGAGGTGAATTTGTCTGCGGATTTGGCCAGTCTGGTTTCGTAAGCCAGCTACGTAAACTATCTTCGATTGTTGGCGTTATTTGAAAATCTGACGTAATGCAGCGAAACCGTCCATATTTTCCATTTTGATAGCCACTTTTTTCGCTAAATCGAAAATATAGATGCTTGCTAGATCCCTTTCGAACGCGATTTGCAAGCTGCGAAATAATGTTGGCAGCTCGCTCCATCTTATCGCGATCTGAAAACGTATCATCCGAGACGGCCGTCACTTCTATATAGGCGGGTGCGCTCGGAAACAATTCGGCACAGTATGCCTCTGGCCGACGCTTGGTAGTGGATAGTTCGGGATGAAGTTGTGTCTTTGTTACTGAGTTAATTGCCCAAAGCAGGCTAAGCTCGACCTCGGCGGCTAACGCAGCGGTGACGTCACGGTTCTCCAGCCTGTTCAATAGATCTTTGGCCTGCGGCCGATCCAAGATTGGTCCAATGCCGTCAAGCATATTCTGA
This sequence comes from uncultured Alphaproteobacteria bacterium, assembly GCA_963742695.1. GTDB lineage: Bacteria > Pseudomonadota > Alphaproteobacteria > Rhizobiales > Xanthobacteraceae > Bradyrhizobium. The sequence goes on from CAVUNF010000009.1 coordinate 358,466, forward strand.
AGTCGTCGGCGGGAGAAAATTGGCACCGAACAAACCTCACTCCGCCGCCTCAGCCCCGCGCTTGCGTCTGCCGCCGCCATCCGCCTTCGCCAGCACCGGCGCCAGAAACTTGCCCGTATAGCTCCGCGGCGCCTTGACGATGTCTTCCGGCGGGCCCCAGGCGACGATTTCGCCGCCGCCGTCGCCGCCTTCGGGGCCGAGGTCGATCACCCAGTCCGCGGTCTTGATGACTTCGAGATTGTGCTCGATCACCACCACGGTATTGCCCTGCGACACCAGCTCGTGCAGCACTTCCAGCAGCTTCTTGACGTCGTGGAAATGCAGGCCGGTGGTCGGCTCGTCCAGGATGTAGAGCGTGCGGCCGGTGGCGCGCTTTGACAGTTCCTTGGCCAGTTTGACGCGCTGGGCTTCGCCGCCGGACAGCGTGGTGGCCTGCTGGCCGACATGGATGTAGTCGAGGCCGACGCGGTGCAGCGTCTTGAAGGTTTCGCGGACGCGCGGCACCGCCTTGAAGAATTCGGCGGCTTCCTCGACGGTCATGTCGAGCACGTCGGCGATGCTCTTGCCCTTGAACAGCACTTCCAGCGTTTCGCGGTTGTAGCGCTTGCCCTTGCAGACGTCGCAGGTGACGTAGACATCGGGCAGAAAGTGCATCTCGATCTTGATGACGCCGTCGCCCTGGCAGGCCTCGCAGCGGCCGCCCTTGACGTTGAAGGAGAAGCGGCCGGGCTCGTAGCCGCGCGCCTTGGCTTCGGGCAGGCCGGCGAACCATTCGCGGATCGGCGTGAACGCGCCGGTATAGGTCGCGGGGTTGGAGCGCGGGGTGCGGCCGATCGGCGACTGGTCGATGTCGATGATCTTGTCGATATGCTCCAGGCCCTCGATGCGGTCGTGCGGCGCGGCGCCCTCGCTGGCGTTGTTGAGCTTGCGCGCGATCGCCTTGTAGAGCGTGTCGATCAGCAGCGTCGACTTGCCGCCGCCGGAAACGCCGGTGACGCAGGTGAACAGGCCCAGCGGAATTTCCGCCGAGACGTTCTTCAGATTGTTGCCGCGGGCGTTGATCACCTTGATGGTGCGGCGATGGTTCGGCGGCTTGCGCTCGGGGATCTCCACCGACAATTCGCCGGTGAGATATTTGCCGGTCAGCGACTTCGGGTTGTTCATGACGTCGGCGGGCGTGCCCTGGGCGACGATGTTGCCGCCATGCATGCCGGCGCCGGGGCCGACGTCGACGACGTAATCGGCGAGGCGAATGGCGTCCTCGTCATGCTCGACCACGATCACGGTATTGCCGAGGTCGCGCAGCCGCTTCAGCGTTTCCAGCAGCCGCGCATTGTCGCGCTGGTGCAGGCCGATCGAGGGCTCGTCCAGCACATAGAGCACGCCGGTCAGCCCCGAGCCGATCTGCGACGCCAGCCGGATGCGCTGGCTTTCGCCGCCGGACAGCGTGCCGGAGGCGCGCGCCAGGGTCAGGTAGTTGAGGCCGACGTCGAGCAGGAACGACAGCCGCTCGCGGATTTCCTTCAGCACGCGCGCGGCGATCTCGTTCTGCTGCGCGTTGAGCGCCTTCGGCACGGTCTCGAACCATTCGCCGGCGCGGCGCACCGAAAGCTCGGAAATTTCGCCGATATGCTTGCCGCCGATCTTGACGCACAGCGCCTCCGGCTTGAGCCGGTAGCCGTGGCAGCCTTCGCAGGGCACGTCGGAGAAATACTTTGCCGAGTTCCTCGCGCGCCCATTCGCTTTCGGTCTCGCGGTAGCGGCGGTCGATGTTGGTGATGACGCCCTCGAACGGCTTCTTGGTGTCGTAGGAGCGCACGCCGTCTTCATAGGAGAACTTGATCTCGTCCTCGCCGGAGCCGTGCAGGATGGCGTCCTGCTGCGTCTTCTTCGGCAGGTCCTTCCACTTGGTGTCGAGCGTGAACTTGTAGAACTTGCCGAGCGCGGTCAGGGTCTGGATGTAATAGGGCGAGGACGATTTCGCCCACGGCGCGATCGCGCCCTTGCGCAGGGTCAGTTCCTTGTCGGGAATGACGAGATCCTCGTCGATATGCTGCTCGACGCCGAGGCCGCCGCAGGCCGGGCAGGCGCCATAGGGATTGTTGAAGGAAAACAGCCGGGGCTCGATTTCCGGAATGGTGAAGCCGGAAACCGGGCAGGCGAATTTTTCCGAGAACAGGATCCGCTCCGGGCCGCTCTTGTCGTGGATCTTCGCGGTCTTCTTGTCGGATTTCTTCTCGGCAGCGGTCGGCCGCCGGCGCGTCGGCATATTCGATCACCGCCAGGCCCTCGGCGAGCTTCAGCGCGGTCTCAAAGCTTTCCGCCAGCCGCTGGCCGATGTCGGGGCGCACCACGATGCGGTCGACCACGACGTCGATGTCGTGCGGGAATTTCTTGTCGAGCGTCGGCGCTTCGGCCAGCTCATGGAAGGTGCCGTCGATCTTGACGCGCTGGAATCCCTTCTTGAGGTATTCGGCGAGCTCCTTGCGGTACTCGCCCTTGCGGCCGCGCACCACCGGCGCCAGCAGATAGAGCCGCGTGCCCTCGGGCAGCGCCAGCACGCGGTCGACCATCTGCGAGACGATCTGGCTTTCGATCGGCAGGCCCGTCGCGGGCGAATAGGGCACGCCGACCCGCGCCCACAGCAGCCGCATGTAGTCGTAGATCTCGGTGACGGTGCCGACGGTCGAGCGCGGATTTTTCGAGGTGGTCTTCTGCTCGATCGAGATCGCCGGCGACAGGCCGTCGATCTGGTCGACGTCGGGCTTCTGCATCATCTCCAGGAACTGGCGCGCATAGGCCGACAGCGATTCGACGTAGCGGCGCTGGCCCTCGGCATAGATGGTGTCGAAGGCGAGCGAGGATTTGCCGGAGCCGGACAGCCCGGTGAACACCACGAGCTTGTCGCGCGGGATTTCCAGGTCGACGTTTTTGAGATTGTGCTCGCGCGCGCCGCGGATCGTGATCGCGCGCATGCCGCGCCGGCGTTCGTGTTGGCGCTTCGCCCTGATGACTTCATCCATATCGGCATTCCCAGGCGCGTTGAGCCGCGCTAGCGTTCAGGCGCGCATCGCCGGACAAGCCGGATCGGACGCCGATGGGTGATTGAGTTCGGAACATAGGAAGAACGCGGGCGATTTCCAGTGCCGCGTGCAAACCATCAACGGTTTGTTTTGCGCAGGTTTCACTGGCAGCAGATGGCAGTGCGGCGAGCAGCGGAAAGGCCGCGCAAACAAAAAGGCCGGCGCGAGGCCGGCCTTTCAGCTAGATTGAGATCAGGTCGAGAAGATCAGTACCTCGCGACGACCGGGCCGCCCCAGCGGTAGTTGATGCGGACGGTGACCACGTCGACGTCCTGGCTGATGCGATCGGTCCGGATCGAAGGCACCGGCCGGAGCGCCACCGGTGAGACCGGTCGCGATGTCGCGGTGCTGCCCATGAACAGATGGTCGTATTCGACGCCAAACGACCAGTTCGGGGCGAAGCCGTATTCGAGGCCGACGCCGACCGCGCCGCCCCAGCGGGTTTCCTTGGCGGTGTCGAAGCGCGATGCCGGTCGCGCTGACGATGCCGGTGTATTTGTCGCTGGTGACCGCCGCGCCGCCCTTGACGTACAGCAGCGCGTTGTTCCAGGCGTAGCCGACCTGGCCGGTGAACAGACCGAAAGCCTCGACCTTGGATGCGGTTGGTGATGGCGAGAACGGGCTGAAGCGTGCTGTCGTTGGATCCCGTGAAGTCAGCCCAGTTGCCCTGTGCTTCGAGGCCGAAGACCCACGTGCGACGGCCTGCCAGCGATAGCCGATCTGGCCGCCGGCTGTGCCGCCGGATGCGTCATGGCAACCTTCAGGCTGAGCCAGGAACGACTGGGCCACCAATAACGACGTTGGTGAGATCCCAGCACTTGCGGCTGGTACCCCAGCCGCCGTTGGCGCCGAGGTAGAAGCCGCTCCAGTCGTAGATCGGCGCCACCATCGGGGGCGCCTTGGTGTAGGGACGGGCGGCCATGTCGGCGGCCGAAGCGGAAGTCGCCATCGCGATCAGACCAACCGGCTCCGAGCAATATCTTTCTTCATTTTTCGTTCTCCTGGACTTATGCGCAAATCAGAAATCGTTGCAGACGAACCTACAGGCCGCAATTGCCGAAAAAGCTGTTGCCCGAACAGCTACAGGTAGCAAGCGAAAGTGCGGGAACCTCCCGCAGGCGCTCAAACAAAAAGGCCGGCGCGAGGCCGGCCTTTCGTCGCTCAGATTGAGATCGGGCTGTGAAGATCAGTACTTCGCGACGACCGGGCCACCCCAGCGATAGTTGATGCGGGCGGTGACCAGATCGACGTCCTGGCGCGATGCGGTCGGTGCGCGAGAACAGCGACCGGGCGCAACGCGACGCCGTTGAAGTTGATGTCGTGCGGTTACCCATGAACATGTGGTCGTATTCGACCGCAGCCGACCAGTTCGGCGCGAAGCCGTATTCGAGGCCGACGCCGACCATGCCGCCCCAGCGGGTGTCGTCGACGCGTGTCGAGCGACGTTGCGTGCCGGTGAAGATGCCGTCATAGCGTGTCGTCGGTCACGGCAGCGCCGCCCTTGACGTAGAGCAGGGCGTTATTCCAGGCGTAACCGATCTGGCCGGTGAACAGGCCGAACGCATCGACTTGCGCGATCGGTTGCGCGAACGCCGAAGCGACGGGCTGGCTATTGCGAGCCGTCGGAAATCAGCCCAGTTGCCCTGCGCTTCGAGACCGAACACCCAGGCGCCGGCCTGCCAGCGATAGCCGATCTGGCCACCGGCGGTGCCGCCGGTTGCATCGTGGCAGCCTTCGTCGGCGATGAACAACGCCGACCGCGGTCGGTGATCGTCCCAGCACTTGCGGCTCGATGCCCCAACCGCCGTTGGCACCGATGTAGAAGCCGCTCCAGTCATAGACCGCAGCGATCATCGCGGGCGCCTTGGTGTAGGGACGCGCCGCCAGATCGGCAGCGGACGCCGGAGCAGCCATGCCCAGCGCAACCAAACCGACAGTACCCAGCAAAAACTTCTTCATCGTAATCTCTCCAGCTTCTCGTCCGCTTCGGTTGGTCCCCGAAGCGTTTTAGTTTTCGGCGCGAGCGCCCAACCATCCAATTGCTGCAGCGAACATAATCCGATTCAGACGAAAATGCCGTCTCCGAAATGCAACACTCGCGAACCAAGTGATCGGCCGTGAAGTTAATGATTTGTTTGCGATATTCCGGGCGCGCGCCGATTCGCGGACGTTGGGCGGGTGATCCGCGATGGGATGCACCGAGATACCGCTGCGCCGGATTTGCCATCATTGAGATATCCGGAACAAAACTGGAACATTTGCGGTGCGGAAGTGCTATATGTGGATAACCGGGATCGCCGGGGATCGCGCGGCTCGCGGGGTCGGCGAGCGTATAGGGTCGATCCCAGGTGGTCCCCAAGCTGTCCAAGGCGGTTCGGCGAGCGCAAGCCGCGTGCCAAGCGGTCCGGCAGGTTCAGTAAATTCTAGGAGTGGAGAGCGGCGATGGCGGGAAGCGTGAACAAGGTCATTCTGATCGGCAATCTCGGCGCCGATCCGGAAATCAGGCGGACTCAGGACGGGCGGCCGATCGCCAATCTGCGGATCGCGACCTCCGATACCTGGCGCGACAAGGACACCGGCGAGCGCAAGGAAAAGACCGAGTGGCACCGCGTGGTGATCTTCAGCGAAGGCCTGTGCAAGATCGCCGAGCAGTATCTGAAGAAGGGCGCCAAGGTTTACATCGAAGGCGCAGCTGCAGACCCGCAAATGGACCGACCAGAGCGGCGTCGAGAAATACTCGACCGAAGTGGTGCTGCAGAATTTCAACTCGACCCTGACCATGCTGGATGGCCGCAGCGGCGGCGGCGGCGGTGGCGGCAGTTTCGGCTCCGATGAGTCCGGCGGCGATTTCGGCTCCGGCGGCCCGTCCAGCCGCGGCACCGCGCCGCGCGGTGGCGGCCGGCGGGCGCCGCAACAGCGACATGGACGACGATATTCCGTTCTGATCGACGGCATTTTGGCGCGGAGTTTCCGAGAGGCGGCGTCCGGCTCATCCGCGCCATGACCTCGACAGAGTTTCGGCATCGATGATGCAGGTCTGAACAAGGAGGCCTGCGACACAAGCGCACCGTTTAAACTTGACAGTGGAAAGATAGATGTAAATATTCGTTACATCGTCGTTTCGGCTCAGATCTCGCAAGGTGTTTTCAATGTCGCTGGCGCCGCTGCTCGAATGCCGCCCCCGTCATCCAGATCCACGCCTTCGCCGCGATGGCGGCCTTCATGCTCGGCATCGTGCAGCTCGCGGCGCCGAAGGGCACGCTGCCGCACCGGACGCTGGGCTGGATCTGGGTGGTGCTGATGCTGGTGATCAGCGCGTCGTCGTTCCTGATCCACGGCATCCGGATGTGGGGCCCCTGGAGCCCGATCCATCTGCTGTCGGTCTCGGCGCCGATCATGCTGGTGCTCGGCGTCGTGGCGGCCCGCAGGCATCGCGTGCGCGCCCACAAGATCACCATGATCTCGATCTTTGCCGGCGCCTTGATCTGGCGGGGCTGTTCACTTTGGTCCCCGGGCGGATCATGCACACGGTGCTGTTCGGCCCTGAACGCCGCTTCGAAAACGGCTGTTCCGAAGGTCGGAAATCGGTCTGCCCAAGCCGGTTCCCGAGGCCGGTTTCGGGGCCGCGGCGGGCCGTCTCGCCGGCCGCTTAAGTCTCTGGAAAAACGAAGGGAAAAACCGCTGGCGCAGGCCCGTTAGGGGTGGTTTGAGCGGCCCCGATACGCTATATGATTCCTGAGCTAAAACTGACCGGATTCCCCCTTTGTCTGACACTGAAGATGAGAAGCCCGGAGAGCCGCCGGCTCCTTCCGATATTCGTCCCGTATCCATCCTCGACGAGATGAAACGCTCCTACCTCGATTACGCCATGAGCGTGATCGTGGCGCGCGCGCTGCCGGATGCGCGCGACGGCCTGAAGCCGGTGCATCGCCGCATTCTCTACGCGATGTACGAGAACGGCTTCGAGTCGAACAAGCCATATCGCAAGTCGGCGCGCACCGTCGGCGACGTGATCGGTAAATACCATCCGCACGGCGACCAGTCGGTCTACGACGCGATGGTGCGGATGGCGCAGGAATTCTCCATGCGCGTGCCGCTGATCGACGGCCAGGGCAATTTCGGCTCGGTCGACGGCGATATGGCCGCGGCGATGCGCTACACCGAATCGCGCCTGACCAAGATCGCGCAGCTCGCTGCTCGACGACATCGACAAGGACACCGTCGATTTCCAGGCCGAACTACGACGGCTCCGAGCGCGAGCCGCGGGTGCTGCCGGCGAAATTCCCGAACCTGCTGGTCAACGGCGCCGGCGGCATCGCCGTCGGCATGGCGACCAACATCCCGCCGCACAATCTCGGCGAAGTGATCGATGCCTGCGTCGCGCTGATCGACGATCCCGCGCTCGGCGATCGACGATCTCATCAACATCGTTCCGGGACCGGATTTTCCGACCGGCGGCATCATCCTCGGCCGCCAGGGCATCCGCTCGGCCTATCATCTCGGCCGCGGCTCGATCGTGATGCGCGGCAAGGTGAAGATCGAGACCATCCGCAAGGATCGCGAAGCCATCATCATCACGGAAATTCCCTACCAGGTGAACAAGGCGACCATGGTCGAGCGCATCGGCGAGCTGGTACCGCGAGAAGAAGATCGAGGGCATCGCCGATCTGCGCGACGAATCCGACCGCGACGGCTATCGCGTCGTGATCGAGCTGAAGCGCGACGCGGTGCCGGAAGTGGTGCTGAACCAGCTCTACCGCTTCACGCCGCTGCAGACCAATTTCGGCGCCAACATGGTGGCGCTGGACGCCGGCCGGCCGCAGGTGATGAACCTGAAGGACCTGCTGACGCTGTTCATCGCGTTCCGCGAGCAGGTGGTCACCCGCCGCACCAAGTTCCTGCTCAACAAGGCCCGCGACCGCGCCCATATCCTGGTCGGTCTCGCGATCGCGGTCGCCAATATCGACGAGATCATCCGCGTGATCCGGACCTCGCCCGATCCCAACACCGCGCGCGACACCCTGATGTCGCGCGACTGGCCGGCCAAGGACGTCGCGGCGATGATCACGCTGATCGACGATCCGCGCCATCGGCTCGCCGAAGACGGCACCGCGCGGCTGTCGTTGGAGCAGGCCAAGGCCATTCTCGATCTGCGCCTGCAGCGCCTGACCGCGCTCGGCCGCGAGGAAATCGGCGAAGAACTCGACAAGCTGGCGGTGGAAATCGCCGACTATCTCGACATCCTGCGCTCGCGCGCCCGCGTGCAGACCATCATCAAGGACCGAACTTGCGCGACGTGAAGGCGGAATTCGCCACGCCGCGCAAGACCGAAATCATCGAGCAGGAAGGCGAGGTCGAGGACGAGGACCTGATCCAGCGCGAGGACATGGTGGTGACGGTCTCGCATGCCGGCTACGTCAAGCGCGTGCCGCTGTCGGCCTATCGCGCGCAGACGCCGCGGCGGCAAGGGCCGCTCGGGCATGCCGACCCGCGACGAGGATTTCGTCAGCCGGCTGTTCGTGGCCTCGACCCATACGCCGGTGCTGTTCTTCTCGTCGCGCGGCCAGGTCTACAAGGAAAAGGTCTGGCGGCTGCCGGTGGCGGCGCCGAACGGCGCGCGGCAAGGCGCTGATCAACATCCTGCCGCTGGAGCAGGGCGAGCGCATCACCACCATCATGCCGCTGCCGGAGGATGAATCCTCCTGGGCCAATCTCGACGTGATGTTCGCCACCACCGGCGGCAACGTCCGCCGCAACAAGCTGTCGGATTTCGTCGATGTCCGCCGCTCCGGCATCATCGCCATGAAGCTCGACGAGGGCGAGGCGATCGTCGACGTGCAGATCTGCACCGAGCACGACGACGTGCTGCTGACCGCCGCCGGCGGCCAGTGCATCCGCTTCCCGGTCACCGACGTGCGGGTGTTCACGGGCCGCACCTCGATGGGCGTGCGCGGCATCGCGCTTGGCCGAGGGCGACAAGCTGATTTCGCTGTCGATCCTGCGGCATGTCGAGGCGACGTCGGACGAGCGGACGGCCTATCTGAAGATGCGCCGCGCGGTGGCCGGCGAGGCCGCGGCCGAAGAGGCGGCGGAAGACGCGAGGCCGAAGCCGAGGAGACCTCCGGCGCGATCAGCTCGGCTCAGAGCGCTACGTCGAGATGTCGGCGCAGGAGCAGGTCGTGCTGACGGTGTCCGTCAACGGCTACGGCAAGCGCACCTCGTCGTTCGAATACCGCACCACCGGCCGCGGCGGCAAAGGCATCGTCGCGATGTCGGTCAACGACCGCAACGGCAAGCTGGTGGCGTCATTCCCGGTCGAGGACAGCGACCAGATCATGCTGGTGACCGACAAGGGCCAGCTGATCCGCTGTCCGGTCGAGGGCATCCGGATCGCCGGCCGCTCGACCCAGGGCGTCATCGTGTTCGACACCGCCGAGGACGAGCATGTGGTGTCGGTCGAGCACATCGGCGAGGACACCGAGAACGGCAACGGAAACGCGATGGCGAATAGCGCGCTAGGCGGCGAATCGAGCGTCAATGGGCATCGCCTCGCAGCGGCTCGCCATAATCGAAGAGGTCCTCGGGGGGCATCCCGAGGTCCTCGAACCAGAGCAACTGGCAGTCTAAATTCGCGCCTTATGGCGTGCGGTCGGCGGTCACCAGGCGGGCTTCGCGGATCATGGTCTTGGTGCCGGCGACGCGCAGGCAGGACGGCCTCGAAATTCGGCCAGGCCTGCTGCGAGCAATCCGCGCCCACCGGGCTGGATGTCGAGCCGGTCGGCCTTGGCGAGGGCTACCGGCACGCTGGCTTCGACCTGCGGGGCAAAGCCGGGCAGAACGGTAAGGGCGGCGGCAATGAAGGCAGCGATGGCGATGGCTGAAAGAGCCTTGATCATGACGGTCCCCTGTCATTGGGCCTTTGTGGCCCGCTCGTTTCGTTGGTTAATGGCTACCCAGCGCCGGTTTCCGGATGTCTTCGCGCAAGCCGGAAAATGGTTTCGTCCCGCCGGAGTTTTGTTTCGTCGCCGTCCACGGGACGAAACATTGCCGGCTTGCATAGAAGACGCGCTGACCCCCGAAGTGGTTCAGTGGCCGCGTGAAATAAAAACCGGGCTTGGGCGCCGATGTCTGGAACCAAGCCCGGCTTGCCGGGCCGCCCGGGGCGGGGTAGACGGGGTTTATGCCCCGTATCGCGCTGTATCCCGGCTCATTTGACCCCGTCACCAATGGCCATCTGGACGTGGTGCGGCACGCCGTCGCAGCTGTGCGACCGGCTGATTGTCGCGATCGGCGTCCATCCCGGCAAGAAGCCGCTGTTTTCGACCGAGGAACGGCTGGCGATGGTCGAGGCGGTGTTTGCGCCCGTGGCCGCCGCGGCCGGCTGCGCCTTCGACTGCACCACCTATGACAACCTGACCGTCACCGCGGCGCAGAAGGCCGGCGCGACCATCATGATTCGGGGCCTGCGCGACGGCACCGACCTCGACTACGAGATGCAGATTGCGGGCATGAACGAGACCATGGCGCCCGGCGTCCATACCGTGTTCGTGCCGGCATCGGTGGCGGTCCGCCCGATCACCGCCACACTGGTGCGTCAGATCGCAGCCATGGGCGGCGATGTCTCGGCGTTCGTGCCGCCAGCGGTCGCGGCCAGCCTCAAGACCAAGTTCGCCTGATAGCGCAGTCGAGCGCTTGCCTTCATCTTCTGATCCGGAGTTTTCATGATCCGAATTCTCGCCGTTATCGCCGCGCTGATTTGCGCGGCCCCCGCGATCGCGCAGCCGCTGCCCGCCGGTCTCGACAAGGCGAACGCGATCGTCATCGACACCACCAAGGGCCGCATCGTGTTCAAGCTGCGGACCGATATCGCGCCGCAGCATGCCGAGCGCATCAAGCAGCTGGCGCGCGAAGGCTACTACAACAACGTGCCGTTCCATCGCGTGATGGACGGCTTCATGGCGCAGACCGGCGACGGCCAGAATTTCAACGGCACCGGCGGTTCGAAATATCCGAATTTGAAGGCGGAATTTTCCAGCGTGCCGTTCAAGCGCGGCATCGTCGGCATGGCGCGGCGCGGCGACAGCGTCGATACCGCGAATTCGCAGTTCTTCATCATGTTCGCCGACGGCTCCAGCCTGAACGGCCAGTACACCGTGATCGGCGAAGTGGTGTCCGGCATGGACGTGGTCGACAAGCTCAAGAAGGCGCCGCCGGGCTCGCGCGGCGGCGCGGTGACCGATCCCGACAAGATGGTGAAGGTGCAGGTCGCATCCGACATCAAGTGAGCGCGATGGCGCCGCGCGGCAAACCAGCTGATCTGGTTTGCCGCGGCGCTGCTGCTTGCACTCGTGGATCGGATCGGCGCAAGGCCGAGCCGGAGCGGGTCGACACCATCAGGGACGTCGTCGCAAGACTGCAGACATGCTGGAAGCCGCCGCCGGCGCTCGCGCGCCAATCGCGATCGACATTACCGTGCTCGTGAGTTTCACCCGCGACGGCAACATTCTGGGCCATCCGAAAATCACCTATGAAACGGAACAGGCCACCGATAATGACCGGTTGCTGTACCGGATTGCTGTCATGGAGACATTGCAACGCTGCACGCCGATGCCATTTACCGAAGGACTGGGCGGCGCCATCGCCGGCCGCCCGTTCGCCATTCCGTTTCAACCGCAGAAACTCCCACCCCAACCCACAGAGAAGAGAGCATGGCTGACACCGAAAATACTTTGATCCTCGAAACCACCCAGGGACCCGTCACCATCGAAATGCGGCCGGATCTCGCGCCCGGCCACGTCGCGCGGATCAAGGAACTGGTGCGCGAAGGCTTTTACGACGGCATCGTGTTCCATCGCGTCATCGAAGGATTCATGGCGCAGACCGGATGCCCGCAGGGCACCGGCACCGGCGGTTCCGGCAAGAAGCTCAAGGCCGAATTCAACAAGGAGCCGCATGTGCGCGGCACCACGTCGATGGCGCGCTCCGCCGAGCCCGGATTCCGGCGACAGCCAGTTCTTCATCTGCTTCGACGACGCCTCGTTCCTCAACAACCAGTACACGGTGTGGGGCAAGGTCACGTCCGGCATGGAGAACGTCGACAAGATCAAGCGCGGCGAGCCGGTGAAGAACCCGGACAAGATCGTCAAGGCGCACATGGCTGCGGACGCGGCGTAGCTGAAGCTCGTCATTGCGGAGCGAAGCGAAGCAATCCGGGCTCCGAAATCGGAAAGCCGGATTGCATCGCTCCGCGCGCCTCGGAATGACGAGCAAAGCTGCGTGAGCGCATTTCGCCATGCGCACCGATCTGTTCGACTTCGAACTTCCCGCCCAAAGCATCGCGCTGCGGCCGCGAAGCCCGCGCGATGCCGCGCGTATGCTGGTGGTGCGGCCCGGCGCCGCGCTGGAGCGATCGCAGTCGTCGCCGATCTGCCGAAATTGCTGCAGCCGGGCGACCAACTGGTCGTCAACGATACCAAGGTGATTTCGGCCCAGCTTAGGGCCGCCGCATCGGCCGCGAGACCGAGCCGAAAATCGACGCGACGCTGATCAAGCGGATCGACGGTTCGCGCTGGCAGGCCCTGGTCAAACCGGCCAAGAAACTTTCGCAGGGCGATACCATTCGTTTCGGCAATGAAGGGCAGGGTGTGCCTGCTCGGCCATCTCGATGCGCAGGTCGAGGCCAAAGGCGAGGACGGCGAGATCACGCTATCGTTTTCGTTTCACGGCCCGACGCTCGACCAGGCCATCGCCGATCTCGGCTGCGCCGCCGCTGCCGCCTTACATCGCCTCGAAGCGCGCGCCTGACCAGCGCGACGCCGACGATTACCAGACCATGTTCGCGGCCAACGAAGGCGCGGTCGCGGCCCCGACCGCGGGGCTGCACTTCACGCCGGCGCTGGAAGCGGCGTTGCGCGACGCCGGCATCGGCCTGCACAAGGTGACGCTGCATGTCGGCGCGGGAACATTCCTTCCGGTCAAGGCCGAGGATACCGCTGCCACAAGATGCACGCCGAGTGGGGCACGATTTCCCGCGGAAACCGCTGATGCGTTGAACGGGCGCGCGCGCAAGGGCGGCCGCATCGTCGCGGTCGGCACCACCTCGCTGCGGCTGTTCGAAAGCGCGGCCGGCGGAAGACGGCGTGATCCAGCCATTCGCGGGCGACACCTCGATCTTCATCACGCCCGGTTATCGCTTTCGCGCAGTCGATATTCTCCTGACCAACTTTCATCTGCCGCGCTCGACGCTGTTCATGCTGGTCTCGGCATTCACCGGTCTCGATGCGATGAAGCAGGCCTATGCGCCACGCGATCCCGACCGGCTACCGGTTTTATTCGTATGGCGATGCCTGCCTGCTGTTTCGCGGCAACGCCTGAAACGCAGGATGGGCAGTTCGGACATCGCGATTTACAATTGCGAGTGTCAAAATAGCGTCATACGATTGGGCGTCGTACATTTCGGCGTATCATGATACGTTTCTCCTTCCTGGTGCTTTATCTGTTTCGGCATCTCCGGCTTTCGGGCAGACCACACCTCCCGTGGAAACGCGATTCGCATTCAGGTTCATAAGCATTGAGAGCGCCAATGCCGCCAAATCAAAAGCAGACGCGAAATAGCGGGCAGGACGGCTGAAGCCCAGCCAACGATCCCAACGGCGCGCCGCCCAGACAAATAGCGCCGCATTGTCGTGATCGACTCGACTGCCTAATTCGTCCTGCGGCTTTTTTCGCCTGCGAACGCGCTGAGGCCGAGCCAGGCGTGCATCGAACTTGCAAGGGCCTTGTCGCCCGTCAATTCGATATTGCCGGCCTCGATCTCGGCTTTCAGCGTGGTGATGCCCATCCACACCGAGGTCATGTTGCGCAGGGCAGCCCGCACATAGAGATCGACATCGTGTCCATGGATCCGTGGAACAGAGATCAACGAAATCGCCGTCGATCACGATCGAAGAGGAATTCCGGGCAACGCTCAGCTCCGGATAGGTGAATTTCACGGTGCATTTGCGATTGGGGAAGGAGGCAGTCGCAAGGCTTCGGCGCATGTCCCACATCAGCAGTGACGGATCGAGGTTCTTCAGCGACAGCGAGGATTCAATCCACCGCTGGCCCCACACGCCGAGCGACATGATGATGCCGCGCAGATCCTCGCCGGCTTCCGTCAGTCTGTACTCGAATTGGCCCGGTTGTCCCGTGCGGGTCGCTGTGATGACGCCGGCTTCGATCAATTCCTTCAGCCGCTTTGAAAGCAGCGTCGGCGAAATCATCGGCACGCCGCGCCGGAGATCGTTGAAACGGGTGGTGCCGCACAGCATTTCGCGCAGCACCAGCGCGGTCCACCGCGAGCAGATGACCTCTGCCGCCATGGCAACCGGACAGAATTGCCCGTAACTCCCTCGCGTGCCCTTGTCGTCCAAGCGCCACCCCCTTGGTAACCGGCCTCCAACCCTGACCAGTACAGAAACGATACCTGATATTTGCCCCGCCTTCGCCAGCTATCAAAAATTCCAACGATAACAGTAGCCTGATCGGCGCATCGGAATCACGGGAACGCTCCAGTACAGTCCCTGCACTGGCTCGGCCCGGGTTTGGATCGACACTCGCGCCACCTTCCACCCGTCAGCGAGGAAACATTA
>CAVUNF010000010.1:0-91473 GCA_963742695.1 uncultured Alphaproteobacteria bacterium
GCGCGGCATCGGGGCGCTGGCGGCGACGATGTTCGAGCGGTCAACCGGGGAGGCGGCGGCCGGCGCGTAGGCCAGTGCCTGGAACGCGGCGGAAACGCTGGCGGTCGATTGCGGGTCGGCGGAGGCGACCGCCTGGCGGGCGTTGATGGCGGCGACCTGGGCCGGGGTTGCCTGTTTCGGCGTGGCGGGGGCTCGCCCCAGAAGCCGCGGGCATTGATGATGTCGGCCGGCGTTTGCGGTTTCGGTTCGGCTTTTTCAGCCGATCAGCGGCCTGCTTCGGTTTTCCGGCTACGACGATCTGGGTGTCGGCCGAGGCCAGCTGGAAGGTCGAGCCGACGGGTTTTGCGCGCGGCATCGGTACGGGTTCGGCGGATTTGGCGGGGCTGCGGCGGCCACGACGAGGGGGCGGCCTTTTCGCGGGCGACGGGAGCGCTGCGCCCTCGTCCTCTTCGTCGTTCGACTTGCCCTCTGAACAAGGAGGCGAACAGGCCCGGCTTGCTCTTGGTGGAAGCGTCGTCGCCGTTGCCGCGCTTTTCGATGTCGGCGAGGGCGAGTTCATAGCCCTTCAGCGGCTTGCCGTCGGTGGGAACATGCACGGTGCGGCCGTCGGGGAATACGCGGGCCAGCTGATCGTGGGTCATGCGCGGCCAGTGGCGAATGCTGCCGGTATCGAGATGGACGAAAGGCGATCCCGAGGTCGGGTAGAAGCCGACGCCGCCGCGCTGCAGGCGAAGCCCGGCGTAGCGGATCTGCTCAAGCGGCACGTCCGGAATGAAGAAATCCATCGCGTGGCCGAGCATGTGCTGGCTGAAGCGCGCCACGCCCGAAGAGCGGCGGCGGAGCATGGCGTTGGTGGCGGGGGAGCGGTAGGAGGAGATGATCTGGATCGGCTTCTTGCCGTCGACGTCGCGGTAGACTTCCCAGAGGATGTCGAACAGGTGACGATCCATCGTGGTCTGGTCCTGGCTGCGCCAGTCGCGGAGGAAGTGATTGAGCTGCTTCAGCGCTTCTTCGTCGTAGCGCCCGTCGCGCTTGAAGGTGACGGTGAGGTCTTCGTCGGAATGGGTGTGGTGGAACGAAAGGGTGCGGGTTTCGTTCAGCGCGGTCGCGTCGTGGACGGAGCCGGCTCCCGCCAGCAGCAACAAGGACGCCAGGCCGAAGTGACACCCGGCCTTCGAAATCGACAGCGAATTGAATTGGCGTGCGAAACCAGCCAGCACGTATGAGCCCACCCAGAGGACGACCGATCGAGGAACTCTTCCGCTACCCCGTGTGGCGAAAGAGGGTGAACGCAGTCTTAACGCGGGTGGGTTAACGTTGAGATTTAGTCCCACCCCCCAAGTCAGTCTTAACCTAACCCGCCGAGTGTGGCGAAAAAGTGCCCGCTGGTTAAATCCGGGTGGAGAATGGTTAATGAAAAAGGCCTCGCCGAATCGGCGAGGCCTTTGATTTTGTTGAGAAATTTATGCAAATCGCCGAACGGGCGGCGATTAGCGGGTGATCACCCGCCGCTGCTGCTGCCGGCGGCTGACCGGGGGCGGCGGGCGGCGGTGTCGCGCCGCCGAACAGCCGCTCGAAGAACGAGGGTCCGGAGCCGCCGAAGTCGCTGTTAAAGGCGACGTTCGGACGGCAAGACGATCCGCTCGGCCGGGCATAGCTCGGCTGGGAATGCGCGACGACGTTCTCCAGATCCTTGCCCGGTATTCTTGCAGCAGCGCCAGCATGGTGGCGTCGCGGCCATAGACGTCCTTGCGGAATTGCAGCTTGCCGGCGTCGTCCACGAACGCGGTCTGGTAGGTGATGTTGACCGGGATCGGCGTCGGGAATTTGATGTCGATCTCGCTGTGGCCGTACATGCTGCGGATTTTTTCCGGCGTGTAGTGCTCGTTCGGCATCGGTGATGCCGAGCAGGGTCGCGGCGTATTGATCCGGATTCTGCACCCGCATGCAGCCATGGCTGAACGCGCGCTCTTCCTTGGCGAACAGGTTCTTGTCCGGCGTGTCGTGCTGATAGACCAGGAACTTGTTCGGGAAGTTGAAACGGATGCGGCCGAGCGCATTGGCTTCGCCGGGCGGCTGCGAAATGTGGATGCTGCCGTCGCGGTTGCGTTCGAGCCTCAGTCCCATGCGTTGCAGCACGGTCGGATCCTGCTGCAGCGCCGGCAGATATTCGTTGTAGATGATCGACGGCGGCACGTTCCAGGTCGGATTGACGGTGATGAACTTCATCGTCTCGGTCAGCAGCGGCGTGGCATGGATGCCCGGCTTTCCGGTCACGACCCTGGTGGTCCAGACCTGCGCGCCGTTCTGCATCACCTTGAGCGTATAATCGGGGATGTTGAGAATGACATAGGCGTTGCCGAGCGACGGCGCGCCGAGCTGGCGCGGCAGCCAGCGCCAGCGCTCCATGTTGACGATCACGGTGTCGATCTGGCGGTCGCGCTTCGGGCTGTTGATCGCCTTGACGGTCTTGTCGTCGAGCACGCCGGTGGCCTTGAGTTCGGCGCCCGCCTGGAATTTGCGCACGGCCTCGGCGACCTTGGCGTCGTAACGGGTGTCGTCGGCGTTTTCGGTGATGCCAAGCTTGGCGCGCAGTTGCGGCACGCGCGGATCTTCCGGCGTCGACCGCCGGCTGCTTCTTGCTGGCCGGCTTGAACGCCAGCGCCGGACCATCGGCGATCTGGACGACCGGTCCTTCGCCCTGGCCGCGCAACTCGGCAAGCTTCGCCTTCAATTCGCGATAGAGCTTGTGCGGCGGGTTGTAGCCGTCGAGCGCCGCGGAGGCATCCTTGGCCGTGGTGACGTTCGCCAGCACTTCGGCGGCATCGGTCGGATGCTCGGGATACAGGATGTCGCCGCTGACCTGCGACCAGTGCATCCGGCCGCTCTGCGCCTGGCGCGCATAGTCCAGCATGCTGGCGGTCAGTTTCAATTCGGCTTCCGCCAGCGCATCCGGCGTGGTCGCGGCGGCGAAATCCGGCACCGGATAATCCGCGGCATTCAGGCCGTCGGAAGCGGCGTCCTTGAGGCGCGCGATGACGCCCTTGGCGCTGGCGGTCACGTGCCGGCTTGCGTCCACAGCGGCGCAAAATCGCGCGCGGTATAGAACTTCTCGACCGCGGCCCGTTCGGCCTTGCGGTCGAAATAGCGCGACGATTTCGCGCCCAGCATGTCGCGCAGTTTGTCGGCGACCGGCTGATCGGCCGGCGGACACGCTGCTGGCGGCCTTGACCGGCTCCTTGGCGGGCTCGGCAGCCGGCGTGCGCGGCAGGCCGGCGGCCGGAGGCGCGGTCGGCGTTGCCGGTGCGGCGCTGGCGCTGGTGGCGACAGTCGGCAGGCTTGGGCTGCGGCGGCCTTCTCGGTCGGCTTCTCGGCCGCGATCGGGCACCGATGCGTGGTGTCCAGTTTGAAATCGTTGATGGTCGGAGGCGGGACATTGGCGGGTTCGGGACGCGGGATGGCGGCGTCGATCGCGAGTTCCGCGGCGCTGTTGCGGGCCGGATCGGCCTGCGCAAGTGCCGAGGTCGCGGACACCGTGAGGAAGGTCGCCGCGACAGCCATCAGCACGCGGTCAAATCCAGCACGGTTCTTCGAACAGTCTCGCATCGTCACACCCCTTGGGCGAAACTGCCCCGGCATGGAACAGTTCTTGGTATCGTCCGTCACAGCTTTTGCTAAAGCGCCGGCCTGATCGGATTTTCGAAGCTCATTCAGTCAACGTCATCGCAACGTCTTTGGTTCGTTCTGAATGTGCTCCAAAACTCTCTGAACTTGGTACGCCTGCACGCAACGATTCATACGCAGACGATACACGCGCCCCCCTGATGCAGCCAGCGCCACCCGGGGCAACTCACGACAAACTGACTTCAAAGCAGCCCCTTTGCAACGGATTGCGCGCTTTTGCCACGCGCTTTTCCTTTTGTCTGTCACCGCCAAGCAACGGTTCAAATGTTCCAGAATAGCTCTGCTCTTCAAGGCCTTCGTTCAGACTCGCAAAGCTGCCGATCGTGCTTCGCCTCAATTCGCCTCGTCGGGGCTGCCGGCGGCCGGATTGTCGGCGGCGGCCTCATCGAGCTTGCGGTAAAGCGTCGAGCGGCCGATTTTCAACCGGCGCGCGACTTCGGACATCTGTCCCCGATAATGCGAGATCGCGAACCGGATGATTTCGGTCTCCATTTCTTCGAGCGGCCGCATTTCGCCTGCGCTGGTCAGCATCGCCAGCGTCCCGGCGGCCGATAGCGGCGCGATAGGTATTTCGTTACCTGAAACCATGGCCGGCACGGTCGAATGAAACGCCGGGGCGACGACCAGCGGCTCGCCGTGCTGGTGTGCGTCCGGCGTCGACGGTGATTGTGCGGCGGCCTGCGGAAAATCCGCCAGGCCGAGCTGGTCGGTGTCGCTCATGACCACGGCGCGATAGACCGCGTTCTCGAGCTGGCGGATATTGCCGGGCCAGTCCAGTTGCGACAGCTGCGCCATCGCCTCGCCGCTGATGCCGGTAATGGTGCGATTTTCCTCGGCGCAGAATCGCGCCAGGAAATGCCGCAGCAGATGCGGGATGTCTTCGCGGCGCATCCGCAACGGCGGAATCGTCAGCGGCAGCACGTGCAGCCGATAGAACAGGTCTTCGCGGAACTGTCCGCCTTTGACGCGGTCGAGCAGTTTGCGGTTGGTCGCGGAAATGATGCGGACGTCGACTTTCACCGGCTTGCGGCCGCCGACCGCCTCGACCGTGCCTTCCTGCAGCGCGCGCAGCAGTTTGACCTGCGCGGCCAGCGGCAATTCGCGAGACTTCGTCGAGAAACAGCGTGCCGCCGGAGGCTTCGACGAATTTGCCCATGTGGCGTTCGGTGGCGCCGGTAAAGGCGCCCTTCTCGTGGCCGAACAGGATCGACTCCACGAGATTGTCGGGGATCGCGCCGCAATTGACGGCCACGAACGGTTTTGATTTGCGCTCGCCGCTGCCATGGATGGCGCGCGCGAACAATTCCTTGCCGACGCCGGATTCGCCTTCGATCAGCACCGGTATGGTCGAGGCGGCGGCCTTTTGCGCGGTGCGCAGCACGCCCGCCATGGCCTCGCTGCGGGTGATGATATCGGCAAAGGTCAGTTTGCCTTCGCGGCTGTGCCGGATGCGCTGCAACTCGCCCTTCAGCGCGCTGGCGTTGAGCGCATTGCGCAAGCGATACCTGCAGCCGCTCGATGCCGACCGGCTTGACCACGAAATCCTGGGCGCCGGCGCGCATCGCCGACACCACATTGTCGATGCCGCCATGCGCGGTCTGCACGATGACGGGGATATTGAGGCCGGCTTCGCGGATTTTGGCCAGCACGCCCATGCCGTCGAGGCCGGGCATCACCAGATCGAGCACCACGGCGTCGATCGCCGGCGCGTCCGGCGCGGTCAGCATGGCGATGGCGGCGTCGCCGGAATCGACGACGATCGTCTCATAGCCGCACTTCTGCACCATGTTTTCGACCAGGCGGCGCGCTACCGCGTCGTCGTCGGCAATCAAAATGCTGGCAGCCATGGCATTCCCCGCGCGTTACAACTATCTGTCTCGAATCGGGGCACTCTCGCTGATGCCGATTAACGCCCGCTTAAGCGTTGGCGTCCCGGCTTCGCTCGGCGCCTGCCGCCGCTCAGGCTGAAACGCATACACAGGCTCGAACAAGATGACCTCGCGCTCCAAATCTGCTCTCGCCAAATCCGCTCATCACAAATCCGCTCACCAAGTCCGCCGCCAAGGCGTCCGCCAACGCAAATCGAGCACCCGAAATCCGCGGCCAAGTCCAAACCTGCGAAGCTGCCGGAATGGAACCTGGCCGATCTCTATTCCGGGATCGACGCGCCGGAAGTCGACCCGCGATCTTGCAAAAGATGGACGCCGAATGCGTCGCGTTTGAGACGGACTACAAGGGCAAGCTTGCGGAAAAAGCCGCCGGCGAGGGCGGCGGCAAATGGCTCGCCGAAGCGATCCGGCGCTACGAGGCGATCGACGATCTCGCCGGGCGGCTTGGCGTCCTATGCCGGCCTGATTCATGCCGGCGACAGCGTCGATCCCGCGATCACCAAATTCTACGGCGACGTTTCCGAGCGGCTGACCAATGCGTCGGTGCATCTGCTGTTCTTCGCGCTCGAACTCAACCGCATCGAAGATGCCGTGATCGAACGCGCGATGCAGACGCCTGAACTGGCGCATTACCGTCCGTGGATCGAGGATCTGCGCAAGGACAAGCCGTATCAGCTGGAGGATCGCGTCGAGCAGCTGTTTCACGAGAAATCCCAGAGCGGCTATGCCGCCTGGAACAGGCTGTTCGATCAGACCATCTCCGGCCTGCGCTTCAAGGTCGGCGGCAAGGAGCTGGCGATCGAGCCGACCCTCAACCTGCTGCAGGATCGCGCGCCGGAAAAGCGCAAGGCGGCCGGGCAGGCGCTGGCGAAAACCTTCAAGGCCAACGAGCGGACCTTTGCGCTGATCACCAACACGCTGGCCAAGGACAAGGAGATTTCCGATCGCTGGCGCGGTTTCCAGGACGTCGCGGATTCGCGGCATCTGGCCAATCGCGTCGAGCGCGAGGTGGTCGATGCGCTGGTGGGTTCGGTGCGCGCGGCCTATCCGAGACTGTCGCATCGCTATTATCAGCTCAAGGCAGGCTGGTTCAAAAAGAAGAAACTCGCGCATTGGGATCGCAACGCGCCGCTGCCGTTCGCCGCCACCGGCAGCATCGCCTGGCCCGACGCCCGCAACATGGTGCTGACGGCCTACCGCGGCTTCTCGCCGCAAATGGCCGATATCGCCGAGCGGTTTTTCACCGATCGCTGGATCGATGCGCCGGTGCGGCCCGGCAAGGCGCCGGGCGCGTTCTCGCATCCCACCACGCCCTCGGCGCACCCCTATGTGCTGATGAACTACCAGGGCAAGCCGCGCGACGTGATGACGCTCGCCCATGAACTCGGCCACGGCGTGCACCAGGTGCTGGCGGCCAAAAACGGAGCGCTGATGGCGCCGACGCCGCTGACACTGGCGGAGACCGCCAGCGTGTTCGGCGAGATGCTGACCTTCAAGCGGCTGCTGGCGCAGACCAAGAACGCCAGACAGCGCCAGGCGCTGCTGGCCGGCAAGGTCGAGGACATGATCAACACGGTGGTGCGGCAGATCGCGTTCTATTCGTTCGAGCGCGCCATCCATACCGAGCGCGCAACGGCGAATTGACCGCCGAGCGCATCGGCGAGATCTGGCTCAGCGTGCAGGGCGAGAGCCTGGGCCCGGCGATCGATATCCGGCCGGGCTACGAGAATTTCTGGATGTACATCCCGCACTTCATCCATTCGCCGTTCTACGTCTACGCCTATGCGTTCGGCGATTGCCTGGTGAACTCGCTCTATGCGGTCTACGAGAATGCGCAGGACGGCTTTGCCGAGCGCTATCTCGCGATGCTGGCGGCCGGCGGCACCAAGCATTACTCCGAACTGCTCAAGCCGTTCGGCCTCGACGCCAAGGATCCGAAATTCTGGGACGGCGGGCTGTCGGTGATTGCGGGCATGATCGACGAACTGGAAACGATGGGCTGACGAGGCGGGCGCATGATCGACAGGCCGACGCGACGCGCTGTACTCGGAGCCGGAGCCTTCGCGGCCGGTTCATGGCTCGCGCTCGAAAACAGCCTCGCTCAGGCGCCGCTTTCGCCCACGCCCGCCTGCCACGATGGCGACGAAGTAACATTGCGGCAGACCGAAGGGCCGTACTTCAAGCCATCCTCGCCCGAGCGGGTCGAACTATATGAAACCGGCATGGCGGGGCAGCCGATCGAACTGGTCGGCTTTGTGCTCACCCGCGGCTGCAAACCACAGGCCGGGGCCTTGCTGGATTTCTGGCAGGCCGACGACAAGGGCCGCTACGACAATTCCGGTTTCCGCCTGCGCGGCCATCAATTCACCGACGCGGAAGGGCGCTATCGATTGCGCACCGTCGTGCCCGGCGTCTATCCCGGCCGCACGCGCCATATCCATGTGAAAGTGCAGCCGCGCGGCGGACGCGTGCTGACCACCCAGCTCTATTTCCCCGGCGAGGCGCAGAACCGGTCCGACGGGCTGTTTCGCAAGGAGTTGCTGGTGCGCACGGCCAAGAACGAAGGATGGCTCGCCGGGCGGTTCGATTTCGTGTGGAATAGGCTGATTCGGCGTAAAACATCTGTTGAACGGGTATCGAAGTCGTGTTATACATTGTATAACGGAGCTGCTGCCATGAACGAACAAACGAAACTTGCGCCTGATGCACGGAGGCGAGTTCATCGGAACGTCGAGATCAAGAAGATCGGCAATTCCGTCGGTGAATTATTCTCTCAAGGATGCTGCTGGCTCGAATCATCTCAAGCGAGGTGACGAACTTATGCGACGCTTACCCGCCGGCGGCGGCTTTCGGCTATCGCCCTACGATCCCGACTTCGAGAAGACGATGGAATCGCCCGGCGCGGCATGGACGATACAACGATACGCTGGCCGCGCTTGCAAAATGACCGAGCCGTTTTGGCTCGACTCGTCAGATGGTCATCGCAATTCACGCCGAGCAACTCGCGATCTTCGGCGGCGCGAGCGGTTTGCGCGATGAAGGCATGCTCGAATCCGCGCTCGACCGGCCGATAAACCGATGGCCATACGAACAGGCTGAACTGGCCGAACTGGCCGCGGCCTACGCATTCGGCCTCGCCCGCAATCATCCTTTCGTCGACGGCAACAAGCGCACGTCGCTGCATTGCGCTGACGTCTTCCTCGGTGTGAACGGCGTCGATTTCGTCTGCCTGAAGCGCAGGCCACCGCTATCATCCTCTCCCTCGCCGCCGGCGAGGTCAGCGAGGAAAGCCTGACCCGCTGGATCAGGGACAATTGGCCTCCCGAATCGCCTAAATAGAGAGCGTTGGACGCGCCTGCCGCCGTTGCCCTTCAACCGGGATTGCGGTAATTCCACGCCGGACGCGAACATTGACCGGGGAAGACCGATGGCTGAGCACCACGAAGTGACTTACACGACCGCTGACGGCAACGATTATCCGGCCCACGAGCAGACCTATGAAGGCTTCATCATGCTGGTGAAGTACGGCACGGCCTCCGTCATCGCGATCGTGGCCTTGATGGCGATTTTCCTGACCTGATCGCTTGCCGATCGCGCCGCCGCCCGGCGGCGTGATTTGAAATTGCACGCCGTCCGGTCGCAAAACCGGTATCCATCCCAGCGAATTAAGCGTTAGTTTGATCGCGCGCGTGCCGTCAGCGCCGCCGGAGGCCCTATGAAGATTGCCGTTGCCAAGGAAATCGATCCGTCCGAGCCGCGGGTCGCCGCTTCGCCCGACACGGTGAAAAAATTCAAGGCGTTGGGCGTCGATATCGCCATCGAGCCCGGCGCCGGCATCAAGTCCGGCCTGCCGGATTCGGAATTCACCGCCGCCGGCGCCACCGTCAGCGCCGATGCGCTGAAGGACGCCGACATCGTCATCAAGGTGAAGCGGCCCGAGGCCAGCGAGTTGGCCAACTACAAGCGCGGCGCGCTGGTGATCGCCATCATGGACCCCTACGGCAATGACGCCGCGCTGAAGGCGATGGCGGACGCCGGCGTCGCGGCATTCGCGATGGAGTTGATGCCGCGCATCACCCGCGCCCAGTCGATGGACGTGCTGTCGAGCCAGGCCAATCTCGCCGGCTATCGTGCCGTGATCGAGGGGGCGGAGGCCTTCGGCCGCGCGTTCCCGATGATGATGACGGCGGCCGGCACCATTCCTGCCGCCAAGGTGTTCGTGATGGGCGTCGGCGTTGCCGGCCTGCAGGCGATCGCGACCGCGCGGCGGCTCGGCGCCGTCGTCACCGCGACCGACGTGCGGCCCGCCACCAAGGAGCAGGTCGAAAGCCTCGGCGCCAAATTCCTCGCGGTCGAGGACGAGGAATTCAAGAACGCCCAGACCGCCGGCGGCTACGCCAAGGAAATGTCGAAAGAGTATCAGGCCAAGCAGGCCGCGCTGACCGCCGAGCACGTCAAGAAGCAGGACATCGTCATCACCACCGCGCTGATCCCGGGCCGCCCCGCGCCAAAACTCATCAGCGCCGAGATGGTGAAGTCGATGAAGCCGGGCTCGGTGCTGGTCGATCTCGCGGTCGAGCGCGGCGGCAATGTCGAGGGCGCGAAGTCAGGCGAAGTCGCCGATGTCGGCGGCATCAAGATCGTCGGCTACACCAATGTCGCCGGCCGCGTCGCCGGCCTCGGCCTCGAGCCTCTATGCGCGCAATCTGTTCAACTTCATCGAGACCCTGGTCGACAAATCGACCAAGGCGCTCGCGGTGAACTGGGACGACGAACTGGTCAAGGCCACCGCGCTGACCAAAGACGGCGCCGTCGTCCATCCGAATTTCCAGCCGAAAGCATAAGGAGAGCCGCCATGGATCATATCGCGCAGGCCATCGATCCCTTCGTGTTCCAGCTGTCGATTTTCGTGCTCGCCGTGTTCGTCGGCTATTTCGTGGTGTGGTCGGTGACCCCGGCGCTGCATACGCCGCTGATGTCGGTGACCAACGCGATCTCCTCGGTGATCGTGGTCGGCGCGCTGCTCGCGGTCGGCGTACCCATGATCTCGAGCGGCTGAGGCTGGGCGCGCGGCTTCGGTTTCATCGCGCTGATCTTTGCCTGTGTGAATATCTTCGGCGGCTTCCTTGTCACCCAGCGCATGCTGGCGATGTACAAGAAGAAGGCCAAGTAAAATGACGAGTGAGCGGCGTGCACCTCGGGGTGACGATGACAAAGGGGACCTGAGATGAACGCCAATCTGGCTGCCGTACTGTATCTCGTGGCGGGTGTGCTTTTCATCCTGTCGCTGCGAGGCCTGTCCAGTCCCGCCACATCGCGCCAGGGCAATTTCTTCGGCATGATCGGCATGGCGATCGCGATCGCCACCACGATCGCCAGCCATCCGCCGGCCGACGGCCTCGCCTGGGTGCTGGTGATCCTGGGCGTCGCCATCGGCGGCGGCATCGGTGCGGTGATCGCGCGCCGGGTGCCGATGACGTCGATGCCGGAACTGGTCGCCGCGTTCCACTCGCTGGTCGGCATGGCCGCGGTGCTGGTCGCCGCCGGCGCGTTCTACGCGCCGGAAGCCTTCGACATCGGCAAGCCCGGCCAGATCCACGCCGCGAGTCTCATTGAAATGTCGCTCGGCGTCGCCATCGGCGCGCTGACCTTCACCGGCTCGGTGATCGCGTTCCTGAAACTGTCGGGGCGGATGAGCGGCGCGCCGATCATCCTGCCGGCCCGTCACATCATCAACATCGCGCTCGCGGTGGCGCTGGTATTCTTCGTCGTCGGCCTCGTGATCTCGGGCAGCGCGCTCGATTTCTGGCTGATCACCATCATCGCGCTGGTGCTCGGCGCGCTGCTGATCATCCCGATCGGCGGCGCCGACATGCCGGTCGTGATCTCGATGCTGAATTCCTATTCCGGCTGGGCCGCCGCCGGCATCGGCTTCACGCTCGGCAATTCGGCGCTGATCATCACCGGCGCGCTGGTGGGCTCATCGGGCGCGATCCTGTCCTACATCATGTGCCACGCCATGAACCGCTCCTTCATCTCGGTCATCCTCGGCGGCTTCGGCGGCGAGACCGCGGCCGCGGGCGGCGCCGGTGGCGAAGTGCGCCCGGTGAAACTCGGCTCGGCCGACGACGCCGCCTTCATCATGAAGAACGCGCAGAAGGTCATCATCGTGCCCGGCTACGGCATGGCGGTGGCGCAGGCGCAGCACGCGCTGCGCGAGATGGCCGACCAGCTCAAGAAGGAAGGCGTCGAGGTCAAATACGCGATCCACCCGGTGGCGGGCCGCATGCCCGGCCACATGAACGTGCTGCTCGCCGAAGCCAACGTGCCCTATGACGAGGTGTTCGAACTCGAGGACATCAATTCGGAATTCGCCCAGGCCGACGTCGCCTTCGTGATCGGCGCCAACGACGTCACCAATCCGGCCGCCGAAGACGACAAGACCTCGCCGATCTACGGCATGCCGGTGCTGCAGGTCTGGAAGGCCGGCACCGTGATGTTCATCAAGCGCTCGCTGGCGTCGGGTTATGCCGGCATCGACAATCCCTTGTTCTACCGCGACAACACCATGATGCTGCTCGGCGACGCCAAGAAGATGACCGAGAACATCGTCAAGGGGATGTAACGCACCCTCGGGAAACCATGACCGTCCTGAAATGGCTGCTCATCGTGGTTTCGATCGGCTATGTCGGCGGGCTTGCCGCTCTGTTCCTGGCTCAGCGGTCTTTCCTGTTTCCGATACCGCAGGTCGAGCGCACCGCGCCCGCCGCGGCCGGTTTTCCGCAAGCCGAAGAACATGTGCTGACCACGGCGGACGGCGAGAAGGTCATCGCCTGGCACGTCCCGGCAAAGCCCGGACAACCGGTCATTCTGTATTTCCACGGCAACGGCGATTTTCTGGCCGGCTTCTTCGGCCGCTTTCGCAGCCTGATCGCTGACGGCACCGGCATCGTCGCGCTGTCGTATCGCGGCTATGCCGGCTCCAGCGGGCACCCGAGCGAGCAGGGCTGCTGCAGGGATGCCGCGGCGGCCTATGCCTTCACCTCGGCGCGATACAGCGCGGACCGAATCGTCGTCGTGGGGCTTTTCCCTCGGCAGCGGCGTCGCGGTGGCGCTGGCGGCCGAGCGGCCGGTCGGCAAAGCTGATCCTGGAAGCGCCGTACACGTCGATCGCGGACGTTGCCGCCTCGGCGTTTCCGATCTTCCCGGTGCGCCTGCTGATGCGGGATCCCTTTCGCTCCGACGAGCGCATCGCGCGGGTCACGGCTCCGCTCCTGATCATGCACGGCGAACGAGATCGCCACCATCCCGATCGCGTTCGGCGAGCGGCTGTTTGCGCTGCGCGCACGAACCGAAACAGTTCGTCCGGTTCCCCGAAGGCGGCCATAACGACCTCGACAATTATGGCGCCACGGCAAAGGCGCGGCAATTCATCGGCGCTCCCAAAGGCTGACGCCGCCGCTTGTTTGGCGCATAGTCCAATTCTCGACTTCAAGGATGTTGTCATATGAGCGCACACGGCCCGATGCCGCGATCGGCATGGATTTTCCCGGCGCTGGCGGTTTTGCTTTTCGCCGGCGCCACTGCGCTCGGCTTTACCTTTACGCCTTCGGCCGCCGGGCTGGTTTTCGCCGTGGTGCTGCTGGTCATCCTGTTCGGCACGGTGTTCGCGGCCGTGCATCATGCCGAAGTGATCGCGCAGCGGATCGGCGAGCCCTACGGCACGCTGCTGCTGACGCTGGCGGTGACGGTGATCGAGGTCGCGCTGATCGCGACCATCATGCTCGGCGAAAAGCCGGTGCCGACACTGGCGCGCGACACCGTATTCGCCGTGGTGATGATCGTCTGCAACGGTCTGGTCGGGATCTGCATTCTGGTCGGCGGCCTGCGCTACCGCGAGCAGGATGTTCAGGTTACCGGATCGAGCCTCTATCTCAGCGTCCTGATCGTGCTGGCGACCATCACGCTGATCATGCCCAATTACACCTGACCACGCCGGGGCCGGTCTATTCGGCGGCCCAGCTTGGCTTCGTCAGTGTCGTCACCATCATTCTCTACGGGGTGTTTCTCTATACCCAGACCATCCGGCATCGCGATTACTTCATCAGTGAAGGCAGCGCCGGCGACCACGGCGAGCGGACGACGTCCGAACCGGATGCTGGTCCTGAGCATCGTGCTGCTGCTGGTCTCGCTGCTGGCGGTGGTGCTGCTGGCGAAGAAATTCTCGCTGGTGGTCGATGTCGCCACCGCGCGGATCGGCGCGCCGCCGGCCTTTGCGGGCGTGCTGGTGGCGTTGCTGATCCTGCTGCCGGAAAGCGTCGCCGCCATATCGGCCGCCCGCAAGAACGATCTGCAGAAGAGCATCAATCTGGCGCTGGGCTCGTCGCTGGCGACCATCGGGCTGACGATTCCGGCGGTCGCGGTCGCCGCCTACGCGCTGGACAAGCAACTGGTGCTTGGGCTCAATGCCGCAGGAGCATGGTGCTGCTGCTGTTGACGTTCATCCTGAGCATGCTCACCTTCGGCACCGGCCGCACCAACATCCTGTTCGGGCTGGTTCACCTGGTGGTGTTTGCGGTATTCGTGTTCATGGTGTTCGTGCCGTGATCTTGGACGTCTGACTGGAGAAAAGACGATGATCAGCGCCAAATCGGATGTTCAGGTCGACACCGCGGAAGTCCGCGTCACCGAGTGGCGGCTGGCGCCGGGCAGCGCGACCGGTCATCACATCCATGAAATGGATTACGTCATCGTTCCCATGACCTCGGGCGAAATGACCATCGTGGCGCCCAAGCGGGGAGCGCTCCAAGGCGCAGCTCGCGATCGGAAAATCCTATTTCCGCAAGGCCGGCGTCGAACACGACGTGCTCAACGAGACCACGACCGAAATCGTGTTCCTGGAAGTCGAGCTGAAGCCGTAAGCATCGCGCGCCAGTTCCCGGCGATCCCACGGTCCGAGCAGCGGCCGACCGGCGTTCGGTGAGCCGAAACTGCTGTAATTCGAGGCGCTCCAGCAAGATCGGCCAATTGCCACCGATCTGTCGCAGTTGATCCCTCAATGCGCCTCAAAGTTCCCGCATCAAAATCGCCGCGGGGAGTGCCGGAATGCTGAAAAAGTACCTTACGAAATTTGTGGTGGACATATTGCCCTCGGTGGCGGCGACCGTCATCGGGGCCTACATCGTCAATCATTACATCGTCGCCAAGCCCGCAGCGAACGCGCCGGTCGCAGCAGCGGTGTCGACGGCCGATCCGAAGGCCGAAGCCAAGGGCGCTCCCGAACCGGCAAAGGCCGAAGCCAAGAACGAAGCAAAGCCGCGCGAAACCTCCGCCGACATCGCCAACATCCCCGACGCCGGTGTCAGGGCGAAGGGCATCTCGGAAAAGGCCGTTGTCGACAAATCGGCGGTCGAAAAGCCGGCCGAGAAATCCGCCGCCAGGGAGAATCCGCCGACAAGGATAAGGCCGACAGGCCTGGCGAGACTGCGAGCATCCCGGCCGAGACGCGGCGGCATCAGCCGGCGCCGCGCGAGAAGGCGATTGCCAAGGCCGTGCCGTCTCCGGCGCAGCCTGTCGCGCCCTGCTCCGCCGTCGTGCCGGTGGTCGCCGCCCCAATCCTGCTCCGCCGGTCGAGGCTGCGGCTGCGCCGGAAGAGCGCCGCGACGCCAACGATCTCGCCCGCGCGGCGATCGAGCGCCTGCGCGGCGCCAAAGACGGTTCGCCGCGGGCGCAGGAAGCCGCGCGCGTTCCGGATGCGTCCCGCAGCCCGGATGCGTCTCGCATCCCGGATGCTCCCGGATCCCGGAACCGCCGCGATCGTGTTGGCGCCGGCGGTTCGGCCGCTGCCGCCGCCGATCATGGTCTCCACGCCGCACGGCCGAGACATTCGATCCGACGCCGGATCGTCGCCGATGAGGCCGCCATATGCAGCCGCTGCGCGGATCGACGATCCGCGCCGCCCGACGCCGCCGGCCGACATTCCTGCGCGGCCGCCGCTCGATCTGCGCGCCGAGGGCGTGGGGCTGTCAGGGCGAGACCACACCAGCGTTGCCGAAGACATGCTGTCGAGGCGAAATCGATGTTTCACTCGGTAATCCCGAGATAGTTCAAACGCATCGCCATCGTAGCGAGGGCCGGCTATCCGGCCTTGCCGCCGACCCGCGCAAGGCCGCTTCGCGCGGCGTCATCCTTGGGGCGGATGGCGATGGCGCGGCCGTATGAGTCGGCGGCCTTGGTCTTGTCGCCGAGGCGTTCATAGGCAAGTCCCCTTGTGGTCCAGATCTGGGCGTTCTGCGGGTCGGCCTGCGCGGCTTCGTCGAGATCGGCGGCGGCTTCCTTGATCATGTCCAACGCGAGGTAGCTGATGGCGCGGGCCAGCAACGGTTCGGCCCGCTGCGGCGTCAGGCCGTTGGCCGACGTCAGATCGTCGATCGCCCTGCAGATGCTGCTTTTGGTTCTGATGGAGCAGGCCGCGGCTGTACAGCGCCTCCGCGTGATGCGGATCGATCGTGATCGCGCGGTCGAATCGGCAAGCGCCTCCTCGGGTTTTCCCGATCGCGCCAGCGCCTGGCCGCGCGCGGTGTGGGCCGGCGCGTCGGTGCCGGCTGGAGGCCGCCTTCGGCGGCGTTTCCTTCTCGGTCGTCGGCGACAACGATCCCAGATCGAACGAGCAACCGCACAGCGCGATCGCGATCAACGCGACCGGCACCAGCGCGCGCCGGCCAAGTCGCAAAGCTCCGGCAGTGGCGATAGGGAACAAGAGGGGCCATACGTGCAAACATACTCTTGCGGCTGACGCAGCATTGGTAGCCCGCCGCATCGCAGGATGCATGGCAAAAAAATGACGCGGGCACCAGGGCCCGCGTCATCGAATTCAAATCCGGAAACTTCTCGGTTGCTCAGCGCGGTCCGCGCGGACCGGCGCCTGGGCCGCCACGGCCGCCGCCAGCACCACCACGTTCCGCACCGGGACCGGCGCCGAACACCGGCTTCGGCTTCATCGGCAGCAGGCCTTCGCGCTGCAGCTTCTTGCGGGCGAGCTTGCGCGCGCGGCGCACGGCTTCGGCCTTTTCACGGGCCTTCTTCTCGGAGGGCTTTTCATAATGGCCGCGGAGCTTCATCTCGCGGAAAATACCCTCGCGCTGCATCTTCTTCTTCAGCGCCTTGAGGGCTTGATCGACGTTATTATCGCGAACGAGAACCTGCACGCGGCATCCTCTTTCCATTGATCGGATTGGAATTCTGGTAAGGCAAACGGCTGGCGAAAGGCCTAGCCCTTAACCCTGAGCGCGCGGATGTATCAGACAAAGCCGGGAATGTCCACCTGCGCGAGCGTCATCGCGCCGGTTTTGCGAGGCCAAATCGGCGCTTTTTGGTCCCGATCAGCCGGTTTTTGGCGGCTCGACCCCGACCTGCGTCACATGCCCCATCTTCCGGCCCGGCCGCGGCGGGCCCTTGCCGTAAAGATGCACGGTCGCGCCTGGAACCGTCAGCCACTGCTCATAGCCGTTGATGTCGTCCCCGATCAGATTGGTCATGACGACCGGACCATGACGGACCGGCTTGCCGAGCGGCCAGCCGGCGATGGCGCGGATGTGCTGCTCGAACTGCGAAATCGATGCGCCGTCGAGCGTCCAGTGCCCGGAATTGTGCACCCGCGGCGCGATCTCGTTGACCAGCAGCGTCGGCCCGCCGGCGCCTGCCACCACGAACATCTCGACCGCGAATACGCCGACATATTCCAGCGCGCCGGCGATCTTTTCCGCGATCGAGCGCGCCTGTGCCGCCAGCGCATCGGAGATCGCAGCCGGCGCCCGCGAGATTTTCAGGATGTGGTCGCGATGTTCGTTTTCGGTGACGTCGAAGCATTCGACCTGGCCGCTCGGCCGAGCGCGCGGCGATCACCGAGATCTCGCACTGGAACGGAATGAAGGCCTCGAGGATGGCGGATTTGGTGGCGAGGTCCTCCCAGACCTGGTCCGGATCGTCGCCGTCGCGGATGATCGCCTGGCCCTTGCCGTCATAGCCGAAGCGGCGGGTCTTGATCACGGCCGGCAGGCCGATGTGCGCGATCGCGTCACGCAGTGCTGCCGCCGACGACACCTCGGCGTAATCGGCGGTGCCGATGCCCAGCCGTTTGACGAAATCCTTTTCCGCCAGCCGATCCTGGGTGGTTTCCAGGATCTTGTGCTCGGGCAGCACCGGACGCCGCGCCGCCGAGGATCATCGCGGTGGCGGCCGGCACGTTCTCGAATTCATAGGTGATGACGTCGACGTCGTTGGCGAACAGTTCCAGCGCCTCGACATCGGCATATTCCGCGCAGGTCGCATTCAGCACCACGTCGAAAGCCGGCGAGTCCGGGTCCGGCGAAAACACCTGGCAGCGCAGGCCGAGGCGCGCCGCCGCCATCGCCAGCATCCGGCCCAATTGTCCGCCGCCGAGAATTCCGATGGTGTCGCCGGGCTTCAGCTTCACCTGTTTGGACGCCTTCACGCAGATCCCTCCGGGCGCTCGGCCACCGCCGCGCTCTGCTGCTTGCGCCAGGCGGCAAGTCTGCCGGCCAGCGCCGCATCGCTCAGCGCGAGCACGCTGGCGGCGAGCAGGGCGGCGTTGATGGCGCCGGGCTTGCCGATCGCCAGCGTTCCGACCGGAACCCCGGCGGGCATCTGGACGATGGAATAGAGCGAATCGATGCCGGACAGCGCCTTCGATTCAACGGGGACGCCGAACACCGGAAGTTCCGTCAGCGACGCGGTCATGCCCGGCAGATGCGCGGCACCTCCGGCGCCGGCGATGATGATCTTGAAGCCGGCCGCCTTGGCGCCCCTGGCGAAGGCGAACATCCGGTCCGGGGTGCGGTGGGCCGAAACGATGTGCTGCTCGCTGCCGACGCCCAGCGCGGTGAGCGTTTCGGCGGCATGGCGCATGGTTTCCCAGTCCGACTGGCTTCCCATGATAATGGCTACAGGCGCGGGCATACGGTCAATTCTTTTCGGGAATCCAAAAACATAGGCCGGATTATAGGATCGGCCCAAAGTTCGGCAAGGCGTGGCAAGGGGTCCGGAATGGACTATCCTGTCTTGGTGAATCCCGGCAAGCCTTCTGAGAGATGCCCATGAAAAAGAAAACCAGGGCCACCGCCGCAGGGGCCGCAAAGCGCCGCAAAACCGGTGTAACGGGCCGCAAGGCTGCGCCAAAGTCCGCCAAATCGGTCAAAGCGCGCGCATCTGCGCCCCGGCCGTCGGCCCCGGCCGCCAGTGCCGCCGGATGACACCAAATCGAGGGTACGCCGGCTCAGGACCCAATTGGCGCAGGCGCTGGCGCGAATCGAGGAACTGCAGGCGTCCGCCGATACCGACTTCCTGCTGGGTATTCCCAACCGTCGCGGTTTTGAGCGCGAACTCAACCGCTCGATCGCCTACATCAAGCGCTATCACGCGAGCGGTGCGCTGATCGTGCTCGACGTCGATCGCCTGAAGCCGATCAACGACGCCTTCGGGCACGCCGCGGGCGATCAGGTGCTGAAAGCCATCGTGGCCGCGCTGTTGCGCCAGATACGCTCCTCCGATGTGATCGGGCGGCTCGGCGGCGACGAGTTCGCGCTGCTGTTGTGGAATCTCAGCGAAACCGACGCTCACGCCAAGGCGGCTTCGCTGGAACAAGCCATCGACCGGCTCACATTCCGCTTTCGCGGCCGCACCGTCACGGCGGGCGCATCCGCAGGGGTCGCGATCCTCGGCCCGCATGCGGAAGCCGGCCGCGCGCTGGAAGCGGCCGACAGCGCGATGTATGTCCGCAAGGCGCAACGGCGGCACGAGCGGTGATATGCAGATGCGCTCCCCTGACAAGCGGATTGCGCCGCTGGACGGCTGCTGAGCGTTTCTAGAAACTGCGTGGTCTGTCCAACCGGGCGAGCAGAATCATGAGCATCAAACCCACTCCGTTCACGCTTCGCGTCCCGGACGCCGACATCGCAGATCTTCGCGACCGGCTTGCCCGCACGCGCTTCCCTGACCAGGCGCCGGGTGAGCCATGGGCCTATGGCACCGATGTCAGCTATCTCCGCGGGCTCACCGAATACTGGCGCAACGATTTCGACTGGAGGGCAGAGGAAGCCGCGCTGAACGCCTTTCCGCAATTTCGTGTTCCGCTCGACGGCATCGACCTTCACTATTTGCATGTGCCCGGTGTCGGACCCGACCCGATGCCGCTGCTGCTGTTGCACGGTTGGCCCGGCTCGGTGTTCGAATTTCTCGATATTATTCCGCGCCTCACCGATCCCGCGCGCTTCGGCGGCGATGCGCGCGATGCCTTCACCGTGGTGGCGCCGTCGCTGCCGGGCTATGGTCTTTCTTTCCAGCCCGGCCAAAAGCGGTTCGGCGTTCCCGAAATGGCGGATTGCGTCGCCGCCTTGATGCATGACGTGCTCGGCTATGACCGCTTTGCCGCACAAGGCGGCGACTGGGGCGCCGCGATTGCCAGCCGGCTCGGCTATGCGCATGCGAAGCGGATGATCGGCATTCACCTCAACCTGATGCTGGCCGCGGGCCGCGATGCTTCCGCCTTTCCCAATCCGAACGAGGAGGAGCGGCGTTATCTGAGCGAAGTCGGCCAGTGGATGCGGGAAGAATCCGGTTATCAGTCGATCCAGGGGACACGTCCGCAGACGCTCGCCTTCGGTCTCACGGATTCGCCTGCCGGACTTGCCGCCTGGATCGTCGAGAAATTCCGCGCCTGGTCCGATTGCGGCGGCGACGTCGAGAGCGCGATCAGCCGCGACCGCATGCTCGCCAACATCGCGCTCTACTGGTTTACCGGGGCGATCGGCTCGTCGTTCTGGCCTTACTATGCCCGGCTTCACGGCTCGGTGATGCTGCCCGCCGGTGACACCATTTCGGTGCCCACCGGCTACGCGCAATTCCCGCGCGAGATCGCCAAACCGCCGCGTGCGTCCGCGGCGCGCGTCTTCACCGATATCAGGCGCTGGAGCGTCATGCCCAAGGGTGGGCATTTCGCAGCGCTGGAACAACCGGAGCTGCTCGCCGACGAAGTCCGCGCCTTCTTTCGCGAATTGCGATGATGCGAGCGAATAGGTTGTTACAGCCCGCTCAGATCGTCCGGCACGTCGCCGAATTTTCTCAGCACCTGAGCGTCGCCGAATTCGCCGATCATGGGATCGCCGGTGCGGCTGAAGGCGACCGCGCCGACGCTGCCGGCGGCCCTGGACAACAGCTCGGCGCGCCGTAACGCTCCTGACGAACTCTGGCATTCTTCCGCCGCGCCTGCGACCGGCGAGCCGGTGTCGTCCTGCAGGAACGGCAGCGCGACATAATAGGTGACGTCGGCCATTGTCTCGCTCCAGGTTTGACGATCAGGCGGCGTCGCTCTCGACTTGCGGCGATCTTGCCGGTGCGCAGCCGCATTCGACCGCGCTCTGCAATTCCTGCAATTCCGCCTCCAGATATTCGTTCGCCATGATGAGCGCCTTGATGGTGCTGCGCATGTTGCCGTCGCACATCGCGATCGCCTGGTCGCAGGCCTGCTCGTAACGGCTGGTATCGGACAAGGAAGAAGCTTCGGACATGGCGAAATCCCCGGAAATGGTGAGAGGCGACTGCTATAATGTTCTTCTTTTGTTCTAGTGGAGTCAAGTGGCTCCGGCGAACGCGGTTACCGATTTCCACAACGCATCGCCTGAAGGGGATGACGAGGGTTGGTCTCCGCCGCGCCGGCCGGTTCGAAACCGAGGGCGGAACGAAAACAATTTCCGGCGCTTAAGGGGTATTCGCAGGGAGAATTTGGATGGGTCTTTCAGATTTCAAAAGACCCGTGGTGCTGATCGTCGAGGACGAGTTGCTGCTGAGGATGGATGCGGTCGACATGATCGAGGCCGCCGGCTTCGAGGTGCTCGAAGCGGGCAATGCCGATGAAGCGATCGAAATTCTGCAAGTCCGCACCGACGTCACCGTGGTATTTACCGATATCCAGATGCCGGGCTCCATGGACGGGTTGAAGCTCGCCCGCGCAGTCAGAGGCCGCTGGCCTCCGATCAAGATCGTCGCGACCTCCGGCCGGGTCCATATCGCGGACGCGGATTTGCCCGAAGGCGGGCGGTTTCTGCCAAAGCCATACAGCCCGGTGCAGGTGACGGGTGTGCTGCGGGAGGTAACGGGCGGCGGGTGAGTTCAAAATTGTCATTCCGGGATGGTCCAAAGGACCAGACCTCAGGTGCGCAATTGCGCACTGGGGAATCTCGAGATTCCGGGTTCGCTCCGCGCCCCGGAATGACGGATCTTACGCAATGATATCAGGCGTGATCTGGTCTTCGATGAAGGAGATGCGGTCGCGCAATTGCAGCTTGCGCTTCTTCAGCCGCTGCAGCCGCAACAAATCCGGCGCGGGGGAATGATGCAGGGCATCGATCGCCGCGTCGAGATCGCGGTGTTCCTGCTGCAGCCGTGCGAGCTCGGATGCGAGTTCGCGCTCATCTTCGTCGGTCATGGTGTATGTTAGCTGAAAAACGCGATGAGATTGCGAAAGGTTGTGGAAGCCGCTCGGGGAATATCGTCCTTGCGGGCCCGCTCCGCAAGCCGGTGTCGCGGTTTAGAATCTTCCAGCTTTCTTTCGCCTGCCGCCCCTTCGCCAGACCTTGGCCGAAGCTCCACTGGAATCATGGGTTTCCCGGGCCGGCTTTTCCAACCCGGCGATACGCCCCGGAACCATTCGCCGAGGGCGGTCGGGTACGGGATACCGGCCGGGTTCCCTTACTCACGATTGGTTACACATGACGCGGAAATATCAGAGTTCGATTCCCAATTTCCATCGACAGATTCGGCAAGTCGTGTACACTTGGTCGTCCGGATCGAAGTTGAAGTCTCATCCAACCGAGGAGGTTTCGTATGGCAATTCAGGCGCATCTCGTTGAACTGGAACGCAAACACAAGATCCTCGAAAACGAATTGCACGAAGCTCTCGTCCACCTTTCAACGGACGACCTGCAAATTGTCGAACTGAAGCGCCGGAAATTGATGGTCAAGGACGAAATCGAGCGGCTGCGACACGCCAGCGAAACGCTGCACTAGCTTTCGCCACACCCAGGCTTTCAAATACTGTTGTCATCGCGGGATGAGCGCTACTGCGCTCACCCCAAGGGTGCGCGATGCGGCGCAATCGCCCGTTGGCGGGCGCGGCGCGGCAACGACCGCTCACACAACGACCGCTCACACCCCTGCAAGTTCGCCGACATGATCGGCGATCGCCAGCGATGACGTCAGCCCCGGCGACTCGATCCCGAACAGATTGATCAGCCCGCCGACGCCATGGTGTTGCGGTCCCTGGATCATGAAATCCTGCACCGCCACCGCCGGCGGCACGATCTTCGGTCGAATTCCCGAATAGCTCGGCATCAGCGCGCCGTCCGGCAGCGTCGGCCAGTATCGGCGGATCGCCGGATAAAATCTTTCCGCGCGCGAGGCATCGACGGCGTAGTCGATGGCCTCGACCCATTCCACGTCAGGGCCGAACCGGGCTTGTCCGGCCATATCGAGGGTGAGGTGGACGCCGAGCCCGCCGGGCTCCGGCACCGGATAGATCAGATGCGAAAACGGCGCCCGCGCGCTGCAGCTGAAATAGTTTCCCTTGGCGAGATAGGCCGGCGGTATCCGGTCGAGCGGCATGCCGTCGATACTGCGTGCGACGGCGGGAGCGCCGAGTCCCGCGGCATTGACCAGAAGCCGGCATTCAATCGAGATCGGCGCGTCGCCGCCGACGTCGAGTTCGATTCGATCCGAGGCGGCTCTGGCGCGCAGCAACGGGGCATGAAAGGCGCAGGCGGTGCCCGCATCCTCGGCGTCGCCGCGCAGCGCCAGCATGAAGGCGTGGCTGTCGACGATGCCGGTGGAAGGCGAGAGCAGGGCGGCCTCGCAGTTCAGCGCCGGCTCCAGCGCGCGCGCCGCATCGCCCGAAAGCGTTTGCAGATCGAGCACGCCATTGGCTTCGGCGTGCGCCCTGATCGATTGCAGTTTTGCGGTTTCCGCCGGCGTGGTCGCGACGATCAGCTTGCCGCAATTGCGATGCGGAATGCCGTGGTCACTGCAGTACTGATACAGCGCACGCTTGCCGCTGACGCACATCTGCGCCATCAGGCTGCCGGCCTTGTAATAGATGCCGGCGTGGATCACCTCGCTGTTGCGCGACGAGGTGACGGTGCCGATGCCTTCGGCCGCCTCCAGCACGATCACCTCGCGGCCGGCCTGCGCCAGCCGCCGCGCGACCGCAAGACCGATCACCCCCGCACCGATGACGACGCACTCAACCTTGTCCATTCGCGGCTTCAGATCCGGGCTTGCTGGCTAATCGGCTCGCCGCCCGCCGGCATGCGCCGGCGCTCGACAGGGTTGGGCGTGCTCATACTATCGCCTTGTTCGGGATAATGTTTTCGAACAGCCCCGGATAGCCCTGACGTTGTTAGTGAAGCATTAATCATGTCAGGGCAATTGCCGTAATTTAAGTCACATTTTCGGGTTGCACGGGTACGCGTTTACCCGATCCAAACCCGTCAAGCCAGACACTCCGGCGCAGAAATCCGCGGGTGACTGATGGCTGGCAAGAATTGGCAGGCAGGCGGCAAGGGATTGATTCCTGCGCTGGCAGTCGTGTGCCTGCTCGCCGCCGTTGCGCCGTTCGGGAACGCCTGGGCCGCATCCAATAACTTCGCGCCAACCAGCTATGTCGGCTCGGCCGACCCCATTGTCGTTTGGGAAATCCTGATCGGCGGCGTCGTGGCGGTGTCCTTTCTCGTTGCGGTCGCGCTGTGGGTGCTTTCGGCGCTGCGCAAGGTCAAGCGATCGCAGCTGCGCAGAAACGCCTTTGTCAGCTCCGCCCTGAACAACCTCAGCCATGGCGTGGTCATGACGGATCCGCAAAGGCGGATCGTGTTCTGCAACGATCGCTATCTCGAAATCTACGGCTTGCCGCGTTCCGACATTCCCCGAAACATGACCGGGCCGGAACTGCTGGAGCTGCGGCGCCAGCGCGGCATGCTCAACATCAGCGTCGAGGATTTCTACCGCCTTGGTGACACCCCGGGAGGCTTCGTCACCGAACTGCCCGGCGGCCGATCGGTCCTGGTGAAATATTTTGCGCTGCCGAACGGCGGTTCGGTCGCGACCCATGAGGATTGCAGCGAGCAGCGCACGCTTTCGCGGCAACTGGCATCGACCAAGCAGTTCCTGGAATCGGTGCTCGACAATGTCCCGGTATGCGTGGCCGCCAAGAGCATCGAAGACGGCCGCTACATTTTCGCCAACCGCGCATTCGAGCGCTTCTCGCGTTTTTCCCGCGACAAGATCGTCGGCAAACGCGCCGACGAAATCTTCCGGCCGGAGACCGCGGCCAGCATCGAAGCGGCAGACCAGGCGGCGCTCAACTCGGTCGAAGGTCAGTTCCGCAACGAATTCATGGTCGAGCGCGGTTCGAAGAAGCGCGTGCTCGCCAGCACCCGGGTGATCGCGCGCGATCACCAGAACCGGCCCGAATTCCTGATCGCGCTGTTCGACGACGTCACCGACCGCAGGTCGCTTTCCGAGGAACTGGAAAGCACCAAGAAGTTTCTCGAACTGGTGGTCGACAACATTCCGGTCTCGCTGATCGTCGAAAACGTCAGCGACGGACGATATCTGCTTGCCAATCGCAGCGCCGAGACCATCCTCAACCGCCGCCGCGAGGATGCCACCGGCTTGACCGCCGCGGATATCTTCAATCCGAAAGAGGCCAAGCTGATCATCGCGCGCGACGAGGCGGCGATCAAGAAGCGCGGCCTGCTCACCGAAGAACACCCGATCTGGACCAAGGACGGCCTGCGGCTGTTCCTGACGCGCCGCATGACGGTGCTCGACGATGCCGGCGAGCCGCAATATCTGATCAAGACCCACGAGGACGTCACCGACCGCCGCCAGACCGAGTCGCGCATGGCGCACATGGCCTATCATGACGGCCTGACCGACTTGCCGAACCGCGCGGCGTTCCTGCAGGCGCTGGCGCAGATGATCGAGGCCTGCGAAGGCACCGACGAGGAATTCGCCGTGCTGTCGGTCGACCTCGACGGCCTGAAGGAAATCAACGACGTGTTCGGCCATGCGGTCGGCGACAAGCTCCTGATCGAGGTGGCGCGCCGTATCCAGAATTCCGCGCGCGGCGGCGTCGTGGCCCGGCTCTCCGGCGACGAGTTCGGACTGATCATCGACGGCAAGCAACCGACCGCCGGCATGATGCTGGCCGAGCAACTCGCCGAGGCGCTGGCGATCGAGTTCCTGATCGACGGCAAGACGGTTCGCATCGGCGTCACCACCGGCATCTCGGTGTTTCCGCACAACGGCTTGGACGCCGCCTCGCTGCTTGCCAATGCCGGCGCGGCATTGTTCCGCGCCAAGGCGAAATCGCGCGGCTCGATCAGCCTCTATGAACCGGAGATGGACCAGCAGATTCGCGATCGCCGCGTGCTGCATCAGGATCTCTCGCTCGCGATCAAGAACGGCGAACTGTCGCTGCATTATCAGCCGCAGGCGATGTCGCGCCATACCGTCGCGTCCAGCGAAGTCATCGGATTCGAGGCGCTGGCGCGCTGGCTGCATCCGGTGCGCGGCTTCGTTCCGCCGGGCGATTTCATCCCGCTCGCGGAAGAAAGCGGCCTGATCGTCGAAATGGGCGAATGGATTTTGCGCGAAGCCTGCCGGGAGGCGGCGTCATGGCCGTTGCCGCTGCAGATCGCGGTCAACCTGTCGCCGGCGCAGTTCATGCACGGCGACCTCGTCGGCCTCGTGCATTCGATCCTGCTCGAAACCGGCCTCGCGCCGGACCGGCTCGAGCTTGAAATCACCGAAGGCGTGCTGATCGAGGATTTCGATCGCGGTCTGGCGCTGTTGCGGCGGCTGAAGGCGCTCGGCGTGCGCATTTCGATGGACGATTTCGGCAGCGGCTATTCCTCGCTGAGCTATCTGCAGGCGTTCCCGTTCGACAAGATCAAGATCGACCGCGCCTTTGTCATCAATCTCGGGCGCAACCCGCAATCGGCGGCGATCGTGCGCGCGGTGATCGGCCTTGGCCACGGCCTCGAAATGTCGATCGTGGCCGAGGGCGTCGAGACCCAGGAACAGCTCGGCTTCCTGGCCGACGTGGGCTGCGACGCGGTGCAGGGCTATTTCATCGGCAGGCCCGCGCCGATCGGGCAGTACGCCGTGCTGGTCGGCCGCAGCGCCGATGCGATCGAGCCCGCGCGCAAGACCGGCTAGGCATTTTCGTTTTGACGCGTTTTCTTGACGCGAACCGGTATCCCCTTCGCTCGAAAACGCTATAGCTGTCGCATGGCGGACTACGACCTTGCAATCATCGGCGGCGGCTTGAACGGCGTCAGCGTTGCGCGCGACGCCGCCGGACGCGGCCTGCGGGTGATCCTGCTGGAACAGGGCGACCTCGGCGGCGGCGCGTCCTCGGCCTCGCCGCGGCTGATCCACGGCGATCTCGCGATACTGGAGCGCAGGGCGTTCTTCCGGGTGCGGGCGGCGCTGGCCGAGCGCGACATCTGGCTCAGGATTGCGCCGCATCTGGTGCGCCCGATGCGCTTTGCGATCCCCGCCCATTCCGACGAGCGCCCGTCATGGCTGCTGCGGGCATGGCTGTTGCTGTACGACCGCCTGGCCGCGCGCAACGACCTGCCGGCCTCCGCCACGGTCGATGTCACGCACCATCCGATCGGCAACGCGCTGAAGCGGCCGTTCGGCACCGCGTTCGAATATTCCGATTGCGTGGTGGACGATTCGCGGCTGGTGATCGCCAATGCCGTCGATGCCGCGGAGCGGGGCGCCGACATCCGCACCGGCGCGCGCTGCGTTCGCGCCGACCGGCTCGACATCTGGCGGCTGGTGACGATCGATCGCGGCCATCGCCAGGTGATCACGGCAAGGGCGCTGGCCAACGCGTCAGGCGCCTGGACCGCCTCGGTCGCGGAAACCGTGTTGCGTATGCCGCCGCCGCGCGTCGGCGTCACCCAGATCAGCCAGATCATCGTCAGGCGCCTGTTCGACAGCGACAATGTCTATGTGTTCCAGAACCATGACCGGCGGCTGATTTTCGCCAGTCCGTATCAGCGCGATTTCACCCTGATCGGCTCCGTCGGGCACGCCTTCAAGGGCGATCCCGCGGTGGTCGCGATGGCGGCAAGCGATGTCGCGTATCTGTGCGACGCGGCCAACCGCTATTTTCGCGAGCGGGTCGAACCGTCCGACGTGGTCAGGACCGTTTCCGGCGTCAACACGGTGATGGACCCCGCACGCCAGCGCAACGCGCGGGACGGCGCGCTGGCGTTCGATGCCAGGCGCGGCAAGGCGCCGCTGCTGACGATCTTCGGCGGCGATATCACGACCTCGCGGCTGCGCGCCGAACGCGCGGTGTCCCGGCTCACGCCGTTCTATCCGATGTCGCCGCGCTGGACCGCGAAGGCAGCGTTGCCGGGCGGCGATTTTGCCTGGAAGCGGTTCGACGACGAGGTCGAGGCGGCGCGCGAGCGCTGGCGGTTTCTGACCGAGGCGGAGGCGCAGCGCCTGGTCGCGGCCTATGGCTCGCGTCTCAAGGAGGTGCTCGGCGAGGCCAAAAGCCGTGACGAACTCGGTCCGGCCTTTGGCGCGGAACTGACGGCGCCGAGGTGCGCTATCTGATGCGGCACGAATGGGCGCGGTTCCCCGACGACATCCTGTGGCGGCGTTCGAAACTCGGCCTGACCATGGCGGCTGCGGATCGCGACGCGCTGGCGGCGTTCATGGCGACGGCGTAACGCGAAGCGAACACCACTAAGCGCGTGCAAGCCGAGCTCGCCGCCGCAACCACGCTCGATTCCTTCCGCGGAGAATACCACAGCGCGCTGATTCGCGGCACGAACATTGCTTTGCATACGCCGGCTGAAATAACTCAGGAGTGCGGCAATGCAACGCCTCGTCCTTGGTGCAGCGTTCGGTTGCTTGATGTGCGTAGCTGAGGCCCGCGACCTCGGGCAATGGGAGATCCGGAGATTCGCGGATACGCGAATGGTACAAGGCGCTGATGCAGCCCGATAACCCCGCCGTTTCCTGTTGCGGCGAATCCGACGCCTATTGGGCGGACTCGTTTGAAGTCGATGGCGACAAATACGTCGCCATCATCACCGACCCCAGGCCCGACGAGCCGCTGCGCCGCAAGCATGTCGATATCGGCACCCGGATCGTCGTCCCCAACCACAAGCTGAAATACGACCAGTCGAATCCGACCGGTCACGGGGTCATCTTCCTGAGCCCGAGCTTTCATGTGTACTGCTACGTCGCACCAGGCGGGGTGTGATCAGGCAGCGATGCCTGCGCGCCGGCGTAGGCGCGGCGTTGCGCGCTGGCCTGCCATCCGTGTACTACTGGCGACATGGCTGGGGAACATCGACGGGCGAACCACAGATGGAGGCGACCGGGATTCCGCTGCTGCGCATCGACGCGGTGGTGAAAAAATTCGGTGCCTTCAAGGCGGTGGACCGGCTGTCGCTCGACATCAGGGCCGGCGAGTTTTTCGCGCTGCTGGGCCCGAGCGGCTGCGGCAAGACCACGCTGTTGCGCATGCTCGCCGGCTTCGAGACGCCGGACGAGGGCCGC
Organism: uncultured Alphaproteobacteria bacterium; assembly: GCA_963742695.1. GTDB lineage: Bacteria > Pseudomonadota > Alphaproteobacteria > Rhizobiales > Xanthobacteraceae > Bradyrhizobium. Next base: position 29,238 of record CAVUNF010000010.1, read on the forward strand.
ATCCTGCTCGACGGCAAGGACATCGCGCCGGTGCTGCCGCACCAGCGCCCGGTCAACATGATGTTCCAGAACTACGCGCTGTTTCCCCATCTCACCGTGCGCGACAACATCGCGTTCGGGCTGAAGCGCGCCGGCATGCCGGCCGCCGAAATCGAGACGCGGGTGGCCGAACTGGTGGCGCTGGTCAAGCTCGAGGGCCTCGAGAAGCGCAAGCCCGATCAGCTCTCCGGCGGCCAGAAGCAGCGCGTGGCGCTGGCGCGCTCGCTGGCGCGGCGGCCGCAGGTGCTGCTGCTCGACGAGCCCCTGGCGGCACTCGACAAGAAGCTGCGCGAGAGCACGCAAGCCGAATTGATGGAGCTGCAGCGGCGGCTCGGCACCACCTTCATCATCGTCACCCACGACCAGGAAGAGGCGATGACGATGGCCGACCGCATCGGCGTGATGGATGGCGGCCGGCTCGAACAGGTCGCGACCCCGCGCGAGCTCTACGAGGCGCCGGCGATCGCGCTGGATCGCCGAGTTCGTCGGCGACATCAATATCTTCGAGGGACAGATCGAGCCGAGCGCGAGCAGCCGGCTCATGATGGCGCCTCGTCTGACCATCGCGACGCGCGACGCCGGAACGATCTATGTCGCGGAGCCGCGCCAGCCGGTCACCAAAGCCAATGTCTGCGTCGCGATCCGTCCCGAGAAGGTAAAGCTGTCGCGGCGCGGCCCGGTGACCGACGCCGACAATGCCCGCGCCATCAACCGGCTGGACGGCATCGTCACCGATGTCAGCTATCTCGGCGGCCTCACCACCTACAAGGTGAAGCTCGACTCCGGCGCGGTGGTGCGTTCGTCGATGGCCAACACCGCGCGGCTCGATATCGACGCCTACCAGGCGAGCCAGCGCGTGGTGGCGTGGTTCAGCGCCCGACGATTGCGTGGTGCTGGAGCAATGAGCGCCCGCCGCATTTTCGCGAGACCGGCGCGGATCGCGGCGATCGCGCCCTATCTCTGGATGGTGCTGTTCTTCCTGGTGCCGTTCGGCTTCGTGCTCAAGATCAGCCTGTCGCAGACCGCGATCGCGCAGCCGCCTTATGTGCCGGTGTTCGACCTGACGCTGGGCCTTGCCGCGCTCAAGGCGGCCTTCGCCGAACTGTCGCTGGATAATTTCCGGCTGCTGGTGACCGACAATCTCTACATCTGTCCTATCTGCGCAGCCTCGTGGTCGCCGCGGTCTCGACCTCGATCATTCTGCTTGATCGGCTATCCCATCGCCTACGGCATGGCGCGGCTGCCGCTGAAATGGCAGGGCATCGCGATGATGCTGGTGATCGTGCCGTTCTGGACCTCGTTCCTGATCCGGATCTATGCCTGGATCAACATCCTGCAGCACGACGGCCTGCTCAACAAGATCCTGCTGGCGCTGCATCTGGTCTCGACGCCGGTGGTGTGGCTGTCCACCGACAGCGCGATGTATCTCGGCATCGTCTACTCCTATCTGCCGTTCATGATCCTGCCGCTGTACGCGACGCTCGCCAAGATCGAGCCGGCGCTGCTGGAGGCGGCCGGCGATCTCGGCGCTTCGCCGCGCCAGGCGTTCTGGCTGGTGACGTTTCCGCTGTCGCTGCCGGGCGTCGGCGCCGGGGCCTTGCTGTGCTTCATTCCGATCGTCGGCGAGTTCGTGATTCCGGATCTGCTGGCCGGCTCCAATTCCCTGATGATCGGCCAGACGCTGTGGCTGGAATTCTTCACCAACAAGGACTGGCCGGTGGCCTCCGCCGCCGCGGTGGTGCTGCTGTCGCTGCTGGTGGCGCCGCTCGCGCTGTACGACCGGCTGCAGCGCCGGCAGCTGGAGGCGGGGCGATGAGGGTGGGATACGCGAGCACGAGCTCTCTCCTGCTCCCCTCCCCCTTGCGGGGAGGGGTCGGGGGTGGGGGTCTCAAGCACTGAGCTCGTGGCTGTACCCCCACCCCGACCCTCCCCCGCAAGGGGGGAGGGAGAGCAGCGCGCTCACCTGCGAGTGCAGTTTCGCTGATGCCGCGCTTCCACAAACTCTCCCCCTTCAACATCACCTCGCTCGCGCTCGGCCTCGCGTTTCTCTACCTGCCGATCGTCATCCTCGTGATCTATTCGTTCAACGCCTCGCGGCTGGTGACGGTGTGGGGCGGCTGGTCGCTGCGCTGGTACGTCGAATTTTTCAACGACCGCGCCATGCTGGAGGCGGCCTGGATGAGTCTGCGGGTGGCGGCGGCCTCGGCCACGTTGGCGACGCTGCTCGGCACGCTCGCCGCCGTGGCGCTGTCGCGCGGCCGAGCGCTTCAGGGGCCGCACGCTGTTTTCCGGCATGCTCTATGCGCCGCTGGTGATGCCCGAGATCATCACCGGGCTGTCGCTGCTGCTGCTGTTCGTGGCGCTCAATGCCGAGCGCGGTTTCTGGACCGTGACGATCGCGCATACCACGCTGACGATGTGCTTCGTCGCCGTGGTGGTGCAGTCGCGGCTGGGCTCGCTCGACCGCAGCCTGGAAGAGGCGGCGATGGATCTCGGCTGCGATCCGCTGCGGGCGTTTGTTGCCGTGACGCTGCCGCTGATCCTGCCCGCGGTCGCCGCCGGCTGGATGCTGGCGTTCACACTGTCTCTGGATGATGTCGTGATCGCGAGTTTCACCACCGGCCCCGGCTCGGCGACGCTGCCGATCCGGATCTATTCGGAAGTGCGGCTCGGCGTGAAGCCCGAGATCAACGCCATCTGCACGCTGGTGCTGGCGCTGATCGCGGTGGTCATCGTGGCGGCGTCGTTCGCCTCGAAGCTGACCAGCGCGCGCGGCGAGAGCGCGGCGCCGCTGTAGTTCTGATTTAATTTCAAACAGCCTTAGTTCGTCATTGCGAGCGAAGCGAAGCAATCCAGCTTGCTGCCCAGAGAAGGAAGCTGGATTGCTTCGTCGCTGCGCTCCTCGCAATGACATCATGACTCTGCGCTCCCGCGGCGCGATGCGCCCGAGCTTTGCCAGAAATTTCCTTGCCCTCCAAAAGAGAGGGCGCAGGGAAGACCGGGTGCGCGCTGCACCCGCGGTCTCGTGTGCAAGATGCACAAGAAGTGCGCACACGAGCATACAGGTCCAGCGGAGAGCATCCGGCCTTCCCTGCGCAGGGTTGACGGCTTATGCCGTGATCTCCCCGGCGACGAATTCGTCTCTGTCACCGTCATCGGCGGATTAAGGTTTGTCAGACCCGGTTGGGCTAACTCGACCTCCGCCGATTTGACATCAGCAACGGATGCCAGGACCACACGGTTTTGCCGTACGCTTCAGCGCCGTTCGTCTGCGTGCCGCCGATCGCTCACGGTCAAAACCCGCCCTGCCATCGCGTTTCACGCCCGACGCTGCCGCGTCCACCGCATCCCGTCTCGTTCGTGACGCTGGCCAACGCCCCTCTGAGTGGGACGGGATGCATTGCGATATAGATTTGATTTGGGTGATTTGCGAAGCGAAATATTTTCGGAAAATCAGAAAAAATGATTTGACAGGCAAGTCGCGCCCGAGCAACTGATTTGCCCGTCCGAGTAGAATAGCCAGATCGCTCGTTTGCCCAGAGTGCGATCAGGCGGCCGAATACCGGGATAGCTGGAAAAAGGGTTCGACGTCGTAGGACGGATCGGTCGCGAGGCGTGCCAGCTTCTGCCCGATCGCCGGGGCAAACTTGGCGCCGTGGCCCGAGCAGGGCGACGCGACGATCAAGCGGGAGTCCCGCCATCGATCGATGATGAACTCCTCGCCATTGTCCGGCCGGCGGTCGGCCGGCCTGGTATTGGTGTAGAGGCATATGTCGCGCTCGACGATAGGACCCGCGGCGCCCGGGATAACTTCGGAAAGGGCGTTGCTGGTTGTCAAAAGTTCAGCGTCTGAAGCCGCAGGCTCCCAATCTTCGGCGCTCACCTCCGGCCCGTGATTGTGGGGAGCTGCCTTCACCCCGCGATTCTCAAATCCGGAAAGCCGTAGACCATATCATCAGGGCCGCGCTCGAGGATGAAGATCGGAAACCGGTCGGGATGCACCGTCTCGGGCCGGGCTGGCTTGAACCATCCCACGGCCTGCCGCGTGACTTTCAGCACGGGTGCAATTTCAGGCAGCGCGTGGCCGAGCCACGGGCCGAGAGCGAGAATGGCGCGCTGCGCCAGAACCTCCTCCGTTTTCGTACGCACCACCACCCCATCCCTGCGTTGTTCGAACTGCGCGGGTTCCGGGATGACACGTGCACCCGCGCGGGCACGCAGGATACGCATCGCGACTTCGGATTTCAAAATGGCGCCGCCGTCCTGCACGACCACATCCCAGTCCGGCGGAAGGGCGAACGCCGGAAATTCGCGGTTGACGTCTTCGGCCGAGCGCAGCGGATCAGGGCGCTTTTTCGCGATCGCCGCCGCGCGCGAGCCTGACACCAGTTTTGAACTTGGTATCCCTGCTTCGAGAACCGGACACGGAATCAGAATCGCTTCACCGCTGGCGGCTTCAAGGCGCTTCCAGCCTGCGTGGGCCGCGTCGCTCAGATCGGTATAATTGTCGTTTTCGAAATTGAAGCGCCGGAACACCCGGCAGGACCCATGCGACGAGCCCCGGGTTGCGCCGGTACCAAGCGGATCGAAGCCGAGGGCATTCACGCCGGCCGTCAGCAATGCATCGAGCGCCGCGCTGCCCATCAGCCCAAGTCCCAGAACGGCTACATCGCAAGAGCGCATGTGTCGGTACCTCCGAATGCGCGATGATTCATATCAGCCGCCGATAGCCGCACATGAAACTTGCTGCCGGTTGCCTCGGCGTAGCGCAGCGTTTTTGTTGTCGGCAGCGTGTGACCATTTTCCAGCCGGGCGATCGTGGATTGGCTGGTGCCCATCCGGACCGCGAGTTCGGCCTGCGACAGGCCCGCGCGCAGGCGAGCCCTCAGCAATTCGGCGGCAATCTCGAACTCCGGCGCGAGTGCGTCATACTCGGCCTTGACCTTGGGGTTGGCGAGCAGACGGGCTTTCAGCTTTTCGAACTGGATTGTCATCGTGATTTCCTTTGCCCGCACGATGGAGCGATGGGTTGATTTCGGAACCCATAATCTTGCACAATGCTTGATGGGAATGCTCGGTCCACGCCACCCTGCGGCCGTCGCCAGTGCCGATAAAGCCCGTCGAGGCAATTCCCTCGCGGAACGGTGCAGTCGCAACCCTGTAGTTCCACTTTGACCATCCACGGTGCGGTCACACGCATTTCATTCCGGTTTCAGCCCGGCCGACAAAATGCTCCGTGTCAGTAGTGGACATCAGGCAGTCCTTCAAAACGTGCGGCGACCTCGCAATTTGTTTGCCCTCAGAGCGGGATCCTGCGGTTTACTTTCCTCGGCATTCCAAAACGCAATCACCGAAAGAACTTATATCTCAATTATGAGACGTTAAACGATCGTATATCTCTATCAGCTTGGTTCAATATCCGAATGCGCTTGCCCGGCTAACTCGTCGCTGAACGGCGGAATACGCTGCGCTAATCGGCCCGACAAAATTGCAATCGCTGAATTCTGCTTCGCCGCCTCCGCAGCCGGCGCGCCCGCAGGCGCCGCCGCATTCGGCGCTGCCGCCGGCTTCGCGCACCGCCGCCCGTAATCCGGTCCAGCACCGATTTCACCGCATCGCGGGTCTTGCGGTCCTTCAGGCCTTCGAGCAATGGCGCGGCACCGGGCGAGCGGCGGATCAGGCTTTCCGGATCGGGGAAGATCAAGCGGATCGTCCCACGGGCCCTGCACCACGAACGGCAGTTCGAAGCCGGGCGGGGCATTCGGCGCCGAGGTCAGGCTGGCCATGCCTTTCAGGTCGTATTCGCGCGCGGGCACCGAGGCCGTGCCGGTCAGGCTCAGGCGCGTCGCCTTGCCTTCGACGCGGACGTCCTCGGCGGTGGCGATGCCGTCGTTGAATTTCACCGCGATGGTGAGCTTGTCGTAGGGCGTGGTGCCGCGGCGCAAGTTGCCGCCGCCGGACAGCGGCCGGCGCTCCAGCCGCTTGAGCAATTGCTCGACATTGAATCCGTAGATCGCGCCGTCATGGCCGGTCAGGGTGGCGGTGCCGTCGAGCGAGGAGCGCGAGGCCGAACGGGCTGGCGCCCGAGGCCACCAGCGAGACGTTGAGATTGCCGCGCCCGGACAGTTTGGTGACGCCGAACAATTCGGAGGCCAAAGCCTGCAGGTCGACGTCGGTGAACTGGAACTGGGCCTTGACGTCGGCGACGGTGTCGGAGCGCGCAATGCCGAAGGTGCCCTTGGCGATGCCGCCATACATCTGTGCTTCCGCAACGCTGAGCGCCAGCGCGCCGCCGCGCAAATTGGCGCCGAACGCGGTGCGGCCGAGTTTGGTCGGGCCGACCGTCACCTTCGCCGCCGACAGCCGCATGTCGAGGTCGGTGGTGGTGAGCGCATTGAGGTCGAACAGCTGCCGGTTCCAGTCGCGCGCGCCGCTGGCGAGCAGGCGGAAGGTGGAGATGTAGGGCGTGAAGTCGAGCGCGCCGGCGGCCAGCGTCGCCTGCAGGGTCTGGCGGCCGTTGTTGGCGTAGGTCATCACGCCTTCGGCGACGTTGCCGTCGAGTTCGACATTGACGTTGGTGAGGGCGATCGACGGTCCCACCACATTGGCGCGCGCCTTCAGCGCGAAGCGGCCGAAGCCGCCGCTGCCCGGCTGCGGCTGGCCGGTCCAGCGCAACGCATTGCGCAGCGATACGCTGTCGACGGTCAGCGTGCCTTCCATCATCGTCGAGGTGCGGTTGGCAATGCTGCCGTCGAACGCCAGCTTCAATGGCGCGCTGACGAGCCGCGCCTTGAGGCCGGAGCGGTCGCCGGAAAGGGCTGCGCCGAAATCGCTGGCGCTGATCGAGCCGTCGACGCGCTCGCCGCGCCAGTCGAATTGCCCGGTGGCGGCGAACGAACGCGAGATCGACGGCCATGCCAGCGACAGGTCGATATCGCCGAGCTTTTCGGTGACCTGGTTGGCGGCATCCTCATAGCTGAGCAGGCCGTCCTGAATCCTGATTTCCGAGAACGACACTTGATTCTCGGCGCCGGGCTTCATGGTGCGGGCGATGGTGTCGATGAACGGCGTCCAGTTGCTCTCGCCATTGGCGTGCCTGACGACACGGATGTGCGGACGCAGCATCATCACGTCGGAAATTTCGAACCGGCGCAGCAACAGCGGCAGCAGGCGCAAATTCGCGGTCAGCACGTCGACCGCGAGCGCGGGGTCGGAGGTGCCGCCGCCCTTGAGCCCGACATCGTGAAACGAGACGTAGCTGCCGGGGAAGACCGAAATATCGATGGCGCCCGTGACCACCAGATCGAGGCCGGTCACGGCGCGGATCTGGGCCTCGACCGCCGCGCGAAGCGCGTCCCGGTTCAAAAACCAGGACATCGCGATCAGGCCGATCAGCGCCACGCCGAGAAACGCCGCGATCGGCGTCCCCAGGCGCTTCATTCCTTGGGCCATGGTCAATGACGTATCCGGGTCTGGTTGAAACCGGCGGGATTAATGTCGTCGGTCGCTGTTGAAAAGGGGCGGGCGGCGCACCAGCGAACCCGGGATTACCAGAGTTCGACCAGATAACGCAGCCCAGGCCGGCAACACCCGACCTGGATGGACCCCATGCCAACGCCCGCAACTTGATGGGTTTTCTTGACGCTTTCAAGGCCGTAGGGGTGTTCCGGCCAGCCTCGCCGGAGCACTCGAGCAGTTTTCCGTCATGGCCGGGCTTGACCCGGCCATCCACGTCTTTCTCGCCTACGTGCAGCAAGGACGTGGATGCCCGGGACAAGCCCGGGCATGACGAACTCTGAGGGCCTTGCATTGACGCACTGCGAAGATTTCGCCTAATAATCCCCTGATAATGCGAGGCCGGCACGCTGGCCGTGAGCACCTCCCTCCATCAGGTCTTTTGTGCATGAACAAGGTCTATCCCGACGCCAAATCGGCCCTCGACGGCATTTTGAAGGACGGCATGATGATCATGTCCGGCGGTTTCGGCCTCTGCGGCATCGCCGAGACGCTGTCGGATGCGATCCGCGATTCCGGGGTGAAGGGCCTCACGGTGATCTCGAACAATGCCGGCGTCGACGGCATCGGATTGAGCCGCCTGCTGGAGACCCGGCAGATCAAGAAGATGATTTCGTCCTATGTCGGCGAAAACAAGCTGTTCGCGCAGCAATACCTCGCCGGCGAGCTGGAACTCGAATTCAACCCGCAGGGCACGCTGGCCGAGCGGATCCGGGCCGGCGGCGCCGGTATCCCGGGCTTCTACACCAAGACCGGCGTCGGCACCCTGATCGCCGAAGGCAAGGAAGTGAAGGAATTCGACGGCGAGAAATACATTCTGGAGCGCGGGCTGTTCGCCGACCTCGCCATCGTCCACGCCTGGAAGGGCGATACCGCCGGCAATCTCGTGTACCGCAAGACCGCGCGCAATTTTAACCCGATGATGGCGACCGCGGCGAAAATCACCGTCGCCGAGGTCGAGCACCTGGTTCCCGCCGGCGAGATCGATCCGGACCACATCCACACCCCCGGGATTTTCGTCAAGCGCATCGTCGAGGTCGGCACCGGCCACAAGCGCATCGAGTTCCGCAATACCCGCAAGCGCCAAGGGCGCCTAAGTGCGACAGGAGCAGCAGTCTGATGGCCTGGACCCGCGAACAGATGGCCGCACGCGCGGCAAAGGAATTGCGCGACGGATTTTACGTCAACCTCGGCATCGGGATTCCGACGCTGGTGTCGAACTACATCCCCGACGGCATCGACGTGAACCTGCAGAGCGAGAACGGCATGCTCGGCATGGGGCCGTTCCCCTACGAGGGCGAGGAAGACGCCGACCTCATCAACGCCGGCAAGCAGACCGTGAGCGAATTGCCGACCACCAGCTATTTCTCGTCGGCCGAATCCTTCGGCATGGTGCGCGGCGGCCATATCGATCTGTCGATCCTCGGCGCGATGCAGGTGGCGCAGAACGGCGATCTCGCCAACTGGATGATCCCCGGCAAGATGGTCAAGGGCATGGGCGGCGCGATGGACCTCGTCGCCGGCGTCAAGCGCGTCGTGGTGGTGATGGAGCATTCCGCCAAGGACGGCCCAAAGCTGTTGAAGAAGTGCAACCTGCCGCTGACCGGCGAAAAGGTGGTCGACATGGTGGTGACTGATCTGGCGGTGTTCACCATCGACAAGCACGGCAAGGACGGCATGGCGCTGATCGAACTCGCCGACGGCGTCACGCTCGACGAGGTCAAGGCCAACACCGAAGCCGAATTCCGGGTGGCGCTGAAGAACGCGTGAGCGGGCGAACTGGTCCGCTGCAAACTTCTTCTGGATGTATTTTCTGACCTCATCCTGAGGAGCCGCGCGCTCTTCGCGCGGCGTCTCGAAGGATGGCCGCGAGTTCACGCAATTGTGTCCATCCTTCGAGACGCATCGCGCCGCAAGCTCCTCAGGATGAGGTCGACCTTGTAGCTCATGGCTTTCAGACGAAGCCTCTGCTGGATCCACAACGGGAACCGCGCCTGCTCCGCATCTCCAAGTTCCCCCACCCACACTAGTGTCGCCTAGCGGACATAAAGACGCGGCAATCGGACGATAATCACCGGACGCACCGTCGCCGGGCTGGAGCGACGTCGCTCTCCATCCAAACCCACACATCATTTTTGGCCGCGATCGCAGCTCGCGACCGCGGTCGTTCGGTGGTTCATGAAAGCAACGATCGTCTGCCTCGCCCTCATGCTCGGCACCGCGACCCATGCGGTCCCCAGCGAAGAAGCCGCGCCGAAACATCGGGCGGCGTTGATGAGCCGCATCACCTGTCCGGCGATCCGCGAGGCCGTGAAACTTTACGGCGCGGTGGCCGCCGAGCAATGGGCGCGCAGCCATGGCGTATCGGAGCAGAAGATCGAACAGGCCAAGCGCTGCCTGAAGTAGCCGGCGGGTCGCGGTGAAACACCGGCCTGCCGCGAATTTGAGCAGGGCTGGCGGAATTATCGGTTCGACGCTGGCGCGGCCAATGCCTACTCTTGCCCTACTCTTGGCCAGCTTTGGAGTGCTGCCAATGCGCGCGGTTCTGGACTATTGCGTCGGGGGTCATCAGCGAAGCCTGCCCGCAGGCAGGACCGTGATCAGCGAGGGACACACCACAGGCCATCTCTATGTGCTGATCGAGGGCAAGCTCGAGGTGGTGAAGGGCGGCACCGTCGTCGCTGGCATATCCGAGCCCGGCGCGGTGCTGGGAGAAATGTCTGTCCTGCTCGATCAGCCGCACACCGCAACGGTGCGCGCGGCATCCGATTTAATCGTCTACGAGATCGAGGATGCGGCATCGTTCCTGCGCGAGCAGCCCCATGTGGCGCTGCTGATCGCGCGGATGCTGGCGCAGCGGCTCAACGTCGCCAACACCTATCTCGCCGACATCAAGCGGCAATACGCCGGCCACGGCAATCACCTCGCGATGGTCGGCGACATCCTGCAGAGCATGATCAACCTGTCGCCGACACAGGTCTCTCCAGGATCGGATCGGCAATCTGACCCAAGGATGTGAGCCACGCCGGCACCTCGACAACAGGCGCCGCCGGCCGCTGCAAGGGTGCGGTGAGATCGATGCATTGCGCCTGGTCCGCCGCCAGCCAGAATGCCTTTTCGTCATCGATATCCAGCACCATGTAGGCCGGCGGCCGCCCCGGCTGCAGGCCGGTGTTGAAGACCCAGGTGTCGCCGAGCCGGTCGAACCACGAGCCGTCGGGAATGAACGGCGATTGATGCACGTGACCCGAGATCACCATCGAAGGCTGGTAGGTCTTGATCCACTGCGCCAGTTCGACGTCGCCGAAAAAGCGTTTGCCGCCCCAGCTGGTCGGTGAATCCGCCGGCGGCGCGTGATGCACCCAGATCCATCGCGTGAGCCGTGCGCTCGCCGCCTCGCGCAGCTGGTTCTCGATTGCTTGCTTGACCAGCGGTCCATCCCACCACGGACAGACCGTGAAGAGCGTGTCGCCGATAACGAGGCTGTCGCCGTCGCAGGCGACGCCGAGTTCGCGGACTTCGCCGATCCAGCGCGAAATCTTTTCGCCCTCGGGACTGCGTTCGTCGAGGTCATGATTGCCGGAGCAGAGGATGACGCGCGTGATCCCGGTCAACAGCTCCAGATACTTCCGCACCACGACGATCTGGGCGCGGAAATCCACCAGCGATCCGACGTCGAGGGCATCGCCGGCGAAGATGACGAGGTCGAATTGCGGGGCGGCGCTGAGCAGCCAGTCGAACTGCGGCAATGAGTAATGCAGATCTGCAACGACGAGGCAGCGCATATCAGTATCCGGATGCTCAAAAATTAGGCGACGTAATGCAACACGCTTCCAATGAGCCAAGTCCGAGCAAGACCTGTGCCGTGCAAATTGTGCGAGGCATTGCCGCTGGCACCGGGCGAAAGAACAAAGAACAAAGCCGCCAAGCGGAATATGATCGCTTGACGGCTTTGCCGGGCACCTTTCCGGACGTAGGGAAATGTCCGGTTTGGTAGTTCTAGCGGAGCGCTCGCGCCGTCCGTGTGAACCACATCACAGTCTGATAGAACGAGATCCTCCGGAGGCTATGCCGGCCCGCGCGGCATGTCGGAAAATCGCGTCAGCCACACCACCGGGCCGATGCTCGCGGCAATGATCAGCAACGCCGCCAGCGAGCCTTCCTCGAAACTGCCGCGGCTCGCGAACTGGTAGATCGAGGTCGCCAGCGTTTCGACATTGAGCGGCCGCAGCAGCAGCGTCGCCGGCAATTCCTTCAGGCAGTCCACGAACACGATGATGACGGCGCCCAGCATCGCCGGCCGCAGCAGCGGCAGATGGATCAGCCGCATCGTGGTGGCCTGGCCGGCGCCGGCGGCGCGCGCGCTGTCGTCGTAGTCGCGCGGAATCCGCTCATAGCCGGCCTTGATGAATCCGGTCGGCACCGCCAGAAACCGGATCACATAGGCGATCACGACGGCAGCGCCCGAGCCGATCACGATCAGGCCCGGCAGCGAATGTCCCAACCATCCGGCCAGCGTGTTCACACCATTGTCGATCGCCAGCACCGGCGTCAGCAGGCCGAGCGCCAGCACCAGCCCGGGCAGCGCGTAGCCGGTTTGCGAAATATTCATCGCCGCCGATCGCAACGCATTCGGCCGCCAGCGATGCGCCAGGATGGTCGCAAAGCCGAGCAACAGTGCCGCGAGCGTGGCCAGGGTTGCGAACGCGACCGAGTTGAACAAATCGCGCCACAGCGTGGTGTCGAAATTCGAGAGCAGCCCGCGCCGGATACTTTGCTGCATCAGGAACAGCAGCGGCACGAAAAATCCCAGCAACACCGGCAGCAGGCAGGTGGCGAAGGCGCACCAGCCCTTGAGCCCGGTCAGCGGAGATCGCCGGGTCAGCTGCGGGCTTTCGGCGGAAAATTCAGCCGTCGCATTGCGGCGGCCGTAGCGCTCCATCGCGATCAGCAGGGCTACGATCGCCAGCATGAAACAGGAAAGCTGCGCGGCGCCGGCAAGGCTTCCGCGATTGAGCCAGGTGGTGAAGATCGACACCGTCAGGGTGCGGACGCCGAGATATTCGCTGGCGCCGATATCGTTGAGCGTTTCCAGCGACACCAGCGCCACGCCCACCGCCAGCGCCGGCCGCGCCATCGGCAGCGACACCCGCCAGAACGTGCTCCATCTGCCGGCGCCGAGGGTCCTGGCGGCCTCGGCGAACTCCGCGCTCTGCAGCTGGAACATCGCCCGCGCCGAAAGATAGACGTAAGGGTAGAGCACCAGCGCGATCACGACGATCGCGCCCGGCAGCGAGCGCAGATTGGGCAATGCCTGCACCACCTCGCGCAGCGGAAACCACAGCGCCAGCGCGCGATGGACCAGGCCGAGCGGCTCGAACAGATCGACATAGACGTAGGCGGCGAGATAGGTCGGGATCGCCAGCGGCAGCGGCATCAGCCACACCAGGATCTGCGCGGCCGCGAAAATCATGCAGCGAGATCAGCCATGCCGTGCCGGCGCCGATCAGCAGCGCCAGCGCGCCGACACCGCCGAGCAGCAGCGCGGTATCGATCAGGGTCAGCGGCAGCACGTAGGCGATCAGATGCTGCCAGACATCCGGCGCCGGCTGCATCGCCAGTGCGACGATCGAGATCACGGGCGTGGCGACCAGTACAGCGGTCGCCACCGCGATCACGGCTGCGATCCGTCCCGTGCGCGTGGCGCGGTTCACGCGCGGCTGCGCGTTGGGGGAGGAAGTGCTGATGTCCTCGGCTCGGTTGAAGACCGCTCTCTCCCCCTTGCGGGGGAGAGTTGGAGAGCGGGGTAGCCGCAGGCACTGAGCTCGTGGCTTACCCCGCTCCCTAACCCTCCCCCGCAAGGGGGGAGGGAATGTGCAGGCTGTGCCGTCACGTTTCGGTATCAATTATCGAACCCGACCTTGTCGACCAGCGTCGAGGCCGCCTTGCGGTTGGCGGCAATCTTGGCGATCGGCAGCGCATCGGCGTTGAGCTTGCCGTAGCCCGCGATGGTCGGATTGATGGCGACGCCGGCGCGCACCGGATATTCGTAGTTGCTGTCGGCATACATCTGCTGCGCCTTTTCACCGGCCAGCCACTCGATCAGCTTGACGCCATTGGCCCTGTTGGGGGCGTTCTTGGCCAGCAGCACGCCGGAAAGATTGACGTGGGTGCCGCCGCCCTGGAAGGTCGGCAGGATCACCTTGGTCGCTTCCGCCCACGGCTTCTTCTCGGGATCGTTGTTCATCATCAGCGCCCAGTAATAGGTGTTGCCGATGCCGATGTCGCATTTGCCGGCGGCGACGTCGCGCGCGGCTTCGCGATCTCCGCCCGACGGCTTCTGCGCGAGATTGGCCTTGACGCCCTTCAGCCATTCCTCGGCCTTGGCTTCGCCGTGCTTGGCGACATAGGCCGCGAACAGTCCGTTGTTGTAGATGTGCTGGCCGGAGCGGATGCAGATCTTGCCCTTCCACTTGGGATCGGCGAGTTCTTCGTAGGTGATGGCGTCCTGCTTGACGCGATCCTTTGAGGCGTAGATCACGCGGGCGCGCATCGAAATGCCGGCCCAGTGACCGTCCGGATCGCGATATTGCGCCGGCACGATCTTGTCGAGCGCTTCCGACTTGATCGGCTGGGTTACCTCGGCCTTCACCGCCTCGTCCATGCGGCCGATGTCGACCGTCAGCAGCACGTCGGCCGGGCTGTTGGCGCCCTCGGCCTTCATGCGCTGCTCGAGCCCCGAACTCGCCGAGACCACATTGACCTTGACGCCGGTGTCCTTGGTGAAGGCGTCGAACAGGGGCTGGATCAGCTTGGTTTCGCGGTAGGTATAGACGTTGACTTCGCCGCTGTCGGCGAATGCCGTCGAGACCAGGGGCGAAGCCAGACCAAGCAACGCTGCGGTTGCGGCGAGGGCGCGAAATCTCATCATGAAACTGCTCCGGGGAGGGGTATTGAATGGTGCCGTTTCAGTAGCGCAGCAGGGTGCGCGCTGTCCCCGACACGATGTCGCGAACGCGCCGATTTAGAGCGATTCCGATTTAGAGTGATTCCAGAGTGCGGGACCAAGTTATCGGGTGAGGTCGAAATTCACCGCCGCGGTGTTGCCGCCGCTGATGACGACGCCAACGCGTTCGCCGGCCGCCGGTCGGTACGCGCCGGACAGGACGGCCGAGAATGCCGCGGCCCCTCCCGGCTCCGCCACGATGCGCAACGCGCGCCACAGCGTCGCCTGCGCGTTGGCGATCGCCTCGTCGGTCACCAGCACGGTTTGCGACGCATATTTCTGGACGATCGGAAACACCCGCTCGCCAACCCGCCGCGGCGCCAGTGAATCTGCCGCAAGCCCGCCGGCCTCCGCATCGACCGGATGCCCGGCTTCCAGCGCCTTGCTCAGCGTCGGCGATGCAAACGGCTCGACGCCGATGACTTTGACGCGGCCGGCATACCAGGCGGCGATGCCCGCAATCAGGCCGCCGCCGCCGACCGACACCAGAACCGTATCGATATCCGGAGCCTGTTCGGCGAACTCCAGCCCGAGCGTTCCCTGTCCCATGATGGTTTCGTCCTGATCGAACGCCGGCACCCGCATCGCGCCGGTTTGTTGCGCCGATATTTCGCTGGCTGCGAGCGCGTCCGCATAGCCGTCGCCTCCAACGACCAACTCGGCGCCATAGTCGCGGATGCGCTGCACCTTGGCCGCAGAAGAGATGCTGGGAACGAAAATCCTGGCAGGCTTGCCGAGCTTCATCGCGGCATAGGCGACAGCCGCGCCATGATTGCCGCCCGATGCCGCGACGACGCCGGCTTTCGGCACATCGCGGGTCAGCAAATTGGCAAAGGCGCCGCGCGCCTTGAACGAGCCGGAATGCTGAAGCAGCTCCAGCTTGAGCGTGAGGGCGTTGGCGTCCAAGCCAAACTCGGCGCCGTCGATCTCGACCACCGGGGTTCGCCGGACATAGGGCCGAATGAGCCGCGCGCATTGTTCGATCGTTTGCTGGTTTACAGCATCGCCTGGTGCGTTCATTGCAAGCCTCGTCGCCAATTGACAGGAATTAGTTATTTAGCTAATTAGCAATATGGCTTCTTTCGAAGGTGACGTCGAGTCGGTTTTTCGCGCGCTTGCCAGCGACCGGCGGCTTTTGATTCTGGAATGGCTGAAGCGACCGCGAGCGCATTTCCGCGCCCAGGTCGACGGCGACCTTGTCGAGGACGGCGTCTGCGGGGTGCTGATCGCCGAAAAGCTCGGTGTCAGCCAGCCCACCGTGAGCGAGCACTTGAAGGTTTTGTCGAAGGCCGGACTGGTGAGCGCAAAGCGCGTCAAGCAGTGGACATTCTACAAGCGCGACGAGGCTCGCATCGCCAAGCTGAAAGCGGTCATGCTCGCGAAGATCTGAATTCGCTTCAGGCCCGCGCCACCACCTGCGCGAACACCACCTCGATCAGCGTGCCGGAATGCGGTCCGGTCTTGATGTGGAATTGCGCGCGGTTGGCCTCGACCAAGGCCTTGGTCAGGGAAAGGCTGACGCCCGAACTGTCGGAGGCCTGATCCGACGGCGGCTGGGGTCCGGAACGGCTCCATCGCGGCGGCCACCTCGTTGTCGTTCAATCCGTGGCCGGTGTCGCGGACCCGCAACACCACCTCGCCGAAATCCGACAGCGCGGTGGAGACGATGACCTGGCCGCCGGCATTGGCGAGATGGATCGAATTGCCGATCAGGTTCAGCGCGATCTGGCGCAAGGCGCGGGCGTCGGCGACGACAGGCGGCAGCGTATGCGCCAGCGATGTGCGGATGATGATGCGTTCGCGATTGGCCTGCGGCTGCATCACCGCGACGCAACTCTCGACCAGATCGTTGAGGTTCTGGTTGGCGAAGGCGAGGTCGAGCTTGCCGGTCTCGATCCTGGAGAGGTCGAGCAGATCGTTGATGATGGCGATCACCCGTTCGCCTGACGCGCGGATGTCCTTCATGTATTCGACGTAACGCTCGTTGCCGAGGCTGCCGAACCGCTCGCCGATCATCACTTCGGCGAAACCGATGATGGCGTTCAGCGGGGTGCGGACTTCGTGGCTGATCCGCGCCAGCATGTCGGCCTTGGCGTTGGCGGCGCGATCGGCGAGCCGCCGCGCCTGCTGCAATTCGTTCTCGCTCTTCCTGCTCTGCGAAAGATCGCGAAACACCGCGAAGAAATTCGGACCGTCGGGCCGGGTCCGTCCCATCGTCATCGACAGCGGGATGATGCCGCCGCCGCGCACGCGGCCCAGCACGTCACGGCCATGATCGAGCAGGCTGGCGACGCCGGCGCCCTTGATGCCGGCCAGATAGTCCAGCACCGCGGGCTGGCTTTCCGGCGCGAACAGATCGCCGAGATTGCGTTGCACGAGATCGGCGCCGTCGTAGCCGAACAACGCCTCGGCGCTGCGGTTGCAGGAATTGATGTTGCCTTCGGCGTCGAACATCACGATGCCTTCGGCCGTGGTGTCGAGAATGGCGCCGAGCTCTTCGGCATTGGCGTGGCCGACCGCCGAGGGTTCGGTGGCCAGGATTGGTTCAGCGATCGGTTCGGAGATTGCGGCGGCGATACCAGCGGATTCGGCCGGAGCATTCGAACAAATCAGCGCCAGCGCGGACTCGTCGTCCCATGAAATCGTGTAGAGGCGCGCGTCGGTTGGCGTCGACGGCGCCAGATTCGGCGAGGCATCTTCCGACGAGGGAGTGCCGGCGGAAATCGTCACGGGGGTGCCGGTATCCGAGGTGCTGCTGGCGGTGGAGACGCCGGGCTCGACATAGAGCGCGTCGAGACCGCCGGCCTCCTCGAGGGCGTGCAGGCTCGCATAGCCGATGCGATCGAGGAAGGCGCGGTTGGCATAGAGCAGCCGGTCGAGCCGGTAGATCAGGACACCGACCGGAACGAGGTCGAGCAGCATCTTGTCGCGCCGGGTTTCGCCGCGCGCGGGCGGCTCGGGACGCGCCAGCCATTCGGGCTGTTCGCTGACCGGTTCGGGAATTTCCATCGCCGCTACGGGCTCGGCGACGGTTTCCGAGATGTCGGATGCCGCCGGCGCCGCGGTCGCACCGTTCTCGCTCTCGAGCCGCGCCGACAATTGCCGGGCGAGTTCGTTGAAGGCGCTGTTCTCCACCGGCGTCAAAGCAGGCGCCTTCGACTCGCTGACGAGCCGAAACGGCAGGACGTTCTTGGGCGTTTCCACGGCGGTTTCCAAATCGGTTTGTTGTGAAGTCTCGATGGCATCAGGCGCAGGCGATTCATGCTGACCGGACGATGCAATGTCAGGTTCTGCTGATGGTTCGGAGGCGGACAGGTCTTGGGTAAGCAGGTCTTGGGCAGGAGGTCTTGCGCAGGAGATTCCTGTGCAGGCGCTGGCGGGGCAGGATCCGGCTGAACGATGTCGGCCGAAAGCGGCTGCGGCGCCGGCGGGTGGCTGAAAAACTCGTAGCGGCGCAGCGCGTCGAGCCGCGCCAGGCCGTCGAGGTCGCGGCAGACCCCAAAACCGCGATAGCCGGCAAAATTGCGTGCGCGGTCGTACACCGGCAATCCCGACAATTCGACCGGCAACCGGCCGCCGCCGTCGACCGGCCAGTTCAGCGTGATGCCGCTCCAGGTATTGCGCGTGGCGACCGCCTTGACGACGCGGCCGTCGGGATCGAGCCCGAACGCCTCGGCGATCTCGCTCCACAACCTGCCGAATCCAGCGGCGGTGCGCGCGCCGATCAGGCGGGTGAATTCGTCCGTGCCGAGCGAGAAGCGGCCTTCGGCATCCATCTGCCACATGAAGCGCAGCGGCACGCGGCGCGTATTCGGCGAAGGCTCATCGAGCCATGACGGCACGTGGATGGGTTCTGCTGCGACCGGTGGCGCGACGGGCGTTTCATTCGCCGGCGCCGGCTCCAGCGTGGGCGGAGCTGCCGGCTCATCGGCAATGGCTGCGACGTCAGCGGAGGGTTCGTGCTGATGAAGAAGTGCTGTCGTCGCGATCTCCGCCGGCTGTTCAACAGGTGACGGCTCGACCTCGGGCATCCTGGGCTCGGGTTCGGACGGCGGCTCCAGCGCGGCGGGTTCGACGGCCGCTTCCGGCTCGTCGGCGAACTCGTCGATCAACGCAAATTCGGCCGGCGCTTCGCCTGACAGCGCCGGCTGTTCGTAGCCGGGCATCGGCTGCTCTCCGGACGGAGCGACCAACTGCGATGCCGGTTCGATCGCGGCCATTTCCGCCGGCTGTTGCGGCGGTTCGCTGGCGAACTCGTCGACCAGCGCAAATGCGGGTGGTGCCTCGCCTGGCAAGACCGACTGTCCTTCTTCGGACCCCGGCTGCGTCGCCGCCGCGGGCGCGACGGTTGCGGCGGGCGCGATCAGCGCCACCAGGCCGACATCGGCGCCGCTGCCGACGCGTTGCAGCACCATGTGGCCGATGCCGATCGGCGTCTCGACGCGGCCCTGCTTCAGCGCGTCGTTGCGCGCTTCGTCGAGGCCGGCCTCGGAGAGATTGCGAAAACCCAGCAGCGATCGCGCGGCGTCGCTGCCGCCGACAAACATGCCGTCGCGCGCGAACGCCGCGATCGGCGTATCGATGCCTTCGACCAGCCGCTGCAGCCGCTCCAGCAGCGGCATCGCACGGCCGACCGGCTCGGCGGCCGCGATCAGGATGCCGTGGCTGCCATCGGCAAAATCCAGCCGGGCGCAGCCGCAGGTCATGAGCCTGCCGATCGGTGCGCCGAAGCCGCGCAACCGCTCCAGCCGGACCGCGCCGCCGCCGGGCAGCCGGCCTGCAAGCTGCGCGACCTGGCGCCGCTGCGGGTCGGCGGGGCCGAATGTTTTCCTGGCGAGGACCGCGCCATTGGCGGCGCCGAACAGGTTGGCGCCGACCGGATTGGCCCACAGAATCCGCGTGCCGTCGATCGACCAGAGCCAGGCCGGCAGCGCGCTCGTTGCATGCACCGCCAGTCGCGGATCGCCGACACCTTGCAACTGGAATTCCGCTGTCTTCATCTGTTTTGAAATGACCGGCTGGTTGAGTGGTTGCATCGGCGAGGCGTCAGATCGGCGGCCAAACCATGACAGCCTTAACGGATCGTTAGTATCGCCCGCGGGAGACGGCAGGTCCACGGTCTGGCCGTCATGGTCGCAGCCAAAGCCGCGATAACCTTAATCCGGCGCAACCTTGCCGGCTCAAGTCGCGTTGGGATGTTGCAAAAGGCATTGAGAGGTCCACGATGAGGCACCGGGTGGAACCGGCGGCCTTGAGGATGGGCCCCGGCAACAGGAGTGGAACCATGAGCGATATCCCAAAGGAAATGCGCGCGATGGCCGAGGCCAGCTTCGATCAGGCCCGCAAGGCCTTCGAGAAATTCGTGAGCGGTGCGCAAGCGTCCGCCGGAACGATGGAGGAGCGGAGTTCGGCGGTTGGCGCCGGCGCCAAGGAGATCGGCGCCAAGGCGGTCTCCTATGCCGAAAAGAACATGCAGGCCTCGCTGGACTATGCGCAGTCGCTGCTGCAGGCCAAGGACCTGACCGAAGTGATGCGGCTGCACAGCGAATACGTCCAGGCGCAGATGCGCGCGCTGGCCGAGCAGGCCAGCGAAATGGGCCAGATCGCGAGCCGGGCGGCCATGGATGCCGCCAAGCCGAAGAGCTGAGCTTGCTATCCCTCCCCCTCGTGGGGAGGCAGGTGGGGGTGCCACTTGCTCAGTGCCCGTGCCCCACCCCACACGGCGCTGCGGGCCACCCTCCCCACAAGGGGGAGGGATAAGAGAAAGCCCTGTCCTATTGGTTGATTCTCCTGAGTTCCTCGCCCGGAACGTGCGTCTCGCTCGGGCCTGCTATGTGGCAATGCAATGGAAATCTCGTTGCAATGCACAAAATTGACATGTTATGGGTGTTATCTGTCGGAAGCCCGACGAAGGGCATTCCCGTGACCTGTACTGCGTAATCCAAGTCGACGTCTCCCGGCATCCGGCCGCCGGGCGTTCGCAGGGGTCACATCCAATCACCCCCAATTGCGAAGGATTCATGCGATGGCAAATACCGATCCTTTCTCCGCTTCGATCATCCCGTTCGAGGTCCCCGAGCAGATGCGCGCATTCGCCGAGAAGGGCGTCTCGCAGGCCCGCGATAACTACGCCAAGTTCAAGGATGTCGCCGAAAGCCACAACGGCACCATCGAGGCCGTGTTCACGACCTTCAGCAAGGGCGCATCCGAATACTCGGCCAAGCTGATGGAAATGATGAAGGCCAATACCAGCGCCAACCTCGATTTCGCCCAGGCGCTGATCGGCGTGAAATCGCCCTCCGAGGCGATGGAGCTGTGGTCCTCTCATGCCAAGAAGCAGTTCGAGACGCTCACCGCCCATTCCAAGGAACTCGCCGAATTGAGCCAGAAGGTTGCGACGGAAACCGTCGAGCCGATCAAGGCCAATGCGTCGAAGCTGTTCAAGCCGGCCGCCTGATCGCCGCACGTTCCAAAAAAAGCCCGGGCGGTTCGCCCGGGCTTTTTGCTTTTCGGGGCCAGGCGGACCTGCTGCTCCGTCAGGCTTGTCACTCTCGGCGGCCTGAAACCATGAACTAAAAGCGGCGTCCAAACGACCACACCATGTCATCTCCCGGCCTTGCCAAAGCCGGGCGTTGCACCTAGTTTCCGGCCCGTTCGCCGCCCCCTTTTTGGGGCTGCGCAAAGGATGCAGTTGTAGCTCAGTTGGTTAGAGCGCCTGCCTGTGGAGCAGGAGGTCGGTGGTTCGAGCCCACCCAACTGTACCAGCCCTTGTCAGCAGCTTAGGCTAATCTCGCGGTTCGACCCGTTCGCATGGCGGAAGGCGTCGCTGAGGCAACACACGCTCGTCTCAAAGGGGAAGCAATGCAGCGACGCGAGTTCATCGCGCTACTTGGCGGCGCGACTAGCGCGTGTCCACCAAGCTGGAATCAGCCATCAACCGAAAGACCGCGCTGGCGCGCGGCCCGCCGATGCTGCTCGCGCTCGCCGACAATGTGATCGATTAGCGCCTTGCGGAGTTTGCTTGCCTACGCCCGCGAATTGCGCGCGAAGGTCATGCTGATCTCGGCGCGCGTCTTGCTGACGTTCGAGAGGATCTCGCCCATCAGTTTCAAGCCGCTTGCCGTCACTGACCGGGATCCACCCGCGACGAGTTCGATCTGCTCGAGGCTTAGCTCCTGCACCTCTATAGTGCGTTTGCGCATCATGATGTTCACCTATGATTTGACGTCAGTGGATCGCATCCACGCGTCAGCCTTACCCATGGGCGCGGCCCAGGCTGTGATGGCGATCACGTTTTGGCGGAGTTGGCCGCGGTCGGCGATCCCCTAAGGAAGCCGGACAATGTCCAAAATGTAACATGACGGGCTTTTTCCGGACTCTTATCATCTCCGTTAGCGATGACGATGGGGATAGCCATTGATGAGCATGCGGTCGGTACGGCTGTCTTTCCTCGCGCTTTGCATTCTGACCTCGGCCCTGATTTCCGGATTCTTCTACGCTTATTATTGTTCCGTGATGCCGGGGCTCGCGGCAACTGATCCTGAGTCCGCCATCAGGGCGATGCAGGGCATCAATGCGGTGGTGCGCAACGCCACCTTTGCGTTTTCCTTTTTCGGCACCCTGGCGTTCGGTGGCATCGCGATTGTGCTGCTGATCGGCGCCGGCGGCTGGCCGCTGGGATTTGCGCTGCTCGGCACCGCGATCTACGGCCTCGGCGCGTTCGCGGTGACGCTGCTCTACAGCGTGCCATTGAACGAGGCGCTGGCGAACGTAACGCCGGCGCCGCAGGACGCCGCCCAGATCTGGCAAGACTATTTCGAGCCGTGGACGTTCTGGAACGCGTTGCGCACGCTGATGTCGGTGCTGGCACTGGCCGCGTTCACGGCAAGCCTTGTTGCGCTGTTCGTGCAGCCGTATCTGGCCGTCGCGCCAGCGCCCAATGGCCGGTCAGCACGGAGCGGGCGCTGACGGCGTCCGAAACGGAGCAGGGCGCCAACTGGAATGTCGTTCATTCTTCATTGCGCCAGGCACCCAAAAGGAACACCTTGCGCGGTTTGCGCTTCGGCCCCGCCTGCGTTTGAATGTCGGATAGATCAACGCTTCGTCGCTTCATAAAAAGCTTCGCAGCAAATCCGATCAACAAAAACGGCGTAACGTAGATGGCGAATGTCACAAGCGCGCGCATGAGCTTGCTCCTGGCGCCTACGCGGACTCGATAGTGCTTGTAGCACAGGAAGCCATGCACTGGGCGCTGACGCCATCCGCGCTGCGCCAGCGCAACTGATCAGCCTGGCGCGCCGCCCTTCACCTGGCTGCCGATCCAGCCGTAGAGCCGCGCTGCCGTCACGGCGATCGCCGCATGGATCAAGAATCCGACCAGGCTGAGCAGCACGGTCCGTGGAATGACTGTCGAGAGCGAGCGCCCGGAGATCAGGCTGACATCGCCTGATGCCGCGACGACGACCACCAGCGCCGTCGCCGCCATCACGGGCACGATCGTCACGAGGTATGCCTTCAAGATGAACCAGCTGCGGTCGCGTGTATCGGCGAGCGCGTTGCCGACCGTCGCCGCTTCTGAGTCGACGGCAATGGCCGGAAACAGAACGACCATTCGAATCATGAACGCGACAGTCAGGATGATCATGGAGAGGGTTGCGACCACCTGGATCCCGTGTGCCGGCGGGAACAGCGCCATCAGCAGCGGCAGAACGACACTGATCCACAACCACAGCCCGATGGTCCAGAAGGCCAGCCGCTGCAAGCGGGGCGCGGATATCGCAAAACTGTATTGCGACGCGACTTCGCCTGAGATCAACAGGCGAAAGATGGCGATATCGAAGGGAAGCAGCAACAGGTTCCTGATCAGGGACGGAATATTCTGGAGCAGAGGGCTCTCGGTCTTGGCCATCAACGCAGCATCGGCGATCTCGAAAACGAAATAGATCGCAAGACCGATCAGGGAAGGGCCGCGCAGCCTGGTGAACACTTCGGCGATGCCGCTCCAGAGGGCGGCGAAAACGGTCCTCAGGGGTAGCGAAGGTGGGCTGGCCAATGGCTGCGCTCCACGAATTTACGGCGGCAGTCTATGCGGCCGGCTGGCCCTTCGACAACCGCTTTCGCCCGGCCTGCTTGCCAATTCCCACCCGTTCGCACACAATTCGAGAATCAAAATGTTTCGGGGGGATTCATGTTTGTCCGGTCCAGGAAGGTCCAGCTCGGCCTGATGCTCGCGACGGCGCTGTTCGTTGCGATGTGGCCCGCGGCGGGCGAGGCCTACACGCCCGAGCAGGAGCAAGCCTGCACCGGCGACGCCTTCCGTCTTTGCAGCTCCGCGATTCCGAATATCGACGCCGTCACCGCCTGCATGATCAGGAACAAATCCCAGCTCAGCCCCGGCTGCCGGGCGGTGTTCAGGAAGGAGCCTGGGCCTGCGGCAGCCACGACGGCGAGCGCGGGCAGGCCTCTCACCATCAGGCCGGCCGCCGCGAAAAAACGGGTGGCCGTCAAGCCGCGCAAGAAGAAGCCGGCCAGGTAGAGCCGGCGCGCGACTTGACCTGACATCACTTGCATTGCTGACGTGCGGCGAAGTCTTCGATGGACCTTCGGAGGCAAGTGTGCGTTGACCCCACTCTGCGTCGACCAACGGGTGGTGCCGCCACCTGCGCATTTCAAGTCCCCTCACGCGGCAACCTGACCCCTTGCGACCAACCAGATCATCCACACCTCACCTTGAGGGCTGAGGAGGAGAAATTGAGCCAAGATCACAAAGCGGAGCTGGACCGGCATTTTGCCTGGTTTGAAGCCAAGCTGCCGCCGCGGGGCGCCAGATTCGTCAGTTGGCTGCGCAAGCCATCGTCGAAGCTGGTGCGGATTCCGCTGGCCATTCTGCTGATCCTCGGCGGCATTTTCAGCATTTTGCCGGTGCTGGGACTCTGGATGCTGCCGCTCGGACTCGTTTTGTTCGCGCAGGACGTTCCCTTCCTTCAGGGACCGATGGCGCGGATGCTGGGTTGGATCGAGCGTAAATGGCTCGAACGCGAAGCTGCGAAGAACGCCGCGAAAGACACGCCCAAAAATACGCCAAAAAAGACGCCATGACGGTGGCAAGACGGCCTTCGATTCGATTTTCGGCCCTGTTGCAACGCATGGTGTGACTCAAAAGCCAACCGCTCTGGTAAATCAGAGCCTTATTTGCAATTGGCAGTAAATTTTTCTTTCACGAATCAGCGCGCTGATTCATTTTCGCCTCCTGGGGTCAATCTGGAGGCCAAGGTATGAACGTCATTGTTTTCGCATCACGTAAGGGTGGCTCGGGCAAAAGTACCCTTGCCGCCCATCTCGCTGCCCAAGTCCATAAATCAACAAAGCCCTGTTTGATGATCGATGCCGATCCGCAGGGGTCATTGACCCTGTGGCACAAGCTGCGCGGCACCAACGAACCGCCGATCAAGACCGCCGTCAATTCCGTCAGCGGAATCATCGCCGCCGCCAAGCGCGACGGGATCGAATGGGTATTCATCGACACGCCGCCCAACACGTCGGCCGTCGTGGAAGATGCCATCAAGAACGCCACCATGGTGATCATTCCGGCGCGGCCGGGGGTTTTCGACGTCAACGCCGTGCAGGAGACGATTTTGACCTGCCGCGCGGCGCGCAAGCCCTATGCGGTCGTGATCAACGGCGCGCCGGCACGGCGGGACGATGTCGAAAGCCGCATCGTCACCATCGCGCGTGAAGCGCTGGCGAAATTCCGCGCGCCGGTGTGGGGTGGCCAGATCACCAACCGTGCCGATCTCTTGATGGCGCTGGGCCATGGCGAGGGCGCACGGGAATATTTCTCCGAAGGCCGTGCGGCGGCCGAAATCGGCAAGCTATGGGCTGCGATCGAACGCTCGGTGAAGGCGATCCGTGGCCAGGCGTCTGCGACCGGCGCCATGCACAAGCAGGCGGCATAGTCTCGCCGCCATTGCCGATCTACAACGCGCGGGGCTCCGCGCGTTTTTCTTTTGTTGCTCGCACTGGCTTAAACCCCATGGGGTCATTGCGAGCAGCGTAAGGGATCGAGCAATCCAAGCTACGATCTGTAGCCTCATCCCCGCGCGAGCGCAATTGCGCTCGTCGCTGGAGGAGCGGCCGCTTGGCCGCGTCTCGAAGGATGATGTTGTTCGGTGCTTGTTGCTTGTTGCCATCCTTCGAGACGCGCGCGAAAGCGCGCTCCTCAGGATGAGGGCGGTGTAGGTCCGCGCTTACGCCACCATCAGCATGTAAAAAATAATCACCGGCGACAGGCTCAGGATCACCGACCAGACGCCGACCGCCCAGAGAATGTCCTCGGTGCTAAAACCCTGTTGTTCAGGGATGGTGTTGATTTCTGTGTTCACGACGCCCCCGCGTTTTGTTGTTGTTATGGGGACCTTGATACGCGAGGGGTTTTAAAATCCCCGCCGCAATTTCGCTCGCATTTGACCGCAGGTGCTACCGCCGGTTAACGATGAGCGCCTGCCCCTTGCGCTCAGCTTCCCATCAGCAGGCGGACCGCCAGCACCGGCGAAAAGCCGAGCAGCAACGCCCACAGGCCGAACGACGACACCAGCAGAAAGTCCTGCTTCTTCTGGGCGCGCTCGCAAACCGGATACCTGGAATTTTGAATGGTCTGAGTGGTCATTGTTTCCCCCAAAATGTTGTTGAGCGGGAATTCAATAAGCCGAAAATTTTAAGGGCGCGGCCTCCGCTTCGGTTGGATTTGAAACATCGAATTCATCGCCCGTTAACCCGCGACGTCACGCCACGAGGTGGCGGGCTTTGCCGGCCCCCGACAATGCCGTCCTTTGTTCGATCTCCGCATCGAGCCGTGCCGCCAGTTCAGTGCCCACTTCCACCATCGGCAGCCGCACTTCCGAACGCGCGATCAATCCGGTCCGCGTCAGCCAGTACTTTGCGGGCGCCGGGCTCGGCTCGACGAACAGCAGGCGCGTGAGTTCGGCGACGCTTTCCCAGCGTGCCAGGGCGGCATCGCGGTTGCCTTGCTTGAGCAGCGTACGCACCGCCGCGAAGCTGTCGGTCTCGATATGCGCCGACAGCAGGATGCCGCCGTCGGCGCCGTCGGTAAGCGCCTCGTGATATTGCGCGTCCTCGCCGGTCAGAACCTTGAAGCCGGCCGGCCGGCGGCGCAGCAGGTCGATCGACTGCGCGCGATCGGCGCAGCAATCCTTCATGCCGACGATGTTCGGATGTTCGGCGAGTTGCAGCAGCGTCTCGTTGGTGAGGTTGACCGCGGTCCGGTAGGGAATGTTGTAGAGCACGACCGGCCACGATGCGTGATCGGCGAGTGCCGTGAAATGTTGCTGGAGGCCGCGCTGCGATGGCCTGAGGTAGTAGGGGCTTGCGATCAAATAGCCGTCGATCGGCCAGGCGGCCGTCTCATCGAGCGCACCCTGCATCTTTGCGGTGCTGGCGCCGGACAGTCCGAGGCAGATCGGGATGTAACGCCCGCTGTCGGTGATCTCGGCGCGCACCAGCGCGACCAGTTGCTCCAGCTCGGCGATCCCGAGCATCATGCCTTCGCCCGACGTGGCCGCGAGGATGAACCCGTCGACCGGGCCGTCGGCGTAGTGCCGCACCAGCCGGCGCAGCGATGCTTCGTCAATTTCGCCGTCGCGAAATGGCGTCACCAGCGGCAGCCACAGGCCCTGCAATTGCGATCGAAGGTCAGTCATTGGTCCATCTCCTTAGGGGTTGAGCCGGAGACGGGACATTAAAAAACCCCGTCCAGACGGCGGGGTTTTGAAGATCCGATGTGGGCGAGAAGTCTATCGCACGCGTCGATCGTCAGTCCCCCGGAAGGGGCCTTTTTTCGACAGCGCTGCAACGCACGGAATCGTGATCATTCGCCGATGATGATGGGCGACGCTGATACTGTCAACGGAGACTTGGTGCAAAAAAAAGCCGGGCTCGAACGAGCCCGGCTTAAGGTATTGGCCACGTGAGGCCGACACAATCACCTTCCAAGAGGGATTACTGAGCGTCCGCGCCACTGGAGGAGGGGGACAAATGCGCAACGCGAATGCTCAGCGTGAAGACAGTATGATCCGCGTTGAGGCGTTGCAGCAACCACCCATGCCGCATGTCAGTCATGCGGAGATCGGGGGCTGTTTCATCCGTGCGAAGTCCGCCACACATCGGCTGTGTCGTCCGGCGGACGATCGGATGTGAAAGAACATGAATCTCGTTTTTGCGCAGGTTCCGGTTCAAAAATTCTACCGAAACCAAAAATTCGGATGGATTCCGAACCCTCGCTGCCCGCCAGCCTATGCAGGCCAGCGCTGCGCCTTGCTCACCACGAAGTCGCGAAACACCTGCACCCGCGCCACCGACTTCAACTCTTCGGGATAGACGAAGTAGGTATCGAGCTGGATCGAATCCGATTCCCCGAACAGCTGCACCAGGCGGTTGTTTTCCTCGACCAGGTAGTCCGGCAGCGCCGCGATGCCGAGCCCCTGCTGGCAGGCGCGCACCAGTCCGAGGATGTTGTTGACCTTGAAGTACGACTCGCGCGGACCCGAGCCGTTGCGGCCGGCCTCGATCAGCCAGTTGCGGTTTTGCAAATGCGGCGCGACCTGGCCGTCGGAGAGCGTGATGATGCGATGCGCATCGAGTTCGTCGAGAGTGCGCGGGGTGCCGAAGCGCTTGATGTATTCCGGCGAGCAATAGGCGTGGAAGCCCATCGCGAACAGCTTGCGCTGGATCAGGTCGGGCTGCGTCGGCTTGCGGGTGCGGATCGCGACATCGGCCTCGCGCATCGAGAGGTCGAGTTCCTCGTCGGTCACGATCAGCTGAATCCGGATCTCCGGATAGAGCGCGGTGAATTCGCCGAGCCGCGGGATCAGCCAGTTGATGCCGACGCCGGGCGTGGTGGTGATCTTGAGGTCGCCGCTCGGCCGCTCGCGGCTGTCGGTGAGCTTGGCGCGCGCCGCCTGCAGCTGCATGAACACGTCATGGGCGGTGCGAAACAGCAGGTCGCCCTGCTCGGTGAGGATGAGGCCGCGCGCGTGGCGGTGGAACAGCGACACCGAGAGCTCCTGCTCCAGCGCGCTGACCTGCCGCGATACCGCGGATTGCGACAGTCCAAGCTGCTCGCCGGCATGCGTGAAGCTTCCAGCTTCGGCCGCGGCGTGAAACACCTTCAGCTTGTCCCAGTCCATATCGGTAAATCCGTCGCGGTTTCGAGATCGTGGCATGGTTATTCCGCCGCCGCGCGGTCGCTCGCGCGCAAGGCGAGAAAGCGTTCGGCTTCCAGAGCCGCCATGCAGCCGAGGCCTGCGGCCGTGACTGCCTGCCGGTAAATTTCGTCGGCGACGTCGCCGGCGGCGAACACGCCGGGCACCGAGGTCGCGGTCGAGTTCGGCGCCACCTCGACATACCCCGATGGTTTCAGCTTGATCTGGCCGAGGATCAGTTCGGTCGCCGGCGCGTGGCCGATCGCGATGAAGACGCCGTCAGCCGGGACTTCGGTCAGCGTGCCGGTTTTGACATTCTTCAGCCGGACATGGGTGACCTTGCCGGGATTTTCGGTGCCGCAGATTTCGTCGATCGCCGAATCCCAGATCACCTTGATCTTGGGGTTCTTGAACAGGCGGTCCTGCAGGATGCGCTCGGCGCGGAAATGATCGCGGCGATGCACGACGGTCACTTGCGAAGCGAAGTTGGTGAGAAACAGCGCTTCCTCGACCGCGGTGTTGCCGCCGCCGACCACCATGACTTCCTTGCCGCGGTAGAAGAATCCGTCGCAGGTCGCGCAAGCCGAAACGCCAAAGCCCTTGAACTTCTCTTCCGACGGGGTGCCGAGCCAGCGCGCCTGCGCGCCGGTGGCGAGAATGACGGTTTCGGCGAGATAGACGTCGCCGCTGTCGCAGGTCAGGCGGAACGGCCGCTGGTTGAGTTCGGCCTTGGTGACGAGATCGGTGACGATCTTGGTGCCGACATGGGCGGCCTGCTTCTCCATCTGCTCCATCAGCCACGGGCCCTGGATCACATCGGCAAAACCCGGATAATTCTCCACGTCGGTGGTGATGGTGAGCTGGCCGCCGGGCTGAATGCCCTGGATCAGCACGGGTTCGAGCATCGCGCGCGCGGCGTAAATCGCAGCGGTGTAACCGGCCGGGCCGGAACCGATGATCACGACCTTGGCGTGGATGGGGGCAGGCATGGGGCAGATCCCTCTCTTAAGGGAATTTGGTCAGCGAAGGGATATTTGGTCAGCGCTTGAGCCAAATGCGCCCGGAAAGGCACCGCGGCGGCGCTGAAAGTGTCAAATCCAAGATAGGACATCTGGCAAGCTATGCAAGAATTGCAATCCGTATCCGCGATTTTTCCTCATGAGCGCGATAAATGGCGCACCGCACGCGCAATAAAATTGCGCAAGTCGCGCTAGCTCGCTAAGACTGTTGTCCGGTAGCCCCCGCCAAACTTTGTCAGCCAGGAATTGAAGGGATCTGGACCCGCGTGTCGAAGAATCTTGACGAGATCGACCTTAGAATTCTGAGCGAAATCCAGGCCGACGGCCGAATCACCAATGTGGAACTGGCCAAACGCGTCGGCATTTCGCCTCCGCCCTGTCTGCGCCGGGTGCGAACGCTGGAGGAAGCCGGCTATATCAGGGGTTACCGCGGATTACTGGATCCGCATCGGCTCGGCTTTGACGTGACGGTGTTCGCGTCGGTGCATCTGTCCAGCCAGGCCGACGCCGATCTGCGCGCATTCGAGGAATTCGTGCGCGCCGAACCCTTGGTGCGGGAGTGCTGGATGCTGTCGGGCGAGGTCGACTTCATCCTGAAATGCGTGGCGCCCGACATGGCGACGTTCCAGGGGTTTGTGACGCATCTGACCGCCGCACCGCATGTGCGCAATGTCAGAACGTCGCTGGTGCTGCACAACTCGAAATACGAGGCCGCGGTGCCGCTGGAATTGAAAGTGCCGGGGTAACCGTCATTGCGAGGAGCCAACGGGTCGCGCGAACGCGCGCCCGGTGACCGGCTTCGCGACGAAGCAATCCATCTTGTCCAAGATGGATTGCTTCGCTTCGCTCGCAATGACGGATTAAACGCCGTCAGCTCTTCTTTCGCATCATGGCGTCGAGGCTGTACGGCCCGCCGCCAGCGGTCGACAGATAGAGGCAGGCGAAGCAGAACATGATCGCGAGCGTGCCGCCGTTGATGAGCGGAAAAAAGCCCCGCGGGCGCGTGACCCATGAAATAGGCAAAGGCCATCTCGCCGGCGAGAATGAAGGCGACTGGCCGTGTGAACAGGCCGAGCAGCAAAAGCGCGCCCAGGATCAACTCGAGCGTGCCGGCTGCTGCCGACCAAGCGACATCATTTGCACCTTGTTGAGCGAAGGCGTAAGCGCCGTCCGGAATCACCGGAAACTTCAGAATCTTCGCGATGCCGAATTGAAACAGCAGCAAGCCCGGTGATGAAGCGAAGCAGGCTCAGCGCAGCCGGTTGCCATTTCGCGAAGCATCTTGTCGAATTGGTCCATGTTATCCCCCCAAAGTTTGAGACGCGTCTAATTCGTAAGCGTCGCGGCTTGGAGGGCAAGGATGCGCCGCAAGAAAATCGGCGGCCGATTGCGGCAATAATGCCGCCGGCAAAGTGTATGCCGCGGCGGTTACCCCGAGGTGACCACGCCGGAACGTCGGCGGCGAAGCAGCCTGCAACGAAAAAAGCCGCGATACTGATCCGCGGCCCTTTGACTTCATCGAAGTTCGAAAGCTCGCAGGCCTAGCGCCACTCGACCTTGGTGATCTCGTAGGCCTTGGCGCCGCCGGGCGCCACCACTTCGACGGAGGCGCCCTTCTTCTTGCCGATCAGCGCGCGCGCCAGCGGCGAGGTGATGGAGATGCGGCCCTTCTTGGCGTCGGCTTCCGGCTCGCCGACGATCTGCCACACCGCTTTCTTGTCGGTGTCTTCGTCGACCAGCGTGACGGTGGCGCCGAACTTGATGGTGTCGCCGGAGAGCTTGGAGATGTCGATGATGTCGGCGCGCGCCAGCTTGTCCTCCAGCTCGGCGATGCGGCCTTCATTGTGGGACTGCTCTTCCTTGGCGGCGTGATATTCCGCGTTCTCCGAAAGGTCGCCATGCGAGCGCGCCTCGGCGATATGCTCGATGATGCGCGGACGGTCCACCGACTGGCGCTGCTTCAATTCGACCTCAAGGGCGGCATAGCCGCCGGCGGTCATCGGAACCTTTTCCATCATCTCTCTGGTCTTTCTTGTCCTTCAATCGCGCGGACCGTCGGACGGCGCGCGCGAGACGTTTTTCAGTTTGCAATTTCCGGGCGGCCAAGCGCCGAAACAGAACATCCACATGGCCGGTGAGTTCCAGCCATGCCGGCTTTATTGCCAATCGGTTGGCGGGCGTTTTAGCCCGGCCACCGATCAGGTTTCGGAAAAATAACTCTGCAGCGTGCGGACCTCAAGGTCTCCGCCCAGATAGGCGCGGATGCCCTGCGCGGCCGCCACGGCACCCGAAAGAGTGGTGTAATACGGCACTTTATGCAAGAGGGCAGCGCGCCGCAATGAGCGGCTGTCGGCCAGCGCCTGCGGCCCTTCGGTGGTGTTGAAAACCAGCTGGATGTCGCCGTTCATGATGGCGTCGACGATATGCGGCCGTCCCTCCAGCACCTTGTTCACTTTTTCGGTCGGCACGCCGCTGTCGGCGAGGAAACGCTGGGTCCCGGAGGTCGCCATCACCTTGAAGCCAAGCGAGAATAACAGCCGCACCGCATCGAGGATCCGGGTCTTGTCGATCTCGCGGACCGAAACGAACACCGTGCCCTTGCGCGGCACGCGGGTGCCGCCGCCGAGCTGGCTCTTGGCGAACGCCACCTCGAACGAGCGGTCGATCCCCATCACCTCGCCGGTCGAGCGCATCTCCGGGCCGAGCACGGTGTCGACGCCGGGGAAGCGGGCGAACGGGAATACCAATTCCTTGACGCCGACATGGCCGAGCTTGCGCTTCTTGCAGATTGAAGTCGGCGAGCTTCTCGCCCGCCATCAGCCTGGCCGCGATCTTCGCCACCGGCATGCCCATCACCTTGGCGACGAACGGCACCGTGCGCGACGCCCGCGGATTGACCTCGAGCACGTAGATGTCGCCGTCCTTGATGGCGTATTGCACGTTCATCAGTCCGACCACGTCGAGGCCGAGCGCCAGTTCACGGGTTTGCCGCTCCAGCTCCGATATCATCTGCGGCGTCGAGCGAATGCGGCGGCAGCGAGCAGGCGGAATCGCCGGAGTGGATGCCGGCTTCCTCGATGTGCTCCATGATGCCGACGATGAAGGTGTCCTTGCCGTCGCACAGGCAATCGACGTCGATCTCGATCGCGTCGGACAGATAGCGGTCGAACAGCAGGGGATTGGTGCCGAGCACGGTATTGATCTGGCCGGTCTTGTCGTTGGGATAGCGCGCCTTGACGTCGCCGGGCACCAGCTCCGGCAAGGTGCCGAGCAGGTAATCGCTGAGCTGGGTTTCCTCGCGGATGATCTGCATGGCGCGGCCGCCGAGCACATAGGACGGACGCACCACCAGCGGCAGCCCGAGATCGGCCGCCACCAGCCGCGCCTGCTCGACCGAATAGGCGATGCCGTTTTTCGGCTGCTTCAGCCGGAGCTTGTCGAGCACGCGCTTGAAGCGGTCGCGGTCTTCGGCGAGATCGATGGCGTCGGGCGAGGTGCCGAGGATCGGCACGTCGGCGGCTTCCAGCGCGCGCGCGAGCTTTAGCGGGGTCTGGCCGCCGAACTGCACGATCACGCCATGCAGTGTGCCGTTCTTGCGTTCGGTGGCGATGATCTCCAGCACGTCTTCGGCCGTCAGCGGCTCGAAATACAATCGGTCCGCGGTGTCGTAGTCGGTCGACACCGTTTCCGGGTTGCAGTTGATCATGATGGTTTCATAGCCGGCGTCGTGCAGCGCGAAGCAGGCATGGCAGCAGCAATAGTCGAATTCGATGCCCTGGCCGATGCGGTTGGGGCCGCCGCCGAGGATGATCACCTTCTTCTTGTCGGACGGCGCGCTCTCGTCCGCGAGCGCGCCCGCGAACGGCGATTCATAGGTCGAATACATGTAGGCGGTCGGCGAGGCGAATTCGGCCGCACAGGTGTCGATGCGCTTGAACACCGGGCGGACTCCGAGCGCGTGGCGCTTGGCCGTCACTTCGGCCTCGGTGGTCTCGGTCAGCACCGCCAGCCGCGCATCGGAAAAGCCCATCGCCTTCAGGGTCCGCATGCCGAACGCGTGCGCCGGCAGGCCGCTTTGCTTGATCTTGCTCTCCATCTCGACGATGCCGCGCATTTCCGCGAGGAACCACGGATCGATCTTGCAGGAGGTGAAGATCTCGTCATTGCTCCAGCCGAGCCGCATCGCCTGCGCCACCTGCAGCAGGCGGTCCGGCGTCGGCGTGCCCAGCGCGGCGCGGATCGCGTTCTTGTCGTCGCTGCGGCCGAGGCCCTCGATCTCGATCTCGTCGAGCCCGGTGAGGCCGGTCTCGAGGCCGCGCAGCGCCTTCTGCAGGCTCTCCTGAAAGGTGCGGCCGATCGCCATCACTTCGCCGACCGACTTCATCGAGGTGGTCAGCGTGGTCGAGGCGCCGGGAAATTTCTCGAACGCAAAGCGCGGGATCTTGGTGACGACGTAGTCGATGGTCGGCTCGAACGAAGCCGGCGTCGCGCCGCCGGTGATGTCGTTGGCGATCTCGTCCAGCGTGTAGCCGACCGCGAGTTTGGCCGCGACCTTGGCGATCGGAAAGCCGGTCGCCTTCGAGGCCAGCGCCGAGGAGCGCGACACCCGCGGATTCATCTCGATCACGACCATGCGGCCGTCGGCGGGATTGACGCCGAACTGCACGTTGGAGCCGCCGGTCTCGACCCCGATCTCGCGCAGCACCGCCAGCGAGGCGTCGCGCATGATCTGGTATTCCTTGTCGGTCAGGGTCAGCGCCGGCGCCACGGTGATGGAATCGCCGGTATGCACGCCCATCGGATCGAGGTTCTCGATCGAGCAGATGATGATGCAATTGTCTTTCTTGTCGCGCACCACCTCCATCTCGAACTCTTTCCACCCCAGCACGGATTCCTCGATCAGGACTTCGTCGGTGGGGGAGGCGTCGATGCCGCGTTCGACGATCTCGATGAACTCGGCCTTGGTGTAGGCGATGCCGCCGCCGGTGCCGCCCATGGTGAAGGAGGGGCGGATGATGGCGGGCAGGCCGATCTCGTCGAGCGCGCGCAGCGCGTCGGGCAGGTTCTTGGTCTGGATCGAGCGCGGCGTTTCCAGCCCGATCCGGGTCATGGCTTCGCGAAAACGGCCGCGATCCTCGGCCTTGTCGATGGCGTCGGCGGTGGCGCCGATCATCTCGACGTCGAACTTTGCCAGCGTGCCCTGCTTGCGCAGCGAGAGCGCGCAGTTCAGCGCGGTCTGCCCGCCCATGGTGGGCAGCAGCGCAAAGCCGCCGGGAATGACGTGGCGTTCCTTCTCGATGATCTTGGCGACGATCTCCGGCGTGATCGGCTCGATATAGGTGGCATCGGCCAATTCCGGGTCGGTCATGATGGTGGCCGGATTGGAATTGACCAGGACGATCCGGTAGCCCTCGTCCTTCAGCGTCTTGACCGCCTGGGTGCCGGAATAGTCGAATTCGCAGGCCTGGCCGATCACGATGGGACCGGCGCCGATGATCAGGATGGTGGAGATGTCGGTTCTTTTGGGCATCAAGTCTCACGGGCAGGGAATTGGGCACAAAAAAAGGGCGCGCCATGCCGCGCGTCCCTGAAAAAACAGCGCCAGGCTACCCTCGCGCGCGGGTGGTCTTTAGACCAGATTTCGCACCCGCGAAAGGGTTTTACGGCCGCCATCAACCGGCAATTTATGAGGGTTTCGGCTTCCTGGAGGTCAGGCCGTCGCCTGTTTCCGGATCGGGGGCAGCAGCGCCACCGTCAGCCACGCGAACGGGCCGAACAAGATGCCCAGCCACATCCACGCTCTTGCCGATCGGCCACGCCTTTCGGCGGTCCGGAGTGACATCACGGCCGTCCAGATGTTGAGTGCAAACAGGATCAGTGTGGCGATGCTCAGGTCCATGTCGGGCTTTCCGAATTCTGCTCAGTATCATATGGCAGCGGAACGGCGCCTTATACCCACGGACCCACAATCCCACGGAAACTTGATGCCAGCGGGCCCAGTCCGTCTACGCTTTCGCTGTGCTTAGGCTATGCCGGACACGCTTTGCGCCGCCGGTCCGGCGTGGCTGCGCCACGCGAAGCCCGCAGGGCGAAGGGTGGAGGCCCGGCTTGGATTTGAACCAGGATAAAGAGCATTGCACTGCTCCCGCGTCGACGCTTTCCGCCACCGGGCCGGCGCGATCATCGCCGATCGCGGGCCGGTGAGCTACGCCTCCCGGTAATAAGCCTAACGATTGGTTGAAATTCAGAACGCATGCCGCGCGACGAACGTCATCCGCCACGGATTGTGCCCGATATTGAAATGCGCCCGCGAGGCGGTAAATCCGGCCGATGCCAGCTTCGCGACCATCTCGGCCTCGCTGTAGCGCTGCAGCCCGACGCGCGAGCGCAATTGCCGGTAATCCGACAGCGCGGTGGAGACCAGCCCGATCAGGGCGTCCTTCAGGAAGCCGTGGGTCACCGCAAAGCGCAGCAGCGCGATCACGTCCCTGATCATGCCGACCTCGGGGCGCAGAATATCGCCCAGAACCAGCCGGCCGCCGGGTTTCAGCAGCCGGCGGATCACCGCGAACGCGGCATCGAGTTCGCCCGGCGTCATGTACTGGGCCACCGAATTCATGACCACGAGATCGACCGACTTCTCGTCCATTTTCCGCAGGTCATCGAGCGAGCGCACCCTGATCTTGGTGTTCGGGGCAAACCGCGCGATCAGCCGGCCGCGCACGCCCGGCGCGGGCTCGGCCAAGATAGAGCTTGCCGCAGGCCTCCGCCACCCTTGCCGCCGACAGGGCCTCGCCGCAGGCATAATCCAGCACCACCGCATCCGGCGAGGAGATGTAGCCGATGATATCCCGGGCGATGACCTGGAAATGCAGGTCGCGGTGCAGCTTGCTCGCATAGATCGTATGCGTGGAATCGTAATAGTCGATCCAGTCGTCCATCGCTTGAGGTGTCCGGCAGAAACGGGGGTTCCGGGTGAGGAACCCGTGCCTATATGATGCGTTAGATGGTCCGGCGACCCGTGTCCAACGCCCCAATGTCCGGTTCCTAACAGGAAGGTGCATCGTGAGCAAAGCCAAGTCCAACAAAGTATCCCCCGATCTCGATACGCCGACCGATCTGCCGCAGGCCGCGGTCGACAAGATTTCGGCGTCGCTCAACGTGCTGCTGGCCGACGCCTTCGCGCTTTACCTGAAGACCAAGAATTTCCACTGGCACGTCAGCGGCCGGCATTTCCGCGACTATCATCTGATGCTCGACGAGCAGTCCGAGGCGATTTTCGCCACCACCGATCAACTGGCCGAACGCGTGCGCAAGCTCGGCGGCATCACGCTGCGCTCGATCGGGCAGATCGCGAAGCTGCAGACCATCAAGGACAACAACGAGGAACTACGTGCCGCCGCGCGAGATGCTGCGCGAGTTGATGGAAGACAACAAGAAGATGGCGGCCGCGATGCGCAAGGCCCACAAGGTCGCCGACGATCAGGAGGATCCGGCCACCGCCGGCCTGCTCGAGACCTTCATCGACGAGACCGAGCGCCGCACCTGGTTCCTGTTCGAAGCCAGCCGCCAGGAAGGCGACAACGCGGCGTAGGGCGAGCCGTCATCCTGAGGCTCGTGGAGATATCGGACCTCATCCTGAGGAGCCGCGCGCTTTTCGCGCGGCGTCTCGAAGGATGGCCGCAAGTCCATGTGCCATTGGCCATCCTTCGAGACGCGGCCAAGCGGCCGCTCCTCAGGATGAGTTCTGCATTTGTCGCGGCATATGTGCTTACCTCTTCCACAGCCTCACCAGCGGCCCGTGCGCGCCCATCACCGGATCGGTCTTCGGCACCTTCACCTGCGGAATCGTCTTCAGCGCCTTGGCGTGATTTTCCGGCGTCGGCCGCGTGACCTGCATTTGCGGGCCCGGCGGATAGGCGCCGACCACGCAGAAATCCCGGCTGGTGACAGGCATTGATGGCCGGTGCCGGCGGGCAGGATCGCGACGTCGCCCGCCGAAATTTCGAGCTCCTTGCCGCGGTCGCCGCCGAAGCGCACCCGCGCATGGCCGCGGGCGACGCCGAGCGCTTCATGCACCGTCGCATGGTAATGCGGAAAGTCGAACACGCCGTTGCGCCACATCTCGCCCCAGCCATTGGCGCCGAACAATCCCTCGATGGTTTTTTCGGGGTGATCGTTGGCGACATCGACCGCGCTCTTGTAGACCAGGAACGGCAGCGGATTGTTCGGCACCAGGCCGTCGTCTGCAAACACGAAGGTGAGGGGTTCGATATCGTCGCTGACGACAGACATGGCAGATTCTCCCGCGCAACAGGATACGCGCGGATTAAACCGATGTCAGCGGCCCACGTTCCCTTCGGTCTATTTGGGCAACTCAAAAACCAGGCAGGTCGTGGTGGCGTGCGCCAGCAGCCGGCCCTTGGCGTCGGTGATGCGCGCTTCGGCGGTCGCGGAGCGGCGGCCGACATTGAGCGTGCGGCCTTCCGATGCGGACCGGGCCGGTGTCCTTGGTCATGCCCTTGATAAAGCTGACCTTGAATTCGAGCGTGGTGTAGCCCGCGCCGGCCGGCAGCAAAGTGTGGACCGCAAGCCCCATCGCCGAATCCAGCAGGATCGCGGCATAGCCGCCATGCACCGAGCCGATCGGGTTGTAATGCCGGAAACCGGGGATGCTGTGCATCGTGACCACGCCCGGCTCGGCGGTGGAATCGAAGGGCTCGATGGTCTGCATGATCGGCGGCGCCGGCAATTGCGCCGTCGAAGATGCCGCGGACGAAATCGATCCCGGCCATCGACGCCATGACTTCGAGCGGCGGGACGCCGAATTCGACTTTGGAGGCGGTGCTGTGGTCCATGAGGGTTTCCTGCGCTACCGATTAAGATGATGGTCATCATACTATAGAGCGTGCCAGCGCGCCAGTGTTTCGACACCATCCATGCGTCGTCATGGCCGGGCTTGTCCCGGCCATCCACGTCTTGAACTCGACGTTGCAGCGGTAAAGACGTGGATGCCCGGGACAAGCCCGGGCATGACGGCGAAGATTGCTGCGCGATGCTGCAGGTGGTGGAGCAGCGCTACCCGCTCTTCTTCGCCCGCATCAAATCGGCAAAGCGCTTGAACAGATAATGCGAGTCGCGCGGGCCGGGCGAGGCTTCGGGGTGGTACTGCACCGAGAATACCGGCTTGCCGTCGAGCGAGATGCCGCAATTGGAGCCGTCGAACAGCGAGACATGGGTCTGCGTCGCGCCCTTCGGCAGGGTCGCCTGGTCCACCGCAAAACCGTGGTTCATCGAGGTGATTTCCACCTTGCCGGTGGTCTCGTCGCGGACCGGATGATTGGCGCCGTGATGGCCCTGATGCATCTTCATGGTCTTGGCGCCGACCGCGAGGCCCAGCATCTGATGGCCGAGGCAAATGCCGAAGGTCGGCGTGCCCGAATTGATCACCTGCTGGATCACCGGCACGGCGTATTTGCCGGTCTCGGCGGGATCGCCGGGGCCGTTGGACAGGAACACGCCGTCGGGCTTCATCGCCAGAATGTCTTCGGCCGACGTGGTCGCCGGCACCACCGTGATCTTGCAGCCTTCGCCGGCGAGCAGCCGCAGGATGTTGCGCTTGATGCCGTAGTCGATGGCGACGACGTTGAACTCGGGCGCGGTCTGCCGGCCAAAACCCTTTTCCCAGACCCAGGGCGTCTCGTCCCAGGTAAAGCGCTGGGCGGAGGTGACCATCGGCACCAGGTCCATGCCCTCGAGGCCGGGCCATTCGCGCGCCTCTTCCTTCAGCCCGTGCAGGTCGAACTCGCCGTCCTTGGCATGCGCGATCACGGCATTGGGCATGCCCTTGCCGCGGATCAGCGCGGTCAGCGCGCGGGTATCGATGCCGGAAAGGCCGATGATGCCGCGCGCCTTCAGCCACTGGTCGAGATGCTTGGTGGCGCGGTAGTTCGAGGGGTCGGTGATGGCCGAGCGCAGGATCACGCCGCGCGCGCCCGGCGTCGCCGCCATGTTCACCGTCTCGATGTCTTCGTCGTTGGTGCCGACATTGCCGATATGCGGGAAGGTGAAGGTGATGAGCTGCCCGGCATAGGAGGGATCGGTGAGGATCTCCTCATAGCCGGTCATCGCGGTGTTGAAGCAGACCTCGCCGACCGCCTGGCCTTCCGCGCCGAGGCCAAAGCCCTCCAGCACGGTGCCGTCGGCAAGCACGAGGAGCGCGGTCGGTTTGTGGTCCGGCCAGGCTGAGGCGTTTTCAGATGTTGTCATGAGCGCATTACATAGTCGCCGCATCCGCTGGCGTCAAAGCCGGAAACGCCGGATTCACATGCGTTTCCCGCATATTTGACAGGCGATGCCGGGGTCCTAATCTGCTGGTTCCCTGAGTCAGGCCGATTTCAGTCGAAAACCGCCCAATCCGGAGCCGAGCATGGACAATACGATGCCGATTCTGCTCGTTCCGGGCCTGGTGTGTTCGCCCCGGATCTTTGCGCCTGTCATCCCGCCTTTGTGGCGATTCGGCCCGGTGACGGTGGCCAACCACATCCGCGACGACAATATGGGCGCGATCGCGCGCCGGATCCTGGCCGAGGCGCCGCCCCACTTCGCGCTGGCGGGCCATTCGATGGGCGGCTACATCGCCTTCGAAATCATGCGGCAGGCGCCGCAGCGCGTCGCCAAACTGGCGCTGATGAACACCCAGGCGCGCCCGGATACGCCGGAGGCGACCACGCGCCGCCGCGGCCAGATCGCCCGCGCGCAAGGCGGCGAATATCGCGCCATCCTCGATGAATTGTTTTCAGCCTTCGTGCATCCCTCGCGGCGCGACGATGCCGGTCTGCGCCAGCTGGTGAGCGACATGGGCGACGATGTCGGCCCCGAGGCCTTTGCGCGCCAACTGACGGCGATCATGACCCGGCCGGATTCGCGGCCGACGCTGGCGTGGATCAAGTGTCCGACGCTGGTGCTCTCGAGCGACGAGGACAACGTCGTGCCGAATTCGCTGTCGAGCGAAATGGCCGCCGGAATTCCCCGCGCGAAACTGATGATCATCCCCGATTGCGGCCACCTGACGCCGCTGGAACAGCCGCAGGCCACGGCGGACGCGCTGGTCGAATGGCTGCGGAGCTAGTTGTTTCACGCGGTGCGAACGGCCTAGATCAGAGGCTTCGCAATTGGGCGGCCGCAACGGCCCCGCGAGAGGACATCACGATGCTGCGCGAAAACATCAACAACGCGGTCAAGGACGCGATGCGGGCCAAGGAGGAGCGCAAGCTCTCCACGCTGCGCATGGTCAATTCGACCATCAAGAACGCCGACATCGCCGCGCGCGGCGAAGGCAAGCCGCCGCTCAGTCGACGCCGACCTGCTCGGCGTGTTCCAGAAAATGATCAAGCAGCGCCAGGAATCGGTCGAGCTCTACGACAAGGGCGGCCGCGCCGAACTCGCCGCCCAGGAGCGCGAGGAGATCGCGATCATCGAGGCCTATCTGCCGAAGCAGATGTCGGAAGCCGACGTCAAGGCGGCGATCGCGGCTGCGATCGCCGAGACCGGTGCTGCCGGGATGAAGGACATGGGCAAGGTGATCGCGGTGCTGAAGACGAAATTCGCCGGCCAGATGGATTTCGGCAAAGCCAGCGGCCTGGTGAAGGCGGCGCTGACGGGGTGAGATCCATTTTCCTCGTCATGCCCGGGCTTGTCCCGGGCATCCACGTCTTCCAAACTCGCAGCAAGTAAGACGTGGATGGCCGGGACAAGCCCGGCCATGACGAAAGAGCATCAAAGGCTATCCCACAGGCAATCCCATGTCCCTCGTACCGACAACTCCTCCGCACGCCCCCTGTTGTTCCAGCCGTTGACGATCCGCGGCCTCACCATCAAGAACCGCCTGGTGGTGCCGCCGATGGTGCATTACCGGGCCGCACCCGGCAGCACCTGCGGCATGTTTCACAATGTGCATCTCGGCCGTTTTGCGCTCGGCGGCTTTGGGCTTGTGTTCGTCGA
The DNA here is from genome assembly GCA_963742695.1 of uncultured Alphaproteobacteria bacterium. Classification (GTDB taxonomy): domain Bacteria; phylum Pseudomonadota; class Alphaproteobacteria; order Rhizobiales; family Xanthobacteraceae; genus Bradyrhizobium. The sequence continues at coordinate 71,036 of CAVUNF010000010.1, forward strand.
GGCCACCGGCGTCGAAGAGGCCGGCCTGATCAACGAGCATGACCTCGGCATCTGGAACGCCGCGCAGGCGCAAAGCTTCAAGCCGCTGATCGCCTTCATGAGGCGCGAGAACACGGCGATCGGCATTCAGCTCGCCCATGGCGGCCGCAAGGCGTCCTCGCAGCGCGCGATGGATGGCATGGGGCCGCTGACGGCAGAACAGATCAAGGCGGGCGCCAAGCTGTGGCAGCCGGTCGGCCCGACCAGCGAGCCGGTTGCGGAGGGGTGGCTCACCCCGCGTCAGCTCACGACGGAAGAATGCCGGGCGATGGTGCGCACCTGGGCAAATGCGGCCCGCAACGCGGTCGCTGCCGGATTCGATACGATCGAGATTCACACCGCCCACGGCTATCTGCTGGCCTCGTTTCTTTCGCCGATTTCCAACACCCGCAATGACGAATATGGCGGCGACCGCAACGGGCGGATGCGCCTGCCGCTCGAGATCGTCGAAGCGGTGCGGCGCGAAATGCCTGATGCGATGCCGCTGTTCGTGCGCGTCTCCGCCGTCGACGGCGCGCAGAACGGCTGGAACCTGGATGACACCGTTGTGTTCGCCCGGGAATTGAAGGCCCGCGGCGTCGACGTGATCGATTGCTCGTCCGGCGGCATTTCGGGCTCGGCGACGGCAGCGCAAGTGCCGCGCGGCCTCGGTTTCCAGGTGCCCTACGCCGAACGGGTCCGCAAGGAAGTCGGCATCGCGTCGATGGCGGTCGGCATCATTCTCGAAGCCGAGCAGGCCGAAGCCATTCTGGCGAAGGGGCAGGCCGACCTGATCGCGGTCGGCCGGCAATCCCAGTTCAATCCCAATATCGCGCAGCACTGGGCGCATGATCTCGGCATCAACGGCAGGTTCGAGGATTGGACGCCCGAATTCGGCTGGTGGCTGGAGAAGCGCATTCGCACCATCGAGGGATTCGCGACGCCGACCGGGATCGTCAAGCGGGACGCGTAGCATTTTCACTTAACCTCTCCCCGCTTAGCGGGCACAAAATATTTTGCCTCGTCATGCCCGGCCTTGTGCCGGGCATCCACGTCTTTCAAACTCACCAGGAGTAAGACGTGGATGGCCGGGCATAGGCGAGCGGAAGCGACGCCGTCCTTCGGACGGCTATGCCCGGCCATGACGAAAGTGTGAAGAAGGCCATTCATGCTCACCGAAGCCTCCGACTACGAAACCCTCTACCGCAATTTCCGCTGGGAGATTCCGGCGCGGTTCAACATCGCGACCGCGTGCTGCGACCGCCATGCCGACGGCAGCGGCCGGCTGGCGCTGATCTATGTCGATGAGGACGGTGCGGCGACGCGCACCTCGTTCGACGAGGTCGCCGAGAAGTCGCGCCGCTTCGCCAATGTGCTGAAGCCGACGGCCTCGTGCGCGGCGACCGCGTCGCGGTGTTTCTGTCGCAGTCGCTGGAATTGCCGATCGCGCATCTGGCGGCGTTTCGATCCGGCCTGGTGTCGATCCCGCTATTCGCGTTGTTCGGCGAGGACGCGCTGGAATTTCGTCTGTCGAATTCCGGCGCCAAGGCGATCGTCACCGACGCAAGCCGGATGGGAGAAGCTGGCAAAGATCCGCGACCGGCTGCCGGACCTGCAGAACATCTATGTCATCGGCGATGGTGCGCCGGCCGGCGCCAAATCGTTCTGGTCGGCGATCGCGGCAGGCATCGCCTGAGTTTGCCAGCGTCGACACCTCGGCCGACGATCCCGCCTTGATCATCTACACCTCGGGCACCACGGGCAATCCGAAGGGCGCGCTGCATGCCCACCGCGTGGTGCTCGGCCATCTGCCGAACGTCGAGATGTGTCACGATTTCCTGCCCAAGCCCGGCGACCTGATGTGGACGCCGGCCGACTGGGCCTGGATCGGCGGGCTGATCAACGCGCTGCTGGCGGCCTGGTATCACGGCGTGCCGATCGTCGGCCACCGCGCGCGAAAATTCGAGCCGCAGGCGGCGATGGCGATGATGGCCGATTACGGCATCCGCAACGTGTTCCTGCCGCCGACCGCGCTGAAGCTGATGCGGATCGCCGACGTCAAACATCCCGGCGTCAAGCTGCGCAGCATTTTTACCGGCGGGGAATCGCTGGGCGGCGAGTTGCTGGACTGGGTGCGCGCGACCTTCGGCATCGACGCCCATGAAGTGTTCGGCCAGACCGAATGCAATCTCGTGATCGGCAGCAATTCAAACCTGTTTCCGATCCGCCCCGGCTCGATGGGCAGGGCGACGCCCGGCTTCGACGTGCGCATCGTCAACGACCAGGGCGAGGAATTGCCGCGCGGCACGCGCGGCGTCATCGGCGTGCGCCAGCCGTGTCCGTGCACCATGATCGAATACTGGCGCAACCCGGAAGCGACCGCGAAAAAATACGCCGGCGAATTCCTGCTCACCGGCGATCTCGGCATCCAGGATGAGGACGGCTATTTCTGGTACGTCAGCCGCGAGGACGACGTCATCACCACGGCCGGCTATCGGGTCGGGCCTTCCGAGATCGAACACACGCTGATGAAGCATCCGGCGGTGGCGATGTCGGCGGTGGTCGGCATTCCCGATCCGGTCCGCACCGAATCGATCAAGGCCTGGATCGTGCTGCGTCCGGGCTTTGCGCCCGGCGACGCGCTGGCGCGCGAGATCCAGGAATTTGTCAAAGTGCAACTCGCCGCGCACGAATATCCGCGCTTCGTGCAGTTCGTCGAGACCCTGCCGATGACCGCGACCGGCAAGGTGCTGCGGCGCGAGTTACGGGCGCTGGGGTGACGGCGCTTAGCGCCGTCGTTGCCGGGCTTGACCCGGCAATCCATCTCGCTTCGCAAGCTTGATGGATACGCGGGTCAAGCCCGCGTATGACGACCTAATGTGACGAACCCTTCAAAACAGACCGCAGCATCAGCGCCAGATCGTGCCGCCGATAGGGCTTCTGCAAAATCCGCGCACCCTCATCGAGCCCATCGCGTGATTGGACGGGATGTTCGGTGTAGCCGGAGGTGAAGAGGATCTTCAGTTCGGGCCGCAGCTTTGATGCCTGCCTGGCAAGCTCGGGCCCGAACATGTCGGGCATCACCACATCGGTGAACAGCAAATGAATTTCCCCGGATCGGCGCAAGATCTCCAGCGCCTCGGGGCCGTTGCGCGTGACGATGACGCGATAGCCGAGCGCCTTCAATTCCTTCTCGACATAGACGCGCACCATGTCGTCATCCTCGACGACAAGAACGGTTTCGCTGCCGGTAAGCGTGGCGTTTCGATCGACCGATGGCGCGTCGTTGACGTGCTCGCCGCCGACACGGGGGAAGAAAAGCTTGATGACGGTGCCGTGTCCCGGCTCGGAGGATATTTTCATCGAGCCGCCGGATTGCTGCGCAAAGCCGTAGACCATGCTGAGGCCCAATCCGGTGCCTTTGCCCACTTCCTTGGTGGTAAAGAACGGCTCGAAGGCGCGGCTGGCCACCTCCGGGGTCATGCCGCTGCCGGTATCGGTCACTGCAACCATGACATAATCGCCGGGCCGGGCTTCCTCGTTGAGCTCCGCATAGGCCTGATCGAGCGACGCATTGCGGACCTCGACCGTCAAATTGCCGCCCTCCGGCATCGCGTCGCGCGCGTTGAGCACGAGATTGAGAATCGCCGAAGACAACTGGCCGGGATCGACCCTGGCCAGCCACAGCTCCCGATCGAGCAGGAATTTGCACTCGATATGTTCGCCCAGGGTTCGGCGCAACAATTGTTCCATGCCGAGAATTTTCTGGCTGATATCGATGTCCTTCGGCATCAAGGGCTGCTTGCGCGCGAATGCGAGCAGGCTCCGGGTCAACTCGGCGCCGCGTTCGGCGGCGGTCATGATGCCTTCGGCGAATTGTTGTAATTCGCGGTGCGCCGTCAGCTTCTCGGCGAGGTGTTCGGCGTTGCCCAGGATGACCGTCAGCAGATTGTTGAAATCATGCGCCACGCCGCCGGTGAGTTGACCCATCGCCTCCATTTTCTGCGATTGGCTGAGTTTTTGATTGAGGTCTTCGATTGCGGTGCGCTGGCGCTCCAGCGACTCGGCGGTGTCATTGAGCAGCGTCATGAGTCCGCCCAGTTCGCCGCGCGGATGGGGCGGTGGAATCCGCACGCTGAGGTCGCCAAGCCCGAGTTTGGTCGCCATCGCCGCGAGACGTCCGACCTGACGACCGACGCCCAGTGTCGCCAGCACCCACACGCCCGCGAAAAGCAGCAGCGAGGCCAGGCCAAGCATCGCCAGATCCTCGTAGAGCCGGCGGTTGGCGGCGGCCACCAAACCATCCTTGGATAGTCCGACCATGATATAGAGCCCGGAATCCCGGACCGAAGGCGAGCGGGCGACGGCCCAGACATGGGTTCTACCGTTGGCATCGGTCATCTCGCGGAACGGCTCTCCGGTCGGAGCGGTTGCAAACCGGAACAGGTCCGTCTGCGCGATCGATGCGCCCGCGGGCACGGTCCAATCCTTTCCCGGCGGCGCAACAAGAACCATACCTTTCCTGTCAACGAGCAGAATCTCCTTGTCGCCGAGCAGGCGCTTGTCGTGATACTCGGCGAATTTCCGGAGATTGAACGAAGCGAGCAGGATGAATTTCAGCGCTGCGGTTTCCGAGCGCACGGGATATGCGATCTGCAACACGGATATCCCGGTCAGCCGGCCGAACACGGGTTCCAGCGTGACCACTCCGTTCGCGGTCAGGGCCTGCTTGAAATATCCGCGATCCCGCAGATCGAGGGTGCGGTTGGTTTGCAGCGAGTCGCAGAACAGGCTGCCGTCCGGGTTGATGGTCAATATCCCGGTAAACTGCGGATATTCCTCGCGCACGGCGGAAAGGAAGGCCGAACAGGCCGCCTTGTCTGACGTGTCGAGGTCGCGGGCGCGGGCCAGGCCGTAGTGGAGTTGGGCGGTGCCCTGGATTTTCTCGTCGAGGTCGTTCGAAATATCATTCGCTGTCGCCGACAGATTGATCAGCGCGGCGCTGATTTCGCTGGTGCGATTTTGAACAAAGCGCAGGCCCACGAGAATAGCCGGCACCAGCATTGCCACGATAACGAGTATCAGCAGCCGGGTGCGCAGGCTCATCGGATCGTCATTCCGCGCTCGAATCAGGCATTTTCATTTCCATTACGCAATGCGCCACATGGGTGCGATCAGTCTACAGGGCCCGATCGGAAATGTCCGCTGCGACAGGGCCGCGCGGGGCGATAGGACGGGGAGAGCGCGTGCCCCGGATGCTGCGCAGCACGCCGCTGTTGCGGCGTGGGGCCCACTGCTGCGACGGACCTTGCTGGGTCCCGGCTCTGCGGAGCAGCGTGACCGGACGATGCTTCGCATCGCCGAGAGAACGCTGCACCGCGTCCGGGACGCGCACTTCATGGCATCCCAATCTCCAGCGCCGCCAGCCTCCACGGCGGGGGCTCCATCTTGACGCAATTTTCTGGCGTGCGATTGTTCCATCTCATTTGATGAAAGGACATTGCCGTGAAAATTATTTTCCTGGTCTCGGTGGCTGCGTTTTCTCTGGTTCAGTCGTCTGCCATCGCGGCCGCTCCGGCGGCGCTGATGAACAAGACGATCAGTACGTCTTTCACGGTCAGCATTCCTGCAACAGGGAGCAACGGATCGACGAGGTCGGCGTCCAGGAGCATTACCAAGAGAATTTATATCAGTAGCGCGGGGCGGGTCTTCTCCGAGACGTCGCGGCGTGCCGGCGGCCAATCGGAGCGTGCCGAGAAAGGTCCTGATGTCACGGCAAAGGCGTTCCGGATTGACGGCAACCGGCTGGTGGGCGTGATGGCACTTGGAAGCGGAGCCAGTCAAATGGTCATCAGTTTCGACAGCGGATTCCAGAGCTGTACTGCTCAGATTCTGACTGGCGGACAAGGCGGCCGTCCCATGACCTGGAAGGGAATGGACGGCGTCGTGTACACCTCCACCGGTTCTGCCACCACTTCGAGTCCGTCCTGCTCAATCCAGACCGGCAACGCCTTCGCCGGGCAGTAGCCAGCTCGGGCTAGGGCGTCGCGATCCCCAATTCCTTCAGCGCATCCAGCATCCGCTGCGGCGGCTCCATCTTGATGACGAGCGGGTTGCCGGTTTCCAGCAGGCTCTTCAGGCTGGAGAGGATCGCGGGCCAGCCCGCGCGGCCGCCGGACAGGATGTCGTCGCTGATGGTGCGCTCGTGCGATTGGGTCAGCGTGAGCCGGACGGCGGCATCGCCGGCACGCTCGATCTCGTAGGTCACGAGCGTCCGCCCGAGCTTTTCGGTCAGCGCCGGCCAGTTGAGATTGAAGGTGAAGGTGAGTTTGTTCGGCGGATCGCACACGATCACCTCGCCGGTGATGTGGTCAGAACCATCGGGGTTGCGCATGACATACGCACCGCCGACCCTGAGGTCGACTTCCACCGGAAAGCCGGAGAAATATTTTCGGGAAAACTCCGCCGTCGTCAGCGCCTCCCACACCTTCTCCGGCGTGGCGGCGATGTAGATCGAGTACACGATGGCGGGTTTGAAGTTTTCGATGTTCATGACACGCCCTCCGCAACATCAGACGGAAGCTCAGCCGGCAACGCGCGTCCGGTTTCCAGAAAACTCTTCAGGCTCGCGATCACCAACGGCCAGCCGCCGGAAATATCGCGCAAGGTCTTGCCGCCTTCATCGAGGTTGTCATGCGTCACGGTCAGTTTGATGATCTTGCCGTGCGGTTCGAGATCGAAGGTGACGCGCGAGGTGCGTTCGCCCTGGGTGTTCGGCGAAGGCGGGTCCCAACTGTAGGACAGCCGCTTCGGCGGTTCGAACGCCAGCACCTTGCCCGCGATCATGGTCTCGCCTTGCCTGACGAATTTGTAGGCCGAGCCGATTTCCCAGGCCGAGGCGACACGTTCGCCGAACCAGTAGCGCTCGGTGAAGTCGCCGTCGGTCAGCGCCTGCCAGAGCTTTTCGGCCGTGGTCTCGATATAGGTGGTGTAGATAAACTCCGGCTTACTCATCACGTTTCTCCAGTTGCCGTTTCAACTCGCTCAGCGCGGTTAGTTTCCCGCGCTCGAATTTTTTGATCCACCGTTCGCCGATCTGATGGATCGGCACCGGATTGAGATAATGCAGCTTCTCGCGGCCATGCCTGAACGTGGTGACGAGATTGGCCTCCTCGAGAATCCCAAGGTGTTTTGTGACCGCCTGCCGCGTCATCGCGAGGCCGTCGCAGAGTTCGTTCAGGGTCTGACCGTTTCTGGCGTGAAGCCGGTCCAGCAGCGACCGCCGGGAAGCATCGGCCAGCGCTTTGAAGACCTCATCCATGGCAGTGATAATAGGCAACCAAATGGTTGCATGTCAAGCGGATGAGTTTTTCGTCGCTTCTCCCTTGTGGGAGAAGGTGGCGCGCAAGCTGCCGGATGAGGGGTGCAACAATCGAGAGGCCACGACCCCTCACCCGTCTGCATCTTCGCTGCTAGCACCCTCTCCCACAAGGGGAGAGGGGAAGACGGCGTCGCGGGACAAGCTCCGTGCATGACGCATCGCGAAACTAAGCTCCGCCGGATCATCGCCGGCGTGAGATCCTTGATCGACGGCGCGCCGAGCTGCTGCATGGCGGTGCGCGTCTCGGCGCGCAGGATCGCAAGCACGCGCTCGACGCCGGGCTGGCCGAATGCGCCGAGGCCCCAGAGATAAGGCCGGCCGATGCACACCGCCTGCGCGCCGAGCGCCAGCGCCTTGACGATATCGCTGCCGCGGCGAAAGCCGCTGTCGACCAGGATGGGGATGCGGCCGCCGACCCTCGCGACGATTTCCGGCAGCACGTCGATGGTCGCGCTGACGCCGTCTTCCGTCCGCCCGCCATGGTTCGAGACCACGATCCCGTCGATGCCTGCATCGGCGGCGAGCTTGGCATCCTCATAGCCGAGGATGCCCTTGATCACGAGCTTGACCTTGACGGTATCGCGCAGCCGCTTGATCGCATCCCAGGTCAGGTTGGTGACCGACGTGCCGCTGACGCCGCCGAGTTCGATGCCGGCAAAATTCGGCTTGCGCGACAGATAGTCGTTGAGGCCATGACAGCTGCCGCAGGCGCTGGTATCGGTGCGCCGCAACCTGGCGAAGGTCTCCCACTTCGCCGGGGCCCTGACATCGAGGGTCACCGCGATCACAGGCGCGCCGGCGGCTTCCGCCCGCTTGACCAGGGCTTCGCCGATTTCCCGGCGCTGCGTCGTGTAGAGCTGGAACCATACCGGCGCGCCGCGCGCGGCGATGGCGTCCTCGATCGAGGTCGTGGCCACGGTGGACAGCATTTGCAGATGGTTGCCCAGTTTCGCCGCCTTGGCGACCGCGATCTCGGCATCGGGATGAAAGGCGCGGTTGCTGCCGGTCGGCGCGATCACGATCGGGCTGTCGTATTTCGCGCCGAATATTTCAATGCTGGTGTCGATCCTGCTGACATCGACCAGCCGCTGCGGGCGCAGTTCGAATTTGCGAAAGCCCTCGCGGTTGGCGCGCAAGGTCACTTCATCGTCGACGCCCGTCGCCATGTAGCCGAAATGCGCCGGCTGAACGTTCTTCTTCATGACCGGTTCGAAGTCGAAGACGTCGAGCGCCTGGCTCGGGATCGGCAATCAGTTTGTCGAGGTCGCGTGGCGCCCATTGCACCGGATCCGACGGCCGCAGCCCTTCCGCCAGCGCGCCTTGCGCCAGCAGCGGGCTCGCGGCCAAAAATTGCAGCAAGCGGCGGCGGCTGACGAGGTCGATATGATGCGGCGACATGCCTGCCTCCCCAAAGAAAACAGTGTCGCCCAGTTCAATCGACGAAGCGAGGGCTATCCGGAACGGGCGGGGGCGAAGACTCGCTCTCTCGCCTCCCCACAAGGGAGCAAGCGAAGAGGCGGCTTCTCCTCTGCGCCGCGATCGTGCATAATCGCAGTGTCACTCCGATCCAACCTGCGAGTCCCCCATGTCCCTCCAAGTCTATCTCGCCTTTGTCGTCGCCTGCATCGCGCTGGCGCTGATTCCGGGCCCCGTCGTCACGCTGGTGATCGCCAATGGGCTGCGCTACGGCACCCGCGCGGCGCTGATCAACATCCTTGGCGTTCAGGCCGGCCTCGCCATCGTGATCGGCATCGTCGCGGTCGGGCTGACCTCGCTGATGGCGACCATGGGCTACTGGTTCGACTGGGTGCGCTTTGCCGGTGCGGCCTATCTGGTCTGGCTCGGCATCAAGCTGATCCGCGAGCCGGTCGAAGGCGTCAATGCCGATGCGCCGCCGCCGCCGCCGCGCGGCGGGTTCTTCCTGCAGGGATTTGTGGTGCTGCTCTCCAACCCAAAAGTGCTGGTGTTCTTCGGCGCGTTCATTCCGCAGTTCGTGGACATGAGCCAGGACCATTTCTCGCAGGTGGCGCTGCTCGGCGTCACCTTCATGGTCACCGGCGCGGTCACCGATTCGATCTATGCGGTGCTGGCCGGCCGCGCGCGGCTGTTTTTCTCGGCGCAGCGGACGCGGCTGGTGTCGCGCATTTCCGGCGGCTTCATGATCGGCGGCGGCGTCTGGCTGGCGTTGACCCGGGCGCGGTGAGCGCCTTCAGGCCATTGAACCATCTCGACCCCTCAGCCCGTCTGAAGGGAAGGGCGGCGTTCACCGTCGCCCTTCCTGGGGGAAATCCAGTGCCCGATCTGCCGTGGTTCGTTTACGCGATGCTGCTCGCTCCGCTCGGGCTCCTCCTCGGTGTCGCCGTCTACAAGACCTTGCAGGTGCGTGCCGCCCGGGAGTGGCCGTCGACGCCGGGCAAGGTGGTGGTCTCGAGCTGCGGAGGTGCGCAAGGTCAGGGTGATCGACAGCGACCGCGAGAGCGGGCACGCTTCGAAGAGCGCAACTTCGCCAACATCGTTTACGAGTATTCCGTCAGCGGCAACAAGCTGCGCAACAACCGCGTCAGCATCGGCGAGGATCTCGGCAATTTCGAGGTCGCCGAGACCATCGCGAAGTATCCGGTCGGCTCGATCGTGACGGTCTACTACAATCCGCGGCATCCGCGCGAAGCCGTGCTGGAGCGCGATCTGCCGAAGGGCCTGTGGGGCTGCCTCGGCATCGGCACGGCGATCGCGCTGGCGGTGCTGTTCGGCGCGATGATCGGCTTCAAGCGCATCTCGGAATTTGCCGGCGCGCATCTCGCCAATCCGCAAGCGTCGGTGCCGGTGGTGGCGCTGGCCGCGTTCGGCCTGGTCGCGGCATTGTTCGCGCTGGTGTGGCGGAAGCAATCGGCGCTGGCGAAAACCTGGCCGGTGGTGCCGGGCACGATAAAGCTTTCCGGCCTCGACGAATACCGCGCGGCACCCAGCGAAGACGGCGCACGCGGCGTCGACCATGTACGAGCGCAAGGTGTCCTTTGCCTACCAGTTCAACGACGTCGCCTATACCGGCGTGCACGGCAGCTTCTCAAGCAATTCCCAGACGCACCTCGCCATGGGTGTTGCGGCTGTTCGGAATGGATTTTCAGGACGGCGCCAGCGTCAAGGTCTGGGTCAATCCGCAAAATCCATCGGAGGCGACGCTCAATCCGCGCGCGCGTTTCGGCTGGCTGTTGTGGCTGCTCGCATTCGGGCTGTGGGCGGGCGCGTATTTGATCGCGACGGCGGGGTGAGATTCCAATTCTTGCTCACCCTCCCCCTCCAGGGGAGGGTGAAGATCTAAACCAACCGCTGCGCCCGCAGCGTCGTTTCGATCTCGCCAAAAATCCGCGCCAGCCGGTCGGCCCATTGCTTTTGCCCGGACTGGTCGGCGATCAGGTCCTGGCGGATTTCGATGCCGGTGTTCATCAGCCCGCGCGCCTCGCCGTGCACGGGAATGGTGTAGTCGGTCGTATCGCTCACCGCATAGGGCTCGTTGTCGCCGACCACCAGATCGGCCTCGGCGCGCAACAGTTTCAGCAGCAGCGGCGCCAGTTTGCGTGTCGCGATGATAGAGCGTGCCGATATGCCAGGGCCGCGCAGACGCCGGCATACACCGGCGTAAAACTGTGCAGCGCCACCAGCACCGTCGGAAGGCCGTCGCGCGAGCGCCGCTCGATCACCTCGGCGATGCGGCGATGATAGGGATCGAAGATCTGACGGCGCCGCGCCGCCGCGCGATCCGGCGCGAGGCCTTCATTGCCGGGGATCGGCGGTCGCCTCGCTGATCACGGGATCGAGCTTGGCGCCCCCGGCGGCCGGTTGCAGTCGATCACCAGCCGCGAATAGCGCTGCGCGATCAGATGCGCGTCCAGATGCTTTGCCAGCGCGTCGGCAACGCCGGCGATGCCGATGTCCCAGGCGATGTGCCGCACCAGCTCGCTTTCGGGCACGCCGAGATCGCCGAGCGCGCGCGGGATCAGGCGGCCGTAATGATCCGACGTCAGCAGGAACGGCGAACGCCCTGCGGCATTATCTTCGTGAACCGGCGGAACATCCTGGGCCCCGAGGAGTAATGATGTGTCGCCGGCGCTGTCCAAAGCCATTTTTCCTCAACTGTTGCCTATCGAAGCAGCATACCGAGTTAGAAATAAGCAGGGATCGGTATAGATTAGATTGCACAAAGTCACGATGATTGCTTCGACGATGCCGCTCCTGACGATCCATCACAAGACCTGATATCGCTATGCCCACCCGGTGGCGTTCGGCGAACACCGCATCATGCTGCGCCCGCGCGACGGCCATGATCTGCGCGTGCTGGCCAACAAGCTCGAGATCGTGCCGGAGCCGATGTCGCTGCGCTGGATCCACGACGTGTTCGGCAACAGCGTCGCGATCGCGACCTTCGACGAGCGCGCCGAAACCCTGACCTTCGTCAACACCGCCACCGTCGAGCACAATCCGGCGGAAGAGTTTGCGCTGACCCCGGACGACCCGGCCTATTTCTATCCGTTTGTCTACAGCGACGAGGAATTTCCCGACCTCGTGCAGTTCATCACGCCGCAATATGGCGATCCCAATGGCGAGCTGTCGGCATGGGCGCGGAATTTCCTCGACGGCGAGGGACCGACGCCGACCTTCAACATTCTCTCCGGCATGACCCACGGCATCCGCAAGGCCTTCAGCTACCGCAAGCGGCATGAGCACGGCACCCAGCATCCGCTCGATACGCTGCAGACGAGGTCCGGAACCTGCCGCGACTACGCGCTGTTCATGATCGAGGCGCTGCGGCGGCTCGGCATCGCCGCGCGCTTCGTGTCGGGTTACATCTTCATTCCGGGCGACCGCGCGCACGGCTATGTCGGCGGCGGCTCGACCCATGCCTGGGTGCAGGTCTATCTGCCGAGCGCCGGCTGGATCGAATTCGATCCCACCAACGGCATCGTCGGCACCCGCGACCTCATTCGCGTGGCGGTGGCGCGCGATCCGCGCCAGGCCATCCCGCTGCACGGCACTTATCTCGGTTCGGCCGATGCCTTCGTCGGCATGGACGTCAGCATCAATGTGGTTTCGGCGGAACATGGCGGTGGAGGCGTAACGATGGAAATCAAGGTCGGCTTCGAGATTGCCTACGCGGCCGTGCAGCCGACGCCGATGGTGATCATGCTCAGCATTCACCCCTCGCGCTATTCCGATATCGTCGGCACCGAAACCATCGTCGCCGAGCCCAACGTGCCGATCGGGTTTTACCGCGACAGCTTTGGCAATGTCTGCGGCCGGCTGGTGGCCCCGGCCGGCGGCGTGACCTTGCGCGGCAGCGCGCTGGTGCGCGATTCCGGATTGCCCGATGCCGTCGTGCCGACCGCGCAGCAGGTGCCGATCGATCAGCTGCCGGACGAACTGCTGCTGTATCTGATGCCGAGCCGCTATTGCGAGACCGACAAGCTCACCGACATCGCCTGGTCGCTGTTCGGCAATACCCAGCCCGGCTGGGCGCGCGTCGCCGCCATCACCGAATTCGTCCACAACCACGTCACCTTCGGCTATCAGCACGCGCACCACATGAAGTCCGCGCACGACGTCTACGAGCAGGGCGCCGGCGTCTGCCGCGATTTCGCGCATCTGGCGCTGACCTTCTGCCGCTGCATGGGCATCCCGGCGCGCTACTGCACCGGCTACATGGGCGACATCGGCATTCCCTACGATCCCGCGCCGATGGATTTTTCCGGCTGGTTTCAGGTCTATCTGTCGGGCCAGTGGCACACTTTCGACGCCCGCCACAACAAGCCCCGGATCGGCCGCATCCTGATGGGCACCGGCCGCGACGCCGCCGACGTGGCGCTGACCACGAGTTTCGGCCGCATGGACCTGGTGAAGTTCTGTCGTCATCAGCGATGAGGTGAAGGTGGCGGCGTAGGGCACCGTTTCCTCCGTCATTCCGGGCGCGTCGAAGCGCGAACCCGCGAATTCGAAGCACATCCGAGGTTCGATGCTTTGCATCGCCCTCAGGTAAGCTGGATTGCTTCGCTTCGCTCGCAATGACGGTGTATGATGATCCCATGACCTCCGACCGCCTCTTCGTCTACGGCACGCTGATGCGCGGCTTCGACCATCCGATGGCGCAGCTGTTGTCGCGCAGCGCCGATTTTGTCGGCGAGGCGCGCTGCCGCGGCCGGCTCTACCTGATAAAGCATTATCCGGGGCTGGTGCTGTCGGACGATCCCGCCGACATCGTGTTCGGCGAACTGTATCGCCTGCGCGCGCCCGCCGAATTGCTGCGCGAGTTCGACATGTACGAGGCCTGCGGCGAGGGTTTTGCCGAGCCGACCGAATATGTCAGGCGGATGCTGCAGCGTGATGTTGGGCGAAGGCGCTGCCAGCGAGGCCTGGACCTACATCTACAACTGGCCGGTGGCGGACCTGCCGCGCATCGCCTCGGGGCGGTTTTTGGAGAAGTTAGGGCATCAGCGGCGTCAGGCCCGCCATGCGAGAGTTCGATCCTGCGTCACCGCTGCGCGTACCTATATCGACCTCGCGCTCGACATAGGTCCATTCTTCGGTCGCGCGCAGCACCTTCACCAGATCCTCGAAGAACATCGCGTGCTCGGGCGCATATTCGAACCAGGTCAGGAAATCGAAGGGCTCGCCGAGATCGCGGCAGTGATAGAGCTGCCGGGCGATCATGGGCAGGTATTTCAGGCCGCTCGGCGATGTGGTGCGACTTGTCTTCGAAGATCCGCCGCCGCTCCTCCTGGGTCAGTTCCCACCAGGCCGCCGATTTCTTGATCGGGATCAGCGCCGCACAGCTCGCCTCGGGGCGGCCGAGTCCGGCCTGCACCGCCGCCAGCTGCGTCTTTCTCGGCGCGTTCGACATAGCGCACATGGCTGGCGACGCCGGCCAGCCGCCACGAGGTCTGCGACGGCAGCAGCGGCAGCGCGATGGCCTCGGAATGCACGACCGAAAGCGCCGGCCACCGCGCGCCAGCGGCTGCGACCCGTGACCGGCGCGAAATCGACGTGACCCGCCACGCGCCGCTCTGGCCGCCTCTGAAAGTCGTGAACATGCGGCCTATCGAAGCGTGGAACCGGACGGGTTTCAAGCGCAGTTATCGACTCTATCGTGCCGTCATTCCGGGTGCGTGCGAAGCACGAACCTCGGATGTGCAATTGCACATCGAGTGGATATCGTATGATTCCGGGTCTCGACGCTTCGCGACGCTCCCGGAATGACGGTCGTACGACGCGCCCTGTGAATAGCGGCTAGAATCCCAACAATTCTCGTATTTTAGCGCATGCCACCCTATATCCATGGTCGGTTGGCATCAGGCCTCGCAACTCATCGAAAATCGCCCATGCGCTTTACGCCCCAATTCCTCGACGAACTGCGCGCCCGGCTTCCGGTTTCGGAAGTCGTGGGCCGGCGCGTCAAGTTGAAGAAGGCGGGGCGGGAGTGGAAGGGGCTGTCGCCGTTCCAGCAGGAAAAATCGCCGTCGTTCACCGTCAACGACCAGAAGGGATTTTACCACGACTTCTCCTCCGGCAAGCACGGCGACATCATCTCGTTCCTGATGGAGACCGAGGGCGTCGGCTTCACCGAAGCGGTCGAGCGGCTGGCCGCGATGGCCGGCGTGCCGCTGCCGGCCGTGACGCCCGATGCCGCGCGTCACGAGCAGCGCCGCAAGACGCTGTACGACGTGATGGAACTGGCGGCGAAATTCTTCGCCGACACGCTGGCTTCGCGCAACGGCGCCAAGGCGCGCGGCTATCTCGCCGACCGCGCGATTTCGCCGGCGGTGCAATTGCAGTTCCGCATCGGCTATGCGCCGGGCGAACGCTTTGCGCTGAAGGAGTATCTGGGCGCGCAGGGCATTCCGGTCGAGGACATGGTCGAGGCCGGCCTGCTGGTCGCCGGCGACGATATCCCGGTGCCTTACGACAAGTTTCGCGACCGCGTGATGTTTCCGATCACCGATCTGCGCAACCGCGTCATCGCGTTCGGCGGCCGCGCGCTGGAAAAAGACGTCGCCGCCAAATACATGAACTCGCCGGAAACGCCGCTGTTTCACAAGGGCGACAATCTCTACAACCTCGCCGCCGCGCGGCTCGCCGCCCATAACGGCGCGCCGCTGGTGGTGGTCGAAGGCTATGTCGACGTCATCGCCATGGTCGGCGCCGGCTTTCGGCGCCAGCGTCGCGCCGCTCGGCACCGCGCTGACCGAAAACCAGCTCGCGCTGCTGTGGAAGATGGCGGACGAGCCGATCCTTTGTTTCGACGGCGACAAGGCCGGGCAGAAGGCGGCATGGCGCGCCGCCGATCTGGCGCTGCCGCATCTCGCGCCCGGAAAGAGTCTGCGCTTTGCGCTGCTGCCGGAAGGCCAGGACCCCGACGATCTCGCGCGCTCCGGCGGACGCGGCCGCGATCGAGGAAGTGATCTGCGGCGGCGCGCGGCCTGGCCGACGTGATCTGGTCGCGCGAAATCGAAGGCGGCACGCTTCGCGACGCCGGAGCGGCGCGCGGCGCTGGAAAAGCGCATCAGCGAACTCTCGAACGGCATCCGCGACGAGGTGGTGCGGCGCTATTACCGCCAGGATCTCAGCCGAGCGCCTGCAGCGGGCGTTTGCGCCGGAAGGCGGCCGCGGCGGCTATGGCAACGGCAATTTCGCGGCGGCGGAATAATTTCGGCGGCGAATCGGGCCGGCGGTTTTGCGCCGCGCGCCTCGTTCACGCCGGGGGCGGCGGGCCGATTCGAGCCCCGCGGCGGCCGCGGCCAGGCCTCGGCCGGCAGCCAGACCATCAACCGCGGGCCCTATCAGGCGGCCAGCGCCCAACTGGCGATGAGCCCGATCATGCGCGGCCAGCGCAGCGCGATCTCCCGCCGCGAGGCGCTGATTCTGCAGTCCCTGATCAACCATCCCTGGCTGCTGCACGACCATCTGGAAGAGGTGGCGGCGCTGGAACTGGCGCATCCGGAGGCCAACAAATTGCGCGCCGGGATCATCGCCGCCTTCGCCCACGACCATCACCACTCTCCGGAGCCCTCCGAACAGAGCGAGAAGATGCGGGCCGATCTCGCCGCAGGCGGATTATCGCAAGTCTCTTCAAAGGGTTGAGCTGGCGATCACGACCGGGGCGGTGTGGGGCGCGGGGCCCGGTGCGGCGCGGGAGGACGTTCTTTCCACCTGGCACCAGCTGGTCTCCTTGCATCGCCAATGGCACTCCTTACTTAGGGAATTGAAGGATGCCGAGCTGGCCTTGGGCGACGAAGCCAGCGAGGCCAATCTGGCGTGGCTGCGGGACGTCAAGGCCCGGCTGGCGGAAGTGGACGGCACCGAGGCCCTGATCGAGGGTTTTGGCGAGTCTTCGGGCCGGTTCCAGCGGAGCGGTCTGATTAAAAAATGCTGCGGACGGCCGTGGCCGGAACCGCGAAAAGACTCGCCAAACCCATGGTTTGGCTGCAAAAACAGGATCACAGGGTTAATCGAAGCTTAATAGCCTGCGGGCTAAGAGTTCGAAACCGGCGAGATCGATTGACGGGGGTGGCGAGGTTTCTGCGCCGCCCTTTCCGCGTCAGAGCATGATCAGTGATCGAGCGGTGACGTTTCGAAGAAGCGTCGTAAGCGAAGCGACAGTGATTCAAGGCGGGCGCGGCGACGCATCCTGCATGAGCGCGTTTCGGGAGCAATGAATGGCCACCAAGGCAAAGACGCTGCAGGTAAAAGACAAGGAAAAAGACGACAAGGCAGCGGACGCTCCTGAGAAGGATTCAGCCGACGCGCCGTCGCCGTTGCTCGACCTGTCCGATGCCGCCGTCAAGAAGATGATCAAGCAGGCCAAGAAGCGCGGCTTCGTGACCTTCGATCAGCTCAACGAAGTGCTGCCGTCCGACACCACCTCGCCGGAGCAGATCGAGGACATCATGTCGATGCTCTCGGACATGGGCATCAACGTCTCCGAGGCCGAGGATTCCGACTCGCGAGGAAGAGAACAAGGAAGAGGCCGAGGACGAGACCGACAACGAACTGGTCGAGGTCACGCAAAAGGCCGTCACCGAAGTCAAGAAATCCGAGCCCGGCGAGCGCACCGACGATCCCGTCCGCATGTATCTGCGCGAGATGGGCACCGTCGAGCTGTTGTCGCGCGAAGGCGAAATCGCCATCGCCAAGCGCATCGAGGCCGGCCGCGAGGCGATGATCGCAGGCCTCTGCGAAAGCCCGCTGACGTTCCAGGCCATCATCATCTGGCGCGACGAACTCAACGAGGGAAAGATCTTCCTTCGCGACATCATCGATCTCGAAGCGACCTACGCCGGCCCCGACGCCAAGAACAACATGAACCCGCTGCTCGCGGCGCCCGTCGGTCCCGACGGCCAGCCGCTGCGCGGCCGCCAACGGCAATGGCGCGGCCGCGATGCCGGCGGCTGTCGCGCCGCCCGCGGCGCCGCCCGCGCCGACCCCGTTCCGCGCCGCAGCCGCGCCGCGGCCGCCGCGGGCGAGAGAAGGACCCGTCCGAAGCTGCCGCCGAAGGCGACATGGACGACGACGAGTTCGAAAACCAGATGTCGCTCGCCGCCATCGAGGCCGAGCTGAAGCCGAAGGTGGTCGAGACCTTCGACAAGATCGCCGACAACTACAAGAAGCTGCGCCGCCTGCAGGAGCAGGACATCTCCAACCAGCTGCAGAACGAGACGCTGTCGCCGGCGCAGGAGCGCAAATACAAGAAGCTGAAGGACGAAATCATCGTCGAGGTGAAGTCGCTGCGGCTGAACCAGGCCCGTATCGATTCGCTGGTCGAGCAGCTCTACGACATCAACAAGAAGCTGGTCTCGTTCGAGGGCCGCCTGCTGCGCCTCGGCGACAGCCACGGCGTCGCGCGCGAAGACTTCCTGCGCAACTACCAGGGCTCCGAGCTCGATCCGCGCTGGCTCAACCGTGTCTCGAAACTCTCCGCCAAGGGCTGGAAGAATTTCGTCCATCACGAAAAGGACCGCATCAAGGAACTGCGCCACGAGATCCAGTCGCTGGCGGCACTGACCGGGCTCGAGATCGGCGAATTCCGCAAGATCGTGCACGGCGTGCAGAAGGGCGAGCGCGAGGCGCGCCAGGCCAAGAAGGAAATGGTCGAGGCCAATCTCCGTCTCGTGATTTCGATCGCGAAGAAATACACCAACCGCGGCCTGCAATTCCTCGACCTGATCCAGGAAGGCAATATCGGGTTGATGAAGGCGGTCGACAAATTCGAATACCGCCGGGGTTACAAGTTCTCGACCTATGCGACCTGGTGGATCCGGCAGGCGATCACGCGCTCGATCGCCGACCAGGCCCGCACCATCCGCATTCCCGTGCACATGATCGAGACCATCAACAAGATCGTGCGCACCTCGCGCCAGATGCTCAACGAGATCGGCCGCGAACCGACCCCGGAGGAACTCGCCGAAAAGCTCGGCATGCCGCTGGAGAAGGTGCGCAAAGTTCTCAAGATCGCGAAAGAGCCGCTGTCGCTCGAAACCCCCGTCGGCGACGAGGAAGATTCGCATCTCGGCGATTTCATCGAGGACAAGAACGCGATCCTGCCCGATCGACGCCGCGATCCAGTCCAACCTGCGCGAAACCACCACCCGCGTGCTGGCCTCGCTCACCCCGCGCGAAGAGCGCGTGCTGCGCATGCGCTTCGGCATCGGCATGAACACCGACCACACGCTGGAAGAAGTCGGCCAGCAGTTCTCGGTGACCCGCGAACGTATCCGTCAGATCGAAGCCAAGGCGCTGCGGAAGCTGAAGCATCCGTCACGGTCAAGGAAGCTGCGGTCGTTCCTCGACAACTGATCGGGACTACGCATGGCAAGATCCAGGCATCTCACCAACCCAATGGCGGCCCTCGTGGCCGCCATTTTCGTTTTGGCCACGCTGATGCCGGCCATCGCGCAGCCGGCCAAGCGCAGCGGCAAGCTGGCCCCTGCCGCAACGGCCGTGCTGTCGATCATTTCCCTGCTCGACGGCAAGGAGGACAACACGGCGGATTATCGCAATGCCTATGACGGCGTCGTGCAGACCTGCGGGCCGGCAACCGGCGCGCCGTCTGCATCGGCGCCGTCACCGCGCGCGGATTGCGGCAAGCTGGCGGTGGCGGTGCTCGATATCATCGAGGACGGCAAGATGAACAGCCAGGCTTTTGTCGCGGCGCGGACGCGGTTTGCGATGTCGTGCGCGCCGAGGTGAGGGCCCGTCACGGTGACACCAACCCCTACTGACAGGAATCGGAGTTGCCGTGCAACGGGCGATCCACGCGGTGTAGTTCGGCACCCGCGAGTAATTCGAACTTGCCGGGTCGCGCGCAGCCGTCTCCCCAATCTACTACTGCAGCCAATCTTGGCGTCGCCCCCGAGGGATCGTCGACCAGCGGTCCGCCGCTGTCGCCCTGGCAGGAGTTGACGCCGCCCTCGGCCTTTCCGGCGCAAATCATGTTGGCGCTGACTTTCCCGTTGTAACTCAGGGGATCGTTGCAGATTTCGCGGGTCACAAACGGAACGCTGACCTGCTGCAATCGGCGGACCACGCCGCCGCCTTCCGATGTTGCTCCCCACCCCGTCACCACCAGCATGCGGCCGCTGGCGAGCGCCGCGCCTTCCTGTGCCGCATCGAGCAGTGCGATCGGTTTGATTTTCGGACCGGCCACGAGCGGCTGGAACAACTCGATCAGGGCGACATCGTTGTCGTTGGTTTGCGGCGAGTACTCCTTATGCAAGATAAGTCTGACGGCGTTGATGCGAACAACGCCTTGCTGCAGAAGATTGGTGCCGGCCACCACCACGACGTCTTCCGGACCAATCTGGTCAGGCAATGGGCAGCGGTAACGACCCAGCGTTCATTGTAAATGGAGCCGCCGCAGAAGTGGGCCTGCCCCGGATCCGCGATCCAGGAGACCGCCAGCGAGACCTGCAGGGATGGGCGCCGTCGGCGGCATCGATGCCGTTGGGGACGATCTTGGGCTGCTTCTTTGTTCAGATAGCGATCGACGGTGTCATCG
>CAVUNF010000011.1:2500-100725 GCA_963742695.1 uncultured Alphaproteobacteria bacterium
GCGGCCCGCCCTGATGACCGCAGCGCTCCACCATGGCGGTGACCTCGTTGCCGAGGCGATACAGCAGCACCCGGACGTCGCCGATGGTGCGTACGGTCGGCTTGCCCTCTGGCAGCGCCGCAACCTCGCCGATCTCTGCCCAGTCCGCCGGTAGCCGCAGCACCTCGGAGGAGCCGTGGTTCATCTGCGCGCCCTGCTCATAGGAGAGGTGCCCGCCCAGATATGCCCCGCCGCCGGCGATGCTCAGTCCGGCGTACCCCAGAAGCTTGCCCAGCCCCCGCCGCCCGGAGAAGCGCGCAGCGAGTGACCCGGCGTAGAGCCCGAGTGCCACCGTGTTGGCCGCCGCGTGCACCAGGCCGACCCGGCGTTGGTCGCGCGAGAGGGAGGACCAGTCGACGAGGCCGGCGGCGATCGCGGGAGCGGCGCCGACCGTGCCGGCGGCGATCAGAGACGTCGCCGCCTTGTGCTGCCCCGGCAGCGCGTCAAGCACGGCTGCGCTCATGAAGGCGCCCACCGGGAACTGGACGAGGACGGGATGCAGGGGGTGACCGAGCCACGTCCCGTGCAGCAGGTCGCGCAGGCGTCGCGGCTTGACCACCTTCTGCACGACGCCCTGGAGGCGATCGCTGACGGCGTCCAGCGCCGAGGCCTGTTCCAGCCGGGAGATCGTCTGCCGCACCATAGGCACTGGATTACCCCGGGCCGGCTGGTCAAACCTGCTTGAGGCCTGGGGAGATCGGGTACGTTTCCAGCCCCGGCCTCACAAGGAGGAAGCATGGTCGCCACGACACCGGTGGATCGACTCGTCCCCGGCGACCACGCCTGCCTGACCTTCACCGACACGGAGGAACGGCTCGACATCCTGGCCGCCTTCGTGGCCGCCGGGCAGGCCCGCGGCGAACGGATCATGTGCTTCACCGAAGCCATCGGCGTCGACGGACTGCGCGCCGAGCTGCTGGACCGTGGTCTGGAGGCGGGCCGCGAGCTCACCGTCGTCGACAGCGACCGGCTCTGGGGCGGTGGCACCGGGCCGGATGCCGGGACCATGGTCGAGTTGCTCGCCCGGGAGCTGACCCGGGCCGACCGGGACGGCCTCGCCGGGCTGCGCATCACCGCGGACATGTGCTGGGCGGCGCGACCGCAGGCGAACGCCGAGCAGCTGCTGGTCTTCGAGTCCGAGGTGGGCCGGCTCTTCGCCTCGGGGCGGCTGACCGCGATCTGCGAATACGACCGGGAGAGCTTCGATCCGGTCACGCTCGCCTACGCGTCGCGGGTCCATCCCCGGACCGTGGCGGCAACGGTCTATCACGAGGATCCGGTGCTGCGGATCTGCCGGCAGCACGTGCCGCCTGGCGTACGGGTGGCAGGCGAGCTCGACTATGCCCGGGCCGACGTGCTGAGCGACGCGCTCGCCGAGGCCGTACGGCTGGATCACGACGTGCATCTCAACCTGAACCACCTTCGCTTCATCGACGCCGGCGCGGCTGCGGTGATCTTGCGGACGGCGGCACACCTGCCGGACGCCGCGCCGGATGATCGTGGTGTGCGCGGAGCCCATCGAACGGACGCTGACGGTCGCGGGTGCGGCCGACGTCCCCGCGCTGCGGATGTTGGTGCGCGATGGCGAGCGCTGAGCTGACCGGCGCCTCCCGGGCACGACACCCCGAACCGGCCAACCCCGGCCGAGCCCGCCCAAGACGTGCGCGGATTTGGCCCCACGGAACCGCGAGACGCTGCTTGAGCAGGACTTCAACGAGGACAACCTCTACGGGGTGCGCGCGGCGGTCGCCGCGCACGTCGCCACCGTGGCGGGCGAGCGCACCGTGGACACGATGGTGCTGATCGCGCACGAGCTGGCCAGCAACGCCGTCCGGCACGGCGGCGGCACCGGCCGGCTGCGGCTGTGGCTGGCCGACGGCGCCCTGCACTGCGAGGTCAGCGACGGAGGCACGGGCATGGAGCATCCGGCCATCGCCGGCCACACTCTGCCCGCGCCCTCGCTGCCCGGCGGGCGCGGGCTGTGGATCGCCCGGCAGCTCTCCGAGGTGCACATCGCCGCCTCCCCGGCGGGCACGACCATCACCGCGACTGTGCCTGCTCTAGAGAGAGTGCAGGGCCTCGCCGATCGCTCGGTGGAACGTGGGATATGCCCAGATCGTGGCCTGCAGCGTGGCCACCGGCACCTCGGCCTGCACCGCCACGGTCAGCGCTCCGAGCACCTCGCCACCCGAAGGCCCGGCCGACGTGGCACCGACCAGCACTCCCCGTGACCGGTCGACGATGATCTTGATGAAGCCCTCGTTGCCCGGCCCGTGCACGAAGCCGCGCGACGACGAGGGCAGGCTCGAGTAGCCGACCTGCACGTCGATGCCCGCATCGCGGGCCTGCCGCTCGGTCAGGCCGACCGCACCGATCTCTGGATCGGTGAAGGTGACGCGGGGCTTGGCGCGATAGTCCGCCCCGGGTCCGCCCTGGCCGAGAATGTCGCGGACGGCGATATCGGCCTCGTACATCGCCATGTGGGTGAAGGCGCCGTTGCCGGTCACGTCGCCGACCGCCCAGACCTGGTCGGCGGCGCGCATCCGGTCGTCGGTGGTCAGGAAGCGGGCGGACGGGTCGAGGCCGATCGTCTCGAGACCCAGGCCGTCGAGGCGCGGCGGCCCGGCCGGTGGCGACCAGCAGCCGTTCGCCGGTGACCGTGGAGCCGTCGGACAGCTGGGCCGAGAAGCCGCCGTCGGAGTGCGTGACGTGCTGTGCGCGTACCCCGGTCAGGATTTTGATGCCGTCGGCCGTCAGGGCCGCGGCCGCGGTCTCGGAGGACTCGGGCTCCTCCATCGCGAGCAGTCGGTCGCTGCCCTCGATGACCGTGATCTGCACGCCGAAGCGGGCCATGACCTGGGAAAGCTCAAGGCCGATGGCGCCGCCGCCGAGGACCAGCAGCGTGCCCGGCAGGGTCTCGGCCTCGACGGCCTCGCGGTTCGTCCAATACGGCGTGCCGGCAAGCCCGTCGATCGGCGGGACGACCGCGGTCGTGCCCGTGGCGATGACGATGCCCCGGCTCGCCACCCACTCCTGCTCGTCGACCTTGATCCGGCCCGGCCCGGTGATCGTCGCGCGGCCGCGCACGAAGTGGCCGCCCTTGCCGGTGAAGCGATCGACGGCGACCTTGTCGTCCCAGGTGTCGGTGGCCTGCTCGCGGATCCGGCGGGCGACCGGCGCCCAGTCGGGCTGGACCTGGGACGCGCCGGCGAGCCCGGGGATGCGGCGCGCCTCGGCGAGCGCGTTGCCGGCGCGGATCATCATCTTGGTCGGGATGCATCCCCAGTAGGGACACTCGCCGCCGACCAGGGTGTGCTCGATGCCGACGACGCGCAGGCCGGCCTGCGCGAGCCGGCCCGCGACCTCTTCGCCACCGACGCCCAGGCCGACGACCACCACATCCACTTGCTGCGCTTCGCCCATGGGACCAGCTTTCCACCATCGGCGGACTGTCGGCGGGTACCGTGCGCCCATGTCAGCGGACCGTAATGTTGATGGCTTCGTCGCCCCCGGATACGAGCCGGTCCGGGACGCCTTCGCGGCGCAGCCACGCGGCGGATCGGCGCTGTCGGTGCGGCGGCACGGAGAACCGGTGGTGGATCTCCACGAGGGCTGGACCGACGCCGCACGGACCCGGCCCTGGACCGCAGAGACGCTGGTCAACGTCTATTCGGTGGGCAAGCCGGTGATCGCGCTCGCGGTGCTGCTGCTGGTCGATCGCGGCCTGGTCGGGCTGGACGACCCGATCGCGCGGCACTGGCCGCCCTTCACGGCCGATGCTTCGGTGCGGCAATTGCTCACGCACACGGCAGGGCTCCCGTACTTCCCCGTGCCGCGCGAACCGTCCGCGTGGAGCGACTGGGATCTGCTCTGCGCCGACCTGGCCGCCGCGAGCCCGGAGTGGCCGCCGGGCACGGTGGCCGCCGAACACGCACTGACCTACGGCCATCTGCTCGGCGAGCTGGTTCGCCGTGTCGACGGCAGGCCACCGGCGCGCTTCGTCGCCGAGGAGATCGCCGGGCCTTGGCGGCTCGACTTCGGCTTCGGCACCGTGGCACCGGACCGGTGCGCCGACCTCGAGTTCGACCGGCCGGACCGGCGTGACCTGCTGCTGGGCGAGCCGGGCTCGGTGTACGCCCGGGCCATCGCGAATCCGCCCGGATCCCGAGACCTCGCCATCCTCAACAGCGGCCTGTGGCGCCGCGCCGTCATCCCGGCGGTGAACTTGCACGCGACGGCTGACTCGCTGGCGCGCTTCTATGCCGGGCTGCTGGCCGGGGGTGTGCTCGACGGGCAGCGACTGCTCAGTGCGGCGCTGGTCGACGAGCTCGTGTCGGCGCAGTTCTCCGGTCCGGATCTGTTCATCGGGCGGCCGACGACCTGGGGGCTCGGCGTCCAGATCGAGCCGGACGGGACGTGGGGGATGGGCGGGCTTGGTGGCAACGCGGCCTGGGCGGATCCCGCTGCCGGCCATTCGATCGCCTATGTCACGCGTCGGATCGGCGATTTCGACCGGGTCGAGGCCGTCGACACGGCGCTCTCGTCGGTGCGGCTTCCCGCCTGACCGGTGCGGCGTTGAATGGTGCACGCCTGACCGGCTCGCCGGTCAGGTAACGGTTGGCCAAGTTGGGAGCCGAGAGCGGCTCGCCCGATCGAATTGGTGGCCTGCGATCATCGCTACCGCCGCCGCGGCAAGGCGGCGGGCAGCACGGTGACCCACTGCAACGCGTCGTAGACGTTCTCGGCCCGAGGCCACACGTCCGGCCGTGCGGCTTTACGGGCGAGCGTGAGGTTTCCCGTGCGAGATCGTGGGCAGTTTGTCGCGGGTCCTGCCGGCCTTCAACGGACGAACGCAACGGGTCGGCAGGACCCGCTTCCACATCCCGTCCGGCGAGCCGGACAGGAAACTCGCCGCCACCGATCAGGGCCGCAGCCACACTGCCTCGTCGCGATGTGACTCGAGCGGGCCCGGATAGTGGAGGCCTGAGCGAACCGTATCGGGTAGTCGCCAGGGCTGGTGTACGGCTCTTCCCGAGACGGCCGCCAGCTCGGGAACGTAGCGCCGAACGTACACGCCGTCGGGGTCGAAGCGTTCTGCCTGGCGGATCGGGTTGAACCGCCGATACGGCTTGGTGTCGTTGCCGGTGCCGGCAACCCACTGCCAATTACCCGAATTGTTGGCCACATCACCGTCGATCAGCCAGCGGAAGAACCACCGCACACCGTGCCGCCAGTCCAGCCCGAGGTGTTTGGTGAGGAACGACGCGGTGATCAGGCGGGCACGGTTGTGCATCCAGCCCTCGGCGCGCAGTTGCCGCATGCCGGCGTCGACCACCGGCACCCCCGTCGTCCCCTCCTGCCAGTGCTGCAACGCCTCGGGATCATCGCGCCACGCACCGTCGCCCGCCGTGCGGTAGGCCTCCGTCGAGATGGCCGGGAACGCGGCGGTGACTTGGTAATAGAAGTCCCGCCAGCCGAGCTGGCGGACAAAAGCGGCCGGTCCCGGGCCTTCCGTGCTGCGCGCCGCGTTGGCCACGGCCAACGGCGAGACACACCCAAAGCGGAGGTACGCACTCAGCCGCGAGGTTCCGTCAGCGGCCATGTCGTCGTGCAGATCGTCGTAGGGGCCAACGTGTCGCAGCCAGGTCCTCAGTCGCCGCCGGCCCTCCGTCTCGCCACCGGTGGCCGCCGCGGGCGACTCTCCCGCCGGTGGCTCCGGAAGGTCGCCGGGGCTGAGGTCCGGCGGCAGGGTGATCCGCGCGGGGGTCGCCACCTCGTCGCGCCACTTCGCCGACTCCCAGGCGCGGTAATACGGCGAGAAGACCTTGTAGTGGCCCCCGCCGCCACCCGGGCGGACATCTCCCGGCGGCACGACTGTGGTGCCGGGGAACTGCCGCAACGAAATGCGGTGCTGATCACATTCCTGCTGGAGCCGCCGCTGCCGGCGCCGGGCATAGCCGCTGACGTCGGCACTCAGCGCGATCCCCTCGGCGCCGACCTTGCTCGCCGCTTTGATCACCTCGGCGACCGGGTCACCCGTCCGGACGACGAGGTCACCACCCCGGCCCCGGAGCGTTTCGCGCAGGTCGGCCAGGCTCTGGTGCAGGAAGAGGGCGCGATTCGCCGACAACCGTTGCAGGTGGGGGTCGAGGACGAAGAGCGGGACGATCTGCTCCGCGTTGGCGCAGGCGGCGGCGAGTGCGGGGTTGTCGTGGATCCGCAGGTCGCGGGTGAACAGGACGACGGCTGTCCGCATCTCAGCTCCGCGCGAATTCGGTCGTGGGCGTGCCAGGCCGGGTGAGCAACGACCGGGCCACCACTGCCGCCCGGCGCTGGGTGGGCACCGTCGCCCGGCGGGTGAAGAC
This sequence comes from uncultured Alphaproteobacteria bacterium, assembly GCA_963742695.1. Taxonomy (GTDB): domain Bacteria; phylum Pseudomonadota; class Alphaproteobacteria; order Rhizobiales; family Xanthobacteraceae; genus Bradyrhizobium. The sequence continues at coordinate 8,905 of CAVUNF010000011.1, forward strand.
GTCGTAGTCCTCGGCGGCGACCTCGTCGAGGATGCCGCCGTACAGCTCGTATGCGGTGCGCATGCAGGCCTGGGAGCCGGGCAGCAGCAGTGGGATGCCGGGCGCCGCGGCCGCGTAGTGCTCGTCGGCCTGGGCGACCTCGGCCCGGATCAGTGCCTTGATCTTCGGGGTGGAGCGGCCGGCAGCCTGCGCGGCGAACAGGTCGTCGCGGGTGACGCCGAACTCGGCGAGGTGCGCGTCCGGCAGGTAGGTGCGGCCGCGGTCCAGATCCTCCGAGACGTCGCGGATGAAGTTGGTGAGCTGGAAGGCGAGGCCGAGCTGGCGGGCCGGCTCGCGGGCGGCGGCCGGGTCGCTGGAACCGAGGATCGGCAGCATCATCGTGCCGATGACCGCGGCCGAGCCCTCCATGTAGTCGAGCAGGTCGTCGTAGGTCGCATAAGACGTGACGGTCAGGTCCATCGCCATGCTGCGCAGAAACGACGCAAAGTCGGCGCGGTCCAGGTCGAAGACCGCGATGGTGTGCAGCACCGCGGGCAACAGCGGGTCGTCGGTGGGCTCTCCGGCCAGGCCGGCGAGGAACTCGTCGGACCAGGCGGTGAGCCGGGCGGCGCGCTGGGCCGGCGGCAGGTCTTCCGTGCGGTCGACGATTTCGTCGGCGTATCGGGTGAAACCGTACAGAGCGTGCACATGCCGGCGCTTCCACCCGGGCAGCAGGCGGGTCGCCAGGTAGTAGGTGCGGCCATGGCGTTTGTGCAGCTCACGGCACCGTTCGTAGGCCGCTGCCAGATCGACCTCCACGGTTCCTCCCAATTAAATCGACGCATGAATCGACGCAACTGGCAGCCTACGGTAATGTCGCCTTCGTGGCCAACGACATCCTCGAGGGAAGTCCCCGGATCGGGATACCTCGCCAGACCGTCCCAGCACAGGGGTTGACGACGGCTGTCGAGGGCACCCTGGCCGAGTTCCTGAATGGCCAGACCGCCGCGCTTGACGACGTCGACCCGGCTCTCGGCCGCTTCGCCCGCACGACACGGGATCTCGTGCTCGCCGGCGGCAAGCGCCTGCGCCCGACGTTCGCCTACTGGGGTTGGCGCGGCGTGGTGGCCGCGCGCGAGCCCGTCGAGCCGGTGCTGCCGGCCCTGGCGGCGCTCGAGCTGATGCATTCGTTCGCGCTCGTCCACGACGACGTGATGGACGACTCGGCGACCCGGCGCGGCGGCCCCACCGCACACCGCGTCTTCGCCGCCCAGCACAGCAATGCCGGGTTGCGCGGCAACCCGGACCGCTTCGGCACCACGTCGGCGATCCTGGTCGGTGACCTCTGCCTCGTCTGGGCCGACCAGTTGCTCGCGCGGGCAGCCGTGTCCACGGCGACCCTGTTCGCGGTGCGCGCCTGCTACGACCGCATGCGCATCGAGGCGGTCGCGGGGCAATATCTCGACGTTCTCGGTGAGAACCAGCCCGACGCCTGGTCGGTGGACCGGGCGCTGCTCGTCGCGCGGCACAAGACGGCGAGCTACACGGTGCAACGCCCGCTGCAGTTCGGCCTGGCGCTGGCCGGGCCGGGCGACACCGGCGAGGCCGCCGTCGACGAGGCCTACAACCGCTACGGCATCGCGGTCGGCGAGGCGTTCCAGCTGCGCGACGACCTGCTCGGGGTCTATGGCGACCCCGTGATCACCGGCAAGCCGGCGGGCGACGATCTGCTCACCGGCAAGCCCACGACCCTGCTCATGCTCGCCCACCAGCTCGCGACTCCCGCCCAGCGGGCCGAGCTGGCCCCGAACCCCGCCGGAGCCGTCATCCCCGCCGACGGCTCCGGCGGGCTCAACTCCCCCGCGGCGCTCGCCCGCCGCGCCGAGGTCATCGCCGAGACCGGCGCCGTCGCGCGCGTCGAGGCGCTGATCCAGCAGCGGCTGACGGAGGGCGTCGAAGCGCTGGCGGGCGCGCCGATCCACGACGACGCCCGCGAAGCACTGACCAACCTGGCAGCTTCCGCGAGCCACCGCCGGGCATGATGGATTTTTCGACCCCCTGGAGCTGTTGACGTGCGAAAAGTGACGGGATCGACCGACCGGATAGTCGTGGTGGGCGCGGGACTCGGCGGCCTCGCCTGCGCGCTGCACCTCGCAGCGGCCGGGCGGCAGGTGACCGTCGTCGAGCGCGAGGCGGTGCCCGGCGGCCGCGCCGGGCGGCTCTCGGTCGACGGGTACGACTTCGACACCGGCCCGACCGTGCTGACGATGCCGGAGCTGATCGCCGAGCCGCTCGCCGCCGTCGGGGAGAAGCTCTCCGACTGGCTGGAGCTGACCCCGTTGAGCCCCGCCTACCGCGCCTTCTACCCCGACGGCTCCACTCTGGACGTCAAAACCGACACCGTCCAGATGGCCGCCGAGATCTCCCGGGTCTGCGGCCCCCGGGAGGCGGACGGCTATCTGCGGTTCGTCGACTTCGCCCGCGAGCTGTGGCGCCTGGAGCGCAACAACTTCATCGACCGCAACCTGGACACCCCGCTCGACCTGATGAACATGAGCCTGCTCAAGCTGCTCGGCATGGGCGGCTTCCGGCGGCTCCAGCCCAAAATCAATCAGTACTTCCGCGACCCGCGCACCCAGCGCATCTTCTCCTTCCAAGCCATGTACGCCGGCCTGGCCCCGCACGACGCACTCGCCATCTACGCCGTCATCGCATACCTCGACTCGGTGGCCGGCGTCTTCTTCCCGCGCGGCGGCATGCACGCGGTGCCCAAGGCGATGGCCGGCGCGGCGGAGAAGCACGGCGTGCAGTTCCGCTACGAGACGACGGTGACCCGCGTCGAGACGGCGAACGGCCGCGCCACCGGAGTCATCACCGACAGCGGCGAGCACATCCCTGCCGACGTCGTCGTGCTCAACCCCGACCTCCCGGTCGCCTACCGCGACCTGCTGCCCGAGTCCCGCCGCCCCCGCAAGCTGAAATACTCGCCGTCCTGCGTGGTGCTGCACATCGGGTCACACCAGCGGTACTCGAAGATCGCGCACCACAACATCCACTTCGGCGCCGCGTGGAAGGGCACGTTCGACGAGGTCATCCACCAGGGCCTACTGATGAGCGACCCGTCGCTGCTGGTCACCAACCCGAGCCGCAGCGATCCGAGCGTGGCGCCGGACGGCCGGCAGACCTACTACGTGCTCGCGCCGACCCCCAACCTCGATGTCGCGCCGCTGGACTGGAAGGGCGGCTTCGGCCGCCGCTACGCCGACGAGATCGTCGGCGTGCTGGAGCAACGCGGCTACCTGGGCTTCCGCGACGGCATCGAGGTCGAGCGCATCATCACGCCGGACGACTGGGCTGCCCAGGGCATGGCCGCCGGCACGCCGTTCGCGTCGTCGCACACCTTCACGCAGACCGGACCATTCCGTCCGAGTAATCTCCACCCGACGCTGCCCAACGTGGTCTTCACCGGCTCCGGCACCCAGCCGGGCGTGGGCGTCCCGATGGTGTTGATCTCCGGCAAGCTGGCCGCCACCCGGATCACCGGAACAGCGGCAGACCTCGTGGGGAGGGCCCTGTGACCGCGTCCCGCGAGACGCACCTCGTCGAGCTGGTCGACACCGAGGGGACGCCGGCCGGCGCCGCCACGGTGAGCGAAGCGCACGAGGCTCCCGGCCAGTTGCACCGGGCCTTCTCGGTGTTCCTGCGTGACCCGTCGGGCCGGGTGCTGCTGCAGCAACGAGCCGCGGCGAAGACCCGCTTCCCGCTGCGCTGGGCAAACACGTGCTGCGGTCACCCCCTGCCCGGAGAGACACCGGCCACGGCGGCGGCTCGCCGGCTCGCCGAGGAGATCGGCGTCGACGACGTCGAGCTGACCGAGGTCGGGGTGTACTCGTACTACGCCGAGGACCCGACGACCGGGCGGGTCGAATACGAGTACGACCACGTGCTGATCGGCGACGTGTCCGCGGACACGGGGCTGCGCGTCGACCCGGAGGAAGTCGCGGAGGTGCGCTGGGCCTCCGTCGAGGAGCTGAACGCGGGGCTGCGCGAGGATCTGCGGTCGTACGCGCCCTGGCTCCCCGGTGTCACGGAACGGCTGATCCGCCACCTGGCTCTGGGTACGCGGGCCGATCCCGCAACCGTTCCACGGTCCACCGACGATGCACCGGAGCGGTCGGGTGGCCGATGAGGCCCTGACGGCCGGGGCGGTTGCCCGCCGTCTGGGCGTCGCCGTGACCACCCTGCGCACCTGGCACCAGCGATACGGGCTGGGCCCGAGTCAGCACGTGCCGGGCCAGCACCGGCGCTACACACCCGAGGACATGGCCCGCCTGCAGGTGATGCGCAGGCTCACCGGCCAGGGCGTGGCACCGGCCGAGGCAGCCGCGTGGGCGCGTCGTGTCCCCATGCCGATCGATGTCTCCAGTCCTGTTCCAGGCTCGGCCCCGGGAAACCCCTCTTCGGCCGGCCAAGCGGCTGGACGAGAACGGGACGATGCGAACGCCGGCGAGTCGAAGTCCCGGCCAGAAGAGGAGTCACGTGCGCCGGCGCCCCCCGGCAGCGCCGGAACTTCGTCGTCCGGGCCGTCAGCTCACAGCGACCCAGACGAGTGGTTCACGGCTGATCAACAGTGGGGGCTGAGCCCCTCATCCGCGACGGGATCGGACGACGGGCCATCGGCTGGGTCGCCCACGTCCGGGGGACAGCCAGCGGGCGACGGACGGCTAAGCCGGGAGGCATCAGCCGTCGCGCCCTCACCGGGCGCGCATGCGCCCCACGGCGCGCAAGCCAATGACAGCCCGCAGCCTCAGGGCGGACAGGCCACCGACGGCCCGCGAACCCAGGACGGGCAAGCCACCGACGGCCCGCAGCCTCAAGGCGGACAAGCCACCCACGGCCCGCAAGCCCAAGGGGAACAAGCCACCCACCGCCCGCAAACCCAGGGCGGACAGACCACCCACGGCCCGGAAACCCAAGGCCTGCGGGCTGAAGGCATGCAGATCCTCCCCAACGGGGAAGCTGGGCAGACCACCCAAGACAAGCAGGCCCAAGGTGCGCAGGTATCCCAGGGCATGCAGACGGCCGGAGGTCTGCGGGCGGCCCAAGACACTCACGCCGCCCAAGATGGGCAGGCCCAGGCGGGGCAGTCGGATCAGCGACTTGGGGCAGGCCCTTCCTCGACAGGCGAGCAATCGGGTTCCCGGCTAGAGCGTCCCGACACGGGACCGCCCGCCCAGCACCAGCGCCTTGAGCCATCGGGCGACAGAGAATCAACAGACGGCAGAAAGTCAACGGCAGACACAGACGACCCCGATCGGCGAGGTGCAGCAGTCGCCGAGAACGCACAGCTCGGTGACCCTGCTCTGCCACCAGCCACCGCCGAGCTCACGCCTCCACAACAGCCTGCACCAACTCCACCCAGCGACGAAACCGCGCCTCCTCAACAGCCGGCTCCTCCATTGGCCGCTGACGTGCCCACGCCCGCACCACCTCGGATCACTGGGGACCTCAAGCCCTCGCAACGGCCCACTCCATCTCCAGTGGTCGACGCGCCTGCATCTCCACGACGACCGGTTACCGAGCCTGACCCTCGTGATCGGCAACGGCCGGACTCTGATCGGTCGGGTCTTGATGGCGCGTTGCCCGTCTGGCCTCATGACGGTGATCCGGGACACAGCCAATCCGGCTCGGCGGGAGAGGCGCGGCTCTACCTGGACGGCGCGGCGATTGCCGCACCCGTGGATGACCCGCAGCACCCTGCGTCGGACACCTTCTCCCGGGTGGGCGAGCGCCGGCCCACCGTTGACGCGGTCTGGCCAGGGCAGACCGGCCGCATGTTCGTCGCCCGGGACGGTGGCGGGCATGCCATCCGTACCGGACGGGCCGGGCCCGCCGCCCGCGGGCTGGCCCGCGCCGCCATGCGTCTCGACGGTCCCGCCCTGCGCGACATCCTTGAGATGACCGTCACCGACCGCGGCGTCGTCGCGGCCTGGGAGGAGGTGATCATGCCGGTGCTGATCGGCGTCGGCGAGCGGTACGCGGCCACCAAGCGCTTCATCGAGGTGGAGCACCTCCTCTCCCGTGGAGTCACCGAGGTGCTGGGCTCCGTCACCCGGCCACCGAGCAGTCAGAGCCCCCGGGTCCTGCTGGCCGCGGCCGACGAGGAACAGCACACGCTGCCCCTGGAGGCGCTCGCCGCGGCGCTGGCCCAGGCGGGGGTGCCGAGCAGGCTGCTGGGCGCCCGGGTGCCCGCACAGGCCGTCGCCGAGACCATCGCCCGGACGGGACCGGCCGTACTGGTGCTGTGGTCGCAGTTGCCCGGCGACCGCAGATCCCGCGCAATGGGCGCACGTGCTCTCCAGCAGACACCGCCCCCTGCTCGTCGCGGCCGCCGGTCCGGGCTGGGCAACGGACCGACTTCCCGACGGAGTCACTCCGCTCGGCAGCCTCGCGCGAAGCGGTCGAGCTGGTCTCGACCATCGCCCGCCCCGCGGACCGGCCGCATTAGTGCAGGTCAGCGACGTGTACGCGGCGGGAGGGATACCGGTTTGGATGAGCGGGCGGTCGATCACGTATGCTTTCCAAGCCTCAAGCGGGGCCGGTTGGGGCCCACGCCGCCGGAAGTTGGAAATATGCAATGATGGCGGGGTTGCCCTCATCGTCTAGTGGCCCAGGACGCCGCCCTTTCAAGGCGGTAGCACGGGTTCGAATCCCGTTGGGGGTACGAACCGACCTCGGTCGGGGTAAGTGGTAAGAAGTACGCAGCAAGAGCAAGGTCCTGTGGAGCAGTTGGAGTGCTCGCCGCCCTGTCAAGGCGGAGGTCGCGGGTTCAAGTCCCGTCAGGACCGCAATATGCCGAGTCCGCGCGCACCACGGCGCGGCAGGGCCAGGTAGCTCAGTTGGTACGAGCGTCCGACTGAAAATCGGAAGGTCGGCGGTTCGACCCCGCCCCTGGCCACCAAGCCTCTCGCCGGGCTTTGAGCATCGCCCACCAGCGGAAACGCCGGTGGGCGTTTTGCTGTCCGGACGAAAAACCGAGCGATCTTGTTGCCCGCTGATAGCCGCAGATTTCCCATGATCACCATTGCGAGTTGCACGTTCGCTGCACGCCGCTCCCCGCCCCAAAGCCATCCCGTCCGCCGTCGATCCACACACCGTGGAGCGGGCCTGGCCCAGGGCGCCAAGGTGGAGCGCCCTACCGGACGTACGACCTTGGCGCCCTGGGCCAGGTCTGCTCGGCTTCGCCTGGGTCGACGGTGGGCGGGATGGCGCCACTCATCCCAGAAGCCCGAGAGCCCCGCCGGAGGCTCAACCTTGTAGCGTGTCGGCCGTGTCAGAAGACCGTGTGCGGGTCCACCAGTTCGAGCCCTACGCCGACCACCTGACCTTCGTTATCTCGGACGCAGAGGCCACCGAGGGCGTATTTGACGGGGACACCTGGGCCAAGGCCGACGAGGCGTGGCGAATCGCGGTGGAGCGTCACTGCGTCGTGGTCGGTACGGCTCGCTACGACTACGTGCCAGTGACACTGACTCGTCTGGAGCAGCGCCCGGTCCTCGATCGACTCGACGGCTACGAACATGTCGTTGAGGCCGACATTGCGGTCCCGTCAGGGAAGCTGGCAGTCACGGGTACCACGGAGCTGCCGTCGGAAGTCGAACCGGTTTCCTGTCGCGCCGGGGAAGTACCGGGTGCGCGTGGGGTACCTCCAGACGGAGCGAGCGGCCGTCGGAGTTCTCGGAGGATGACCCAGGAGACCATCTGGAGTACCGGGTCACGATGTGGCCAGTCGCCGAGGATCGCGGCGTGCAGGTACTCAAGCAGGGCCCCGAACCCTGGGCCTACTGAGCTACCTAAGTTCAGGTGGCCGGCGCGCCGGCCGATGCCGGCCGGAGGCCGCCAGCAGGCCGAGCGCGTCCGGCCGCGCCGCGCTTGCGCGGCGCCTTGATCCAGAAGAGATCAATTCGGCAATGGGGCCTGTTCGAAGCCTGTTCGAAGGCGTGCGGCAGCCCAGACGTAGATTTGCCTGATTCAACGAATCCTGATGGCCATCGGCAGGAAAACTACTGTAGCCGAGATAGAAATGCCGTTAGTGTGTGGAGCCTGCCAGTCCCAAGAACTCTAGTCGAGTGGAACAAGTGTGCGAATCGAGCGCTTGCAGGTCACCAACTTCAGAAATCTAGCGGATATCGATATCAGCCTGGCATCCTCAACCGTGATCGTGGGAGAGAACCGTTCGGGCAAGACCAATCTCGTCCAGGCTATCCGACTCGTTCTAGATCCGCGCCTGTCCTATGCGGAGAGGCAACTTGGCCGTGAAGACTTTTGGGATGGCTTGTCAGACGGCTCCGAGGACTGGGATCCTATGGCGGCGCGCGAAGTCATTGAGATATCTGTAGACATTGTTGACTTCGAAAATGACCCGATTCTTTTCACAGCGTTGAGCGACGCTCTCGTCCAAGAAGACCCGCCCAGAGCTCGACTTACTTACAGATTTGGACCTGACGACGAGGTCGAGGGTGCGAGTGCTGCACCCAGGTACCGTGGTGAAGTGCTAGGTGGAGCTGGCATCCCCATCGAAAACGAACTTCGTCGATACATTGTCTTCGTCTTTCTCCATGCGTTACGGGATGTCGAGAACGACATTCGAAATTGGAAGAAGTCTCCGCTACGTGCCCTGCTTGAGGCAGCCGCATCGGGCGTCGATGAAAAGGCCCTCGAAGAGGTGCACAAGGCGATGGCCGCGGCGAACAAGGCAGTTAATAGTCTTGATCCCATCACCAGCTTAGGCACCAACATTTCAGACAAGATGCAAGCCATGGTCGGTGACCACCAGGCCCTTGAAACGGAGCTAGCAGTAGCTCCAGATGATCCGCTCAGGCTAATCCGAGGAATGCGGATATTTGTCGACGGCGACGCTCATCGCCCCCTTGGCAGTTCTAGTCTGGGTGCTCAGAACGTGCTGTATTGGGCTCTGCTGGAACTTGGACTCGAACACCGATTGTCCGAACGGGACATCGCATATGTGATGCTGGCAATTGAAGAACCCGAGGCTCACCTTCACCCGCATCTACAGAGGCTAATGTTTAGAAATCTGCTCGGCGACGAACAAGCGACTAGGTCAGTTCTGGTTACAACACACTCGCCACAGATCGTAAGTGTGAGTAATCCTCGTAGCATTGTGGCGCTTCGGGGCGACGACGATCAAGTCTATGTCGCCGAGGCGAGTCGGGCCGAACTTGAGGACGCCGACTGGGACGACATCGGTCGGTATCTGGATGTCACCCGCGCTGAGATGGTCTTCGCGCGCAGAGTCCTATTCGTTGAAGGCTTTGGCGAACAAGCACTATTGCCCGTGCTAGCGATGGGCCACGACATCGACCTGGATAAGCAGGGAATCACAGTTTGTGCAGTACATGGAACTCACTTCGGTGCCTATGTAAAGTTTTGCGACGCTCTTAAAATACCTTGGGCTGTGATAACGGACGGCGATCCTGAGCAAGACGTTACCGGCAGCGATAGGGCTGCTGCCCTAGTGTTGGCGTCCGGCGGCTCTGGTGCACCCGAAGAGCATGGCATCTTCGTTGGTCCAACAACTCTTGAATATGACATAGTCACCACAGCTGAAAACACCGGTGCGGCCTTTGCTGCACTGAAAGAATTGGTCAAGGGGCCCAGTGCCAAAAAGATCGACGAGTGGGGAGATTCTACTCCCAGCTATGACGACTTCATGAAAATGATCAAGAATGCCGGAGGCAAAGGACGCTTCGCCCAACGCCTAACCCAATGGGACCTTAAGCCTCCAGGTTACGTCGCCGCCGCACTCGACTACCTGGTCAGTCAATGAGCGCTCTAGTCGACTCTGTCGAGGAACTCCGAAAGAATAGCGACCAGTGGGAGGCTTTCCTCCGCAGAGACCATTGCGTCGTACTCGCTCCACCTGGCAGCGGCAAGACCAAGCTCCTGGCAACACGAGTGGCCTACGACCTCTTGGAGGAGATCCCCGAACCCTACGGGGCGGCATGCATCACTCTTACTAACGCGGCTGCCGATGAACTGCAGCGCAGAGTTGACTCGTTGATGAACAGAAGACGGTCTACTCTTTTTGTCGGAACAGTTCACAGCTTCGCGCTACGTCGGATTGTCTTGCCGTTCGCTGAGATTGTCGGGCGTAGTGATCTGGTGGAGATGTCAATCGCTACGGAGGAGCAGATCACCCAAGCCTTTTCCCGGGCTATACGCGAAGTGTACGGCACAAATTCTGATACGTACGCGGTTCGCTCCACCGTGGAATTTTATAGAAGGCGCCTGGCGACCGATGCGGAGTGGGCTAAATCTGGCAGCCATCCCCGCGCAGTCTCAAGTCGGTACGAGGAGATACTCCAAGAAAACGGCGTGCAAGATTTCGATCACTTGGTCTCCGGGGCCGTGGATCTGGTAGAAAACCACAAATTAGTCCGAGACGCTTTGAACGCGCGGTATCCACGCGTGTACGTCGATGAGTACCAGGACTTAGCACCCGGCTTGGATCGACTAGTGCACGCATTGTGCTTTGACCATGGTGGAAGCTCGCGTTTGTTCGCGGTGGGAGACCCCGATCAAGCTGTATTCGGCTGGACCGGTAGCAAGCCAGAGCTTCTTGACGAGCTCGCAGCACGCGACGATATCGACCCCCCTGTGCGCTTAAGACGAAACTACAGAAGCCGCGACGAGATTCTGTCGGTAGCGAACCGTATGCGCAGGGGGCAACCGCCAATGGTCGGCGACCGTAATGGTGGTGACGTCTCAGCGGTCTACTGCGCCGGCGGATTTGAGAAGCAATGCATAGCAATTGCCGAGGCAGCGAAAGAGTTCCATAACGCTGGCGTACCACTTCATGAGATTGTTGCGATTTGCCACAATCGGGAGTGCTGCGAGAAGATAACTAAGGCGCTTCGACAAATCGGCGTACCTGCCTTCTTTCGGGGACCCGAGTATCGACAAACCGAATATACGATGTTCGTCGAGGGCTGCGCGGCATGGGCAATGCATGGCAAGGAAATGAGCGGCTATCGCCTTGCCAACCTAATTAGGCGCTGGCGGCTGGCGCTCGGCCGTGCGTATCGCCGGGACAACGCCGTGGAACTCACGGAACTGCTGCTGCGATACGTAGAACGCCGTGGTTCGCGCGCGAGTGAATTAGTTGAAGAGTTGGTCGCACTGGGGCTGGTCAGTGCTTTAAGCAGATCTGGACGTTCCGACGACGCGGCCGAGGTAGAGAAAATGGGAAAGGCCCTCACCGAGGGTAGCTTAGCCGCATTGACGGTTGCACAATTGGCGGATCGCGCCATGCGCTCGAATCGCGTAGAGGTCACGACCATGGTATCCAGCAAGGGCCTCGAATTTGACGTAGTTCTTCTTGCAGGCGCCGACAACAAGTGGATGCCTGATTTTAGGTCCTTCGGCAACACTGCGAAAATGGCGGAGGACCGCCGAAAGTTTTATGTATGTGTCACCAGAGCGAGAGATCACCTGCGAATCTACTACTCGGGATTCGTGACGTGGAGGAGCGGGAAGCGAGATCCGGCAGGCCCAAGTCCATTCCTTCGGGAAATCGGTCTGGTTTCATAGTCTAACAACGCGGATTGAGCGCGTCATCCGGCGTTGACTGTCCACGACGATTCCTGGAATTGCATGTAGGAGAGCTGGGTGCGCGTCGATGATCGACTGGGCATCCGTATTGTGGGGTGACCCGTCCCGGTCGAATGCGGTGCGCTCGGCTGCGTACGCAGGGATCACGCCGGCCTCGGTATCCCACGGCCTATTGGCCAACAACGCGATGGCATAAGCTCAGCGTCATGATCCGCGCTGTGGTGTTCGACGTCGGTGAGTGTCTGGTGGACGAGGCCCGGGAGTACGGGACCTGGGCGGACTGGCTGGGGGTGCCGCGGCATACGTTCTCGGCGGTGTTCGGGGCGGTGATCGCACAGGGTCAGGACTACCGCGAGACGTTTCAGGTGTTCCGGCCCGGCTTCGACCTGACCGAGGAGCGGGAGAAGCGGGCGGCGGCGGGTAAGCCGGAGTGGTTCGGCGAGGACGATCTCTACCCGGACGTGCGACCGGCGCTGACCGCAGCTGCGGGAGGCTGGGCTGTGGGTGGGGATCGCGGGGAACCAGACAGTGCGGGCCGGCGGGCTGCTGCGCGTCGCTGGATCTGCCGAGCGACATGATCGCGACCTCGGACGACTGGGGTGTCTCGAAGCCGGATCGCTGGGTTCTTCGAGCGGTGGCGAAGGCGACGCCGTGCGAGCCGGACGAGATGTTGTACGTCGGCGACCGGCTGGACAACGACATCCGGCCCGCGGTCAGCGGCGGGTTTCAGACGGCTCTGATCCGTCGGGGCCCGTGGGCCACCATCCAGCAGGACGACCCGGACGCGGACGCGGGTGGCGACGATGCGGATCGACTCGCTGGCGGAGCTGCCGGAGCGGATCGCGGCGTTCAACGCCGAAGCGCGCTGAGCGTGGTCTGCCAGCCGTAGAGCCGGTCATCGAGGTGGCGGACGCACTCGCGTGTCGGCCCACGGCTGGAGGGCTTGGCGGACTTCGCGGATGCGTTCCATGCCGGTGGCGTACCAGGTGATCGCCGAGCTGGTCGAGCGCCTGCCTCGGCGTGGGCGCACGCTTCTTCGGGGTGCTGCTGGGCGGCCTCGACTGCGGCCAGGTCGCCGAGGATGACGGTGCGCTGCTTGCCCTCGTCGGCGGGCAGCGCCGTCCAAGGCCGCGGTGAGGGTCGTCGCGGGCCTGGGCGAGGCGGCCGGCCTTGAGCTGGGTGTTGCCCTTGAACGCGGCCAGCCGAACCGGGGAGAACCAGGTGAACCACTCCGGCGAGTGGTGCTCGCTGCCGGTGGCGAGGATGTCCTCGGCGTGCGCGATGAGCGCGGAGCGCGTCCTTGGGGTGTCCGCAGCGGGTTTCGCACTCGGCTTCGACGGCGTCGAGCCAGGCGAGGAACTCGGCTGAGGCCGGGCCGCGGCGGGCGTAGGTGCGGGCGGCCCGCATGCGCTCGGCTGCCTCGTCGCGGCGCTGCGCCCAGCCGGGGATGAAGGCGGCGTGCGCGAGGATCGCGGCGCCGAGCAGCGGATCGTCGGCTTCGCCGGCGGCTTGCAGCGCGCGGACGTAGGTGGCGTCGGCCTCGTCGGGCTGGCGCAGGTCGAAGAACTCGATGCGCCCGGCAAGCAGCAGCGACTCGGCCAGTGCGGTGGCGAGCAGACGCCGGGCGACGCCGGTTGTCTCCGCGAGCAGGTGCAGACCGAGTCGCGTGTGTTCGGCGACCGTCGGGTGCAGGTGCGCGGGCTGCACGCTCCAGTACAGCCGGCGGTGAGCGACCGTGATGGTGCTGTAGTCGGCGCCGATGGTGGGCGGTTGCACGGCGGCGGTCGGCCTGAGGCAGCGGAAGGCCGGCCGGGACAGGGGGTTCGACGTGTCCCGCCCAGCGGCGGCGGCCTGGCCGGCTGCCGGTTCGGTGGACTGCCAGGGCGGAGTGAAGCCGAGCTGCTCGATCGGCAATTGCAGTACATGGACGAGTAGCCGCTGGTGGTCGGCTCGTGGCCAGGGTGGAGCACGGCGATTCCCAGCGCGGATCTGGCGCACGCTGACCTCCATAGGGCCGAGGCCGATGCGCGGGGCAGCTTGGGTGAGGGCGTTGGCGAACGCCTGTTGAGAGGCGTAGCCGGCGTGCTGCCGGGCGGCCTTGAGCCGGGTGTTGCCGGAGGATTGAGTCATGTCCTGTGCCTCCTCTGGTGGGATCAACACTCACCACGGTAGAACAAGACGGGCCTCGTACAGGACTCCGAGTCCAGCAATATGGCACCTTCGCCATCAAAAAGTCCTCTCTAAGTCCTCTTGACGGCCTTCTTGTCTGATGTGGAGTCGGTCACTCTCATGACATGAGTGACAACGGGGCTACGCCGACCACATCACCAGCGGGCGACCTTTCGTTTCTGCTCCGCGATGAGGATCGCGGAATGTCCCAGGTCCACGCCGATGCCCGAGTTGCGAGGGCAGGGGGTGGAAGGTCGTCACCGCCTTCCGCGTGGTCCCTGTGGCTGAGCGGCCTGTTGCTGTGGCACAGGGTGGCTGCCTGGACTGCGCCGGGACGGGAAGAGTCACGACTCAGCCGTCCGGTTGTCGCTCATGAGACAAAGCGGGTTCGCGCGGCGGGGCTTCTCGTGACAGTGCCGATCCGTCCAGCCGGCACCGGGGCGGGTGCTGCGTAGCCAGCCAATCCCCCCGATCTGGACGGTGATCGCCGCCCGCCTCGGTGCCTTTCCACCATCAGGAAGCAGCCTCACATGAACGGACTCGGTTCTCACGACTACGGCAGCGCAGCGCGGTCCCCCATGTCTCAATCGGCACAAGGGCTGGTGCGACGGCTTGCGAGTCGGCTGCTCATTGACCACCCGCGCGGAGCAGACGGCTTCTGCTTAACGTGCTGGCCGCGTCGCCGGTACCCGTGCTCTGCACGAAGCCTTGCGATCGTCGGTCTGGTCACAGCAGGCCCACGACACGCATTGGCCCGGATGACGCCAACCGCGGCGGGCCGCGGAGCTCCGAGGTCCGGCGGGCTGCGATGAGCGAACAGAAGCGGCCGAAACCGTTGGTCCAGGTCGGTGACCTCATCGAGATACCGGAGGCTGACTACTGCTACGGCGTCGGCATGCTGAAAATGCGCGTCACGGCCATGACCGTCACGCCGCATGAGGTTCCCGCCTGGAGTGGGTTCGCCTGATCGGCGTACCCATCCACAGCTACGGCCAGGAAGGCTCTGAGCGCGAAGCACTCGTCCGGGTGGAAGCCCTTCGCCGGCATCCACCAAAACGATGAACAGCACCGCCGACGGATCCGACTTCGACCCGCAAGACACACTCGTCATCCGCTACCGCTCGCTGGTCGCCCAGCGGCACAACGCGGTTCATCGCGACGGGCGCATCATGCGGTGCAAGTGCGGGGATGTCCTGCCCTGTATAGCCGTCTCGAACCTGGTCAACGACATCGCGCTTGACGCGCACCGGATCGTTGCAGAGGGGCCGGGAAACGCGGTCGGGACCAAGTGCGAAGCGCCGCCTGGCACAACGGCCGGCTCGACAGAACCTCGGAACACCACCTAGTCTCTTGCTAAGACAAGTAGTCGTCTCTTCAACTTTGCGGGTAGGTGGGCCGGGTGCCGATCGAGGTCACTCCACCGAAATACATCACCATCATCAACGCGATCCAGCAACGGATCCAGGACGGCACCTACGCGATCGGCAGCACGCTGCCCAGCGAATCGCAGCTAGTCCAAGAGTTCGGCGTCTCCCGCCCCACCGTCGTCCGGGCGATGGAGATGCTGCGCCAGCAAGGATGGGTTGACGCCCAACACGGCAAAGGCCGGACCGTTCGTGAACGGCCCGTCACCGAGTCGCGCGCCCTCCCAGCGCACACCACCGCCCTCCTGAACGCCACCGAGGTCGGTGACGTCACCATCCTGCAAGCCGGCGAAGTCGCCGCCCCACCTCGCGCGGCGGCGGCACTTCGACTCCCGGAGGGCGCGACCATCATCGCCCGCAGGCGCCTCATGCGCGTTGCCGGCGTCGGCCCTGTCGAACTGTCCACGGTCTACGTGCCGACCGCCCTGGCCGCCGATTCGGACGTTGCTGCGCCAGAACTCCTGACCGGCGGCGTGCTGTCGCACCTTGCCGACCGGGCAGGCATCACCTTGGACCACGTGGTCGAGCGGGTCTCTGCCCGCATCGCGACAGCCGAAGAGGCGAAACTCCTTGAGCTGCCCAAGCGAGACGCCCTGCTCACACTCCTGCTGACCGTGTGCGACTCCGCCGCCGTACCGCTCCTCGCCGTCGACATCGTGATACCGGCCAGCCGTCACGAGCTGGAGGACGTTTTCCCTCTCCGCTGAGCTGAACGGCAAGCGCGCTGATGATCAACATTGGACTCAGGAGTGGCAATGGGCATCATCGATGCATGGGAGACATCGGTGCCTACACAGTCTTGAGTCGCCTCAACGAGATGCCCTACGCAACAGCGCCTCTGAGTCATGAAGCATCAGGGCGCATGCGGCTCCTGCTCCGTGCCGTCTACGCGCTCGAAGCGGCCGGCTTGGTTGATCGACACGCGGCCGCTCCATGGCCGGCGGTTGCGTGTTCAACGACTCCACTTCGGGGCAGCCGCATACCGAACGTTGCCCTGTGCCGCGGTGCGTCATCACCGGCTCCAGCGACTGATGTGCAAGAACGGGAAGACTTCTCCCACGATTGCGGGCGATCCACTTGGGAATCAACGTAGTGATCTGATCCTCGATCACTCGACAATACGAGTTGCAGATCGGTCAATGTCTGAGGCATCTTGATAAGACGAGTTGACGTCTTAGCTAGATGTCAGGAGAACCGATGATCCCCAGTTCGATCAAGATCCCGGTGCCGTGGGAGTACGTCGCGCCGCACGGTGCGCTGTGCCTCGGCGTCGAGCCGGCCACCGACTTCGACAAGCGCGGCCAGGACGACGACCAAATGCGCGACAAGGAGACCGGCGAGCGCGTATGGCTCGTCAAGGTCCTCGACCTCGACCCGGAGGCCGGCAAGTTCGGCGCGTCGAAAGAACTCAAGGTCAAGGTCGTAGCCGCCACACCAGCCCGTGCCACCGACATCGACGGTGCCGGGCTACCCGCCGCTGGTGGAGTTCACCGACGTGACGCTCACGCCGTATGTGGACTCGCAGAAGTGCAAGGGCAACGGCTCGAAGTGCCGAGCGCGGCAGGCGTGGTCGATCCGCGCGTCCGGGATGGCGCAGCCGCAGCAGGCGGCGAAACCGAAGGCGGCTTGAGCTGCCAGCGCGCGTCAGGGGGCGGGATTCCTCCGGCAAGAGACTTCCCCGCCCCCGGCGCTCAACCGCAACCCTTCAACAGGAAAGGGGCTGAGATGCCCACGGTAAACGATGCTGCCCGCGTCACCACGTCGAGACCGCGCGGTGTGGCGCACCTGCGGCGGCTGCGGCCTGCTCACCGCGCTACCGGCCGACGTCGACAAGTGCCCCGGCTGCGAGCGGCCCACCAACACAGACGCGTCGCTTGCGCCGGAGGGCTGGGATCTCGCTCATCAGTACGCCAAGACGATGGGCCGGATCCAGGCGTGGGCTGACATGCCTCACGCCAGCGACGCCGAGCGTCTCGACAACATCCGCCAGGTCCTGGCTGATCTCGACCGGTTCCACGCCGCGCACCGGACGGGGGCCGGCCGATGCCGTTGATCAACGTGATTCGTGGCGAGGCGATCCCGACCGCGCCGTTCACGGTCCGCACGCCGGTGCTGCGGCTGCCGGTCTGGCTGCTGGTGATCTGGCAGGCCATCAAGGCTCTGATCTGGTTGGCCGTGACGTACGTGCGGTTCTGGTACGTCACGGTGCCGGTCACCCTGCTGGCCTGGCTGTACGCCCGGTTCGGCTGGCAAGGCCCGGCCTACCTGACCGGCGGTGTGGTGCTCGCCGGGGCGGCGTGGTGGTTCGGGCACCGACCGTCGTGTCTGCGGTTCGGCTGGTACCCGGTCCTCGCCCGGTGGCGCCGGTTCGTCTACCGGCGGCGCTGGAACGCCGCGATGGTCACCGCGAAACTCGCGGTGAGCTATGACGGGCAGACGATCATTCCGGTCCTCAAGCGGGTGCGGTGCCGGGCCGGTTCCGATGTTGTGACCGTGCGGATGGTGACCGGGCAGATCCCCGACGACTTCGCCAAAGCCTCCGAAAGGCTCGCGCACACCTTCGGGGTCCGGCAGGTCAAAGCGGTCGCGGGGACCGCGTTTGCTCACAGCGACCGGGGTGATTCCCAGCTTCCTGGCGGCGCCGGCGAAGCTTCCCGCCTCGACTGTCCGCACGAATCCGATCGCTCCGCTGATGCCCTTCACCGGTATCCACTCCAAACCCTGGGTTAGTAATGATATTAGCGCCGCTGCCCTAATCAAGCGCACGCTTCATCCGCACAATGTAGCCGGTCGACGCGAGACGCCACAATGGCGGAAACGCAGAGCGCGTCTGGAGCAGAAGGAGGCGTGACATGAAAACCCTGTCGTCGGCACTTGCGCCGTTGCTGGCCGGACTGCTGTTGATGAGCACGGCATCGATGCTCGCCGCCTTCGACAGCGTTGGAACCGCAACGCTCGAACTCGAGAACAAGGCGACGGGTCGCAAGGTTACCAGCGAATTCTGGTTCAAGGCCGCCGGCGATGCGAAGATCGAATGGTTTTCGCCGCGTCTCCCGCTTCGTTCGATCCCGATTGCGCGCAACGCGGACCCCGGGCCTGCGTTGCGCAAGCACCCCCTGATCGTGATCTCGCACGGCAATTGGGGAACGAGATTTTCGCTAGGCTGGCTCGCGCTTGAACTGGTCAAATCAGGATATGTCGTCCTCTCCACGTCGCATCAGGGAACGCTCGGGGACGATCAGAGTGCGTCGGGACGCTATCGCCTGTGGGACCGCTCGCGCGACGTGTCGTTCGCGCTCGGTGAAGTGTTGGGCAACCCGAAATGGGCGGCGCTGATCGACGAGACCCGGATCGGATTCGTCGGGCACTCGTTCGGTGGCTGGACCGGTGTGAGCCTGGCCGGAGGCAGATATGACCCGGGACAACAAAGAGCGTTTTGCGAGAAGGCGTTCAAAAAGGACTTCTATTGCGACGGAACCCTGAAGGACGATATCGCCGGAGTGTCCGCCAGGGATGCGGGAGATTCCTTCAGGGACGCCCGGATCAAGGCATTTTACATTATGGCTTCCGGACCCGGCCAAGGCTTTGTCGCGGCGTCGCTGCAATCGATCGGCGTTCCCTTCGTGGTGGACACGGCTCAATTTGACGAGATCCTGGAGCCTCTGGACAACTCGACCACCCTCGCCCGGCAGATTCCAGGCGCACGCGAAGTGACGCGCCCTGTCGGGCACTTCGCCTATGTGCCGGAGTGCCGCTGGTTGATCGGCCCGGTCCTCACCGCCCTCGCGGGCCTGCCGCTATGCGACGACCCCCGGGGCGTCGACCGTGCACAGGTGCACAGGCAGGTGGCACCGGACGTGGTCGCGTTCTTCGATGCGAAGCTCGCGACCAAGGCGGAATGATTGCGCCAGGCGCACCGGCGATTTGCCCACCAACATCCATCAGGGCGAGTGCGAGATCATCGCGCGACTAATCGCCAGTTGCTCTATTTAAGATTGCACGCTGCGCATCGAAAACAGCGTCGAGACGCGTGCCTTTCATCCCCAGCACCGCTCCCTGCGCGACCATTTGCCACCGGCGCGCACCCACCCATACGGGGGGTTCCCCCGGATGGGGGAGGTTCCGCCGGGCGCAGAAAGTGGTTCCATCGCGCCCGCGATAGCCATAGCTCCCGGCCGAGGTCGAGCTTCTCGACCTGAGGTCGCTGACGCGTCTTTTTCGACGTCGCAGCCAGAGCGCCAAAATTGGGTTCGCCGGATACGGGCTCCGTTTTGCCCATACGGTCGTTTGAACCCTGGAGCGCTCTCATGAAAATCAAATTTTTCATTTCCGTCTCGTTGTTGGCATTGACCCTGTCCGCGGCCCGCGCCGATGAAATCAGCGACCTGGTGCGGTACTCGCAAAAGGCTTGATGACAGACGTGCAAAGAGCCGGTGGGGGGTATACGGCGGAGGTGCAGAGCGAGCTCGACAGCATCGACCAATCAGTGAGGACCCTCAATGGCAAGATCACTGAAGCATCGACAGCTGGCAGCGCGGAAAGTGCAGCGCGCGCCACCGTAAACGGGCTGGCTTACAAAAAGGAAAACCTCGAGAAGGATCTCGCAGCCGTGCGTAAGGAGTACGCGGATCAGGGCAGGCTGCAGGTAGAAATCAAGGAGGCCCAAGGCAAGCTGGACGGCAAGAACAAGGAAATCAGAGCTGCTGACGCCGAGTACAAAGCGCTCCAGAAACAGGGGGTGAAGGCGACCGATCCTCGCGCGGTGCAGGTCTTTAACAAATCGCTGGCCCTCCAGGAAGAGGCCGGGAAGCTGCAACACTTAGCCACTATCCCCATCGATGAGGCCAAGAAGGCCGGGCTCGAAAAGTTTCAGAAGGTGAACAACGCACTGACGGAATTGAACAAGGACCAATTAGCTGCCTCGGCGGCCTTAAAGGCGGCGGAAGCCAAGACGAAGGCGGCGATAGCCATAGTCGACACGGCCAAGAACGACATCAAGGCGCGAATGCCGCGAACATCCAGGAGTTCGCGGATGTTGCGACCGGCAAGAAGCCAGCGGCGGCTCTGAAACCTGCCCTTGCTGGCGGGCGCGCAAGGCGCCATTAATCCGGGCATTGCTCCGGGAGGCGTCGCGAACATCGGTCAGATCAACCCGGCGACGGGATCTAGTTGGTCAAGGGTGGCGCCGACATCGTTGCCGCCGGCGGTGGAAACATCGTTGCCGCTGGCGGCGGAAACATTGTTGCCGCAGGCGGTGGAAACGTCATTTCAGATAATGGTCTGGGAATCGTCGCCGCTGGCGGAGGAAACATCGTTGCCGCAGGCGGCGGAAACATTGTTTCCAACGATGGCGCCGGGGCTGTCGCAAAGTCCCAATCGTCGCCGGCGGCGGCGGCAACATCGTTGCCGGTGGCGGCGGAAACATCGTCGCCGGAGGTGGCGGAAATATCGTTGCGGGAGGCGGCGGAAATATCGTCGATGGCGGCGGTGGCAACATTGTCGCCGGAGGCGGCGGAAACATCGTCGCCGCTGGCGGTGGAAACCTTATCGGCGACGGACGGCGCGGGCTTGATCGGCAAGGGTGGCGCGGGGCTCGTCAACGCAGTAGCCGATCAAAGCAAGATGAGAATCCAGTCCATGACCAACTTCGCGTCTCCGGCGGATCTGCTCCAAACCGGCATCAGCAGGCTCGACAAGGCCGACCAGGACGCATTCAAGGGTCTGGTCGATACGGTCAAGGCCGGCAAGCCGTTGACCCCCGCGCAGGTCGCCAAAGCCGACGAACTGAAGGACAAGGCCACGGCCCCGGGAATGATGAGCCGGGACGACGCCGGCAAGGTGGACGCGCTTGCCAAGACCCTGATCGCGCAGAACGAAGCCAAGGCCAAGGCCGCGCTGCCGACGGCCGGTGCAGCCACCGGCGCGGCGCCGGCCGTCGTCGCCGCCTTGCCAACTCCGGCGCAGGCGGCACCGGCGCCAATTGCCGCGGCATCCAGTTCCCGCGCAGGCAGCAACCGCTCCCCGCACAGGCGGCATCAGCACCGGTTGCTGCCGCGCACCCTCACCGCGGCCGGGCACGTCTGCCAGCATCTTCGCAATATGGTCCGGCGCGTGCTGCAAGGGATTGCAGGCCCAACAGGCCGCCGCGGCGGCGCCCAAAGGCGACAAGACCACCGCCGATCGCGACTGGGCCGCGGGAAGATTCGCCCGCATAAGGAGATCATCGTCGCGAATCATCTCGCTGCCGGCGACCCCAAGGCGCACTTGCTCGGCGCCTAGCGCCGACAGCTGTTGCCGCCGTAACGCAACCGGCCGCGGCTCCAGCGGCTACCCTGCCGCTGCTACGACGGCGGCACCGACGCCCGCTGCCGCGGCTGCCAAACCGGCGACGCCGGCTGTTGTCGCGACCGCGCCCGTGAAACTTACGTCGGCGCAGAGCATTCGAGAGCACCATCAGCAAGCTCGGCGCCGCCGACCAGAAGGAGTTCAAGGGCCTGCTCGATGCGGCCGATCCGACCAAGGGTGGCAAGCCGTTGAATGCAGCCCAACAAGCCAGAGCCAACGAATTGGTGGGCAAGGCCATGCAGGCTGACACCAAACCGGCGACGCCGGCTGTGGTCGCAGCGGCACCCGCCACACCAAACGTGGCGGCAACTGCGCCCGCTGCTGCCGCAGCCGGCGCCAGTCCGGTGGTCGCGAAACCGGTGGAAGCACCGGCGCCCATCAAGCTTACGGCGGCGCAGAGCAAGGACCTTCAGAAGGCTCTCGCAACCGTTCCCGGTAATCCGACCAGGGATGAGAAGAAGACGCTCGCTGATTTGTCCAGGCTCGTGAGCGTTGCCACGACCAAGGGACTTCTCAGTCCGGAGGACGCGGCGGCGATGAACAAGGGCCTCGTGGCATTGGCCAAGGTTCATCCCAAGGCGGAAAAGAACCTGGGGCTGACGTCGCTCGCCAACACCGTTGGGCCGAAGCCGACGGCTGCCGGAACGACGCCGGCTGCGGCGCCGGCGACGCTCGCCGTGCCAACGGGCAGAACCGGAGGCCAGCCAACCCTTGCAGCGACAAATCCCAGCACGCCGGTAACCTCGGGGACACCCGTCGCATCAAGACCGACGGTCGCGGCAACGACGCCGGCCGTTGCGCCGGTAGTCATCCCGCCGAAGCCGACGATCGCCGCGACAACGCCGGCCGTCACGCCGGCGAAACCGACCGCGCAGCCGGTAGCGCCGCAGCAGCCTAAATCCAGTGCGCATGCGTTGCCGCCGCGCGAGGGGCAGAGGCCGAGCCCGCTTGCCGTCGTTCCAAAAAATGCGCCGAACATCGTGCACGGGAATAATGCGATCGTGCAGCCGAAAACCGCCGCGCCGCCGGTCGTGCAGCCAAAAATCACCCCTCCGCCGGCCGTTGCGGCAAGGCAAGCGCCGCCAATCGTGCAGCCAAGAACCACCCCACCACCGACGCCGAAGTTCACAACGGCGGCGTCGCCGCCAAAGGCGCCTATCGTCAGAGCGCCTCCGCCGCCGCCGCCGCCGCGGATGTGCGGCGGAAAGCCCTGCGGTTAAAAGCAACAGCAAGCGCTGCCGAGATGCAGCAGCGCTTGCCAAGCGATCTTCGCGAGGGGTGACGCGGTCAGAGCGACCGCATCACCGCATCGACAAGCAATCCCGCGAACAGCAGCAGCCCGGCGTCGCGGTTGGATTTGAATATCCGCAGGCACAGAGCAGGATCGCTGATCTCCAGGCGGCGGATTTGCCAGACCAGATGCACGGCAAACGCGGCCAGGCCGATCCAGGCTGCGAAGCCGGCTCCGGCAACCGCAAAGGCTGCGCCGATCAGCACCACCGCCAGGCCATAAAATATCATCAGCGCCTGATGGGTGCGCGCGCCGAACAACAGCGCGGTCGATTTGATTCCGATCAGCGCGTCGTCCTCGGCGTCCTGATGCGCATAGATGGTGTCGTAGCCGATCACCCAGGCGATCGAGCCGGCATAGAGCCATAGCGCCGCCGCATCGATCCGCCCGAGCATCACCGCAAATCCCATCAGCGCGCCCCACGAGAACGCCAGCCCGAGCACGATCTGCGGCCACCAGGTGATCCGCTTCATGAACGGGTAGACCGCGACGATGATCAGCGAGGCGATGCCGGTCATGACCGCGAAGCGGTTGAATTGCAGCAGCACCGCCAAGCCGATCAGCGCCTGCAGCACCAGAAATACCGCCGCCTGCGCCACGCTGACTTGTCCTGCCGGGATCGGCCGCGACCGCGTCCGCTCCACCAGCGCGTCGAGATCGCGATCGGTGATGTCGTTCCAGGTGCAGCCGGCGCCGCGCATGACAAAGGCGCCGACGAAGAACAGCGCGATGACGAGGGGCAATTGGCCGATATCGCCGATCACGCCGGCGGCCAGTGCGGCCGACCACCAGCACGGCATCAGCAGCAGCCAGGATCCGATCGGCCGGTCGAGGCGCGCGAGCCGCAGATAAGGCCGCGCCCATGCCGGCGCGCGGGTGTCGACCCAGTTGCCGGTGGCGTCAGCAACGCGGGCCGCTGTGCCGCTCATCGGATCACCGCGTGAGCGCGTTGCCGTTCAGGGTATCGAAGGTGCTGCCGCCCTTCTTGTTGGCGGTGACCTCCGGCAGTGCGGCCGAAGAGCCCAGCACATCGCTGAGGCTCGGGCCGGACGGACCTTTTTGCGCCTGCTGCTGCGCGATGCCGCAGACCTTCTTGTGCATGATCTCGGTGTTCTGGTGGCCTTTTTTCAATTGGGCGGTGACGTCAGGCGGAATCCCGCATTTCGCGGAATTGGCTTCGACGTATTTGATCATCTTGGTTTCAGCCTGGCTGAAATTTCCGATCAGCTTGCAGGCTTCTTCCGGGGTCGCCTTGCGGTCGCCGGCGACCTTGATCAGCTTGCCGCGCTTCTCGGCCTCTTCCCGCAAGCGGCATGAATGCCTTCATGCATTGGTCCGGGGGCCGCCTCCTTGCGATGGAGGCGCCGGTCCACGCTCGAATGCCGAACCCGTGAGGGGCGCAGCACCAGCCGCGGGAAATGAACTGGGAGCAGCGCCGGTAGCGCGAGGCGACGCCGCCGTTCACGGGCGGAAACGGCGAGGCGTTGCCCGGCGCCGCAGCCTGTCCGGCCTGACCCGGCAGCGGCGCCGGAAATGCGCCTTGCGCAAAGCTCTGACCGGCGTGGGTAGCAAGGACGGCCACTGTCAGCGGCACAATCAAGCGGCGGATGATCAAAGATATTCCTCCGGCAAGGTCCAATGGTCCCCAGCGCCTCTCGACGCAAGAGCGACCGCCAATAGGGCTTTTTACGATTCCTGCCGGTTCTTAACAACCCGTCGAATTTGGCAACAGCGCGGCGTAGGGCCGCGCCGGAGGCCGATTATTGGGTTAAATTCTACGCCTTTGGGCTAAAAGCGGCGCGCATTTGGAACTTCGGTCATGCCTCAACTCGATTTTCGCCAGCCCCGGCTGTTCGTCGATGCCGCATTGGCGGCGGGCGAAACGGTCGCGCTCGAGCGCAGCCAGAGCAATTATCTCGGCAACGTGCTGCGGCTTTCCGCCGGCGAGACCATCCTGGTGTTCAATGGCCGCGACGGCGAATGGCAGGCCGCCATCGCCGGCCGCAAGCGTCCCGACAGCCTGAAGATCGTCGCCCAGACCCGGCCGCAGGACCGCCTGCCCGACCTCGCTTACGTGTTTGCGCCGCTGAAACACGCCCGGCTCGACTACATGGTGCAAAAGGCGGTCGAGATGGGGGCGGCGTCGCTGCAACCGGTTTTGACCCGCTTCACCCAGGTCTCGCGGGTGAACAGCGAGCGGATGCGCGCCAATGTCATCGAGGCCGCCGAACAGTGCGGCATCCTGAGCATTGCCGAGGTCGCCGAACCGGTGGCGCTCGACCGTTATCTGAGCCAGCGCGACCCGCAGCGCCTGCTGGTGTTCTGCGACGAGGCCGCCGATGTCGCCAATCCGCTGCATGCGCTGCAAAGCGCGGCGTCCAGCCGGCATCGACGTTCTGATCGGGCCCGAAGGCGGATTTGCCGAGGAGGAGCGCGCCTTGCTGCTGCGACAGCCGCGAATCCTGAGGCTTTCCCTGGGGCCCCGGATCCTGCGCGCCGACACCGCCGGCGTGGCGGCACTGGCGCTGGTGCAGGCGGCGCTCGGCGACTGGGTCTGATCCGTGCAGGGGGATAGGTTGGCCACATTAAGGCACTTGGCCGATCCCTGTCGAAACCCGTCCCCAGCCATGCTAAGGGCTGCGCCCTGACCGCTGGAACCGCCGGTTTCCGGCCCACTTGGACTTCGCGATGACCCTGACCGCCGCCCCCAGTGCGACCGGACCCGCCGCATGGGCGGACGCGCTGCTATTGTCGTTCGCGCAGTCCGGCTACGTCCGGGCCGAACCGGCGATATCCTGCAGCCCGCCGAGCCGTTCCTCGATCTTTCCGGCGAGGACATCCGCAAGAGCCTGTATCTGACCACCGACGCCAGCGGCGAAGAACTTTGCCTGCGCCCCGACCTCACCATTCCGGTGGCGCGCGACTATCTCGCCTCCGCGCCGCGCCGGCCAGCCCGCCGGGTTCAGCTATCTCGGGCCGGTATTTCGCTATCGCGGCGGCCGGCCCAGCGAATTCCTGCAGGCCGGCATCGAATCCTTCGGACGCCAGGATCGCGCCGCGGCCGATGCCGAAATGCTGGCGCTGGCGCTGGAGGCGACCGCGCGCGTTCGGCGTGACCGATGTCGAAATTCGCACCGGCGACGTGGCGCTGTTCAACGCGCTGATCGATGCGCTCGATCTTTACCCGGTATGGCGGCGGCGGCTGATCAAGGATTTCAACCGCAAGATCAGCCTGACGCGAAGATATCGAGCGGCTGACGCTCGCGACCGCGCCCGGCCGCAACGAATATGAAGGCGTGCTGGCGGCGCTGGCCGGCTCCGACCGCAAGGCGGCGCTGGCGCTGGTGACCGACCTGATGTCGATCGCCGGCACCACCAATGTCGGCGGCCGCATCGTCGCCGAAATCGCCGACCGCTTCCTCGAACAATCGACCCTGAAGGGCGGCGCGCTGCCGCGCGATGCGCTCGGCACCATCAAGCGCTTTCTCGCGATCGCGGGCGATCCCGACGATGCGGTCGCGCAATTGCGGGCGCTGGCCAGCGACGCCAAACTCGACATATACCGCCGCGATCGACCAGTTCGAAAGCCGCGTCGGCTTCATGGCCGCGCGCGGCATCGATACCGGCAAGACCCGCTTTTCCACCTCGTTCGGGCGCGGCCTCGATTATTACACCGGCTTTGAATTCGAACTGCACGCCAAGGGCAACGGCATCGAGCCGCTGGTGGCGGGCGGGCGTTACGACGGACTGATGAGCTCAGCTCGGCTCCGCGGCGCCGATCCCCGCGGTCGGATTCTCGATCTGGGTCGAATGCCTGGCGCAGGCGCAAGACCGGCAAGACAGGGGGCGCGTCATGACGGCGCCCTTCGTTCTCGCCGTTCCGTCGAAGGGCCGGCTGCAGGAAAACGCCGAAGCGTTCTTCACCCGTGCCGGCCTTGCGCTTGGCAAAGCCGCGCGGCGCCCGCGACTATCGCGGCACCATCGCCGGCCTCGACAATGTCGAGATCGCCTATCTCTCGGCCAGCGAGATCGCCTCGCAGCTGGCGCGCGGCATGGTGCATCTCGGCGTCACCGGCGAGGATCTGGTGCGCGAAAGCATCGCCGACGCCGACAAGCGCGTGCTGCTGATCGACAATCTCGGCTTCGGCAGCGCCAATGTGGTGGTCGCGGTGCCGCAGGCCTGGATCGACGTCCGCACCATGGCCGATCTCGACGACGTCACCACCGGTTTCCGCGCCCAGCATAACCGGCGGATGCGGGTGGCGACCAAATACATCAACCTGACCCGGACGTTCTTCGCCGCGCACGGCGTCGTCGATTACCGCATCGTCGAAAGCGCCGGCGCGACCGAAGGCGCGCCGGCGGTCGGCACCGCCGAGATGATCGTCGATATCACCACCACCGGCGCCACGCTTGCCGCCAACGGTCTCAAGGTGCTCGACGACGGCGTGATCCTGCGCAGCCAGGCCAATCTCGTGGCCTCGCGGGATGCCGACTGGTCGGCTGAGGCCCGCGAGACCGCGCGCGTCATCCTCGATCACATCGCCGCCCGCGCCCGCGCCAGCAAGTACCGCGAAGTCCGCACCCGTTTTGCCGGATGCGACGCCGCACTGCTGGCCGAGGCCCATAACCGTTTCGGCGTGGTCTCGCCGTTCGGCGGGCCGACCTCTTCGGGAATGGTGACGCTGCACTGCCCGCCGGCGCAGCTCTACGCGCTCGGCAGTTTTCTTCGCGACCATGGCGCCGAGACGGTTTCGGTGGCGTCGCTCGACTATGTGCTCGACCGCGACAATCCGCTGTTCGCCAAGCTCGAGGCATTCTTGCGGCAGTGAGCCTGGAACGCGTTTCGTTCATCGTGGCGACAGCTGGCGACAGATAGCATATGCTGTTTTCTTGAGATGGTTTTGGAACCTGATCGATGATGCTCGGCTCTGACGTTTCCGGCCTGTCCACCACCGCGGCCACTGCGGCGGCGCAGGGGCTGTCGATCGTCGTACCCGTGTACAACGAGGCGGCCGGGCTGGCATTGCTGCACGAGCGGCTCGGCGGCCTCGGCGAAGACGCTGCAGGCAGCGCTACGGCCTCGCCTGCGAGGTCGTCTATGTCGACGACGGCAGCGCCGACGCGACGCTCAGCATCGCGCGCGGGCTTGGCGCCGATGCGCTCGACGTTCAGGTGGTGTCGCTGTCGCGCAATTTCGGCAAGGAAGCCGCGCTGATGGCGGGACTGGACCATGCCCGGCGCGGCGCGGTGCTGTTCATGGACGGCGACGGCCAGCATCCGCCGGCTCTGGTCGAGCAGCTGGTCGGCCACTGGATCGATGGCGGCTACGACGTGGTCTATACCGCCAAGGCCAATCGCGACAATGAATCGGTCGCTGCGGCGCTTCGCCGTGCACGGCTTCTACGCGCTGATCAATTGGGGCGCGCGGCAGAAAATCCCGGAGGATGCCGGCGACTTCCGGCTGCTGTCGCCGCGCGCGGCGGCGGCGTTGCGGCAGCTTCCCGAGCGCAACCGTTTCTTCAAGGGGCTGGCGAGCTGGATCGGCTTCCGCCAGATCCGCGTCGACTACGAACCGGCCGCCCGCGCGCACGGCGTCACCACCTTCAGCGCCGGCCGGCTGGTCGGGCTTTCGATCGAAGGCCTGACCTCGTTCTCGGTGGCGCCGTTGCGTTTCGCCAGCCTGCTCGGCGTGCTGCTCGCGTCGGTCGCCTTCCTGTTCGGTCTGTCGATCCTGTGGGAAACCTGGATCAGCGGAAAATCCGTTCCCGGCTATCCCTCGCTGGTGGTCGGCCTGATGACCATCGGCGGCGTGCAGCTCATCATGATCGGCATCGTCGGCGAATATATCGGCAAGATCCTTTCCGAGCTGAAGGCGCGTCCGATCTATTTCGTGGCCGAACACAGCGAGAAGCGCGCCGCGGCGGACGCCAGCGCCGAGCGAACGGACCGCCGCCGAATGAACGACGCCGCGCCGCCGCGCCGGATCTGGCTGTGCGCCGACGATTACGGTCTCAGCCCCGGCGTCAACCGCGGCATTCGCGAACTGATCGAGCGCGGCCGTCTCAACGCGACATCGGTGATGGTGGTCGGGCCTGCGATCGGCCGCGACGAAGTCGCGCGCGCTTGCAAGCCGCTGCCGCCAACAGTCCGCGCTGCGCCATCGGCCTGCACGTCACGTTGACGGCGCCGTTTCGTCCGCTGACGATGCACTTTCGGCCGCATGGACGGCGGCATGTTTCTGCCGTTTCCGAAACTGCTGCGCGCCGGCCTGCTGCGGCGGCTCGATCCGGAAATCATCCGTGCCGAACTGATGGTGCAGCTCGCGGCCTTCAGCGAACTGTTCGGCCGCGCCCCGGATTTTGTCGACGGCCATCAGCACGCGCAGCTGTTTCCGCAAGTGCGCGACGCGTTTCTGGCGGCGGTGAAGCAGGCCGCACCCGGACGCCTGGGTTCGCCAGGGCGGACGCAACCTGCCTTTGGCGCAGCGGCTCGGCGCGCCCAAGGCGCTGGTGCTCGATATCCTGAGCGCGCAATTTCGCCGCCGCGCCGCGCGCGCCGGTATCGCCTTCAATCCCGCCTTTGCCGGCGCCTATGATTTTTCCAGGGCGCCGGATTTCGCCGCATTGATGCGGCAGTTTCTCGACGGGTTGCCGGAAGGCGGCCTCGATCATGTGTCATCCCGGCTTCGTCGACGAAACCCTGGTCAGCCTCGATCCGCTGACGGTGCAGCGCGAACGCGAACACGCTTTTCTCGCCGGCGAGGATTTCCCGCGACTGCTGGCTGCGAACAAAGTTACATTCGGTTGAAGTCGCCGCCGGGCGTTTTGTCGCATACAGAAAATTTAATTCCGGCCGGGACTACTTGCGACACAAAGCGTTCCTACATCTCCCCCGCGCATCGTCGCGAAGGGAGAACGCCATGACACCGCAAGAACGCCAATTGGTTGACGATCTTTTCGACCGGCTCTCGAAGGTGGAGAACGCGCCGCGCGATCCCGAGGCCGCAGCTGCCATCGCGCAAGGCCTGCGCAAGGCGCCCAACGCCGTCTACGCGCTGGTGCAGACCGTGCTGCTTCAGGACGAGGCGCTGAAGCGCGCCCACGACCGCATCCAGGAACTGGAGGGCACGGCGCGACCACAAACTCAATCCGGCGGCTTCCTCGATTCGATGCGCGAGACGATTTTCGGGCAAGGCCAGCCGCGCGGCTCGGTGCCGAACGTCCGGCCGCCCGAAACCCAGCCGCGCGGCCTGGAACAGCGGCCAGGTGCTGCAGCAGGCGCAGAATCCAGGGACAATACAATCAGGCGCCCTACGGCCACAGCAGCCCTATGGCGCGCAGCAACCGCCTCCGATCGGTGGCGGCGGCGGCGGCTCGTTTCTCGGAACCGCGGCGGCGGCGGCGGCCGGCGTGGTCGGCGGATCGCTGCTGCTCGGCAGCATCCGCTCGATGATGGGCGGCCAGGCGGCAACCAGCAGAGCTTCGGCGATACCGCGGGCCATGGCGGCGGCATCGAAGACCAGCAGGCCCTGGAGCGATCAATCCGGCAGCGATCTCGCGCGCGATGCCGGGATCAACGACATCGGTTCATCCGGCGGTCGCGGCGACGACAATTCGCGCGCCGGGATTGTTCGATTCAACGCTTCGAACGATGACGATACCGCATCGAACGATGACGATCACGACGACATGGATCTCGATTCGGACGACTTCGGCGGCGACGGAGACAGCGACAACGCCTGATCTGTTGCCAGACCGCGCAAAAGCAAAACGGCCGCTCGATCCGAGCGGCCGTTTTATTTTCGAGATGCAAGAGATCAGATCACGACCACCCGGGCGCCGACATTGACGCGGCCGTAGAGGTCGATCACATCCTCATTGCGCATCCGGATGCAGCCTGACGATACGTTGGTGCCGATGGTCCAGGGCTCGTTGGAGCCGTGGATGCGATAGAGCGACGATCCCAGATACATCGCGCGCGCGCCGAGCGGATTTTGCGGGCCGCCTTCCATGTGCCGCGGCAGATCGGGACGGCGCGCCAGCATTTCCGGCGGCGGCGTCCAGGCCGGCCATTCCTTCTTCGCGGAAATCTGCTTGACGCCCGACCAGGTGAATCCGGGCCGGCCGACGCCGATGCCGTAGCGCATCGCCTTGCCGTTTCCCTGCACCAGGAACAGAAACTTGTTCGGGGTATCGACGACGATGGTGCCGGCGCTTTCCTTGCCGTGATAGTCGACGAGCTGCTTCTCGAATTTCGGATCGAACGCGGGACGCGCGGGTTCGCTGACGTCGTCCTGCTGGCGCATCACCTGCTGCTGGTCCATCGGCGGCAACGGACGCCGCGGGTCGTAGGATGGCTGCGCCTGATAGCTTGCTGGTAGCCGGCTGCTGGTAGCGGCCGCCTTGCGGCGGCGCCGTCCCCGAACAGGAATTCGATGAAGCCGCCGCCCATGCTGGAGCGTTCGGCATAAGCCATTCGCACCGGCGCCGGCTGCGGCGCGCCCTGATCGGCGTAGATCACGGTGGGCTCGGCCAGCGAGCCGGCTTCGATCGCCGCGGCCTGATGAAATCCGGTAGCCAGGAAAGACGCGCTGGCGAGCAGCGCAAGAGACATTTTTTTGAACATCGACGTACTCTGTACTGTTTCGTCGTGGGAGCGCTGGACAGCGCCGTTGCACGCCACCAATTAAAATCAAAACCGCATCGGTTTGGTAAACAGAAACGGCGTTTCGATTCACCACGTCGTCGATTTGGCGCGGTTTTGCCCGGTAGCGTTTATTTTCGGTGAACGCGGGCGCGCGCATGGTTAATCGTTGGTGTGCGGCGACGGCGTGCGCGCGCAGAAGAGTTTCCGCACGTGAACCTGACGTTAAATCGGCTCTGTCTAAAACCTTGACGAGTGAAGGTTGGGGAAAATTCTCATGCCGGTTAATCGCAGACGTTTTCGTATCGAAGAAGCATTTGCCGGCGACATGCCGATGCCCTCAACCGGCGACGCCGACGTCGGTCCGATGCATCGCGAGATCATGACCGAACTGCGCGCCATCCGCGCCCAGATGGCCGCGCCCGTCACGCGGCGCGGCGACCGGCGCGGACGTCGACTCAACGCCGCAGCAAATCGCCGAAGCGCATGGCGTTGCTCGAAACCTATCGCGCCCAGATCGAGCAATGCGAGAAACTCAAGGTCGAACTCGACCTGATTCACGACGCCATCAACCGCACCAAGCGCGAAATCGCGGTTCTGCACGGCAAGAGCTTCAACGGCAACGAAATGTCCAAGGTGACCGGCGAACTCGGCGCCGTGGTCGGCGGCACCGAAGAAGCGACCCAGCAGATTCTGGAAGCCGCCGAAGCGATCGACCAGGCGGCGACCGCGATGACCAAGGTCAACTCGCCGGATCAGCAGAAGCTGCTCAGCGAGGAGATCCAGGAGCGCGTGGTTTCGATCTTCGAGGCCTGCAATTTCCAGGATCTGACCGGCCAGCGCATCAGCAAGGTCATGACCACGATGAAATTCATCGAAAACCACATCACGGTCATGATGGACATCTGGGGTGGCGTCGACGCCATCCGCGCCCATGCGCCCCCGATCATCGACGACCGCGAAGGCGACGCCAAGCTGCTGAACGGCCCGAAGACGGAAGGCGACGAGGGTCATGCGTCGCAGAACGACATCGACGCGTTGTTCGACTGAGTTTGATTGCCTTCAAGCCGCCGGGTGGCAACAGCGCCGGCTTGACGCTCGATGCCCACCATCAATGCAAAAACGCCGGCTTGATGGCACGCTGCGTTTTGTCTGTCCTATGGTACGTCGTTTCGAATTCAGGCGCGCGGCGCGCAGCGGACATAGACCATGTTGCCGTAACGGACGGCGGCATCCTTGTCGATGAAGCGCGTGATCAGGACGCGGCCGTCGAACGAGACGATCTCACGATCCTGCTCGCCGCCGGCCGGTCCGGGCGGACCGATGTAGTTCTTGCCGCTCGGGCTGCCCTTGAGGCGCAGTTCCTGCGGCGTTGCCTGGTCGGCCAGATGCATGATCACGCCGCCCGATGGGCCGGCTCCGATCACATAAGGCTGCTTGCATTGCCCGCGCGCCGCGGCTTCGGTGCGCGCGCGGTCGTTGGGATTCTGGAACGAGGCGAGACCCCAGCGGCCGACGATCTCGTCGGCGCGGATCGACGCCGGCATTTCCGG
Source organism: uncultured Alphaproteobacteria bacterium (assembly GCA_963742695.1). Taxonomy (GTDB): domain Bacteria; phylum Pseudomonadota; class Alphaproteobacteria; order Rhizobiales; family Xanthobacteraceae; genus Bradyrhizobium. Next base: position 41,943 of record CAVUNF010000011.1, read on the forward strand.
CGCCACAGCGGGCTCCGGAGGCGCCGAAGGCCCCGATGAAAATGACGGCAGGCTCATGCTCCCGCACGCCCCCAGGAATATCGTCAGCGCCGAGGCGATCCCCAGATTGGCGACCGCACGCACGCTACATGACCTGACCATGGTATCCCCCGAAGCAAAATTCGTCGGCCGCCCCCGTCCCGCAGCCAAGCGCAAAACTGCTGTCGGAGCAATGAGGTCCAGTCAAATTACGCCGGCGCCCCGATTTGGTTTCCAGCGAAGCATCCTATATCGGCCTCACCAAGGACTTAACCCCCTTTGCTTGACAGGATCGGCCTCAAGCCATATTCCCGGACCACCATTAGCACTCCGAGAGCCACGATTGCTAAGCGCGATCGCTGGGAATGCGAGCTGTTCCGCCCCTGGCGGTGTCGAATACGCCCCGTATTCCGAGCCGCTTCGATGCCAAATCAGACCTGAAGACCAAGCCTCCAAAAGGAAACGTCATGGCTAAAACCAAATTTCGTCCGCTGCATGACCGCGTCGTGGTCAAGCGTATCGACGCCGAAGAGAAGACCAAGGGCGGCATCATCATTCCCGACAGCGCCAAGGAAAAGCCCCAGGAGGGTCAGGTTGTCGCAGTCGGGCCCGGTGGCCGCGACGAGGCCGGCAAGCTGATCCCGATCGACATCAAGGCCGGCGACCGCGTGCTGTTCGGCAAATGGTCGGGCACCGAGATCAAGCTCGACGGCGAGGAGCTCCTGATCATGAAGGAGTCCGACATCATGGGCGTGCTGGCCTGAACCAACTTCCGTCGTCATCCTGAGGCGCCGAGCGTAGCGAGGCCTCGAAGGATGTACTCCGGGCGGGAACTATCAACATCCTTCGAGGCTCGCCGAAGTCCGACGATGCGGCATCGAGCTGCACCTCAGGATGACGCTTCATTATCATCAGGAGTAAATTCAAATGGCTGCCAAGGACGTCAAGTTTTCCGGAGACGCGCGCGATCGCATGCTGCGCGGCGTCGATATTCTCGCCAATGCGGTCAAGGTGACGCTCGGCCCCAAGGGCCGCAACGTCGTCATCGAAAAGAGCTTCGGCGCGCCGCGCATCACCAAGGACGGCGTCACCGTCGCCAAGGAAATCGAGCTTGAGGACAAGTTCGAGAACATGGGCGCGCAGATGCTGCGCGAGGTCGCCTCCAAGACCAACGACACCGCCGGCGACGGCACCACCACCGCCACCGTGCTGGCCCAGGCCATCGTGCGCGAAGGCGCCAAATCGGTCGCCGCCGGCATGAACCCGATGGACCTCAAGCGCGGCATCGAGATCGCCGTGCATGCCGTGGTCAAGGACCTCGAAAAGCGCGCCAAGCCGGTCGCCTCGTCGTCCGAAGTCGCCCAGGTCGGCACCATCTCGTCCAACGGCGACGCCGCGATCGGCAAGATGATCGCCCAGGCGATGCAGAAGGTCGGCAATGAGGGCGTCATCACCGTCGAAGAGAACAAGTCGCTCGACACCGAAGTCGACATCGTCGAGGGCATGAAGTTCGATCGCGGCTATCTCTCGCCCTATTTCGTCACCAACGCCGAGAAGATGACCGCCGAACTCGAGGACGTCTACGTGCTGCTGCACGAGAAGAAGCTGTCCGGCCTGCAAGCCATGCTGCCGGTGCTCGAAGCGGTGGTGCAGTCCGGCAAGCCGCTGCTGATCATCGCCGAAGACGTCGAAGGCGAGGCGCTCGCCACCCTGGTCGTCAACCGGCTGCGCGGCGGCCTGAAGGTCGCCGCCGTCAAGGCGCCCGGCTTCGGCGATCGCCGCAAGGCGATGCTGGAAGACATCGCGATCCTGACCGGCGGTCAGCTGATCTCGGACGAACTCGGCATGAAGCTCGAAAGCGTCACGGTCAACATGCTCGGCCGCGCCGGCAAGGTGGTGATCGACAAGGAAAACACCACGATCGTCAAAGGCGCCGGCAAGAAAAAGGACATCGAGGCCCGCGTCGGCCAGATCAAGGCGCAGATCGAGGAAACCACCTCGGACTACGACCGCGAGAAGCTGCAGGAGCGTCTGGCCAAGCTCGCCGGCGGCGTTGCGGTGATCCGGGTCGGCGGCGCGACCGAGATCGAAGTCAAGGAGAAAAAGGATCGCGTCGAGGACGCCCTCAACGCGACCCGCGCGGCGGTGCAGGAAGGCATCGTGCCGGGCGGCGGCGTGGCGTTGCTGCGTGCCAAGAAGGCGGTCGGCCGCATCAACAACGACAATTCCGACGTGCAGGCCGGTATCAATATCGTGCTGAAGGCGCTGGAAGCCCCGGTCCGCCAGATCGCCGAGAACGCCGGCGTCGAAGGCTCGATCGTGGTCGGCAAGATCCTCGAGAACAAGTCCGAGACTTTCGGCTTCGATGCGCAGACCGAAGAGTATGTCGACATGGTCGCCAAGGGCATCATCGACCCGGCCAAGGTGGTGCGCACCGCACTGCAGGACGCGGCCTCGGTCGCAGCCCTGCTGGTGACGACCGAAGCGATGGTTGCCGAACTGCCGAAGGAGCCGGCGCCGCCGATGCCCGGCGGTGGTGGCGGCGGCATGGGCGGAATGGGCGGCATGGGCTTCTAAAGCCGGCCCGTCCGCGACACCCGAAACCAGAAGGCCGCCTCCGGGCGGCCTTCTTTTTTGGCGAATGATGTGGAGGTTTGCTAGTGAAGGCTTGGCTCCGATTCGCACCCAAGCCGAGAGAGCTCACGGCACCGCCCGGTTCTGTCTTCGAGGAATCCCATATGCGCGCGCTTCTGTTTCTCCTGGTCGGCCTGGCCACAGCCTGGTCCGGTCTCGCTTTGGCCCAAATGAAGCTTTCGCCCAAGGCCGCGCCGGCCGCCAACGAAGTCAGATATTTCACCTCCATCGACGGCTTGATGGACGGCAATGCCGACGTCGTGCTCAAGGAAACCCGCCAGGGCAAGACCGTCACCGCGGCGGTGCTCGACGTCTGCTATCCCGACCGAGAAAGGCTCCGACCGCAAGGATCGCTTTGTCGTCAACCTCGCGGTCAACGGTCAGACCATGACCGGCACCACCCAGAGCCTCGGCGACAAATTGCCGGTCACGGTGAAGCTGGCGCGCAAGGCCGACCGGCGACAGCTTCGAATTCAAGGGCCAGATCAGCGTCGGCCAGACCGTGACCGAGGTCGCCTCGACGGAGAATTCCGATCTCAGCGAAAAGGAATTCAAGGACAACCAGACCAGCGATGACGGCATCACGGCCACGCCCGAAGGATTTCACCGAAGTGTCGCCGGAATCGATCGGGGTGAGGATCAAGCTGGAGGCGGCGCTGGATTTCCTCAAGGGCTTGAAGGGACAGGAACTGGAGGTTGCGCTGAGCAGCCTCAGCGTCTCCTGCGATGCGCTGCGCGCCGGCGAGCAGACCATCAGCATCACAGTCGATCCGGAGCGCTCGGCCGCGCTGATCGCGAAAGCCAAGTCGTCGCCCGGCGTGGTCGCCGCCGGCTGGACCAGCGGCGTCGTGGAGATGGACCGCACCATCCGTTTCAGTGCCGCCGACTGGCGCGACGGCGACAAGCTCAACAGGGACAAGCTCGCGGCGGCGATTTCCGGCGTGCTGGCCAAGACGCTGGCGGCGAAGGCATCGTCGTCGGCATGGGACGCCAACACCGGAAAGATGAAACTGACGTTGAAGCGGCCGAGCCAGATATTTCCCGCGCTCGACCTGACCGAAACCGTCGAGGTCACCGCGCTGGTGGCGCCGGACAAGCCCGGCGCATCGGACCGGCTGATGCTGTGGATCGGCAGCCCCGCCGTTTCGACGGCGGACGAAGCCGCCGGCCCCAAACTCAATCTGGCCGAAGAGTCCAGCCGCGACGAGGAAGGCGAGCCGAAGGACGACAACGGCTCGGTCGATGCGCTGGCCAGGGAATTCAAGGGCCAGCGCTGGGACGCCGACAAATCGGCCTGGAAATAGCGCCGGGCTTTCTGCCGATCTCGCCGAGCCCGCTTCGGCGGATACGCACGCTTCCCATGCATTCGCGCATTTGACATGCCGCGCCATAGCGGCAATGAACAGGCCATATCGGCTGTACCGGAGCTTTCAGGGTTTTAATGGCGCGCTATGACGTAGTGGTGATCGGCGCCGGCCTTGGAGGCTTGACCGCCGGCGCGATCCTCGCGCGCGCCGGACGCAAGGTCCTCGTCATCGAGCGCAGCAATTCGGTCGGCGGTGCGGCGTCGAGCTACAAGTCCGGCGACCTGTTCATCGAAGGCTCGTTGCAGGAAACCAGCGATCCGCACGATCCCCGCGATCCGAAGCACGATGCGCTGACGCGCGCCGGCGTCATCGACGCCGTCAAATGGATTCCGGCCGGCGCGTTTTACCAGGCGCGCGGCGGCCCGCTCGACCAGCCCTTCGTGATGCCGGACAATTTCGACGCGGCCCGGCGGGCGCTGACGGAACGCTTTCCGGAAGCCCGCGCCGGGATCGATCGATTGCTCGGAGAGATGGAACGCATTGCGTCGGCGATGGGCACGCTCTCGCAAGGCAGCGACGCCTTCAGGAAAATCCCCGCGAAGCGCTGCGCGCGCTGCTGAAACTGCTGCCCGCGATTCGCGACTGGTCGCTGTCGCTGTCGCAAAAGCTCGATCGGATTTTCGGCGACAATGAAGCCGTCAAATGCGCGCTGGCGGCCAATCTGTCTTATTATCACGACGACCCGGCGACGCTGTGGTGGATCTTCTTTGCGATGGCGCAGGGAAGTTATCTGCAGAGCGGCGGACGGTTCGTGCAGGGCGGCTCGCAGCGGCTTTCCAGCGCGCTGGCCCGCGCCATCAAGGTCGCCGGCGGCGAAGTGCTGGTGCGCCGCGTCGCCAGCGCCGTTGCGCTGGATTCGCAAGGCCGCCCCTGCAGCGTCACGCATACCGCGCGCGACGGCAGCGATCCCGCAGGTCGTGGAATGCGTCCGGCTCGTCAGCAACGCCGCGCCCGCCGCGCTCGCGAGCCTGATGCCCGAAGCGGCGGCGGAGCAATTGACGCAAGGCTATGCGCAGCGGACGCCGTCGATTTCGCTGTTCGCGCTGACGCTCGGCCTGTCGAAACCGCCGCGCGAATTCGGGATATCGGCCTATTCCACGCAATTGCTGCCGCGCGAGATGAAGCGGCTGTCGGATTACGCGCAAGGCGCTGCACTGATGGCGGATGAACCCGGCGAGCGAATGCCGCCGATGTCGATCGTCGATTACGCCGCGATCGATTCCGGCATTCCCGCGCCGCCCTATGTGCTCTCGGTCTTCGGGCCCGACCTGCTGTCGAACTGGGACAGTTCGGACCTGGACGCCTATCGCGACAAGCGCGGGCGCTGGCAGCAGGCGATCGTTCGCTATCTCGACTTCGTTTTATCCCGGTCTCGCCGACGCCGTGGTGGCGTCGTCGTTCAACACCGCGCTGTCGGTGCGGCAATATCTCAATGCGCCCGATGGCGCCGTCTATGGCTTTGCGCCGACCCCGCCACGCTCGATCTGGCGCACCCCGGTGCGTTCGCCGCGCACATCGATACCGGGCCTTTATCTGGCCTCGGCCTATGCCGGTTTCGGCGGCTATACCGGCGTGGTGCAATCGGCCGGCGCCTGCGCCGACATGATCCTGCGCGAGACCTGACGGAAGCCGAGGCGTTACGCCGCGGCCGGCGGACCGAACCAGGTGGTTAGCGCGTCGGCGAGGCCCAGCTGGGTTAGGTCTCCCACCCAGGCCACATATCCATCGGGCCGGATCAACACGGCAGCAGGTGCGGCGACCACGCCAAGCACTGGGAGATCCCACGCGCCATCGTATTTGGCGTCGATCATCTTGACCCGACCCGCCCATGGCGCGATGTCGAGGTCGCCGGGCACACCAAAATTGAGCAGCACCGGCCGGGCATCGTGCAACAGGGTGAAGACCCGCCGCGGGCCGTCTGACGTGACGAGGTCGAGATCGGGCATGCGGCGTCCGAGCAGCGGATGCCCCTCGCCGAGATCGTAATGAATGTCGAGAGCGGACATCAAAGCGGCGACGCGCTTGCGCGGCTCGTCCATGCCGAGGAGTTCGGCAATGGTCTCGCGCAAGGCCTTGGTGCGTTCGTCGGAGCGGCGAAGGGCAACGCGCGCCATGGTGTCGCGCAGCACCCGGGCCGCGACCGGGTGACGCTCGGCGTGGTAGCTATCCAGCAGGCTTTCCGGCGAGGTCGCCTTGACCACCTGGGCCAGCTTCCATCCCAGATTCATCGCATCCTGCACGCCGGTGTTGAGGCCGTGTCCGCCATCCGGGGCATGCACGTGCGCGGCATCGCCGGCCAGCAGCACCCGCCGGTCGCGGTAGGCCGCAGCCTGCCGGGTCATATCGGTGAACCTGGAAATCCAGGTCGGACTATGGATGCCGTAATCGGTCCCGTACACGGCGATCAGCCCCTCGCTGAGATCGCGCAAGGTGGGTTCGCTCGCGGATCCGACCTGCGCTTCGGTCAGCATGACCCGTAGCGGGCCGCTATCGGCGTAGACGATCGCGCCGTCGCGGATCTCGTATTCCACCCTGCCGATGCCATGGGTGCCGAGGGCGTCGTGGCGGATGCCCAATTCCGGCACTTCCGCCATCTCGACCTCGGCGATCAGGGCGCTGGTGGTCGGATCCCATCCGGGGAATTCGATGCCGGCGGCTTTGCGGATCAGGCTGCGCCCGCCATCGCACCCGACGAGATATTTCGCCCGCAGCGACCGGCCATCGCTGAGCGCGACGTCGACGCCGGTGTCGTCCTGCGCGAAACCCGTCACCTCGATTCCGCGATGGATCGTGACCGGCAGTTCGCCGACCCAGCCGGCCAGTATGCGCTCGATGTGGTTCTGCCACAGCCCGAGCGTGTAGGGATGCCGGGTGGGAAAGTCGCTGATGTCCAAGGCGACCCCGGAGAACTGCCCGACGCCGGCCACCTTTCCCTCGCTGAGGAACCGATCGGCGATCCCGCGCTGATCGAACACCTCGATGCTGCGTGAATGCAGGCCGCCCGCGCGCGAGCCGGCGAGGTCCTGGCTGGCGCGCCGCTCGACCATGGCAATTTTGACCCCCGCCAAGGCCAACTCGCCCGCCAGCATCAGCCCGGTCGGGCCTGCGCCCGCGATCAGGACATCGGCATTCCCTGTGGTCATGAAACCTCCCGTCGTTCGCAATGGCGGGCTTCAGCCCGCCGGCGCATGTTTCGGAGGGGGGCTTCATAAGACGGTAAGTCGAAGCTTTGCAATTCTTGAAGTTTTTTAGTTCGGCCCCATATCGAAGTCAGGCGATGTGCATGCCGATTAGTATCCGCGCATTCGGCAGCCGATCGGTCAGCGCTGGCTTCTCCAAAACGCTTTAGTTGGTGTTGATACGAAACCGCAGCGTCTTCGCGCCGGTGAACGTGACAAAATCGCCCTGCCGCTTCCAGGTTGCCGCCTCGCTCAATGCCGCGACCAGTTCATCGTCGGCCTGTGCCCGCGCCGGGGGACAGCTGCGGTCCTGCAGCGGTCCGGGGACAAAGACCACGGTGTTGCCGGCGACCGAAAACTGGCCCTTGCCGCCCTTGCACCAGAGTTCGAGGATCGCCTCGCCGCGGTCGCCGATCTCCAGCGTCGGCAACCGCTTCGATCCGGGCTGACGTGCCACATCGAGCGTCATCTCAAGTTCGAATGGGAATTCGTCATTGGCGGCGCGCGCCGGCGCCGCGGCCGATGCGGCCGCGGTCAACACCAGCGCGGCTACGGCGAGCTTGAAAAAGCTTGTCGCTGAAAACATAAGACCTCTCGAAATTCAAGACATCGGGCGCTGTTCTAGCGCATGATCCACCAGACTGTGAACGGTGTTGCTTTCAGGGCTGCGAGCGCGGGCTCGGGCCAGCGAACCCGGCCGCAAAAACCTGCTCACAACCGCGCGAGCCGGGAGGGCCCCCGCCCCTCACCGTTGCGGCCATGCTAAAGTCCCTGCCGCGGGCGACACCGACGCGGCCATCAAATCTACAGATTTAGCCTCGACACCTCGAATTCTTCCATTTTTTCAGGCGCTTGACGCCCTTCCTCCCGGAGACTGCAATTCGTGAACAACATCGGCTCCACGCTCGCGACCGTATGGCGGATCGCCGCCCCCTATTTCCGCTCGGAGGACAAATTGGCCGGCCGCGCGCTGCTCGCGGCGGTGATCGGCGCCGAGCTTGCGATCGTCGGCATCACGGTCCTGCTCAACCAGTGGAACAGCCGCTTTTACAACGCGCTGCAGGAGCGCAACTGGGACATCTTCGTCACCGAAATCATCTATTTCTGCGTACTGGCCGCCATCTACACCGTGATCGCGGTCTACCAGCTCTATCTCAATCAATGGCTGCAGATCCGCTGGCGGCGCTGGATGACCGCGCATTACCTCGGCGATTGGCTGCATCAGGCCAACCATTACCGGATGCAGCTCGAGGGCGACGCCGCCGACAACCCCGACCAGCGCATGACCGACGACGTCAAGCTGTTCGTCGATCGCACGCTCAACATCGGGATCGGGCTGTTGAATTCGATCGTCACGCTGGCGTCGTTTGTCGCAATCCTGTGGGGACTTTCCAACGCCGCACCGCTGCACCTGTTCGGGCAGGATTTTCCGATTCCCGGTTATCTGGTGTGGGGAGCGTTGATCTATGCGATCCTCGGCACCATTCTCACCCATCTGATCGGCTGGCCGCTGGTCGGCATCGATTTCCGGCAGCAGCAGTTCGAAGCGGATTTTCGCTTCAACCTGGTGCGGGTCCGGGAAAACTCCGAACAGATCGCGCTGTTGCGCGGCGAGGAAGCGGAGCGCGAGCGGCTGCTGGTACGCTTCGGACGCGTGGTCGAGAACTGGCTCGCCATCATGAGCCGCACCAAGAAGGTGACGGCGTTCACGGCGAGCTATTCGCAGGCCTCGGTGATCTTTCCCTACATTCTGGTGGCGCCGGCCTATTTCGCGCAGAAGATCCAGCTCGGCGGCATGATGCAGACCGCATCGGCGTTTTCGAGCGTTCAGGGCGCGCTGTCGTTCTTCATCACCGTCTATCGTCAGCTGGCCGAGTGGCGGGCCGTGGTCAACCGCCTCGACGGATTCGAGGCGGGCATTGCCGCCGCCAGCGCGCTGACACGCAGTGCTGACAGGATCCACGTCACGTCAGGCGGCGGCGATGGCAGCATCAGCCTCAAGGGATTGACCGTGCGCCTGCCCAACGGAACGCCGCTGGTGTCCGCCGCCGAATTCAGCTTCCGCAAGGACGAGCGGACCCTGGTCACGGGGCCATCCGGCTCCGGCAAATCGACCATGTTCCGCGCCATTGCCGGGATCTGGCCGTTCGGTGCAGGCTCCATCGCGGTGCCGGCGAATGCAACGCTGATGATGCTGCCGCAGCGGCCGTATTTCCCGGTCGGGTCGCTGCAGGCGGCCGTCGCCTATCCCGGCAAGGAAGGAAGCTTCACCTCCCAGCAAATCGCCGAGGCGATCGAACTGGTCGGTTTGCCGAAGCTCGCGACGCGGCTCGACGAGCAAGGTCACTGGAACCGGATGCTGTCGCTCGGCGAGCAGCAGCGCCTCGGGCTCGCGCGCGCGCTGCTGCATCTGCCGCAATTCCTGTTCCTGGATGAAGCGACCGCATCACTCGATGAACCCTCGGAGGCGGCGCTCTATCAGCTGCTCGCGCAGAAATTGCCGGCAACCACCATCGTCTCGATCGGCCATCGCTCCACGCTCGAGGCTTTCCACCAGCGCAATGTGGCACTGGCCCGTGACGGCGAGCAATTCACGCTGCAGGACAAAAGCGAAGGCGCCAAGGCGTCGTAACTCACCGCAAACAAAAGGGGCGGCAGATCGCTCTGCCGCCCCCGGTAGTTTCGAGAGAATGACTTACTTCAGGCTGGTCATCGCGGTCAGGTCAGCCGAGAGCTTGACGATGCCGGTCGCACCGCACCAGCCGGACTCGAAGCCGCCGGGATTGATCCCGAGGGGATTGATCGGACCGATGTTGCGCGAGGTGTGATCGCTGGTGAAGGCGTTGCAATCCTGCTTCGACATGTCGGTGTCGGAGTAGCGGATGTCCAGGGTGAACACCTTGTAGGTGAAGCCGACGCCGATATTCCAGGTGTTGTAGCTCGGCTCCTTGATGCCGAACTGGAAGGGCTGTCCAACGATGTTGGTTCCGTAGAATGCATCGGAGGTGCCAAGCCACTGGCGGCCGAACTCGCCGGAGATGTACATGCCAACGCCGCTGGCGCCGAAGGTCGAGCTGGGTGCGGTGAACTTGGCGGTGATCGAGGCGTAGTTGCCCCAGGCGCCGATGTTCAGGAAGTTGGGCGTGTAGTATTCATTGACGCCGACCTGCCACATGTCGTTGAGGGTCACGTTGACCTTGGCAAAGCCTTCATAAAAGCTGGCGTTCTTCTTGGCGAAGTTGCCGTTGACCGGAAGCCCGCCGCTGGCAGCCGCGTTCAGGACGCAGTTGATGTCGGAGCCGGGAAGGCCCGAACCGGGGAAGGCGTTGACGTTGAAGCACTGCCCACCCGGGTAGATGTAGCCCCAGAGGCCGAAGTCGAAGGCGAACATGCCGAAGGTCGGGCGGATACCGCCGTAAAGATCGATTTCAGCCGCGGCGCGGTTCGGGAACGAAATGCTCGCTCCGGCGAGGCCGGCGTAAATCTGCAGATCCTTGGTGATGTTGTAGCGCGGCTCGAAATAGGCGTTGACCGAGGGCTTGTGGTTGGACTGGGTGATGCCGCGGAATACGTAGTCGCTCGCGATCCCGGCGCCGAAGGCGATATCCCAGGGATCGAACGCGACCACCGGAGGCGCCTTGAAAGCCTTTACGCGCATGTCCGCCGCGATAGCCGAACCCGATACCATTGCCAGCGCCGTTGCTAACAAAACCAACTTCTTCATGACGATCCCCATCACCGTTAAAACAGTCCAGTTCCGGGGGCCCCCAGGGCAAGCGGTAACCGACTGCAACCAAATTCCTTAACCTGATTGCAATCTGGAACGCGCCACCTCATGCGGGAAGCAAAAAAGTCAAGCATCTGCCGCCTTTTTAGGCGTTCTAGCCCTGCGACGAAATGTTCTCGGCGGGTGTTGCATTCGCACAACAACTTTGACCGATTTCCGCGTCGGTTAGGCGACTTTTCGGCAACGCACAGGCATTCGATTTCCGGGACGGCGCCGGATAGGCCGGCAGTTGTACAGCGCGCCGAATCAACCGCCCGCGGCGGAACCCGGTTCCACCGCGCCGCCTCGCAAAAAACCGCAGCGGCGAGGCGCTGCGGTTTTGAATCGCGATCCGAGGTAAGCGGGAGGCTATTTTTCCTCGTCGGTGCTCGATGCCGAGGGGCCGGAATCCCATGACGAGGTCGGGCTCATGGCCGGACTGGGAGTGGCCCAGCTCGGAGCCGCTGGAGCGGGAGCCGGCTCCGGCGCAGCCATCGGTGCTGCTGCGGGCGCGGCCGCCGCGGGCTTGGCTGCGGCAGGCTTGCGAGCCGCTTTCTTTTTCGCAGGCGCCTTCTTGGCGCTGGCCTTCTTGGCGGCTTTTTTCGGAGCCGCCGCCTTGGACTTCTTGGCTGATTTCTTCGCCGACTTCTTGGCGGATTTCTTGACAGATTTCTTGGCTGACTTCTTGGCTTTCTTCGCCGTTTTCTTCGCTGATTTCTTGGAAGATTTCTTCGCGGACTTCTTCTTCGCCGTCACGGCTTTCTTGGCCTTTTTAGCCTTGCTCTTCTTGCTCTTTTTTCCTTTAGCCATCGTGATCCTCCTGTTGCCGCCGATCCATGTCCATCGAGCGTTCGAATAGTCCGCTTGAGCGCGGGGCCAATCGATCAGTTCAATCCAGGCCCTTGGAACCGGCCCTTTTCATCGCAGGCTTTGGACCGCCTGTCGCCCAATCGAGAAGCTCAATCGTGTGCACCACAGGAACCGACGTACCACTGGCAATCTGAACCATGCATCCAATATTGCCCGCAGCAATCATGTCCGGCTTGACCATCGCAATATTGGCGACCTTTCGATCGCGCAATCGGTTCGCAATGTCAGGCTGGAGAATGTTGTACGTCCCCGCCGAACCGCAGCACAAATGGCTCTCGGGTACATCTTTCACCACGAATCCGTTCTTGGAAAGCAATTCTTTCGGAGCCTGCGTGATTTTCTGTCCGTGCTGCAGCGAACAAGCGGAGTGATAGGCGATCACGATATCGCTCTGTTGCTGCGGTGGCCGCAGTTCGATGCCGCCGAGATACTCCGTGATATCCTTGGTCAACCGCGAGATATCAGCGGCGGGGCCGGCGAAATCGCGGTCCTCGCGCAGCATGTAGCCGTAGTCCTTGATCACGGTGCCGCAGCCTGACGCCGTCACCAGGATGGCATCGAGGCCATTGTGTTCGGCCTCCTCGCGCCAGACGGTGATGTTGGCGCGGGCGCGCGCCAGCGCGTCGCCGTCGCGTCCGAGATGGTGGGTCAGCGCGCCGCAGCATTGTTCGTCCTTGACCAGCACCACTTCGATGCCGTGCCGGGTCAACAGATTGATGGCGGCCTGGTTGATGCGCGGCGCCAACACCTGCTGGGCGCAGCCCTGCAGCAAGGCGACGCGCCCGCGCCGTTCGCCCTCGGCTGCAAAAACGCTTCCGCCGGCGGCTCCCGGCTTTGGCAGGCTGCCCGGCGCAAGCGCCAGCATCGCCTTGATTCGGCGCAACAAAGTCGGCGATGCCGATGCCGCCTTGGAGGCCGGCAGCAAGGCAGCCAGCGGCCGGCCCAGCCGCGCCAGGATCATGCTCCAGCGAAACAGGTCGGGCCGCGGCAGCACCCAGGCCAGCACCGCGCGCAACGCCCGCTCGGTCAGCGGCCGCGTATATTGCTGTTCGATCCTGACCCGCGCCTGATCGACGAGGTGCATGTAGTTCACGCCCGATGGACAGGTGGTCATGCAGGCGAGGCAGGACAGGCAGCGGTCGATATGCTTGACCACCTCCGGCGTCGGCGGGCGGTCCTTCTCCAGCATCTCCTTGATGAGGTAGATTCGCCCGCGCGGGCTATCGAGCTCGTCGCCGAGCAGCACATAGGTCGGGCAAGTCGCGGTGCAGAAACCGCAATGCACGCAAGCGCGCAGGATCTTGTCGGCTTCGGCGATATCGGGATCGGCGAGCTGCGCCAGACTGAATTCGGTTTTCATGTCGCGGGTCCCCGCATCATCCGGCCGCGATTGAGGATGTTTCTTGGATCGAAGCTGTGGCGGACGCGTTCGCTCAAGGCGGCAAGGCCGGCCTGCTGGGGATGAAACACATCGACGTTGCGGCGCACCTGTTCGGAGGCGCGTATCAGCGTGGCGTGGCCGCCGACGGCATTGACGCGCTGGCGCACCAGCGTCGCCTGGGCGTCGGACTTGGGAGGCAGTGCCGCCCAGATCAGGCCGCCGCCCCAATCGTAGATCACGTCGCCGCCGGTGTCGCGCGCCAGCGCCTGGCCGAGCGCGCCGCCCGCGGCCGGCGGGCAGACGATCCGCCATACCGGCCACGCGCCCAGCGCGCCACGCACCGCGAATGGTTCACCATCGCGAACGGAGCTCCAGATCGCCGCCGAGGCGGCATCCCCGAGGATTTCCGCCGCCCCATACGGCGCCAGAACCGCAGCCAGTGCGGTCGCGCGATGCACGGCGGAGGCCGTAATTCCCTCCAGCCGCAGCACAGTGGCTGCCTGCTGCGAGCCGAGATCGGCCAGCCCGCCTTTGTTGGCGCGAAACGCCGAACCCGGGACATGCGCAGCACCCGACACATCGAACGGCGAGCCCAGTGCCGCCGTCATCGCCCGGTTGGCGGCGACGTCGTCGAGGCCACGCAACACCAGCGTGCGTTCGCTCTCGGGCCTCGGCATCACCTTCAAGGTCACTTCCGTCATCACCGCGAGCGTGCCCCACGACCCCGCCAGCAGCTTGCAGAGGTCGTAGCCGGTGACGTTCTTCACCACCTTGCCGCCGGCCTTGAAACTGTCGCCGAAGCCGGACACGGCGTGGGCGCCGAGCAGATGATCGCGGACGCCGCCGGCCTTGATGCGGCGCGGACCGGCGAGGCCGGCGCCGATCATGCCGCCGATGGTTCCGACATCAGGGGTGCCGAGCAGGACCGCCGGGTTCATCGGCTCGAACGCGAATTGCTGGTTCTTGGAATCGATCAGCGACAGCACGTCGGCGAGCGGCGCGCCCGCCTGCACCGTGATGATCAGCTCGTTCGGCTCATAGGCGCTCACCGCATTCAGGGCCGACAGATCGAGCAGCGCATTGGTCGCCATCGGCTGGCCGATCAGCCGCTTGCTGCCATGACCGATGATTTCCAGCGGCTGCTCGCTGGCGATGGCCGCGCGCACTGCGTCTTCGACATCCTTGGCGTCGCGCATTTTGGAAGTTTCCACGCGCTTACGCCTGCTCTCTGCTGTCATCACCCGCGAAAGCGGGTGATCCAGTAATCGCAGGCGTCGCAGTTGAACATCGACGTCGCGGAATACTGGATACCCCGGCGGAGCCTGTCATCGGGCTCGCCACAGGCGAGAGCCGGTGGCGGGGTATGACGACGGGAAAATGGATTGATTTCATTTCTCAAAACCTGGGAATGTCGGGAAATGCCAGCTTGCCGCCGTGCACATGCACGCGGCCCAACTCGGCGCAACGATGCAGGGTCGGAAATACTTTTCCCGGATTGAGCAGGCCCTGCGCGTCGAACGCGCATTTCAGCCGCTGCTGCTGGTTGAGATCGATCTCCGAGAACATTTCAGGCATCAGGTCGCGCTTTTCGACGCCGACGCCGTGTTCGCCGGTCAGCACGCCGCCGAGTTCGACGCAGACCCGCAGGATGTCGGCGCCGAACGCTTCGGCCTTGTCCATCTCGCCGGGCTGGTTGGCGTCATACAGGATCAGGGGATGCAGATTGCCGTCGCCGGCATGGAACACATTGGCGACGCGCAGGCCGTATTTTTCGGAGAGATCGCGGATCCGCGCCAGCGCCTGCGGCAGCGCACCGCGCGGGATGGTGCCGTCCATGCAGAGATAGTCAGGCGATATCCGACCGACCGCGGGAAATGCCGCCTTGCGCCCGGCCCAGAACAGGTTGCGTTCAAGTTCGGAGGTGGAAATCTGCAGGGTGGTCGAGCCGCAGCGTTTGGCGATGGCCTCGACGCGGCTGATCAGCTCATCGACCTCGATGCCGGGACCGTCGAGCTCGATGATCAGCAGCGCCTCGACGTCGAGCGGATAGCCGGCGTGCACAAAGGCTTCGGCGGCGTGGATCGCCGGCTTGTCCATCATTTCCATGCCGCCCGGGATGATGCCGGCGCCGATGATTTCAGCGACGCATTGGCCGGCGGCCTCGACCTCGGCAAACCCGACCATCAAGGCGCGGGCGGTCTCCGGCTTTTGCAGAATCCGCACCGTGACCTCGGTGATGACGCCGAGCAGGCCTTCCGATCCCGTGATGATTCCCATCAGGTCGTAACCGCACGTCTCCGCAGACTTGCCGCCGACCTTGATGATCTCGCCCGTGATCAGCACGATCTCGCAGCCCAGCACGTTGTTGGTGGTCATGCCGTATTTCAGGCAGTGCACGCCGCCGGAATTTTCCGCGACATTACCGCCGATCGAGCAGGCGATCTGCGACGACGGATCGGGCGCATAATAGAACCCGGCATGCGCGACGGCCTGGCTGATGGCAAGGTTGGTCACCCCCGGCTCCACCACCACGGCGCGGTTGTCGAAATCGATCTCGCGGATCCGCTTGAACTTGCCGAGGCCCAGCAAAACGCCATCGGCCAGCGGCAGCGCGCCGCCGGACAGCGAGGTGCCGGAACCGCGCGGCACCACCTTGATACCCTGCTCGAAGCAATATTTCAGGACCTGCGACACCTGCTCGGTGGTATCCGGCAGCACCACCACCATCGGCGGTTGGCGATAGGCCATCAGCCCGTCGGACTCGTAAGGCACCATCTCGGCCGCGCTGTCGATCACGCCCTCGCCCGGCACGATCGCACGCAACGCCGCCACGATCTCGTCGCGGCGCGCCAGCACCGCCTGATCGGAAGCCGGCATCATGATGGTCATGCGAAATTCTCCCGCGCGCCCGGCTGCTTGCGCCGGGGCGCGTCAGCTCTCGTTGATTTATCATGTGAAATCAAGCACGTCTGGACGGCTTTGGGTAGATCACCAAAGGGCGGAGAGGCCTATCGCACGCCTCCGCATACTCGCGGCGCGGTGCGCCCGAAGTTTTGCAAGTCATTTCGCCCTCAGGAAATCAGAGGGCGCAGGGAAGACCGGGTGCGCGCTGCACCCGCGGTCTCATGTGCAAAGTCGCACAAAAGGCGCACATGAGCATACAGGTCCAGCGGAGAGCATCCGGCCTTCCCTGCGCAATGGCTTTACGGCTTATGCCGTGATCTTCCCGGCGACGAGTTCTTCTGTTTGTCACCGTCGCTGGCGAATATGGCTTGTCTAAACCCGGTTGGGTCGACGCGCCTCCGCCAGCTTGGCATCAGCAACGGATGCCGGAACCACACGGTTTTGCCGTACGCAGCAACCCGTCTTCGCCAAAAGGCTCAACCGGGCAAGCATCGGTCGTCTGCGTGCGGTTTACCGCTCATGAGCCGAAGCTCACCCTGCGATCACCTCTCACGCCCGACGCTGCCGCGTCCACCGCTCCCCGCCCCGCGTTCGTGACGCTGGCCAACGCCCCTCTGAGTGGGACGGGATGGCTGATCATATAGGGTGATTTACATTTCTGGAAAACAGAAATATTTTTGCGAAGAGGGCTAGACTCGCAGGGCAAATCACTCCACCGCAAATTAGTCACGGCATGCCAGCGGCATCAGAGGAGACCCGTACACGGAACGAACCTGCTTCGCTGACATTGACGGTGACGGAGGACGTCATGGGACTGCGCGGTCAATCCATCGCTTTGGTTATTGCCTTGGGGCTTGCGGCCGTCTCGCCCGTCGTGGCAGCGCCGGTCGAGTGGGGCAAATACGAAGTCGCCGAGACCGGGGCCGCGGTCGACATTCCCACCTCGATTTTCAGCTATAGCGCCGGAGATCCGGAGGCGGGATATGGCGGCCGCTTTCTGACGTCGGACCGGCGCGCCGATTTGACGGTGCAGTCGATGACCAATGATGCCGGGCTTTCGCCGGCCGTGTTCCTGGCCAGGAAAAAGCCGCCGCCGGGCATCGTGTACAAGAGGGTGACGCCGCGCTTCTTCGTGGTGTCCAGCTTCCGCAACGCAAAGATCTGGTACAACCGCTGCAACTTTGCGGGACAATTCATCCACTGCGTGCTGATCAACTACCCGGCGGCCGAAAAACGCCAGTGGGACAGCATCGTCACCCGGATCAGCAACACGCTGACCAGCCGGTAGCCGCTACTTGGCAGCGGCAGCCGTGCCGCGCGCCGTCTCGCCGATCATCGCCTCGACCTCGCGGACCACAAGCTCGGGTGCGGCGTAGTGCACGATGTGGCCGATGCCGGGCAGCACGATCAGTTTCGCATTCGGCACCGCGGCGGCGAGCGGCCGCGAATGGATGCTGGTCGAGACGGTCTTGTCGGCCTCATCGCCCGCGATGATCGTCAACGGCGCCTTGATGTTGCCGTAGCGCGGCGCCTGTTCCCTCACCGCCTCCTTCAGCGTCACCAGATCGCGCGCGTTGGCGAGGAATTCGCGCGGGCGCAGCAACAAGCGCGTTGCGGTATTGCCGACGAAAGCGTCCGGCATGACCTGCGGCAGGAACGCGCCTCGCGCGCCGGCTTCGGTCAGGAAGTAGCCGAGCGGCAGCGTGAGGGTATAGGCGAGCAGCGGGCCGATCACCGGGGTGGTGACGATCTTGTTGTACCGGCCGACGCCACCGGGCCACGGATAGGCCACCGGCGCCAGCATCACGAGACCCGCGACGCGCTGCGGATGATCCAGCGCCATCAATGCGCCGAGCGCGCCGCTCCAGGAATGAACCAAGAAGATCGCCTTGCTCACGCCGAGCTTTTCCAGCGCCGCATCGATCATTCCAGCCTGGATCGCCGGCGTCGAATCCTCCGAGCGCGCGCGCGTGCTCCAGCCATGGCCTGGACGATCGATCAGGATCACCCGATGATTTCTGGCGAGCATCTCGCCGAGCGGCTTCCGCATGGTCTCGAGATTCGAGCTCGCGCCGTGGATCACCACGACCGGCGGACCGGCGGCATCGCGCGGCCCGATATCGACGATGTGGAGTTTGGCGCCGGACACCTCGATCATCCGGCCTTGCGCGGGGTAGGCACGCTGCAGGGCAAACACACCGGCCTGCGTGATCAGCGCCAGGACAGCCAGCGCCGCCACGACAAACACTAACGTCATTCGCACTATCCGGATGATTTTTGGCACCAACGAGCTACGGCTTTGCGGCCCCGGGGTTTCGCGGCCAACCGCTTCAATACTAACTGAAACCGACCCGGCCCAGTCCGGGTAATTTGACGGCCGGCCGCCGCAGGTCGATCCCGAACACGGCGCCGAGAAAATTGACCTCGATGCCTTCGACCCAGCCGATGGTCAGGCCGAGATATCCGGCGAGCGTGGCGCGAACACCGGTTCGCGAAGGCGTCAGTCCAAACATGTCGCCGTCGTAAGGAAAGTCCTTGCCGATCGCGGTCGGCGGCAACGTGGCTTTCAGCTCGGGCGCCGCGGCCAGCACCGCCGTGACGAAGGTGTTGGAATTCGGTCCCGGCCAGGCGCGATAGTCGCCGTAGGATCTGAGCTGGTAGCCATCGACCGCGGCCCGGATTTTCGGGATGATGCGGTCGGCAGCTTCGCCGTCGGCGGCCGCAATGGTCTCCGGCGTGCCGCCGAACCAGCGCCCGTCAGCGGCAAATCCGTTGACGCGGATCGGCTCGCCCCAGGCGGTATAATCATAACGGGTATAGCGCAGCGCGTTGCGCTCCTTGACGACGATCCAGCTATGGACCGCAAAGATTCCGCGCCAGCGCACCGTCCGCGCCGCATAGACCCGCACCACGGCGTCGGGATGTTCTGATGGCGACGGCAGAAGTCCGGCGCTGGAGCGGTCGGCCAGCCGCCAATCCACCGAATGATCCCCAAGCAGATACTTCACCGCCGACACGGCGATCGGGGCGACGAGCAAAAACAAGAGGATAACCAAGGATTTTCTCACCGTGCGGACTCTGCGACGCACGGCTTCATACGACCGTCATCTGCGCCTTCATATAGTTGCCGGGCGCGGTTTCGCTACCGGTTGAGTCTCGTCCGCCGGTAGCGAAACTGGCCGGGTTGTCCACGCAATCCACAGGAACGCGTCCGGATGCCGTCGCTTTATACCGCGGTGCAATTGGAGGAACTTCGATGATTTCCGACCCAAATGAAATCGCCATCGACCACATCGTGGCCAGCTGCAACGGCGACATCAGGGGAGCGCTCAAGGCGCTGTTGCTGGTCAATGAGCAGCTCGAGGCCGAGCTTGCGCAGCTTTACGCCGCGGTCGGCCATGACGGCGGCCTCGAGCGTAAATTGCTGCACTGACCTTCGCTTCGCCGCCAATCAGCCGGCGAATGAATCGTCCTAACAGCCGCGAATGATCGAGCGGGCGGCCTCGGCATCGCCGCGGGTCGTATAGGGCCCCCAGGCGAACCAGATATTGCCAGTGACGACGGGGCTGCTGGTCACGATATCGCATGTATTGGTATGGCGATTGCCGACCACCCAATAGCGTTCATCGTCCGCAAAACAGGCAGTCCCGATCAGGGACATGATGGCGCCAGCCAGGATCCACGGTTTCATTGTCTCGCTCCTATGCGCAGCCAATGCGGATAAGGGCGGGTTGGCGAAAACCGTTCCGGCTCACCATTGATGATCTGACAGCGTGGTTAATTCAGGCGAGAACGAGATCAGATGATCGAAGTATCGATCAGATGTCGCGGCCCTCGACCTTCTCGGTCAGGGTCTTGACCAGTTCCGGCACATTCTCCAGATGCGGGTTGACGGCGAGCGCCTTGCGGAAGGCATCCAGCGCGCGCTTTTCGTCGCCGATGTCCTGCATGATCTTGCCGAGCCCGGTCAGTGCGCCGAAATGCCGGGGCTCGCGAACCAGCACCTGCTCGATGTCCTTCAGCGAACGGTCGTAGTTCTTGGTGATGTAATACAAGGTGGCGCGCCGGTTCCAGCCTTCGACATAATCAGGGCGCAGCTTGACCACGGCATCGAGCAGCTTCAGCGCCACGTCGTTCTGCTTGGCTTCCATCGCGGCCTTGGAGCGCATCATCAGCAATGCGGTGGTATCGCTCGGGGTCTGCAGCCACTGCGCCCAGATCCGGGCCTCGACATGCCGGGCGCTGGCCTCATCCGGCGCCGCCTTCAGCGCGCCGAACAGAAAGTCCAATCCCTTTGCCTTGTCGGCGCTGATCTGCGGCAGCTTGTTCGGCGCTTCCGGCAATTTCTTCTGGTTTTTGGGCGGCGCGCCCCGTGGCTCCTGCGCCAACGCAGGGACCCGACACCGCTGGCAATCGTCGCGGTGAGCAGAAGGGCCGTCAGCCGGTTACGCGCGGCAGGGAATCTCGATGCCATCCGCAAAGTCTAGACGCAGCCCAACCCGCTGCAAAGCAGCAACGACGTCAAAGACCCGTGAAGGCAGAGATTTTAGGGGCAGATTCGCGAAGGCGAGGTTCGGGGTGAATCAGGCTTGAAATCTGCCTGAGATTAGCCCTGGCGCGCCTTGAACCGGCGCTGCACCTTGTTGATCACATAGACCCGGCCCTTGCGGCGGACCAGACGGTTGTTGCGGTGGCGACCGCGCAACGATTTCAGCGAGTTACGGACCTTCATGACATAATCCTGGTGCTTTGAAAGGCCGTGTTCGGCACTATCGTTTTAGGGCCCGAAAGTGGCAAAACGGGCTTGATCCCGGAGGCGGCCGTGCCGCCCGGGACCCGCGGTTTCTATGCCATGGCGCGGGCGAATGTCAATCCAAACAGCAGGATGCCGGATCGTCTTCCGGCGCAGCCATCATGGAACCGATCCCGAGCCCAGACGGCCCCGGGCAGCAAGCCAGCGGCTGCACGCCGATTGGCAGCCGGTCAGGCCGGAAACTCCACCATGGCCTCGCCGGTCGCGACCTTTTCGTCGGTCTGGTTGCGCACCATGACGTCGATCAGCACCCAGCGCGAGTTCGCCGTGGTCTGTTTCGACTTCACGATTCCGGTGGGCTGGATGGTGTCGCCGGGCTTGACCGGTTTCACCCACCTCGTTTCGAGGCGGCGGTAGATGGCGCCGGCGGGATAGGCCCAGTCGGTGATCATGCGCGAGATCAGGCCGAAATTGTTCATGCCATGCATGATGATGCCGCCGAAATTGGTCTTGCCGAAGCTGCCCTTCATATAGTCGTCGTCGAGATGCAGCGGGTTGTAATCGAGCGAGGCGTCGCAAAACAGCCGGATGGATTCGCGGCTGACCGCGAATTTCGCACCCTCGATGCTGTCGCCGGCTTTCAGATCTTCGAATGTCGTGTTCATGATTTTGCTCTCGCGCCCGTCATTGCGGCCGGATGGTCCAGCCGCGGCCGGAACAGATCACCTCGCCGCGCTGGTTGAAGAAGACGTTGTCGTGCACCACGAACAGCCGTTCGCGCTTGATGAACTTGTCGAGCGCGCGGGCCTCGAGCCGGATCACGTCGCCGGGACGCGCCGGAATATTGTAGCTCCAGGACTGACCGGCATTGACGGTGCCGGGTGAGCGCATCCAGTCGTCGGCCGGCGTGCATGAAAACATCAGGAGGATGTGGATCGACGGCGGCGCGATCAGCCCGCCGTAACGCGTGGTCTTGGCATAGGCTTCGTCGAAATAGATCGGATGGTCCTCGCCGACCGACTTGCAGTAGAGCTCGATGGCATCCCGCGTCAGCGTATAGGGAATGGTCTTGCGCGGCTCGCCGGGGACGATGTCGTCCCACATTTTCCGCACATTGGCGTGCTTCCAGAAATCGGTCTCGAAAGCTTGCGCCTCCGCCATCGCATCCTCCCTCGGCAATCTCTTTGGTGCCGTTCCGCTTATGCCGCCTTGCGGAATTTGTTATATAGTATAATCAATTTGCCACCCTGTAAAATCAAGTGGCCTGGGAACTCAAATGTCCAAATTGAAGCTGCCCAATATCGACGACGCCATCGCGATCGACATCCACACCCATGCCGAAGAACCCTGCGGCATGCATGCCGACGACGGCTATGACGACTTCCAGGCGCAGATGGCCGACTACTTCAAGTCGCCGAACAAGCATCCGCCGACCGTGCCGGAAACCGCGGCCTATTACCGCGCCAAGAAAATCGTGGCGGTGATCTTTCCGGTCGATGCCGAACGCGAGACCGGATTCCGCCGCTACAACAATTACGAGATGCTGGAGGTCGCCGCCGAAAATTCCGACGTGCTGATCCCGTTCGTCAGCATCGATCCGCACAAGGGCAAGCTCGGGGTTCGCGAGGCGCGGAAGCTGATCGAGGAATACGGCGTCCGGGGCTTCAAATTTCACCCGACCATGCAGGGCTTTTATCCGAACGACCGCATGGCCTATCCGCTGTACGAGGCCATCAATGACGGCGGCGCGATCGCGCTGTTTCACACCGGCCAGACCGGCGTCGGAAGCGGCATGCCCGGCGGCATGGGAATGCGCCTGAAATATTCCAACCCGATGTACATGGACGACGTCGCCGCGGATTTTCCCGACCTCAAGATCATTCTCGCGCATCCGTCCTTCCCCTGGCAGGAAGAGGCGCTGTCGGTCGCGACCCACAAGCCCAACGTCTACATCGACCTCTCCGGCTGGTCGCCGAAATATTTCCCGCCGATCCTGGTGCGCTACATCAACAGCATTTTGCAGGACAAGATGCTGTTCGGCTCGGACTGGCCCGTGATCACGCCGGACCGCTGGCTGTCGGACTTTGCCAAGCTCGACATCCGCGACGAGATCCGGCCGAAGGTGTTGAAGGCCAATGCGCGCAGGCTCCTGGGAATCTGACGCGCAGGCTCGATCAGGCTGATACCACCATGACCATCAAAGCCGTTGTGTTCGACGCTTATGGCACGCTGTACGACATCCAGTCGGTGGCGGCCGTTACCGAAGAGGCGTTTCCCGGCTACGGCGAAATCGTTACGCAAATCTGGCGCATCAAGCAGCTCGAATATACCTGGCTGCGCTCGCTGATGGGACGCTACGAAGATTTCTCGGTGATCACCCGCGATTCGCTCGCCTATACGCTTGGGGTGCTCGGGCTGAAAAGCGATCCGGCCGCGTTCGAGCGCATCATGGAAAAATATCTGCATCTCGATCTCTATCCGGATGCGATGGCTGCGCTGGCGGCGATGCGCGGCCAAAAACTCGCGATCCTTTCCAATGGCAGCACCGGCATGCTCACCGCGCTGGTCGCCAACAGCGGCCTCGACCGCGTGCTGGATGCCACCATCAGCATCGATGCCAAGAGAATCTTCAAGCCAAGTCCGGATGCCTACAGCCTGATCGAGGCCCGTCTTGGAATAAAGCCCAGCGAAGTATTGTTCGTGTCGTCGAACCCCTGGGACGCCTGCGGCGCCAAGGCGTTCGGCCTCAACGTCGCCTGGATCGAGCGGGTGACGCCGGAGGCGATGGCGCTGGCCTGCGTCAAGAGCGACGTCGTCCCGCCGCTCACGATGTTCAAGGCGATCCGGACTCAGATGGACGAACTCGGGCTGCAGCCCGACTATCGCATCCGGGCGCTGGCCGATCTGCCTGACCTGGTGGCGCGGCATCCATAAATAAACGGGCCGGCAATTCCAGGTTTCCCCGAATTGCCGGCCCGTTGAAGACAAGATCGCCTTTGGCTATCCGCGTCCGGCGCCGTTGTTCACAGCGAGCGATCTCGTTTACTTCGGGGAGATAACCGGCCAGCCCCCAAATCGTTCCACGTTCCCCTCAATTCTCTTCACTTTTCCATTCTTTTGCGGGATGAAGCGACGCCAAGAAATCCACGCAAAACTGGCGGCTTTTATGAGTTCTTGAATCCGTTCGCGCCTTTTTCGCCGAAAAGGCGCCCGATATCGCCGTGATCGAATCGACGATGAGTTCGGCGACCGTCGCTGCTGGCCGCCGAGGCCTATGGGGTCGAGCCGGCGCGGATTGCAAAAACCCTTTCGTTGCGGATCGGCGACCGCGTGGTGCTGGTCGTCGCGGCCGGCACGGCGCGGCTGGACAACAAGAAGCTCAAGACTCAGTTCGGTGGCAAGTCGAAGATGCTCGGGCTCGACGAGGTCGCCGACATCACCGGCCATGAGGTCGGCGGCGTCTGTCCGTTCGGCCTGAAAACGCCGCTGCCGATTTATTGCGACGTGTCCTTGAAGGCGTTCGACGTGGTGGTGCCGGCGGCGGGCTCGACCCACAGCGCGGTGCGCATCACGCCATCGCGGATGGCTGAACTCACCAACGCCGAATGGGTCGATGTCTGTCAGGATCCCGCGTAGCTGCGCATTGCCCTATTGGACGGCGTTGGGTTTTGCCCGATCGGCGCGTCCCTTGGACGGCGCGGCGGGCACAGGTTGGTCGGCAGGCATGCTGGCATTCGATTCGAACACCGCGCGGCATCCATTGGAAAGCTGCGGCGTGTTCTGCCGCAGGCACGCCGTGATCCGGGCTGACGTCCGGGATCTCGCTGAAGCACAGCCGCCAGACGTCGGGGGTGCAGGCCATCTGCTGTTCCACGGTTCCGCGATACTCTTCGGCAACGGCAGGCACTTGAGCTGACGTGAGGCAGGCGATCGACGCCGCGAGGCTCAACACAATTCGGTACATTCGCATGTCCGACCCTTCTGTTTGTGGGCGTCTGTTTGTGGGCGCGCGTATTCGGCGGCAAAAACCGCTTCTGTCAGCCTTCAAAAGAAATGAGGCTTGGGAAGGTCAGGACGCTCAACTAATCGTGAGCGGAACGCCCTACTCCACCTTGCCGATCTTCTTCACCGCCGCGATCAGGCGCGCCGAATCCTCGGCGACGAATTTCGAAAATTCCGGCGCGTCCTGATAGGCCACCGGACTGCCCGCGGTCTCGAACGTCTTGGTCACCTCGGGGCTTTTCGCCACCTGCGCCATCGCTTCGCGCAGCCGCGTCATGATCGGCGCCGGCAACGCGCTCTGCGCGAACAGCCCGGCCCAGATGTAGAACTCGACGTCCTTGTAGCCGAGTTCCTTGAAGGTCGGCAGATCCGGAAAACTCGCGATCCGCTGCGCGCCCCAGTTGGCGAGCACGCGCATTTTGCCGTCGTCGACCTGCTGCTTCAGCGTGCCCGGCGCCGACGCCACCGCCTGCACCGTGCCGCTGAGCAACGCGGTCAGCGCGGGGCCGGCGCCGCGGAACGGCACGTGCAGCAATTTGATGCCGGCGGAGGCCGCGAACATTTCCATCGCCACATGCAGCGTGCCGTAGGGGCCCGAGGAGCCATAGGGAATTTCGCCGGGGCGCTTCTTGGCGTCGTCGACGAAATCCTGCAGCGTCTTCCATGGCGCCGATGCCGGCACCGCGAGCAGGGTCGGATCGGCGAGCACGCGCGCGACCGGCGCGAATTGCGAGACTTCGTAGGCCATCGGGCCGGCCGAACAGCCGGTCGGCCTCCGGCAACACCGCCAGCGACGACAGCGTCATCAGCAAGGTGTAGCCGTCGGGCTCGGCGCGCGCCGCCGCCGCATTGCCGACCGATCCGCCGGCGCCGCCGGCGCGGTTGTCGACGACCACGGGCTTGCCGAGAATTTTCTCCAGCGCCGCCGCCACCGGCCTCGCCGCCAGATCGGCCTGGCCGCCGGCCGGAAACGGCACGATCATGGTGATGTTGCGCGCCGGCCACGGCGCTTGCGCGAACGCGGCATTCGAGAGCGCGGTGTGCGCCAGCGGCAACGCCGCCGCGGCTTTCAGAAGTTCACGTCGGTTCATCGGCAGTTTCTCCCCGGGGATTTTTGTTTTGGTTGTTGGGCATAGCGTAGCCTGAAACCCGTAGGGTGGGCAAAGGCGCTCGTTCGCGCCGTGCCACCTCACGAAGGGTCCGCTTCTTCCCCTTGGCAAACTGCTTCGCCAGAAAATCCGCCAGCACCTCGACGCGCGCGGGGCGCGGGCCGCCGGGCGGGGTCACCAGATGCACCGCGCCTTCGGTCTGCTTCCAGCCTTTCAGGATCACCTCGACCTTGCCCGAGGCGATGGCGTCGCCGACGATGAAGTCCGGCAGGTCGGCGATGCCGAGGCCGGCGAGCAGCGCCGGCATCAGCGCCTCGCCATTGTTGACGCGCAAGGGGCCTGCCGGACGCACGCTGGCCTGTTCGCCTGATGCATTGGTGTAGTGCCAGACGCCGGGCGTCGAGAGATAGGCGTAGCCGAGACATTTGTGCTGGGCGAGATGCATCGGATGGGTCGGCCGGCCGTGGCGCTTGAGATAGGCGGGCGCGGCCACCGTGTAGCGCGGCATCGCGCACAGCCGCCGCGCGATCAGCGACGAATCCGGCAGGCTCGCGATCCGCAAGCCGGCATCGAAACCCTCGCCGATCAGGTCGACCATTGCGTCGCTCAGATGAAGATCGATCGCGACGTCGGGATATGCGCCAGAAACTCCGGCAGGATCGGCGCCACCGCCCTCACCCCGAACGTCATCGGCACCGCGAGCCGCACCAGCCCGCGCGGCGTCACCGACTGCGCCAGCGCCTCGTTCTCCGCCGCCTCGCCGTCGAGCAACAGGCGCGCGGCGCGGCCGGAGAGTTTTTGCCCGGCATCGGTCAAGGCGAGCCGCCGCGAGGTGCGGTTGAACAGCCGGGCGCCGAGCCGCTGCTCCAGCCGGGTGACCGCCTTCGACACCGTGGCCTTGGACAGCGCCAGTTCGGTCGGCGGCGGCCGCAAACGACCGTAATTCCACGACTTTTGCGAAAATCGCGAGGCCTTCGAAATCCGGAAGTTTCGGCATGGGCATCTCCTTGAAGAGCCATTTTAGGAAACAATGTGTTTCAATAGTTTCTATTTATATACCACAGCCGGGAGGCATATCCAAAGGCCATCGGAATTCAGACACGGAGAAATCCAATGACCAAATCACTCACAGGCAAGGTTGCCCTCGTCACCGGCGGATCGCGCGGCATCGGCGCCGCCAGCGCCCGCGCGCTCGCCGATGAGGGCGCCAACGTCGCCATCAGTTATGTCGCCTCCGCCGACAAGGCCGAAGCCGTCGTGCAAGGAATTGAAAGCCAAGGGCGTGCAAGCGCGCGCCTTCAAGGCCGACCAGGCCTCGTCCAGCCGAGGTCGATCAACTGGTGAAGGATGTCGCGAAGCATTTCGGCCGGCTCGATATCCTCGTCAACAACGCCGGCGTCATCGCCAGCGCCGCGGTCGATGATGCCGGTGCGGATACCGCGGCGCTCGCGCGCCAGGATGCGATCAATATCCACGGCGTGGTCACCGCGATCCGTGCGGCCTCGAAACTGATGGGCGAAGGCGGACGCATCGTCACCATCGGCTCCGGCATCGCCACCCGCGCCGCGTTCCCCGGCCTTGCCGACTACGCCGCGACCAAGGCTGCGATCGTCGGCTACAGCAAGGGCGCGGCGCGCGACCTCGGCCCGCGCGGCATCACCGTCAACGTGCTGCAACCGGGATCGATCGACACCGACATGAATCCGAAGGACGGCGGCGCCGCTGCCGAAGCCCAGCGCACGCAGCACGCGCTGCAGCGCTACGGCACCGCGGAAGAAATCGCCGCCGGCGTCGTCTTCCTCACCAGCCCCGGCGCCTCGTTCGTGACCGGCACGGTGCTGAACGTCGATGGCGGCTTCGGCGCGTAACAAATCACGAGCAGCGCCGCGCTTCGAGCGCGGCGCGCTCACTTCAAAATTATTCAATCAAAGGAATATCCCATGATCGAACTCAGACCCTTTGCAAAACTCGGCGGCGCCGACCACGGCTGGCTGAAGGCAAAGCACCATTTCTCGTTCGGCAGTCACTATGACCCCAACAATATGGGCCATGGCAGCTTGCGGGTGTGGAACGACGACGAGATCGCACCGAACACCGGCTTTCCCGCCCATCCCCATGCCAACATGGAGATCATCACCTATGTCCGCGAAGGCGCGATCACGCATCAGGACAGCCTCGGCAACAAGGGCCGCACCGAAGCCGGCGACGTGCAGGTGATGAGCGCCGGAAGCGGCGTGCGTCATTCCGAATACAATCTGGAGCCGAGCCGGACAAAGATCTTCCAGATCTGGATCGAGCCGACAACGCAAGGCGGCCAGCCGACCTGGGGCGCAAAGCCGTTTCCGAAATCGGATCGCTCCGGCAAATTCGTCACCATCGCCAGCGGATTCGAGGGCGACAAGGACGCGCTGCCGATCCGCGCCGACGCGCGGGTGCTCGCCACCACGCTGAAGGCCGGCGAGAGCGCGGAATATGCGCCCGGCAAAGCCCGCAACCTCTATCTGGTGCCGGCGGCGGGTAGCGTCGAAGTCAACGGCGTGTTCGCGTCAACGCCCGCGACGGCGTCGCGATCCGCGACGAAGCACGGCTGAAGATCACCGCGCTGGAAGATTTCAGAGCTGGTGCTGGTCGACGCGGCCTGAAGCACTACCCCTAGCTCGTCATGCCCGGGCTAAAGCGCGAAGCGCGTCTTCGCGCAGATGACCCGGGCATCCACGACTTAGTCGAACGCAAGCAAGACGTGGATGGCCGGGACAAGCCCGGCCATGACGATCCCTTTTCCTTCAACTCACGAGACCCATCATGACCAAAGTTCTCGTTCTCTATTATTCCGCCTACGGCCACATCGAAACCATGGCGAACGCCGTCGCCGAGGGTGCGCGCGAGGCCGGCGCTACCGTCGATATCAAGCGCGTGCCCGAATTGGTGCCGCCCGACATCGCAAAGGCCTCGCATTACAAACTCGATCAGGCCGCGCCGGTGGCGAAAATCGAGGAGCTTGCCAATTACGACGCCATCATCGTCGGCACCGGCACGCGCTTTGGCCGCATGGCATCGCAGATGGCGAATTTCCTGGACCAGGCCGGCGGCCTCTGGGCCAAGGGCGCGCTGCACGGCAAGGTCGGCGGCGCGTTCACTTCAACCGCGACCCAGCACGGCGGCCAGGAAACCACGCTGTTTTCCATCATCACCAACCTGCTGCATTTCGGCATGACCATCGTCGGCCTGAATTACGGTTTTGCCGGCCAGATGAAGCTCGACGAGGTCACCGGCGGCTCGCCCTATGGCGCGACCACGATCACCGGCGGCGACGGCAGCCGGGCGCCATCCGCAAACGAACTGGCGGGCGCGCGCTACCAAGGACGCGTGATCGCGGAAACCGCGAGAAAACTGCATGGCTGATGCGACGCGGGCGGCATTCTCGTTTTCGCGAATGCCGCCCCATGCGTAGACGTTGTATGATACCCAGAACATCTTCGGGGATAGCGAGCCCAGACATGAGCAACAATCCGCAAATCTCATGGCCGGAATTGCCCACCGCGGCGTGGCGTGACACCTACGAAACGCTGCATCTGTGGACCCAGATCGTCGGCAAATCAGGCTGTCGCGCACGCCCTGGCTGAATCATTCCTGGCACATCGCGCTCTACGTCACCCCGCGCGGGCTGACCACCTCGCCGGTGCCTGATGGCGCCGGCACGTTTCAGATCGACTTCGATTTCATCGATCATGAGCTGCGGATTTCGACCAGCGATGGCGCAAGCCGGCGGTTTGCCCTGGCCGGCCACTCGGTCGCGAGTTTCTATGCGGCAACCATGGCCAATCTGGCCGAGCTCGGCATTGACGTCGCGATCGACGAGATGCCCAACGAATTGCCGGACCCGATCCGGTTTTCGCAGGACGCCAAACATGCGTCATACGATCCGGATGCGGTGCGGCGCTTGTTGCAGATCCTCGTCAATGCCGATCGGGTGTTCAAGCAATTCCGCACCGGCTTCGTCGGCAAGGCGAGCCCGGTGCATTTTTTCTGGGGCAGCTTTGATCTCGCGGTGACGCGATTTTCCGGACGCCGCGCCCCGCGACATCCCGGCGGCGTGCCGCATCTTTCAGATGATGTGGCCTGCGAAGCCTATTCGCACGAGGTCAGCAGCGCCGGCTTCTGGCCGGGCTCCGGCGCGATCGATTATCCCGCGTTCTATTGCTACGCCTATCCCGAACCGCCGGGATTTCGCACCACAAAGGCGCGGCCCGATGCGGCCTTCTTCAGCGAAGCGCTCGGCGAATTCATCCTGCCCTATGATGCCGTGCGCAGCGCCGCAAATCCGGACCAGACGTTGCTGGATTTCCTGCAAAGCACTTACGAGGCCGCGGCCAATGCCGCCAAATGGGACCGCGACGCGCTGGAATGCGCGCCGGGCCAGCCCGGCGTGGTGCGGCAGATCTAGCGCGCGCATTTCAGCGGAAAGCGGGAATCTTCGGCTGAATCCGCGATCCGTCGATCACCTCGAGGCGGCCGCTGCGGTTCAGCGTATGCAGTTTTCGGCCCGGCCATAGCGGCCCGGGCTGGATCGTGTGGCGGACGATCTGCTGGTAGGTCGTCGGTGTCAGTTCGACGATTTCGGCAAGACCGAGGGCTGCGCCATAGCCGTGGGTGCAATCCTGCACCGGCCGCCACAGTCTTGCCATCGATGGTGACGAAATTTCCCGCCGGCCGCGTCGTGGCCCGGTCCATCATGATCGGATTGCTCGCATGCGGCAGCCAGGGGCCGAACAGGTTCTCGGCATAGATAGATCGCCAGGACATCCGAATAACCGGCGGTGCCGTCGCGCCAGGCGCCGAACATGTAGTTCAGGCCGTTATGCTGGGTGATGGTGGCGTCGGCCAGTTCGAAGCCGGACAGCAGCGTGCTGTGACGCTCCCATTTGTCCGGAAAGCGAACGCATTTATAGAGCGGGACGTCGTTGTGTGCGGAACTCTCCGGAATCATCCAGAGATCGCCGTCGTGCTCGATCAGGAACGGATACGACAGATGCCAGGGTTCTTCCAGCACCGGGATGACCTCGCCAACCGGGCCGGCGCCATCGAACTCGATCGCTGAAATGGTGCCCTTGTCTGGCGCGATGATCGAGGTCTTCGAAGAAGACGAATGTTCTTCCCTGCCAGCTGATCGGAACCGGATCGGCAAAGAAGCGATTGTTCGGGATCTGCGATCACCTGCCAGCGCGGGCCGGTGAGATCCCCGCCCGCCAGACGCCGGCATCGTCGGTGTAGCGCCATCCGACATGCCAATGCGGCGCATAGCAGCACAGGCGATAGATCTCCCGCGCGATCGACCCGGCTACGCCGCGCAGGACGTATTCGGCCGGCTTCTTCGAAGGTCTGCTGGAAGGGTAGACCAGTTGCGGCACAATTCGCGGCCTTCCCGACAGCACGGCGGCCAGCATGGTCATGGTTCGCGCCATCACCGTTTCGAGCCCGCCGCTCAGACCGGCTGCCATTTCGCCGAGGGATGGCCGCGATCGAGCACCGAGCCATCGAGTTCGTTGACGATTTCGATCACCGGCAGATCACCGGCAAGAATCGCCGCCAGGGCGGCGTCTTCGCCGGCCGCTCCGTTGAAGAACGGACGCAGATAGAGTTTCGCCGAGCAGGCCGGATCGCGGCTCCGCGGCCGTGAAATCGACAACCACATCGGCGTTGCCAGCGCCACGCTGCATGGCTTGCGGGAATTGCCTTGAGCTGGTCGG
The DNA here is from genome assembly GCA_963742695.1 of uncultured Alphaproteobacteria bacterium. GTDB lineage: Bacteria > Pseudomonadota > Alphaproteobacteria > Rhizobiales > Xanthobacteraceae > Bradyrhizobium. The sequence continues at coordinate 73,673 of CAVUNF010000011.1, forward strand.
CGCCGCCGAGTGCTTGCCCTTGCGCAACACGATCCGCTCAAGTTCGAAAAGCGCGTCCAGCCCGGCCGGGCGAGGCGCCGCTGTGCCGGTCCATGCGATTTGAACCGGGACATCCTGGCCGTCGACCGTCAGGGCCGCGCGGTTCATCCACTGCCGCGCGCGCTCGCGTTCGCATCGAAATTCAACAATCATGTCCGGTTCATTTCCGAATCGATGTGAGGACTACATGGCCTGGTCAAGAATTTTCACATATTCGTCGACCATGGCGCCTACCGAATAGCGCGATTTTAGGCCCTTGGCATTTTGCCGCAGCTCGCTCGCGCAGAGTCTCGTCGGCGAGAATTGTTGAAACGGCCGCCGCCAATTTCGCATTGTCCGATGCGTCGACAAAAAGGGCCGCCGGCTTTCCGTCGAACGACAGCACCTCGCGCAAAACGGGCAGATCCGTCACGACGGAAGGAATGCCGGCATTCGCCGCCTCGACGGCAGCCAGACCAAAGGTCTCGGCATGCGAGGGGAATACAAAGACGTCGAGGCTGGCGAGAAATTCCCCGACCCGCTGCGGCGGAATTTCGCCGATCAGATGCAGCCTGATCCGATACTTTCAGCTCGTCGGCCAGCTGCCTTAGCCGCGCCTCGTCCGGCCCCTGGCCCGACCAGCGCGAGGTGCCAGGACGGTTGCCCGGCGAGCAGGCGTATCGCGGCATCGAGGCGCTTGTCGGGATGCAATCTCGCGGCACAACCGAGCAGCACGGCATCGCGCGGCAGGTCGAACAGCTGCCGCGCCGCCTCCTTCGAAATGTCTGATGACTTGTCGTCGAAACCGTGCGGGACATATTTCATGCGCGATCGATAAGGCGCGGGATATCGCGGCATATTCGCGCTCCATGTCGCGCGAGTTGAGCGTGATGCATTTGAAAAAGCCGAGGCTGCCCATCGCGATGTCGGCAGCGCGCACCGGCCAGCTCATCGACCAGCCCTGACGAAACCTGGTTGGCGATAACGGGCGCCGCGCTGACGAGCCGCGAGATCGCGCCGCCGATCACATTGCCGAAATGCTGAAAGGTGAGGACGGCGTCGGGCTTTATCTTCCTGATCTGGCGTCCCAGCGTCCACAGAAATTTCAGGAACGAAATGGGATTTCCCGGCCGGCTCGGCGAGCAATAGAACGTGTTCGGCGGCTCGTCGAAGGAGTCCGACTTGCGGAAGAAGAACAGGTTGTGGATCTCGTAACCGCGCGCGGTCAGGCCGGCGCCGACAAGCCTCGAAATCTCCTGAGCACCCGCGTTCTCTGCCTGGGTCTGGATCAGAAGGATTCGGCGTGTGGGTTTCATCTCACTCTGCAGTGCGTTGCGCTGAACGGAGGGACGGGCTTCGTGCCTCTTTGCCGCAGCCGTACCTATCACGCGGTGACGGCCGTACACCGGCTGGAGCGCGATGGGGTTAATCCGCGCTTGAGGCGGAGCGTGGTTCCCGAAGCCGAAAGCTAGCGTGAATTCGTTAAGGTTCGGGCCACGCCAAATCCGCAACAGCGCGAATTATCGTGCAACCCGCGCCGGGGTAACCGTCGATTAACTATAGATATTTACGTTGTAGGGGGCCCCCTGGACGAGTGTTTGCCGGTTGAATTGAGTTGGAACGTATGATGTTCGGTAGCCGCGCAAGCCAGGCCAATTCCGGCCGGATCGAGGACGCCGCTGCGTGGGAAGCTCCGGATCGCCCGGCCGCGAAGGCCGCCAACGCAGCCGCCCGCCCTGCTGAAGGGATCCCTGACCGTCTCCGGCGCCATCGCATTTCTGCGTGACAATGGCCGGCGCATATTGCTGCTGGCGTTCGCCATCTTCGCTGTCGGCGTCGTCGCTGCTGATGGTCATTCCGGTGCGGTATGCGGCGACCGCGCTGGTCGTCGTCGATCCCCGGGAGCAGCGCGTCACCAACGAGCAGGATGTGCTGCCCGGCATCGGCCAGGATGCCGCCGCGCTGCAGAGCCTGATCGAAATCGCCAAGTCCGACGGATTCCTGCGGCCGCTGATCGAGCAGCTCAAGATTCAAGACGACGAGGAAATCGCCGGCGGCGAGACCGACACCTCGCGGCTGCTGGAAAAATTCCGCAGCCGCCTCGACATTTCCCGCCGCGGCCTGACCTACGTCATCGCGATCACGTTCATCTCCAATCGCCCGCAGCAGGCCGCCCACTATGCCAATGCCGTCGCCGAGGCATTCGTCGCGACCCAGGGCCAGGTCCGCACCGCCGCGACCGACGAAGCCGCCGGCTGGCTCAACAGCCGCCTCAAGTCGCTGAACGATCGATTGCGGGCATCGGAGGATGCGGTCGCCGCATTCAAGCTCGATCACAAAATCGTCAATGCCGGCAAGGATGGCACGACGCAGCAGTTGCGGGTGACCGAATTGAACCAGCAGGTGTCGGCGGCCCGCCTGCGCGCCGAAGAAGCCAAGACCCGCTACCAGCAGGCGCAACGCGATCTCAAGGCCAATGTCGAAGGCCCGATCAAGCAGGATCTGCTGAGCGTGCTGCGGCCGCAGCGCTCGGCGCTCAACGACCAGATCGCGCAGAAGCGCGCGGTGCTCGGCGATCGCCATCCCGATCTCGTGATGTCGCACAGCCAGCTCAGCGAACTCAATCAACAGATCGAAACCGAGCGCAAGCGCAACATCGAAAGCGCGAAATCCGAATATGAATCGCATGCTGGATCAGCAAAAATCGCTGGAAGCCCGCTTGAAGTCGGTCGAGGCGGAGATGCTGGTCGACGGCCAGGCGATGGTGAAGCTGCAGGAGCTGCAGCGCGACGCGGACGCCAACAGGAATATCTACGAGCAGTTCCTGTCGCGGTTCAAGACCACCAACGAGCAGCGCCTGCTGCAGAGCACGCAGACCAAGATCGCTTCGCTCGCGACGCCGCCGATCCGCTCGACCCGTCCGCCGCTCGCTCTTGCTGCTCGCCGCCATCGCGATCGCCTCGCTGCTGATATCGACGGCGACGGTTGCCATGCTCGACACCGAGAGAACTCCCCCGGCGCCGGGCCGGCGAAGGCCGCGGCTCGCTGACTGCGGCTGCGGCTCCCGCCGAAGCCGAGCCGCCGCAGGATCTGCCGGTCTGGGCCCGCATCCCCGACCTGATGCCGCAGAGAACACAAGACGGACCGTCTGGCAGAAGCCGATCGGCGCAACGGCGGAACTCGATCTCAGTCCCCATCTGCGCGTCCTGCTCGACAGGATCGCCAGCGTACCCGGCCAGCGCGGCAAGGTGGCTCTGGTGACCTCGGTCGAGAACGGCGTTGGCCGCAGCACCGTGGCGCGATCGCTGAATTTGGCCGCCGTCAACGGCGGAATGCTGAGCGTCCTCATTCAGGCGGAACCCGACGCCGCCTCGCGCCGCGCGCGCCGAAACCAGCGCCCAACAAAGTAGCGTGCCTCGAAGGCGACCTTGCGCTCGCGTCAATCGTGCTGCTGAGCGCCAGCCGAAATGGCGGCCTGCCGAGCAGCGACGACATTCGCTCGGAGTTCGATCTGGTCGTCATCGATGCACCCTCGCTGGCCGAGCAGCCCGAGGTGGCGGCGCTGTCAGCTCATGCCGACCTGGTGATCCTGGTGGTGCGGGACGGCGCGGCCGATCCGGCTGCGATCCGCAAGGCCAGAGCATCGCTGGCGAAATTCGGCGGCGCCGCGATCGGCATTGTCGTCAATCAGGTCGGTCCCCGCACCGCAACTGCTCAGCCCCGAACGCGAGATGCTGGGAATGGCGAGTTGAACGGCGCCCAGCCGGCGGTCCTGACGCGACATCCAGACATGCCGATGACTGATCATCAGGCGGAATGCAGGCATGCGGAAAACGCAAGACGGCTGGCGCTGCTGTTGCTCGCCGCGACGATTGCATGCTTCTGTCAGATCCCGCGAAGCCGCCTGTCCCTGCTCTGACGCACACCGTGCCGGCAGACCGAATTGCCGCGCTGTCCCGCGGCTTCAATGCCGACGGCTGGATCAACGGCCCGCAGTCTGCACCGCCCGCCGACGGACTGCTCAGGGAATTGCGCAAGGCCGGCATGACCCATGTTCGCCTGCCGATGCCGGCCGAGTACATCATGCCGCGGTTTGCCTCGAAAGCCGGAGCGGGACGACCGGCTGCACGCCGTCGATCGCGCGCTGACAAAACTCACATCCCTTGGCTATTACGTGTCGGTCGACCTGCATCCCGGCGACCGGTTCAACCGGCTGCACCGCGAGGAGCCGGCTGCCGCGATGCAGGAGATGAAGAGCGCCTGGACCGAGCTGGCTGCAAATCCTGCGACGCCATTCGGCCGACCGGGTGTTCGCCGAGCTGTTGAATGAGCCCGACCTCGAGGCCGACGCGATGGCAGACCGAGGCCGAGGAGCTTGCGGCGTTTGTTCGGCAGTTGCTGCCGCGCACCACCATCATCGTCGGCCCCGTCAACTGGCAACGCGCCGATTCATTGCCGGGCTTTCGTCCGCTGAACGACCTGAACGTCGTCTATGCCATTCACTTCTACGATCCGATGGCCTTCACCCATCAAGGACATTGGGATCAGAACGATCCGCTGCACAGCATCAGGGAGTTGCCATATCCCGTTCGCGCCGACGATCCCAGGGTTCAGGACCTCCGCCAGCAATTGCGCGACGGCAACAAGGCGAAGGCCGTTGGAGCTGCTGGACCGCGCCATCGCCGCATCGCGCGACGCAAAGGGCATCGACAAATGGCTCGAGCCCGCGGCGGCGTGGCAGCAGCAGTTCTCTCGCCCCCTCATCATCAATGAATTCGGCGTGCTGAAAGCCGGCGCTCCCGTGGAAAGCCGGCTGCGCTGGCTTTCCTCCGTCGTAACCTATGCCGAGCAGCATTGCTGGGGCTGGGCGCATTGGGAACTGGCGCAGGGATTCGGTCTGGTCGACGGCAAGACCGGCAAGCCCGATCCCGCCGTGTTGCGGGCCCTGTTGGGCCGCCGCTAGCTCGGCGCATCGCGGATCAGTATTCCGCGTAGATTTCGATGATGTTGTCCTCGGGATCGCGAAAGAACAGCGTGCGGTGGCGCCAGTCCGGCAGATCGGTTGGCGCCCGCAGGATCGGCACACCCTTGGCCACCAATTCCGCATGGCAGGCATCGACCGCCGGCGGCGGAACGCGAAAGGCGAGCTGGACCGCCGCCGATCCCGGCACTGACTTGCCATCGTCACAGACCGTCCACGGTCCGCGGGGCCGCAGCGTCAGTAACGCGGCGCCAACGCGAAAACTGACCCAATGCTCTTTGTCGATCTCGATCGGAAACTTCATGACGTCGCGGTAAAACGCGCGCGTTTCGTCCATCTTGTTGCACAACAGCACCGTGTAATCGAGATTGGTAATTCCACCCAGGCTCACTGCGATACTCCTTGGTCTTTTTGCTGTTGCCATAGGCCGGCCCATCGTCGCCGGATCTGATCGCCAAACGCAACTATCAGCTTTGGAGGAAGCCCAAGCGATCTTCCGTCTTGGCCATTCCCAGGAACGCTAATATCGATGGGTCGACCTTGACCAGCTTCCGGCAAAGAAAAATCAGCGTGAAGGTAAGAAGGATCATTGCCACCGCACTTGCGGTAACCACGCCGGATAATCCGAACAGCAAACCTGAACACCCGATAAACGCATATCGGAAGACGGTAAATACGGCCAAGGTCCGAATATATGCCGTCTCATGACCGGTAAGCAGGAGAAGGTAGGTAGCAGGACCACCGAGGGCCACGGTAGCCGTCCCGATACAAAGGCACGATCAGGATAAAATGCTGCGCCTGGTAGGCCGGGCCGAATACGCCAAGTAACAGGTCACCGGCAACCGCGATAAAAAGAAGACTGGAAACGACCAAGGCGAAAATGAGCAACGAGAGTTGCTTCAACAGCGCCTGCAATGAGCGGAGCTCTCCGCGGTGATACAGGAATGATATTCGCCGCGACGAATAGAGGGCGAATGCATCGTTAAGCATCAAAAAGAGAGCTGCGAGCTTCACGCAAACGAAATAGTTCGCAACGTCGAGCGATGACAGAATTGCCGCGACGACGACAACGTCGAGGTACTGACTTGACGCTTCGAGAAGAGCAGCCATCCACATTCGCGACGACCTGCGCCAGCCAGGAAGGTCCATCGATTTCCGGCTTGGATATTATAACCTGCCGCGGAAGTGAGACGATTGTCGATCTGACTTGCAAAATCACCGCGAGCAGCAAGCCGCCTGTTGCCAGGTAAAAGAAGGTCAGCAGCGTGAACGGCGTCCCATGTGTACGCAAACCACGCGATGCCCAGCAAAACCATGCACCGCCAGGTGATTTCCCGGTGAATAACGCCTGATGCGATTCCGGCAGTGATGCGGGCGGTTTGCGAGCTAAACAGACATAGCGTCTGAGCAAAAAGAAACAGAAGCAATGCGACCATCAACTCTCGACTGGCGGCGAACCATGGCGACGCCATATAAATACCAACCGCAACGAGCGCCGCCCCAACAGTAGACACTCCAATTCCGAAGAGCAGAAGTCCGCGCGCGCGGCCGAATTGCCGTTGCTGCACGAATTCATTCCAGTGCCGCACAAATACCGTTTCCTGACCGAACACTGCAACAACGGACAGAAACAGCAGGGCGTTCATCCAGCCTGCGAGCAAGCCGAAATCCGCCGCCGACATCGAGCGGGCCAGCGCGGTGAGCATGGCAAACGAAGTAATCGCGGCCAGGCCGGTGAGGATTACCGACACTGCGGCGCCCATCGTCGCTTCATTCCGGAGAACCCGGTGAAGGCGAGATGATATCCCGCTCATGGATAGCTCGGTCATAATTACCGCGCAGCATCTAGCTGGCTGAATGAGTTCCGTGATCGAAACAAACGAACCGCTCGGTCCATCGTTCCTCATATATTTTTTAGGCGCGCACGACGTCGGCCCTTATAGGCGTTCCAAATATCGGCTGCCTTCAATCTCAGCCGCTCGAGCTCAACAGCCGGCCTGAAAAATGGATCTGTCCCCGAAGCATCAATAATCCGGCTCGAGATCGACAGACTTTCACTCCAGAATTTCTTCATCAACGGGTGCCCCGGAGGAGCGCACGAATTGACCCACATCACCGACGGGTCCCGCAGCAATTCCTCGGTCGCGTACATCACGAGCTGAGACCCAGGCGAGTTCCTGGCTTGCGATTTGTCAAACGAAATCTTGGAGTACCATGCCATTGAAGCAGAGAAATATGTGATCGATGACGCGAGCGTCGTGCCATTCAGCTTCAGGCGATGTACTCTGATTTGCCCTTGATTTGATAACGACTTGGCAGCTCCGCGCAGAAATTCCGCTTCTGCCGGAGAGCAACCAACAGCGGTCCCGGCGCGCCCTTTCCAGCCGCGCCCTTCAAGCTGAATGTAATCTTCGATCGCCTCGGCGATGGCGCCGGCTTCAGAAACAGTTTCGAACTCGACGCGTCCGTCGCGCTCAATTCTGCGCATTTCTTGCCGCAATTTGCTTCGTGTGCGCGACGAGAGATTGGTCTCGAAATATTTCTCGCGACTTTGCGGATCAAGCTTTGCGCGCTCGTGCAGATTGAAGGCGCATGATCGCAGGGCATGCTTGCTTCCGAGCGCATTTAGAAGCTCGGGAAATGGCCCTTGTTCCGGAACGTTTGGCATGAAGGTGCGCGCAGGCAATCCCGGTATTAGACTGGCGGCCCTCAACAACACACTCAGCACGCTTTCAGCCTGATCGCGGTCCAAAAGCGGCACGCCCAATGCAGCAAAGGGATGGGTCCATCCGGCCAACACCGGGAGCGGCACGCCCCACCGGCGCCGCGACACTCGGACCGGCCATAGTCCCAGCATCCGGGACATCAGCGACGCATCTTCAGTCACAACAAGGAGCTCGACGCCATCGCCGAAGGGTATCGCCGCCGATACCGCGTACTCCTCTTCATAGAAGATATTCTGGATGAGGGCGCGAGATGCGAGATCCCTCCATTGCTTGGTCAGTAAATTCTCGCGCAGAGGAACGCGAAAGAGATGGAGGCCTGTACGCGGGCAGCGAACACCCTTGGAGAGGGGTTCGCTTCGGCTGAAATCGGCTCGTTCCATTGCTCGCCTCATTTGTGCAACAGGCATCGCAAGCGGCGAGCCCGCGATGCCTCCTATGCTCAAGCCCGCGCCGACGAAAGGCGGATCTCTGCGATTTTTTTTGCAGTCTGTTTAATCCAGGGCGCCTGCTTCAGTGCAAAATCGACCAGGGTGCCGGCCGCACTGCCGGTCTGGGTCACCGTCCACATCGGCGAAGGCTGGGCGCCAAACAGCTTCTTGTAGGGCTCATCGCCGATGGTGAAATCGAGGATCCGGTCGCCCCGCTCGATGCAATCCCTGGCAACCTGCTCGAACATCAGCGCGCCGAGCGACTGGCTCTTGAACCCTTCGACATCGAACGCGCTCATGATGATGAGAAAACTGCCCTTGTGGCAGAGCCCCAGCACCGCCGCGATCACGCGGTCATCCATCTTGAGCGCATAGAGCCGGGCGAAGGAGCCGGCGCCACGGACGGCGACGTCGGAATAGAACTCGAAATACTCCGGACGCTGCAGCAGGTCGCCGTCGCCACGCGCATGAAATCGCGGGCCGCGATACTGCTTCATCATCTCAAGCGTGGAGAGCGATCGCCGGGACTGTCTTCACAGCAGGCGAAAGACAACGCGCCCTTCTTCTGCAACTGACGCAGTTTCTTGGCGAGTTCCTTTTGATAGGAGCGATCCAGCGCGCTCGCCCGCCATTGTTCGAACGGCGCGTTCAGAGCCACCGAATAGGAATTCGACTCCATCATCACAGGCGCAGGCGCCGCCAGCAGGCCGTCGATCGCAATCCCGTCCGGCAGCTTGGGGATCCGCAACAGATCGAAAGGCTTGATGAGGCGCTGGATCTCCGCACAGGCCTGCGCATCCGCAAGCACTTCGGAAAGCACCTTTGCGCTGCACGGAGGCGCGAGATAGTCGGAGACGCGCAGGTCGGCAAATTCAACGGTCGAGATCGGACCGCGCCGCACGCGCAGCAGAGGCAGCACCATCGCCAATGCGCCGTTGGCGCGATACCGCAGCACGATCACCAGCCGTTTCGCGGCGGCGGCGGGGGCAAGCCCGGTATAAATGCCGTCGAGCCAAAGCGGATGCTGGAAGGCCGTCGCCGCGGAGCCGGCGAACAGCTCGGCGTATTCCGGCGACAAGAAATCAAATGCGTTGTCGACGCTGACATCAAACACGTGCTTATTTTGATGCATGCCTTGCGACCAAACAACCGGGAATAGGTTGGAGCGCCGGTCGAACCGGGCGAGTCGAGATCATATCAGAGCAGGACCTATTCAGACCTCAACGCATTGCCGGATTTACATTAGCGCATTGCCGATCCTGGTACAGCGCGAGCCGCCGTCGGCTGACCGGCATTCGCCGTCACATGGCGGTCGATGTTCGGCCGCGCCGCATGCGCCGCATCCACGATGCCGGCCAGCCGGCAACGACCGCCCTGCCGCGGCCGCTCCATATTTCGTTATTGTTAACGAATCTTTACACATTCCGCGCTATCGCCGATCGATCGAGCTGGACGAGAGGTGCAGCGAATGCGTGCCCCGGAAATCCCGGCACTGTCGGGTCCAGCGCTGTCAGAGATCGCCGAGCGGCCAGCGGCGCCGGCCCGCGACGTCATTCCGGCGATTTGCGTTGCCGCGGCCTCGATCGCGTTTGCGCCGATGCTGCACATCGTCAGCCCGATCCTGGCCATCAGCGTCGAGACCCTGATCGGCTGCGCGATCATCGCCGCGGTCCCGGCGCATGCGCCTGCGATCGCGATTTTCATCCTGTTCTTCCAGAATCTCTTCGTCTCGCTGCTGTCGCCCTATATCGCCGACCCCTCCGAGCTGGAGTTCATCAAGGGCTATAATTTCCTCGCCTGCTCGGTGATGTGGCTGGCGACACTGGCGCTGTACGTTCTGGGCCGGAGAAATCACTCGGCCGAAATCAATCGCATGATGGGCTGGGGCATGCTCACGCTCGCCACGGTCATGCTCTACTTCGTCATCGGCTTCGTTCACAACGGCCTTGCGGCGTCGATCTATCTGCGCAACATCGTGCTGCCGCTGTTCCTGTTTCAGCTTTCGCTGCTGACGGCCGCGACCTACCAGGTTCGCATCACGCCGTTCCTGGTGACGATCGGCGTCGTCCTGATCGTCTGCGGCTACATCGAATTCGCGTTCCGGGACTTCTGGCTGGCCATCACCAACGGCCACACATTTTGGGGCTTCGATGAACTCAAGGCCACCCAATCGGGCGCCTGGGAAGCCGAGATGCGGGCCACGGGAAAGTGCCCGTCGATCTGAAGGATCGGTTCAGCTTCGACTTCCTGAATACGCCGCTGCTGGAGGATTTCGGGCTGTCGCAGATCCTGCGCATCTTCGGGCCGAACATGAGCCCGATCAGTTTCGGCTACGGCATCGGCTTCTTCATTCTGTTTCTGTTTTCGGTGGGGCGGCCCTTGCTGGCCGTTGCCGCGCTGCCGCTGCTGGTTCTCTGCAGCGTAAAGGGCGCGCTGATTCTGACCATATTTGTTTTCCTGGCCTGGGCTTCGACCCGGCTGCTTGGCGCCGTGGTGACGCTGGTGTTCGGGCTGCTCGGCCTGATCGGCTACGCGATCGTGGCGATCTATATCGGCCTGCAGATCGGCGACTATCACGTCATCGGCTTCATGGGCGGCTGGAACGGATTCCTCGCGCAGCCGTTCGGCCGCGGTCTCGGCGTCGGCGGAAATCTGTCGGAGGGTTATTTCTCGATCGACTGGAGTGCCGCGCAGCAAGCCGGCACGATCGACGGCGCCGTCGAAAGCGCGGTCGGCGTGATGCTCTACCAGATGGGTATCGCGGCCCTGGTGCCGCTCGGATTCTATTTCGCGATGGCGCTGAAGGCGTGGCGGCTGTACGCGTCCTCCGGAATCCTGACCCAGGGCCTCGCTTCGTTCGGCGTCTTCGTCGTGCTGGTCAACGGCATCTTTCAGGAAGAGGCCTTGTTCGCGCCGCCCGCGCTGGGACTGTTGCTGTGCCTGACCGGCCTGGTGATCGGAAACCATATCCGGGCCAAGGCCGGTTAACCTCCTGCGCTAACCATTCCGGAGACATCAGGTGTCGTGCCACGCGACACTGGACCGGATATTGCAATAAGCTACGCGTAGCCAATGGATTCCCGATACCCGCGTGGCCCCATGACGATCGAAGCATATTTCCAGCGTAATTTCCCCGGTCGCACCGCCAAGGCGGCAACGCTTGGCGATTTTGGGACAGCGGGATTGTCCGAGCTGTCCGCTTTTGTGACACTGTCCGCCGCGCTCGGCGAAAGGCGCGAGCTGACTGGTATTGCCCTTCACGAAATTCACCCCGCGGCTCTCTGCCGTCAGCGAGACAACCAACATGCATGAGCGCCGCGCAAATCCCATAGGGAGGGCCGCCACTGCGAGCGTGCCCCGAATCTCGCTCGGCGGGCTGCGGCTCGCCGTGCTCGACATCGAGCAGACCGCTGACTTCATGATCGACATGGTGTTTCCGAAACGCCAGGTCGTCTCGTCCGCTGTATCTGACCTCGGCCAATGGCGAGGTGCTGGCGCGCTGTTCGACCGAACCGATGACCGACCGGCTGTTTCGTGCCGCCGACCTGATCAACGCCGACGGACAGCCGCTGGTGACGGTATCGCGGCTGAGATCGTCGACGCCGCTGCCGGAGCGCGTCGCAACCACCGATCTGTTTCACACCGTCGCCCGCAAGGCCGCCGCCGCCGGGCTGACCTTTTACATGCTCGGCGCCGATGAAGCGGAAAACGCCGTCGCCGTCGCCAACGTCCAAAGCATGTACCCCGATTTGAAGATCGTCGGGCGTTCCCACGGCTATCTGCGGGGCGACGCGCTGCGCGCCAAGGTCGACGAGATCAACGCGCTGGCGCCGGATTATCTGTGGGTCGCGCTGGGCGTGCCCTATGAGCAGGCCTTTGTCGAGGAATTCACGCCGCGCCTGTCCAATGTCGGCGTCATCAAGACCTCCGGCGGATTGTTCAACTTCCTGTCCGGAAGCCGCGCCCGCGCGCCGCAATGGATGCAGAAGGCCGGGCTGGAATGGGCCTGGCGAATCTGGCTGGAGCCGCGCCGGCTGTTCTGGCGCTATTTGACTACCAATCCACGCGCGCTCTATCTGTTGTTCAACAAGAGCCGGCCATCGGACACCGATCGGACGGCAAGGAACTGACACGGGATTAACACGAGGCTGACATGAACGATCGACCGGCCATTCTGGTCACCGGCGGCGCGGGCTACATCGGCTCGCATTGCTGCAGGGCGCTGACCGCGGCCGGTTATCATCCTGTCGTGTTCGACAATTTCTCGACCGGCCATCGCAGCTTCGTCAGCGGTTCGCTCGTCGTCGGCGACCTCAGGGACAAGGCCGCGCTAGCGAGCGCGTTCAAACAGTACAGCATCGTCGCGGTGATGCACTTCGCGGCATCGAGCCTGGTCGGCGAGTCCGTGGTCGATCCGCAGAAATATTACTCCAACAACGTCGCCGGCACGCTGTCGCTGCTGGAGGCGATGCGCGAGGCCGGCTGCGATCGCCTGGTATTTTCCTCCACCGGCGCGGTCTACGGCAATGCCGACAGCAAGGCGCTGCCCGAGAGCTACCCCTGCGCGCCGATCAATCCCTACGGCGCCTCGAAATGGATGATCGAGCGGCTTCTCGCCGATTATCGCAGCGCCTATCGGCTGGGGGCATTCTGCCTGCGCTATTTCAACGCCAGCGGCGCCGACGCCTCGGGCGATATCGGCGAGCTGCGCGACAATGAAACCCATCTCATCCCGCGCGCCATGATGGCGCTGCAGGGCCATGTCGGGGATTTCGCGGTTTTCGGCGACGATTACGATACGCCCGACGGCACCGCGATCCGCGACTACATCCACGTCACCGATCTGGCGGCCGCGCATCTGCTGGCGCTGAAACTGCTGCTGCAGGGCCATGCCGGCGGCGCCTTCAATCTCGGCACCGGCGCCGGCTTTTCGGTACGCCAGATTCTGCGTGCCATCGCCGCCGAGACCGGCCGCGAAGTACCCCATCTCATCAAGCCGCGGCGAACAGGCGACCCGACCTATCTGGTCGCCGACCCCAGCGCCGCGCGCGAGATCCTGAAGTTCCGCCCCGATCATTCGGATCTTGCGACCATCATCCGGACCGCATGGGCGTGGCACCGCAAGGCTCATCCGCTGAAGGCCGCCGCGAGCCTGTCGCCCGCCGCCTGACCTTCCCACCTCGACGAGCATTCGTTCGCCGGATGCTGCGCAGCACGCCGCGTCGGGGCGACACGCGTGTCGTCTTGCGCCGTGCGATTGAGACCGGCTAGCATGCGCGCAATCGCTCACGGAAATGGAGGAACCCATGAAGGCCTCGAAGCGGCTTTGGCGCGCCCTCGTAATTCCGCTGTCCTTCGATCGCCATGGCGAGCTCGGGCGGCGCGGCCGAACTGAATTCAGCGGCGGTGACTTACAAATTGCCGGATCAGATTCCATGGGGCCCGGTCAACGCCCGCGGCGCACAAAGCGCCGTCGTTGTCGGCGATCCGAGCAAGCCCGGCTTCTACATGGTCTACAACAGATGGACCAAGGGCAATCATTTCAGCCGGCCGCACTTCCACCCCAACGACCGCTACATCGTCGTGCTGCAGGGGACCTGGTGGGTCGGCACCGGGCCGAAATTCGATCCTGCCAACACCACCCCGATGCCCGCCGGCAGCTTTGTGACCCATATCGGCAAGCAAGTGCATTGGGATGGCGCCAAGGACGAGGACGCCGTGTTGCTGATCATGGGCGAAGGCCCGGCGACATCGACCGACGCGGAAGAGAAGTAAGGAATGTCATCCGGAGGAACCGATGCATCGGGCCGCAAAGCTGCAATTTGAACGCGCCGTCGACGAATTCGTGCGCTGGCGCAAGGTTCCTGAGCCGGAGCGATCGCCAGCGCCGGCATGGTGGTGGGGACCGGCGTTCGAGGTACTCGGCGCGCCACAATCGATGCCGGCGGAATGGTGTGCAAGCCTGGGCCTGCCCGATCGCGCTGGCTTTGCCGACGGTGCGCGGGTTTTTCTCAGGCACCTTGCCGGCCAGACGTCGTTGCCATGGCCGGACGCGTTTCCGCGCCGGAACGCAAATCCGGATTCGCCTGGCGCGCCGGATTAACGCGGCCACCTACAAGGCGGCGCGCTTCAGCCGCGAACGCGGGGCGGTTTTCGCGGGGGCGTCCGTTGCCTCGGGCTGCAGCGGCGGAGAGACCAGCAGCGGCGCCGCGCGGAGCAGATCGGCCAATTGTTGCGGCGGCAGCGGTTTGCTGAACAGGTAACCCTGCATTTCATCGCAGGCGTGGTCGCGCAGGAATGCCTGCTGCTCGACGGTTTCCACGCCTTCGGCAATCACCGTCATCCCCAGCGCCTTGCCCATGCTGATGATCGCTTGCGCAATGGCCTGATCCTCCGAATCGCTGGGCAAATCGCGAACAAAGGAACGGTCGATCTTGATGGTGTCGATCGGGAATTGCTTCATCAGCGACATCGACGAATAGCCGGTTCCGAAATCGTCGATCGCAAGCCGGATGCCGCGGCTCTGGATCGCATCCAGCACCTTGATGGCCCGGGAAACGTTCTGCATCACCATGCTTTCGGTGACCTCGAGCTGCAGCAGCACCGGCGACATGCCGCTTGCCGCCAGCGCCTCGTCGATATCCTGCAACAGATGCTGGTCGACGAACTGCCTCGGCGACAGATTGACCGCCATCGACACCGGCCGCAATCCGCGGCGCTGCCAGGCCATGTTCTGCGCGCAGGCTTCCTTGAGCACCCAGCGGCCGATCGGAACGATCAAGCCGGTCTCCTCGGCCAGCGGTATGAACTGCATCGGCGGCAACACGCCGCAGCTCGGGATGGGTCCAGCGCAACAGCGCTTCGACGCCGGTGATTTGCCCGCTCGCCATATCGACCTTCGGCTGATAGTGCAGCGCGAACTGATCGCGCTCGAGGGCACGGCGCAGGGCGGTTTCCAGCGTCAGCCGCTCGATCGACTGGGTCTTGACCTCCCTGGTGAAGAAACGGAAACCGTTCTTGCCGTCTTCCTTGGCGAGGTACATCGCCGATGTCGGCATTCTTGGTCAGCGTCTGCACATCGCCGCCATCCGACGGGTACATGGCGATGCCGATGCTGGCCGTGGTGTGGCACTCGTGGCCACTCAGTTGCAGGGGCTGGCTGAGCACCGTCAACAGGTTCTGGGCGATGCGTTCGATGTCATCGCGCTCGGACGATTGCTCCAGAATGACGACGAACTCGTCGCCGCCGAGCCGCGCCACGACGTCGCTCGCGCGCAAGGTGCCGCGCAGCCTGCTGGCGATTTCCACCAGCAGCATGTCGCCGGCCTCATGACCCAGCGAATCGTTGATGACCTTGAACCTGTCGAGATCGATGAACAGCACCGCAAAGCGCCATTGGCAACGACGCGCGGACTTCGATCGAGTGACGAAGCAGCTCGTTGAACATTTCGCGGTTGGGCAACCTGGTCAGGCTGTCATGCGATGCGAGATACTCGATCCGTTCGTCTGCCTTGGTCTTTTCGTCGGCGCGGTCGAAATTCTCCAGCGCAAACGACACATTGTCTGCCAGCCGCTGCAGGAGTTCGACGAACTCCGGCGTAAACGTATTCTTTTCGGCGGACAGAAACAGCATGATGCCGACCGCCTGCCCGCTGATCAGCAACGGAAATGCCGCGCCTGACTTTGCGCCGTCGCTGCGAATGACGGCATGGAAATTGCTGATTCGCTGATCGGCCAGATAGTCGTTGCTGACGCAGGCCTGCCGGGAACGGAAAGCGGTGCCGCTCAGCCCGCGACCTTCCGGGCGCTCGGCGCTGATCGATACCTGTACGTTTCGGGTACTGTCCGCAGTAGGCCCGGCCACCGCCTTGATGTCGAGAAAATCGCTGTCGGGACTGACCATACTGATCGTGGTCGAGGTGAACTTGCCGCCGCCGGCTGCGGCCTCGCACACCAGCTGGAACAACTGCGCCCGCGATTTCGCGCGCATGATCGCTTCGTTGGTCGCGCTGAGCGCCGCGAACATGCGGGTCAGCCGTTCCTTTTGTTCCTCGGTCCTGATTTTTTCTTCGGCACGGTCGAAATTGTCGAGCGCGAAGGAAACGTTTTCCGCCAGCCTGGCAAGCAATTCCACCAGGTCGTCGGTGAAAGCGCCTTCGTCACAGGAAAGAAACAACAGAACGCCGACCGCCTTGTTGCCATGCTGCAGCAGCGGAAAACCCGCGCCGGACCGGATCCCCCCTTCCCTCGCAACATTATGCCAGTGCGCAGTTCGCGCGTCGGCCGCGAAATCATTCAGGATGCAGGGTTCTCGCGTCCGGAATGAGATTCCGGCCAGACCCTGACCTTCAGGATGGCTGGCGACGGTCGAGAAGCGCTGGCCTTTCAGCCGGTCGTAGTTGATTCCCCTGGTCGCGATGAACCGAAGAAATTCCTCGCCGGGTTCCGCCAGCGCGATGGCTACGGAGGTAAACACGCCTCCCAGAACGGCGGCTTCGCAGACCAGGTCGGACAATTCTCCCCGCGTCTTGGCCCGCATGATCGCTTCGTTGGTCGCACTGAGCGCCTCGAACATCCCCGTCAGGCGATCTTTTTGCTTCTCGGCTTTCGCCTTTTCGTCGGCGCGATTGAAATTTTGCAAGGCGAATGCGACGTTTTCGGCGAGGCGCTGCAGCAGTTCGACGAATTCGGGCGTGAAGGTTCCGCGCTCCAGCGAATTGAAGATCAGCACGCCTTCGGCGCGACCGTCATTGAGCAATGGCAGCACCGCGCACGATGCGACTCCGCCGCGGCGGGCGCTGTCGTGCCAAGGGACGGTTCGTTCGTCGGCGAGAAAATCATTGCTGATACAGGGTTGCCGATTTCGAAACGCGGACCCGGTCAGGCCGCGTCCCTGCGGCAGCGACTCCGTGATCGCAAACTTCTGATTCTTCATCTCGCTCGCGGCGGGCCCGTTCGAGGCGACGACACGAAGGAATTCGGAGCCGGGCTCGGCAAGCGCAATGGTCGTCGAACTGAATTTTGCGCCCTGCACCGCGGCCTGGCAGACCAGATCGAACAGCTCGTCGCGCGACTTGGCCCGCACGATCGCTTCGTTGGTCGCGCTGAGCGCGGCGAACATCAGCGACAGCCGCTCCTTTTGCGCTTCGGTCTTGGCTTTTTCCGCTTCCCGGTCGAAAACTATCGAGAGCAACTGAAACGTTCTCTCCGATGCGCGCCATCAGCGCGACGATCTCCTCGTCCGCCGCCCAGGACTTGCTGATGAAGAACATCAGGACACCGACGCTGTTGCCGGCTTTGAGTAGCGGAACGGCAAGGCAGGCTACGACCCCGCTATTGCGTCCCTCTTGCTGCCACGGCCGTCCCTGCGCCGAGTTGAGGATGTCTTCGTTGATGCACGGCTTCTGCGTTCGAAACGCCTTGCCGCAGACGCCGGTGCCGTAGACATTGTCCGGATCGATCGAGAAGCGCGTCCGGGTGACCTGTTCGACAATCGCTCCGGTGCCGGCGACCGGTTTCAGCCAGATCGAACCCGGTTCCGCAAGAAGGGCCACCGCGGCCACGGATTTGCCACCGTGAACGGCGGCGTCGCAAACCAGTTGATACAGTTCCTGCTCGGTCTTGGCGCGAAGAATGGCTTCGTTGGTCGCGCTGATGGCGCCGAACATCCGGTTCAGGCTGCCGCAACGCGCGCTCGCCATCCTTGCGCGCCGCTTCATGCTCGAAATTGTCGAGCGCGTATGAAATATTCGCCGACATGCGCTCGAGCAGCGAGACGATCTCGCCGTTCAGTGAGCCAGCCTCGCGTCGGGTGACGAGCAGCACGCCGATGCTGCGACCGTTGCAGGTCAGCGGAAGCGCCGCCGCCGCGCCTATATGGGCCTCGCAGGCGCCATGCCGCCAAGCCGTAGAACGCGCGTCGTTCAGATAGTCATGGCTGATGCTGAGCTTCTGGTCACGAAAGGCCTGACCGCAGACCCCTGATCCTTCGGGCGTACCGGCGACGATCGAAATATCGATGCTGCGCAACCGTTTGACGTCGTCGCCGACACCGGCGGCAAACCGGAGCATGTCGGTCCCCGGTTCCAGCAGGAAGACCGCCGTCGCCAGGAAGTCGCCGCTGGAAAATGCCGCCTCGCAGACCTGCTGGTACAGTTCCTCTGGCGATTTTGCATAGAGGATCGCTTCGTTGGTTGCACTCAACGCCGCCAGCGTACGCGTGGTATCGGTCTCCAAACTCATCGGCTCCCCAAGGAAAAAATTACCCGTGCCATGGGGATTTTATGCGCGACGCGGGCCTAAACGGGCGTTATTTGCCCCTGTAATTCGCGATTCAGAGTAAACGGCACACGAACAACCGCCTGCGAAAGCTAACCAAGCGAGGGCTCCCCCGGGCGCCGGAACCTGCCATCCCCAGGGGGATGCCGACGCAGCAGGGGGATGCCGACGCAGCCCACATTGCGTTGCACCCGGACCAGATTTTGGCTTGGGGTCATTGCTATCGGCCCGTCGCTTTGAGACCATGGGCCCCAGAAAATCTGCAAGAGAAATCTGCAAGAGCAAACAAGCAAGACCCGCTCCCCGCGCGGGCGTCGATGAGGAAATCCATGCCGATCGTTCAGGCCGACCGTCTCACGCGGATAGGCGTTGCGCTGCTCAAGGCCGCCGGCGCGTCGGATGAGGAAGCGTCCGATGTGGCCGTCGGCTGCGTCAACGCCAACCTTGCCGGCCACGACTCGCACGGGGTGATCGCGATCCCGACCTATATCGACCGCATCAAGGCCGGGCACATCGTTCCCGGCGCGAAATGGACGATCGAGCAGGAATCGCCGACCACGACCGTCATCGACGGCCATTGGGGCTTTGGCTTTCACGTCAACGCCAAGGCGATGGCGCTGACCATCGAAAAGGCCAAGACCGCCAACGTCGCAGCCTGCACCGTGTTTCGGCAAAGCCATGTCGGCCGGCTCGCCGCCTATCCCATGATGGCGATGCGGGAGGGCATGATCGGGATTGCCACTGCCGATTCCGGCCGTTCGCCCAAGCTGGTTGCGCCGTTCGGCGGCCGCGAGGCGCGGCTCGGCACCAATCCGATTTCGATCGCCGTGCCGTCGGACCTCGAGGCGCCATTCTATCTGGACATGGCGACATCGGCGGTGGCGGCCGGAAAGATTGCGCTCTCTGCCGCGCGCGGCGAGCAAATCCCGCAAGGGCTGGATCATCGACAGCGAGGGACGCCACACCACCGATCCCACGCAATACCGCAAGGGCGGCGCGCTGCTGCCGCTCGGCGGCAGCGAAGGCTACAAGGGAAGCGGCCTGGCTGCGATGGTCGAGGTGTTGTGCGGGCTGCTGACGGGCCTCGGCTTCGGCGTCGAACCCACCGGCCGGCATAATGACGGATGCTTCATGGCGGTGTTCAACGTCGCCGCGTTCCGGCCCCTGAAGGATTTCAAGAAGGAAGTCGCCGAGTTCGCCCGCTATCTCAAGGCGACGCCGCCCTCCGAAGGCTCGACCGGCGTGTTCTATCCGGGCGAGGTGGAATATATCCGGGAGCAGCAGCGCAAGGTGGCCGGCATCGAAATCGAGGACGCCACCTGGGAAAAGTTGCGCGCGCTGGCGGGTGACTACAAATTGGCCGCCGAGCTCGATCTCGCATGAGATCTGGTTCTGATGGCACTGGGAGAGCAGCATGACACGGCAAATGGTGATGGTCGGCTTCCTGCAGGCGCAGAACTGCACCAACCTGCCGAGTTCGTGGCGCCATCCGGACTCGCGCGACGATTCGATGTCGGCGGATTACTATCAGGAGATCGGCCGGATTCTCGAATCCGGAAAATTCCATATGGCGTTCTTCGACGATCGGCTGGCGATGCCGGATCGCTACGGCAACGATCACGCCCATACCGTCGAATACGGGATTCGCTGCGTGAAGATGGACCCGCTGGTCGTGCTGACCTGCATGGGCATGGCCACCGAAAAGCTCGGACTCGGATCGACCGCCTCGACCACCTATTTCGAGCCATTCGATGTCGCGCGGCGTTTTGCGACCCTCGACCTGATGTCGGGCGGGCGGGCGGCCTGGAACGTGGTCACGTCACTCAATGACGGCGAGGCGCAGAATATGGGCAAGGACGCCCATCTCGAACACGATTACCGCTACGACCGGGCGGACGAATTCATGGAAGTGGTGCTCGGCCATTGGGACGCCTGGGAAGACGGCTCGCTGATCATGGACAAGACGACCGGGCGCTTTGCCGATCCCGCGAAGGTGAAGCGGCTCGACCACAAGGGCGCGTTCTTCAAGTCGCGCGGGCCGTTCACCGTGCCGCGTTCGAGCCAGGGTCACCCCGTCGTGATCCAGGCCGGCGCCTCCGGGCGCGGCCAGCGCTTTGCCGGGCGATGGGGCGAGGTGATTTTTACCGCCGCGCGCAATGTCGCCGGCGCCAAGGAGGGGTATGCGGCGGTCAAGAACGAGGCCGCGAAGGCCGGGCGCGATCCCGAGCAGATGTTCCTCTGCAATCTCACCACGCCGGTCGTCGGTGCGACCAAGGCCGAGGCCGAGGACAAGATGGCGGTCATCAACAAGCTGCCGCTGGAGATCGATGCGCTATCGCTGCTGGCCGAGGCGCTGAACTACGACTTCGCCTCCAAGCCGCTCGACGAGCCGCTGACATCAGAAGAATTGAAGAGCATGCAGGGCATCCTCGGCATTCGCGACGGCGTGCTGAAGAATTCAGGCAAGACCAATCCGAGCGCGCGCGATTTCGTCACCTTCTCCGGCCGCGGCCAGGTGCACGACGCCATCGTCGGCGGGCCGAAGGAGATTGCGGACAAGCTCGAGGAGATGTTCGTCGAGCGCGGCTGCGACGGCTTCGTCATCGCGGCCACCATCGTGCCCGGCTCCTATGCCGATTTCGTCAAGCATATCGTGCCGGAATTGCAGCGCCGAGGGCTGTTTCACAAGGATTATGCCGGCAAGACGCTGCGCGAAAATCTCGGGCTGAAGCGCCCGGTGGCCGGCGGCTGGAAGAGTGCGCCGCAAGCCGCGGCTGAATAAAGGAAACAAAAAATGCGTTGGCTGAAATTCACTGCCGCGGGGCAGACGTCGTGGGGCATTGTCGAGGGCGACAAGGTGATCGCAGTCAGCGGCGATCCCTTCGGCGAGCACAAGCGCACGGCGCAAAGCTATGCGCTCAAGGACGTCAAGATCGAATTGCCGGTGATGCCGCGCACCTTCTATTGCGTCGGGCTGAATTATCTCAAGCATCTCAAGGAAGCCGCCGACAAGGCTGGCACGGTCCCCAACGTGCCGGACCGTCCCGAGATCGGTTACCGCGCCCAAAACGCGCTGATCGCCCATGACGAAGACGTGGTGATTCCGGCCACCGCCACCGAGAAGATTCACTACGAGGGCGAGCTGGTCGTGGTGATCGGCAAGAAGGCAAAGCATCTGACCGAGGCCGATGCGTTGTCCTGCGTGTTCGGCTACACCATCGGCAACGACGTCAGCGAACGCAGCTGGCAGAAGGCCGACCGCGGGCTGTGGCGCGCCAAGAATGCCGACACCTTCAAGCCGATGGGACCCTGGATCGAGACCGACGTCGACCTCGACAAGATGGAAACCATCATCAAGGTCAACGGCAAGGAGACCGGCCGCTTCCGCACCAACGACATGATCTTCGGCATCGTGCCGTTCATCGTCGAACTGACGAAATACTTTACGCTGTGGCCGGGCGACGTGATCTGGATGGGGACCGACGGCGCCTCCCCCGACATCAAGGCCGGCGACATGGTCGAGATCGAAATCACGGGGATCGGCACCTTGCGCAACAAATTCGTCAAGGAGACGGCTACTCGATCTTGATGCCGGCCTCCTCGATCACCTTGCGCCAGCGTTCCTCCTCGCCGCGCACATATCGGTCGAGCTCTTCCGGCGGCCCGCCGACCATGACGAGGCCCTCGTTCACGCTCAATTTCTTGAAGGCGTCGGACTGCAGCGCTTTCACGGCGGACTTGTTCAGGCGATCGATGACATCGGGCGGCGTTTTCGCCGGCGCGTACAGGCCATACCAGGCTTCCGCGGCATAACCGGGGACGCCGGCCTCGGCGACGGTGGGCAGTTGGGGAAATGCCGGCGAGCGCTGCGCCGAGGTCACCGCCAGCGCGCGCAGCCGTCCACCTTCGATCAGCGACGCAGCGCTGGCGACCGTCGTAAACATCACCTCGATCTGGCCGCCGATCACATCGGTGATGGCGGGCGCCGCGCCCTTGTAGGGCACCGTGGTCATATGGACATTGGCCATGCTCTTGAACAACTCACCGGCAAGATGCGCCGAGGTGCCGGTGCCGAAGGTGCCATAGGACAATTTGTTGGGATCGGCTTTCGCCGCCGCAATCAGGTCGGCGATCGATTTGATCGGCGAGCTTGGATTGACCACAACGATATTGAAGGAGCGCGCCAGCAGCGCCACCGGCGCGAAATCCTTCTGCGCGTCGTAAGGCAGCTTGGCATTGAGGCTCGGATTCACCGCATGTGAGAACGTCCCCAACAGCAGGGTGTAGCCATCCGGCGCGCTGGTCGCGACCGCCTGGGTGCCGATGATGGTCCCCGCCCCCGGCTTGTTCTCGATAATGACGGAGGCGCCGAGATCCCGGGTCATCTCCTGCGCCAGCGCCCGCGCGATCACGTCGGTGCCGCCGCCCGGCGCGAACGGCACCACGATCCGGATGATCCGGTCAGGATACAAGCAAGAGCCTTGTCGTCCGACAGCGCTGCCAGCAAAAACGCCAGCGTCAGCGCGATGAAGGGGCGGCGACCGGAAACCATGGCCGATGGTATCACACCGCCGTGGCGCGGGCGAAATCGACATAGATCTCGCGCAAGCCGATTGGTCATCGGACCGGGCTTGCCGTTGGCCACGGTCTTGCCGTCGATCGAGACCACCGCCTGCACGAACACGGTGGCGCTGGTGATGAAGGCTTCCTTTGCCGCCAGCGCTTCCTCGATCGTGAACGGCCGTTCCTCGACCCGCAGCTGACGCTCTTCGGCCAGTGCGACCACCGCCTTGCGGGTACAGCCCGGCAAAATCGCGCTGCCGTTCTGCCGCGTCACGATCACGTCGTCCTGGGTCAGGATGAAGCAGGACGACGAGCCGCCCTCGGTCACCTTGCCGTCCTCGATCATCCAGGCTTCGCCGGCGCCGGCTTCCGCCGCGGCCTGCTTGGCCAATACCTGCGCCAGCAGCGCCACGCTCTTGATGTCGCGCCGGACCCAGCGCAGATCGGGCACCGTGATGACGGCGATGCCGGTCTTGGCGGAAGCGGCGTTGACGATGTCCTTGACCGAGGTGAACATGACCAGCGTCGGCTTGACGTCCCCCTTGGGAAACGCGAAATCGCGCCCGGTATCGGCGCCGCGCGTCACCTCGAGATAGACCATGCCGTTGACGAGATTGTTGCGCGCGACCAGTTCTTTCTGGATCTCCTGAATCCGGCCGATGGTCTCCGGCAGCGCCAGCGCGATCTCCTTGACCGAGCGCTCGAGCCGCGCCAAATGCGAGGCATTGTCGATCAGCTTGCCATCCAGCACCGCCGCGACTTCGTAGATGCCGTCGGCGAACAGAAAGCCACGATCCAGAACCGAGACCTTGGCCTCGCTGAGAGGCACGAACGAGCCGTTGACGTAAGCGATCGGTTCCAAGCGGGATTCTCCTGAAGAGGCGGAATTCGTGGGAATCGATATACGTAAAATTCTCGAACGTCATTCCGGGGCGTGCGAAGCACGAACCCGGAATCTCGAGATTCCGGGTTCGCGTCTTCGACGCGCCCCGGAATGACGGATGAACTCTAATGCGACAAGATCTTCGACAAGAACTTCTGCGCGCGGTCGCTGCGCGGGCTGCCGAAAAAGTCTTCCTTCAGCGCGTCCTCGACGATTTCGCCCCTGTCCATGAAGATGACGCGGTGCGCGACCTTGCGGGCAAAACCCATTTCGTGGCTCACCACCATCATGGTCATGCCCTCGCGGGCGAGGTCGACCATGACGTCGAGCACCTCGGAGATCATTTCGGGATCGAGCGCCGAGGTCGGCTCGTCGAACAGCATGGCGATCGGATCCATCGCCAGCGCCCGGGCGATCGCGACGCGCTGCTGCTGGCCGCCGGACAATTCGGCCGGATATTTGCGCGCATGCTCCT
The DNA here is from genome assembly GCA_963742695.1 of uncultured Alphaproteobacteria bacterium. Classification (GTDB taxonomy): domain Bacteria; phylum Pseudomonadota; class Alphaproteobacteria; order Rhizobiales; family Xanthobacteraceae; genus Bradyrhizobium. The sequence continues at coordinate 98,025 of CAVUNF010000011.1, forward strand.
TGAGCCCGACCCGGTCGAGCAGCTTTTCGCCTTTGGCCATCGCCTCGTCGTGCGATCGCCCGAGCACCTTCTCCTGTGCGAGGCAAAGGTTCTCGATGATCTTGAGATGCGGGAAAAGTTCAAAATGCTGGAACACCATGCCGACGCGGGCGCGCAGTTTCGGCAGGTCGGTCTTGGGGTCGTTGACCTTGATGCCGTCGAGAATGATCTCGCCGCCCTGGAACGGCTCCAGCGCATTGACGCATTTGATCAGCGTCGATTTTCCCGATCCCGACGGACCGCACACCACCACCACCTCGCCCTTGGCGACGCGGGTGGTGCAGTCCTTCAGGGCCTGGAAAGTGGGCCCGTACCATTTGTCGACGTGGTTGATCTCGATCATGCGCTTCCCTAACGGACAATACTGATACGCGCCTGCAGGCGCCGGACACCGAATGAGGCGGCGCAGGAGATCGTGAAATAGACCACCGCCGCGAACAGGTACATTTCGACCAGCCGGCCGTCGCGCTGCGCGACCTTGCTTGCAGCACCGAGGAAATCCGGCATCGACAGCACATAGACCAGCGAGGTGTCCTGGAACAGCACGATGGTCTGGGTCAGCAGCACCGGCAGCATGTTGCGGAATGCCTGCGGCAGCACGACGTAGCGCATGGTCTGGGCGTAGGTCAGGCCGAGCGCATTGGCCGCGGCGGGCTGGCCCTTGGAGATCGACTGGATACCGGCGCGCATGATCTCGGAGAAATACGCCGCCTCGAACATGATGAAGGTGACGAGTGCGGAGGTGAATGCGCCGACGCTGATCGGGCGCGAGGCGCCGGTCACCCATTGCCCGACATAGGGCACCAGGAAATAGAACCAGAAGATCACCAGCACCAGCGGCAACGACCGCATGAAGTCGACATAGACCCCGGCGATGCGGCCGAGCAGCTTGAAACCGGACAGCCGCATCAGCGCGATCAGCGTGCCGAAGATGATCCCGCCGAGCGCGGAGAGCCCGGTCAGGGTCAGCGTAAACGTCATGCCGTCGAGGAACAGGTAGCCGAGCGAACGGCGGATAACATCGAAGTCGAAATTGGCGAACATGTTGCGCTATTTCCCCGTGATGTAGCCGGGGATCGCCAGGCTGCGTTCGAGGAATCGCATGCCGGTGACGACGATGACGTTGATCAGCAGATACATCAGGGTCGCGGCGGTGAAGGCCTCGAACACCTGGAACGAGAATTCCTGCATCGACCGCGCCTGGCCGGTCAGTTCGATCAGGCCGATGGTGATCGCGACCGCCGTGTTCTTGATGGTGTTGAGGAATTCCGAGGTCAGCGGCGGCAAGATGATGCGAAACGCAATCGGCAACAGCACGTAGCGGTAGCCTTGCAGCGTGGTCAGCCCGAGCGCGGTCGCGGCCTGTTTTTGCCCGCGCGGCAGCGAGGCGATGCCGGCAGCCAGTTGCACGGCGACACGCGCCGACATGAACAACCCGACCCCGATCGCGGCCGTGTAGAACGGCGCATTGGGCATCTGCTTCAGCCACAGTCCCCAGGCTCGCGGCAGCAATTCCGGCAGCACGAAGAACCAGAGGAACAGCTGCACCAGCAGCGGCATGTTGCGGAAGAATTCGACGTAGGCGAAGCCGATCCAGTAGGCGGTCTTCGACGGTATCGTCCGCAGCACGCCTATGATCGAGCCGAACACCAGCGCGATGATCCAGGCGAACACCCCGGTCTGGATGGTGAGCCACAGTCCCGTCAGCAGCATATGGAAATACGTGCCGGTCCCGCCCGGGGCCGGTTCGAAGAAGATGCTCCAGTTCCAATTATAATTCACAGGGCTTTCCGATCGCTACGCCGACGAAACCCATGCAATGGCCGGGCCATTGCATGGGTACACAACTCTTACATCGCGTAGGCGTCGGGATCCGGCGAGTCCGAAGGCTTGGCAAAGGACTTCTTCTGCTCCGGGCCGATCGGCACGTTCAGGTTCAGGCCCTTCGGCGGAATTTTTGCCATGAACCATTTCTCGTAGATCTTGGCGCCTTCCGGGCTCTTGTAGAGCGCTGAGTCGCAGCGTCAGCCACCTTCTTGAAGGCCGGGTCGTCCTTGCGCAGCATGATGCCGTAGGGCTCGGGCTTGGAGAACGCATCCTTGGAGATGACGTAGTCGGCAGGCGCTTTCGAGCCGGCGACAAGGCTGGCCAGCAGGATGTCGTCCATCACGAAGGCCACCGCGCGGTCGGTCTCGACCATCAGGAAAGCTTCGGCGTGATCCTTGGCCGGGATGATGTTGATGCTGAGACTGCGCGCGGCATTGGCCTCGGTGAGCTGCTTGATGTTGGTGGTGCCGGAGGTGGAGACCACCGACTTGCCCTTGAGGTCGTCGATCGAGTTGATCTTGCTGGACTTCTTCGAGACGAAGCGGCTCGCGGTCAGGAAGTGGGTGTTGGTGTAGGCGATCTGCTTCTGGCGATCGGTATTGTTGGTGGTCGAGCCGCATTCGAGATCGATGGTGCCGTTGGCGAGCAACGGAATCCGGGTCGATGACGTCACCGGCGTGAGCTTGACCTCGAGCTTGTCGAGCTTGAGCTCCTTCTTCACCGCATCGACGATCTTGTAGCAGATGTCCATGGCGTAGCCGATCGGCTTCTGGTTGTCGTCGAGATAAGAGAAGGGAATCGAGGAGTCGCGGTGGCCGAGCGTAATGGTGCCGGT
>CAVUNF010000012.1:0-34667 GCA_963742695.1 uncultured Alphaproteobacteria bacterium
TGCCAGGATGGGTGCTGCGATCAGCGCGTTTGGCCGCAGCAGGACGCCCAAGGCGCATAGCGCAAGCGCAACGCTCTGCACCAGGATGCGAAACCGCGCGCCGCGTTCGGCGGCCGCGAACACGATCACGGCCGCCAGCAGCCAGGTGGTCGCAAACAGCACATCGCGCCAGATCATTCCGACAAAGACAAAGGCCGGCGGCGTCAGCGCCAACAGCGGCAGCAGGAGCGCCAGCCGGCTCGAGCGGCGCGCCACCGCGAAAGCCAGCACGGCAAAACCGAGCCAGTAAGAGGTCGCGATCAGCAGAAACATGCTGCCCGATCCGGGCGCTATCGGGTCAATCACGCCCCACAGCACGGTCATAACAGGCGATTGCCAGTCACCGAGCACACCCTTGGCGATGTCCTCGTACACGAATTTGGCGTCGTAGGTCATGATGCCCGGATAAAACACCGCGAGCGTCAGGCCGTAGCCTGCGGCTATCAGTGCGGCGACCGCCACATGGACGCCTCGCGGCACGCGCCGGCGATCAACCGAGAGCGGCATAGATGTCCCCGGAATTGGCCGCGTGCGGCAGCCCGGTCAACCAACGCCCGATCTCTTCTCCGCCGATCCAATCGGCATTCACAAAGGTCTGGCTTTCGCCGAGCGCGGCGTTGAACCGCGCATATCCAAGCGCGATGCAGCGTTCGATGCAGGCGAGCGCAACCTCGCGCTGAATGGTCGTGAACTCGAACGACAGCGCCTTGACCGCACGCCCAAGTCCCTGCAGCGCCTCCTCCTCGAAACCCTCAACGTCGATCTTGATGAAAGCCGGTGCGCCATACTTGGCGATCAGCGCATCCAGTGTCGTCACCGGAACCTGTATCGACCTGGTCCAGCGCTGCGCTTCCCAGCCGGGCGCATCGCGGGCGGCGCTAACGAATTCACGCGAGGCCGTCGAAACCGTGGGGTTGTCGGCATTGATCATCATGCTCGTTGCGCCGATGCTGCGGCCGACCGCCGCCGCCTCGATCGCGACATCGGCGTCGCGCCCATAAAACAGTTTGAGCACCTTGACCAAGGCCGGTTGCGGCTCGACCGCAACCACCCGGGCGCCCAGCCGGCGGAACGAGGCTATGCGGTCGCCGACATGGGCGCCGATATCGAACACCAGGTCCCCTCGCCCCACAAAGCCGCCGTAGAGCCGATCCATTGCCGCGGCGCGCGACCTGTCGCCGTAATAAATGCGAAGCGACCGGAGATGCTGCGCGCGGTCCTGAGGCCTTCGAACACCGCCTCAAACCGAACTTGGCCGCGGCAATGGCGTCGCCATCTCGATCGCAGGCAGCGCCAAAGCGAGCAGCACCGCCGGGCTGGCGGTCTCCTCGGGCAGCCGGCCAATGCCGATCCGGGCGGCAAAGCTTCCGAACGGAGGCCAGCGCGGTCATCATGGCAAACGGGACTGCCAAGGCGGGACCACCGGCGAGAAACAGCGCATAGGGGATCGCCGCCGGCTGCGTCGATCGCCAGCAGGCCGAGTACCGCGCACCCGAGCAGCGTGTGCGGCCACAAATTGCGCAACGCCAGCTTAAGCGGCACCGCATGATCGTCGCGGGTCTGTCCGATCCAGCCGATTTCGCGACCGAACAAAAGGCCGGCGAGGAAGATCGTGTGGCCGACCCACAAGATCGGGCACAAGCAGGATCGAATACACCGTTTCGATAACATAAATTGAGGATGAACAGCCCGGCGCCGCCGAACCCGCGGCGAAGCTCCGGACGCAGCAGGATATCGATGGCGCTGGCGATCTTCGGCGAGAACCACATCACCAGCACGCAGACGAACAACGCCATGCCGGCGTCAGGACGAATGAAGCTCGCCGGCGTATCGCGACAATGCGACGGCCAGCGTGCCGAGCACGAGCAGCCCGATCCAGGCCGGCGAGCCGATGAACATCAGGATCGCCAATGCCAGTTGGTAGCGGCTGACCGGCCTCAAGCCCGGGAGGAACAGAAAACGCCAATACTGCATGTTGCCCTGGCACCAGCGCAGATCGCGGCGGATGAATTCGATCAGGGTCGGCGGGTTTTCCTCCCAGCCCAGATCTTCCTGCGGCAGCACCCGCACGTCGTAGCCGGCAGCGCGCATCAACGCCGCTTCGATCTGATCATGGCTGAGGATGTGGCGTTCCTCTGTTCCGTCCCCAGACAGAACCGGCAGCGCGCAATGCGCGATGAACGGCTGCAGCCGCAGTACGGCGTTGTGACCCCAATACGGCCCGCAATCGCCCTGCCACCAGGCGCTGCCGATCGTGTAGGAGCGCATGCCGAGCCGCATGCCGAACTGGAACATCCGCGCAAAGGCGCTGGTGGAAGGCAGGCCCACGACCAGACCCTGCAGGATACCGAGCCTGGGATCGGCCTGCATGATGCGAACCAGACGCAGAACGGCGTCGGCGGTCATCAAGCTGTCGGCGTCGAGCGTCACCGCGAAATCGTGCTGGCTGCCCCAGCGCTCGCAGAAATCGCGGATGTTGCCTGCCTTGTAGCCGGTGTTGACCGCACGGTGCCGGTAGGTGACGGCGACCCGGTCGCGCCAGCGTGAGGTCAATGCCGAAAAGCACGTCTCCTCGTCGCGCGCGATGCCGGCGTCGCTGGTGTCGCTGAGCACATAGAGATGGAAGCGCTCGCCGCAGCCTGCGGCATCGAGCCCCGCCAGCATCGGCTCGAGATTGCGGATGATCCGCTCCGGCTGTTCGTTGCGGATGCACAACAGGATCGCGGTTGACGCCGTCACCGGTTCGTCGCCGCGGATGCCCGCCGCCATCGGCATCACGGCCGCGGTCGGATCGGCGGAAAAACGCATGATCACGAAACCCGATCACGGCGTTCCAGAAGCCCGCCACCATCCAGGGTAGCGTCATCGCAAACAGCGCCAGCAGCGTGATGTCGATCCAGCCGAGTCCGCCCGGCGCCAGCGCCAGCGCGGCAAGCGCCAGCGACCCGGCCATGGTGGCTGCAAACAGGACGGCAAACAGCAAGCGCCGCGCCGAACATATCGTTTCCGGCGGTGTCGGCCTGGATGGCTTGCGGTGGCGAGCGTTCCAACACGCGGTTACGACTTCTAATCCTTCGGGAGACAGTGCAAACTCGATGATATAACACCGCGAACCGTCTCAAAGTCCAATCCGGGGATAAAGTAAAGTGGAGATCAGGCGGACCGACGAGATGGCCGAAGCGCTCTGGTACAGTGCGCCCGGACAAGCCGAAATCCGCCAGGAAGCGCTGGCGCCGCCGGCCGCGGGCGAAGTGCGGGTGCGGGCACTGTTCGGCGCGGTCAGCCGCGGCACCGAGGCGCTGGTGCTTGCCGGGCGCGTGCCGGCGAGCGAGTTCGAACGCATGCGCGCGCCCTTCATGGCGGGTAATTTTCCCTTTCCGGTGAAATACGGCTACGCCACGGTCGGCCGGATCGAGGGAGGCGTCGAAGCCTTGCGCGGGCGCACGGTCTTCACGCTCCACCCGCACCAGAATTTCTTCAATATCCCGGCGACCGCCGCCCTGGTGCTGCCGGAAAATCTGCCGCCGCAACGCGCGGTGCTGGCGGCCAATATGGAGACCGCGCTCAACGCGGTCTGGGATGCCGCGCCGGGGCCCGCCGACCGCATCGCCATCGTCGGAGCCGGCGTGGTCGGCGCTCTGGTTGGCGTATTTGTGCGGGCAACTGCCCGGCGCGGAGGTCACGCTCATCGACATCAACCCGGCGCGCGCAGAATTGGCCAAGACCCTCGGGGTTGGTTTTGCAACGCCGGAAGCGGCAAAGGCCGACTGCGACCTCGTGGTTCACGCCAGCGGCAATCCGGCCGGGCTTGCGCACGGCGCTCGCGCTCGCCGGCGACGAGGCAACCGTGCTCGAAATGAGCTGGTACGGCGACGCGCCGGTGACCGCCCCGCTCGGCGGCGCCTTCCATAGCCGCCGGCTGCGGCTGATATCGAGCCAGGTCGGACAGATCGCGCCGTCGCACCGGCCGCGCTGGAGCCACGCTCGAAGGCTCGCCGCAGCACTTGCGCTGCTGACCGACGCACGTCTCGATGCGTTGCTGGCGCCGCCGGTTATGTTTGCGGATCTGGCGCGGCGGCTTCCGGATATTCTTGACGCCGGGAATGGCATATTGTGCCAGCCCATTGCTTACGCTTAAGGAGGTCCCTTGTTCGCCGTTGAAGTTCGCGATCACATCATGATCGCCCATTCGTTCCGCGGCGCCGTGTTCGGGCCCGCGCAGGCGCTGCATGGCGCAACCTTCGTCATCGATGCGGCCTTCATCGCCGAGACGCTCGATGACAACGGTATCGTCATCGATATCGGCCGCGCGCATGACGCGCTGAAGGCCGTGGTGGCGGCGCTGAACTATCGCAACCTCGACGAGGTACCCGAATTCAAGGGCCGCAACACCACCACCGAATTTCTCACCAAGCATATTTTCGACCAGCTGGCCAAGGGCGCCCGCGCCGGCGAATTCGGCCGCGATGGCCGCGAGCTCAAGGCGATACGGATTACGCTTTCCGAATCGCATGTCGCGCGCGCCTGGTACGAGGCCGGTTTGTGGTGAAGCGCTTCGCGTTCGCCGTACCCGGCGATCTTGCGACCCCGACCGGCGGCTATGCCTACGACCGGCGCATGATTGCCGAACTCGGCGATCTCGGCTGGCGGATCGACCTGCTCGATCTCGGCGAAGGTTTTCCCTGGCCCAGCGAGGCGACCCGCGCGGCGGCGCTGACGCAACTGCTCTGCGGTACCCGCAGGCCGCACCATCGTCGTCGATGGCCTGGCGCTTGGCGCTTTGCCGGAAGCCGCGTCGCAGCTTGCGGGACGCAATCCGCTGCTGGCGCTGGTGCATCATCCGCTCGCGCTGGAAGCCGGACTGTCGCGACGAACAGGCCGATGTGCTGCGCCGCGAGCGAACGCGCCGCGCTTGCAACCGTGCAGGGCGTCGTCGTTACAAGTGCCGCCACGGCACGGCTGGTCGCTGCCGATTATGGCGTGCCGGCCGCGAGCATCACCATCGCGAAACCGGGCAGCGATCCGGCACCGCCGGCGCAAGGAAGCCGGGACGGTGTCGTGCGGCTGCTGTCGGTCGGCGCCGTGGTGCCGCGCAAGGGTTTTGACATACTGATTGCCGCGCTGGCGACGCTCGGCGATTTGCCGTGGCGACTGACGATTGCCGGCGACCGCACGCGCGACCGCGAATGCTGCGGCGAAGCTTGATGCCGATATCATCCGTCACGCGCTGGAAAATCGCGTTGCCGTGCTCGGTGCGGTGTCGCCGCAGCACCTCGCGGCGCTCTATGCCGAAGCCGACCTGTTCGTGCTTGCCTCTCATTTCGAAGGCTATGGCATGGCCTATGCCGAGGCGATCGCGCATGGCCTGCCCGTGATCGGCACCATCGGCGGCGCAATACCGGATACCGTGCCGCCGGAGGCCGGCCTGCTGGTCCCGCCCGGCGACATGGCGGCGTTGGCAACGGCTCTGCGCCGCGTCATCGGCGATGGCGACCTGCGGCGACGCCTGGCGGGCGGCGCGCGCGCGGCGGCGCCGCAGCTCCCGACCTGGCGGCAATCCGCGGAAATCTTTGCGCGGAGACTGGAGACGCTGGCATGAGCGGCTTTTCCGCTGACTGGTTGACGCTGCGCGAGCCTTACGATCTCCGCGCGCGCAATCCGACCGTCCTCGACGCCGTCGCCGCCTCTCTGCGAGCCGCTTTCCTCGGTGCGGGTCGTCGATCTCGCCTGCGGCACCGGCTCGACCATGCGGCGCGCTCAGCCCGTTCCTGCCGACACCGCAGAGCTGGAAGCTGGTCGACAACGACCTCGGCCTGCTGGCGCGCGCCGCCGCCACGCCGCGCGCGCAACAGGTTGCTGCGACCACCATCCCGCTCGATCTCAACCGCGATCTCGAAGCCGCGCTCGACGGGCCGGTCGACCTGGTCGCGACCTCGGCCTTGCTCGATCTCGTCTCCGAGTGCCTGGCTGGACCGGCTCGTGGTCGAGATCGCGGCGCGCTCGATTCCGCTTTACGCGGCGCTCAGCTATGACGGCGCGCACGAAATTGACGCCACCCGATCCGCTCGATGCCGAGATCATCGCCGCCGTTAACGCGCATCAGCGCACCGACAAGGGTTTTGGGCCGGCGCTCGGGCCGGCGGCGGCCGCCTTCGCCATCGCCCGCTTCGAGGCGCTCGGCTATTCGGTCGTGCACGGCACCTCCGACTGGGCGATGGGCCCGGACGATCTCGACATCCAGACCGAAATACTGGACGGATGGGCAAGCGCGGCGCACGAAATCGGCGCGACTGTCGCTCGCCGACACGACGGCTGGCTCACGCGCCGCCGCGGCGCGGTTGCACGCCGGACTCTCGTCACTCTCGCGTAGGTCACGTCGATTTCTTCGCAATGCCGAGCGCGACACGCTGAGCCGACAGGTCGCAATCGAACAGCACATCGTCGTCGATCTGGTGCACGCGCACCGGCATGCGGGGCGCCTGATCGGCGCGGTCGAGCGACGGCAGCGACAATGCCCGGGCCGCCCGACGCCCAGGATGATCGGCGCGACCATCACATGCAGGCGGTCGAGACAGCCGGCGGCAATGAAACGGGATAACGTGTCGGCGCCGCCCTCGATCAGCATGCGGCGCATGCCGCGCGCCGGCAAGCGCGGCGAGGATCGCGGCGGGAGCGAATCTGCCCGTCGATCGCGGGCAGCGTGATGACCTCGACTCCCGGCGGCGGCGTGCAGCGCGTCCGCTCCGTCGGTGATCAGCAGACGGCGAACGCCATCGTCGGCAAACATTCGCGCATCGGCGCAGAGCCGACCCTTCGGATCGATCACGACGCGCGCCGGTTGAGGCCCCGCGACCCGCCGCACCGTCAGTTGGGGATCGTCGGCGATGGCCGTGCCGACGCCGACGACGACGACGTCCACCAGCGCCCGCAGCCGATGCAGATGCACCAGTCCCGCCGGCCCGTTGATGTATTTCGAATGGCCTGATTCCGTCGCGATCCGGCCGTCAAGCGATTGGCCGAGCTGGCCGACAATCAAACAATCGTCCACGGTTCCCTTCCGCAGAGGACCGAACACGTCCGCCCAGCCCTGCGGGAGAGGCTGGTGCTCTCTACGGAATACGTTGCTAAAGTCTTCCCAAGGATCGGAAGACGGAGACTTGCTCAAGGGGAAATTGCTTATCGGCACGCAGAAATCAAAAACCCTGTATGGTGGTCCTAACAACCCGACTATGTGCCATCATGTCGCAAAAGTCATCCATTTGCGACCGGAATGATACCGGCCTCCGCCTGGAATGATCCTGGGGGTGCGGTGTTTACGGTTCGCGGCAGTAGAAATGGACGTCCACGTCGACCCGTGCGCGGCCAGAGGAGACGTCGGCAACATGCCGTGGCCTGCCCTCCGCTCCGACATTGTTGTGCTGCGTGCCTTGGTGGTCGGGGTCGGCCTGTGCTGGTCGGTCGCGTTCATCGCCATCGCGCTAACCTATCAGCTACAACTCTACGCCGACGGCGCGATGTTTTCATACGCCGTCGCGGTTGAGGACGTCTGGGCGTTTCACTGGCACAATATCTCCGGCCGCCTGTCGGTATTCTTCCTCAGCCTGTTGCCGGCCGAAACCTATGTCCGGGTCAGCGGAAACCCCGGAGCCGGAATCATGGTCTATGGGGCGCTGTTCTATGCCGCGCCGCTCGCAGGATTGATTGGCACCTTCGCGGCTGACCGGTCGCGTGACCGTTTGATCTTCGTCTACGCCTGCGGTTCGACGGCCCTGCTCTGCCCGCTGGTCTTCGGCTTTCCGACCGAGATGTGGTTCGCACATGCCGCGTTCTGGCCGACGCTTGCCGTCAGCCTCTATGCGAAACGGACCGTCGCTGGAACGGCGCTCGTCCTTTATCATGATGCTGATACTGGCTTTCACCCACGAAGGCGCGCTGGTCCTGGCCGCTGCCATCGTAGCCATATTGGCGCCGCGGGGCTTGCGCGACGCTTCATTTCTGCGCGCGGCCGCCGCGCTCGTTGTGGTCCTGGTGCTGTCGGCCATCGTGAAATTTGTGATCCCACCCGATGAGTATTACGCCGAGGTGATGGTGAGAGCGGCATTGCACTTCTTCGATCCCGCGATCTTTCGGGTCAGCATCGTCTTGTTGCTGTTCGCGACGCTTGCCTTGTATGTCGTTATCTTCCTGATGCTTTCGCGGCCGGCACCGCGAAGGGCGTATCTCTATGCCGCCGTCATTGTGATGGCAATTCTTGCCGTATATTGGCTGTGGTTTGATCACACGATACACGCGAGCAGCCGGTACTATCTGCGAACGGCGTTGGTGATCGTCACGCCCGTGTTCGGCGCACTGGCAGCGTTGGCGGCCGGACACGAAGGCGGGCGCTCCCTTCCAGGCCTGGAACGTGCGATGGCTGCAGTCCGAAACCGGGGCGCGCGGCCGCTGGCAGCTGCGCTGATGCTATTGACGTTGGTGTACGTGATCGAGACGGCGAAATTCGTCGTAGCCTGGTCCCACTACCGAACCGCTGTCGCTGTGCTCGCGACCGGCGATCAATCCGATCCAGCTCTCGGCAATCCGCACTTCGTCTCGTCGGAACGAATCGGCTCAAATCTGAACCAGCTCTCATGGTTCTCCACCACGCCATACCTGTCGGTGATTGCGGCGAGCTTTAAGCCCAAGCGGCTCGTTATCGATCCGGCTGGGAATTATTTCTGGCTATCCTGCGCCACGGCAACGGCGAATGAGCAGGCCACACGCACGGTTTCGGCGGCGAGTCGCAATCTCGTTCGCATTTATTCGTGTTTGCATCGCTAGGGGGACGCGAATGGACCTATCCTATTCACAGAATCTCGAGGACTATCATCTCTCGCTTGCCTTCGCGGGACAGACCACTGGAACCTATATCGATGTCGGCGCAGGGCATCCGATCGCCGACAACGTGTCGTTCTGGTTCTATGAGCGCGGCTGGCAGGGCATTGTCGTCGAGCCGCAGCCTGAACTTGCTGACCTGTACCAGCGGCTGCGTCCGCGCGATATCGCGATTCGTGACCTGGTCGGACGTGACTGCGGCGAAATCGACTTCCATATGATCGAACGCCTGCATGGGCTCTCGACGACAGTGGAAGACCTTGCGCAAAAAGCTAGGGCCTTCGGCGCCGACTATCAGACCGTTCGCATGCCCGTGACCACGCTGGCGGAATTATGCGAGGGGCACGATCTGGGTGATATCGACTTCCTTAAAATCGATGTCGAGGGCGCCGAAGGCGACGTTCTGTTGGGCGGCGATTGGAAACGCTTTCGCCCCAAGGTGGTCGTTGTCGAAGCGGTGACGCCCCTGGCGTCGGAGCCGGCATGGCATGACTGGGAACCGTTCCTTGTTGCGCAGGGCTACAGTTTCGTTCTGTTCGATACGCTCAACCGTTTCTATGTCGCGCAGGAACATCCTGAGATCATGGCGCGCCTGCCGTCCGAGCGGGCGCCGTGGCACGCGGTTCGTCACATGTACGAGATCGGCCGTGCTCCCGAGAATACCGGGCATCCCGATCACGCGTTAGCGCAGGATCTCGCGCGCGGATTTTGGGCGAGCCTGCCTTATCTCGATGCAAGCCTCATAACGTCGCTCTTGGGTCGCGCCCGCCGAATTGCGAATCCCGACGACCTCGCAACGCTTGCGGCCACAGTCGATACGGAGCAATTTCGTGCGGCGCTCGGACGGGTCGCTTGCGGTTACGATGGCGGACAGGTGGTCGATGAGTGAGAGAACTTAAACTCTCGCTCCAATCCATCATGGGCAAATTTGAGCTAGCTTCAGCCAACAAAATCTAGTTTCGGTCTGGCGAAGCCGAGTTGATAGCTGCGGCGCGTTGCTGTTTCCACATCCCGTATGGTGCAAGAATGTAGCCGCCTATCGCCCAGCCAAACATCCACGAGAATGCGAGCCAATCCGGCAACTGCACGAAGGTTCGTGCCCCTGCTGGAACGAACATGCCAGCCACCCAAAGCAGGGCGAATCCCAGCGCCTTCATCCAGCCGTGTCTCCGGACATGGGCCATGTAGGCTCGTAGATAGTCTCGAAAATCCTGCATCTTTCTACCCTAGCAGGCTCGCACTCGACCGCAACGATGTCGACCAAGGCTGCGGACGGCGCTCCAACCCCGCGCAGGAAACCGGAGCCGACCAAGCGCATTAACATTCAATACGGTGGCGCCTTGCGCTGCCGCTGCGCCTTGCCGGCATCGACCCACCACGTCAGGTCGTCGGCAAAGCGCGGGAAGGACTGATCCAGCGCCTTGCCACCCTCGCCGGTCGGCTGACCGTCGGCCGAGAGGGTCTGTCCGATGGGACCGACGGCGATCGTGCTGGAGACCACCACCATTCCCATCTCGGACAGCGTGCCATGCCAGGCGGTAGCGGCGCGCGCTCCCGACAAACGACCAGCCGAGTAGCTCACGATCGCGGCCGGGCGCCAGAACCATTCCTCCAGGAAATGGTCCGTGAGGTTCTTCAATCCGGGCTGGACGCCCCAATTGTATTCGCCGGTGACGAAGATGAATCCGTCGGCGTCTCGGATCTTTCGGGCCAGTTCCTCGAGAGGTGCAGGGGCTTGGCCCTTGGGATACTCTTTATACATCCGGTCGAGCATCGGGAGGTTGACCGCTTTGGCGTCAATCAGCTCGACGTCGTCGCCGCGCTGCTGCAACCGATCGACCACAAATTCGGCGAGCCGGATGCCCGTCCGGTCAGAACGATAGGAGCCGTAGAAGACGAGAATTCGATTGCTCATCGCAGTCACTCAGCGGCTGAGTTCAGGCAGATGCGATTTGCCGGCCGCCAGCAAACCGCAGCAGTTGATGGAGGGCGGACTTGTTGCAGAGATGCCTCGGCCCGCGCCCAGCAAGAAACAATCAATACGCTCGCGATCAACCACGTCGCTTGCGAGCGCCGCTGGGCCCCGCGGTTGGATGGGCGGTATAACGGAAATTCTCGATGCAATAACCGCCGGCCGCCGAGGCCTTGCACTGTTCGAGCGTCGTATAATCGCACCGGCCTTCAACTCCACCGCCATGCACCAGGCAGTACGGATAGTTGATTTCCGCCCTGGCTTGCGATGATGCTAATTCCAGGACAATTACGAGGGCGGGAATTGCCGTCATCACGATAAGAAGCCGTCGCATGGGTAACCTCCTCGGTCCTTGAAGGAATGTCCGTCAGGCCGCGGCGGCGGCCCGATAACGCGCCGCGGAGTTCCGCAGTGACAGGTTCGGTATCAGCGTCTGCCGGGCCGCCTCATAGGCGTGCCAATCGGCGGCGTTCGGAAGCGAAGGGATGGTGACGAACTCGCCCTGATCGAGGCCCGCCAATGCCGCATCGACCAATTCGTCCGCCTGCATCACGATCTCGGACGGAAGATTTTCGACCGGCATACCTGCCTCAACCCAGAAGGCAGTGGCGGTGGCGCCGGGCAGTACCACCTGGATATGCACGCCCTTGTCGGCCAGTTCGTTCTTCAGCGACTGGCTGAAGGCGAGCACGAAGGCCTTGGTGCCGGCATATACGCCGTTGAGAATCTCGGGACGGACCGCCACCACCGAGGCGATATTGATGATGGTGCCGGCGGCCCGGGCGACGAACGCCGGGACCGCGGCATAGGTCAGCCGGGTGAGCCCGTCGACGTTGAGAGCGATCATCTCGCTCATCTTGTCGACGTCGGAATTGAGCAGCGGTGCGGTGGCGCCAACGCCGGCATTATTGACCAGCATCGTGATGCGGTTGTCGGTGCGCAGCAATTTTTCGATCCGGCCGAGATCGGCGCTGTCGTTGAGATCCGCCGCGACGACTTCGATCGTCCGGCCGGTCTCGCGCATGAGACGATTGGCCAAAGCATCGAGGCGGCCTCCGTTGCGCGCCACCAGGATCAGGTCGTAGCCGCGGCGGGCCAGCCGGTCGGCATAGATGGCGCCGATGCCTGCGGAAGCGCCGGTTACAAGGGCAGTGCCTTTTTTCTGAATGGTCATGATCTTCTCCTGTTGTTGCTGTGTGATGGATCAGGTGCCGGCGACGTCGATCACCGCTTCGGCAAAGGCCTGCGGTGCTTCCTGCGGCAGATTGTGGCCAATGCCGCCGCCGATGACCCGGTGCGCATAATGGCCCGAGAATTTCTTGGCGTAGGCGCTGGCATCCGGGTGCGGTGCGCCGTTGGCATCGCCTTCGAGGGTGATGGTCGGCACGGTGATGACGGGAGCCGCGGCCAGCCGCTTCTCCAGTTCATCGTATTTCGGCTCGCCTTCGGCGAGGCCGATGCCGCCAGCGGTAATTATGGATCGCGATGCTGACCTGATCGGGATTGTCGAGCGCCGCGGCGCTGCGATCGAAGGTGGCGTCGTCGAACTTCCAGGTCGGCGATGCGATCTGCCAGATCAGCTTGGCGAAATCGCGCCGGTATTTTTCGTAGCCGGCCCGGCCACGCTCGGTGGCGAAATAATACTGGTACCACCATTGCAGCTCGGCCTTGGGCGGCAACGGCATCTTGTTGGCTTCGACGCTGCCGATCAGATAGCCGCTCACCGAGACCAGCGCCTTGCAGCGCTCCGGCCACAGCGCCGCGACGATGCAGGCCGTCCGCGCGCCCCAATCGCAGCCGGCGATGGTTGCCTTCGCGATTCCGAGCGCGTCCATCAAGGCGATGACATCGACCGCGATCGCCGACTGCTGGCCGTTGCGGACGGTGTCGTTGGAGAGAAAGCGCGTCGTGCCATAGCCGCGCAGATAGCGGCACGATCACCCGGTAGCCGGCCGACGCCAGCAGCGGCGCGACGTCGACGTAGGTGTGGATGTCGTAGGGCCAGCCGTGCAGAAGGATGGCCACCGGACCGTTGCTCGGCCCCGCTTCGGCGTAGCCGACATTGAGAACGCCGGCATCGATCTGCTTCAATGAGGCAAATGATGTGTTGGTGCCCGCCTTGATCGGGCCGACGCCCGCCGGCTTGGTGGTTCGGGATTGCGCTTGCGCAGAACCGTTGAAGGCAAGCTGGGCGGCGGCAAGCCCCACGGCTGCGGTGCCAAAGAAACAGCGGCGGGCACGGTTGATTTGTTCGGACATCCTGATCTCCATATTGAGTGTCTTGCGTCGCTGCCGATCACCGACCGAGCTGGCCGACGTAGTAACCGAGACGGTTTTCCGCATCGCCCGGCCGGTGAAAGCCCTGCTCCATCAGCTTCTTGAGTCGTGCCTGGGTGGCGGGTCGTTGCGTGGACGCAATGAACGCGTCCCATTCCGGCGCGATGTCCGCGTCCGCGGGCAGGCTGGCAATGTCGACGAGATGCTTGGTCTCGCCGATCGCCTGCTTGTCGAACGACGCGATCCGCCGCGCCAGCGCATCGACAAAACCATCAAGTTCGGCATCGGGCAGCGAACGATTGACATAGCCGTAGAGCTGCGCGAGTTCGCCGTTGACATCGTCGGCGCCCAGCAGCACTTCCAGCGCCCGCCCGCGTCCGATCAGGCGCGGCAATCTCGCCATCGGGCCGCCGCCGGGCACCAGGCCGGCGCCGACTTCCCATTGCGACAGGATGGCCTTTTCGCGGCTCGCGAAACGCAGATCGCAGGCCAGCGCAAGCTCGCTGCCGACCCCGGTGGCGCGTCCGCGAATCGAGGCGATCGATACCACCGGGGCACGGCTGAGCCGCGCCAGCATATCCGGCAGCGGCTGCAGCCCGGTCGCACCGGGAGGCAGACGTCTCCTCCGGCTTGGCGAGGAAGTCAAAATGGGTAAGGAAGAATCCGTCGACGGCGCTGTCGAACACCACCACCTTCACGCCCGCATCGAGTTCGATCAGTTTGACGATCTCTTCCAGTTGCGGAATGGTCTCGTAACCGAAGATATTCAGGGGCGGATGGTCGAACGTCACGCGCCAATAAGCCGGCGTAATTCGCTCAAGCCTGACCTGCCGGGGAGTTGCTGGTTCGGTCATCTCTAGGGCCGATAACGACATCGCAGACATGAAGATTCTCCCTGGTGCAAACGAGCCGTGCATCGGCCCTTGATGGTGTGCAGGGAAGATGCGCGCCGCGGCGCGCTGAACCAATCGTCCATGCGGTTGCCTGGTCTAAACGTAGGTATGATCAACTTTAGAGGGGGTGCGGCGCGCTATCCGAAATCGGTGACCGCCATGATCGCGTCAAGCATCGAAGGGCCCAACTGCACGGTCGCCACAAGCACGATGGCGGCGAGCGCGACCGCTGCAATTGAACCGCTCCAGGATATCCGCATGATCATCACGCACCCGCGAGGTCTGGACACAACGCATCTCAACCGAATGTAAACGCGAACGCTTCCACACCAGGATCAAGGAACTCGATTTCGAACTGGCGGTCGGCGACCGATCCGGGTTGCCGGATCAGCTGATAGAGACGCTGTTCGGTCACCGTGCCGTTACCAAGCTCGTCAACGTCCACGCCGTGAGCCACGCCCGGCTTCTGTCCATCGATCAGCACGCGAAACCTCACCGGCGTTCCCGGCGCCGCCGGACCCATGACGAGATGAAGATCGCGGGCGTGAAAGCGGTACGTGATTCGTCCATTTTCCTTGTTGAGTTGAGTGGCCTCTTTCTTGATGGTCCAATCGCCTGATAGCGCCCATTCGTTCAAGCGCAGCTTCGCGGGCGGTCCATAGCTGCGAGGCTCGTCCCGCATCGCGCCGCCCGGCGACGCAAAATTCTCGGTGCGCGCAAACCCGATATAATTTTCCGGCGATTTCAGATTGCCCCAATCGGCCGATACGTCGAGGCCGCGCGCCTCCACCCTGACCGGATCACGGCTGACATCACTGGCTCCGGCCTCGCGGAGCAATTCCTGAATGATCGTCTCGGACTGCTCGTAGGAGCCCTCGCCGAAATGATGATGTCGAACACGGCCTTGCGCATCGATGAAATACAGCGCCGGCCAATACTGGTTGTTGAAACCGCGCCAGATTGCATGATCGTTGTCGACCGCAACCGGGTAATCGATCTGCGTATCCTTCAAAGCCCAGCGAACATTGCTCAGGTTTTTCTCGAAAGAGAATTCCGGCGCGTGAACGCCGATCACCACCAGTCCCTGATCCCGGTATTTCTCGGCCCAGGCACGCACAAAGGGAAGCGTGCGCCGCCAGTTGATGCAGGTGTAGGTCCAGAAATCGACCAGGACGACTTTGCCGCGCAAATCCGCTGGCGTGAGCGCTGGCGAATTCAGCCATTCGGTGGCGCGCCCGAGCGAGGCCAATTCCGGCGGGGCTACCCGATTCACCAGCGGCGAACCTGCGCGCGACCGGCGCTCGTTCCTCTGTAGACGTCATTGACTGCCCCCTTTGGTCGGCGCCGACGCCGACACTCAGCGCCCCGATCGCCAATGCGAGAACCGCAGCCAGCACCAGTTTGCTCGTTTTCATCGATGCCTCCGCCAGATTTCGGCGTCATTGCGTTCGGGAAGTATTGCTCGCCTCGGCGGGCTCGCCGGCGCAATGCCGGCCGGCGCCCGTCGATGAAATGATGTCGTAACCGGCCTATAACGGCAGCTCCTGGCCGGCTTGCTCGCGGACGATGTATTCGGCGTACCAGTCCGGCCAGTTGACATCGTGCTGGCCGCCGGTCCGCTTCTCGTGCTCGCCATGCGCCGTCGCCGCGCGCCGCAGTGCGGCCGCCAGATCGGTCGAGGAACCGAAGCTCGTGTCGCCTTCCACGCGCCCGGCCAATCGCGCCGTAATCTCCTGGAACACCCAGCCGTTGCCATCGGGATCTCTGAACGAGGCAAACGAGCGATAGCTGCCGTGCGCGGGATCGGGGCCGCTGACCCGCGATCGGCCAAACAGGTACGGTTCGTCCGGGCCGGCGTATTTGTCGGCTTCGCCGTGGAACACTTCACTGACCTCGATGCCGCGGCTGAGCAGGTCTTTGCGCGCGGCCTCAACGTCGGAGACGATCAGATATAGCCCTTGCGCGGAGCCTGGTGCCGCCGCGGTGACGTTCTTGCCGAAGATCACCGAGCCTGGCGAGCCCGGCGGCGTGAACTGCATCACGCGAAAATCGTCGCCCGAGGCGAAGTCGGCGTCGAGCCGCCAGCCGAGGTTGCTGTAAAATGCCTTGGCGCGATCGGGGTCCGACACCGGGATGACGATGAGTTCGAGCTTCATGTCGACGGTCCGCGCCTTCGGGGTTTCGGTAGCTGATGTCACGGGTCTCTCTTTGATGGCAGTGGTCATGGTTCTCTCCTCGATGTTTGAAGTTGTTCTCAGGTTGATTGGCGTAGTGGCCGGAACGCGGCTCGAAGTTCCGACGTAAACAGCTCGGGCTCTTCCCATGCCGCAAAGTGGCCGCCCTTCTCGACTTCGCGGAAATAGCTCAGGTTGCGGTAGGCGCGCCGCGCCCATGTCTCCGGAGCGCGATAGACCTCCTCCGGGAATACCGAGATGGCGACCGGTAGCGAAATCTCGGTGGTTTTCTGTGCCGCCGAGAGCAGAACGCTTTGGCCCATCGTCTCCCAGTACAGCCGCGCCGATGAAACCGCCGTGTTGGTCAGCCAGTACAGCGTGACATCGTCGAGCATCTCGTCGCGGCTCAGCAGGCGCTGCGGCTCTCCGTTGTTGTAGTCGAACATCCAGGCCGCCAGCCCGACCGGGGAATCCGTCAAGGAATAGCCGACGGTCTGCGGCCGCGTGCCCATGATGGCGGCATAGGCGCGATATTTCTTGTAGAAGGTGCTCAGCGCGTCGAACGCCGTGCGTTCCACGCCGGAGAGATCTTGCGGGGCAGCGCCACCGCTGGCGAGCACCGCGGCGATATCCGCCGGCACCGTCGCGGGCAGGTTCACGTGAATGCCGAGCAGTCCCGCAGCCTTCTGGCGCGCCATCGCACTGGTGATGGGGGCGCCCCAGTCGCCGCCCTGCGCGACATACCTGACATAGCCGAGGCGCTTCATCAGCTCCGCCCAGGCTTGCGCAATGCGATCGGGATTCCAGCCGGCGCCCGTCGGCTTGCCGGAGAAGCCGTAGCCGGGAATCGACGGCAGGACGATGTCGAAGGCGTCCTCCGCCCGTCCGCCATGTGCAACGGGATCGGTGAGCGGGCCGATGACCTTCAGATGCTCCATGATCGAGCCCGGCCAGCCGTGGGTGACGATCAGCGGCAAGGCATTCGGATGACGCGAGCGGACATGGATGAAATGAATGTCGAGGCCGTCGATCGTGGTCACGAACTGCGGAAGCGCATTCAGCCTTGCTTCGATTTTTCGCCAGTCGTAGTCCGTACCCCAGTAGCGCACGATCTCCTGGAGCTTGTTCAATTGCACGCCTTGCGACTGATCCGCGACGGTTTCCGGATCGGGCCAGCGCGTTGCCCGTACACGGCGGCGGAGGTCGACAAGGTCTTGCTCGGGAATATCGACACGGAACGGACGGATCGCGTCGCTTGGCGCGGCGAATGCGGCCTCTGCAGGAAACAGGCCGGCGACACCGGCCGCTGCAAATCCCCATGCAGCGTTGGTCAGGAGCTGACGCCTGTCCTGGTTGATCACTTCTGAAGCTGGCTGCGTACGCATCGTCATCTCCCTGGGCTTTGCCGCTACTTCTGAGCGTGTGAATCCACGAACGTCGCGAGCGCCTCGTCCGGTCTCGACGATGTAGGTCGACAGCATCCGCCCGGTTTCCGGGCCGAGGTCGCGCGCGTTATGCGGCGTCCGCGGCGGGATGATGAATCCGTCGCCGGCGTGCAGCACGACATTGGCGCGTCCCTGCACCATCATCTCGACCTCGCCGGCGACGATGTAGCCGACCTCTTCTCCGGGATGGGTGTGCCATCCGAATTCGACACCGGCCGGAATCAAGGTCTCGACCTGCACGATCTCGCGACCTGGAATTGATATCGCCGAGCGTTGGACTATGCGCCTGCTAAGCTTGCCCGCCAGATCGTCTCGCGCCGCCGCTGCTTGTGGCCCACTCGCCGCCACGCCTTGCGTGACAGCCGTCTGGGCCGGAACCGCGTCCGCCGGCAGCATCATGGCCAGCGCCAGCAATGTCACCGGAACGATAGAGAGACCTTTGGTCGGCATTGCAGACATGAACTTTCTCCCTGGTGCAATGAGCCTCGCTTCGGCTCTTGTTTATGCAGAGGAAGATGCTCGCTGTGGCGGCCTGGACCAATCGTCCATGCGGTTGCCGGATCGAAACGTAGGTATGATCAACTTTTGAATAATGCGGCCCGCGCTTGCGCGGTCAGCTATTGGGGCCGCGACGGTCGATTACCGTGCCAAGACAACGGATCAGCACGTCCTCGTCGAACGGCTTGGTCAGGAAGCAGATTGCGCCATCCCCGAGCGCGCGGGCGCGAACGCTCTCGTCGGCAACGGCGGTGACGAAGATGAAAGGCATCTGGTTTCCCTGGGCCCGCAACCGCGATTGCAGTTCGACCCCGCTCATCTCAGGCATGCGGACGTCTGATATCACGCACCAGGTGTTGGTCAGCTGCAGCGATTGCAGGAAGGCCTTCGCGGAGGGAAACACGTGGACGATGTATCCGAGCGATCTCAGGAGATTGTTTAGCGCGCCACGAACCGATGCGTCGTCATCAATAACCGAGATTACCGGGACTGCAGTCAAAACAACCTATCCTGGGACGGCGATCAGCATATTTGCCCTCGCAACATGGTCCGGGATCCAGAATGCACCCTAAGTCCTTGTCCGGAAAATCATACTTAGGTTTGTATCTACGGGTTTTTTCGATGGATCCCGAGCATCTCGGCCATCTTGACCAGTTCCGCCAGTGACCGCGCTTCCATCTTCTTCATCACATGGCCCCGATGAATTTTGACGGTGATTTCGCTGAGCTGCAGCAGGCCGGCGGTTTGCTTGTTCATCAGCCCTGACGTGACGTGGACCAGCACTTCGCGCTCGCCTGGGGCTCAGCGTTTCGTAGCGCTGCCGCAGCCCGGATGCCGCGCTTTCGCCCTGGCGCCGCTTGCGGTCCTGCTCGAGCGCCCGGGTGACGGCATCCAGCATGTCCTGATCGCGGAACGGCTTGGTCAGGAAATCCACGGCGCCGGCTTTCATCGCCTTCACCGACATCGGAATGTCGCCATGCCCCGTCATGAAGATGATCGGAATGTGGATCCCGGATTTTGCCAGCACATCCTGAAACTCGAGGCCGCTGACGCCCGGCAGCCTGATGTCGAGCACCAGGCAGCTGGCAATATCCGGAAGCTTGCTCTGGAGCAATTCAGCGGCCGAGCTGAACACCTTGACCGGAAGGTTCATCGACTGGAACAGGTAGCTCAACGCTACCCGCATCGATTCGTCGTCGTCGACGACCAAAACGATTTGTTGCAACGTGTTCTTATCGTTCATCGCCAGACACCAGAACCGGCAGACCGGCGCACCGGGACGGGGCGCGATGGCCGATAGAGCAGGATCCATACCCTCTGCCGCCGGCACGTATACGAAACGCCGGGCATGTTTGCCAGCTTCCGACTCACATCGCGCCGTGTTGGTGCGACGGCAGGGCGAATTGGAACGTGGCGCCCGGCCCCGCGGCATTGTCCGTTGCCCATAATCGTCCGCCATGGTCGGCGATGATCGAACGGCAGATCGAAAGCCCGATCCCCAGCCCGCTCGGCTTGGTGCTGAAAAAAGCGTCAAACAGACGGGCCGCCGTCTCCGCCGGAATACCGATACCACTGTCGGTTACGGTGACCACGACCTGATCCGCTTCATCCCGATGCGATTGGATCACCAATGCCCGCCGCCGGTCCGTGACCGCCTGCATCGCCTCGGCACCGTTCATGACCAGATTGATGATCACCTGCTGAAGCTGCACCCGATCCGCGATCGTCAGGGGAAGCGCAGGCGCCAATTCCAGCCGCAGCGTCACATGTTGCGCGGCCAGCTCGTGCTGCAGCAGAGCGGCGACCTCGTTGATGGTGTCATTGACGTCTAGCGGCGGCTTCTGGGCATCCGCTTTCTTCAGCAGCCCGCGGACGCGCTGGATCACCTCGCCCGCCCGGTTGCCATCCTTGACGATCCATTCGACGGTACCCCTCACATCGTTCAGGTCAGGTGTTTCGCGCCGCAAGAAAGCGCAGGCACGCCTGCCCATTGGCGACGATCGCGGCGAGCGGTTGGTTCACCTCATGGGCGATCGACGCGCTTATTTCGCCGAGCGTCGCCACGCGGCTGGCGTGAGCCAGCGCGGATTGTGCGACCCGCAATGTTTCCTGCGACTTTTTGGCTTCGGTCTCGGCAATCCTTTGGTCCTCAATATCGACGCCGACCGAATACCATTTGACGATCTTTCCGTTCTCATCGCGTTGTGGCGCGCGACGCATGGTGTACCATCGATAGGCGCCGTCGGCCCTTCGCGTACGCACATCCACAGACAGCATCTCGCCTTTGGCCTGCGCAGCGCGCCATGCGCTATCGAATCGCTCGACGTCATCGGGATGATAATAGCCCGAGGTATTCAATCCCTCTCCGGTCGCTGCTTCCTGGGTGTGGCCGGTGTAATCCTGCCACGTCTTATTGACGAACCGGCGGGTGCCGTCGGCCTCAAAAGTCGACACCATGACCGGGATTGAATCGATCGTGAGCTCGAGTTCGCGGCGAGCCGCGGCCAACTGCGCTTCGCTGGCACGCAAGGCGGTCTCGGCGCGCTTTCTGTCTTCGATGTCATAGCCGGATCCGTACCATTTGATGACCTTGCCGCTCTCGTCGTGCAGCGGCACGCGCGTCATATGGTTCCATCGATACTGACCATCCGCGCGCAGCATGCGTTGCTCGGTGTGGAACGGCTCGCCGCTCACGAGGTGAGTACGCCAGAGGCGATCAACCATCTCGCGATCATCGGGATGAATCAGATCGCGTACGTTCTCGACCGAAAAGTCCTTGCCAATAAATTCCTGCGCCGGACGGTTCGCGAAATAAGCCTTGCCGTCCTGGTCGAGGACGACGACCATTGCGTCGATCGTATCGATCGTCAACTGCAGGTCCTGCCTCGCTTTGACGAGATCCGCCTCGCTGCGCCGCAGCGCGTGCTCTGCCCGCTTCCGGTCCTCGATGTCATAGGTCGCGGCGTACCATGCGATCACCGCTCCACCGGCATCGCGCAGCGGCACGCGCCGGGTGGCGAACCAGCGATATTCACCATCGGCTCTTTGCAGCCGCGCTTCGGTCTCGAACGGCTCGCCCGTCGCCAACGCGACATCCCAGGCCGCTTCAAGCCGCGGAACATCGTCGGGATGAGTGATGATGCTGGTACGTGTCGTCCATTTCGTCGTTGAGCGTCCGCTGTAGTCGCGCCCGACCTTGTTGACGAAATCGATGATGCCGTCGGCGCGATGACGAAGCATCAATATCGGCACCGTATCGATGATCAGCTGGGATTCATGCCTGGCCTGGACCAGTTCGGCTTCGCTCCGTCGCAGCGCATTTTCAGCGTGCTTGCGATCGTCGATATCGAATGCGACGCCGTACCAGTTGATCACCTTGCCGGCTTCGTCGTGCAGCGGCACGCGCCGGCACCAGTGCCATCGGTATTCTCCGTCGGCCCTTCGCATCCGCTGTTCCAGCTCGAACGGCTCGCCGGTAGCGATATGAGCGCGCCACTCCCGCTCGACCATCTCGACATCGTCGGGATGCAGCGCGCCTCCCCACCGAAAGCCTTCCAGATTGTCCTGCGAAAGTCCGGTATAATCCCGCCAGTGCTTGTTGCGAAATTCCATGAACCCATCGGCGCGGTAACGCACGGCCAACACCGGGATTGTATCGACGAGCAACCGAAGTTCTCGTTCGGCCCGGCTCGCGCGTTCCTCTATCTGTCTGCGCTCGGTATTCTCGGTACTCAACGCGTCATTGAGCTTTTGCAGCTCCTCTACCGCCGCCTGCTGCGCGTCATGCGCCCGCCGGAGCAAGCCGGTTGATCGTCTCTGCGCCGCGCTCAACAGCACCACAAGGCAGGCCGCGACGGCGAACAGTGCAACCCGCGGAACATTCTTGAGCGGAAGGGCGAACGAATATTCCGGCTGCGTCAACAAGAATGCGTAAGCCAGAAGGGCCGGTGGCGCTGCGAGCAACGCGGGGCCGGTGCCGCCGATCCACGCCGTCAGCATGATCGCGCAAAGAAACATCGAGGCCGATGGCTCGGCCCCGATCAGGCGATTGAACGCGACATTCGCGATCACGGCCACAGCCACCGACAGAACTGCAATCCCGTAGTTCATGACGAGCGGCGATATCAGCCGCCGCGTGCGCGCGGGCCCCGGCATGTTGCTGTCTACCTCCGGCTACGATGGCGAAGATGCGCGATCGGCTGCGGCGCGACTGTACGGGACGGACAAGTTCCGACGCAACAACTTCAGGCGTCCGGCTGCCACGCCATCCCGATTGACCGAAATGCCGGTTCACGGACCGTTGGTCTATCCGGGTTGCGCGAAAAAACCGCAACCCGTCGGGTAGTCGCGCGAACACCCTGTCAAATCATATTTTCTGATTTTCCGAAAATATTTCGCTTCGCGACTCCCCAAATCAAAACTATATCCAATCGCATCCCGTCCCACCCAGAGGGGCGTTGGCCAGCGTCACGAACGCGGGACGGGTTGCGGTGGACGCGGCAGCGTCGGGCGTGAAACGTAATCGCAGGGCGAGCTTGCTCGTGAGCGATCAACAGCACGCAGACGAACGACGTTGCTGCGTACGGCAAAACCGTGTGGTTCCGGCATCCGTTGCTGATGTCAAGTTGGTGAAGGCGCGTCGACCCAACCGGGTTTAGACAAACCATATTCGCCAGCGACGGTGACAACAAAGAATTCGTCGCCGGGGAGATCACGGCATAAGCCGTAAAGCCATTGCGCAGGGAAGGCCGGATGCTCTCCGCTGGACCTGTATGCTCATGTGCGCCCTTTTCGCACAATTGCACATGAGACCGCGGGTGCAGCGCGCACCCGGTCTTCCCTGCGCCCTCTGTTTGGAGGGCAAGGAAACTCGATAGCAAACCTCGGGCGAAATGCGTCGCGAGATCGCGAAGCTGCGCCACACCGTCAGCTGTCATCATCCGCCAAAGCGGATGATCCAGTATTCGGAGGCGTCAGTGATGGAATCGAGAAGGCGCGGAACACTGGATTCCCGCATGCGCGGGGTACGACAGTCGCGGGCGGTTTCAGACCTCGGACCGGGGAGTTAGCCTTGAAAGCGCTCGGGAAAGCAGGCAAAACGCCCTTCGAAATCGACTTGGTCGGAGTGGCAGGATTTGAACCTGCGACCCCTGCGTCCCGAACGCAGTGCTCTACCGGGCTGAGCCACACTCCGACAAGAACGCGGCTTATAGCCTTGGCGTTCGCACACCGCAAGAAGCCGAATTGAGGACGCCAAATCCCGTGAATGTGGGCCTGACAACGCAGATTCTGGCCGCAAACGAGGCCGCGGTGGCCGCAGCGGCGGCTTGCCTCGCAGGCGGCGGGCTGGTCGCGTTCCCGACCGAGACCGTCTATGGCCTCGGCGCCGACGCCGGCAACCCCGCGGCGATCGCGCGGCTCTATCAGGCCAAGGGCCGGCCGGCGTTCAATCCGCTGATCGCCCATGTCGGCGATCTCGACGCCGCGCGAAGAATCGGCCGTTTCGACGCCCAGGCGACCGCCCTGGCCGAGGCGTTCTGGCCGGGGCCGCTGACGCTGGTGCTGCCGAAAACCGCAGATTGCAGCGTGGCTGATCTGGCCACCGCCGGGCTCGACACCATCGCGATCCGGATTCCGGCGCATCCGGTGGCGCGGGCGATTCTGCGCGCGTTCGGCGGGGCGGTGGTGGCGCCATCGGCGAATTTGTCGGGTCATGTGTCGCCGACCACGGCCGCGCATGTGCAAACCGATCTCGCGGGGCGCATCGATCTGATCGTCGACGGCGGCGCGGTCGCGGTCGGCGTCGAATCCACCATTGTCGGATGCTTCGAGGCGCCGATGCTGCTGCGCCCCGGCGGGCTGCCGCGCGAGGAAATCGAACGCGTGCTCGGCCGCGCGCTGGTGCAGCCGCCTGAGGATGCCGCCAGCGAGAGCGGCCAGCCGCTGGCGCCGGGCATGCTGGCCTCGCATTACGCGCCGCGCACGCCGGTGCGGCTCAATGCCGACAGCGTCGAGGCCGGCGAGGCGCTGCTGGCGTTCGGTCCCGCTGCGGTGCCGGGGGCGGACGCCGCCGCGGTGGTGATGAATCTGTCACCTCGGAGCAATGTCGATGAGGCCGCCGCCAATCTTTTCGGCTATCTTCGTGCGCTCGACCTCCGTGGCGCGCGCGCCATCGCGGTCATGCCGATCCCGCAGCATGGGCTCGGCGAAGCCATCAATGACCGGCTGCGCCGCGCCGCGATGGGGCGGGACTGAATAAGAACAAGAGACCAAGATGAATATCGTCCAGCCTTCCGGCAACCTTCATTGCCGCCGCTCTCGCCCGAACTGATCGCGCGCTTCCGCAAAATCGTCGGCGACAAATATGCGGTCACCGATGCCGCCGATATCGCGCCCTACCTCACCGAGGAGCGCGACCTGTTTCACGGACGATCGCCGCTGGTGTTGCGGCCGGGCTCGACCGCGGAAGTTTCCGCGATCTGCAAGCTTGCCAGCGAGCACCGGATCGCGCTGGTGCCGCAGGGCGGCAATACCGGCCTGGTCGGCGGACAGACCCCGCACCATGGCGAGGTGGTGATCTCGACGCGGCGGCTGGACAAGATTCGCGAGATCGACGCCGCCTCCAACACCATGACCTGCGAGGCCGGCGTGGTGCTGCAGATCGCGCAGCAGCGCGCCGCCGAGGTCGACCGGCTGTTCCCGCTGTCGCTCGGCGCCGAAGGAAGCTGCACCATCGGCGGCAATCTCTCCACCAATGCCGGCGGCACCACGGCGCTGGCCTATGGGGTGGCGCGCGAGATGGCGCTCGGGCTCGAAGTGGTGCTGGCCGACGGGCGCATTTTGAATGCGCTGTCGAAGCTGAAAAAGGACAACACCGGCTACGACCTGCGCAATCTGTTCATCGGCGCCGAAGGCACGCTCGGCATCATCACCGCGGCGACGCTGAAAGCTGTTTCCAAGGCCGCGCGCGGTGGAGACCGGCTTTGTCGGCCTCAAATCGCCTGTCGAAGCGCTCAAGCTGCTGTCGATTTCGCAGAACGAGGCCGCCGGCACCCTCACCAGCTTCGAGCTGCTGTCCGATATCGCGGTCGATTTCAGCGTGCGTCACGGCATCGACGTCCGCGATCCCCTTGATAACAAGCATCCCTGGTATGTGCTGATGGAGCTGTCGTCGCCGCGCGATGACGCCCGCGCCACGCTGGAGGCGATCCTGGCCAAAGGCCTCGAGGACGGCATCGTCGACGACGCCGTCGATCGCAGCCAACCTCAGCCAGCGCACCGCGTTCTGGAAACTGCGCGACGAGATGTCGGCGGCGCAGAAGCCCGAGGGCGGCTCGATCAAGCACGACATTTCGGTGCCGGTCGCAGCGGTCCCCGATTTCATCGAACAGGCCAACGCCGCCGTCGTCAAGCTGATGCCGGGTTCACGGCCGGTGCCGTTCGGCCATCTCGGCGACGGCAATATCCATTATAATGTCAGCCAGCCGATCGGCGGCGACACCGCCGATTTCATGGGCCGCTGGCACGAGGTCAACGCGGTCGTGTTCGACATCGTGCTGCGGATGGGCGGATCGATCTCGGCCGAGCACGGCATCGGCGTGCTCAAGCGCGACGAACTGCCCGAGGTAAAGGACAAGGTCGCGATCGAGCTGATGCGCGCCGTCAAGGCGATGCTCGATCCGCTCGGCATCATGAATCCGGGCAAGGTGCTGTAGCGATGGCACCGACCGCCCCTGCCGCAGCGCTGTCGATTGCCGACATCGGGGATGTCGATGTCGCCGATGTTATCGCGCTGTGGCAGCGTTGCGGGCTGACGCGGCCCTGGAACGATCCTGCGGCAGACATCGCGCTGGCGCGCAAAGGACAAAATGCGACGGTTCTGGTCGGGCGTGACGGCGGCGCCATCGTCGCCACCGCGATGGTCGGGCATGACGGCCATCGCGGCTGGGTCTATTACGTCGCAACCGATCCCGAGCATCGCGGCAAGGGCCATGGCCGCACGATCATGAACGCGGCCGAGGATTGGCTGCGCGCGACGCGGCATCGAAAAAATGCAACTGATGGTGCGGCCCGACAACACCAAGGTTCAGGCGTTCTACCAATCGATCGGCTATGGCGAGCAGCAACGCATCATTTACGCGAAATGGCTCGACGGCCGCGAGCTGACGCCTTAACCAGCCGCGGCTTGACGGGTTGCGTTGACACTTCCAAAGGCATCCAGCCAGATTGAACACCATGCGCATCGCTCTGATCCACGCCCTGAAACACTCCATCGTCCCGATCGAGGCTTCGTTCGCAAGACTTTGGCCGGACGCCAGCCTGATGAACCTGCTCGACGACAGCCTGTCGGCCGATCTCGCGCGTGATGGCCGCCTCACCGAGGCGATGACGGGGCGCTTCCTGTCGATCGGAAATTACGTGGCCTCCACCGGCGCCGATGCGATCCTGTTCACCTGCTCGGCCTTCGGCCCCTGCATCGAGGCGGTCGCGCGCGAGCACGCAGCGATGCCGGTGCTCAAGCCCAATCAGGCGATGATCGAGCAGGCCGTCACGCGCGGCCACCGGATCGGCCTGCTCTCGACGTTTCCGCCGACGCTGGTGTCGATGCCCAGTGAATTTCCCGGCTCCGTCGAGGTGGTGCCTAAACTGGCGGCTGGCGCGCTGGCGGCACTGGATCGCGGCGACCGCGCGGAACATGATCGCCTGGTCGTCGAAGCGTCACGCGATCTGCGCGACTGCGACCTGATTGCACTCGCGCAATACAGCATGGC
This sequence comes from uncultured Alphaproteobacteria bacterium, assembly GCA_963742695.1. Lineage (GTDB taxonomy): Bacteria > Pseudomonadota > Alphaproteobacteria > Rhizobiales > Xanthobacteraceae > Bradyrhizobium. Next base: position 26,941 of record CAVUNF010000012.1, read on the forward strand.
GCCGGCGGCAGCATTGGTCGCCGAGGCGACCGGCCGACCGGTGCTGACGACGCCGGATAGCGCGGTGCTGAAGCTGAAGGAATTGCTCGGCGTTGCCGGTTGAGATGGGACTAGAACAACGACCCCTGCCCGTCATCCTCGGACGCCGCCGCCGCCGGCTTGCGCTGGTTTGCCCGCTTCGCAGGCTTCGGCTCCTCGGCCGCCAGCTGTTCCGCCGTAATGGGAAGGACCAGTTGCGCGTCGTCATTGGCGACGCGATTGACCCTGGTCGAAATCTCGTGCCAGGCGAATTCGCCTTCGCCGGGCGCAACCATCAGCGTCATCACGCGGTCGGCGCTGTCATCGCTGCAGTCGAGCCAGCGCTCGAAATCGCCGGGAGCGATCGTCACCGGCACGCGGTGATGCAGCACCGAAAGATCGGCACTCGCCGCGGCGGTGACGATCGCCACGGTGTCGAGCTCCTCGCCGTTCGGGCCGATCCAGGTTTCCGCAAGCCCGGCAAAACCGATCGGCGCGCCGTCGCGGCGGTGGATGAAGTGCGGCCGCTTGCGGGTCCCGGAAGCCTGCCATTCATAATAGCCATCCGCCGGGATCAGGCAGCGCCGCCGCCTGATCGCATTCTTGAACGCCGGCTTCTCCTGCACCGTTTCGGCCCGCGCATTGATCAGCAGGCTGAATTTGCGCGGGTCCTTGACCCAGGCCGGCCACAGGCCCCAGCGCATCAGGCGGAAATGGCGGACGCCGTTCTCGATGATCACCACAGGTATGGGTTGGGTCGGGGCGACATTATACCTGGGCGGGAAATTCGGCTGGTCGATATAGCCGAAAAGCTGCCGCAGGGCTTCCGGAGCCGAGGTTATGACGAATCGTCCACACATTCTGAGGCCCAGATAGGGTTCCGTTCAGTTCCTTTTAACCCCAAACGTTAAGACTGCGGGAGATGACATCCACGGCTTCCAAACCCGCGCGATCCGGCCAGGCGAGCCCCGATCAGGAGGCGCGAGCCGCCCAACTGCGCGCCGCCAACATCAATCCCCGCACCGGGCTTGCCACCGACTACCTGAACCATTTCAATGAAGCCATCATGCTGCTCGAAATGATCCCGGACATGCCGGAATGCGCCGAGGATTTCCTCGAATGGCACCCGCTGTCCTATGCCGAGCATTTCACCAAGTCGAATTTCAAGGCGCGCGACCTCGCGATCGAGGCCTATGAAACCGCCGATGAACATATCCGCACCGAGTTCGACAATATCGCCAGCGCCATGACCTCGATCCTGACCGCGGTCGGGACTGCGATGCGCGAGGTCAAGCAGGACAAGACCCGTGCCACGCTGGCCGAACAGGCCACCGGCTGGGTCAAGCCGCTGGTGGCGCTGGCCGGCGGCATCATCAATGGCGGCAGCGAGTCCGACGTCGACTACATCATGACCCACTGAGCGCCGTGACGTCGCCGATCCAGCCGTCGCATCCCCAGCTCGCCGTCTCAGCCGCGATCTTTCGCGATGACAAGATCCTGCTGGTGCGCCGCGCCCGCTCGCCCGCCAAGGGGTTTTATTCGCTGCCCGGCGGCCGGGTCGAATTCGGCGAGACTCTGCACACCGCCCTGCATCGGGAAGTCGATGAGGAAACCGCGCTGAAAATCGACATCGTCGGCCTCGCCGGATGGCGCGAGGTGGTGCCCGGGCCGCCTCCCGGCAGCGGGCATTATCTGATCATGTCGTTCGCGGCGCGCTGGAGCGCGGGCGAGCCCGTACTGAACGACGAATTGGACGACTTCAAGTGGCTGGCACCGGATCATCTCGGCGATCTCAAGCTCACCGGGGGCTTGCAGGAAGTCATCGAGGCCGCCCGGCGCCTGCTGCAGACCTGAGAAGCGCATCAGACCCCGAGCCACCCGCGCCTTGCTTCCAGCGCATTGAAAAGGCATATCACGGCGGTCCCGGACCCATTCATGGCAAAGCTGTTTCTCGCCGTTTTCCTCCTCATCTCGGCATGTATCTCAGGCCCCGCGCGGGCCCAGGATGCGGCCGCGCCGTTCGATGGCGAGCTGCTTCGGCTGGCCGAAATCCTCGGCACCCTGCATTATTTGCGAGGCATTTGCGGCACCAATGAAGGCCCGAAATGGCGCAATGAAATGCAGGCGCTGGTCGATGCCGAAACCCCCTCCGGCGACCGCCGCTCGCGCATGATCGCGGGCTTCAACCGCGGCTATAACGGCTTTCAGCAGACCTACCGGACCTGCACGCCGGCAGCCTCGGTCGCGATCCGCCGCTACATCGAGGAAGGCTCGAAGATCTCGCGGGATCTGACCGCCCGCTATGCCAACTGACATGGACGCGATTTACTTCGATCTCGACGGCACGCTGACGGATCCGAAACCCGGCATCACCGGTTCGATCCAATATGCGCTGCAAAAACTGGATCTGCCGGTGCCATCGCAGGACGAACTGACGTGGTGTATCGGACCGCCGCTTCGCGCCAGCTTTGCAACGATACTGGGCGGCGAAGATCGCGCTGACCTTGCGGTATCGTTCTATCGGGAACAATTCGCCGATGTCGGTCTCTACGAGAACAGCCTCTACCCAGGCATCACAGACGTGTTGGCGACGCTAGGTCAGTCGGGGCGCCGCATGTTCGTCGCCACCAGCAAGCCGCGGGTCTTCGCTATCAGGATCATCGAACATTTCGGCCTGACCGATTATTTCGAGTACGTGTTCGGTTCGGAACTGGACGGCACCCGCGTCCACAAGACCGATCTCCTGGCCTACGCCCTCGACAAGACAGGCGTAGAGGCGTCGCAGGCGCTGATGATCGGCGACCGCAGCCACGACATGATCGGCGCGAAGAACAACGGCATGGGCGCGATCGGCGTGCTGTACGGATATGGCAGCCGGGAGGAGCTGATCGGGGCCGGCGCCAGCCATGTCTGCGCCACGCCGCGCGCGGTCCTCGACCACATCCATCGGCCGCTCGATTGAGCCGCGCGGCCGCGGCCGGGCCGGTTCCGGTTGTTTGGGGAAAGCCGGTCAAAGGCGGCAAGCGCCGTTAACCTTTCCTAAAGATGTGGCCTAGGCGGCGCCGTGCTGCATGCTAAACCTCGCGCATTCGACGCCTTCCGCCCTGGATCGCGCGCAGCCCGCCAGAGTTTCATGAGCCATCCAGTGACCTTCACAACCGCCCGCGACCCGCTGCCCGACCACGAACAGAAACAGGCGGCGCTGAGCTATCTCAACGAGGCCTGGGCGGAGGCGCGGCACGATGGCGTCGATGGCGACTGCCTGGCGCAGGCGAGCCTGTTCGCGGCTTTCGCCGAACTGGTCAACACCTACGGCGAAGACGCCGTCGCAAAATTCGTCGAGGGCTTGCCGACCCGCGTCCGCAACGGCGAGTTTTCGATTTCGCTGGCGAAGCAGTAAGAACGGCCTACCCCCGCAGCGTCTCCAGAAACCGCACCGGCTCGCCGGTCGAAGCCCCTGTCAACTCGCCCTGCCACATCACGCGGCGGCCCCGCACAAACGTGCCGACCGGCCAGCCGGTGACGCGCACGCCGTCATAGGGCGTCCAGCCGGCGCGGGAGGCGACCCATTGATTGGTGATGGTCTCGCTGCGCTTGAGATCGACCACGGTGAAATCCGCGTCATAGCCCGCCGCGATGCGCCCCTTGCAGGCGATGTTGAACAGCCGTGCCGGACCTGCGCTGGAAAGATCGACGAAGCGCGCCAGCGATAACCGCCCGGCGTTGACGTGGTCGAGCATCAACGGGACCAGCGTCTGCACCCCGGTCATGCCCGACGGCGAAGCCGGGTAGGTCTTGGCTTTTTCCTCAAGCGTATGCGGGGCGTGATCGGAGCCGAGCACGTCGATGATGCCCTGCTCGATGCCGCGCCAGATGCCGGCGCGGTGATCGGCCGATCGCACCGGCGGATTCATCTGCGCACGGGTGCCGAGCCGTTCATAACATTCCGGCGCCGCCAGCGTGAGGTGATGCGGAGTTGCTTCGCAGGAAGCGACATCCTTGTGGTCGCGCAAATACTCGATCTCTTGCTTGGTCGAGATGTGCAGCACGTGAATGCGTTTTCCGGTTTCATGCGCGAGTTTGACCAGCCGCTGGGTCGCCAGCAGCGCCGCTTCCTCGTCGCGCCACACCGGATGCGACCGCGGATCGCCTTCGATGCGCAGCGGTTTACGCTCGTTGAGGCGATACTCGTCCTCGGCATGAAACGAGGCGCGCCGCTTTATGACCTGAAAAATCCGCCGCAGGCTTTCGTCATCCTCGACCAATAGCGCGCCGGTGGAAGAACCGATGAACACTTTGACGCCGGCACAGCCGGGTGCGCGTTCCAGCTCCGGCAAATCAGCCACGTTCTCGCGGGTGCCGCCGATGAAGAAGGCAAAATCGCAATGCATGCGATGATGGCCGCGCTTTATCTTGTCGGCAAAGGTCTGCTCGGTGATGGTCAAGGGATCGGTGTTCGGCATTTCGAACACCGCCGTGACGCCGCCCATGACCGCACTGCGCGAACCGGTTTCGAGGTCTTCCTTGTGAGTCTGGCCCGGCTCGCGAAAGTGGACCTGGGTGTCGATCACGCCGGGCAGGATATGCAGGCCCTTGCAGTCGATCACCTCGGCGGCCGAGGCCTGTCCAAGCCCGCCGATTTCCGCGATACGGCCACCCACGATGCCGATATCGCACACGCCCTCGCCGTCCTGATTGACCACGGTGCCGGATCTTAGAATCACATCAAAAGTTTGGGTCATCGTTCCTCGTATTCGGTCACCCCTCATGCTGAGGAGGCCCGGAAGGGACGTCCCGAAGCATGGAACACGTGCAGTGCCGGTTGCCATCCTTCGAGACGCGGGCTGCGCCCGCTCCTCAGGATGAGGTCGACGCCAGGCGCCGGGCCTTGTTCCCAGCACCTTAGCGGCTTACGTTGGCATACGATATCCGGCGCTGGCGTTTCCCCAGGAAACTCCGGGCCCTACCCGTGAACTTCCCAGAGAATTCCGCATGAAAGCAGCGTTTCTTCCCGACCGGGGCGTGGTCAAGGTCAGCGGCACCGACGCCCGCGACTTTCTCAACGGCCTTGTCACCACCGATGTCACGCTGCTTCGCCCCGGCCTCGGCCGGTTCGGGGCGTTGCTGACGCCGCAAGGCAAGATAACGGTGGATTTTCTAATGACGGAAGCGCCATCCGGTCACGGCGGCGGGTTCCTGATCGACTGCCCGCGCGCGCTGGCGCAAGGCCTCGCCGCCAAGCTTGGCTTCTACAAATTGCGCGCCAAGGTGACCGTCGAAAACCTGTCCGATGGACTCGGCGTGCTCGCGGTCTGGGATGGCGAATTCCACCGTAAAACCCGATCTGGCGTTCTCCGACCCGCGCAGTCAGGCACTGGGATGGCGGATTCTCGTGCCCGAGGAACTGGCGCCAAAGACCGCCGATCTGATCGGCGCCGAAATGGCAGACAGCGCCGCCTATGAGGCGCATCGCATCGCGTCGGGCGTTCCGCGCGGCGGCCTCGACTTCATGTATGGCGATGCGTTTCCGCATGAAACCAACATGGATCGCCTGCACGGCGTCGATTTCGACAAGGGCTGTTATGTCGGGCAAGAGGTGGTGTCGCGGATGCAGCATCGCGGCACCGCACGTACCCGAACGGTTCGCATCGTTCTCGAAGATTTTTCGCCGGAGCCGGGTACGCCAATTCTGGCCGGCGACAAATCGGTGGGCACGATCGGCTCGACGGCCGGCCGCAACGGCCTCGCGCTGATCAGGGTCGATCGCGCCGCCGACGCGATTGCGGCGGGAACGCCGCTGACATCGGGTGGTCTTGGCATCCGCCTCGCCGATCCGGACGACCTGTTGCTCGCGCCGAAGCAGACCGTGGCATGACGAGGTCGGCGCGCCTGCACGCAGATGGCCTGACGCGGTGCCCGTGGCCCGGCGAAGATCCGTTCTACATGGCCTATCACGACACCGAATGGGGCGTGCCGGAATATGACGACCGCGCGCTGTACGAAAAACTCATTCTCGACGGTTTCCAGGCCGGGCTGTCCTGGATCACGATCCTGCGCAAGCGCGACAATTTTCGAAAGGCGTTCGACGATTTTCAGCCGGAGAAGATTGCGCGCTACAGCGAGAAAAAAGTTCATGCGCTGATGAACGATGCCGGCATCGTCCGCAACCGCGCCAAGATCGAAGGCGCGGTCAACAGTGCTAAATCCTATCTGAAGATCATGGAGGAAGGCGCCGGCTTCTCGAAATTCCTGTGGGAGTTCGTCGACGGCAAGCCGAAGGTCAACAACTTCAAGACCACCGCCAGCGTGCCGGTATCGACGCCGCAGTCGATCAAGATGTCCAAGGAACTGTCGGCGCGCGGATTCAAGTTCGTCGGTCCGACCATTGTCTATGCCTTCATGCAGGCGACCGGCATGGTCAACGACCATCTGGTCACCTGCTTCTGTCACCAAACCAGCGCCAAAAAACTTCGCACGCCGCGCCTCAAAGCAAAATGACCGCGCGAAAACCGTCCGCCGCATCGTCCACCCGCGTCTGGCAGCGCATGCTGTCGGGACGACGGCTCGATCTGCTGGACCCCTCGCCGCTCGACATCGAGATCGCCGACATCGCCCATGGTCTGGCGCGCGTCGCACGCTGGAACGGCCAGACCCGCGGCGCTCATATTTTCTCGGTGGCGCAGCACACGCTCCTGGTCGAAGCCGTGATGCGCGAACAGGCGCCGCGTGTCGATGTCAGCCTGCGGCTCGCCGCCTTGCTGCACGATGCGCCGGAATATGTTATCGGCGACATGATCTCGCCGTTCAAGGCGGTGCTTGGCGGCGACTACAAGGGCGTCGAGAAGCGGCTATTGTCGGCGATCCACATCCGCTTCGGATTGCCTCCGGTGCTGGCGGATAAAATCACGCAAGCGATCAAGGCCGCCGACCGGGGGGCGGCCTATCTCGAAGCGACGCAGCTTGCGGGATTTGCGGAAGCTGAGGCAAAGCGCCTGTTCGGCCGCGATCCCGGTTTGCCCACCGCGATGCAACAAGACTATCTGACGCCCTGGACCGCGGCCAAGGCCGAGAAGCGGTTTCTGACGCGGTTTGCCGCCTTGCACCCGTGAGCATCGGCACCTTAACCGGCTTCCGCCGTCGCGCGCGCGGGCCTATAATTGCCCCGACAAAAGGACCGCCATGATTCACGTTTGCTCGCTCGCCGCCCTTCCCGACACCGTCAAAGCCACCGGCGCCAGTCATGTCCTCACGGTGATGGCCAACGTCAGCCAGGTGCAGCGACCGGAATCGGTGCTCGAAGCCAATCATCTGAAAGTGCAGGTCGACGATATCACCGAGCACATGGACGGCTTCGTCGCACCTTCGCATGTCCATATGGAGCAGGTGCTGGGCTTTGTGCGCAGCTGGGACCGCAACGCGCCGCTGGTGATTCATTGCTATGCCGGCATCAGCCGCTCGACCGCGAGCGCGTTTGCCGCCGCCTGCATGCTCAATCCGAACCGCGACGAGATCTCGATCGCCCGGTTAATTCGTGCCGCCTCCCCGATCGCGCAGCCGAACCGGTTGATGGTGAGCCTGGCCGACAAGGCGCTGGGGCGCGAGGGGCGGATGCTGCGCGCGCTCGACGAAATGGGGCCGGGCAACATGATGGTCGAAGGCCGGCCGTTCCGCATCGATCTCGACTGACATCCATGAACGATACTAGATGA
>CAVUNF010000013.1:0-205462 GCA_963742695.1 uncultured Alphaproteobacteria bacterium
GTCCGCAGCCCGGTCCGCGCGACGTTCAGATCCGGGCCGAGGCGTTTGGTGTCGGCCAGCCCGACGTCTTGATACGGCGCGGTGTCTACAAATGGATGCCGCCGCTGCCGGCCAATCCCGGCAATAGTCGAGCGGCTGGATATCCGCGGTCGGAGACCAGGTGGACGGGATAGCAGTCGGCCAAAAGGTTCTGTTGAGCGCGCGCGACCTCGCGCAGCGCGGCGGGTGTTACGCGGAGGTTGTCGTCGCACCGGCCGAGGCCGTGCACATTCTTTCTGAATCCGTCGATTTGGAAGAGGCGGTCTGTCTTGCAAACTATCAGGTGGCGTGGGCGCTTTTGCACGCATGTGGCGGGCCCAATCCCGCCGACAGCGTTTTGGTCATTGGCGCCGCGGGCGGCGTCGGAACGTCCATCGTCCAGCTCGCCAAGCTTTCGGGAATGAAGGTGATCGGAACGGTCAGCTCGGAGCAGAAGGCGGCCTTTGCGCGCGCCAACGGCGCCGACGACATCATCTTTTACCGCACCGAAGACGTCGTGGCGCAGACCCGCCGCCTGACGGCGGGTCGCGGGGTCGGGCTGGTGCTCGATCATGTCGGCGGACCCGAATTCGCCTCATATCTCGGCGCGCTGGGAAAATGGGGGACGCTGGTTTCCTACAATGCTTTTGCGGGCCTGCCGGAACAGAACCTGATGGCCGAGATGCGCAACTATCTGGATGTCTGTCCGGCGGTCCGTTGCTTTTCGTTCCACATCTACGACCACGACCGCGAGGGGCGCCGGGCAATCATGCGTCAGGTGATTTCCGCGCTGGAAAGCCGCGCGATCAAGCCGGCGATTTTCGCCCGGCTCAAGCTCTCCGAAGTACGCAAGGCGCACAGCCTGCTCGAGTCCGGCGCGGCGCTGGGCAAGATCATCATGACGCCGTGAAAAGAGCACTCGGACGCATCGGGAGAAAGTCATGATCAAGGTCGGGCGCATCAGGCATGTCAGTTTTTCGACGCCCGATCTGGCGAGGCTGGCCGACTATTACCGATCGATCATCGGGCTGGGGATCGTCGCCCGCGAGTCCGACCGGTTATTCATGGCGACGGAATCGGAAGAGCTTGCAATCGTCCTGGAGGCGGGCGCGGAGCCAAAATGCAGGGGCGTTGCGTTCGAGGTGGCCGGGGATGCCGATCTTGCGGAGATGCGCGCTGATCTCTCCGCTTCAGGCATCGCTTCCGATATTCGCAGCGACAGCGCCCCCGGTGTTTCCCGTTCGCTTGTGTTCACGGATCCGGAAGCGACCGAGATCGAGTTGATCTCCGGCTGGAACGCCAGCCCGGCCGGCGAACCCCTCGGCGGCATCACTGCCAACCGGCTCGGCCATGTCGCGATGTATACCGCGGATCCCCAGGCCACCTCGAAGTTCTATTCCGAAGTGCTGGGGTTTCGGGTGTCGGACTGGATCGAACAATCCTTTGTCTTCATGCGATGCGGATCCGATCACCACACGCTCAACTTCGTCGCAGGCGAAGCGCGAAGCATCAACCATATCGCGTTCGAGTTGCGGGACTTCATCGCATATGCATCGGGCCTGCGACCTGCTCGGGCGCAACCGGATTCAGATCCTGTGGGGGCCGGTCAGGCATGGGCCCGGCCACAACGTCGCGGTCTACCACCGCAATTCGGATGGCCAGGTCGTCGAACTGTTCTTCGATCTCGATCGCATGATCGACGAGGAGCTCGGTTATTTCGAGCCGCAGCCCTGGCACCGCGATCGCCCGCAACGGCCCAAGGTTTGGGTGGGGCTTCCGCGCGATATCTGGGGATTGCCCCCTTCTCCCGATCTGACGGAGTTCAGACGAAAAAATCCGTGAGCTAGCTGGCAACAGCACCGTTCAACAGGCGACCAAATTTACAGAAAGGGAGTGTCAACGTGGCTGGTGTTCAACTTCTATCCTCGAGGCGCCGCATGGTCGGATTTGCGGCGTGCCTGATCGCCCTCAGCCTTGCTGCCCCCGCCGCCCATGCCCAACCATATCCAAACCGCAACATACGCATTGTGCATGGATTTGCTCCGGGCGGAGCCGCCGATACGTTATCCCGCATCATGGCCGAGGGCTTATCCAAGCAACTGGGACAGCCCGTCATCGTGGAAGCGAAGCCGGGCGCCGGAGGCAACATCGCATCCGAAGCGGTCGCCAAATCCGCGCCCGACGGTTACACGCTGGGGCTCGTCACCGGCGGCCACGCGATCTCGGGGGCGCTCTACAATTCGCTGCAGTACCAGCCGGTCGACAGCTTCGAGATGATCTCGACGGTGATCTATTACGCGCTGGTTGTCGCCGTGCGCGCCGATTACCAGGCCAAGACTCTCGGCGAGCTGATCGCGCTTGCGAAGGCCAAGCCAGGGGAGCTCAGCTTTGGCTCGGTCGGATTCGGCAGCACGCACCATCTCGCCGGCGAATTGCTCAAGAATGCCGCCGGCATCGCCATGGTGCACATTCCTTACCGCGGCAATTCGCAGGCAATCAACGCGCTGCTCGCGGGCGACGTGCCAATGATCGTCGGCACCAGCGTTCTGCTCGCCCCCCAGATCGAAGGCGGGACCGTGCGCGGACTGGCGGTGACGTCCTCGACGCGGAGCAAATTGCTGCCGAACGTGCCTTCGGCGCCCGAAGCGGGCCTTGCGGATTTCGACGTCCGGACCTGGGCCGGCCTGGTCGCGCCGAAGGGAACGCCGCCGGAAATCGTGGCGCGGCTGAACAGCGCGGTGCAGGCGAGCCTGACGGACCCGCTGATCAAAACCAGATTGGAGGCGGCCGTTGGCGGCGAGGCCCGTGGCAGCACTGCCGCCGAGATGCACGAGCTGTTGACGCGGGAGATCAAGAAGTGGAATGCCGTGATCGATGCGGGAAAAATCCCGCGATTGTGAGCCGAAACCGCGCTTCGGCCAGGGCGACTTGCCGCGGCCTTCCAGGGCGGGTTCTCCAGGCACTTCCTGGCGCGGCGGGCAAGCCCGGCTTTTATGTTCTTCGTCATTGCTGAACCGTATGTTCGGCAGACTTGGGACCATTGATCTTCTGCCCGTGCCACGCGACACTATCGACATGGAGATGCGCGTCCCGGGCTGGAAAGATCATCCTTACGTTCCCTATTTTTGGGCCATTTTGATATTCTTGTGTTCGCGGGTGGTGGTCGCGCTCGGCCTGGTTTTCAGCCAAAAATATCTGCCGATCGATGCCGCTGTCTGGTCGGCGGGGCCGTTCTGGTACCACCAATTGCTGCAATGGGACGCAGAATGGTATTTCAAGATCGCAACCGAGGGGTACCGGTATAACGGCGATCCCACTATTCAGCAGACCGTCGTGTTCTACCCGCTGTATCCGATGCTCGCCCGCGGCCTCGCGGCGATCACCGGCCTTACGCCCGCGCATGCATTGCTGGTGGTCGCAAATCTTGCGGGACTGTCGGCGATCGTTGCGCTGTTCAAGCTGGTGCGCGAGGAGTTTGGCGATCAGCTCGCGCTCACCGCCATCGCGCTGCTCAGTTTTTTTCCGACCTCGGTGCTGCTCTCGGCCGGATATACCGAGCCTCTGGAACTGCTCCTGATCATTTTGTTTTTTCTCGTGCTTAAAGAAAAACGCTATCTGCTGGCAGCGCTGTTCGCAGGGTTGGCGGTTGCCGACCGGTCAACCGGCATTGTGCTGTTGCCGGTGCTGGTCTGGGAGATGTGGCACAACCGCGATCAGAAGCCGTTCCTTGCGCTTCTGTTGCCATGCGTCCTGCTCGCGACATCGGGCCTCTGGCTGTTCATGATCTATCTCTGGAGCGCGTTCGGGGATCCCCTGATATTTTCGGCGGGGCAGACGGCTTTCCATACCGAAACCACCATGACCGCACGGATAATTGCGGCCCTCACGCTTCAGCCCTTTACCACGATGATCCTCAATGACTGGAATCCGTGGGGGCAGGACAGCTGGTTTACGCTGTTGTTCATTGTCCTGATTGTCGTCGGCTGGTTTCGGCTGCGGCCGTCCTGGACATTGTTCGCCGCAGGAGTGCTGTTGTTGCCATATCTGACACTCAGCGGCGGGCCGGCGGGCTTCGTGTCGATGTGCCGGTTCAATCTTGTTTCATTTCCGCTGTTCGTCATGCTGGCCGATTTGATATTGCGAACGAAGTGGCTGTTGGCCGGGGTGATGGGAATTTTCGGTGCGGCGCTGTTCATGAGCACCGCGTTGTTCGCCCGCAGGATCTGGATCGGATGATGGCTGTGATTGTCACTGAACTGTCACAGTTCATGGGCGGTCATGGGTGGCGGATTATTAACGATCTGCACATGGACATCGCGTCAATCGAGACCGACCCTCAATGACGGGTGGACTCAATTTGTCGTTCTGACCGATAAAGGAAGTCTGGCAGCGATTCTGCAGACCAAAACCCGCACAAGGGATTGGCTCCCTGGCGCGGGGTCGGTGTCACATGGTCGATCTTGTGAGGCAAAGCGCGATCCCTCTGAGAAAGGGATGAGGCAATTACTTCAACGAAGTATTGATGGCCGTGAACTTCAAATCCAGGTTGGTACCAAGTCCGTTGACGATAGCGATAATCGCAAGCGAAATGCCGGCTGCGATCAAGCCGTATTCAATTGCGGTCGCGCCTGATTCATCAGCCAGAAAATTCAGAAATTTACGCTTCAACTCAGCCTCCAGTTGTTTTGTTATGTTGAGCACCGTGGATGTACGTGGAATAATCTAAGATTGTGTAAAGTGGCGCGGTCAACTTTTAGAGGATGCAAAAAACCGGCGGGCAAGAATTTGGAGCGCGTACTTGCCCGTTACCGCCGAGTACCGGTTTCAGTTCGCTGGCTGGGCGCCGGCAGGCGGAAACGGCCGTCTTATCCCCGGTAGCGCAGGGCTTCGACCAGCAGCGCGAAGGCCGGCGCGACCTGCCGGCGGCTCGGGTAGTACAAATGGTAACCCGGAAAAGGCGCGCACCAGTCGTCGAGCACCTGGATCAGTCTTCCATCGGCAACGTACGGCGCCACCTGGTCTTCGGGCAGATAGGCGAGGCCTAATCCCGCCAGTGCCGCGTTCAGCCGCAGGGCGCTGTTGTTGAACACCAATTGCCCGTCGACCCGCACCCTCAACTCGCGACCGCGTTTTTCGAATTCCCACGCGTAGATTCCGCCGTAGGTCGGCAAGCGGATATTGATGCAGCTGTGAGCCGTGAGATCCTGCGGCTTCTTCGGCTTCGGTCTGGTTTCGAAATAGCAGGGCGCACCGACGACCGCCATGCGGAAGTCCGGCCCGATGCGCACGGCGATCATGTCTTTCGCCACCTGTTCGCCGAGACGAACGCCGGCGTCGTATCGCTCCGCGACGATATCGGTAAGGCCATAGTCGGTCGTCAGCTCGACTTTGATGTCGGGGTAGCGCGGCAGCAGCGTGGTCAAGAGCAGGCCAGAGCACCGCCTGCGCCGAATGCTCGCCGGCTGTGATCCGGATGGTACCGGCGGGCTTTTCGCGCAGCTCGGTCAGGGCCGATAGCTCGAAATCAATCTGTTCGAATTTCGGCCCCACCGTCCGAACCAGGCGTTCGCCGGCCTCGGTCGGCGCTACACTGCGCGTGGTGCGGGTCAGCAGCCGCAAGCCGAGCCGCTCTTCAAGTCCGCGAATGGTGTGACTGAGCGCCGACTGCGAGACGCCGAGCTGCGCGGCGGCTCTGGTGAAGCTGCGCTCTTTCGCAACCGCCAGAAACGCCATGAGATCGTGGGTGTTCTTGCCGAGCATTGATGAGCCAAATTCATAAGTGCATGCGGATTATTAGACCTAATCCCGGGCCGTTGCACTCGCTAAGTGCCGTTGGAACGTGATCGATTTCTCGTGATCTGGGCCGCCTGCAACCTTGCATCACGGTGGGCGTTACCGGCGAAACACACCCAATACCGAACCAAGCGCAAAGGATGGACGGCATGCCAAGCCCCGGCGATTTCGAATTCTCTCGGCGCGACCTTTTGATTGTCGGAGCCGCGTCCCTCGCGGTTCCACCCTTCGCGGTGGCAAGGGCCCAAACTGCTGTGACGCCCGCCGCCACCGGAGCGCCGGTGATGTCGAAACTACAATTAAACGTGAACGGCAGAGCGCGCGCGCTCGACGTCGATACGCGGACCACGCTGCTCGACGTGCTGCGCGAGAATTTGCATTTCACCGGCACCAAGAAGGGCTGCGATCACGGCCAGTGCGGTGCATGTACGGTGCTCGTCGACGGCAGGCGGATCAATTCATGCCTGACGCTGGCGCTGATGCACGAGGGCGACAGCATCACCACCGTCGAGGGGCTGGGCACGCCCGAGAACCTGCACCCGATGCAGGCCGCGTTCGTCAGGCATGACGGCTATCAATGCGGCTACTGCACGCCCGGACAAATCTGCTCGGCGGTGGCGGTGCTGGACGAGATCAAGGACGGCATTCCCAGCCATGCGAGCGCCGACCTGTCCGCACTGCCGCAGGTAACTTCCGACGAACTCCGCGAGCGCATGAGCGGCAACATCTGCCGTTGCGCCGCCTATTCCAACATCGTCGATGCAATGACCGAAGTTGCCGGGAGGAAAGCATGAGATCCTTCACCTATGAGCGCGCCAATTCCCCCGCCGAGGCCGCAGCGGCCGCCGCCCGCGTCCAGGGCGCCAAATTCATTGCCGGCGGCACCAATCTGCTCGACCTGATGAAGCTCGAAATCGAGACGCCGTCGCATCTGATCGACGTCAACCGCCTCGCGCTCGACAAGACCGATCCGACCGCCGACGGCGGACTGCGCATCGGCGCCCTGGTGCGCAACACCGATCTTGCCGCCGACCAACGCGTGCGGCGCGACTACGGCGTGCTGTCGCGCGCGCTGCTCGCCGGCGCGTCGGGCCAATTGCGCAACAAGGCGACCACCGCGGGCAATCTGCTGCAGCGTACCCGCTGCCCGTATTTCTATGACACCAACCAGCCCTGCAACAAACGCCAGCCCGGCAGCGGCTGCTCGGCGATCGGCGGGTTCAGCCGCCAGCATGCGGTGGTCGGCGCGAGCGAGGCCTGCATCGCGACGCATCCGAGCGACATGGCGGTGGCGATGCGCGCGCTCGATGCCACGGTGGAAACCGTGCGCCCCGACGGCGCGACGCGAAAAATCCCGATAGCGGAGTTTCACCGCCTGCCTGGCGATACGCCGCATCTGGAGACCACATTGGCGCCGGGCGAGCTGATCACGGCGGTGACGCTGCCGAAACCCGTCGGCGGCAAGCACATCTATCGCAAGGTGCGCGACCGCGCTTCCTATGCGTTTGCGCTGGTCTCGGTCGCCGCCATCGTGCAGCGCGACGGCAACGGCCGCGTCGCGCTCGGCGGCGTCGCGCACAAGCCATGGCGCGTCGAGGCCGCCGAGGCCGAACTGCCGCGCGGCGCCAAAGCCGTCTCGGCACGGCTGCTCGAAGGCGCCAAGCCGACGCGCGAAAATGCATTCAAGCTGCCGTTGGCCGAGCGCACGCTCGGCGCGGTGCTGACGGAAGCGAAAGGCTAAGACATGAAATTCGAAACGCCAGCCACCACCAATCCCGATCGACCAGCTCAAGGTGATCGGCAAACCGGCCGACCGCATCGACGGTCCGCTCAAGACCACCGGCACCGCGCCTTATGCCTATGAACGCCACGATGCCGTGGCAAACCCGGCCTATGGCTATGTCGTGGGCTCCGCCATCGCCAAGGGCAGCATTCGATCGATGGACATCACCCGCGCCAAGGCGGCGTCGGGCGTGCTCGCTATCGTCACGGCGGAGAATGCCGGCAAGCTCGTCAAGGGCAATTACAATTTCGCCAATCTGCTCGGCGGTCCCGATATCCAGCACTATCATCAAGCCATTGCGGTGGTGGTCGCGGAAAGCTTCGAGCAGGCACGTGCGGCAGCGTCGTTGGTTCGCGTCGACTATAGCAACGCCAAGGGAGCGTTCGATCTCGCCGCGGTGACCGGCTCCGGCAAGCCGGCAGCGGGATTCGGCGGCCCGGCGGATACCGCGGTCGGCGATTTCGCCGGCGCGTTCGCTGCAGCTCCGGTGCAGCTCGATGCGACCTACACCACGCCGGACGAAGCGCATGCGATGATGGAACCGCACGCCTCGACCGCCGCCTGGGATGGCGACAGACTGACGCTGTGGACCTCCAACCAGATGATCGACTGGAGCACGGCCGACATGGCGAGGACGCTCGGTATCGGCAAGGACAAGGTTCGGCTGGTGTCTCCGTTCATCGGCGGTGGTTTCGGCGGCAAGCTGTTCCTGCGTGCCGACGCGCTGCTCGCCGCGCTCGGCGCCCGCGCCGCCGGACGGCCGGTGAAGGTGGCGCTGCAACGTCCCCTGATGTTCAACAACACGGTGCATCGGCCGGCGACGATTCAGCGTATCCGCATCGGCGCCACCAGCGACGGCAGGATCACGGCGATCGGCCATGAGGGATGGTCCGGCAATCTGCCCGGCGGAAAACCCGAGACGGCGGTCAACCAGACACGGCTGCTCTATGCCGGCGCCAATCGCATGACCACGACACGGCTGCTGAACTCGACCTGCCGGAAGGCAACGCCATGCGCGCGCCGGGCGAGGCGCCGGGCATGATGGCGCTTGAGATCGCCGTCGACGAGATGGCCGAGAAGCTCGGGCTCGATCCGATCGAGTTCCGCATTCTCAACGACACCCAGGTCGATCCGGAAAAGCCGGAGCGGCCTTTCTCACAGCGCCGTCTCACCGAATGCTTGCGTACCGGCGCGGACCGTTTCGGCTGGAACAAACGCAACGCCGTGCCGGGCAGGGTGCGCGAAGGACGCTGGCTGGTCGGCATCGGTGTCGCCGCCGCGTTTCGCAACAATCTCGTGGCGAAATCCGCCGCGCGCGTCCGGCTCGACAAAAACGGCATCGTGACCGTCGAGACCGACATGACCGATATCGGCACCGGCAGCTACACGATCATCGCGCAGACCGCGGCCGAGATGATGGGCGTGCCGCTCGACAAGGTGGTGGTGCGCCTTGGTGACTCGGCGTTTCCGGTATCGGCGGGCTCGGGCGGACAATGGGGCGCCAACAGCTCGACGGCAGGCGTCTATGCCGCCTGCACCAAGCTGCGCGAGGCCGTGGCGCAGAAGCTCGGTTTCAACTCCGCCGAGGCGGTGTTTGCCGATGGCCAGGTCCGCTCCGGCAATCGCAGCGTGCCGCTGGCCCAGGCCGCGGGCGAGGGCGGCATCGCCGCCGAGGATGTCATCGAGTATGGCGACCTCGACAAGAAATATCAGCAATCGACCTTCGGCGCGCATTTCGTCGAAGTCGGCGTCGACGCCGCCACAGCCGAAATCCGCGTCCGGCGCATGCTCGCGGTATGCGCCGCGGGCCGCATCCTCAATCCGAAGTCGGCGCGGAGCCAGGTGATCGGCGCGATGGCCATGGGCGTCGGTGCTGCGCTGATGGAAGAACTCGTGATCGACAAGCGCGCCGGCTTCTTCGTCAACCATGATCTCGCCGGCTACGAAGTGCCCGTGCATGCCGACATCCCGCACCAGGAGGTCATCTTCCTCGACGAGACCGATCCGATCTCCTCGCCGATGAAGGCCAAGGGCGTCGGCGAACTCGGCATCTGCGGGGTTGCCGCCGCCGTCGCCAACGCGATCTACAACGCCACCGGCGTGCGGGTGCGCGATTATCCCATCACCCTCGACAAGCTGCTCGACCGGCTGCCGGAGGTGGGGTGAACAGGCCTTGATGCAAGCCGCCGCGAAGGTAGCGCCATGATCACGCGCTGCCCGACGCAGCCCGTCCGCATGCGGGCCGTGGTAAAGCCGGTCGCTTAACGCTTCTCCGCCAAGTATGATCCGGCTAGAATGAAGTTGTTCAACGCCGAACTCGAGCGTATCCAGAAATCGACTAGCCAGTAATTAACGTTCAGGCAGGCGCGCCTTGCTGCGTCTCGTAGGGAGGATGCGCGAGCATGCCTGTCGCCATACTCGCGGGCTTGATCGGAGCCGGTATCGAGAAGTCGCTGACACCGGCGATGCACGAGCGCGAAGGCGCGGCGCAGGGGCTTGTCTATGTTTACCGATTGATCGAGCTCGATAGGCCTGGATTGTCAGCGGCGGCGCTGCCCGACCTGCTGACGGCCGCCGAGCGGTTCGGCTTCAATGGGCTCAACATCACCTATCCGTGCAAGCAACTGGTGATCGGGCATCTTCATGAACTTTCGCAGGATGCCCGCGACATCGGCGCGGTGAACACCGTGGTGTTCCGCGATGGGCGGCGCACCGGCCATAACACCGACTGGCTGGGTTTCGCCGAAGGCTTTAAGCGCGATCTCCCGGGCGCTTCGCTGGATCACGTCGTGCTGCTGGGGGCAGGGGGCGCCGGATCGGCGATCGCCCACGCGCTGCTTTCCATGGGCGCGAAACAGTTGACGATCGTCGATACCGACCGGGAAAAAGCGCTGACGCTTGCGGGCGCGCTGCAGACCCGGTTTGCAGGCGGTCGCATCTCGGCCGGGAGCATCGAGCACGCCATGCCGCATGCGGACGGGCTGGTGAATGCGACGCCGATAGGGATGGCGAAGCACCCGGTCTTCCCGTGGATCCGGCGCTGCTGCGGGCATCGCAGTGGGTCGTCGATATCATCTACTTTCCAACCGAAACCGAACTGTTGCGGCATGCCCGCCGTCTCGGTTGCCGCGCCATCAACGGCGGCGGCATGGTGGTATTCCAGGCCGTTGAAGCGTTTCGGCTGATATCGGGCCGTGAAGCCGTTGCGAGCCGGATGCAGGCGCACTTCCAGGAATTGTCCGGCGGTCCGGACAGTTGACTGAACCAAACCACGTGAAAAGTTTTCCGCGCCAACACATCGAGAAGGACAAAAATCATGCGCTTGATGATCCTCAACGGACCCAACCTGAACATGCTCGGAATTCGCGAACCGCACATCTACGGCACCACCACGCTGACGGCCATCGAGAAGAGTTGCGAGGAGTTCGCCGAGTATCTCGGCGGCTCCGTGCAGTTCGAGCAGTCGAACCATGAAGGCGTGCTGGTCGACCTGATCCAGTCCGCGCGCGAGACCGCCGACGCTATCATCATCAACCCTGCCGGCCTCTCATTTACCTCGATCTCGATCTACGACGCGCTCAAGACCTTCGAGGGGCCGATCTTCGAGGTTCATATCTCCAACATCCATGCCCGCGATGAACTGCACCGGCATTCCAAGCTTTCCAGCGCGGTCAAGGGCGTGATCTGCGGCCTCGGTCCCTACGGCTACATCGTGGCGATGCAGGCGGCCGCCCATCATCTCGGAAAAATTCCGGCCAAACTGCCGGCCGCGATCAGCCAGGGCCCGCGCTGAGCAGTCCCGTGCGCGCGCCTGGGGTCGTCGATGTACTCGTGCTCGGCAGCGGCGCCGGAGGGATGACTGCTGCGCTGACGGCCAGTCTGCTCGGCCTCGACACATTGCTGGTGGAGAAGGCCGAGGTGCTGGGCGGCACGTCAGCGCTCTCCGCCGGCTCGGTCTGGATCCCGAATTCCCGGCATGCTTCTGGCGACGACGATCCGCGCGATGCCGCCACTTACCTGCGCGAAGCGCTCGGCAATCATTATCAGGAATCGCTGATCGAGGCCTTTCTGCGCGCGGGACCGCAGATGATCGATTTTCTTGCTGACAATTCCGATGTGGCGTTCCGCGCCTATCCATACCATCCGGATTACCTTGCGACCCTGAAGGGTGCGCGCCTCAACGGCCGCGCGCTGGAGCCGTTGCCGTTTTATGCCGTAGCCCTGGGGCAGGAGCTGAGACGGCTCCGCAAGCCGATTCCGGAGTTCACGTTGTTCGGCGGCATGATGGTCGACCGCACCGATATCGGTCATTTGCTGAACGCGAACAAATCGGCCAAGTCGGCGTGGCATGCGACAAAACTGGTCGCGCGTTATCTGGCCGATGCCGTGCGCTTCGGTCGCGGCGCCCGGCTGGTGATGGGAAACGCGCTGGTCGGCCGGCTCTATCATTCGCTTCGAAAGCGTCGGGTCGAAGTATTGACCTCGACCACCGTGCGGGGCCTGACCGCCGGGGAGGGCGGGGTTGGCGGCGCCATCCTGCAGCGCGGCGAAGAAACCTTTGAAGTTCGATGCCGCCGCGGCGTGATCCTGGCCACCGGCGGTTTCTCCCGCGACCCCGTGCTACGCCGGCAATTGATGCCGGCGTCGCTCGGCGTCGAATCTCCGGTTGCGGAGAGTGTTACGGGCGACGGGCTTGCACTCGCCGCGCCGTTCGGCGGGCATCTCGGCAGCCAGCGCTCCAGTAACAGTTTTTGGGCTCCGGTCTCGCTGCGTACGCGCACCGACGGCTCAACGGCCGTGTTTCCGCATCTGGTGCTGGATCGCGGCAAACCGGGTCTGATCGCGGTCAATCCCGCCGGCGTCCGGTTCGTCAGCGAGGCAACCAACTATCATTTGTTCGTCGAAGCGATGTTCGCAGAACTCGAGCGGCACGCCGCAGGAAACTGCTTCCTGATTTGCGACGATGAATTCATTGCGACCTACGGGCTCGGCATGGTGCGGCCACGCCGTCTCAATTTGCGCGCGGCGATCCAGGACGGATACCTGGTGCAATCAGGGTCGATCGGCGAGCTAGCAAACAAGCTCGGCCTATCCGGCGAGGCACTGGCGCAAACCGTGGCGCGGCACAACGGCTTTGCCGTCAGCGGCATCGACACGGATTTTGCCAAGGGCAGCGATGCCTACCAACGCAATCTGGGCGACGCCGGTCATCGCCCGAACCCCTGCATCGGGCCGCTCGCCAAACCGCCGTTCTACGCCGTCAAAATTGTTCCGGGCGATATCGGCGCGAGTTGCGGCCTCGTCACCGACGCGAACGCCCAGGTATTGCGCGCCGACGGAAGCCGCATTGCCGGCCTCTACGCCTGTGGCAACGACATGAATTCGATCATGAGCGGCATCTATCCCGGTCCGGGCATTACGCTCGGACCCGCTATGACCTTTGGCTACATTGCCGCTCGGCATGCCGCGGGCGCGGCGGCCGGACCCTCATAAGCCGCGGATCAGGCTTTTGCTTTCTTTGGAGCCTTCTGCGCCTTCTTCGGTGGCTCCTTGGGCGCCTTGGCCTTCTTGGCGGGCTTACTGGCGGGAGAGGCTTCTGCCGCATTCCGCATCGATCGGGCGTAACTGTCGGCGGCGTTATCGGCTGACATCTGCAATCGCTTGGCCGCGGCAGCGCCTTGCAGCATCGTATCCTTCGCGATCTGCCGGTATTTTTCTTTTGCCTCCTTGTTCTTGGCCTTGGCAGCGAGGCCGATGAATCGATCGCGCCTGCTTTTGGCGGCGGCCATCAGGCCCTTGTGTTGCTGCTTTGCAAGCTGCCGAATCACGACATCCAGATCGGCTTCCGCCATTTTTTATTCCCTAGGTGAGATCAGTACATTCGATGGGAGCGAGTATGCAGTCGCCAACGCGGCTTTGCAATTATGTGGTGGTTATGGCGGCTCCTAGCGCCCGTCGTCGAGCGCGCAGACCACCGTGTAGACCACGCCGCGGGGCAGAAAATCGACCGTGGCTTCGCCGCCGAGCTGGTCGCGCGCGCTGCGTTCGATCAACCGCGATCCGAAACCGCGCTGTACCGGCGCCGTGACCGGCGGACCGCCGGACTCGGTCCAGATCAGCCGCAGTTTCGGCCCGGCATTTTCCGTGAAGACTTCCCAATCCAGCCGCACCGTGCCGGTGTCGTTGGACAGCGCGCCATATTTTGCGGCGTTGGTGGTGATCTCGTGCACGATCATCGACAGGATCACCGCCAGCCGCGGCGAGATCGGTACGTTCGGGCCGGACATCCGCAGCCGCTCCGGGTTGTTGAGCAGATAGGGCTGCAGCACCCGGGCGACCAATTCATGCAGGTCGGAGCCCTGCCATTTCTCGGTGCTCAGGAGATTATGGGCTTCGGCCAGCGCGCCGAGCCGGCCCTCGAACTTCTGTGCGCTCGGCCTTGCTGGCACTGCGAAAGGTTTGCGTCGCGATCGATTGCAGGATCGCCAGCGTATTCTTGACGCGATGGTTGAGTTCTTCGATCAACAGGTCATGCAGCATCTCGCCACGGGCGATCGCCGTCGCCATCCGCACCGCAAAGGCAAGCCCGGTCAACAGCAGGACGCCCCCGATCACGCTGGTGATGGCGAGCTTGCGCCACAACGGCCCGACCACGGACTGCTCGGCAATGCCGCCCGCCACGGTCCAGCCGGTGACGGCCGATCGTGTGAAACTGGTGAGCAACGGCACGCCTTCCAGCGATATCGTCTGCAGCGTCGCCTCCGGCGCGCGAAACATCTCGGCATACAGCGTCTGCGAGGCGCGCTTGCCCTTCGTCGCCTGCGGGTTCGGCACCCGCGCGAAACTGACGCCCTCGCCATCGAATATCGAGATGGTCCAGTCCTCGCCTGGACGCTGCTTGTTGATGATGGACTGGAAGATCTCGATCGGCGGGCTGAACGAAATGACGTAGACCACCGCGCCTTCGCGAAACACCGGCACCTCGACGGTCACGATCAGTTGTTTCTTCACCGCGCCCATGAACAGATTGGAATATTGCAGCCGTTTGGTCGCAAACACCTTTTCCACGATGTCGCGGTTGTTGCGCATGCAGCTGCGTGGTGTCCGCGGTGACCGAGGAGAACAGCTGGCGGCCCTGGCGGTCCGCCACCAGCACGACGCCGCCGTCGCGATACTGGTCGAGGAAGCCGTCGCAGATCCGGCGGAATGCCTCGAAATCGCCTTCCCGCAGCGGGTTGGTCAGCGCCAGCACCTGCAGCGCGCCGGTCATGCGCTGGACTTCGGCGTCGAGCACCAGGCGGACGCTGCGCACGGTTTCAAGGACGCGCTGCGAAGCATTCCTGCGGTCTTGCTCGTAATTGCTGAACACGATCACGGTCGCGAAAATAATCAGCGGCAGCGCGGTTCCCGCGACCAGGAGAGCAAGGCGCACTGGCAGGGAAGGTTTTGGCACACGGGTCCCCGCATCATGGATCGGCACGGCTAGTCGCCAACCGCCCAAAGCATAGGAGAAGCGCCCAGAGTTCGCCAAGGATTTTAGGCGCGCCGGCAGGTTGCAGCGCACGCTTGCGCGTGCGGTGCCGGGACCCCGCGCCTTTTCGCTAGAGGTTGCTGTCGGTGATCGCGGCGTAGACCATGGTGCGCAGTTCGCGCCGCAGCGGATAGGCGCTCGACGGCAGCACCTGGGTCATGAAAATCGCGATCAGCTCTTCAGCGGGATCGATCCAGAACGATGTCGTCGCCGCACCTCCCCAGGCATATTCACCGGCGCTGCCGGGAATCAGCGTTGCTGCCGGATTCATCGTCACCGAGAAGCCGAGGCCGAAGCCGATGCCGTTGTAGGTCGCCTCTGAAAACAGCGAGCGCGACATTTCCGGCAGGTCGCGTCCGCCGGGCAGATGATTTGCCGTCATCAGCGCCAGCGTCTTCGGGCCGATCAGCCTGACGCCGCCGAGTTCGCCGCCGCCCAGCAGCGCGCGGCAGAAGGTGAGATAATCGGCCGCGGTCGAACACAGTCCGCCACCGCCGGAAATGAACGAGGGCGGGGTCAAGAACGAACTCGTGGTCGGATCGTCCTGCAGCGTCAGGGTGTTTTTGCGTTCGGTGGCGTGGAAGGTCATGCCGCCTTTCGGATCGGCCGAGTAACAGGCCGCGAAGCGATGCGCCTTGTCGGCAGGCACGAAAAAGTCGGTGTCGGTCATCCCGAGCGGATTGAAGATGCGTTGCTTCAAAAACTGTTCGAACGGCATGCCGCTGATCTTGCCGACGAGATAGCCGATCACGTCGGTGGCGACCGAATAATTCCAGGCCTCGCCGGGGGAGAATTCCAGCGGAATTTTGGCGAGGTCGTCGATCATCGATTGCAGCGTTCCCGCCTTCACCACCTCGCCGATCTTCTGCTCGCGATAGGCGGCATCGACGTTGGAGCGCTGCTGGAAGCCGTAGGTCAGTCCGGACGTATGCCGCAGCAGGTCGACGATCTGCATCGGCCGCGCCGGCGGCCTGGTCAAAAACGCGGGCACGGTGCCGGCCTGGAAAACCCCGAGGTTCTTCCATTCCGGGATGTATTTGTGGACGGGCTCATCGAGCGCGACGCGGCCTTCCTCGACCAGCATCATGAAAGCCACCGAGGTGATCGGTTTGGTCATCGAATAGATGCGAAAGATGGTGTCGTCCCTGACCGGCACCTTGCGCTCGACGTCGGCAAAGCCCTGCACCGCGCTGTGGACGATCTTGCCGCGGCGATAGACCAGCACCTGCGTTCCCGGAAAACGGCCGGCATCGATGTATCGCTGCTTCAGATGCTGATCGAGGCGATCGAAGGCGACCTTCGACATCCCGGCGGATTCGGGGGTGGCAGGGGTGGGGGCTAACATCGGCTGATCTCCGAAAAGGCGGTCGCTGGTCCGCCTTGATAGCCGAAAAGTGTGCCCCGTTCCATCAGCCGCCAGCTTACCCCGGCCTGTCGGCTGGTGTAGGCTGGTGGCCGCCATCGCGTAGCCGCAGGAACGCCAAAATGCCCCAATTCAACGACACCGAGCTTACCGCCGCCGTTATCGCCAGCTTTGATGAAACGCCGGACCCGCGGGTCAAATTCCTGATGGAAGAGCTGGTGAAATCGCTGCACGATTTCGTCCGCAAAACCGATCTCAGTTTCGACGAATGGGGCTACGCGATCGATTTTCTGACCCGCGTCGGCCAGAAATGCACCCCAAGCCGGCAGGAGTTCATCCTGCTGTCGGACGTGCTGGGGGTGTCGATGCTGGTCGATGCGGTCAACCATCGCGAGCGCGAAGGTGCCACCGAGACCACCGTGCTCGGCCCGTTCTATGTCGGCGAGCACAAGGCGATGCCGCATGGCGCCGACATCTCGCCGGATTTGACCGGCGAGCGGATGTTCGTGCAGAGCCGCGTCACCGACCTCAAGGGCAAGCCGCTTGCGGGCGTGCCGGTGGACGTCTGGCACGCCGACGATGAGGGCTTTTACGATTTACAGAAGCCGAACTATGAGCAGCACGGGCCGTCGTCGCGGGCGCGCTTCGTCACCGACGCCGATGGCCGCTTCTTCTTCCGCACCATCCTTCCCTGCAGCTATCCGATTCCCACCGATGGCCCGGTCGGGGAAATGATCCTGCAGACGCGGCGCCACCCGATGCGGCCGGCGCATGTGCATTTTCTGGTCGCGGCCGCCGGTTACGAGCCGCTGGTCACCCACGTCTTTCTCGACGGCGACAAATATCTCGATACCGACGTGGTGTTCGGGGTGAAGGACGAACTGGTCGCCAAGGTCGAAAAGCGCACCGATCCGTCGATGCCAGACGGCAAGCCCGCGGCCGCGCCGTGGCATCTCATGACCTACGATTTTCGCATGAAGCCGGGCCAGGGAATGGCGCCGAAGCCGATGATGGCGGTCGCTGAAGACGCCTGAAAATCACCGGCAAAACGGCCTGCATATTTCTTGTGCGCCGCACAAGAAATATGCGAATCGCAAATTTTGCACGCAAATTAACCCCCGCCTATAAATTAGGCTATTCATCTAATATATTGATAAATATCTATATTTAGCGATCTGGCAGCTTGGCACGAAGCTTGAATAGTTTGTGCCGACGCCATTGATGCCGTCCCTCGAGACTGACCATCGGAATTGTGACGCAGCCAGACTGGGGCTTCCCCGGCGCGCGCGCCTATGCCCTCGAGCGTACCCCCTGAAATTACAGACGGCCGGCCAACAGACGCAAAGGACGACAGCACTCATGACGAAGCCCACCAGCCTGACCACCCGCCATGGTCTCAGCCGCCGCCAGATACTGAAGGCGGCTGCGGGGACCGCGGCCCTGCTCGCCGCAGCCAGGCTGAACTTTCCCGCCGGCGCCTTCGCGCAAGGCGCGGGCCCGGAAGTGAAGGCGGCAAAGCTCGGCTTCATCGCGCTGACCGATGCGGCGCCGCTGTTCGTGGCCAAGGAGAAGGGCCTGTTCGCCAAATACGGTATGCCCGACGTCGAGGTGCAGAAGCAGGCCTCGTGGGGCACCACGCGCGACAACCTCGTGCTGGGCTCGGAAGGCAACGGGATCGATGGCGCGCATATCCTGACGCCAATGCCGTATCTGATTTCGTCCGGCAAGGTGACGCAGAACAATCAGCCGACCCCGATGTACATCCTGGCGCGGCTCAATCTGAACGGCCAGTGCATCTCGGTCGCCAAGGAGTACAGCGACATCAAGGTCGGCGTCGACACCGCGCCGTTCAAGGTCGCGCTGGACAAGAAGAAGGCCTCCGGCAAGGCGATCAAGGCGGCGATGACATTCCCTGGCGGGACCCACGATCTGTGGATCCGCTACTGGCTCGCCGCCGGCGGCATCGATCCCGACAGGGACATCGAAACCATCGTGATTCCGCCCGCACAAATGGTCGCCAACATGAAGGTAGGCACCATGGACGCGTTCTGCGTGTGCGAGCCGTGGAATCTGCAGCTGATCCATCAGAACATCGGTTACACCGCGATCACGACCGGCGAGCTCTGGAACAAGCATCCGGAAAAATCGTTCGGTATGCGCGCCGCCTATGTCGACAAATATCCGAAGGCCGCCAAGGCGCTGCTGATGGCAGTGATGGAAGCGCAACAGTGGTGCGAGAAGCCGGAGAACCGCGACGAGGTCGCTGCGATTTGCGCCAAACGCCAATGGATCAACTGCCCGGTCGAGGACGTCACCGATCGCGTCAAGGGCAAGTTCGACTACGGCACCGGCAAAGTGGTCGAGAACTCCCCGCACATGATGCGGTTCTGGGCCGACCATGCATCGTATCCGTTCCAGAGCCACGACCTCTGGTTCATGACCGAGGATATCCGCTGGGGCAAATTTGAGGCGGGCTACGACGCCAAGGCGCTGGTCGCCAAGGTGAACCGTGAAGACCTCTGGAAGGATGCGGCCAAAGAACTCGGCGTTGCTGCCGCGGACATTCCGGCCAGCAAGTCGCGCGGCAAGGAAACCTTCTTCGACGGAAAGGTATTCGATCCGGAGAATCCGGGGGCCTATCTCAAGTCATTGTCGATCAAGCGCGTCGAGGTTTGACCTAGCCGCGTCGTGGACATCGGATTTCAAGGAACTGGATATGAGAAAAAAAGTCATCGATCGTTCGGCTCTTCAGGTGAACCGCCGCGCGCTGCTGAAGGCGGGCGTGGGTACAGCCGCGCTCCTTGCTGCAGTCAGGGTGAATTTCCCGGCCGGCGCCTTCGCCGAGACTGCGGGACCAGAAGTGAAGGTCGCCAAGCTTGGCTTCATCGCCTTGACTGATGCGGCGCCGCTGTTTGTCGCCAAAGAGAAGGGTCTTTTCGCTAAATACGGCATGCCCGACGTCGCTGTCGAGAAGCAGGCGTCATGGGGCACCACCCGTGACAACCTTGTGCTGGGTTCGGAGGGCAATGGTATCGATGGTGCCCACATCCTGACTCCGATGCCTTATCAGATGACAGCGGGCACCGTGACGCAAAACAACGTGCCGACCCCGATGCATATTCTGTCGCGGCTCAATCTCAATTGTCAGGGTATCTCGGTAAGCAACGAGTATGCCGAACTGAAGGTCGGTCTCGACGCCGCGCCGCTCAGGGTCGCGATGGAAAAGAAAAAAGCATCGGGCAAGTCAGTGAAGGCCGCGATGACCTTCCCGGGCGGCACGCATGACCTCTGGATTCGATACTGGATGGCGGCCGGCGGCATCGACCCGGACAAGGACGTCGAAACCATCGTCGTTCCGCCGCCGCAGATGGTCGCGAACATGAAGGTTGGCACCATGGATTGCCTGTGTGTGGGTGAGCCGTGGAACGAGCAGTTGATCCACCAGAAAGCGGGTTATTCGGCGGTTACGACAGGAGAAATCTGGAAGGACCATCCCGAGAAAGTGCTCGGCATGCGCGCCGCCTGGGTTGAAAAGAACCCGCGTGCTGCCAAGGCGCTGCTGATGGCCGTCATGGAGGCGCTGCAATGGTGCGACAACGACGCCAACAAGGACGAGTTGGCGGCGATCAGCGCCAAGCGGCAATGGATGAACGTTCCGACAGCCGACATCGACGAGCGCATTAAGGGGAACTTCAATTATGGAAATGGACGGGTTGAGAAAAGCAGCCCGCTGCTGATGAAATTCTGGCGCGACCACGCGTCGTACCCGTTCCAGAGTCACGACCTGTGGTTTCTCACCGAGAACATCCGATGGGGCAGGATGCCGGCCGATACGGACACCAAGGCGCTGATCGCCAAGGTCAACCGCGAAGACCTGTGGCGCGAGGCCGCCAAGGAACTGAAGGTTGCCGCCTCCGACATCCCGGCCGCGAAGTCGCGCGGCAAGGAAACCTTCTTCGACGGCAAGGTGTTCGATCCGGAGAATCCGGCAGCGTATCTGAAGTCCCTGTCCATCAAGCGTATCGAGGTCTGATCCAAGCCGGGACCGCGCGCTGTCGTGCGGCCCGCCTATCGAACATGGAGAACCATTCCCGATGAATATGCATGCCCTGAAGGCCGAACCCGATGCTGCGGTAGTTGCGCCTGCAATCGTAACCGCCGCGGCGCCGGTTGTCGCGATGACGCCGAAGCGGCAGCCTCGCGCCGAGAAATACATCAAGATGGCGAAGGAGACCGCGGTGCGCGTGGTGCCGCCGCTGATCGTGCTCGCGCTCGCTGATGCTGTTCTGGGAACTGGTCTGCCAGCGCGCCGGCTCGACGCTGCCGCCGCCCTCGCGGGTGTTAAAGGAAACCAAGGAATTGATCTTCGATCCGTTCTACGACCGCGGCGGCATCGACAAGGGCCTGTTCTGGCATCTGTCGGCCAGCCTGCAGCGTGTCGCCCTCGGCTATTCGCTGGCGGCGATCGCGGGCATCGCGCTCGGCACTCTGGTCGGCCAGTCGGTCTGGGCGATGCGCGGGCTCGATCCGATCTTCCAGGTGCTGCGGACCATTCCGCCGCTGGCCTGGTTGCCGCTGTCGCTGGCGGCATTTCGCGACGGCCAGCCTTCGGCGATCTTCGTGATCTTCATCACCTCGATCTGGCCGATCATCATCAATACCGCGGTCGGCATCCGCAATATTCCGCAGGATTACCGCAACGTTGCCGCCGTAGTTCAGCTCAATCCGCTGGAATTTTTCTGGAAGATCATGATCCCGGCCGCCGCACCCTACATTTTCACGGGTCTGCGCATCGGCATCGGCCTGTCCTGGCTCGCGATCGTGGCGGCGGAAATGCTGATCGGCGGCGTCGGCATCGGCTTCTTCATCTGGGATGCCTGGAATTCCTCGCACATCAGCGAAATCATCCTGGCGCTGTTCTACGTCGGCATCATCGGCTTCGTGCTCGACCGCATGATCGCCGGAATGGCGAAGTTCGTCACCCGCGGCACCGCGCTGAACTGAAGGAACGCCTCATGCATCCCTATCTGAAACTCGATCACATCGACAAGGTCTTCAGCCGCGGCAATTCCTCGACCGAAGTGCTGAAGGACATCAACCTCACCATCGAGAAGGGCGAGTACGTCTCGATCATCGGCCATTCCGGCTGCGGCAAGTCGACCCTGCTCAACATCGTGGCGGGTCTCACCCCCACCACGATGGGATGCGTGCTCCTGGAAAACCGCGAGGTCAATTCGCCGGGGCCGGATCGTGCGGTGGTGTTCCAGAACCACAGCCTGCTGCCCTGGCTCACGGTGTACGAGAATGTGCGGCTCGGCGTCGACAAGGTGTTTTCTTCCAGCAAGACCCGTAGCGAGCGCGACGCCTGGACCATGCACAATCTCAATCTGGTGCAGATGGCGCACGCCAAGGACAAGCGCCCGGCGGAAATATCCGGCGGCATGAAGCAGCGCGTCGGCATCGCGCGTGCGCTGGCGATGGAGCCGAAAGTGCTGCTGCTGGACGAGCCGTTCGGCGCGCTCGACGCGCTGACCCGCGCGCATCTGCAGGATTCGGTGATGGCGCTGCATCAGAAGCTCGGCAACACCATCCTGATGATCACCCACGACGTCGACGAAGCCGTGCTGCTGTCGGACCGCATCGTGATGATGACCAACGGACCGAGCGCGCGGATCGGCGAAGTGCTCGACGTGCCGCTGGCGCGCCCGCGCAAGCGGCTCGAGCTCTCAACCAATGCCACGTATCTGAAATGCCGGCTGCGCGTGCTCGAATTCCTCTACGAAAGGCATCGTTTCGTCGAGGCAGCTTAGGCGGTGCGACCATTGGTCCTGAACCAATGGGGTGGCCGCGTGACCAACGAACTTGGCGTTAACATGCGAGGAGAGTTGCGATGAATCCGACACAAATCAAATTGGTGCAAGAAAGCTTTTCCAAGGTCGTGCCGATTTCGGAAGCGGCGGCGGTGATATTCTACGATCGGCTGTTCGAAGTGGCCCCTTCGGTGAAGGCACTGTTTCCCGCCGACATGACCGAACAGCGCAAGAAGCTGATGATGATGCTGGCGGCCGTGGTCAACGGCCTGAGCAATCTCAATTCCATCCTGCCGGCGGCCAGCGCGCTGGCAAAGCGCCACGTCAATTACGGCGCCAAGCCCGAGCATTATGCCGTCGTCGGCGGTGCGTTGCTGTGGACGCTGGAAAAAGGACTTGGCGAGGCCTGGACCAACGAACTCGCCGACGCCTGGGGTGCCGCCTACGGCACGTTGTCCGGCTACATGATTTCGGAAGCATACGGCCGCGCGGAAGCCGCCGAGTAAGGATACTTCGTGAGCGAACCGCTGGTCATCGTCGGCAATGGAATGGCCGCCGCGCGTCTGGTCGATGAACTGGCCAAAACGGCACTCGGGCGCTACGCCATCGCTGTGATCGGCGACGAGCCGCGGCTGGCCTATAACCGGGTGCTGCTGTCGTCGGTGCTGGCGGGCGAGACCGCCTCGCATGACATCGAACTGCGGCCGGCGTCGTGGTGGCGCGACCGCGGCGTCACCCTGAAGTACAATTGCTTCGCCACCGAGGTCGATGTCGGCCGCCGCGAATTGAAGATCGCAGGCGAAGAAAGCATGAATTTCTCCAAGCTGGTGCTGGCCACCGGCTCGACACCGCTGCGGCTGAATGTGCCCGGCGCCGATCTCGCCGGCGTGCATACCTTTCGCGACAGCCGCGACGTCGATCTGTTGCTGACGCTTGCCGCGCAAAGAAAGCGCGTCGTCGTGGTCGGCGGCGGATTGCTCGGGCTCGAGGCCGCCTATGGCCTCGCCAAGGCCGGCGCGCCGGTGACGCTGGTCCATCTGATGGACCGGCTGATGGAGCGCCAGCTCGATGGGCCGGCGGCGCAACTGCTGAAATCGCTGGTCGAGCGCAAGGGCATCAAGATTCTGCTCAACGCCAATACCGCAGCCCTTCATGGCGAGACGCAGCTCGAAGCCGTCGAACTGACCGACGGCACCCGGATCGAGGCCGATGCGGTGATTTTCGCGGCCGGCATCCGGCCGAATACCGCGCTGGCAAAGGATGCCGGCATATCCGGTCAATCGCGGCGTCGTCGTCGACGATCACTTGCAGACCGGCGCGCCGGATATCTTTGCGCTCGGCGAATGCGCCGAGCATCGCGGCATCTGTTACGGGCTGGTCGAGCCGGCCTACGAGCAGGCGCGCGTTCTGGCGCGGCATCTGGCGGGCGGGGCGGCCAGCTATCAGGGCAGCGTGGTCGCGACCAATCTGAAGGTCTCCGGCGTCAGCGTGTTTTCGGCCGGCGATTTCATCGGCGCCGAGGGCAGCGAGGCCGTCGTGCTCAACGATGCCAGAGGCGGCACCTACAAGAAGCTGGTGATCGCGGATGGGCGGCTGACCGGCGCGGTGCTGGTCGGCGATGTCGCGGACGCGCTGTGGTATCTCGAATTGATCCGCAAGCGCGAGCCGATCGCGAGAATTCGCAGCGACATGATGTTCGGCCGCTCGCTGGCGATCGCAGGCGGCATGATCCGATGACCCGGCCCGCACGATGACATCAGTCGATCCCACGTTTCGCGCCACGCGCACCACCTGCGCCTATTGCGGCGTCGGCTGCGGCGTATTGGCGACACCGGACGGCAATGGCGGCGCGGCGATCTCGGGCGATCCCGAACACCCCGCCAATTTCGGAAAACTGTGCTCGAAGGGCTCGGCGCTCGGCGAAACGCTGGGGATCGAGGACCGGCTGCTCTATCCGATGATCCGCTGCAGCAAGGGCATCATGGAGCGGGTGGCCTGGAGCGACGCGCTCGACCATGTCGCGCATCGCTTTGCCCATATCATCAAGCGCGACGGACCGGGCGCGGTGGCATTCTATCTCTCCGGGCAACTGCTGACCGAGGATTACTACGTCGCCAACAAGCTGATGAAGGGTTTCATCGGCAGCGCCAATGTCGATACCAATTCGCGGCTGTGCATGGCGTCGTCCGTCGCCGGCCACCGCCGCGCCTTCGGCGCCGACACCGTGCCCGGCTGTTATGAGGATCTCGACGAGGCCGACCTTCTGGTGCTGGTCGGCTCCAACGCGGCCTGGTGCCATCCGGTCCTGTACCAGCGCATGCTCGCCAACAAGCAGGCGCGCGGCGCCCGCATCGTCGTGATCGATCCGCGCCGGACCGATACCGCAGGCGATGCCGATCTGTTTCTGGGCTTGAAGCCCGGCACCGACACCGCGCTGTTCTCGGGCTTGCTGGTGCATCTTGCCGACAACGGCGCGCTCGATCGCGACTACATCGAAGCTCACACCGGCGGCTTCGACGATGCGCTGGCGCGGGCGCGCAGCATCGCCGGCAGCGTCGGTGCGACCGCGCTGGCGACGGGCCTTTCCGAGCAGGATGTCGCCGGCTTCTTCCAGATGTTCAGAACCACGCCCGCGCGTGGTCACGCTGTATTCGCAGGGCGTCAACCAGTCGGCGCAGGGCACCGACAAGGTCAATGCCATCATCAATTGCCACCTCGCGACGGGACGGATCGGCAAGCCCGGCGCCTCGCCATTCTCGCTGACCGGGCAACCCAATGCGATGGGCGGGCGCGAGGTCGGCGGGCTCGCCAACCAGCTCGCCGCCCATATGGGGTTCACGCCGCCCGACATCGACCGCGTGCGCCGGTTCTGGAAAGCGCCGCACATTGCGACGCATGAGGGACTGAAGGCGGTCCAGATGTTCGAGGCGATCGCGCGCGGCGAGATCAAGGCGTTGTGGGTGATCGGCACCAATCCGGCGGTGTCGCTGCCGGATGCCGACGCCGCACGCGCCGCGCTGAAAAAACTCGAGCTGTTCGTGGTCTCGGAGAATGTGCGCTCCAACGACACCGTGAACGCGGGCGCGCATGTGCTGCTGCCGGCGCAGGCCTGGGGCGAGAAATCCGGCACCGTGACCAATTCCGAACGGCGGATCTCGCGGCAACGCGCGTTTCTGACCCGCCGGGAGAGGCGAAGCCGGATTGGTGGATCATCAGCGAAGTGGCAAAACGCCTCGGTTTTGGCGCGGCATTCGATTTCAACTCCGCAGCCGATGTGTTCCGCGAACACGCCGCATTGTCGGCATTTGAGAATGAAGGCAGCCGCGATTTCGATATCGGCGCATTGCAGTCCTTATCCGACCAGGCCTTCGACGCGATGGCGCCGGTGTTGTGGCCGGCGCGATCAGGCGATGCCGAGCCGCAGCCGCGGTTCTTTGCCGAAGGCGGCTTCTTCTCGCATGACCGCAAGGCGCGCTTCATCGCGCCGGAAATTCCGGCGTTGCGCAGCGAGACCAGCGCGAGCCGGCCGCTGCGGCTCAACACCGGGCGCATCAGGGATCAATGGCACACCATGACCCGCAGCGGCCTGAGCCCGCGGCTGGGCCAGCATTTGCCGGAGCCGTTCGTGGAAATCCATCCCGCCGACGCGCTCCGATACGGGGTATTCGACGGCAGCTTTGCCCGCGTCGTCACCGACTACGGGCAATGCCTGCTCAAGGTCGTCGTCAGCGAGCGGCAGCAGCGCGGCATGCTGTTCGCGCCGATCCACTGGAGCGAGGCAACCGCATCCGCCGCGCGCGTCGGCGCGCTGGTGGCGCCGTTCACCGATGCATTTTCCGGCCAGCCCGAGAACAAGGCGACGCCGGCATCGATCGCGCCTTACGAATATGTGTTTGGCGGTTTTGCTCTGGCCCGGACGCCGCTGCAGTTGCCGGACCATGCCCTGTGGGCGCGGGTGGCGGTGACCGGCGGCTACGGTTATCTGCTCGCCGACAACGCCGATCTCGGGGGTTGGCAGTCCTGGCTGCGGTCGGTCGCCGGCGACGATCTCGCCGAATACAAGGATTTTGGCGGCGGCATTTATCGCGCGGCGTCGTTCGCCGGCGATCGCATCGAGACCTGCCTGTTCATCGGCCCGGCACGCGATGCCGGCGATTGGGACGTGGTCAAGAGCCTGTTCGCGGGCGGCGCGCTCAGCGACGATGCGCGCAGGATGCTGCTGTCGGGCAAATCGGCCGATGGGCTGGCCAGCGCGGGGCCGATCGTCTGCGCCTGTTTCGGGGTCGGCCGCACCACGATTTGCGACGCCATTGCGGCAGGTGCGGGCTCGGCCGCCGAGATCGGCGTGCAGGTGAAGGCCGGCACCAATTGCGGTTCCTGCATTCCGGAATTGAAGCGATTGGTGGCGCAGGCGGGCACCGCGCCCGAGCAACGCCAACTCGCCACAGCTCAATAATCGCTTAAGCCGATTCGCAGTTGGAACCTCGTCGTCGTGCTGTCACATTTGATTTCAGGGAACGCGAACGATCGTCAGGCGTTCCGATAACAGGTCGCCCAATTTCCGGAGATCGCCATGATCGTCGGTCGCAGAACCCTGTTAATCGCTACGGGATGCGTGTTGGTCTCTCGTCAGGTGCGCGTCGGATGACCAGATTGCCTTGTACTGGACGGTGAGCCCGCCCGGTCGCCGGAGCGCAGTGCTATTTGGCTACGACCGAGTTGCGGCGGCGCTCACGCCGGAGATCATCAACGACGGAATCTCGTTGGTTGACGGCTGTCAACGCGTTGTTATCGACATGCCGGAGAACGTCAAATTTCCGACCGTCGATCTCGACCGCGACCAGATCAAACCCATTCTGCAGGTCGTCGCACCTCGGACCGCCGAGCGGCTCCGAAAGTTGCTGGCGAACTCGACGGTGGCTTCCCTCGCCGACAAACTCTCCGGTATCGAAGCGATGATGTTGCTTGCGGGAGAAGGGTACCGCAACGCCGACATCACAGCTGGTAGCACCATCGTCGATCACGCCCGGGCAAAGCAGAAGCCCATCGATCAACTGTTGTCGGAACCGGAGGTACAATCAGCCTGGCAGCCGCCGGATCTGGCGACGTTGAATGGCAGTATCGGTGATGAGGGCATCTCCTACCTTCTCGACCTTCGTGATCGCGTCGGCCCGATAGGAGGTTATCTGGAACAGCTTTATCGCCAGCGCAGAGGGCAGGAGATCGAGCGGTTCACCGCCGACATGAAGCGCCACGGTGTTATTTCGTCGTCGCAGTTTCACCAGGGCGACCGGCTGCGAAACCTTGCATTTGAACGTGTGTTCGATTTGATGACGAAGCAGGCCGATGAGCAACGCTTCATTCTGTTTCCTCTCGGTGTTCTCACCGGTACATCGGGAATTCTCGCGGCGCTTAGGGAAAAGGGAGCAACGGTGGTACCGCGCGCCTAGCCGCCATCGACGCCGAGGACAGTCTCCTCATTGCGCGCCGCCGGCGCGGCGAACCAAGACCTCACCACATCGTCATTGCGAGCCAACGGGTCGGCGCGAAGCGCCGCCCGAGGACAGGCTCCGCGAAGCAATCCAGCTTCTACTGCGGCGAAGCTGGATTGCTTCGTCGCTTCGCTCCCTTGCGCAAACGCTCCGCGTTTGTCGCAGGCAATGACGAATAAGGGGCAATCGACGGCGCCAACGCCGTCCTCTATGCTGCGCACCTGTTATCATCAGGTGAAACAAAAAATGATGTATCTGGAAACGCCGCCGCGACTGATCGAAACCAAAATCTTCTCGGCGATGCCGACCGAATTCCGCCGCAACGTGCGAACCGATTGGGCCGACGCCAACCGGCCGGGGGCACCACCGACTGCTTCATCGAAGGCCCGGCCTTCGATGCCGACGGCCATCTCTACATCGTCGACATTCCGTTCGGGCGCATTTTTCGGATATCGCCCGACGGCAACTGGTCGCTGGTCGTCGAATATGAAGGCTGGCCCAACGGCCTGAAGATCGCCTCCGACGGACGCATCTTCGTTGCCGACTATAGGCACGGCATCATGCAGCTGGATGTGAAGGCAGGCAAAATGCGGCCCGTGCTCACCGCGCGCAATTCGGAATCCTTCAGGGGATGCAACGATCTGCATATCGCTTCAAATGGCGACATCTATTTCACCGACCAGGGCCAGACCGGGCTGCACGATCCGACCGGGCGGGTGTTCCGGCTTTCGCCGACGGGGCGGCTCGACTGCCTGATCGATACCGGCGTCAGCCCCAACGGCCTGGTGCTCGATCCCACCGAGAGCGTGCTGTTCGTGGCGATGACCCGCGACAACGCGGTGTGGCGGATGCCGTTCATGAAGGACGGCAGCGTCTCGAAAGTCGGCCGCTTCTGTTCGATGTTCGGCCCCAGCGGCCCCGACGGCATGACCATGGACAGAGCCGGCCGGCTGTTCGTAGCCCATGCCTCGCTCGGCCATGTCTTCGTGTTCGCGCCCAACGGCGAATGCATCGCGCGCATCAAATCCTGCGCCGGACAAAGCTGCACCAATGTCGCGATCGGCGGCGCCAAACGCGACCGGCTCTATATTACGGAATCGGTGACGGGGACAGTGCTGGTGGCGGATGTCGGGGGGTTGGAAGTCGTAATCACTTCTCGTCATGGCCGGGCTTGACCCGGCCATCCACGCGTCTATGCTAAGGCAGCTAGTCGTGGATGCCCGGGTCAAGCCCGGGCATGACGAACTTGGAGGCCCTCACGCCTTCCGGTTTGCATTGTTGGCAATCGCCGCCG
This sequence comes from uncultured Alphaproteobacteria bacterium, assembly GCA_963742695.1. Taxonomy (GTDB): domain Bacteria; phylum Pseudomonadota; class Alphaproteobacteria; order Rhizobiales; family Xanthobacteraceae; genus Bradyrhizobium. The sequence goes on from CAVUNF010000013.1 coordinate 29,085, forward strand.
CGGCGGTGCGGTTCTCGACGCCGAGCTTTGAATAGATCTGCTCGAGGTGCTTGTCGACGGTGCGCGGACTGAGGCCCAGGATCTGGGCGATGTCGCGGTTGGTCTTGCCCTTGCTCAGCCATGACAGCACTTCGCCCTCCCGGCTGGTCAGGCCGAGATCCCGGCTGAATTCCTGCGGCACGCTGTGGCCTGCATCCTTGGCGAGGCGCAACAGGAATTCGTCGGCGCCGAGCTTGCCCATATATTGCAGCCGCAGCGCTTCGTTGTTCGGGAAGGAGGCAAGCGGAGCCGCTTTCGATCCGGCCTTGGCCTTTTGCGCGGCATCGAGCCACTGCAGCATCGGCGGCGGCAGTACCAGTTCATCGCTGGCATCGACGGGCAGATTGTCCGCCAGCAATTTCTGCGCCTGCGGCGTCGCCCACATGATCTTGCCCTGGCGGCTCACCGCCATCAGGAAACGGCCGGAGACATCGAGCGCGGTCTGCGCGCTCTGGGTCATTCTGGCGTTGGCAAGATGAACCCTGATCCGCGCCAGCATCTCCTCGATGACGATCGGCTTGGTCACGTAGTCGACGCCGCCGGCTTCGAGGCCGCGCACGATGTGCTCGGTTTCGGCCAGGCCGGTCATGAAAATCACCGGCACGTTGGTCAGCCCGGCGTCGCGCTTCAGCCGCCGGCAGGTTTCAAAACCGTCGATGCCGGGCATCACGGCATCGAGCAGCACGATGTCAGGCGTGATCTGATCGACGATCCGCATCGCGGCGGCGCCGTCCATCGCCACCATTACCGTCATGCCGGCGCCGTCGAGCGCGTCGGTCAGCAGCCGCAGGGTTTCCGGCGAATCGTCGACGACGAGGGCGACGTCTCGCTTGCTGGGATCAGTGGTCATAGCTGTGCAATGTTTTCAGGGTTGCCATGTACTGATCGAGGTCGAAGCGGTCGACCAGCGCGCGCATCTGCGTGACGAAATCGGCATGCTCGGGATGATCGGCGCCGATTTCATCGAGCTTGACCTGGATCGCCCGGATGTATCCCATCTGGCCGAGGTTGATGAGTTCTTCGATGTGCCGCACCGACGGCCGCGATCCGGCGCTGCTCGGTTTCCAGGAGGCAACCGAAACCTGATCGCTTTCATACTGCCATTCGATCTTGAGCAACTGGCGGATCAATTCCAAGAGCCGCGGAATATCGAACGGTTTCATCAAATAGCCGTCGTGGAACGGCTGCGCCAGCGGCATGCCATGCGCTTCCAGCGCGCTCGCCGAAACCATCAGGATGCGCGCCTGATGATGCCCGCTCGACCGCAGGGTTTCCGCGACCGCCCAGCCATCCATGCCGGCCATCGAGATATCCAGCAGGAACAAATCGGGCTGGCAATGCTGGGCGAGCGTGAGGCAGGCCGGCCCATCCGGTGCACTCAAGAGAATAAAGCCGAGCGGCGTCAGCACTTCGCGCAGGAGATCGCGATGGGTCGGATCGTCATCGGTGATCAGGATGGTTTTCCGCGGACCATGATAGCCGAAGATCGGCGCGTCGACCGGCGCGATCCGCGTCGGGTTGGTGACTTCCGACAGCAGGAGTTTCACCCGGAAGGTGCTGCCGGCGCCGACGGTCGAGGTAACCCGGATGTCGCCGCCCATCACGCCGGCGAGCAGGCGGCTGATGGTCAGGCCGAGCCCGGTGCCGGTCTGCGGCTGCGACACGCCGAGCGCGCCGCGCTCGAACGGCGCGAAGATGCGTTCGAGATCGGCCGCGCGAATGCCGGGCCCGGTGTCGGTCACTTCGAATTCCGCGACCGGACTGCGATAGTGAATGACGAAGCGAACGCTGCCGGTCTGGGTGAATTTGATGGCGTTGGAAAGCAGGTTGATCAGGACCTGGCGCAGGCGTTTTTCGTCGGCGTAGACCACGAAGGGCAGCACCTTCGGCCGCTCGAAGACAAAATCGACTCCCTTGCCGGCGGCCTGCAGCCGGAACATGCCCACCAGCTGATCGAGAAATTCGCTCAAGCGCACCTCGTCGCGCGACAAATACAGCCGGCCGGCTTCGATCTTGGAAATGTCCAGAATGCCGTCGATCAGGCCGGACAGATGATCGGCGCTGCGCCTGACGACGCGGACCTGGTCGCGCGGTTTGGTCTGCAGGCTCATATCCTGTTCCAGCAATTGCGCGTAGCCCGAGATCGCATTCAGCGGTGAGCGCAGCTCGTGGCTCAAGCCGACCACATAGCGGCTCTTGGCCAGATTTGCCGACTCCGCCACTTCCTTGGCGCGCTGCAGCTCGGCGTCGGTGCGCTTGTGCGCATCGATTTCCTGGATCAGCAGCGTGGTCTGCCGCAAGGTTTCGGCTTCCGCCGCGCGCCGGCTCTGCTGCGCCAGCACGAACAGCCAGGCGACCACGCCGATGATGATGGTCAGCGCGAAAAACACCTTCCAGAGCACGTCGGACAGCTGCAGATTATCGGCATGCGTGGCCGCCGAGGTCTGCAAATAGATCAGCCCCAGCGTCAGTCCGACCAGGCCTGCCGAGACCGCGAACACGCCGAGATAGTGTCCGAGCTGCGAATTGATCCGCGCATAGATCGGCTGCGGCAGCAGCTTGCCGAGGGTTTCGGAGACCTGCGCCTGGATCCGCGCATGCGGCTTGCACAGATCATGGCAGCGCGCGTCGAGCGAACAGCACAGCGAGCAGATCGGCCCGGCATAGGCCGGGCAGGAGGCCATGTCCTCGGGCTCGAACGAATGTTCGCAGATACAGCACTGGATCGATTCGAGATTCTGCCAGCTGCGTTTCGGCTTGCGCGCGATGTAGTATTTGCCGTCGGTCGCCCAGGCGATCAGCGGTGCAGTGACGAACGCCACGATCAGCGCCACGAACGGTGCCAGCGCCTTCGCGGTCGGGCCGAACACGCCATAGAACGCGCTGATCGAGACGATGGTGGCGATCGTCATCGCGCCGACGCCGACCGGATTGATATCGTAGAGATGCGCGCGCTTGAACTCCATCTGCTGCGGCCGTAGTCCGAGCGGCTTGTTGACCACGAGATCGGACACCAGCGCGCCGACCCAGGCGATGGCGACGTTGGAGTAGAGCGCCAGCGTCTGCTCCAGCGCCTTGTAGACGCCGATCTCCATCAGCAGCAATGCGACGAGAACGTTGAACACCAGCCACACCACGCGGCCGGGATGGCTGTGGGTCAGGCGCGAAAAGAAGTTCGACCACGCGATCGAACCGGCATAGGCGTTGGTGACGTTGATCTTCAGCTGCGACAGGATCACGAAGGTGCCGGTCAAGGCCAATGCCAGCTCCGGCTCCGACAGCACGTAGCGGAAGGCTTCGAGATACATCGGCGCGGGCTCGGCGGCATGCTCGGCGGAGACGCCATGGCTGAGCGCGAAATAAGCGAGGAACGATCCGGCCAATAGTTTGATCGCACCGAGAACGATCCAGCCGGGGCCGGCGCTGAGCAGCGCGATCCACCACGCGGTTTTCGAAGTTCGCCGGTCGCGCGGCAGGAAGCGCAGGAAGTCGACCTGCTCGCCGATCTGCGCCACCAGCGAGAACACCACCGACGCCGCGGTCCCGAACAGCAGCAGGTCGAGGGCGCCGTTGGGACTGCCGTGCTCGCCGGGAAACCGGGTCCATTCCGAAAACGAGTGCGGATTGGCCCAGGCGATCGCCGCGAACGGCAGGATGTGCAGGATGATCCACAGCGGCTGCGTCCACAGCTGGAAGCGGCTGATCAGCGTGATGCCGTGCGTCACCAAAGGAATAATGACGACGGCGCTGATGAGATAGCCGATAGGACGCGGAATCCCGAAGCACATCTCCAGCGCGGTCGCGAGAATCACCGCTTCGATCGCAAAGAAGATGAAGGTGAAGGAGGCGTAGATCAGCGAGGTGATGGTCGAGCCGATATAACCGAAGCCGGCGCCGCGGGTGAGCAGATCGATATCGATGCCGCATTTGGCGGCATGATAGGCGATCGGCAGGCCGCAGCAGAAGATGATGACGCTGACTACTAAAATGGCAGCGGTGGCGTTGGTGACGCCGTAATTGAGCGTAATGGTGCCGCCGATCGCCTCCAGCGCCAGGAACGAGATTGCACCCAGCGCGGTATTGGCGACCCGGGCGGCGGACCAGCGGCGTGCGCTCTTGGCCGTGAAGCGCAGCGCGTAGTCTTCCAACGTTTGGTTGGCAACCCATTGATTATATTGGCGTCTGACGCGGTCGATCCGCTGTCGGCCTGCCACTATGAACTCCTGACCCCAACGAGAAATCGTAGCCAAAACCTACGTCGCTATTTTGCGGTGCAATATACGCGATCTTGCGTATCTGTGCACTGCACAATTTCAGCAATCCTCGCCTGACCAAAACGCGCGTTCTCAAACAAAAATGGGGTGCTCATGTCAGACGAGATCAAAAGGGGCCTGCAGTCTCCGCTTCGCCGTAAACTGCTCATGGGAGCGGCAGCATTGCCCGCGATGGCGCTGCTGCCGCGCTTCGCATTCGGCGCCGGGCCGCCGACCTCGGTCGTAAACACGACTGGACTGGCCGTCACCGACACGGAAGTGACCTGCGGCATCCTGCATTCAGCCACCGGCACCATGGCGATTTCGGAAACCGGTTCGATCCAGGCCGAAAAGCTCGCCATCGAGCAGATCAACGCCATGGGCGGCATCCTCGGCCGCAAGATCAAGATCATTCAGGAAGACGGCGCCAGCGACTGGCCGACTTTCGCGGAAAAGGCCAAGAAGCTGCTGGTCAACGACAAGGTGGCCGCGATCATGGGCTGCTGGACCTCGGCGTCGCGCAAGGCGGTGCTGCCGGTCATGGAGCAGTACAACGGCATGCTCTATTACCCGACCTTCTATGAAGGGCTCGAGCAGTCCAAGAACGTGATCTACACCGGCCAGGAAGCCACCCAGCAGATTCTGGCCGGCATCGACTGGATCACCAAGGAGAAGAACGCCAAATCGTTCTACTTCATCGGGTCCGACTATATCTGGCCGCGTACCTCGAACAAGATCGCGCGCAAGCACATCGAGAACTTCCTGAAGCTGAAGGTGGTCGGCGAGGAATACTTCCCGCTCGGCCACACCCAGTTCAACTCGGTCATCAACAAGCTGAAGCTGACCAAGCCCGATGTGATCTTCACCGACGTCGTCGGCGGATCGAACGTCGCGTTCTACAAGCAGCTCAAGGCCGCCGGCATCGACCTGTCGAAGCAGACGCTGCTGACCATCTCGGTCACCGAGGACGAGATCGACGGCATCGGCGGCGAGAACATCGCCGGCGCCTACGCCTGCATGAAGTACTTCCAGTCGCTCAAGAACGAGAACAACGAAAAGTTCGTTGCCGCGTTCAAGAAGATGTGGGGCGAGAAGACCGTGATCGGCGACGTGACGCAGGCCGCTTATCTCGGCCCGTGGCTGTGGAAAGCCACCGTCGAGAAGGCGGGCTCCTTCGACGTCGACAAGGTGGCGGCGGCTTCGCCCGGCATCGAGTTCAAGGGGGCGCCGGAAGGCTATGTCCGGATCCACGAGAACCATCATCTGTGGTCGAAGACCCGCGTCGGCAAGGCCAAGCTCGATGGGCAGTTCGAAACGGTGTTCGAGACCGCCGAGCTGGTTCAGCCGGATCCGTTCCCCAAGGGCTATCAATAAGAGCTCGCGCACAAGTCGCGCGCTTTCCTAAAGCCTCCGCTCTTTAAGCCTCTCCCTGGCGTGGACCGTCAATCCGCGCCCAACACCCCCGCGTCGCGAACCTGCTCGCGACGCGGGACTTTCCCTCCGACGGAGAAGTCAGATGTTCGGCGACTATTCGATTGGCGATCTCGGCTCCATCTTCGTCATGCAGGGCTTCGCCGGCCTGATCCTGTTTTCCGTCTACGTGCTGATGGCGCTCGGGCTTGCCATCATCTTCGGCCAGATGGGCGTCATCAACATGGCCCATGGCGAGTTCATGATTCTCGGAGCCTACGTTACCTGGCTCACCTCCTCAGCCTTTCAGCACTACTTGCCGGCGCTGTTTCCCGGCTATTTCTTCCTCGCCATGATCTTGGCATTTATCGCCTCCGGCGCGCTCGGCATGCTGGTCGAGTGGGGACTGATCCGGCATCTCTACAAACGTCCGCTGGACACGCTGCTCGCCACCTGGGGCTTGAGCCTGATTCTGCAGCAGACCTATCGCTCGGTGTTCGGCGCGCGTGAAGTCGGCGTCGAGCTGCCGCAGTGGATGCTCGGCTCCAAGCAGATCACCGACACCATCGAAGTCCCGATCAACGGCATCTTCGTGATGGCCTTGACGCTGCTGATCACGATCGCGGTGGCCTACATCATGTACAAATCGCGCTGGGGCCGCCAGGTCCGCGCCGTTGTGCAGAACCGCATCATGGCCGGCGCGGTCGGCATCAACACTGAAAAAGTCGACCGCTACACCTTCGGCCTCGGCTGCGGCATCGCCGGTGTCGCCGGCAGCGCCTTCACCATGATCGGCTCGACCGGGCCGACCTCCGGCCAGCTCTACATCGTCGATACCTTCCTCGTGGTCGTGTTCGGCGGCGCCGCCAGCCTGATCGGCACCATCGCATCGGCCTTCAGCATCTCGCAGACGCAGTCGACGCTCGAATTCTTCATGTCGGGGTCGATGGCGAAGGTGCTGACGCTGCTCGCCATCGTCGGAATTCTGATGCTGCGGCCGCAGGGCCTGTTCGCCCTCAAGGTCCGCAAATAACAAAAAGCAGGCACGGTCATGATCATCAACTCACGCTTCTTCAATCGATCCGAGCTCATCGGTTTCGTGGCGCTGGCCGCCCTGCTGTTTGTCATTCTGCCGTTGTCGCTGGATGTGTTTCGCCTCAACCTGGTCGCGAAATACCTGACCTACGCCTTTGTCGGGATCGGGCTGGTGCTGTGCTGGGGCTATGGCGGCATCTTGAGCCTGGGGCAGGGGGTGTTCTTCGGCCTCGGCGGCTACTGCATGGCGATGTTTCTCAAGCTCGAGGCATCGAGCCCCGAGAATACCAAGATCCAGTCGACCCCCGGCATTCCCGATTTCATGGACTGGAATCAGATCACCTCGCTGCCGCTGTTCTGGCAGCCATTCCACAGTCTCACCCTCACCATTCTTGCCATCATCCTGGTGCCCGGCCTGTTCGCCCTGATCATCGGCACCGCGATGTTCAAGCGCCGCGTCGGCGGCACCTATTTCGCGATCATCACCCAGGCCGTTGCTGCCATCCTGACCATTCTGATCGTCGGGCAGCAGGGCTATACCGGCGGCATCAACGGTATGACCGACCTGCGCACCCTGAAGGGGTGGGACATTCGGCCGGATCACGCCAAGGTCATGCTTTACTTCTTTGAAGTGACCCTGCTGTTCGGCTGCATCTTCATCGCGCAGTTCATCCGCCTGACCAAGCTCGGCCGCATCCTGGTGGCGATGCGCGAACAGGAAGACCGCGTCCGCTTCTCCGGCTACAGCGTCGCCAACTTCAAGATCTTTGCCTTCTGCATGGCCGCGGTGTTCGCCGCGATCGGCGGCGCCATGTTCGCGCTCAATGTCGGTTTCATGTCGCCGTCCTTTGTCGGCATCGTGCCGTCGATCGAGATGGTGATCTACACCGCGGTCGGCGGACGGATGTCGATCTTCGGCGCGGTGTGGGGTTCGCTGCTGGTGAACTTCGCCAAGACCAGCCTTTCGGAATCCTTCCCGCAGCTCTGGTTGTTCGGCCTCGGCGGACTTTTCATCGCGGTAGTGCTGGCGTTTCCGAACGGCCTGTCCGGGATCTGGGCGGATTACGTCCAGCCCCGCATCGATCGCCTGATCGCGTCGCGCAAACCGAAACCCGGCAAGGCGTGGACCGGCGATTCCGTCGCCGACGGCGCGCCGGCGGAATGAGGAGATAGATCATGCTCATCGGTCACCCCGGGTGCCGATGCCACGCTGGCGAAATGAGGAGATAGATCATGCTCATCGGTCACCAACCCAAGGAATTCCTGCTCGCGGTCGAAGCGCTCACGGTTTCCTTCGACGGCTTCAAGGCGGTCAACGATCTCTCGTTCTACGTCGAGGAGAACGAGATCCGCGTCATCATCGGACCTAACGGCGCCGGCAAGACAACGGTGCTCGACCTGATCTGCGGCAAGACCAAGGCGACGTCGGGTTCGATCCAGTTTCGCGGTCAGGAACTGACGCGGATGAAGGAGAACCAGATCGTGCAGACCGGGGTCGGGCGCAAGTTCCAGACGCCCTCGGTGTTCGTCGATCTCACGGTGTTCGAGAATTTGGAGATTTCCTTTCCGCAGAGGCCGCACCGTGTTCGGTTCGCTGGCTTTCCAGCGCGACGCCGCGGTGCGCGACCGCGTCGAGGAAGTCGCCGAGATGATTTTCCTGAAAGATCGCCTCGACACCTATGCCGATGAACTCAGCCACGGCCAGAAGCAATGGCTCGAGATCGGCATGCTGCTGATCCAGGACCCGGACCTGTTGATGCTCGACGAGCCGGTGGCCGGCATGAGCGTCAGCGAGCGGGCCAAGACCGCCGAACTGCTCAACCGCATCATCAAGGGCCGTTCGGTGCTGGTGATCGAGCACGACATGAAGTTCGTCGAGGACATCGCCCACAAGGTCACGGTGCTGCACCAGGGGCAGATCCTGTCGGAAGGCACCATGGACCACGTCAAGAACGATCCGAAGGTCATTGAAGTCTATCTCGGCCATTAAGGAACACTGCAATGCTGGCTATTTCGGATCTGCATGTCGCCTACGGCCAGAGCGAGGTGCTGCACGGCTTGAACGTCTCGGTCGCGCCCAACGAAATCGTTGCGATCATGGGCCGCAACGGCATGGGCAAGACCACGCTGATGAAATCGCTGATGGGCATCCTGCCGGCCAAGAGCGGCTCGGTGACCATGGAGGGCGCGGAACTCGGCCAGCTGCCGAGCTACGAGCGCGTCGCCAGGGGCCTCGCTTACGTGCCGCAGGGCCGAATGATCTTCTCGACCATGACGGTGAAGGAAAACATCGAGACTGGCCTGGTGGTGTCGGGCGAGACCGAGGTGCCGGAAAGTATCTACGAGCTGTTCCCGGTGCTGCTGGAGATGAAGGACCGTCGCGGCGGCAATCTTTCCGGCGGGCAGCAGCAGCAGCTCGCGATCGCACGCGCACTGGCCACCAAGCCGAAGGTACTGCTGCTGGATGAGCCGACCGAGGGCATCCAGCCTTCCATCATCAAGGATATGGCGCGCACGCTGAAGCGGATTCGCGACGAACGCGGGCTGTCGATCGTGGTCTCCGAGCAGGTGCTGAGTTTTGCGCTCGAGATCGCCGACCGCGTGCTGGTGATCGAAAACGGCGAGATCGTGCGCGACGATACGCGTGAGGGCGTCGATGCCGCGCAGATCTCGAAATATTTGTCCGTCTGAACTGAAACCTTAAGTCTGAAAAAAAGGGGAGCATCACGATGCCAGATACACTGATCAAGGTCGATCTTTCAAAGTCGGCCTACGACAACGACAAGATTCATAACCGCTGGCATCCCGAAATTCCGATCGTGGAGTGGGTCAGCCCCGGTGACGACTTCATCATCGAGACGGTCGACTGGACCGGCGGTTTTATCAAGAATAACAATTCCGCCGATGACGTGCGCGACATCGACCTGTCGATCGTGCATTTCCTGTCCGGCCCGATCGGGGTCAAGGGCGCGGAGCCCGGCGATCTGCTGGTGGTCGATCTGCTCGATGTCGGCCCGCTGAAGGAGTCGCTTTGGGGATTCAACGGCTTCTTCTCCAAGAAGAACGGCGGCGGCTTCCTGACCGATCATTTCCCGCTGGCGCAGAAGTCGATCTGGGACATCAAGGGCCTCTATACGTCGTCGCGCCATATTCCCGGCGTGAACTTCGCCGGCCTGATCCACCCCGGCCTGATCGGTTGCTTGCCCGATCCGAAGATGCTGGCGACCTGGAATGAGCGCGAGGCCGCACTGATCGCGACCGACCCGACCCGCGTCCCCGGTCTCGCCAATCCGCCATTCGCGCCGACCACGCATGCCGGTCAGGCCAAGGGCGATGCCAAGGCCAAGATCGCCGCCGAGGGCGCCCGCACCGTGCCGCCGCGCGAGCATGGCGGCAATTGCGACATCAAGGACCTGTCGCGCGGTTCGAAAATCTACTTCCCGGTCTATGTGCCCGGCGCCGGACTTTCGATGGGCGACCTGCATTTCAGCCAGGGCGACGGCGAGATCACCTTCTGCGGCGCCATCGAGATGGCGGGCTGGCTGCACATCAAGGTCGACCTCATCAAGGACGGCGTCGCGAAATACGGCATCAAGAATCCCGTGTTCAAGCCGTCGCCGATCACGCCGAACTACAAGGACTATCTGATCTTCGAGGGCATCTCGGTCGACGAGCAGGGCAAGCAGCATTACCTCGACGTCCACATCGCCTATCGGCAGGCCTGCCTGAACGCGATCGAGTACCTGAAGAAGTTCGGCTATTCCGGCGCGCAGGCCTATTCGATCCTGGGCACGGCGCCGTGCCAGGGCCACATCTCCGGCGTGGTCGACGTGCCCAACGCCTGCGCCACGTTGTGGCTGCCGACGGAGATCTTCGACTTCGACATCATGCCGTCGTCGGCCGGCCCGATCAAACACATCAAGGGCGACATCCAGATGCCGCTGTCACAGGACAAGTGATCCCTGCGCGACGGGATGCGGGACGGCCGCGTATTGGCCGCCCCGCATCCGCCGCGAAACCTTCGCGCGAGGAAACAAAATGCCGGTCTATGAATATCTCTGCAACGATTGCGGTCCCTTCACCGACATGCGGCCGATGGCCGAATGCGACGCGCCGCAGGACTGTCCGCAATGCGAAAGCGAATCTCCGCGCGTGATCCTGACCGCGCCGGCGTTCTTCTGCATGCCGTCGGACAAGCGCAAGGCCCACGCCACCAATGAGCGCAGCGCCAACGCGCCCAAGACCCTCGACCAGTACAAGGCCTCGCACGGCCCCGGCTGCGGCTGCTGCTCGAGCAAGAAACCGGCGCGGCTGGTGAAGCAGACCAGAAGCGGCGCCAAGAGTTTCCCGACCGCGCGGCCGTGGATGATCAGTCACTGATGCCTCGACGGCAGAGTTGAACAAGAACAGGAGAGGCGACCCCCATGCTTCACGGTGACATTTCCTCAAGCAACGACACAGTCGGCGTGGCCGTCGTCAATTACAAAATGCCGCGCATGCACACCAAGGCCGAGGTGCTCGACAACGCCCGCAAGATCGCCGACATGGTGGTGGGCATGAAGACCGGCCTGCCGGGCATGGACCTGGTGATCTTCCCGGAATATTCCACCCACGGCATCATGTACGACTCCAAGGAGATGTACGAGACCGCCTCGCAGGTCCCCGGTCCCGAGACCGACATCTTTGCCGAAGCCTGCCGCAAGGCCAAGGTGTGGGGCGTGTTCTCGCTCACCGGCGAGCGCCACGAGGAGCATCCGCACAAGGCGCCGTACAACACCTTGATCCTGATGAACGACAAGGGCGAGATCGTGCAGAAATATCGCAAGATCATGCCATGGGTGCCGATCGAAGGCTGGTATCCCGGCAATTGCACCTATGTTTCCGACGGTCCCAAGGGCATGAAGGTCAGCCTGATCATCTGCGACGACGGCAACTTTCCGGAAATCTGGCGCGACTGCGCCATGAAGGGCGCCGAGTTGATCGTGCGTTGCCAGGGCTACATGTATCCGGCCAAGGAACAGCAGATCCTGATTTCCAAGGCGATGGCCTGGGCCAACAACGTCTATGTCGCGGTCGCCAATGCCGCCGGCTTCGACGGCGTCTATTCCTACTTCGGTCACTCCGCGATCATCGGCTTCGACGGCCGCACGCTGGGCGAGACCGGCGAAGAGGAATACGGCATCCAGTATGCGGCGCTGTCGAAGAACCTGATCCGCGATGCCCGCCGCAACAACCAGTCGCAGAACCACCTCTACAAGCTGGTGCATCGCGGCTATACCGGCATGATCAACTCCGGCGAAAGCGCGAAGGGCCTCGCGGCCTGTCCCTACGATTTCTACGCCAAGTGGATCGCCGATCCCGAAGGTACCCGCGAAATGGTCGAGGCGATGACGCGTCCGACCCCGGGTACGGACGAATGCCCGATCGACGGGATTCCGAACCAGAAGACGCGGAACCGAATTACTAGATGGTCGGTCGCCGCTTCACTCCGCGGCGATCGCCTCGATCTCCAGCAGCCATTTGCTGTCGACGGTTTCGGCGATCATGACCGTCAATGCGGGCTCGTTGCCGGCCAGCATCTTCTTGCGGATGGCGCGGTTGGCCAGAAGCTGGCTCTTGTCGGTCAGGAACGTATTGACCTTGACCAGGTGCTCGACACCGAGGCCGGCAGCCTTAAGCACCTCGATGACGTTGCGCCAGGATTGCTCGCATTGCGCCTCGAAACCTTCGGGCACGCTGCCGTCGGATTTTTCCGGCACCTGGCCGCTGACGAACAGCAGCCGGCGATGCTGGCCGACTTCCAGCCCCATGCTGTAGCCGCCGGCGGGCGGGTGGACGCTTGCGGGATTGTGACGGGTGATTTGAGCCATGTCAGATTGTCTCCTGTTCGACGAACTCTAAAGCCAGCCCATGCATCGCCGCCGGCGGGATCAGCAGGACATCATCGATGACCTCTAACTCGATGCCGTTGGTTCTCAGCAGGCGTCTGGTCGCATCCAGATCGGCGACCGCCAGGCGCGCCGCGCAAAAGCGCGGTGAACCATCGACGGCCATGCCCGGCAGCCGCCGCGCCATCTCGGCCGGACCGAGCACGGTGATCCGATCGCCGGTCACGCCGACCGTCAGCCGCCCCGGCGCGAGCTCGGCGGCACTTTCGGTGAGGCGCTCGAGGAAACGGCGATGCTCTGCCGGCTCCAACGCCGACATCACGACCTCGATCACGCGCAAGGCGCCGTTGGGGTGACGCTGATATTCCGGCTTCCAGAACAGTTCCGGCGGATGACGTTGCTGGCAGGTGAAGAAAGCGATCCCGGGCATGGCGGGATCGGTGGCAAAGGCCAGCGAAAACGCGACGCGCGCGGTTCCGCCGCCCGGCAGCACCGCGTCGCGGCCGAAATCGAACGGCGCATACGCGCCGAAATTGTTTGCTTTAAAGCGCGCGGCATCGGCATGGCCGTCGGTGCCGTGCAACGCCAGCATCGACATTCCTTCGGCGGTTCGAAGAAAATCCTGGTTGTGGGCCGCGAAGCTGAAGAGGCCGGGCGCGGCGGGCGGTATGGCGGCAACATCGGTGACCGCCAACATTTCGATAAAATTGTTGCCGAACATCGCCAGGCGGTTGCTGGTTCCGAACGGATGCACGCCGGTCGGCGTCAGGGTAAAACCGAGCGTTTGCAAGCGCTGCGCGGCCTGCGCCAGATCGCGGACGCAAATGACGAGATGATCGAGGCGGCGGGGCATGGGATCTCCTGACAGTGCGAGCCGAACGTAACCGGCGGCATCAATCCGGCGCAAAGCATTGTTGCTGGCGTTCAGCACAAGAAAATCTATTGCAAGGCGACGGCCTATCGGTGACAAACTGGACCGCGATGACCTACACCCTCCCACCATTGAATGCGCTCCGCGCGTTTGAAGCCGCCGCGCGGCATCTCAGCTTCAAGCTGGCCGCGCACGAATTGCACGTGACACCTGCCGCCGTGGGGCAGCAGGTGAAAGCGCTGGAAGTGCGTCTCGGCGTACGCTTGTTCGAGCGGCTGCATAAGCAGCTGGTCCTGACCGCGGCGGGGCAGGCCTATCTGCCCGAGATATCCGACGGCTTTCGTCTGATCGCCGATGCGACCGCGCGGCTGAAGCCGGCTGGCGCGGCGCAGCTGCAGTTGGGGGTGCATGGCGGTTTCGATCTGCGGCGCCTGGAGCTGGCAGAGTTTCGGACAGCCCACTCCGAAATCGGCTTGCGGGTGCTGCAGCCTGCCGGCCTGCACGAACTGACCGAGGGCAAGGTCGATGTGCTGATCGTCCGTGGTCTTGGCCACCATCCGGGCTATCGCTGCGACCGCGTCAATGAGGGAACGGGTTTAGGCGATTGGCTGATGGCGCCTGAAGGCACGGCGGATTGTCCCGAGATCGTCAGCTTCCGCAACTGGCTGCGCGGTCTGCCGGTCGAGAACCCGCTCGCGGCCCATCGTCGCCCGCGTCTGGTCGGCGTCATCAGAAGTTGAGGCGACCCTTGAAACAGAAAAAATTCGGCGTCAAAGGCCCGCAAGTGTCCGTGATCGGGCAGGGCACCTGGTACATCGATCGCGGCGACCGCAAGAGCGCGGTGGCGGCGTTGCGCCGCGGCATCGAGCTCGGCATGACCCATATCGACACCGCGGAAATGTACGGCGATGCCGAGCTGGTGATCGCGGATGCGATCGCCGGGCGGCAAGCGCGAGGATCTTTATCTCGTCTCCAAGGTGCTGCCGAGCAACGCATCGCGGCGCGGCACCATCGCGGCGTGCGAGCGATCGCTGAAACGGCTGAAGACCGACCGGCTCGATTGCTATCTGTTGCATTGGCGCGGATCCTTTCCGCTGCAGGAAACGGTGGCGGCGTTCGATGAATTGATCGCGGCCGGAAAAATCCGCTCATGGGGCGTCAGCAATTTCGATACCGACGACCTCAATGAATTGCTGGCGGTGGCGGGCGAGGGCAGCATCGCCTGCAATCAGGTGCTCTATCATTTGCAGGAGCGCGCCATCGAGCACGCGGTGATCCCGTGGTGCGCGAAGCATGGTGTTGCGGTGGTCGCCTATTCGCCGTTCGGTCACAATGATTTTCCGCAACCGCGCAGCAAATCCGGCGAGGCGCTGCAGGCGATCGCCGACGCCCATGGCGCATCGCCGCGCCAGGTCGCGTTGAGCTTTCTCGCCCGGGAATCCCATGTGTTCGCGATTCCAAAGGCGTCGAGCCCCGCGCACACCGCCGACAACGCCGCGGCGGGCAAGCTGGTGCTCAGCGATGGCGAGATCGCAGCGCTCGACAAGGCGTTTCCGCGCGGTCCGAAACCGCGCGGCCTGCCGATGCTGTAGCGGCTGCGGCGAGCCGCCGCGCGCAATGGCGCATATCGGCTGCCTGTTTTCGGACCTTGTCGCAACAGCGCAATTGTCGTTCTTAGAGGCTCGCCCGATTCTATAATTGCGCCCGAGTTTTAGCCCGTGACCCCGCCCCCCGCCGCAGCCGCCAGGCTGGACAGCAGCCCATTGCCTTTGCCCAGGAAGAAATCGACCCGACGCAGCGCACCGGCGCGCGCCGATCATCCGTTCAAAGGCATCGTGCTGATCCTGCTGTCGACGGTGTTCCTCGGCGCCTCGGATGTGACGGCGAAATATCTCTCGGCGACATTGCCCTCGATCGAGATCGCCTGGATCCGTTTTTCGGTGTTCGCCTTGATCATGCTGCCGGCGATGGTGCCGGGCTCGCCGCTGTTCGCCTTGCGAACCACGCGGCCGGGGCTGCAGGTGATGCGCGGCGTCGCGCTGCTGTCTTCCTCGCTGCTGTTCATTTCCGGCTTGCGGTATCTCCCGATGGCCGAAGCATCCGCGACCGCCTTTGTCGCGCCGTTGTTCGTCACAGCGTTGTCGATCTTTATCCTTTCCGAGAAGGTCGGTGTGCGCCGTTGGCTTGCGACCGCGGTCGGCCTGATCGGCGTGTTGGTGATCCTGCGGCCGGGCTCATCGGCGTTTGATGTCGCCGCGTTCTTTCCGCTTGCCTCGGCGCTGGGCTGGGCCTGCACCTTGATCATGACGCGGATGATGAGCGGGCGGGAACACGCCACCACCACCATGACCTATTCGGCGATCGCGGGCGTCTGCATCCTATCGGCGCTGGTGCCGTTCGTATGGGTGACGCCGAGCTGGCACGACATCCTGTTCGGCGTTTTCATCGGCGTGGCCTCGACGGCCGGACAGTGGATCGTGGTGCTCGCATTCCGCTATGCCGATGCCTCGGTGCTGGCGCCGTTCTCCTACACCCAGCTGTTGTGGGTCAGCATTGGCGGCTTCCTGGTGTTCGGCGAACTGCCCGACATCTGGACCGTGACCGGCTCGGTGTTCATCGTCGCCAGCGGTCTCTACACCGCACATCGCGAGCGGGTGCGGCGGTCGCAGCTCCAGATCAAGGCCGAGCCTTCGCCGAACCCCTGAATTAAAGCCCAAAGCGTTTGGCGGTCGTGAAAAGCGCGGGCATTTGACCGCCCGCCGTTTCCCGCTTAAATTGCTTCAGCAGATATTGCTATTGTGTGGGGAACATTAGTGCCGTGCTCGTCGAGAGCCGCGCATTGCACTTTCAATGAAATTTATACGCAGCGATGCCGGTATCAACCAATTTCAGCAGGATAAGCGCCATGTCTTCCTGGCTCGGGTCTTTGACATTTGCAAAATTCGCCTATGTGCTGATTATTGCCTTGCTCATCGTCGTCTTGTTCAGAGAGTTGTACGGCGTCCATTGGAACAACACGCTCTACGTCGGGAACTTCGACTATTTTACGGACGGCAAACCAAACAGCGAGCAATCGAAATCGTTTCCTGCCTATGTGCAAGGCCAGCATCAATTGTTGAGGGCTGCGCTGATCGAAGAGAACCGCAGACGCGAGAGCGCCGAAAATCTCCCCGGGATCAGATATCATCGGTCTCTGCCGTCGGATTTGCCCGAGGCGGCGCGATGGACGTCGATACTTGTCGATGCAGATCTAAAGGTGCAGGGATTTGATATTGGCAAAGTACTTTCAACGTTGAGGGCGCGGGTTTCCCCTCCCGCGCAGATCAACGGCTTTGTGGAGAAATCCGGAGAATTGGTCCGCGCCGCGGTCAACTACCCTCCACGGAATCTCGCGGACGGCCAGCATACTCCGTCGAGTCCGTTCGAAACTGGCGTTCTCAATGGCGATGCTTCGACGGCATTGGCCATCGCCGCGAGCATCGTCTGGACGCAGGCCGCTGAAGTGGACAAGGGTTTCGAAGAATTCCCAGGGAGGTGTTTGTTTCCTGGATACTGGTGTGGTGGGACTACAGGTTGCTGCGCAACCGGACTGACAAGAACCAGGCATGGAGCGAGGACGACAAGAATCGTTGGAAGCAGGCGCGCACCTTGGTCGACAATCTTGCGAGGACCAAGGGAACTTATGCCGAAACCTGGCGTCTTCGGGCGGACCTGATCGAAACCATACCCGCCAAGCTGAAGAGCGATGGCGAGCTGAGAACGGCCGACCAGATTGCAGGTGATGACAAGCTCATCATTGATGATCGCAACCGATACGCTGAAGCCGATGGAGTTGCCACAGCGATATCAGCTTTGAATCAGATTTCTCAGGCGACGAGCAGGAGCGCCGCTGGTTTGCCGGATAGCGAGATTACGGCTGTGGCCGAGGCCGTGAAGTCGGCCCTTGCGGATACGACGACAGTCCATCCTGGACGGACGATCTGGGTTCGGCGGACTTCCCAAAAAAGCACGACCGACCAAATTTCGATTACGGCCACGGCGATTGTTGACGATGGCGGAACGGCGAAGCTGATGCTTCCTGACTACGTCATCGGCGGTGTCGCCGACGATACCGAGTACGAGTTCAGATTGTCGCCATCGGAAGCCGCAATTGCGCGCGCCACCAAGGCCGATATTGTACTTCCCGAAGGACAGCAATCCGGAGGTGTTTTGCTGGCCCGGCTCACCCGGGAGGCCTCGGCGACCAATGTCGTCACGTCAACAACAGCCGGCAGCGTCAAGATATCGCAAATCGTTGCACCTCCGCCTGCTGGGAACAAGCTCCAACTCTTCACAAGCCGAGGCAGTGCGAGCACCACGATCAAGGCACTGACCGGCGCTTTCGTTGTTGTCGATCGTATCACCGGACCGGGAGATGGCGGCGGTCCGGTGCTGGATGATGGCCGGGCACTTGTGGCCATGGCCTATTCCGGCAGCGGCACTGAAAGTCAGTTCCTCTCGCTCAACTGGCTGGTTGCAAAGAAACCCGGTCTGAAATTGATGTGAGCTGGTCACGATTCGCCGGCGGCGAGGCTTTCGATGATGGTCGCAGCTTCAGATCAAGGCCGAGCCTTCGCCGAACCCCTGACAAGGCATTGCGCCGGCAGACCGTCGCGCGTTACACCTGATAAACTTTTCGTGGTATGCGTGAGCACAATCACTCACCCACCGCGGGAGGAAATCCGATTGCGCGCTGCGATTTTCAGGAACGGCGAGATCGTCGCAGGCCAGCTGCCCGAACCGCAAGCCGGGCGCGGGGCAGGTGCTGGTCAAGACGCTGGCCTGCGGCATCTGCGGCTCCGACCTGCATGCGCGCAAGCACGCCCATCGCATGGTCGAACTTGCAAGACATTTTCCCGGCCGCACGCCGATGGATCTTTCCCGTGACGTCGTGTTCGGCCACGAATTCGCCTGCGAAGTTCTCGACTACGGTCCGGACACCCAGCGCAAGCTGAAACCCGGCACCCGCGTCTGCTCGCTGCCCGCGCTGCTGACGGCGGAGGGCCCGAAAGGCATCGGCTATTCCAACGACCATGTCGGCGGCTATGCCGAGCGCATGCTGCTCAGCGAAGCGCTGCTGCTCGAGGTGCCGAACGGCCTTGCGGCGGAGCATGCGGCGCTGACCGAACCGCTCGCGGTCGGCGTTCACGCGGTCGCCAAAGCCAATATTCGCGGCGACGAGGTGCCGCTGGTGATCGGCTGCGGCCCGGTCGGACTCGCGGTCATCGCGGCGCTGAAGCTGAAAGGATTGCACCCGATCGTCGCCGCGGATTATTCGCCGGCGCGCCGGGCGCTCGCCGAAAAGCTCGGCGCCGACATCGTCGTCGATCCCGCGCGCACGCAGCCCTATGCGACCTGGGCCGAGCACGCGGCAATGTCGCCGGAGCAGAAGGCCGCGCGCCCCGCCCTGCAGGCGATGTTGCCGGCGCTCAAGCCGGCGTTGATCTTCGAATGCGTCGGCATCCCCGGCCTGATCCAGCAGGTGTTCGAGGGCGCGCCGCGCGACGCCCGCATTGTCGTGGTCGGCGTCTGCATGGAAACCGACCGCTCCGAGCCGATGCTCGGCATCATGAAGGAACTCAACGTTCAATATGTGCTGGGCTATACGCCCGACGAGTTCGCCCATTCGCTGCGGCTGATCGCGGAAGGCGAGGTCGACGCCGCCTCGCTGGTGACCGCGACCGTCGGCATCGACGGCGTCGCGCAAGCCTTCGCGGATCTCGCCAATCCGGAACGGCATACCAAGATCATCGTCGAGCCGTGGCGGTAGCTGCTATCCTCCAGGGGAGGGTGAGGAAACCCTCATCCCTGTGCTAGTCCTGCGCGATGAATCAAATGCCCGCCGCCATAAAACCATCCGTCGCCGCCGTCTCCATCGCCATCGTGCTGAGCATCGTCATTCTGCTGCAGTGGGGCCTGCTGCTGGTGACCGTGGCTGGTCTCGGCCAGAGCGATGCGGCGGGCAATGGCCTCGCGCAGGCCTATGCCGCGATCCAGATCATCATTCTGTGGGCGCTGCTCACGCTGCTGACCATCATCGCCGCCGCCAAAGGTGCCGCGCCCAAAGCCGTGACGGTGGCGGCCCTCGTCGTGGTGCCAGCGTCGGGTCTCGTCATGTCCGCCGCCGCGGGCCTGCTCGAGCGGCCTCACATCTCACCTTATCTGTGGCCGATCGTCATACCCGCGCTGGTGCCGCCGCTGGTCGTGGCGTGGTGCCTGTTGGTGTTGCTGGCGGTGAGGGTGCGCGCGGCGATCTCCAGGACAATCGCCGGCATCCTGCTGGCGGCGATCGTTGCGGCCTGCGTTTCGATCTGGCCGCTGTCGCAGCTACGCAAGGCGGTGGACGATCAGGAGGCCGCGCGGCTGAAGCAATACGATTCGGATCTCGCCCGCGTGGCGGCCAACGCGCCGCTATGGGATTGGACACCGTTCCTCGATACACGGGACGGCACCAAGCGGGAAAAGGTGCTCGACAGCATCCGCAAGCTCGATCAGCGCCAGACCCAGGCCGAGGCGATGCTGGACCGCGGTGACTTTCCGATCGGCTCGCTCGGGTATTTAGATCTCGATCCGACGCCGGCGATTTGCGAGAAAGCGCGCCGGCTGCTCGGCAAGCGTGCCGAAACGCTGGTGCTCACTAGCGACAAAGCTCAACCCTATTCAAGGATTGCCGATCAGGTATCCGGCGCGGTCGCCGCCATGGGCTGGCTGGTCGGATACGGTTGTTCCTGCGATGCGGAATCCAGGGCATGGGAGACCATGGCGAAGGCCTACGCCGATCCCAGCCACGACGTCCACCGGCTGGCCGAGCTTCGCGATCCCAGCCAATTGGGACGCGTACTGCGCGAGCGTCCGCAACGTTTTGCCATGTTGAACGCGCAGTCGCATCTGAAGGGATGGTTGAAATTCGTCGATGAGCCGGGCTTGCAGGCGAGGGCACTGGCCGGCGCCAGCCAGGCGGCCAGCCGCACCGCCGACGCCGTCGAAATATTGCGCGACAAGTACGGCGATGACGTCAGGTGGAAGCTGCTGCGCTATCTCCCCAAACTCGACCTCGAGGCGACGCCAGCCATTGTGCCAGCATGCGCTGGGCGAGTTGCGCGGCCAGTTCGCAAAAATCTACCGCCCGGCAGCGACCGATGAGCCGCGGCCCTATTCCGAGCTACTGCAGCGGTTCGGAACCGGCGAGCAACTGCCGGCTCTGATATGGCTAGCGGGGCATGGCTGCGCCGCCGACGCCGAATTGACCGACGCCATCGCGCTGGTGAACGCGTATCAGGCCTCCGCCGAGCGGGCGAAGATGCTGGCGACGCTGACCGCACTTCGAACGGGGCGATAGCGCGCCTGTCCATTTCAGGGCCGTGGCGATAGAGTGATGAAAACAGTGACAAGGGGAGACACGAGAATGATCACGCTGACCGCAAAGGACCTCCTGCCGGAAGACGGCGCCAGCGGCACGCTGGTGGGGCGGGTCTGGATGCCCAATCTGGCAGGCCCGGCCGTAGTAGCGGTTCGCAAGGACGGCGTCTTCGATGTCAGCGCGCGATTCTCCACCGTCAGCGCGCTCTGCGAGGAAGCCAATCCGGCTGACGCGCTGCGAGGGGTGGCGGGCGAGCGGATCGGCGATCTCGAAAGCATCGTCGCCAACACGCCGCCCGATCGCCGCGACCCCGCAAAACCCTGGCTGCTGGCGCCGCTCGATCTGCAGGTGCTGAAGGCGGCGGGCGTCACCTTCGCGATCTCGATGCTGGAGCGCGTGATCGAGGAGCGGGCGCGCGGTAATCCAGCCTCGGCGGAGGCGATCCGCAAGGAAGTGGTGCGGCTGGTCGGCGACGACTTTTCAAAACTCAAGCCGGGGTCGCCGGAGGCGATGAAACTGAAGGCGGTGCTGATCGATCAGAACGCCTGGAGCCAGTATCTCGAGGTCGGCATCGGTCCGGACGCGGAGGTGTTCACCAAGGCGCCGACGATGTCCTCGGTCGGAACCGGCATGGATGCCGGACTGCATCCGAAATCGACCTGGAACAATCCGGAGCCGGAGGTGGTGCTGGTGGTGTCGAGCCGCGGCGAGATTGTCGGCGCGATGCTCGGCAACGACGTCAATCTGCGGGATTTCGAGGGACGCTCGGCGCTGCTGTTGTCGAAGGCCAAGGACAACAACGCCTCCTGCGCGGTCGGCCCGCTGCTGCGGCTGTTCGACAAGACCTTCTCGCTCGACGACGTCAGACGGATGGACGTCGGACTGACCGTGAAGGGCCAGGACGGTTTTGTCCTCGATGGTCTTTCGTCGATCAGCAAGATCAGCCGCGACCCCACCGATCTCGTGGCCCAGACCATCGGGCCGGTGCATCAATATCCCGATGGCTTCGCGCTGTTCCTCGGCACCATGTTCGCGCCGGTGAAAGACCGCGATGTGCCGGGCGAGGGGTTTACCCACAAGCGCGACGATATCGTCACGATTTCCGCGCCCCAGCTCGGCAAGCTGGTCAACCGCATGCGAACAAGCGATGAGTGCGAACCCTGGACGTTCGGCATCGGCGAACTGATGCGAAACCTGGCGAAGCGCAAGGTGCTGTACGTCGAGTCGTAGGATGGGTAGAGCGAGCGAAACCCATCGACTTGCCGGGAAGATGATGGGTTTCGCTTCGCTCTACCCATCCTACAAGAGCCAATCAAGGCATCACGAGCGTGAGGACACCGTCGTCGACGACCCCCGTCTTGATGCCGTCGCGCGCCATCGATTCGATGACGGGCCATTTCTCCCGAAACAGGGCCGACGCCTCATGCATGCTGGGCGCGTCGACCTTGACGCAACAGGCCCGCCGTTCGCCGTGGCTCGCGATTTGAAAGAAGAAAGTGTAGCCCGCCTGCCCATCGGCATCCATCGAGGTTGCTTGTTGTCGCATTCAGTGTCCCCTGATTTGCGTCGATCGGGGGCAGGGTGCGTTTTCAATTTGGATTTTCGTGCGGCGCGATTGTGACGTCGGAAATTTTGGCGGCGAGTGTTGCAAACATCCAACAGTTGGGGCGCGGCGATTGGCATCTCGGACAACAGAGCCAAGTGCCAAAATTCGGATATGAGGGTCCCCAGGGCCTAGCCCTTGCTTGCGGTCACGATATGCGCGTCGATCGGTGTGATAATCTCGCCTGAAGGCACGACGAACTCCGCAAGCGCACTTTCAGAATCCGCAGCGAGAGTTTCCATCACACTGTCGCTGAGCATGCCGGCCAGGGGCGATCCTTTAACCTCTACGCGTATGAATTCCTTTACCGAGGGGAAGCGGATCGAACCCGCATGGAGAGTAACAGTGGCGCCCGATACGCCGCTGTCGACAAATAATTTGGCGAGTTCGGATCGATCGCCAAGGACGAAAGGCGCTGCCAACACGTCTGCTGCCTCACGTCCGCACTTTCGGGCCGCGATATCCACCAGTATCTGGAAAGCGCGGGCGTGATCGATGGCTGCCCAAGAGGCGACGGCAAGGCGTCCTCCGGGCGCGAGAGTGCGCCACATCTCGCTTAGGGCGGCCGTGCGGTCAGGAAAATACATGAGCGCGAACTGGCTGACCACGACGTCAAATCTCGCATCCTCGAAAGGAAGAGATGCCGCATTACCTTGTCGCCATTCTATTTTGGGCTCAGTTCGCGCTGCCACCGCCAGCATCCCCTCATTAAGATCAAGGCCGGCAACCTGACCATCTGATCCGACCCGCTTAAGGGCCTCGCGTGCGAGCACGCCGGTCCCGCAGCCAACGTCGAGAACTTTGTTACCCCTCCTGATTCCGGCAGCGTCGGCAACCGGGCCAGTCCAGGCGCCGAAAATCGCAGGTACGAAGCAGGACTCGTAGATTTCGGCAGCGTCGCTCGAAACCTGCCAGCGTTCAGGTTCAGCCATTCGGATCGCTCCAATTAATCGCAAAGATTCAAAACACGCGAACAGCATCCCCTGTTTGCGTCGATCGGGGAGCAGGGTGCATTTTTGGATTTTCGTGCGGCGCGATTGTGACGCCGGAGATTTCCGCGGAACTCGCGGGAACTGTTGCAAACATCCAACAGTTGGGACGCAAGGCGCAGCGATTGGCGGCCGCCATCAGGGTTGCGTTGGCGCGACCGGGCCTGGCTACGCGACGGCGCCGACCTCGGATACATTTCCATTCTCGGCGTGGACAGCGGCAATCAACTCAAAGGAGTGCAAACGCGCGCCGTGATCGTAGATATCCGAGACCACCATCAATTCGTTCGCCGATGTCTCGGCCAACAGCGCCGCAAGCCCGGCGCGAACGGTGTCCGGCGAGCCGACCACGGAACGTGCCAGCATCCGCATCGCCTGCATTTTCTCGGCGGGCGACCAATAGGTCTCGATGTCATCGATCGGCGGCTGGCTCAGGCCACGCTTGCCTCGGAACATATTGGCGAACGACATCTGCTGGGTCGTCGCCAGCCGTGTTGCCTCGCGAGTCGGTATCCGCGGCGATGACGTTGACGCCGACCATGGCGTAGGGTTCGGCCAGCTGCTCCGATGGCTCGAAGCGGCTGCGATAGATGTCGAGCGCCGGCAGCAGTTCGTCCGGCGCGAAATGCGATGCAAAGGCGTAGGGCAGACCCAGCGCGGCGGCGAGCTGCGCGCCGTAGGTGCTGGATCCGAGAATCCACAGCGGCACATCGGTGCCCGCCGCCGGCACCGCCTGCACGTTCTGGTTGGGGCCGGCCGGTGCAAAGAAAGCCTGCAGCTCAAGCACGTCCTGCGGAAAATTGTCGGAATTCTGCAACGTCCGGCGCAGCGCGCGGACGGTGAGCTGATCGGTGCCCGGCGCCCGCCCGAGGCCGAGGTCGATGCGGCCGGGGTACAGCCGCGCCAGGGTCCCGAACTGCTCGGCGATGATGATGGGGGCGTGGTTCGGCAACATGATGCCGCCCGCGCCAACGCGGATGGTGTGCGTGCCCGCCGCGATATGGCTCAACACCACGGCGGTGGCGGCGCTGGCGACGCCCGGCATGTTGTGATGCTCGGCGACCCAGAAACGGCGATAACCCCACGTTTCCGCATGTGCGGCGAGATCGCGCGCATTGTCGAACGCGCCGCGTGCGTCGGTCTCCTGCGTGACGCGGACCAGATCGAGTATCGAAAGCAATGCCATGGGAAAACTCCGCCGCGATATCGTCTACGCTACCGCAGCGAAAAAACAAAACCCCGGCAACTGGCCGGGGTCCTGAAATACGCGCATGCAATCGTCCGTCACGGACAGGCAATCGTCCGTCCGTCACGGACAGGGATGGCGGTAGCCGTCGCTACCCAGATAGGTTCCGCTCTGCGGATCGTACGACCTGAAGCGCTGCAGGCAATAGTTGACGGCATTTTGCCGCTCCGCCGCGCTCGCTGCGATCGCGCCGCCGACGACGGCCGCACCGATGCCGAGGCCGATCGCCGCGCCGAGGCCGCCACCGCCGCGCCCCCGACCGCCACCCCGGCCGCGGCCTCGACCTCTCTGCGCATAGGCCGGTGAGACGCCCAGCGCGGTCGTGGCGACCATGCCGCAGGCGTACATCGACACCAGGATTCCTGCCGCCAGCACGCGTGAGATGAGCTTGCGCCCGCCCGATTTGTGAATTGTCATATTTGCAGCCTTTCCGCTTGATCCGCTCAATCATTAGGCAATGCCGGAAAGCTGGGGCGACATCAAGGCCAATTGATCCGGACCCCCGATAACAGATGCGGCATTTCCTTGATATGGCGGACGACAATGCCAAGAGAAGGCCTCCGCGATGGCAAACTTCCGACACACGAAAACGGCGAAAAGGGGCGACCCGACAAACCGCATGCGTGAAGGCAAAACCCGAATCCGGTTTTTGCTGTGATGCACATTTTCAAAGGGGTCTTTGTGCCGCACAAATTTTTCGCCCCGGTCCTGCTCGCCTGCGCGCTGTTTGCCCTCCCTGCGTTTGCCCAGACCGGCGCTGCATCCAGGAATGCGCCCAAGGATGCACCAGCCGCGAACAATACCGACGTGCTGACACCAGATCAGGCGAAGCGGGCGCTCGATACGCTTCAGGACGACAAGAAGCGCGCGCAAATGATCGATACGCTGCGAGCCATCGCCAGCGCCTCGCCGCAGGCGCAAGCCGCTTCCGAACCGCAACCCGCCATTCCACTGACGGCGGATAGCCTCGGCGCGCAGCTCCTGGTGACGGTGTCGGACCGGCTCGGCGAGATCTCCCGCGAGATCGCCGGCATGGCGCGGACCCTGACGCACTTTCCGGCGTTCTATTACTGGTTCGTGCGAACGGCCAATGACCCCACGGCCTATAATCAATTGTTCGACATCGCGTGGAAACTGGCGTTGGTGTTCGGCTGCGCGCTGGCTGCCGAATGGTTGATTCTACGTCTCATCAAGCGGCCGGTGGCGCTGCTGGAAGCGCGCTTGCCGCAGACGGCGCGCGCCCCGGCGCAGACGCTTGCGATGGCCGGTCCGCCGTCTTCCACGGCTGATGTCACCGCAGAGCCCGCACTGCACCGGCGGCGTCTCAGTCTGGCGCGCGCCTGGCAGTCGCTGGTCAGGTTGCCGTTCGTGCTGGGACGTCTCGCGCTCGAACTGCTCCCGGTTCTCGTCTTCGCCGGTGTCGCCAACACGTTGCTGGGTACCGAGATCGGCGATCTCCCGACCGCCCGGCTGGTGATCCTCGCGGTCGTCAATGCCTATGCGCTGTCGCGCGGCCTTATCTGTATTGTCCGCGTGTTGGCGGGGCCGTTCGGCCTGTTTCGCGTTCGCGCCGAGACCGCGGCCTATATCGAGATCTGGGCGCGGCGTATCGTCACCGTCGGCGTATCAGGCATCGCTTTTGCCAACGTGGCGTTGCTGCTGGGCCTGCACCGCGCCGGCTATGCCGCGTTGCTGCGTCTGGTGATGCTGATCGTGCATCTCTTCATCGTCGTCATCATCCTGCAGTGCCGCAGGCCAGTGGCGGAGGCGATCCGCGCGCCGGCCGGCCGCGAGGGCGCCGCGGCCAGGGTGCGCAATCGTGTCGCCGGTCTGTGGCACCTGCTTGCGATCGCTTTGGACCTGGCGCTGTGGGCGGTGTGGGCGCTGAACATCCGCAACGGCTATGCGCTGTTGCTGCAGTATTTTCTCGGCACCGTTGCGGTCGTGCTGGTCGCGCGTCTGGCTACCATCGTGGTGCTGAGCCTGATCGATCGCGGTTTCCGTATCAGTCCGGATATACTGAAGCGCTTCCCCGGCCTGGAGGCCCGCGCCAATCGCTATCTGCCGCTGCTGCGCAAGATCGTCACGGCCGTGATCGCCTTCATCGGTCTCATTGCACTGTTTGAAGTCTGGGGTGTGGATGCCGTCGTCTGGTTCTACGGCGGCCAGATCGGCAGCCGGTTGTTGTCCGCGATGATGACGATCGGCATCGCGGCGCTTGCAGCGGCGGCGATCTGGGAGATCAGCAACGCGCTGATGGACCGCCAGCTCAGCGCGTTGTCGCGCGATGGTCATTTCGCGCGCGCCGCGCGCCTGCGTACCTTTCAGCCGATGCTGCGAACGGCGTTGTTGTGCCTGATCGTCGCAGTGGTCGGCCTGACGACGCTGAGCGAAATCGGCGTCAACGTCGCCCCGCTGCTGGCCGGCGCCGGAATCGTCGGTATCGCCATCGGTTTCGGTTCGCAGAAACTGGTGCAGGACCTCATTACCGGGCTGTTTCTCCTGCTGGAGAATACCGTCCAGGTCGGCGACAGCGTCACGGTGTCGGGCCTGTCAGGCACGGTCGAGAATGTTTCGATCCGCACCATCCGGCTGCGCGCCGGCGACGGCTCGGTGCACATCGTTCCCTTCAGCGCCGTGACGACGCTCACCAATGCAAGCCGTGGCGCCGGCAATGCAGCCGTCAGCGTCAACGTGTCCTACAAGGAAGACACCGACCGCGCCGGCCAGATCCTCAAGGATATCGTCGCAGAAATGCGCGGCGAACCCGAATACCGCAACGCGATCCGCGGCGATCTCGAACTGTGGGGCGTCGACAAGGTCGACGGCGCGATGGCGTCGATCGTCGGCCAGATTCGCTGCACCGACACCGGCCGCTGGCCGGTGCAGCGCGAATTCAACCGCCGCATGAAGCGGCGGTTCCAGGAGTGCGGAATCGAAATCGTATCCGCAGGCCAAACCATTCTGATGCAGATTCCCGCCGCCGCCGAAGCGGGCCAGGATTCGATGCCGCGACGGGCGGCTCGCTAGACCGTTCCCAGCCGAAAGCCTGCCAACTCCGTCACGCCAACTGCGACAAAACAACCCGTCGTCGGGCAAATCAGCAAAACCTGTCAAATGATATTTTTCTGATTTTCAGAAATATTCTGCTTCGCGATTTGGCCAAATCACCCTATATCCCCTCCCGTCCTGTTCCGACAGAGGGGCGCTCGCGATCGTCACGGACGCGGGGCAGGATGCGGTGGACGCGGATGCGCTCTTTGTGACGAAGGGCGTGTTGAAGCGTACGGCGAAATCGTGTGGTTCTGGCGCCCGAAGCTGGCGCAAAGTTTTGGGAGTAATTCTGCGGGCGACGGTGGCAACAGAGCTCGGCTCACCGGGGAGATCACGTATAAGCCGTAAAGCCATTGCGCAGGGAAGGCCGGATGCTCTCCGCTGGACCTGTATGCTCGTGTGCGCACTCTCTTGTGCAACTGCACACGGGACCGCGGGTGCAGCGCGCACCCGGTCTTCCCTGCGCCCTCTGATTTCCGGGGGCGAGAGCGGATGGCAAAGCTCGGGGCTGGCCGCGAGATCGCAGACGCATACACCGTTTCATCGCCCGGCTTGACCCTACGATATTCACACATCTCCAAAGCGGCTCTTGTGTCTTGTTCCATTCTCTAAATCGATAATGCTCCGAAATGCATTCGGAGGCAGCAATGGAAGGCAGTTTGGGACGGTTCGGCGACCGGCGCCTGGAAAAAGGGGGGCCTGCTTGCTGGCGCGGCTGGTTTGTGTCGGCCAATCGGGCATCAGCGTGCGCCGGGTGGGTGGCGACCGCGCCGGCGAGATGCGGTTTACCCGGTTCTTGCGTAACCGGCGGGTGAGACCGGGCGAGATGGTCGCGACCGCCCGAGCGCGCACTGCTGGGCTGGTGCAGGGATGTCACGTCCTGGCGATTCAGGACACCACGACGCTGCGCGATGACGGTAAGCAATGCAGCTTGAACCTGCATGCGATGATCGCGGTGGACGCCGCCGACGGCGCGTTGCTCGGCCTTGTCGATGCGGTATTCCTCAACCACGTCGGCGGTAAAAAGCATTTGTGCAAGAAACGACCCTTCGTCGAGAAAGAGAGCTGCCGCTGGCTTGATGCAACAAACACCGCGGCCAGCCTGGTCTCGGCCGGAGCGGCCTGCGTTACCGTCATTGCTGACCAGGAAGGCGATATCTACGAGGAATTCGCCTGCCGGCCGGCCGAGACCGAGTTGCTGATCCGCGCCCACCATGATCGGATTTTGGAAGATGGTGGCACGCTGTATAGCTGCGTGCAAAACGTCGCTGAACTAGGCCGCGACACAATTAAGCTGCCCGCCAATCCGGGTCGAGCCGCTCGCACAGTTGTGCTGGCGCTGCGCGCGCGAACGGTCACGCTAATGCGGCCGAAGCGTAACCATCCTGCCGAAGCGGCAAATTTGCCGAAGAAGGTCATGCTTACCTTGGTCGAGGCGCGCGAGGTCGAACCGCCCGACGGGGTAACGCCGGTGCATTGGCGATTGCTGACCACACACGCGGTGGTCACACTCGAAGAAGCATGTCGGATCACCGGCTTTTACCGCCAGCGCTGGACCATCGAGCAGGTCTTCCGGGTCATGAAGACTAAAGGCTTCGATATCGAAGCGGTGCGTATCGCCGAGGATGGTCCATTCGAAAACCTGACCACTGCGACGCTGATTGCTGCCATTCAAGTGCTGCAGATGGTGCGCGAGCGCGATGGTGCGGCCGGCCGGTAATTACAGGATGCACTCGACCCTGAGGATCAGCCGGCGCTGGAGGCAATTTGTCAAAGCCTCGAAGGCAAGACCGAGAAACAGAAGAATCCCCATCCCAAGGGGTCATTGGCATATGCCAGTTGGGTCTGCGCACGGCTTGGTGGATGGACCGGCTACTATGGCAAACCAGGACCCATTGTAATGATGCACGGCTTACGATCCCTCAAAGCCATGCTTCACGGCTGGAGCCTCCGCAACGATGTGTGAATATCGTAGGGCTTGACCGGGCGACCCAGTATTCCAGAGACGCCGATGATTGAACCGAGAAGCCACCGCGTACTGGATCGCCCGGTCAAGCCGGGCGACGACATCAGTTGTTTGGATCGCATCCCATCCACGTCGTCCCGGCGTTCGCCGAGACGACGGTGGTTGATGTTGCCTCACACCGGCAGCGCGATCGAATACTTCACCTGGCTCAGCGCAAAACTCGATTCGATCGAGGCAATGCCGTCGAGCCGGGTCAGCTTGTTTTTCAGGAACGCTTCATAGGACGACAGGTCGGCGGCGACGACGCGCAGCAGGTAATCGCGGTTGCCGGTCATCAGATAGCATTCCAGCACCTCGTCCCATTTCGAGATCGCCTTGGCGAAACGGTTGAGGTCTTCTTCCTTCTGCCGCGCCAGCTTGATCGAGATGAAGACGCTGACATGCAGGCCGAGCGATTTCTGGTCGACGGTGGCGATATAGCGGGTGATGACGCCGCGTTCTTCCAGCAGCTTGACCCGGCGGTGGCACGGCGAGACCGACAGGCCGACCTTGTCGGCGAGTTCCTGCATGGTGATGCGGCTGTCGGCCTGCAGCAGGCTGAGGATCTTGCGGTCGATGGCGTCGAGGGTGTGCATTGGGATAAACTCTGTGTTGGTGGGCTCCGGATTGGTATTTTATCCCAATATTGGCGGGTATGTCGCGAGAATTTGAGATTTTTAGCCGGGCCGGCCGGCGTTAACATTGCCGGATAATTCACGCTGCCGGGAGCACCGCCATGCCGATCGAGCCCGCACGCCTTGAAACTGCTGTCCGCGCTGGCCCGCAAGGTGCTGTGGCTGTCGTCGTGGACCATCCATCACGCCAATCACATCCGGCCCAATGCCGACGGCCTGAAGGTCGGCGGCCATCAGGCCTCGTCGGCCTCGCTCGCCACCATCATGTCGGCGCTGTATTTCTGCGGTGCTGCGGCCGGAGGACCGCGTCGCGGTGAAGCCGCATGCCAGCCCGGTGTTTCACGCCATCCAGTATCTGTTCGGGCACCAGACCCGCGAAAAGCTGGAAAATTTTCGCGGCTTCAAGGGCGCGCAATCCTATCCGTCGCGCACCAAGGACACCGACGACGTCGATTTCTCCACCGGCTCGGTCGGCCTCGGCGTGGCGCAGACGCTGTTCTCCTCGCTGGTGCAGGACTACGTCAAGGCGCATGGCTGGATGAAGGATCGCCCCGAGGGGCGGATGATCGCGCTGGTCGGCGACGCCGAGATGGACGAGGGCAATATCTTCGAGGCGCTGCTGGAAGGCTGGAAGCACGGCCTGCGCAACACCTGGTGGGTGGTCGATTACAACCGCCAGAGCCTCGACGCCGTGGTGCGCGAAGGGCTGTGGGAGAAATTCGAATCCATGTTCCGCAATTTCGGCTGGGACGTGGTGATCGTGAAATACGGCCGGCTGATGCAGGCGGCATTCGCCGAACCCGGCGGCGAGGCGCTGAGACGCTGGATCGACGCCTGCCCGAACGCGATGTATGCGGCGCTGTGCTTTCAGGGCGGCGCGGCGTTCCGCAAGCATCTGCGACGACGAGATCGGCGATCAGGGCGCGGTGTCGCAGCTGATCGACGCGGCGCAGCGACGACGAATTGCTGGCGCTGATGTCCAATCTCGGCGGCCACGACATGGCCAGCATGATCGAGGCGTTCGAGGCGATCGATCACGACCGCCCGGTCTGCTTCATCGCCTACACCATCAAGGGCGTCGGGCTGCCGTTCCAGGGCCACAAGGACAACCATGCCGGGCTGATGACGGTCGACGCAGATGGAGAAGTGGCGCGGCGCGCAGAACATCCGGCCGCGGCCATGAGTGGGAGAAGTTCGAGGGGCTCGCTCAGGACCCGGCAGAGCTGGAAGCATTTCTGGCGAGGTGCCGTTCAACCGCGACGGCCGCCGCCGCCTGACGCGCCGATGTCATCGACGTGCCGGAGCAGCTGTCGTTCAAGCCGTCGCCGCAAATGTCGACGCAGCAGGGCTTTGGGCTGGTGCTCAACGAACTGGCGCGCGGCGACACCGAACTGGCCGCGCGCATCGTCACCGCGTCGCCCGACGTCACGGTGTCGACCAATCTCGGCGCCTGGGTCAACCGCCGCGGGCTGTTCGCGCGCGCCGAGAAGGCCGACCTGTTCCGCAGCGAGAAGATCCCCTCGACCTTCAACTGGGATTTCTCGCCGAAGGGGCAGCACATCGAACTCGGCATCGCCGAGATGAACCTGTTCATCCTGATGTCGGCGCTGGGGCTGTCGCATGCCATCAACGGCGAGCGGCTGCTGCCGATCGCGACGCTGTACGATCCCTTCATCCAGCGCGGCCTCGATGCGCTGAACTATGCCTGCTACCAGGACGCCCGCTTCATGGTGGCGGCGACGCCGTCGGGCATTACGCTGGCGCCGGAAGGCGGCGCGCATCAGTCGATCGCGACGCCGCTGATCGGCATGGCGCAGGATGGGCTGGCCTCGTTCGAGCCGGCCTTTGTCGACGAACTCGCCGTCATCATGGGCTGGGGATTCCAGCACATGCAGCGCGAAGGCGCGGGCGAGGGCGGCTCGGTCTATCTGCGGCTTTCGACCCGCACGCTGGAGCAGCCGCAGCGGATGATGACGCCGGAGCTGCAGAAGAGACATCACCGACGGCGCCTATTGGCTGCGCAAGCCCGGCGCGAATTGCGAGGCCGTGATCGCCTATACCGGCGCGGTGGCGCCGGAGGCGATCGAGGCGATCGGCCTGATCGGCGAAAGCCGCCGGGATGTCGGCCTGCTCGCGATCACCTCGGCCGACCGGCTGCATGCGGGCTGGACCGCGGCGCGGCAGCTGCGCCGCGACCGCCGCGGCGTGCAGCATCTCAGCCATATCGAAAAACTGCTGGCGCCGCTGCCGCGCGATTGCGGCATCGTCACCGTGATCGACGGCCATCCGGCGACGCTGGGCTGGCTCGGCAGCGTGCGCGGCCACCGCGTCGAGGCGCTCGGCGTCGAGCATTTCGGCCAGACCGGCACGCATCGGCGACCTCTACCGCCACCACGGCATCGACGCCAACGCCATCATCGACGCCGCCGAAAGCCTCACCGCCGGCGCGCCGGTGCGGCACCGCAAGATGGCGGTGTGATGTCATTGTCGTCCCGGCGGAAGGCCGGGACCCATAACCCGCTGGCGGTAATTGTTTCAGAAGATCATCGACCGCCAGTGCCATTAAACGTGTCGCTGCGGCGTATGGGCCGCGGCCTTCGCCGGGACGACAGCAGAACGGACGTCCGCCTTGCATCCGTCACACCGCCGACCTTATATCCAGCGTCCGCCGCAATGCGGCGTCCCGCATATGGCGGGTTCATTTTCCCGAGCTTTCGTGCAAGGATGCCTGCCGAACGCTCCGTTCCCCCTCCAATTGCCCCGAAATCAAGAGGTTTACGATGGTCAATCGCATGCAATTCTACATCGACGGCGCCTGGGTCGATCCGGCCGTCAAGAAGTCCACGCCCGTCGTCAATCCGGCGACCGAAGAGGCGATGTATGAGGTTGCGCTCGGCTCCAAGGCCGACGTCGACAAGGCGGTGGCCGCGGCCAAGCGCGCGTTCGAGACCTTTTCGCAGACCAGCCGCGAGGAGCGCGTCGCGCTGCTCGACCAAGATCATCGAGGTCTACAAGACCCGCATGAAGGATATCGGCGCTGCCGTCTCCGACGAGATGGGCGCGCCGCTGCCGATGGCGGAGAAGCTGCAGGCCGGCGCCGGCCTCGGCCATATCGCTTCCACCCTGGAAGTGCTCAAGAACTATCATTTCGAGGAGCCGATCGGCTCGGCGATGGTGGTGCGCGAGCCCGTCGGCGTCATCGGCATGATCACGCCGTGGAACTGGCCGCTGAACCAGATCGCCTGCAAGGTCGCGCCCGCGCTCGCCGCCGGCTGCACCATGATCCTGAAGCCGTCCGAATTCACGCCGTCGTCGGCGCTGATCTTCGCGGAAATCCTGCACGAAGCCGGCGTGCCGAAGGGCGTGTTCAACCTGGTCAACGGCCTCGGCCCTGAAGTCGGCGCCGCCATGAGCGAACATCCCGGATATCGACATGATCTCGTTCACCGGCTCGACCCGCGCCGGCGTCGATGTCGCCAAGCGCGCCGCTCCGACCGTCAAGCGCGTCAGCCAGGAACTGGGCGGCAAGTCGCCGAACGTCATCCTGGAAGGCGCCGATCTCGCCAAGGCCGTCACCGGCGGCGTGATGCACATGTTCAACAACTCCGGGCAGTCGTGCAACGCGCCGTCGCGGATGATCGTGCCGCTGTCGAAGATGAAGGAAGTCGCCGCCATCGCCAAGAGCGTCGCCGACAAGACCAAGGCCGGCGATCCCCGCGCCGAAGGCACCACCATCGGCCCGGTCGTGTCCCGCATCCAGTGGGACAAGATCCAGACGCTGATCCAGAAGGGCATCGAGGAAGGCGCCACGCTGGTCGCCGGCGGCCCCGGCCTGCCGGAAGGCGTCAACAAGGGCTTCTATGTGCGCCCGACCATCTTCGCCGACGTCACCAACGACATGACCATCGCGCGCGAGGAAATCTTCGGGCCGGTGCTCACCATCCTCGGCGCCAAGGACGAGGACGACGCGGTGCAGGATCGCCAACGACACGCCGTATGGTCTGGCCGGTTACGTCTCCGCCGATACCGTTGAGACCGCCCGCAAGGTCGGCCGCAAGATCCGCGCCGGCAACGTCAACCTGCAGGGCGCTACCGAACGACCGCACCGCGCCGTTCGGCGGCTACAAGCAGTCCGGCAACGGCCGCGAATGGGGCAAATACGGCCTCGAGGAATATCTCGAGGTCAAGGCGGTCGCCGGCTACAACGCCGCGTAAGCTTTTCGATGATTGCAGCGCCGGGGCGGATGAAAATTCCGTCCGGCGTTTTCGTTTTGGGTACTAGTGTTGTCCCAAGCAGCGACCCATAACCGCAGGAAGTGGGACCAAGCCAAAGCCGTTGAACAGTGCCAAAACGATAGGCCGCGGCCTATGGATCCTCTGCTTTCGCAGGGTCATCGACGCGGATGAGGATACCGGCCATCTTCCGAATCGAATAACTGGGATTGACAAGATCAGAAATTCGAATTATCAATAAATAATCCCGTTCACTCCACGGGGGCGGCTCGCGATAATCAAAAAGGCGAGCGGAGCTCTGCTCGTCGCAGGCGAAGCCGACAAGCCTCTGCTCGAAGGCGGTTATTATCCGGGACAGCGGGAAGAGACGGCGCTCGGGTTTCCGCCGGTCAAGGTAGATCGCACGGTTCGCGAGGGCGACACGGTCACGGTCGGTGACGTCACGCTGACCGCCCGTGAAACGCCCGGCCATTCGCCGGGTTGCACCGAGCTGGTCATTCCCGGTGAAAGACGGCGATGCCACTCGCTCCGCGCTGATTTTTTGCAGCGGCACCGTGGCGCTGAACAAGCTCGTTACCAACCCGACCCATCCCGGGATCGTCGCCGATTACCGGAAGACGTTCGCGCGCGCAAAGGACATGAAGGTGGACGTCCTGCTCGCGCCGCATCCTGAAATGTACAAGATGCCGGAGAAGCGCAGCCAAAATCGCTGACGGCGCGCCCAATCCGTTCGTCAATCCCGGCGAATTCAACGCCTACGCGGCGACGCTGGAAAAGGCGTTTGAAGAGGCGCTGGCCAAGCAAACCGCCGCCGCGCAGGAAAAGAAGGGCTGAACTGGCGCAAGGGCGTGGCGCGGACTATCCGCCCGGCGCGCCCTGCGTGTTCACATACAGCGCGTAGATCGACTGGCTCGCGGCCATGAACAGCCGGTTGCGCTTGAGCCCGCCGAAACACAGATTGGCGCAGCGCTCGGGCAGCGCGATGCGGCCGATCATGATGCCGTCGGGCGCGAACACCACGACGCCGTCGAGTTCGGGATCGCCCATGCCCCAGCCGCACCACAGATTGCCGTCGATGTCGGCGCGCATGCCGTCTGGAGTGCCGGGGCCGGCGTCGACGAACACGCGCTTGTTGGAAAGCTTGTCGCCGCCGGGCGAGACGTCATAGGCCAGAATCTTGCGGGTCGGCACGCCGCGCGATTCAATGATGTAGAGAATTTTTTCATCGGGCGAAAAACACAGCCCGTTCGGGCCCAAAATGCCTTCGGCAACGATGGTGGCATTTCAAGGTCGCGCCATCGATCCGGTAGACATTCATGTCGATCTCGGACTCGGCCTTGTAGCCTTCGTAATTGCCGAGCAGTCCGAAGATCGGATCGGTGAACCAGATCGAGCCATCGGATTTCACCACCACGTCGTTCGGCGCATTGAGCCGCTTGCCGTCGAAGGAATCCATCAGCACGGTGATCGAGCCGTCATATTCGGTCCGGATCACGCGGCGTCCGCCATGCTCGCAGGTGACCAGCCGTCCCTGGCGGTCGCGGGTGTTGCCGTTGGCGAAATTCGACGGCTTGCGGAAGATGCTGACGGCGCCGGTCTCCTCTTCCCATTTGAGGATGCGGTTGTTGGGAATATCGCTGCACAGCAGATAACGCCCGTCGCCGAACCACACCGGGCCTTCGGCCCAGCGCAGGCCCGTGGTCAGCCGCTCCACCGCCGATAATTTGAGCCAGTATTTCTCGAAGCGCGGATCGAGCGCGTGAATGGCGGGATCGGGATAATAGGTCGCCGGCTGCCAGCCGGCGCGGGATGTTGCCTCGGACATTTGCTGTTCTCGTTGCTGTTGCGTTTCCTCGCGTTCTGGTTTGCTATCATTGTCAGTTAACGACCGCAATTCGGTTGCAAGAAACGAGGGAATGAAATGCCACGCATATTGATGACCGGCGCATCGGGGGGATCGGCACGGGCCTGCGCAAACTGCTGCCGTCGATCTATCCGGATCTGCTGTTGAGCGATCTGAAGGCGCCCGCCGATCTCGGGCCTAACGAAAAATTCAAGGCGGCGGAGTTGTCCGATCTCGCACAGGTCGAGGCGATCTGCGAGGGCGTCGACGGCATTTTGCACTTCGGCGGTTATTCGGTCGAAGGTCCCTGGGACGCCATCCACCAGTCCAATATCATCGGCTGCTACAATTTGTTCGAGGCCGCGCGCAAGAAGGGCGTCAAGCGCGTGGTGTTCGCGTCGTCGAACCACGCGGTCGGTTTCTATCCGCGCCATCATCGCATCGGCACCGACGTGACGCCGCGCCCCGACAGCCGCTACGGCGTCAGCAAGGTGTTCGGCGAAGCGATGGGTGCGCTCTATGCCGACAAGCACGGGCTCGGCGTGACCTGCCTGCGGATCGGCAATTTCGGCGACAAGCCGCTCGACCACCGTCGGCTCTCGATCTGGCTGAAGCCGGAAGATCTGGTGCAATTGTGCCGGATCGGGCTCGACCATCCCGACATCAAGTTCGAGATCCTTTACGGCGTGTCCTACAACGAGCGCGCCTGGTTCGATAACCACCGCGCCTACGACCTCGGCTATCGCCCGACCGGCCGCGCCGAGGATTTTCGCGAGCACGCCATGGCCGAGCAGGCCAAACTGCCGCCCGATCCGGTCGGCGATTTCTACCAGGGTGGCTCGTTCTGCGGCATGGAGTTCGACGGCGACATGAGCCGGATCGTGGATTGGAAATGACGGCTCCTAGCCAGTGACCCGGCCGAGATAATCCGACTTGCTGTATTGCATGTGCTCGACGCAGAGCTGCGCCAGCGCCCAGCTGTCGCGGCCCTGCAGCAGTTCGATCATGAATTGGTGCTGGCGGCGCGACAGCGCCAGGCCTTCCTTGTCGGCGAGATTTTTCGCTCGCATCGGCAGGGTCAGGTTCATGTAGTCCTGCAGCGAGCGAACCAGATAGGGATTGCCGCAGGCCGAAAACAGCGCGACGTGAAACGCGTCGTTGGCTTCGTGGATGCCACGCAAATCCTGCGCGTCCGCCCTGGCGCAATATTGCCGCTGCAGCTCGGTCAGTTGCTCGATCAGCTCGGTGGGCGCGGGCAGGGCGATCATCAGCGCCGCTTGCCGGGTCAGCATTTCCCGCACCTCATAGATCTGCCGGACCTCCTCGCTGGAATAGAACCGCACGGTGGCGCCGATATTTTTTTCGCGCAGCACGATGCCTTGCCGCTCGAGCTGGAACAGTCCTTGCCGCACGAAATGCCGGCTGGCACCATAGCGCGCCATCAGTGTGTCCTCGACCAGCCGCGAGCCGGGCGCGAATCGGCCGAAGATGATGTCTTCCTCGAGCCGGCGGATCACCTCCGTCTGTTCCTGCTCGCGCGACAGCCCGCTGGTTTCGACCGTTGATGGCTGCGAAGTCATCGTCCGGCCTCCCAACCCGACAACCGGTAGCAATCCTCGACCAGCCGCAGCGTCTCCAGATTATCTTCCGGCGCGGTCTCGAACGGCGTGCCGTCGCGCAATGATTTGACGAAATGCGCGATGGTCCTGTTGTAGGAGGCCTGATATTCGACCGCGAGATCGTAACGGCGCTCTTCAGGCGTTTCGCCGGAGCAGGTCAGCAGCGCGCCATCGAGCCGGATCGAGCCCTTGTCGCCGAGAAGGTCGAGCCGGTCGACTTGAACAGCCGGAAAACCATGCGCGGCAAAACTGGCAAACACCGTGACGGTGCCGCCGCCGTCGGCTTTCATCTGGATCACGGCGCCATCCTCTCCGGCCATCTCGGAATAGCTGCGGCTCAGCCCGGCCGATGTCACGCGCAGCGGCCCGAGCAGCATCCGCAGCGTATCGAGATGATGGATCAGGACCTCGGCGACCAGCATCCGCTTTTCGCCGCGCATGAACGGTTGCCGCTGCAGTGCCGGACGAAGGCCGTCCGCGCCGGGCAATACCCCTGAAGTCAGCAGCGTGAGCTGCGCCTGCTTGACGTTGCCGATGCGCCCTTCGCGCAGCCAGGCCGCGGCGTCGCGATAATATCCGCGAAAACGCCAGTTCTCGTGCACCATCAGCCGCGTCTGGTGCCTAACCTCGGCGGCGAGTTCGATCGCTTCCTCCAGGTTCGGTGCGAGCGGTTTTTGGCACAGCACCGGCAATCCCCGTTGCGCGGCGAGCCGCACCAGGGCGGCGTGAAACTCGCGCGGTGCGGCGATATCGACGGCGTCGACGCCGCCGGCGGCCAGCATCTGCTCGGCGCTGGAAAATGACACCGGGATTGCAAATTCATCGATGCGGCGTGCGGCATTGTCGGGCGAAGGATCGGCGATCGCGACCACCCTGGCCTGGTCTGCAATATCGGCCCAGGCGATCAGATGATGGCGGCTCACCATGCCGGCGCCGATCAGGCCAATGCGAAGCGGCTTGTTCATGCGGGGCGGCCTGTCATCATGGCGGAAAGTCAGCACGCGCCAATGCGATTGTCAATAATTGTAGCTTCTGGGGGAATATTACCCGCGATTTGTCGCCGTAATATGAAGCATTGACAATAATGGTGCCGACTTCATAACTGGCGTCAAAGCAAGGGATGCGCGAGATGGCTGACGGATTACGCAAGGGACTGACGAGTTATGGCGATGCCGGGTTCTCGCTGTTTCTGCGCAAGGCCTTCATCAAGGCGATGGGCTATTCCGACGACGCGCTGAACCGCCCGATCGTCGGCATCACCAACACCCACAGCGATTACAATCCCTGCCACGGCAACGTGCCGCAGATTATCGAGGCGGTGAAGCGCGGCGTGATGCTGGCCGGCGCGATGCCGATGGTGTTTCCGACCATCTCGATTGCCGAGAGTTTTGCGCATCCGACCTCGATGTACCTGCGCAATCTGATGGCGATGGACACCGAGGAGATGATCCGCGCCCAGCCGATGGACTCGGTGGTGGTGATCGGCGGCTGCGACAAGACGCTGCCGGCGCAGATCATGGCCGCGGTCAGCGCCGATCTGCCGACGGTGGTGATCCCGGTGGGGCCGATGGTGGTCGGCCATCACAAGGGCGAGGTGCTGGGCGCCTGCACCGATTGCCGGCGGCTGTGGGGCAAATACCGCGCCGGTGAAATCGACGACGTGGAAATCGAAGCGGTCAACGGCCGGCTCGCGCCTTCCGTCGGCACCTGCATGGTGATGGGCACGGCCTCCACCATGGCCTGCATCACCGAAGCGCTCGGGCTGTCGCTGCCGATGAGCGCGACGATCCCGGCACCGCATGCCGAGCGCTTCCGTTCCGCCGAAGCCAGCGGCAAGGTCGCGGCCGAGATGGCGAAGGCCAAGGGCCCGAAGCCGAGCGAGTTCCTGACCAAGGCGTCGTTCCGCAATGCGCAGGTGGTGCTGCAGGCGATCGGCGGGTCGACCAACGGCCTCATTCATCTCACCGCGATTGCCAACCGCACCGAACACCGCATCGATCTCGAAGCTTTCGACAAGCTCGGCCGCGAGGTGCCTGTGCTGATCGACCTGAAACCGTCGGGCGAGCACTACATGGAGCATTTCCATCATGCCGGCGGCCTGCCGAAACTGATGGCACAGCTCGGCGATCTCATCGATCTCGATGCCAAAACGATCACCGGCGCGACGTTGCGCGATGTCGTCGCTGCTGCCGAAGAAGTGCCGGGGCAGGATGTCATCCGCGAGCGCAAGAGTCCGATCAAGCCGGAGGGCGCGATGGCGGTGCTGCATGGCAATCTGGCGCCGCGCGGTGCGGTGATCAAGCATTCGGCGGCAAGTCCCAAAGCTGCTGCAGCATACCGGCCGCGCCGTGGTGTTCGAATCCGTCGAAGACATGACGCTGCGCGTCGACGATCCCGATCTCGACGTCAACGCCGACGACGTGCTGGTGCTGCGCAATGCCGGCCCCAAGGGCGCGCCGGGGATGCCGGAAGCGGGCTATCTGCCGATCCCGAAGAAGCTGGCGCGCGGCGGCATCAAGGACATGGTGCGGATATCGGATGCGCGGATGAGCGGGACTGCGTTCGGCACCATCGTGCTGCACATCACGCCGGAATCCGCCGTCGGCGGTCCGCTGGCGCTGGTGAAGAACGGCGACATGATCCGGCTCGATGTCGCCAAGCGCAGCATCGATCTGCTGGTCGATGCCGCCGAGCTGAAGAAAGCGACAAGCGGCGCTGGCGCCTGCGACGACGCCGGACTGGGCGAAGCGCGGCTACGCCCATCTGTTCAACGAGACCATCTTGCAGGCCGACGAAGGCTGCGACTTCGATTTCATGCGCGGCACTGGCAAGGGGTAAGCGCCTTAACTCACTTCCTCCAGCGTCCACGCATCGCCGGTGCGCTCAAACCGGAACGGCGTGCCATGCCGGTTCTTGAACCAGCGCCGGCACAGTGCTTCCGACATCGATTGCATCACGGCGTCATGGCTGACGAACAGGATGGTGGCGTGCGGATGACGGTCGAGCCATTTGCCGACGCAGGCCAGCGAACGCTGCGCGATCGTGGGCCAGGGTTCGCCGTCCGGAGGCAGGATGGTGGCGAGCGCTTCCACCGCTGAAATGCCGTGCGCGTTCATCACCTCCGATATTGAGCGACCCTCGAAACTGCCGAAATCGCATTCGATCAGATCGGCGTCGATCGAGACTGTCTTGCCAGAAGCCGCGGCGATGATCTCGGCGGTTTTGACGGCGCGGATCAGCGGACTGCTGACGATATAATCGAGCGCGCACGCCTTGCAGCCGCCGGGCGGCTGCTTGGGCCTGCGCAATACCCTCGTCATTCAGCGGAATGTCGGTGCGGCCCTGAAACCGTCCCTGCGCGTTCCAGTCGGTGACGCCGTGACGCACGCAGAGGAAGGATCGCGACGGCGCCGCCAATGGTGTCACGTCTTCGACTTGCTCGTGAACCTCTTCACCGCCGCGCGAAACTCGTCGGTATGCATGGCGTCGATGATCTTCTCTTCCTCGGCATCAAGTTGCTGCCTGGTCGGGGTGACCGCGGCCTGGTAGACCAGCGACTTGGTGCCGCCGATCGCGGCCGGCGGATTCTGCGCCAGCCGTTCGGCGAATTGTCGCGTCGCGGCCTTGAGTTCTGCCGCCGGCACAATCTTGGCGACCAGACCCCAATCATAGGCCTGCTGCGCGGAGAAGCTGTCCTCCGACGAGGAATATCTGCAACGCGCGGCGGACGCCGACGGTGCCGACCATGCCGACGGTGCTGCCGCCGTCCGGCGACACGCCGATCTTGGCGTAGGCCGGCGTGAAGCGGGCGTCTTCAGCCGCGATGCAGAGGTCGGCGACAAAGGCGAGACCCATGCCGGCGCCGGCCGCGGATCCGTGAACGCTGGAGAGCACGATCTTCGGCATCCGCCGCATCGTCTCGATAAACGCATGATAGTGCTTGAGCAGTTCGCCCACCACGGGTGCAATGGTGTCGGCGGCGGCTGCCGCCCCGATGGTCTGCAGGTCGCCGCCGGCGGAGAACGCCCGGCCTACGCCCTCGATCACGAGCACGCGGATATCGTCATTGGCCTCGACTTCCGCGCCGAGCTGTTCGAGCTTTTTCGCGATCGAAAGATCGATCGAGTTGAAGGCGCCGGGGCGATTGAGCGTGATCGTGGCAATCAGGCCTTCGATCCTGAGCAGCGCTGGATCGTCGGGAAGCGAAGGGGTGGCAGGATCAGGTGTCGGCATGTTGAAAGCCTCGGAGGCGGAACGGGCAGCCGCCATTTAAATAGCAGAAGGCAAGAGGTGACAATCCCGGCCAAGTCTTGGAAGTCGGGCCTTGCAAAATCAAGTCTGCAAAATGTAGGTTTACCTTCCTCCTGGGCAGAGACGCTCTTGCGCCGCCTCGAACCATGAGGCCAAATGGTGTCCCCATCGTTCGGGACGCGGCCACGAGCGCCGCTCCCCAAGCGACGAGGCGGGCAAGCCAAAATCGGCGGAGAGAGACAACATGGGTAAATCCTGTGCGCTTGCAGTTGGGTTGTTCCGATGACGCAGGGAACGGTCGTTATCGCCGGTGCGGGTCACGCGGGTTTTCAGCTCGCGGCATCGTTGCGCCAGCATGGTTTCGGCGAGCGCATCTGCCTGCTCAACGATGAAGCGCATCTGCCGTATCAGCGGCCGCCGTTGTCGAAGGCCTATCTGAAAGGCGAAGGCAAACCCGACAGCCTGATGTTCCGGCCGGACAAGTTCTATCGCGACCAGAACATCGAGTTGATTGCCGATCGCGCGGTCTCGATCGATCGGGCGGCGCGCAAGCTGGTGCTCGCATCCGGCTCTTCGCTCGACTACGGGCATCTGGTGCTGGCCACCGGCGCGCGCAATCGCCTGCTCGATATTCCCAACGCCAATCTCGCCGACGTGCGCTATCTGCGCGCGCTGGATGAGAGCGAGGCGCTGCGGCAGCGCATCGCGCCGGGCCAGAGGGTCGTCGTCGTCGGTGCCGGCTTCATCGGCCTCGAATTCGCCGCCACCGCACGCGCCAAGGGCCTCGAGGTGGATGTGATCGAACTCGGCGCCCGCGTCATGGCCCGAGCGGTGACCGCGGAAATCTCGGAATTTTTTCAGAACAAGCACACCGCGGCCGGTATCCGTATCCACCTCGGCGTGCAGGCCACCAGCTTCGAGGGCAACGGCACCAGCGTAACCGGCGTCAGCCTCAGCGACGGCCGGCATCTGCCGGCGGATCTCGTTGTGGTCGGGGTCGGGGTGCTGCCCAATGTCGAAC
This sequence comes from uncultured Alphaproteobacteria bacterium, assembly GCA_963742695.1. GTDB lineage: Bacteria > Pseudomonadota > Alphaproteobacteria > Rhizobiales > Xanthobacteraceae > Bradyrhizobium. Next base: position 72,479 of record CAVUNF010000013.1, read on the forward strand.
TGGCTGCCGAAGCCGGCCTGCCAGTGGCGGCCGGAATCATCGTCAACGAGCAACTGCTGACCTCCGATCCCGACGATTTCGGCGATCGGCGACTGCGCGCTGTTCGCAAGCCAGCGCTTCGGCGGCTCGCTGCGGCTGGAGTCGGTGCAGAACGCCACCGATCACGCGCGCTGTGTTGCGGCGCGGCTGACCGGTGACGCCAAAGTCTATGACGGACTGCCATGGTTCTGGAGCGATCAGGGGCCCGACAAGCTTCAGATGGTGGGCCTGACCACCGGCTACGATCGCGTCGTGGTGCGCGGCGATCGCGGGCAGGGGGCGTTCTCGTCATTCTGCTATAAATCCGGGCAACTGGTCGGCATCGAGTCGGTCAATCGCGCCGGCGATCACATGTTCGGACGAAGGTTGCTGACTGCCAACCGCTCGATCACGCCGGAACAGGCGGCCGATACCAGCTTCGATCTGAAGGCAGCCCTGACTTAAGTAGGTTTGCCCGGCACTTGCATCCGCTGTTCATTTCGGCGACCTTGTCGACCGAGGACCCGTCAACGAGGTCTCGGTAACAATTTTGGGGAGGATACCATGTCCGTCTGGACACGCCGCTTAGCCATGGGCGCGGCATTCGTCATCACAACAGCAATCGCGGGACCGGCTTCGGCCCAGACCAAGCTCAAATGGGCGCACGTCTATGAGGTCGCCGAGCCCTACCATACCCAGGCATTGTGGGCTGCCGAGGAAATCAAGAAGCGCACCAGCGGCCGCTACGAGATCGGGGTGTTCCCGGCTTCACAGCTCGGCAACGAGAACCAGATCAATGAAGGCCTCGGCCTCGGCACCGTCGACATCATCTACACCGGCACCTCGTTCGCCGGTTCGATCCACAAGCCGCTGGCGATCTCCGGCGCGCCGTTCATGGTGCGCGATTTCAATCACTGGAAGTCATACCGCGACAGCAAGCTGTTCCGCGACATCGCCAAGGGCTACGAGGACAAGACCAAGCACAAGATCATCGCGCTGACCTATTACGGCGAGCGCATGGTGACCGCCAACAAGGAAATCAAGAAGCCCGAGGACATGAAGGGCATGAAGCTGCGCGTGCCGCCGGCGCCGCTCTATCTGATGCTGGCTAAGTCGGTCGGCGCCAATGCGACGCCGATCGCCTTCGCCGAAGTCTACCTCGCCTTGCAGCAGGGCACCGTTGACGGCCAGGAGAACCCGCTGCCGACCATCATGGCCAAGAAGTTCTACGAGGTGCAGAGCCACATCATGCTGACCGGCCACATCATCGAGTCGCTGCTCAGCATCACCGGCTCGCATGTCTGGTCGAAACTGTCGGACGCCGACAAGAAGGTTTTCGAGGAAGTGATGGTGCAGGCGGCCGCCAAATCGTCGGATCAGATTCGTGAGTCGGAGCAGAAGATCGCGGACGAACTTCGCAAGCTCGGCAAGACCGTGGTGCAGGTCGACCGCGAAGCATTCCGCAAGGCGGCGATCCCGCTGCACAACGACGCCTCGGCCGGCGCCGGCTGGAGCCAGGCGCAATATGATGAGCTGCAGGGGCTGAAGTAAGTTCACATCGTTGTCCCGGCGAATGCCGGGACCCATACGCCGTGTCGCCCCGTTCACGCAGTGAGGCAACTGCCTTGCTTTACTATGGGCGCCAGGGGGTATGGGTCCCGGCGTTCGCCGGGACGATGCGTAGTTAGGATCTCTCCTCCATGAACGCTCCTCCCAAATCCGCCAACGCCGCTCCGTCGGACAACGTTCATCTGATCGTCGTCGAAGACGAAGAAGTCGTCATCGAGCATCATCCCGAGGACTGGATGGCGTTCGTGCTGTTCTGGGCGCTCGCCTTCATCGTCTTCCTGCAGTTCTTCACCCGCTACATCCTCAACGACAGCCTGGCCTGGACCGAGGAGATCGCACGCTACGGGTTGATGTCGCTGGCGTTCATCGGTGGCGCAGTGGTGACGCGCAAGAAGGCGCACATCGCAGTCGAATTGGTGTCGAATCTGATGGGACCCGGGCCGATGCGGGCCGCATTGCTGGCGCTGGTGGATTTCATCACGCTCGGCTTCCTGGGCTTGATGGCGTATTTCTCGGTGACGATCGTCGAACGCATGCATTCGCAGCCCATGACGGTGTTCGATCTTCCGATGAGCCTCGTTTACGGCCTTGTCGGCCTCGGCTGCTTCATGATGCTGGCGCGTCAGGCCCAGGTGGTCTGGCGCAATGCACGTGATGGCTGGCGCGGGGCGCATCAAATCACCGAACAAATTCACGCAGATTGAGAGCTGGGCCGAGCGATGCCGATCCTGATTTTCGTATTCTTTGCGACCCTGCTGGCCGGCATTCCCGTGTTCATCGCGCTGGCGTTCTCGTCGCTGCTCTACACGCACTTCATCGCCGGCATTCCCGACTTCGTGATCCTGCACCGGATGGCCGGCGGCCTCGACAGCTTTCCGCTGCTGGCGGTGCCGTTCTTCATCCTCGCCGGCAATTTGATGAATTCGGCCGGCATTACCAATCGCATCTACGATTTTGCGGTGGCGACCTGCGGCTGGATGAAGGGCGGGCTCGCTCACGTCAACATCTTCGGCTCGGTGATCTTTGCAGGCATGTCAGGCACCGCCATTGCCGATGCCGCGGGCATTGGCACCATCGAAATCAAGGCGATGAAAGACCATGGCTACAGCACCGAATTCGCGGTCGGTGTCACCGCGGCTTCCGCCACGCTCGGTCCGATCATCCCGCCGTCGCTGCCGTTCGTGATCTACGGCATGATGGGTAACGTCTCGATCGGTGCGCTGTTTCTCGGCGGCTTCATTCCTGGCGTCGTCATGACTCTCTTCATGATGCTCTATGTGAGCTACTGCGCGCGGCGTTACGGCATGGGGCGGGACCAGGCGTTCCACTGGAATGTGTTCTTCCGCACCTTTCTGGCAGCACTACCCGCGCTCATGACGCCACTAATTATCATCGGAGGGATGACCTTCGGCTGGTTCACGCCCACGGAAGCCGCGATCGCGGCCTGTACCTGGGCCCTGATCCTCGCTATTTTCCTGTACCGTTCGCTGTCGCTGAAGCAGTTCTACAAGGTCTCGATGGACACCATCGAGACGACGGCGGGCGTGCTGCTGATCGTCGCCGCGGCTTCGCTGTTCGGATGGGTGCTGACCACGACACGGCTGACCGAAGCGGGCGCGGAAGCGCTGCTGCAACTGACCGACAACAAATACATTATCCTCCTGCTGATCAACGTGCTGCTGCTGATTGTCGGTTGCTTCCTCGAGCCGATCGCCTCGATCAGCATTCTGGTCCCCGTGCTGATGCCAATCATCCTCAAGGTCGGCATCCATCCCGTGCATTTCGGCGTGGTGATGACGCTCAATTTGATGATCGGATTGCTGCATCCACCGCTCGGCATGGTGCTGTTCGTCTTATCCCGGATCGCGAAACTGTCGATCGAACGCACCACCATGGCAATTCTGCCGTGGCTCGTTCCGCTGCTGATGTCGCTGATCGCGATTACGCTGATTCCCGAACTGACGCTGTGGCTGCCGCGGACCATGGGAATGCTGAAGTAGCATTCGCTATCCGGGCAGCGTCGCGTTCACTTCCGCCGCCGTCGGCATCGACGGCGCCGCGCCCATCCGCTGCACGCAGATCGAGGCGGCGGCATTGGCATAGCCCAGCGCGTCGTGAATTGGATTTCCGCCGGCAAGTTGCGCCGCGAGCGCGCCGACAAAGCAATCGCCGGCGCCCGTCGTGTCGACGACCTTGACCGCTCGGCCGGGAATGATCAGCGACGCGCCGGACACGAGCGCGACCACGCCGCGCTTGCCGAGAGTCACGCAGATGATCCCGTCGCAGCCGGCCTGCAGCGATCGCGCTGCATCAATTAATCGGGTCTGATCGTCGTCGCGCAGCTCAGTCTTCGTCAGCAAGCCGAGTTCGGTTTCGTTGAGGATGAGGATATCGACGAGATCGAGCAGCCTGCGATCGAATTCGATCGCAGGCGCCGGATTGAGGATCGTGGTCGCACCGGCCGCGCGGGCTCGCCGGAAGAAGGCGCCGATCGCGGGCAGGGGGATCTCGAACTGGCTGACGGCAACGTCACCTTTGCTGAGAGTGCCCGCCTCGACATCGGCGGCGCTGACAAGCGCATTCGCGCCGGGAATGACCACGATGGTGTTGTCGGCATCGGCGACGGTGATGATGGCCGTTCCGCTGTGCGCCTCGGCGGTGTCCTGCACGAACGAGAGGTCCACGCCCTGTGCGGCGAGGAACGCCCTTAGCTGCTGGCCGAACGCATCCTTGCCGAGGCGGCCGATCAGCGTGGTCGGCGCGCCGAGCTTGGCCGCGGCGACCGCCTGGTTGGCGCCCTTGCCGCCGGGAAAGTACAGCACGGCATGGCCGGCGATCGTCTCGCCGATGCGGGGATGCCGGTCGGCGGTCGCCACCACATCCATGTTGATGCTGCCGGCAACGAAGACGCGGCCCATATCTAATCCCCGAGCCTAATCCCAGAATTCCTTCTTGCGTCCGATCTGGAACTCCTGCTTGACGGCCTCGATATCGGCGATGGTCGGCAATCCGGCCTCGTTGCCGAGCCGTTAAATCTTGAAGGTCGATGCCGCGCGCGCAAATTCGAAATGGTCGTGCCAGCTCTTGCCGGGATTGTTGAGATACGAAAACACGTAAGCGCCATGAAAGACGTCACCCGCGCCGTTGGTATCGAGCACGCGCTCGGGCGCGATCGGGAGCGCGGGCATGGTACGAACAGCGCCTGTCTCGTCGTACCAGATCAGGCCTTTTTCGCCCTGGGTGACGCCGCCGACCCGGCAACCCCGGCTCTTGAGATAATCCAGCATCCCTTCCGGCGTCTTGTCCATCTGCTCGCACAATCGCTCGGCGACGATCGCGACGTCGATGAATTCAAGGAGTTCGTGGGTATTGGTGCGCAGGCCGCCACCATCAAGCGAGGTCAGGATGCCGTCCTCCCGGCACAATTTGGCATAGTGAATCGCGGCATCCGGTTGATGGCCGTCGACATGCAGCGCGCGGCACCCCTTGAGATTGAGCATCGGAAACGGATGAATATGCTCGTCGTCGCGACAGCGTACGATCGCCCGTTTGCCGTCCTTCGGCATGATGAACGACAGTGAAGACGCATTGACCTTGCGCGGATGGATCGAGATTCCATACTTCGCGCTCATGTCCTGAAACATTCGCCCCAGCCAGTCATTGGCGATGGTGGCGATCAGGTCCGGCACGATTCCGAGCTTGGCGCAACAAAATGCCGCGGTGACGGCGTTACCGCCGAACGAAACCGCGTAGGCCGATGCGACATGCTTTTCGTCGCCGGTCGGCATGTGGTCGGTAATGAAGGTAACGTCGATATAGGTTTGTCCGATGAAGAGGGCCTGCATGAATTGATCCGTCGTGGCTGAGGGGTGGTCCCGGCCGGCGCCGATACATTAGCACCTGATATCGCCGGGTATTCGCTAAAATTATTCGCAAGGCTGCCCGTCATTACCGCTTGAGATAAGGATGTGACGGGACTAGGACCGTCCCAAGGCATCGTCAGCGTGCCACCGATCCAACGGCCTGAGGCCGTTCCGGGTTCCTGCCAGCGAGAAAAGGGGAGGCAACGATGACCGTTTATTCCGGTCCGGTGTTCGACATGGCGGTCAACCAGTTCGGGGTGATCGCCAATCATCTGTCGATCCCGATGGACGAGCGCGACCGCCTGCTGCTGCCGAAACGGGCGATCACCGTCTCCTGCCCGATTCACCGTGACGACGGCTCGATCGCGGTTTTCGAGGGCTATCGCGTCCAGCATCATCTCACCCTCGGGCCCACCAAGGGCGGCACCAGGTTTGCCCCCAGCGTCGACATCGGCGAGGTGGCGGCGCTGGCGATCTGGATGAGCTGGAAATGCGCGCTGGTCGGCTTGCCCTATGGCGGCGCCAAGGGCGGCATCCGGGTCGACCTCTCAACGATTTCCAAGCGCGAGCTGGAGGCGATGTCGCGGCGCTACATGCAGGAGATGATCCCGTTCGTCGGACCCCATACCGACGTGATGGCGCCGGACATGGGCACCAATGAGCAGGTAATGGCCTGGTTCATGGACACCTATTCGATGTACCAGGGACGCACCGTGACCGAGATCGTCACCGGCAAGCCGGTCGCCTCCGGCGGCACGCTGGGCCGGCGCGAAGCCACCGGGCGGGGTGTCGCGCATCTCGCCAAGCGGGTAATGAAGGAACTCTCGATCGAGATGAACAATGCCACCGCTGTCATCCAGGGCTTTGGCAATGTCGGCTCCTATGCCGCCCTTGGATTGCATCAGTTCGGTCTCAAGGTGATCGCGGTCAGCGATCATACCGGCGCACTTTATGACAAGGCCGGCCTCGATATTCCCGCGTTGATGCGACACCTGAACGAGCATGGCAGCATCGCCGGATTTTCCAGCCAGATGCAGTTCGATCCCGCCCAAATTCTCACGCTGCCCTGCGATGTGCTGGTGCCGGCGGCGATGGAACGCGTGATCGATGCGCAGGTCGCTGAAAACCTGCAATGCCGCGTGCTGGCGGAAGGCGCCAACGGCCCGACCACGCCGGACGCGGACCTGGTGCTGGACAAGCGCCGCGGCGAGATTTTCCTGATTCCGGACATTCTGTGCAACTCCGGCGGCGTCGTGGTCAGCTACTTCGAATGGGTGCAGGACCTGCAGCAACTGTTCTGGGAAGAAGAGGAGGTGATGCGGCGCGAATATCACATTCTCGATCGTGCCTTCGACCAGATGGTGATGCGCTCGAACACCGACAATATTTCCCATCGCACCGCCGCGATGGCGATCGGTGTGGAAAAGGTCCGCGCCGCCAAGACCACGCGCGGGCTGTTCCCGTGATCGCCGGGCTCGATCACGTCGTCGTTCTGGTCGGCGACATCAGGGCTGGTGCCGCCGCCTATCAAACGCTGTTTGCGCGGACGCCGTCGTGGCGAAGCACCGGCGACGGCGCCGACCGCGTGCTGTTCACGCTCGACAACATGACGCTGGAGTTGATGGCGCCCGACGGCGAGGGCGCGACCGCGGACCGGATTCGCGGCGTGCTCGCCGAGCAGGGCGAGGGGCTGGCGAGCCTCTGCTTTCGCACCGGCGACATCGCCAAAATGCATCGCCGGCTCGACCGGCTCACGCTGAAGCCGGAACCGGTCGCGGAAGTCGAAAGCCGCGATGTCGCGACCGGAGCGACCATTTCGTGGAAGCGGACCCGCGCGGCGACCGACGCCACGCGCGGTGTCCGGCTGTTTTTCCTTGAATTGGCCAAGCCACGTCCGCTCGCGGTGCGAACCGGTGCCGCATCGATCACCGCGATGGACCATGTGGTGGTCTCGACCGCCGATCCCGAACGCGCCGCAGCCCTTTACGGCGCGAGGCTCGGGCTCGACATGGCGCTGGACCGGTCGCATCCCGACTGGGGCCAGCTGATGTTCTTCCGTTGCGGCGATCTGATCGTCGAGGTCGTGCACCGGCCGGACCCCAAGGCGGATAAGGCGCATGACAAGCTCTGGGGCCTGAGCTGGCGCGTCGCCGACATTGACGCCACGCGGGCGCGGCTGGTCTCGGCCGGCATCGATGTGTCGGAGGTGCGCACCGGCCGCAAGCCGGGAACGCGGGTGCTCACCGTGCGCAACGGCACCTGCGGCATTCCCACATTGCTGGTGCAGCGAACGGCGCCGGCGGCGTAGCAGCCTCGTTCGCCCCTTGCGATATGCCTCGACATTGCTGATATCCGTTGCACTGACGCGCCCGTCAGGCGCCTGGAGCCAGATTAATGACCGATGCATCCGACCCCTCCGCCTACACGCCGCCCAAGGTGTGGACCTGGAATAAAGAGAGCGGGGGCCGGTTCGCGAACATCAATCGTCCTATCGCAGGCCCAACCCACGACAAGGAATTGCCGGTCGGCCGCCATCCGCTGCAGCTTTATTCTCTGGCCACGCCGAACGGCGTGAAGGTCACGGTCATGCTGGAGGAGTTGCTGGCATTGGGCCACAAGGGCGCGGAATACGACGCCTGGCTGATCAAGATCGACGGCAACCAGTTCGGCAGCGGATTTGTCGCTGTCAATCCGAACTCAAAAATCCCGGCGCTGATGGACCGTAGCGGCCCGACGCCGATCCGGGTGTTCGAATCCGGTGCGATCCTGCTGCATCTGGCCGAGAAATTCGGAGCGTTGCTGCCGACCGATGTCGCCGGTCGCGCCGAATGCCTGTCGTGGCTGTTCTGGCAGATGGGCAGCGCGCCCTATCTCGGCGGCGGGTTCGGCCACTTCTACGCCTACGCGCCGACCAAGATCGAATACGCCATCGACCGCTTCGCGATGGAGGTGAAGCGCCAGCTCGACGTGCTCGACCGCCGGCTTGCCGACAACGAATATCTGGCGGGCCGCGATTACACCATCGCGGATATCGCGGTCTGGCCCTGGTACGGCAGCCTGGCGAAGGGCCTGCTCTATGGCGGCGGCGAATTCCTTGAGTGTGCAGGAATACAAGAACGTGCAGCGCTGGACCGACGCCATTGCTGCACGCCCGGCCGTCAAGCGCGGCCGCATGGTCAACCGCACCTGGGGCGAGCCCTCCAGCCAGTTGCACGAGCGTCACGACGCCGGCGATTTCGACACCAGGACGCAGGACAAGGTTGAAGCCAGCACCAGTCCGGCGACTGCATAAAACATTGGACGGGACGCCGGGCGAAAAGCGTGATGAACCGGTACCGCCTCATTCGATTATCGTCAGCGAAGCGATTGTGCCGTAGTTGCGGTCAGGGACCTGCAATCTGCGGCAGCGTATTGAAGCGCGCCTTCTGCTCGCTGCTCAGCATGGCATAGAACTCATCCAACGCGGGCTGCACCCGCTTGGCTGCCTCCAGCATGGCTTCGAGCCGCTTCTCCATCGCCTCCAGCCGTCCGACAGGTGTGAGCGGCACGTCGTCCGGACAGGCAGCTTGCAGTCCTTCAACCGCCTTCCTGGTTGCGTCGCCCAAGTTGTCGAGCGCGTCCTTTTGCTTGCCGGCCGGGCGGATCACAGCCTCGATCCGTTCGATCGGCAGCTGGGTCAGGCTGGACTTCGGCTCGCCGCAGCTCTCGGATGGAGCATTCGCTTCCTGCTGCGGCTGCTGTTGCGAGCGCTCGCCGATATTGGGGCCGAGTGCGTTGAAACGCGCCTGTTGCTCATCGGTGAGCGAACCATAGAATCGCTCAAGTGCCGGCCGCACGATCTTTACCGCTTCGAGCGTAGCGCTGACGCGGTTGGTCATCGCCTGCAAGCGGCCGGGCGGCGTCATCGCATAGGTATCGGTGCAGGACTGCTTGAACGCGTCGGCAGCCTTTGCCGCTGCGGCCCTCAACTCATCGAGCATGCCGCGCTGCTCGGGCGTCGGCCCTACCGCCTGCGTGATCGACGCAATCGGCCAGGCTGTCACGCCCTTTTCGGGATCTCTGCACAATTGCCGGACCGTCTGTAAGCTTACGGGTGAGCGTTCGCGCGCTCGAACATCGCTGATCGCGGCACCGGGTTCCGGATATCTGGCGTAGGCGGAATAGGGGCTGTCGGTACCCCAAAATACAGTGTCGACGAAGTCGTCGTAAGCGTAGGCCCAATAGCCGGGGTCGTAGGCGGAAGGCCAGAACGTGTATTCGAAGATGTCGGAATAGGCGTAGGGCCAGAACACCGGGCCGAGCCAGGACACAAATGCTGCACGGTGGCCACGCCGCCAGGCATGACGGGGAGCCCAGCCGTTGTGCCGGGCCGCAAGCGCCGCGCGGGCTTGCAGGACGTCATTGCTGCGGAAGCGTGCGCCAAATCGCCCGCGCGCTGCAGCCTGCAGGGCGGCATTCGAGGCGGTTCGCTCAGCCGAAGGTCGGGGAGCCAACCGCTGCAGGCGCGCCTGATCGCGTTCCTGCAAGCGCTGCTCGCGCTGGAGCAGGCGGCTCTGGGTCTGCAGCAACCGTTGTTGCGCGCGTTGCGATCGCAGGCCTTCGGGCTTCTGCGACTGCAATTGTTGCGCGCGCTGCTGCAGGCGATCGATGCGGTTCTGGCGCTCGGAGCTTTGGCGCGAAAGCACCTCACGCTGCCGCTCCTGCACGGTTTGCTGTCGCTGCTGGATGCGCTGCTCACGCAGTCGCGCGCGCGTTTCAGCCTGCTCCTGTCGCGACGGCCGCGCGCTCAAAGCGGGCGATGTACTCGGGCGCGATGGTGCGGCGATCTGCGGAGTTGGACGCTGCGGCGCCGCCCGACCACGCTGGGCGTCGGGCCGGCGGAACTCGGGTCGTGGAGCTGCAACACGTGGCGCGGTGAAATGCGGGGTCGGACGCGGCGCCATGGCGGGACGCTGTGGCGGGAGAGCCGGACGGGACACCGGTGCGGCCGGGCGCGCCATTGCCGGAGGCGGCGCTGGACGGGCCATGGCGGGCGGCGGCGCAGGCCGCGCCATGGCGGCGGGCGGTGGTGCTGCAGGTCGAGCCATGGCGGGCGGCGGTGCCGCAGGCCCAGCTGGCCCCGGCGCCTTCCGGTCCTGGGCTGACGAAGTCACGCTCGTCCCGATTACGGAGATACCAACACAAAACGTCACAAAACAAACGCCGCGCGAACGCATGATCGCAGCTCCCAGGGTTATTCTGGTCGCCCACCAATCGATCACAATGCGCGAGCGAAGAATTCGTTCGGCCTAGGCTACAATTTACTGGCATTGCGGTTTTGCGGCGCAGGTGACGGATGGGCACAAGCCGCTCAGCTCATCGCTGGAGAGCGCCTCTTGGCCGCGTCTCGAAGGGTGGGGCAGCCTCATGGCTTGAGACGGCGCAAGCGCGCCTCCTCACCACCCGCCCGACCGAACCTGGATTGCCAAAAAATGGATTTCGAAGAACTCGTCAGCACGCGCAAGAGTGTGCGTGGTTTCAAGAAGCAGCCGGTGCCGCGCACCGTGATCGAGGAAATTATCGGGGTCGCCAAGCGCGCGCCGTCCTCGATGAATACCCAGCCCTGGCATGTCCACGTGTTGACCGGAGAGCCGCTGGAGCAATTGCGCCGTCGCAACATGGAAGAGATGGTCGCGGGCGCCAAGGCCAAGCGCGATATCGTCAGCCACGGCGAGTATCAAGGCGTGCATCGCGGCCGGCAGGTCGACATCGCCAAGAAGCTGTTTGGCGCGATGGGAATTGCGCCGCGACGACAAGCCGATGCGGCAGGACTGGGTGCTGCGCGGCTTCCGGCAGTTCGATGCGCCGGTCTCACTGGTATTGACCTATGACCGGGTGCTCGACCCCGGCGCGGTCTGTCACTTCGATCTCGGCGCGCTCTGCTACGGCATCGTGCTGGCAGCCTGGGACCGCGGGCTCGGTTCCGTCACCAACGGTCAGGGCATCATGCGGTCGGATATCGTGCGCGAAGTTGCCGATATTCCCGAGGACGAAGTCATCATGACCTGTGTCGCGATGGGATATCCCGACGACAGCTTTGCGGCCAACGCCGTCAAATCCGATCGCGAAGCGAACAGCGATCTCGTTCGCTATGTGGGATTTCAGGATTAGCCGACCACACACGGCACGTTCAAAAAGCCGCGAAAGCGGGCGCGGCCGCCGCGCACCGGCGGGCCGTTCAAGGTGTAGTCTGGAAACCGCGCCAGGAATCGCGAGATCGCGATGCCGCCTTCGAGCCGCGCCAGCGCCATCCCGGCGCATTGATGCGCGCCGGTGGCAAAGGCGAGATGGCGGTTCGGCGTGCGGCCGATGTCGAGCTTTTCCGGGTCGGCGAATTGGGCGGGATCGCGGTTCGCCGCCCCAATGCATAATGTCACCGGCGTGCCTGCTGCCAGCGCGACGCCGCCGAGCTCGACGGGCTCTGTCGTCATGCGGTTGCCGAGCTGGTTCGAGCTTTCAAACCGCAGAATTTCTTCGACCGCGGTCTTGATCAGGTCGGGATGTTCGATCAGCCGCCTTTTCTCAGCCGCGTTGCCTGAGAGCGCCACCAGTCCGTTGCCGATCAGGTTGGTGGTGGTCTCGTGACCGGCGTTGAGCAGGAAGATGCAATTGTGCAGCAATTCCTTTTCCGTCAGGCGCTCGCCATTGCCCTCACCCTGGATCAGGCGCGTCAGCACGTCGCGCTCGGGGTTGCCGGGGTTTGCGCGCCGCCGCTCGACCAGGATTGCCAGATAGTCCAGAAAATCCTGCACCGCATTATTGCCGCGCGCAAAAACCTCGGCCGATATCACCGGCTCCAGCGCTCCCAAAATCGCCAGCGACCAGTCGCGCAGCGGCTCGCGCTCTTCCAGGGGTACATCGAGCAGGTTGCCGATCACCTGTATCGGGATCGCGGCGGCAAAATCGTCGATCAGGTCGACGCTGCCCTTTGCGACGAGGCCGTCGAGCAACCGGTCCACCAGCGCGATCAGGTCGGGCTCCATCCCGGCAATCGCGCGCGGCGACAGCGCGCCCATGATCAGCCGCCGCACCCTGGTATGCGCCGGCGGGTCGTTGAAGACGAGGCTGGTGGTGTGGTGTTCGTAGAGCAGCGAAGCGCCGTATTTCGGCGCGAACTCCTTCTTCTTGTCGGAGAGAGAAAGTCTTGGTGCTCTTGTAGGCGCTGACCAGATCGTCATAGCGAGTCAGGAAATAGGAGCCGTTCGGCATCCGCTTGACGGGCTCGTTCTCCCGCAGTGCACGATAGGTCGGATAGGGGTCGGCATAGAATTCCGGCGTCAGTTTCTCCAGATCGAAATCCGCCGACAGCTCCCGTGCATCCGGATTCATGCTGTCATACTCTTTAGTGAGGAGACCGAAATGCCGTTTTCGCACTTTCGCACAAAATCCGTTCCTTGGCGGCCTCAATCAGTCCCGCACGCGGATATGCACTCTCGCTAAGCCGCGCTGGAAATGCCAGATCCACGCCCGCGCCGACCGGAAATGCCAATGCCGACAGGACCAAGCTGCCCTCGCTGGCCGGAGGAAATCTTTGCGATTTTGCAGCGCTTCGATGTCCGTCAGGTGCCTTACGTGCCGGATGCCGGGCATTCGCAGCTGATCGACCGGGTGCTGGGCGCGTCCTCGATGCGCGCGGTGCCGCTGACGACGGAAGAGGAAGGCGTGGCGCTGCTGGCGGGCGCCTGGGCCGGCGGCCAGCGCGGCGTGCTGCTGATGCAGTCGAGCGGCGTCGGCAATTGCATCAACATGCTGTCGCTGACCCAGATCTTCCGGCTTCCGTTCCTGACGCTGGTGACGATGCGCGGCGAATGGGGCGAATTCAATCCCTGGCAGGTGCCGATGGGGTCGAGCACGCAGGCGGTGTTCGAATTGTCTGGGATCAAGGTGTTGCGGGCCACATCGCCGGATGAGGTGCGCGAGGTCGTCGAGGCCGCGGCCGGGCAGGCCTACAACGCCTGCACGCCGACCGCCGTTCTGTTGTCGCAGCGCCTGATCGGCGCCAAGGTTTTCATCAAATGAGCAAAGCAAACCTTCTCGACCGGCGCAGCGTCGTTGCCGGCCTGCTCGCCGAGCGCAAGGACGCCATCGTGGTCGGGGGCCTCGGCGCCTCGACCTACGATATCGCCGCCGCCGGCGATCACGACCGCAACTTCTATCTGTGGGGCGCCATGGGAGGCGCTGTCATGATCGGGCTCGGCCTCGCTCTGGCGCAGCCTGAGCTGCCGGTGGTGGTGATCACCGGCGACGGCGAGATGCTGATGGGGATGGGCAGTCTTGCCACCGTCGGCCTGCAAAAGCCCAAAAATCTCACCATCGTCGTGCTGGACAATGAGGTCTACGGCGAGACCGGCGGGCAGGCGAGCCATACCGCCGCCACCGTCGATCTGGTCGGGGTGGCCCGCAGTTGCGGGATATCGGACGCCCGCGAGCATCGCGACCATGGCCGAGATCGAGGCCTATGCGGCCGGTATGCAGGACCTCTCGAGCGGGCCGCGCTTTGCCAGCATCAAGATCGACAGCGCCAATCTGGAGCGGGTGCTCTCCAGCCGCGACGGCAACTTCATCGTGACCCGCATCCGGGGCGCCCTCGGGTATAGCCCGATCTAGCGTCCGGACCGGCTTTTGGCTTGGTGCAGCGCAGCAAAATCCTTGACATTTGCTAAGGTGAGTGCTTACTCACAAGCATGAGCACACTTCGCATGACCAGCGATCTGCGGCGGCAACTGATATTGGGTGCAGCCAAGCGTTGCTTTGCCCGCAACGGATTTGCAGGCACCACCACCAAGAGCGTTGCGGCCGCCGCCGCCATCTCGGAAGGACTGCTGTTCAAGCATTTTCCGTCCAAGGCCGCGCTTTATGCCGAGATTTTGGCGGAGGAATGCGAGGCCGATCCGGATCTGGCGCACCTTCTCGGGCTGGAACCGTCGACCGGGACCCTGGTCGAACTGGTCCGGGGCATGGTGCGGCACTTCATGGAGATTTCAGACGATGAGCAGGAAGCCCAACGCCTCCGGCTCATGACGACCAGCCATCTCGACGACGGAGAATTCGCGCGGTTGCTCTACGGCAAGGTCGGCGATCTGATCGGGCCGGTGTTTACCGCCTCGATCGAACGCGCCGAGGCGGCCGGCGACGCCTCGCGTATCGGCAGCGAGCCGCTCAATCTGTTCTGGTTCGCGCATCACACCGTATTGATGGCGGCGCTGACCAGACTTCCGGCCGTTCCCTGTCTCTCTTACGGCAATGCCGCCGATCTCGAACGGCAACTTTCGGAATTCATTCTCCGTGGAATCGGACTTAACGAAGCCGCAATTGCTTCGCATCTGGACCGCGAAATGGCGCCGGTCTCGGGGCAAGCGGTAGCTGCAGAAAGTGCATGACATGAATATCGTGAACGAAGCCAATATCTCGGGCAAGCCGATCACCGACAAGCCGCACAAGCGCCCGGTCCGGATGGTGCGCTGGTTCATCATCGTCGGGCTGTTGCTGGCGCTGCTGGTAGGCGGCCTAGTCGGCTTCAACGCGTTCCGCAGCAAGATGATCGCGCAGTTCTTCGCCAACAATAAGCCGCCGCCGACCAGCGTCAGCGTTGCGGAGGCGAAGTCAGAGGTGATTCCGAATCTGTTGACGGCGGTCGGCGATCTCGCCGCCGTGCATCAGGTCAATGTCACCTCCGATGTCAGCGGGCGCATCACGGCGATCATGTTTACTGCGGGCTCGAGCGTAAAGGCTGGAAGTCCGCTGCTGCAGCTGTTTGACGGCCCCGAGCAGGCCGATTTGGCGAGCTTCAAGGCGCAGGCCACGGTGGCGCGGCTTTCGCTGGACCGCGCCACGCAGCTTGCGTCACGCCAGTTCGGCCCCCAGGCGACGGTCGATCAGGCGCAGGCGGCGTATGACCAGGCCAATGCCGGTATCGCCAGGACCGAAGCGGTGATTTCGCAGAAGCTGGTGCGTGCACCGTTCGACGGCGAACTCGGTGTTCGCCGCGTCGAGATCGGCCAGTACCTCACCGCGGGCACCCAGATCGTGTCGTTGACCGATCTGTCGGTACTCTATGCAAACTTCACGACGACGGAAAAGGACAGTGCGAAACTCAAGGTCGGGCAGACTGTGCGCATTGCGGTCGACGCCTATTCCGGCCGCAGCTTTGAGGGAAAGATCACCACGATCGAGCCGCAGATCAGCACCGACACGCGCAACATTCGCGTTCAGGCCACGATCGCCAACCCCGACCGCATTCTCAAACCCGGCATGTTCGCGACCACGACGGTCGTGCTGCCCGACAAGCCCGCGGTGGTCACCGTTCCCGAAACATCGGTGGATTACACACTTTACGGCGATTCGGTTTTTCTGATTACGGAAAAAAAGGCGGATGACGGCACCAGCAGCCTGACCGCCGTCCGTACTTTCGTCAGGGCCGGCGACCGCATCAACGGGCGCGCCGTCATCACCAGCGGACTGAAGCCGGGCGATCGTGTTGTGGCGGTCGGACAGCTCAAGCTGCAATCCGGTGCCGCCGTCGCAATCTCGACCGATCCGCTGCCGCCGATACCGGCGACCCCGCCGCGCAGCTAAATCGCCTGTGCGGGACCGCGTCGTCCCGCAAAAAGATCGACCTCGGAGCGCTTCGCAATGTCTATCACCGATATCTTCATCAAGCGCCCCGTGCTGTCGCTCGTCGTTAGCGCGCTGATCCTTCTGATCGGCTTCAAGGCTGCGACCAGCCTGCCGATCCGGCAATATCCGAAACTGTCGAACACGGTGATCACCGTGACGACGGTTTATCCGGGCGCATCGCCGGACCTGATGCAAGGCTTCATTACCACGCCAATTGAACAGGCGGTGTCGTCCGCAGAAGGTATCGATTACATCACTTCGGCATCGACGCAGGGCCAAAGCAAGATCTCGGTCTTCGTCAAGCTGAACTTCGATCCGAACCAGGCGCTGACGGAAGTTCTTTCGAAGGTCAATTCGGTAAAATACCTGATTCCGAGAGAGGCCAACGACCCGATCATTCTCAAGACCACCGGCCAGACCACGGCGGTGATGTATCTTGGATTTTCCAGCGACGAACTCTCGGGATCGGCGATATCGGATTATCTGGCGCGCGTGGTGCAGCCGATCCTGTCGACCGTCGATGGCGTGGCCTCCGCCGATATTCTGGGCGGACAGACATTTGCGATGCGCATCTGGCTCGATCCGGCGCGGATGGCCGGTCGCGGCGTATCGCCGGACGATATCGCCGCGGCGATCAGGGCGAACAATTTCCAGGCTGCGGCCGGGCAGGCCAAGGGCTACTTCATCGTCTCGAACGTTACCGCCAATACCGATCTGCAGAACGTCGATCAGTTCAAGCGCATGACCGTCAAGGCCAAAGACGGCGGTTTCGTGCGGCTGGAAGACGTCGCGACCGTCGAGCTTTCGGCGCAAAGTACCGACGCCAGCGTCGCGTTCAGCGGCGAGCGGGCGATCTTCATCGGCGTGCAGGCGACGCCCCAGGGCAATCCGCTGAACATCGTTACCGGCGTGCGCGCGCTATTTCCCGAACTTGAGCGCAACCTTCCGCCATCGCTCAAGATGAAGGTGGCTTACGACTCGACCAAGTTCATCCGCTCCTCGATCGACGAAGTCCAATCCACCTTGATCGAGGCGGTCGGCATCGTCGTCATCGTCATCTTCCTGTTCCTGGCGTCGTTCCGGTCGGTGATTATTCCGGTCGTCACCATTCCGTTGTCGCTGATCGGCGTCTGCAGTCTGATGATTGCGATGGGTTTTAGCATCAATCTGCTGACGCTGCTGGCCATGGTGCTGGCGATCGGGCTCGTCGTCGACGATGCCATCGTGGTGGTGGAGAATATCCATCGCCATCTTGAGGAGGGCAAATCGCCGGTGCAGGCGTCACTGCAGGGCGCGCGCGAGATCGTCGGTCCGGTGATTTCGATGACCATCACGCTCGCCGCTGTCTACGCGCCGATCGGTTTCCTTGGCGGCCTCACCGGTTCGTTGTTTCGCGAGTTTGCCTTTACACTTGCGGGTGCGGTGATCGTCTCGGGCGTGGTCGCGCTGACCTTGTCGCCGATGATGTGTTCGGTATTGCTCAAAGGCGGACATGCCGAAAATCAGGGTTGGTTCGCCAGGAAGGTCGACCAGGTCTTCGGCGCAACCACCCGCTGGTACGGAAGGCAGCTCGATCGCTCGCTCGACTATCGCCCTATTACAGGGTTGTTCGCGGTGACCATTCTCGGCCTGGTGGTGTTCATGTATCAGAACACATCCAAGGAACTCGCCCCCGAAGAGGATCAAGGCATCGTGTTCTCGGTGGTCAAGGCACCGAAATACGCCAACATCGATTACAGCAATTTTTACGGCGACAAGCTCGACAAGGTATTCGCGAGCTTTCCGGAAACCGATCTGCGCTTCACGATCAACGGTATAGACGGGCCCAGCAACGGCATCGCCGGCATGCTGCTGAAGCCGTGGGATGAGCGCGAGCGCTCATCGATCAAGCTGAAGCCGTTGGTGCAGGCCCAGCTCAGCAAGATCGAAGGCGTCAATGCGTTCGCGTTCAATCTGCCGCCGCTGCCGGGCGGTCCCGGAGGCTTGCCGATTCAGATGGTGATCAACACTACCAACGGCTTCCAGGCGGTCTACGAGGAAATGATGAAGCTGAAGGATGCCGCGCGCAAGAGCGGTCTGTTCATCGTCGCCGACAGCGATCTCGATTTCAACCAGCCGGTAGTGCGGGTGAAGGTCAATCGCTCCAAGGCGAACGATCTGGGCATCACCATGGCGAGTATCGGTACCTCGCTCGCCACGTTGCTCGGCGGCAACTACACCAACCGCTTCAATCTCGAGGGCCGGTCGTATCAGGTGATCCCGCAGGTGCCGCGCGGTCTGCGGCTGTCGCCGGAGTCGCTTGACAATTACTACGTGCCGACCGTCACCGGTCAGCAGGTGCCGCTGTCGACATTGGTGTCGATCGAAACCGCGACCGATCCCAATGCCTTGACGCATTATAACCAGTTGAACTCCGCCACCTTCCAGGCCGTGCCGATGCCCGGCGTGACGGTCGGACAGGCGGTGGATTTCCTCGAAAAACAGGCCAAGCAGCTGCCTGCCGGCTACAGCCACGATTATCTCGCGGATGCCCGGCAATACGTGCAGGAGGGCAATCAGCTTGCAATTGCGTTCGGCTTCGCGCTCATCATCATCTTCCTGGTGCTGGCGGCGCAGTTCGAAAGTCTGCGCGATCCGCTGGTAATCCTGATCAGCGTGCCGATGGCGATCTCAGGCGCGCTGATACCGCTGTTCTTCGGCGTGGCGACGATCAACATTTATACCCAGGTCGGGTTGCTGACCTTGATCGGCCTGATCAGCAAGCACGGCATCCTGATGGTCGAGTTCGCCAACACGCTCCAGCTCAATGAAGGTCTCGACAAGCGCTCGGCGATCGAGATGGCGGCGCGGGTTCGGCTCCGCCCGATCCTGATGACCACGGCGGCGATGGTTACCGGATTGCTGCCATTGCTGACCGCGACCGGCGCCGGCGCGGCGAGCCGGTTCTCGATCGGCCTGGTCGTTGTTTCGGGCATGATGATCGGCACGCTATTCACGTTGTTCGTGCTGCCGGCGGTCTATGTCGCGATCGCGACCGATCACCAGGCAAATGCCCAATCCCAGCGTACCAAGGACATCGAGGAGTTCGATCTCGGTACGCAGGCGCTCAAGCCGACCTGAGGGTTGCTCGCTTTCGTGTCGTTACGTGATACCGTGTCCTGATGGGACCCCCTTTGGGGGACCATAGGCAGGATGCCGCTATGAAGCGCCGCCGGTTTCTAACACTCTTCGGCGGCGCGGCGGTCGTCGCTTCAGGTCGCGCCCGCGCGCAGTCGGCGGCAAAGCTGCGTCGGATAGGGTTTCTTGGAAACTCCACCTCGATGCTCGAGGCGAATCTGGTCAGGCCGTTTCGTAAGGCATTAGGCGGCCTCGGCTATGTCGAGGGCCGCGATATCGTCATCGACTATCGTTGGGCCGAAGGCGATTACGCGCGCCTTCCAGCGCTGGTCGCCGAATTGATCGGGGCGGGCGTCGATGTGATAGTTACCGCCGGCACGCCCGCCTCTTTCGCGGTGAAGAATGCGACCAGCACCGTCCCCTGCGTCATGGTCGCGGTAGGCGATCCCGTCGGTACCGGTCTGGTCGCGAGCCTTGCGCGCCCCGGGGGGAATCTGACCGGGCTGACCTCGATCGCCCCGGACCTGGAAGGCAAACGGTTGGCGCTGCTCCGGGAAATGGTCCCGACGCTTTCGCATTTCGCCATGTTCTGGAATCCGGCGAATCCATTCCATGTCGGTGCTGTAAAAGGGGTGCAGCTTGCGGCCAAGGCCTTGCAGATGAAGCTGCTGTCGCTGCAGGTAAGCAAACTGGAAGATCTCGACAGTGCGTTTGCCGCCATTCTGGCCGAGCAGCCCGGCGCACTGGTCGTGCTGGCCGACCGCGTATTCCTCCATGGCCGCGATCGCATCATGAACTTCGCAAGGCAGCAGCGACTGCCCGGAATCTATGCCTACCGAGAACTGGTCGATGCCGGCGGCCTGATGTCATACGGTCCCAACTACGCTGAAATGCACGCGAGTGCCGCCACGTTCGTCGACAAGATTTTCAAAGGCGCCAAGCCTGCCGACCTGCCGATCGAACAGCCAACCAAGTTCGAACTGGTGATCAGTCTCAAGGCCGCGAAGGCGCTCGGGATTGAGGTCTCGCCGACGCTGCTTGCGACCGCCGACGAGATCATCGAATGATCCTCCCGCACCGCGGCAAGAGACAAGCCCAGGTGTTCTTGCTAGCTTGGGCGGGATGAGCATTTCCCTCCACCCGGATACGCCTGACGCCCGGACGCTGGCCGGATCGCCGCTACCGGAGGTAGCGCCGTCGGCGGCCCCGTCGGCCCCAAAAACCCGCAGCCGGCTGTTCGCCAAGTATGTCGCGCTGTTTGTGGCGGTGGTGGGCGTAGCCCTGTTGTCCAACGGGATTTTCGAGGTTTTCTTCTATTATCGCGAGCATAAGGCGGCATTGATCCGGATTCAGCACGAGCAGGCCGAGGCCGCGTCTGCCAAGATCGGCCAGTTCATCAAGGAAATCGAGAGCCAGCTCGGCTGGACCGCCCAGTTGCCCTGGTCCGCCAGTTCGCTGGAGAATCGCCGGTTCGACGCTTTGCGGCTGTTGCGCCAGGTACCGGCCATCACCGAACTGGCGCAGGTCGATTCGACCGGCAAGGAGCGCCTGAGGGTTTCCCGGCTTGCCATGGACGTCGTGAACAGCGGCGTCGACTTTTCCAAGGACCCGAAATTCCTCGGTCCGATGGCGAAGTTCGACGATCCCACCGCGCAGAAAGTCTATTACGGGCCGGTCTATTTCCGCCGGGAATCCGAGCCTTACATGACGCTGTCGCTGGCCGGCACCCGCAAGGATGCCGGGGTCAGCATCGCCGAGGTCAATCTCAAGCTGATCTGGGACGTGGTGTCGCAGATCAAGGTCGGCGAGCGCGGCCATGCCTATGTCGTCGGCGCCGACGGACGCCTGATCGCGCATCCCGATATCAGCCTGGTGCTGCGCAACACCGACATGTCGAAGCTTGCGCACGTGCAGGCCGCGAAGGTTGAGGACGGTGCGCCTGACGCGCTGCAGGGCACGCTGAACATCCAGGGGCAGGAGGTGTTGACGGCTTCCGCCCCGATCGCGCCGCTCGGCTGGACCATGTTCGTCGAATTGCCGGTCAAGGAAGCCTATGCCTCGCTGTACCAGGCCTTGCAGCGCCTCGCCATCGTGCTGGCGGGCGCCTCGATCTTCGCGGTGCTCGCCGGAATATTCCTGGCCCGGCGCATGGTCGGTCCGATCCAGGCATTGCGCGCGGGCGCCGAGCGTATCGGCAGCGGCAACTTCGCCCAACGCATCTCGATCAAGACCGGTGACGAACTCGAAGGCCTCGCCAACCAGTTCAACGACATGGGCGCGCGGCTGCAGGAATCCTATACCGACCTCGAGAACAAGGTCGAATCCCGAACCGCTGCACTGCGCGAGTCGCTTCAGGAACTTCGCACCGCGCAGGACCGCCTGGTGCAAACCGAAAAGCTTGCTTCGCTCGGCCAACTCACCGCCGGTATCGCCCACGAAATCAAGAATCCGCTCAACTTCGTCAATAATTTCTCTGCACTCTCCGCCGAATTGGTCGATGAGCTGAACGACGTGCTGAAGCCGGCAGCGCTCGATGGCAAGGTGCGGGAGGAGATCGACGAACTCACGCACATGCTGAAAGGCAACCTCGAAAAGGTGGTGCAGCACGGTAAGCGCGCCGATTCGATCGTGAAGAACATGCTGCTGCATTCGCGCGAAGGCTCGGGCGAACATCGGCCGGCCGATATCAACGCCATCGTCGAGGAGAGCCTCAATCTCGCCTATCACGGCGCGCGTGCGGAAAAATCCGGGTTCAACATCAATTTGAAGCGCGACCTCGATCCCGCTGCCGGCATGATCGAGCTGTTCCCGCAGGAAATCACCCGGGTACTGCTGAACCTGATTTCAAACGGCTTTTACGCCGCAACCAAGCGCAAGGAAGCCGGCGACGAAACCTTCGAACCGACGCTGAGCGCGACCACGAAAAACCTCGGCAACCGGGTGGAAATCCGGATTCGCGACAACGGAACCGGCATCCCCCTGGAGGTGAAGGAGAAAATGTTCAATCCCTTCTTCACCACCAAGCCGGCGGGCGAGGGAACCGGCCTCGGCCTTTCGATGAGCCACGACATCGTGGTGAAACAACATGGCGGCAAGATCGACGTCACTACCGAGTCGGGCGTATTTACCGAATTCATTATTACGCTGCCGCGAACAGCGGCCACCAAGGCCAATATTGGAGGCACCAATTGAGCGTTTACATCCTCGTCGTCGATGACGAGCCCGACGTTGAAGCCTTGTTCCGCCAGCAATTCCGGCGCGATATCAAGTCCGGACGCTTCACCATGGAATTTGCCCCATCGGCGGCAGCCGCCTTGGTGCGCGCCGCCAGCGTTGCCGATCCGTCGCTGATCTTGATTCTGTCCGATATCAACATGCCCGGCATGAGTGGACTCGAAATGCTGCCGATGGTCCGCGCGGAGCGGCCCGACGTTCCCGTGATCATGATCACCGCCTATGGCGACGCGGAAACCCGTCGCAAGGCCATCGAGCGCGGCGCGGTCGGCCTGCTGACCAAACCGATCGATTTCGCGCTGCTGCGTCACGAGATCGACACCAGGCTCGGGCAAGCCGCATGACCGCAACCATTCTCGTCGTCGACGACGAGCCCGATCTCGAGGCTCTGGTCCTGCAGAAATTCCGCAGGCAAATTCGCGACGGCTCGGTGGCATTTGTATTCGCCCATGACGGCATAGAGGCGCTGCAGTCGATCGAGGATCACCCGCATGTCGATATGGTGGTGTCGGACATCAACATGCCCAGGATGGACGGACTGTCGCTGCTGCAGAAGTTGCAGGAGGCCGAGGACAAGAAATCGACCATCATCGTGTCGGCCTATGGCGACATGAGCAACATCCGCACCGCGATGAACCGCGGCGCGTTTGATTTCCTGACCAAGCCGATCGATTTCGGCGATCTCGAAATGACCATCGACAAGACCATCCGCCATGTCGAGATGATGCGCGAGGCGCGCCGCCGCCAGGCCGAGGCCGAGCGCGCCCACGCCTCGCTGTCGCGATATTTTTCGCCGCAGATCGCCTCCAGGCTGGCGGCCGTCGGCGACAGCAACGGCATGGAAGTGCACCGCCGTGACGTCGCGACCATCTTCACCGACATCACGGGCTTCACGACGCTGGTGGAAACCGCGGCACCCGAAGTGCTGGGGGCGCTGCTCAATGAATATGTGGGGGGCATGACCGACGTCGTGTTTGCGCACGAAGGCACGGTCGCCAAGATCATCGGCGACGCGATCCAGATTCTGTTCAATGCACCCGGAGACCAGCCGGATTATGCCACCCGCGCGGTCGCCTGCGCGCATGACCTCGATGTCTGGGCACAGGGCTTTCGCGAGCGCTGGAAATCCAAAGGCGTGAATTTCGGCGCCACCCGGATCGGCGTGCATGCCGGTCCGGCCCTGGTCGGGAATTTCGGCGGCAGCCGGTTCTTCGATTACACCGCCTATGGCGATACCATCAACACTGCGGCACGGCTCGAGGCGGCCAACAAGTTTCTCGGCACCCGGATTTGCGTCAGTGCCGCGGTCGCCGATGCCACCGTGAATTTCAGAGGTCGCCCGGTCGGCGATATCGTCTTGCGCGGGCGCAGTGAGCCGCTGCGCGCCTATGAGCCGCTGCGCCTGGAAGCGTTCGAAGGGCCGGCGACGAAGCAGTATTCCGAAGCCTTTGCCAAGCTAGAGGCGGGCGACGCGGCGGCGATGCCGGCCTTTGCAGCACTTGTCGGACTGCATGCCGATGATACGCTGGCCGGATTCCACCTCAGACGGTTGCTTAACGGTGCCAAGGGCATCCGCATGCAGCTAGAATAAGAAAATCCAGGGGAGCAGACATGACCAGCGATTTCGCAACCGGCAATTACAAATTCATCCCGGCGGTGTTTCAGTATTCGAGCGGTGCCGCGGCCAGCCCCGGCTATGAGATCGAGCGGGTGCGGTTCGACAAGATGCCGCCGCTGGCCGAAGGTTTTGCGCTGATCAAGCAATACATCGAAGCCGCGGGCCGGCCGCTGACGTCGTTTTGCGCCTGCGAGCTGCGTTCGCCGGCGGCGTTCACCGAAGATGGATTTCTGAAATTCAACCAGCACTACGTCAAGACGCTGGCCGAATGGGGCCTGTTCGACGGGACCACCAATCCGGTGGCGCGCAGCAATGTTTGTCCGGAGATCGATCCGCCGGCGGAGCCGTCGTTTTTTGCGTTCTCGTTCACTCGGCCGAGCCCGAACAGGACGCCGAGCTTCGTCATCGCCGGCGGCGCCGAATCGCGCGAGGGCCCCGGGAGCTATGTCGAACGCACGGTGCGCTACCGCGATTTGAGCCCGGAAGGGCTGAAGGAAAAGGTCCGCTTCACCGTCGCCTCGATGGAAAGCCGGCTCGGCGAATTCGGCTTCGGCTGGAAGGATACCACCGCGGCGCAGGCCTACACTATGCATGACTTCCATCCGGTCATCGCGGATGAGCTGGTGCGCCGCGGCGTCATGCGGTCCGGCCTGATCTGGCATTTTGCGCGGCCGCCGGTGGTCGATCTCGAATACGAGATGGATTGCCGCCGTGTGGCGCGGGAGACGGTGATTTAGAAGCCCGTCATTTCGGACCTGTAATCGCGGCGTCGATGGTCGCGCGATCGGTGATCCCGGCTGGATTTTTGCGCGTCGGCAGAAATTGACGGAAATGCACCCAGCGCTCGCGGCTCACGGCTTCGAGGCGTTCGAGTTCGGCAAGCGGATCGGCATGGTCGTCAACGCGCAGGTCGAGCGCGGACCATTCTTCCTCGCCATGGATCAGTAACGCCGCCGATTGCTTGCCGCGCTTGTCGCCGCCGGCGGCTTCGCCCGCGCGCATCGCCGCGATCAGACGTTGCGCAAACGGCAGCGTTTGGTTCGCAAGGTAAGCCTTGGCGGTATCGTCAAGCACGCGGGCGCCTGCCAGCATATTGCCGGCAATGGAAAAACCCTTGCCCTCGACATGCCCGCACCAGTCGACGCAGTCGCGTCCGGTGTAAGAAGCGATGCGGCCGCCGGCGTCCATGACGTGAAGCTGACGGCTTTCGCGGCCGCCATCGGCGGCCGTCAGGATCTCGACGACCTCGCGCGGGTGACGTCCCTCGCGCAATAATTTCAAGCCGTCGATGCCGTAATATGGATTGACCATCGCCTGCGTCGCGATCGCGCCGATACCGCTGGCGATATGCGGCACGCGCGCGCCGACCGCGAAGAATTTGGTCGCCACCGCGATCCCGAATTGGCCGGTGGCTTGGTCTCGCGCGATGATCGACCAGGTCATATCAGACTCTTTGTTTGAGCATGATCTCCGGGCAAACGCTCCGCGTTTGTCCCGAGGGAAACCAGTTCCCACTGTTCCGGATCATGCTCTACCGCCCGGCCGCGTAGCCCTGCATGCCTCTGGGGTTGGCGGCGGCGCGGCGGCGGCGACCGAGTTTCGAGGCCGCGGTGAGGCGGCCTTCCGACCAGTCCGGCCCGGTCTCCACAATATGGCCGCGGTCCTTCAGGGTGTCGACGGTCGCCTTCGGCACGCGGCTTTCGACCACCAGCACGCCCGGTCGCGCGGTGCGCGGCCAGAACGAAATCGGGAAATGCTCGGAATGCCAAGCCGGGGCGTCGATCGCCTCCTGCAGGTTCATGTTGGCGTGCACATGCCGCAGGAAAAATTGCGTGGTCCATTGGTCCTGCTGGTCGCCGCCGGGCGAACCCCAGGCCATGTACGGTTCGCCGTCGCGCAGCGCCATGGTGGGGCTCAGCGTGGTGCGCGGGCGCTTGCCCGGCGCCAGTGCCGCGGGGTGATTATCCTCGAGCCAGAACATCTGCGCCCGGCTGCCGAGGCAGAAGCCGAGTTCCGGAATTACCGGCGAGGATTGCAGCCAGCCGCCGGAAGGCGTCGCCGAGATCATATTCCCGGCGGTATCGATAATGTCGAAATGCACGGTGTCGCCGCGCACTTCGCCGAAGCGGCCGACGGTGGGTTCGCCTGCGCCCATGGCGCCGACCGCCTCGCGGCTGCCTTCCTGGCGGCGTAGTTTGACCACCGAGCCAAAGCCTTCGACCGAGCCGGGGACGAAATCGAGCGACGCCTTGTCCTTCGAAATCAGCTTGCGGCGCTCATCATTGTAGGCATCGGACAGCAGCGTCGCGATCGGGATTTCACCAAAGTTTGGATCACCATAAAATTTCTCGCGGTCGGCAAAAGCGAGTTTTGCCGCTTCGACCTGCAGATGAATGAACTCGGGGCCTGCCGGGTCGAGCCCGTCGAGCTCAAATCCCTTCAACAGCGCAAGCTGCTGCAGCATGACCGGGCCCTGGCTCCAGACCCCGGGCTTGCAGACAGTGTAGCGGCCATAATCGTAAGTGAGCGGCGCTTCGACAGTAGGTTGCCAGCGCGCCATGTCGTCGGCGCGGAGCACGCCCTTATGCGGCGAGCCGCTGACGTCCATGATATCTTGAGTGCGGCAGAATTTGTCGATCGCCTCGGCGACGAAGCCATGCGACCAGGCGCGTCGCGCGGCCTCGATCTGCGCCACGCGATCGCTACCGGCGCTTTCGGCCTCCTTCAGGATGCGGGCATAGGTTTCCGAGAGCGTCTTGTTGGTGAAGAGGGTGCCGGGGACCGGAACTTCATTGTTCGGCAGATAGACCGCCGCAGACGTCTTCCAGTGCGTGCGGAACATTTTTTCCACGGTCTGGATGGTGGCCGACGCGCGCTCCACCAGCGGGTAGCCGTCGCGGGCATAGGCGATGGCGGGCTCCAGCACGTCGCGCAGCCGCAAGCTGCCGTAATCGCGCAGCAGCAGCATCCAGGATTCGAAGGTGCCGGGAACGCAGGCCGCGAGCAGGCCGGTGCCGGGCACCATCTCGAGGCCTTCGCTGCGGTAATGCGCGATGGTGGCGCCTTGCGGAGCAGGGCCCTGGCCGCAAATCACTTCGGTGCGCCCGCGCCTGGTATCGTGCACGATGATCGGCACGTCGCCGCCGGGGCCGTTCAAATGCGGCTCGACCACCTGCAGCGTAAACGCGGTGGCGACACCGGCATCGAACGCATTGCCGCCCTTTTCCAGAATCCCCATTCCGACGGCGGTGGCGATCCAGTGGGTGGACGTCACCACGCCGAACGTGCCTTCGATCTCCGGGCGGGTGGTGAAGGGATCGGGGTTGATATTGCTCATGGGAGTCCATCTTGCGCTGATGTCGCGGGATGGGCGCACTTGATCACAGCAGGGGCGGCCTGCCAACCGGCGCCGGGCGCGTGGCTGCTCCGACGCCTGCGATCAGGCCGGAGCCGGGGCGGTGTTGACGACGTGGCAGGCGACGCCGTCGATCAGCGCCGGCGCCTCTCTGCGGCAGAGGTCGAACGCCAGCGGACAGCGTGGGTTGAACGCGCAGCCCGGCGGCGGATCGATCGGGTTGGGGATCTCGCCCTTGACCGGAATCCGCTGGCGGCCGGACATCGCCAGATCCGGAACCGCGCCCAGCAGCATCTTGGTGTAGGGCATTCGCGGGCTGTCGAAGAGGTCGCGCGCCGGCGCGATCTCGACGATGCGGCCGAGATACATCACGCCGATCCGGTTCGCCATGTGCCGGACCACGGCAAGGTTGTGGCTGATGAAGAGGTAGGTGAGGCCGAACTTGTCCTGCAGGTCGCGCATCAGATTGAGGATCTGCGCCTGCACCGAAACGTCGAGCGCCGAGGTCGGCTCGTCGCAGACGATGAACTCGGCTTCGGAGGCGAGCGCGCGCGCAATCGCGATCCGTTGCCGCTGCCCGCCGGAAAATTCGTGCGGATATTTCCAGCCGTCGTCGGCGTGCAGCCCGACCAGGCTCAGCAACTCGCCGACCCGGGCCTGAATGTTGCGCTCGCCCTGGATCAGGTCGAAGGCGCGGATCGGCTCGGCGACGATGGCGTCGACCCGAAAGCGCGGGTTGAGGCTCGCATAGGGGTCCTGGAAAATCATCTGGATGCGGCGCCGCAGCCGCTGGCGGGCCTGCAATTGCCTGGTGTCGCTCATCGACACCCCGTCGATAACAACTTCGCCTGACGTCGGCGGCAGCAACCCGACCACCATGCGGGCGACGGTGGTTTTGCCGGAGCCGGACTCGCCGACGAGCGCAAAAGTCTCGCCCTTCTTGATGTCGAAGGTGACGCCGTCGACCGCCTTCAGAAATTCCAGATGGCCGCCTTCGATGACCCGGTTGAGCCAGGGTTTCGAGACGTCGAACACGCGGCGCAAATTCTTGACGTCGATGAAGGGCGCGGTCATGCCGCGGTTTCCTTGGGCTCGGCGTCATAGAGATGGCAGGCCACCGCCTGGGTGCCGCGCCGGATCGGCTCCGGCCGTTCGATCCGGCAGCGGTCGAACGCGAACGCGCAGCGCGGGTTGAACGAGCAGCCCCGCGGGATCGCCGAAAGCCGCGGCATCGAGCCGGGGATCTGCACGAGGCGGTCGGCCTCGCCCGCCAGCGTCGGAATCGCGCCCATCAAGCCCTTGGCGTAGGGATGCAGCGGATTCTGGATGACATCCTGCACCGGGCCGATCTCGGCGATGCGGCCGGAATACATCACCGCGACGCGGTCCGAGGTTTCGGCGATCACGCCCATGTCGTGGGTCACCAGCATGACAGCGGTGCCGTGGTCGCGCCCCAGCCGTTTGATCAGCGAGATGATCTGGGCCTGCACGGAGACGTCGAGTGCGGTGGTCGGCTCGTCGGCAATGATCAATTCGGGTTCGGCGCAGATCGCCAGCGCAATCACGACGCGCTGGCGCATGCCGCCGGAAAATTCGTGCGGATAGGCGTCGATGCGTTTTTCGGGGGCGGGAATGCCGACCTCGGCGAGCAGATCGATGGCGCGCTTGCGCGCACCGGATTCCGAGAGGTTGAGATGGGTTCGGATGGTCTCGATCAACTGGTCGCCGATCCGGTACAGCGGGTTGAGGCTGGTCAGCGGATCCTGGAAGATCATGCCGATCCGTTTTCCGCGGACACGGCGCATCTCTTCCGGCGGCAGATTGTCGATCCGCATGCCCGACAAATAGATCTCGCCGCCACTGATGCGGCCGGGCGGATCGATCAGGCCGATCACGGCGAGGCCGGTGACGGACTTTCCGGCGCCGGATTCGCCGACCACGCCCAGCACCTCGCCCTTGGCGATGTCGAAGGAAACGCCGTCGATGGCGCGCAGCGTGCTGCGGCGGGTGACGAACTCCACCTGAAGATTACGCACTGAGAGAACTGGCACGGTCATGCGGTTCGATGCCTGGAAATTGCGGTGCGGCTCATCGGAGTTTCGGATTGAGCGCGTCGCGCAACCAGTCGCCGAGCAGGTTGATGGAGAGGATCAGCCCCGCCAGCGCGATACCTGGGAAGGCGACGATCCACCATTCGCCGGCGAACAAATAGTTGTTGCCGATCCGGATCAGGGTGCCGAGCGAGGGCATGGTGTCCGGCATGCCGACGCCGAGGAACGACAGCGTCGCCTCGGTGATGATGGCGAGCGCGAGGTTGATGGTGGCGATCACCAGGATCGGTCCCATCGCGTTGGGCAGCACATGGCGCAGCATGATCACGGGAGCCGGCAAGCCGATCAACTGCGCCGCCGCCACGTAATCCTTGTTCTTCTCCACCATCACCGAACCGCGCACGGTGCGCGCATATTGCACCCAGGAACTCAAACCGATCGCGAATACCAGCAACGCCAATGTACTCATGGCGTCCATTCGGTTGCCGAACACCGATTTGGCGATGCCGTTGACGAGCAGCGCGATCAGGATGGCGGGGAAGGTGAGTTGCACGTCGGCGATACGCATGATCAGGCCGTCGACGGCGCCGCCGAGATAGCCGGCGATCAGTCCGAGCGTGATGCCCAACGTGCCGGACAGCAGGACGCCGAGAACACCTACCGTCAATGAAATCCGCAGGCCGTAGAGAATCGCGGAAAACACATCGCGGCCCTGTTCGTCGGTGCCGAGCAGGAACGGACTCTGGCCGTCGGCGGTCCACAGCGGCGAGATCCGCGAATTCATCAGTTGAAGCTGCGCCGGATCGAACGGGTTCTGCACCGAAAGCGCCGGCGCCAGGATCGCCAGCAGAAAGAACAAGACGGTGATGGCGGCCGCCACCATCGTCATCCTGGAACGCCGGAACGAATAGAAGATGTCGCTCTCGAACGCGCGCGTGTACCAGCGTGCCTGCGGCATATGCGCGGGCGGCGCGCTCGGTTCGGCTGGGTGCGGGACGACGGCTTCGGACATGCTGATTCTTGTGTTCAGGTCGGACGGCTGATGGTGGAGCGCAGGCGCGGATCGACCACCGTGTAGAGGATATCGACGATGAGATTGATGGTGACGAAGATCAGGGACACCATCAGCAGGTACGCGGCCATGATCGGAATATCGACGTTCTGCACAGCTTGCACGAACAGAAGCCCCATGCCCGGCCACTGGAAGACGGTTTCGGTAATGATCGCAAATGCAATAACCGCGCCAAACTGCAATCCCGCGATCGTGATGACGGGAACCAGGGTGTTCTTCAGGGCATGGCCGAAGTGAATGGCCCGCGTCGTCAATCCGCGCGCCCTGGCAAAGCGAATGTAATCGGTACGCAACACTTCGAGCATCTCCGCGCGCACCAGCCGCATGATCAGGGTAAGCTGGAACAGGCCCAGCGTGATGGACGGCAGGATCAGGGCCTTGAGGCCCGAGACCGTGAGCAGCCCGGTGGTCCACCAGCCGATCCGCACCACATCGCCGCGGCCGAACGACGGCAGCCAGCCCAGCACCACGGCGAACAGATAGATCAGGAGAATGCCGATCAGGAACGTCGGCAGCGAAATTCCGATCAGTGACACCGCCTGGAATATTTTCGCCAGAATCGTGTCCCGCCGCAGCGCCGAATAGACCCCCATCAGGATCCCGAACACCATCGCCAATATCGTGGCGCAGGTGGCAAGCTCCAGCGTCGCCGGCATCCGCTCCATCAGCAGGTTGGCGACGGGCTGGCGAAACTGGTAGGAGACCCCGAACTTGAATTGCACCGCATTGCCGAAATAGCGCGCGAACTGCAATACGACGGGATCGTCGAGGCCGAGCGATTTGCGGACCGCGGCGCGCTCGGCCGCCGATGTGTCGATCGAGACGATCTGGTTGACCGGATCGCCGGCGAAGCGAAACATCGAGAACGAGATGATCCCGACGGCGATCATGACGCCGATCGCCTGAATTGCCCGGCGAAGAGTGAAAGCGAGCATCTGATCCTTTCACTTCTCTGCATGCGGCGCGCATCGATGCGCGACCGAAACGAAAAGTCCCGGAAGCGGAGCCTCCGGGACCGTGGGTATTACGACTGCCTAGTCCTGTTTGGTTGCCCAGCGGAACAGGACCTGATTGTCGGCGCGCTGCGTCAGCTTCACTTTCTTGGATACGCCCCAGGCCAGCGCCTGCTGATGCAACGGGATATAGCCGAAATCCTTGGCTCCGATTTCAAACGCCTGCTTGATCAGCAAGTCGCGTTTGGTCGCGTCGGTTTCCAGCAGCACCTTGTCGGCCAGTGCGTCGAGTTGCTTGTTGCAGTAGCCACCGAGATTGGCTTCGCCGCGGTTGGTCTTGGGATCGTCACGGCAGCCCATGATGTCGTAGAGAACATTTTGGGAGTCCGAGGTCGCCGGCGTCCAGCCCAGCATATAGAACGAGGTCTGGAAGCCGCCGGGCTTCAGCACCTTGGCGAAATACTGCGCCTTGGGCTGCGCCAACAGGTTGATCTTGACGCCGACGCGGGCAAGCATCCCAACCACGGCCTGGCAGATCGCGGCATCGTTGACGTAGCGGTCGTTCGGGCAATCCATCGTGACTTCGAAGCCGTCGGGATAGCCGGCATCCGTGAGCAGCTTCTTGGCGCCGTCGGGATCGTATTTCGGGCGCGTGAAGTCGCCATGAGAGCTTGAACAGCTGAGGGGCGATCATCAGCGCAGAGGGGGTCGAAAGTCCGCGCATCACGCGGGTCTTGATCAACTCGATATCGACCGCCTTGTAAGAAGGCCTCGCGAACGCGAATGTCCTTGAACGGGTTCTTGCCCTTGATGTTGGAATACAGCAACTCGTCGCGGACCTGGTCCATGCCGAGGAAGATGGTTCGCAGCTCGGGTCCCTTCTGGACCTGCGCGTTCGGCGAGGAATCCACCCGCGAAATATCCTGGATCGGTACCGGCTCGATGACGTCGACTTCGCCCGACAGCAAGGCCGCGACACGCGTCGCATCCGAACCGATCGGCGTAAAAATGATTTCCTTGAGATTATGCTCCGGCTTTCCCCACCAGTTCGGGTTTGCCTTGAACACCGTCTTGACGCCGGGCTGGTGGCTTTCGATCATGAAAAGCCCGGTGCCATTTGCGTTGAGCGAGGCATGGCTTGGAGTCGTCGCCGACGCCGGTGTCGGCGCGACAGCGTTGTTCTCCTCGCACCACTTCTTGTTCATGATGTACCAGCCGTCCCATTGCGAGATCAGAATGGGATTTGCTGAATCCAGCTTCACATCGACGGTGTAGTCGTCGACCTTGATGAACTTGGCATCGGCCGCGACGTTGGTCAGGAAGTTCGAGCCCTTGGCGCGGACCCGGTCTGCGGAAAAGATCACGTCATCGGCGGTAAAGGGGTTGCCATTGTGGAATTTGACGCCCTTTCGCAGGTGAAAGCGCCAGCGCGTCGGCTCCGGCGTTTC
Source organism: uncultured Alphaproteobacteria bacterium (assembly GCA_963742695.1). Lineage (GTDB taxonomy): Bacteria > Pseudomonadota > Alphaproteobacteria > Rhizobiales > Xanthobacteraceae > Bradyrhizobium. The sequence goes on from CAVUNF010000013.1 coordinate 105,433, forward strand.
CCAGCTTTCTGCAAGTGCCGGAACGATCTTGAGGTCCTTGTCGCGGGTCACCAGGCCTTCATAGACATGGCCGTGATGGGCGATCGTCGTGGTTTCCTTGAGCGTATAGGGGTCGAGCGATTTGAGATCGCCCTGGTTGGCGTAGCGCAGGGTCTGCGCCGATGCCGGCGTCATCGTAAAAGCGACGATTGAGACCGTGGTCGCTGCAAGCAAGATTTGACGTACCGACATTTGTTGACGTTCTCCGCTGTGGCGCGCTGTTCATTTCTGCAAAATCGGCAGCCATGACCATGCATTGTTGCCAGAGTTTGGCTGCCGCGCAAGCGCGATTTGCTGCGAACTGAGCCGGTTTGCGCGATCAAGCCGCAATCGCTAGCTTGCGTGTGGGCAGCAACAGAGCCAACGCAGCATTCAACGGGAGCACCGGATGGCGGAACTCAAGGCCGATGTTCTCGTATTGGGCGCCGGCATGGTCGGGGTGGGTGCCGCCTTGCACCTGCAAAAACGGGGGCGGGACGTGATCCTGGTCGACAAGCACGAGCTTGCCGGCGAAGAAACCAGTTTTGGCAATGCTGGAATGATCGAATGCGCCTCGGTCTTTCCCTACATGTTTCCGCGCAATCCCATCGAGATCCTCCGCTACGCCATGAACCAAGCGCCGCACGTGCGCTACCATTTTTCCGATCTGCCGGCGTTGCTGCCATGGTTGATGCGTTATTTCCTTGCCTCCGCCCCGGACCGGGCGCTGCGCGGTGCGCTGGCGGTGATGCCGCTGATCCGCCGCAGCCTGGTCGAGCACGAGGAGTTGATGGCCGAGGCCGGAGCGCAAGATCTGTTGCGGCGGTGCGGCTGGATCAAGATGTATCGGCAGGATGCAACGCTCGCCAATGCGCTGCGGGATTTCGAGCGCGCGAAGCAATACGGGGTTCAAGGCGAAGTCCTCGACAGCAAGGCGATTATCCAGCGCGAGCCTCACCTCAGCGGCGAATTCGCCGGCGCGATCCATTTCACCGAGCCCGGCTTCGTGCTCGATCCGGGCGGGCTCGCCAAAGCCTATGCTGCGCTGTTCCAGCGCAAGGGCGGACGCTTTGCGGTGGGCGATGCGCTGACCCTCGAACAGGAACCCGGCGGACGATGGCAGGTCGCCACACCAGAGGGCAAGGTGAGTGCACGGGAGGTCGTGGTGGCGCTCGGGCCGTGGTCGGATCTGCTGTTCGGTCGGCTCGGCTATTCGATCCCGTTTAACGTCAAGCGCGGTTACCACGTGCACCTGGCGCCGCGCGGCAATGCCGTGCTGCATCGTCCCGTGCTCGACGCCGATAACGGTTATGTGCTGGCGCCGATGAACCGCGGCATTCGCCTCGCCACTGGGGTCGAGTTTGCCCGCCGCGATGCGCCGCCCACGCCGGTCCAGCTGCAGCGGGCGCTGCCGCACGCCCACAAGCTGTTTCCGCTGGGAGAAGCGATCGATGCGGCGCCCTGGAAGGGCGCGAGGCCATGCCTGCCCGATATGCTGCCGGTAATCGGGAAGGCGCCGCGTCACGCCGGGCTGTGGTTCGACTTCGGGCATCACCATCACGGCCTGACGCTGGGCCCCGCGACCGGCCGCCTGCTGGCGGAAATGATGACCGGCGAGACGCCGTTCGCCGATCCAAAGCCTTTTGCCGTCGAGCGGTTTGGTTGACCATACGCCCCGAATGAACGCCCCGGGCGCCCTGGCGTGCGCTCAGGTCACTTGCTTCATGCCGGCCCTCGCGGCGATACTGTCACAAGCCGTCACATGCAATCAGGAGCAAACATGAAGGTAAACGTCGAAATAGATTGCACGCCGCTCGAAGCCCGGCAGTTCTTCGGTCTGCCGGATGTGCAGCCGATGCAAACGGCGGTGATGGAACGGCTCCAGCAGCAGATGATGAGCAATATCGAAAAGGTCTCGCCGGAAGCGCTGATGCAGAGCTGGTTCACCTTCGATCCGAAGATCGCCGAGCGGTTCCAGGACATGTTCGTGAGCATGGCGGGGCTCGGCGGCGCGCGCACCACTGACAAGAAATAGCAATGCCTGACAACCGCAGCGAACCGCCCGTCGCAGGCCGGCTTCGTCCGCCGGGTCTCGGCCTGCTGCTGGCCGAGGCGAGAGGGATCCTCGAATTCAACGCCAGCCTGTTGTTTTCCCCGTTGCTGATGCAGGCGCCGAAAGGCGACGGTCATCCGGTATTGGCGTTGCCGGGCTTCCTCGCCAGCGATCTGTCGATGGCGCCGATGCGGCGGTATCTCAGGGAACTCGGATACGATACCTATGCCTGGAAGATGGGCCGCAATTTCGGTGGCGTATCCAGCAAGCGCGGCGCGCTGCGCGATTTGCTGACCGAAATTCATGGGGCTACGGGCCGCAAGGTCAGCGTCATCGGCTGGAGCCTGGGCGGTGTCTACGCGCGCGACCTGGCGCTGCAATTGCCTGACATGGTGCGCTCCGTCATCACGCTGGGAAGCCCGTTCGCCAACGACGTGCGCGCAACCAACGCCACGCGGCTTTACGAGGCGCTGTCGGGCGAGGCGGTCGAGGACAATCCGGAGCTGCGAGCCGCGATCGCAGGCGATCTGCCGGTCCCGACCACCTCGATCTATTCGCGCACTGACGGCATCGTGAACTGGCATACCTGCCTGCTGCGTCCCTCCGATACCGCCGAGAATATCGAGGTCCACCTCGCCAGTCACATCGGGTTGGGCGTCAACGCCGCCGCACTATGGGCGGTGGCGGATCGTTTGGCCCAAACCGAGGGGAAATTTAAGCAATTTGACCGATCGGGGCCGTTTGCCATTGCATATGCGCCCCCGGAAAATGCACAATCTCAACCAAAGTCCTGAACCCAGGACCGCCTTACGCCAGAAGCGCCACCAAGGCGCCGCGTGATCCCAGCGGGAGGAAAAACTATGAGTGACGCCAAGAAGCTGTCGTCGATGGACGCGTCGTTTCTGTATCTGGAAACGCCGGAAATGCCGATGCATGTCGGCAGCATGGCGATCTTCCGTCTGCCCGCGGATTACAAGGGCGACTTCTTCGAGGACTTCAAGGCGATGATCGCCTCGCGGCTGCATGTTGCGCCGATCCTGAAAGCCCGGCTGGAAAAGGCGCCGCTCGACATCGATCATCCCTCCTGGGTCGAGGACGACCAGTTCGACATCGACCGCCATATCTTCCGCGGCAGCCTGCCTGCGCCACACGACCGCGCGACGCTGGAGCGCATCGTCGGCTGGATGCATGCCAAGCTGCTCAACCGCGCCCGTCCGCTGTGGGAGTTTTACGTTTTCGAAGGCATGAAGGACAACGAGATCGGGCTTTATTCCAAGATGCATCATGCCTGCATCGATGGCGGCGCCGGTGCTGCGCTGACCAGCATGATCTACGACGTCACGCCTGTGCCGCGGGTCATCGAGCCGCCGACGGCGCGGGCCAAGGTCGGGCAGGAGCCGCGCGACATCGCCGCCAATTTGATCGATTCCTATCAGGCGCTGTGGCGCCAGCCGTTCGATGGTTCGACACCCGCCAAGGGCATCGACCTGCCGCGTTCGGGCAAGAGCGATCATCGGATCGATCCTGTTCGACAACGCCATGTTCCAGATCGAATCCGCGGTGAAGTTCGCCGGCAGCATTCCCGACCATGCTCAAAAGCGTCTCCGAGGTGGTCGGCAAGATATCCGATCCGAAATCGCGCGACAGCATGGCCAGCATGGTGTCGCCATCGACCATCCTGAACAAGGCGATCTCGTCGGAACGCAGCTTCGCCGGCGTCTCGATCCCGCTGAGCGCCGCCAAGGCGGTGGCCAAGCAGGCCGGCGGCAAACTCAATGATGTGGTGCTGGCGATCTCATCCGGCGTGGTCCGGCGCTATCTGCTGGAGCAGGGGGCGCTGCCGACCAAATCGATGACCGCCGCGGTGCCGATCTCGCTGCGCGAAGAGGGCAATACCGACGCCAACAACCAGGTGTTCGGCATGATCTGTTCGATCGCGACCAACGTCGAGGATCCCAAGGCACGGCTCGAGGCGATCATCGCGCAATCCACCAAGTCGAAAGAAATGTCGCATCCGTTGCGGGCGCTGATGCCGCAGGTCTCCAACATCTCGATGCTCGGCGCGCCGATCGTGGTGCAAATCCTGGCGCTGCTGTACAGCCGCTCCAGCCTGTCGGACGTGCTGCCGCCGGCGGCGAATATCACGGTGTCCAACGTGCCGGGGCCGCGCCAGACCCTGTATGCCGCGGGCGCGGAATTGCTGCACATCTTCCCGGTGTCGATCTCGACCCACGGGCTCGCGCTCAATATCACCGTGCAGAGCTACCGCGATCAGCTCGATTTCGGCTTCATCGCCGGCGCCAACATCATTCCCCATGTGCAGGTTTTGTGCGACATGCTGCCGGGAGAATTCGCAGCACTCGAAGCGGCGTTTGCGCCGCCGGCCGACCTGAAAAGTGCGGCAAGCTGATCGCATGATCCGGAAAAGTGGGAACCGGTTTTCCGATAAGATCATGCGAAGAATTGAAGTGGAATAACAATGATCGAAATGCCGCCGCTGCAGTTCGCCGAGACCAACGGCATCCGCATGGGCTATTACGATGCCGGCCCGAAGACCGATGCGCCGCCGGTTATCCTCTGCCACGGCTGGCCGGAGATCGCGTTTTCATGGCGGCACCAGATCAAGGCGCTGTCTGAGGCCGGCATTCGGGTGATCGCGCCCGACCAGCGCGGCTATGGTTCGACCGACCGGCCCGAGCCGGTCGAATCCTACGATATCGAGCATCTGACCGGCGATCTCGTCGGGCTGCTTGATCATCTCAAGATCGACAAGGCGATCTTCGTCGGCCACGACTGGGGCGGCTTCATCGTCTGGCAAATGCCGCTGCGGCACATCGATCGCGTCGCCGGCGTGGTCGGCATCAACACCCCGCACGTCGATCGCGCGCCGGCCGATCCGATCGAACTGCTGCGCAAGCGCTTCGGCGAGCACATGTATATCGTGCAGTTTCAGGATCCCGGACGCGGCCCCGACAAGATCTTCGGCAGCCGGGTCGAGCAGACCTTTGACGCCTTCATGAGGAAGCCGGTGCCGCGCGCCGATACGGCGCCGCCGGAGGAGGTGGTCGCCGGCGTCGGCGCTTCGCCGCGGCTCAATCTGGCATTTCCGCAGATGATCGCCGGCTACGACGCCAAGCACGATCCGCGGACGCCGATCCTGTCGCCGGAAGAGAAGAAGGTTTTTGTCGACACGTTTACAAAATCCGGCTTCACCGGCGGCATCAACTGGTACCGCAACATGTCGCGCAACTGGCAGCGCTCGGCCGGCATCGACCATACCGTGCGGGTGCCGTCGCTGATGATCATGGCCGAGAACGACCAGGTGCTGCCGCCGTCCTCGGCCGACGGCATGGAGAAGATCATTCCCGATCTCGAGAAATATCTGGTCAAGGGCAGCGGCCACTGGACGCAGCAGGAAAAGCCGGACGAAGTCAGCGCCAAGCTGATCGAATGGCGGAAGAAGCGGTTTGGGTAGAGACAACTCGTCATTCCGGGGCGATGCGAGCAGCTATGCGTGAAGCCTCGGAATCCGAGATTCCGGGTCTGGTCCTTCGGACCATCCGGAATGACAGTCCTGGATTGCTTCGCTTCGCTCGCAATGACGTGTAAGAGCGCGCTCGTTGCCAGGAATAAGTTACGCAGGGGTACCATCAAGATGGCGTCGACCAACAAACTGAACCCGATCCCGCATCCGCCGAAGAAACCGGTGGTCGGCAACATGCTGTCGCTGGACGCCAATGCGCCGGTGCAGGACCTGGTGCGGCTGAGCAAGGAGCTTGGGCCGATCTTCTGGCTCGACATGATGGGCGCGCCGCTGGTGATCGTCTCGGGCCACGATTTGATCGCGGAACTCAGCGACGAAAAGCGCTTCGACAAGGCGGTGCGCGGCTCGCTGCGCCGGGTGCGCGCGGTGGGCGGCGACGGCTTGTTCACGGCCGACACTCGGAGCCGAACTGGAGCAAGGCCCACAACATCCTGCTGCAGCCGTTCGGCAACCGCGCCATGCAGTCCTATCACACGAGCATGGTCGATATCGCCGAGCAGCTGGTGAAGAAGTGGGAACGCCTCAACGGCGACGAGGAGATCGACGTCGTCCACGACATGACGGCGCTGACGCTCGACACCATCGGGCTGTGCGGCTTCGACTATCGTTTCAATTCGTTCTACCGCCGCGACTATCATCCGTTCGTGGAATTGCTGGTGCGCTCGCTCGAAACCATCATGATGACCCGCGGGATTCCGCTCGAGGGCCTCTGGCTGAAGAAGCGCCGGCAGGAACTCGGCGAAGACGTCGCCTTCATGAACAAGATGGTCGACGAGATCGTCGCCGAGCGGCGCAAGAACGCCGAGGCCGCCGAGGGCAAGAAGGACATGCTCGGCGCCATGATGACCGGCGTCGACCGCTCCACCGGCGAACAGCTCGACGACGTCAACATCCGCTACCAGATCAACACCTTCCTGATTGCCGGACACGAGACCACCAGCGGCCTGCTGTCATGCACGCTCTATGCGCTGCTCAAGCATCCCGATGTTCTCAAGAAGGCCTATGAGGAGGTCGATCGCGTTCTCGGACCCGATACCGACGCGAGGCCGACCTATCAGCAGGTCACCCAGCTCACCTACATCACGCAGGTTCTGAAGGAGGCCTTGCGGCTGTGGCCGCCGGCGCCGGCCTACGGCATCTCGCCGCTGCAGGACGAGACCATCGGCGGCAAGTACAAGCTCAAGAAGAATACCTTCATCACCGTGCTGGTGATGGCGCTGCACCGCGATCCCAGCGTCTGGGGGCCGAATCCCGACGCGTTCGATCCGGAAAATTTCAGCCGCGAGGCCGAGGCAGCGCGTCCGGTCAACGCCTGGAAGCCGTTCGGCAACGGCCAGCGCGCCTGCATCGGCCGTGGCTTTGCCATGCATGAAGCGGCGCTGGCGATCGGCATGGTCCTGCAGCGCTTCAAGCTGGTCGATATCAACCGCTATCAGATGGTGCTGAAGGAAACCCTGACGATCAAGCCGGATGGTTTCAAGATCAAGGTCCGCCCGCGCGTCGACAAGGAGCGCGGCGCTTACGCCGGCCGCACCACGACGACCGCGGCCGCCTCGACCGGCGCATCGGCGCCGCGCGCACGGACCCGGCCGGGACACAACACGCCACTGCTGGTGCTTTACGGATCGAACCTCGGCACCGCCGAGGAACTGGCGACCCGCGTCGCCGATCTCGCCGAGGTCAATGGTTTTGCCACGAAACTCGGAGCGCTCGACGATTACGTCGGCAAGCTGCCGCAGGAGGGCGGCGTCCTGATTTTCTGCGCCTCGTACAATGGCGCCGCGCCCGACAACGCCACGCAGTTCGTCAAGTGGCTCGGCGACGATCTGCCGAAGGATGCCTTCGCCAAGGTGCGCTATGCGGTGTTCGGTTGCGGCAACAGCGACTGGGCCGCGACCTACCAGTCGATTCCGCGGATGATCGACGAGCAACTGGCCGCACACGGCGCGCGCAGCGTGTTTGCACGCGGCGAGGGCGATGCCCGCAGCGATCTCGACGGTCAGTTCGAAAGCTGGTTCGCCAAGGCGGCCCCGTTGGCGATGAAGGAATTCGGCGTCGACTCCAGCTTCACCCGCAGCGCCGACGACGAGCCGCTCTACGCGATCGAGCCGGTGGCGCCCTCGGCGGTCAACGCCATCGTGGCGCTCGGCGGCGTTTCGCCGATGAAGGTTCTGGTCAATTCCGAGCTGCAAAACAAAACCGGCGCCAACGCCTCCGACCGGTCGACCCGGCATATCGAGGTGCAGTTACCCTCCGGCATTAGCTACCGCGTCGGCGACCATCTCAGCGTGGTGCCGCGCAACGATCCGGCACTGGTGGATTCCGTGGCGCGGCGCTTCGGCTTCCTGCCGGCCGATCAGATCCGCCTGCAGGTGGCGGAGGGCCGACGCGCGCAATTGCCGGTCGGCGATACCGTTTCGGTCGGGCGGTTGCTCTCTGAATTCGTCGAACTGCAGCAGGTGGCGACCCGCAAGCAGATCCAGATCATGTCGGAACACACCCGTTGTCCGATGACCAAGCCGAAACTGCTGGCCTATGTCGGCGACGATGCGGCTGCGTCGGAGCATTATCGCGCCGACATCCTCGCAAAACGCAAATCGGTGTTCGATCTCCTGGAGGAGCATCCGGCCTGCGAGTTGCCGTTCCACGCCTATCTGGAAATGCTGTCGCTGTTGGCGCCGCGCTATTATTCGATCTCATCGTCGCCGTCGGGCGATGCCGCAGCGCTGCAGCGTCACCGTCGGTGTGGTCGAAGGCCCCGCCAGTTCGGGACGCGGCATCTACAAGGGCATCTGCTCGAATTATCTCGCCGGCCGTCGCGCCGGCGAGAACATCCACGCCACGGTGCGCGAGACCAAGGCCGGGTTCCGGCTGCCCGACGATCCCTCTGTGCCGATCATCATGGTCGGGCCCGGAACAGGGCTCGCGCCATTCCGCGGCTTCCTGCAGGAACGCGCCGCCTTGAAAGCCAAAGGCGCCAACCTCGGCCCGGCGATGCTGTTTTTCGGCTGCCGTCATCCCGAGCAGGATTATCTCTATGCCGATGAACTGAAGGCATTCGAGGCCGGCGGCATCACCGAACTGCACACCGGGTTTTCGCGCAGCGACGGCCCAAAAACCTATGTGCAGAATCTGGTCGCGGCGCAAAAGGACCGCGTCTGGAACCTGATCGAGAAGGGCGCGGTCGTTTACGTCTGCGGCGACGGCGGCAAGATGGAGCCGGACGTCAAGGCGGCGCTGGTTGCGATCTATCGCGACCGCAAAGGCGCCGACGCCGATGCAGGCGCGCGCTGGATCGACGAGCTCGGCACCGGCAATCGCTACGTGCTGGATGTTTGGGCGGGCGGATAGGCTTTTCCGCGCACTCTGCCCTCATCCTGAGGAGCCGCGCCTCTTCGCGCGGCGTCTCGAAGGATGGCTGCAAGTCCGCGGGATATGTCCATCCTTCGAGACGCGGCCAAGCGGCCGCTCCTCAGGATGAGGTCGGAGATTGCTTCACGCACTCCGTATGACGGTAATTCCTACGCCGCCTTCGCTGCCGCGCCGTGGGCATGCTTGTCGATGGCGTCGATGATCTGCGGCCACAGCGGGATCGGCAGCGCGTGGCCCATGCCGTCGATCATCACGAGCTTGGCGCCGGGAATCGAGGCCGCAGTATCCTTGCCGCCTTCGGGACGCACCAGCGGATCGACGGTGCCGTGAATCACCAGGGTCGGCGCCTTGACCGCGGCCAACCGCTCCTTGCGGCTGCCGGAGGCGAGCACGGCGCGGAGTTGCCGGCCGACGCCGGGCGGATTGAGGCCGCGTTCATAGGTGCGCTCGGCGCGCGAGCGATCCAGCGCTTCGTCCTGCGGGAAACTGCCGACCCGCAGGATCTTCCACGTCTTGGCAAAACGCTCGAAATATTCTTCCTTGGTGGTGGGCGGCGGCGCCATCAGCATCGCGGCGGCCTCGCGCGTCGGCGGCGGCACTTTCGGATTGCCTGTCGTCGACATGATCGAGGTCAGCGAGCGCACCCGCTGCGGAAACGTGATCGCGATTTCCTGCGCGATCATGCCGCCCATGGAAGCGCCGACCAGATGCGCCGACTTGATGCCGAGCGTATCCATCAGGCCGATGGTATCCTTGGCCATATCAATCAATTTGTAGGGTGCTGCGACCGGGATTTTCAGGAACTTCAGTTTTAAAAGTTCGACCGGGCCGAGACGCTTGCCGCCGGTCATTTTGCTCGACTTGCCGATGTCGCGATTGTCGAAGCGGATCACGCGAAACCCGCGGCCTGCGAGCTGACGGCAGAAATCATCATCCCAATGGATCATCTGGGCGCCCAATCCCATGATCAGCAACATCGGCTCGGCGCCGGCGTCGCCGAAAATCTCGTAGCAAACTTCGATGCCGTTGGCGCGGGCGATCTGCGGCGGCTGATGGGCTGACGAATTCACTGGGGCTGTTCCCTCAAGAAATGGTCCTGCGATGACGCCTCTATGACACGGTTTCGTCTGCTGCAGAAGGCTCTGTCCGGGCAGGGAAGCTGACAATTCGCCGCCGGCGATGTTGACCGGTTGCGGTCAACAGTGTGGTATGATCGAAAAGGCGGGGCTCTAACCCCTCGTGACAATGCTGGAGGGCGCCAAATGGCAGACAAGAGCAACGATCCGGTTGCAATGTGGCAAAACATGATCGGCGAGATGGAGAAGGGATTCAATTCCTTCGCCAACCAGGCCATGGCATCGCCGGAATTTTCCAAGGTCGTCAATCAGGTCGGCGGGGTCACCGCGGGCGCGCAGAAGCAGCTCGGCGATCTCATGGAGAAATATCTCGTCGGCATGAACCTGCCGAGCCGGGCGCAGATGGTCGGCATGGCCGAGCGGCTGCAGTCGATCGAAGGCCAGCTGAACGAGATCAAGGCGATGCTGCACGGCATGAACAGCAATTCCGCCGGCTCCGCAGGCGGCTATGCCGGCGTTCCCAAACCGCCGCGCACCAAGAAGCCGCCGTCCGCGGGCGGAGAGCAAAAATGAACGCCAGTCCTGGTGCGAGTAGCGCGGCTCCGGCTCTCGATCTGGCCGCGATCCCGGACCGGATCCAGTCCGAGGTGCAGCGCGCGATCCAGCGCAGCATCAAGGGTGTCGAATATATCGCCTCGTCCGGCCCGGTGACGGGTACGACGCCGAAAGATGTCATTCTCTCGCGCGGAACGATGCAGCTCTATCATTACCGTCCAATCGCCGACGAGATTTACAGAATTCCGATTCTGATCGTGATGGCGACCACCAACCGCGGCTACATTCTCGACCTGACGCCGGGTCAGAGCCTGATCGAATTCCTGCTCAAGCGCGGCTTCGACGTCTTCATGCTCGACTGGACCGCGCCCAAGCCCGAGGAGAAAAGCTTGCGGTTCGAGGACTATGTCCTCGGCTTCATCCCCGATTGCATCAAGGCCGTGGAAAAGGAGATCCGGCGAAACCGACGTCAGCATCATCGGCTATTGCTTCGGCGGCGTGCTGTCGGTGATGTATGCGTCGATCTTTGCCGACGGGCCGCTGAAGAACCTGGTCTGCTTCACCACGCCGATCGATTTTCGCGGCATGAAGCTGTTCCAGAATTTCTCGGATCGAAGGTATTTCGACGTCGACAAACTCGTGGACAGCGTCGGCAACGTGCCGGGCGAGATGATCATGACGTCGTTCGACATGCTGCGGCCGGCGTCGCGCGCGTTCAGCCAGGTGCAATTGTGGGACAACATCTGGAACGACGAATATGTCAAAGCCTACCGGATGATGGATCGCTGGGGGACAGATACCCTGCCGCTGGCCGGCGAGTATTTTCGCCAGACCACCAAGGATCTGATGTGGGACAACAAGCTCTTTAACGACACGATGACCGTCGGCGGCCATGCCGTCGATCTCTCGAAGATCAAGGTGCCGTTGCTCCACGCGGTCGCGGAACACGATCATATCGTGACCTACGAAGCATCGAAGCCGCTGGTCGAGAAAGTCGGATCGGCGGACAAGCAAGAGGTGATTCTCAAGGGCGGTCACATCAGCGTCGCGGCAGGCGGCAACGCCGTGAAACGACTGTGGCCCAAACTGGATTCCTGGTTGAGCGAAAGGTCGGTTTGAGCATGAGCGAAGCACGTTCCTATCCACGCACGATCGTCTGCAACGGCACCTCGGTCGAGTTCCGGCATATGGCGCCTTCGGATGAAGCCGCGGTGCTCGATTTCGCGCGCAAGCTGCCGGTCCACGATCTGTTGTTCCTGCCGCGCGACATCAGCGAGCCAAAGGTGCTGTCGGCCTGGATCAAGGAGATCGAGCGCGGCAGCATCATCAGCCTGCTGGCGATCAGATCGGGGCAGGTGGTGGGCTGCGGGACCGTGGTGCGTGACCCCTATTCCTGGTCGCCGCATGTCGGCGAGATCCGTATGGTGGTGGCGTCAGACGCGCGGGGCAGTGGGGTCGGGCGGGCGCTGACGCAGGAGACCTTCGCGCTGGCGTTGGAGGCGGGTCTTGAGAAGATCGTTGCCCAGATGACGGTCGATCAGCAGGGCGCCATCGCGGTGTTCGAGAGCCTCGGCTTCAAGGCCGAGGCGCTGCTGCGCGACCACGTCAAGGACAAGTCCGGGAGGGCCCACGACCTCGTCGTCCTCGGGCACAATGTGGCGCAGGTTCGGGCCCAGATGGAGGCCTACGGGATTTCGGACGCCGTCCAGCACTAGGGGAACCGGATGCCGGTTCCTTTGGCAGATTGCCTAATTGGCCGCCAGATCACGAATTCGTGATATCGCATCGCAACATTGATATTGCGTCGCACCATTAACCGTGGCACAAGGATCTCGCCCCGGGCCAATCCGGACGGGGTGAGCCCATAGCTCAAACCTGAGGATGGAGAGACCCAAATGACCACCGAAACCAATTCCGTGCTGAACACCGTCAAGGAAGCCTTCGCGCCCGTCACCGAGGCGTTCACCAAGCTCCAGAACATGGAAGTTCCGGAAGCCGCCCGTGAGTTCGTGAAGAAGCAGGCCGAGACCGCGAAGGTTCGCGCTGCCGACATCCACGCCGGTTCCGAGAAGGTGACCGCCGCGATCGAAACCGCCGTTGCCGGTTCGGTCTCCGAGGCCGCCAAGATCAGCCGCAATATCCAGGACGCGATCTACGCTGACACCGAAGCGTTCTTCGTCGGCATCGAGAAGCTCGTTTCGGCCAAGTCGCTGAGCGAAGCCGCCCAGATCCAGTCCGACATGGTCCGCGCCCGCGGCGAAGTGTTTGTCTCGCGCGCCAAGTCGACCACCGAATATCTCGGCAAGCTCGTCGCCGACGGTGCCAAGACCGCCCAGGACAACTTCTCCAAGGTCTATACCAAGACCGCCTGATCGCGATCGACTGACCTGTCAATCTTTGGAAGGCCCGCTTAGGCGGGCCTTCTTTTTGACCGGTGCACGATGCCGTCATCCCTGCGTAAGCGCAATTGCGCTTATCGCTGGAGGTGCGAGCCGTCTTCGGCGAGCCTCGAAGGATGTCGCGATCAACGGTGCCCGTAGCCATCCTTCGAGGCGCGCAAGAATGCGCGCACCTCAGGATGACGCTTGCATGCGCAGCCCCTATGTACAGACTCCAGCACCTTCGAAAGCCGCCATGACCGTTCCCGCCACCTTCTCCTTCGACGCCCCCGGCGACGCCGCGCGGGCGGCCGAGCTGCGGCGGGTCAAGGCGCTGGCCACGCTGGTGCTTGTAGGCACGCTCGCGGTGTTCATCACCGCCAGGATGATGTCGCACCTGCATCCGGCCTTCGGCTTCGTCGCGGCCTTCGCCGAAGCCGCCACCATCGGCGGCCTCGCCGACTGGTACGCGGTGGTGGCCTTGTTTCGCAGGCCTTTGGGACTGCCGATCCCGCATACCGCGATCATCCAGGCCAATCAGCACCGCATCGCCGACAAGCTCGGCGAGTTCATCGAGGTGCATTTTCTCGAGGCAGCACCTGTCGACGCAAAACTGCGCCAGATCGACTTCGCCTCCTTCATCGCCGACTGGCTGCGCGACCGCAAGCGCAGCACTGATCTCGCCCGCTTCACGCTGCGTCTGTTGCCCGAAGCGATCTCGGCGACCGAGACCTCGGGCCTGATGACATTCTTCACCCGCCGCATCACCACCCAGTTGCAATCGATCGATCTGGCGCCGCTCGCCGCCGGCACGCTGCGCGCGTTCGTGGCCGAGGGCCGGCACCAGGGCCTGCTCGATGACATCCTGCGCGCCGTTCACGACTCGCTGACCAAAGCGGAAACCATGGCGATGATCCGTGAGAAAATTCGCGAGGAGTTGCCGACGCTCTTGAAACTCTATCGCACCGACAAGTTCCTGATGAACAAGATCGTGGCATCCGCGAGCGCGTTCTTCGAGGAAGTGCGCAACGATCCGAAACATCCGTTCCGCGGCGAGTTCGACCGCATGGTGTTGTCGTTCGTCGACAAGCTCGGCAGCGACCGCACCTATTCCGATCGCATCGACGGGCTGAAGCGTGACTTGCTGGCGCGTCCCGAACTCGGCGACCTCGCGCGCAACATCTGGTCAAACGCGCGCTCCTTCATCGAACGCAGCGCCAGCGGCGAGATCCAGGTGTTGCAGCAACATCTGGCGCGAATGTTCATGGAAGCAGGCGAGGCGCTGGCAGGCGATGCTGAGCTGCGCGCCGAAATCAACCAGGGCCTGGTGGCGGTGCTGCGAAGTTTTATCGCCGACCAGAAGAGCGGCGTCTCGGGCTTCATCTCCGATCAGGTCAAGGCCTGGGACATGGGGCAGTTGATTGCGCTGATCGAAATCAACATCGGCAAGGACCTGCAATACATCCGCTTCAACGGTTCGCTGATCGGCGGCCTTGCCGGTCTGGCGCTTTACACGGTGGAATACCTGCTGCGGCTGCTGTGACTTTTAGATCACTGAGTCGGTATTAAGTGGCGAGGCCTATTGTCCCATCCGGGGTCACCGGCTTGAATGAAGGAATCAGCGTCCTAGCTGATTTAGTGATTGTTGCGTTGCGGAACGATTTTGTGAGGTTTGCGTCTTCCTAATAATGGTCCATCGGTCGGCTGCCGAAACGCAAGGGGCCGGCCTAGATAAGGAGCTACGATGTCCGCGACTGCCCAAACGATGCGCCCGCCGTCCAGAACCCTGATGTTTCTGGAGGGGCGCGCCATATCCGAGCTTGGCGCCTTTCTCGGTGCACTGCCGCTGCTGAGCCTGGCGCCGAAGGGCGACGGGCATCCGGTGCTGGTGCTGCCCGGGCTGGTGGCCTCCGATACCTCGACCCGCCCGCTGCGCAGCTTCCTGAAAAGCCGCGGCTATGCGGTCAGCGGCTGGCGGCAGGGCCGCAATCTCGGCCTGCGCGACGGCGTGCAGCACGCCATGGTCGATCTGGTGCGCGAGCTCAGCGATGTCAATCAACGCAAGATCAGCCTGGTCGGCTGGAGCCTCGGCGGTCTCTACGCGCGGCAATTGGCGAAAATGATGCCCGATCGCGTGCGCTCGGTGATCACGCTCGGCAGTCCGTTTGCCAGCGGCCCCAAGGCGACCAACGCCTGGCGGGTCTATGAGATGGCAAGCGGCCGCCGCGCCGAAGAAGATCAACGCTTCGGTGGGGCGCTGTCGGATACGCCGCCGGTGCCGACCACGGCCATCTTCAGCCGCACCGACGGCATTTGCGCCTGGCAAGGCTGCATGGAGAAGACCTCCGCGACCTCCGAAAGCATCGAGGTCGAAAGCAGCCATTGCGGCATGGGTCATCATCCCGCCGTGGTCTACGCGGTAGCCGACCGGCTCGCGCAGGGCGAAGGCAAATGGAAGCCGTTCGATCGCAGCGGTTGGCGCAGCATGGTGTATCCGGATCCGACGAGGTAAGCGGGCGCGCGGGCGTTAGAGATTCCGTCATGGCCGGGCTTGACCCGGCCATCCACGTCTTCCTTGCTTGAGGCAAAGACGTGGATGCCCGGGTCAAGCCCGGGCATGACGAACTCTGGTGACGTCAATCCTCAAAACACGCTATGCCTAACCCATGGCGCAGCCGCTTGCCCGCATCGTCGAACAGCTCAAGCGCGAACCCTCGCGCACCGGCTCGATCGTCATCACCGTGTTCGGCGATGCCATCGTGCCGCGCGGCGGCTCGGTCTGGCTCGGCACGCTGCTGACGTTTTTCGAAACTCTCGATATCGACAACGGCGTGGTGCGCACCGCGATGTCGCGGCTCGCGACCGACGGTTGGCTCGAACGCAACAAGGTCGGCCGCAACAGTTTTTATCGGCTGGCCAAGACCGGCCGGCAAACCTTCGATGCTGCGACCAAGCATATCTACGATCCGCAGCCTTCCGACTGGACCGGACGTTTCGAGCTTCTGCTGATCGGCAACGGCGGCGACCGCGACGCTTCGCGTGAGGCGCTGAAGAATGCCGGTTTCGGCAGCCCGCTGCCGGGAGTGTGGGTGGCGCCGTCGGGCGTGCCGATCCCCGAGGAAGCGTCATCCGCGATCCGGCTGGAAGTATCCGCCGAGGATGACAGCGGCCGGCGTCTGCTCAGCGAGAGCTGGCCGCTCGATCGCACCGCCGACGCCTATCAGAAATTCATGAAAACCTTTGAGCCGCTGCGGAGCTGGGTCGGCCGTCGCGAAAAACTGTCTGATGTCGATGCCTTCACCGCGCGAATCCTGCTGATCCATCATTACCGGCGGGTGGTGCTGCGCGACCCGCTGTTGCCGGGGGCGTTGCTGCCGGCGGACTGGCCGGGACTGGCAGCCCGAAAGCTCTGCGGCGAGATCTATCGCGGGGTGCTTCCTGCGTCGGAACAATGGCTTGAGCGGAACGGAAGCAACGAGGCGGGGCCGTTGCCGGCGGCGGGCAGGGAACTGGCGCGCCGGTTCGCCGAGCCGTAAACATGTTACAAAAATAACTTGCATTCCTATAATTTTGTTATATGTTAAAGGCTCGCTTTTCCGGAGACCGGCCATGTACACGCAGGCGCTCAACAGCTCGGAAGCCGAAGACCGCACCATCGAGGACGCCGCCCGCGCGGCGCAATTCCAGGCGCGCATCGATGCCGAAGACCGCATCGAGCCGAACGACTGGATGCCGGCGGCCTACCGCAAGACGCTGACGCGGCAAATCTCCCAGCACGCGCATTCCGAAATCGTCGGCATGCTCCCCGAAGGCAACTGGATCACGCGCGCGCCGTCGCTGCGCCGCAAGGCGGCACTTCTGGCCAAAGTGCAGGACGAGTGCGGCCACGGCCTTTATCTCTACGCCGCCGCCGAAACGCTCGGCACCTCGCGCGAAGAGCTGGTCGACCTGATGCTGGCAGGCAAGTCGAGGTATTCCTCGATCTTCAATTATCCGACGCTGACCTGGGCGGATATCGGCGCGATCGGCTGGCTGGTCGACGGTGCCGCGATCATGAACCAGATTCCGCTGTGCCGTTGCTCCTACGGTCCCTATGCGCGCGCGATGATCCGCGTCTGCAAGGAAGAATCCTTCCACCAGCGCCAGGGCTTTGAGATCATGATGACGCTGGCGCGCGGCTCGGAAGAGCAGAAGGCGATGGCGCAGAGTGCGCTCGATCGCTGGTGGTGGCCGGTGCTGATGATGTTCGGACCGCCCGACCAGGCCAGCCAGCACAGCGACACCTCGACCAAGTGGAAGATCAAGCGTTTTTCCAACGACGAGCTGCGGCAGAAATTTGTCGATGCCACGGTGCCGCAGGCGCAATATCTCGGCCTCACCATTCCCGATCCCGGCATGAAACAGAATGAAGCCGGCAATTGGGTTTACAGCGCGATCGACTGGTCCGAATTCAATGCGGTGCTGGCCGGCAACGGCCCTTGCAACCGCGAGCGGCTGGCGGCGCGGCGCAAGGCGCATGACGAAGGCGCCTGGGTGCGCGAGGCCGCGCAGGCCTATGCCGACAAACGCAAACACAGACAGACGGCGCAAGCCGCCGAATAATTTCAGGGAGGTCATGATGGCCACGCCGAACACCCCGTTGTGGGAAGTCTTCATTCGCAGCCGCAACGGCCTTGCGCACAAGCATGTCGGCTCGCTGCACGCGACCGACGCGACGCTGGCGCTGCAGGCCGCGCGCGACGTCTACACCCGCCGCGGCGAAGGGCTGTCGATCTGGGTGGTGCCGTCAGCCGCGATCACGGCTTCCGATCCTGCCGAGAAGGGCATGATGTTCGAGCCCGCGGAATCAAAGATCTATCGCCATCCGACATTTTACGAGGTGCCCGACGAAGTCGGGCATATGTGATGGCCGTCGCCTCGATCCAGATCGCCGAAACCCCGCTGGTGCTGTACGTGCTGCGCCGGGCCGACGACGCGTTGATCCTCGGCCACCGGCTGTCGGAATGGTGCGGCCACGCGCCCATGCTGGAAGAGGACATGGCGCTTGCCAATATGGGGCTCGATCTGCTCGGTCAGGCGCGCGAACTCTATTCCTACGCGGCCAGGGTCGAGGGCGGGGGTAACGACGAGGACAAGTTTGCCTATCTGCGCGACGTCAGGCAGTACCGCAATCTGCTGCTGCTGGAGCAGCCGAACGGCGATTTCGCCCGCACCATGGCGCGGCAGTTTTTCTATGCGGCGTTTGCCGACCTCTATTGGCGCGCGATGATGAAGTCTGATGATCCGACGCTGGCGGCGATCGCGGCGAAATCGGAAAAGGAAACCGCCTATCATGTCAGGCATTCGTCGGAATGGATGGTGCGGCTCGGCGACGGCACCGCGGAAAGCCATCAGCGCGCGCAAACCGCCATCGACGATCTCTGGGCCTATACCGGCGAAATGTTCGAGGTTGACGACAGCGAACGCGCCTTGATCGATAGTGGTGTTGCCATCGATCCCGCGAGCCTGCGCCCGCAATGGCTGAAGACAATCTCCGGCGTCGTGAACGAAGCGACGCTTCATCTGCCCAAGAGCGACTGGATGCAGCAGGGCGGCCGCAGCGGCCGGCACAGCGAACATCTCGGCCATCTGCTCAGCGAGCTACAATCGATGCAGCGGACCTTTCCGGGGGCCACATGGTGATCGCGGACCTCAACGATACCGAGCTGCGGCAACGCGCCTGGGAAGTTGCGGCTGACGTGGTCGACCCGGAAATTCCGGTGCTGACCATTGCCGATCTCGGCGTGCTGCGCGAGGTCACGATATCGGACGGCCATGTCGAAGTCGCGATCACGCCGACCTATTCCGGGTGCCCCGCGATGAACATGATCACCCTGGAAATCGAACTGGCGCTGGATCGCGCCGGCTTCCGCGATTCAAAAGTCCGCACCGTGCTGTCGCCGGCCTGGACCACCGACTGGATGAGCGAAGCCGGCCGCCAGCAAACTCCGGGAATACGGCATTGCGCCGCCGCAGGCCGCAAGCTCGCGCCGCGCGCTGTTCGGCGTGCAGCAGGTGGCGTGCCCGCAATGCGGCTCCGGGGATACCGAGGTGCTTTCCGAATTCGGTTCGACCTCCTGCAAGGCGCTGTGGCGCTGCAAGAGCTGCCGCGAACCCTTTGATTATTTCAAGTGCCATTGAACATGTCCGCATCGCATCCTCGCTTTCACCGCCTCGCCGTCAACGATCTGCGCCGCGAATCCGCTGACGCGGTGTCGCTGACTTTTGCCATTCCGCCCGCTCTTACGGGCGATTACAGTTTTAGCCCCGGACAATACCTGACCCTGCGCACCACCATGGACGGCGAGGAAATACGCCGCTCCTATTCGATTTGCTCAGGGCCCGATGACGGCGAGTTGCGGATTGCGGTGAAGAAGGTCGATGGCGGCGCGTTTTCGAGCTGGGCCGCCGACGAGTTGAAAACCGGCGACGAGCTCGACGTGATGACGCCGACCGGCCGCTTCGGTGTGACGGCTGTGCCAAGCGAGGCGCGGGTCTATGTCGGCTTTGCCGCCGGCTCCGGCATCACGCCGATCCTCTCGCTCGTAAAGGGCGTGCTGGCGCGCGAGCCGGACAGCCGCTTCTTCCTGTTCTACGGCAATCGTTTCACCGGCGGCATGCTGTTTCGCGAGGCGCTGGAAGAATTGAAGGATCGCTTCATGCAGCGGTTCTCGGTCTTTCATGTGATCTCGGGCGAGGAACAGGACATTCCGATCCTGCACGGCCGGCTCGACGGCGAGAAGGTGAGGGTGCTGCTGCGCTCGCTGGTGCCGGCGGCAAGCGTCGATCATGTCTTCATCTGCGGTCCGACCGGCATGAGCGAGGATATCGAGGCGACCTGCCGGGAGATCGGCATTGCCGACGATCGCATTCACGTCGAGCGGTTCGTTTCGGAATTCGGCGGCAAGCCCCGCCCCAAAACCGTGATCGCGGCGAGCGCGCCACCCAAGGCGTTTGCCGCGCTGATCATCGACGGCAAGCGCCGCGAGGTGCCGGTCGCGGAAGGCGAGGCCATTCTCGATGCGGCGTTACGTGCCGGCATGGATCTTCCGTTCGCCTGCAAGGGCGGGATGTGCTCGACCTGCCGCGCCAAGCTGGTCGAGGGCGAAGCCCAGATGGAAGTGAACTATTCGCTGGAGCCGTGGGAGCTGGAAAAGGGATTTATCCTGACCTGCCAGGCGCGGCCGACCACGGAGCGGGTGGTGGTGGATTACGATCATATTTGACCGTCATTCCGGGATGCGCCACTTGGCGCAGGCCCGGAATCTCGAGCTGATCATCTCTGGATTCCGGGTTCGCGCTGACGCGCGCCCCGGAATGACGGCGGGTGGAGCCTACTCCTTCGGCCGCTTGTCGAACACCCGTTTTGCCTTGCCGAGCGAGCGCTCCAGCGTTTCCGGCGCGACGGCCCTGACGCGCGCCGATATGCCGATGGTGTTCTTGATGTAGGCGGTGACCTTTTCGGTGTGCGCGGCGAGGCCGCTGCCGTCCCAGTGTTCCGGCCGGGCTTCCGCCACCACCGTCATCTCGTCCATGCGTCCTTCGCGCGTCAGCTCGATGATGAAATGGCCGCCGCACCAATCGGTGGCCAGCAGCACTTCCTCGATCTGGGTCGGGAACACGTTGACGCCGCGCAGGATGATCATGTCGTCCGAGCGGCCGGTGACTTTCTCCATCCGCCGCATGCCCGGCCGCGCCGTGCCCGGCAACAGCCGCGTCAGGTCGCGGGTGCGGTAGCGGATGATCGGAAACGCTTCCTTGGTCAGCGAGGTGAACACCAGCTCGCCCTTTTCGCCGTCGGGCAGCACCGCGCCGGTCTCGGGATCGATCACTTCCGGATAGAAATGATCCTCCCAGACATGCAGACCGTCCTTGGTCTCCACGCATTCCTGCGCGACTCCGGGGCCGATCACTTCCGACAGGCCGTAGATATCGGTGGCGTCCATGTCGAATGCCGCCTCGATCTCGGTGCGCATCGCGTTGGTCCAGGGCTCGGCGCCGAAGATGCCGAATTTCAACGATGATTTGCGCGGATCGAGACCCTGCTTCTTGAACTCATCCAGGATCGCCAGCATGTAGCTCGGCGTCACCGTGATGATATCGGGCTTGAAATCGTTGATCAGCTGCACCTGCCGCTCGGTCATGCCGCCGGATACCGGCACCACGGTGCAGCCCAGCCGTTCCGCGCCGTAATGCGCCCCGAGGCCGCCGGTGAACAGGCCATAGCCATAGGCGTTGTGCATGATCATGCCGCTGCGGCCACCGGCAGCGCGGATCGAGCGCGCCATCACGTCCGACCACATCTCGATATCGGCCCTGGTGTATCCGACCACGATCGGCTTGCCGGTGGTGCCCGAGGAAGCGTGGACGCGCACCAGTTTTTCGCGCGGGACCGCGAACATGTTGAACGGGTAATTGTCGCGCAGGTCGGTTTTCACCGTGAACGGGAAATTCTTCAGATCCGACAGCTGCCGGAAATCCTTTGGGTGAACGCCGGCCTTGTCGAACGCTTTTTTGTAATGCGCGACGTTGTCGTAGGCATGCGCCAGCGTCCAGCCGAGGCGCTTGGTTTGCAGCGCCGTCATCTCGTCGCGGGAGGCGCGCTCGGCCTCGTCCATCTCGGCGCGATAGCCGCTTTGTCTGGATTGAGAGTTCGTCGAAACCATCACGCGCGTCCCGGAATCATCTGATCATTTCATTTGGCATCGGCCACGGCGGCCGGTACCCATGCGCCGCCGATGGTGCGGGAATGGCCGCGCAGCTCGGCAATCGCGACATCATTCACCGTGACGCGCACATCGTAAATCCCGGAACGCCCGGTCCGCGAGATTTCCCGCGCCGTCGCGGTCAACCGGTCGCCGAGCTTGCCCGGCAGGATGAAGGAGATGTTGCACTGCGCCGCGACGGCCTTCTCATTGTGCGAGTTGCAGGCAAAGGCGAAGGTGGAATCCGCCAGCAGGAAGATGAAGCCGCCATGGGCAATGCCGTGGCCGTTGACCATGTGCGGCTGGACCGTCATCGCCAGGGTGGCTTCGCCCGCCTTGATCCGCAGGATCTCCATGCCGAGACCCTTGGTGGCGTCGTCTTCCTTCCACATCGCATCGGCGCAGGCGCGCGCCAGATCGTCGGGCGAAAGGGTGGCCTTGACGTTCACTGCGGTCTCCCCGGGATCGGCGGGCTGTTGGAACAAGCCTCTTGAACTACGCGATCAGTCGGTTAGTCATGCTGCGAAGCCACCATGGTGTCAACGATCCCGGCAACCGTCAAATCGCGTCCGAAACCTGCTCTGGAAATCGGTAAATTCAATGATACCCGCCCCCAGGATGCCCGATGGTCCGCCGGTTACCGTGGAGGCGCGCTGCGTGCGCCTGACAGCGAAAGCCGACGATCCGGCTTCGCTCGCGCCTGTGGTCGAGCAGCGCGCGCTGTCGCGTGCCGCCGACCAACTGCTGATCGAGGTCAAGGCGGCGGCGGTCAATCCATCCGACGTCAAGGCTGCGACCGGGTCGATGTCCTACGCGCTGTTTCCGCGCACGCCCGGCCGTGACTATGCAGGCTTCGTGCTCGACGGTCCGGCCGACTGGATCGGGCGGGAAGTGTTCGGCTCGTCCGGCGACCTCGGGATCCGGCGCGACGGCACCCACGCCACGCATCTGGCGGTCGAGACCGATGCCGTGGTGGAAAAGCCGAGAGAGCTCTCGTGGGAGGAGGCCGCCGGGATCGGCGTGCCCTTCGTCACCGCGATGGAGGGATTTCGCCGCGCCGGCATGCCGGCCAATGACCAGACCGTGCTGGTGATGGGCGTCAACGGCAAGGTCGGGCAGGCCGCCGTGCAGATCGCAACCTGGCATGGCGCGCGGGTGATCGGCGTGGTGCGCAAGAGCGAGCCTTACGCAGGCCACGCCAATGGCAAGGTCGAAGTCATCGACGCCTCGGTGACGGACGTCGCAACGCGCGTTCGCGAGCTGACCGATGGCCGCGGCGCCGACATCGTATTCAACACGGTCGGCGATCCCTATTTCCAGGCCGCGCACAAATCGCTGGCGTTGCGCGGACGTCAGATCCTGATCGCCGCCATCGATCGCATCGTGCCGTTCGATATCCTGGAATTCTATCGCGGCCAGCACACCTATGTCGGCATCGATACTCTGGGGCTGTCGTCGATCGGCGACCGGCGCCGTGCTGCGGGAACTCGGTCCCGGTTTTGCCAGCGGACATCTCAAGCCGTTTCCGATTTCGCCTGATGCGATCTATCCGCTGGAAGAGGCCAGGGCTGCCTTTCTCGCGGTCGCCGGTTCATCGCGCGACCGGGTGATCCTGCGGCCGGCCGGTTAACGGCTCGATCCAGCCTTATTGCCGGAAACGAAATCATTCGCATTTCCAGCGCGAGCGCGGGTTTTATTCTCCTTCTTGCACCGTCTCCGACAGGTTCATTCTGTGTTGCGCTGGGCCGTGGACGGGCATGCGCGGCGACCGTATAGCAAGGCGAATATTGCAATCATATCTGGGCCATATCGGCGATTGCGCCGCGCCAAGAGGCTGAGGGAAGATCGTGCCGGAAGGTGTCAACATCGTCGTGACCAGCGGATTGCTGATCGGTCTCGCCTATGGCGTGGTCGGTCTGTTGAGCGGCTTTTGTCTGCTCTCCAGTCTGCGCGGCTGGTGGGCCGATGGCGACAGCCGCCTGATCCGGACCTACGCGCTGGCGCTCGGTGTTGCGATTGCAGTTGCACAGCTTCTCGCCGCCGGCGGGCTCGTCGATCTCGGCAAATCGATTTATCTGCAGCCGTCGTTTTCCGCGCCGCTGGTGTTTGTCGGCGGATTGCTGTTCGGATACGGCATGGTGCTGTCGAACGGCTGCGGCTCGCGCGCGCTGGTGCTGCTCGGCCGCGGCAATCTGCGCTCGTTCGTCGTGGTGATCGTGCTCGCCATTGCCGCGCAGATGACGCTGAAGGGTTTGATCGCGCCGGCCCGCGTCGCAGCGCTGCAGATCTCGCAGACTTCGCCATCGGTCATTTCCTTGCCCGCGCTGCTGTCGGCCTTCGGCATCGGCGAGACTTTTGCTCGCACGCTTGCGGCCTCGGCGATCTCGGGCGCGCTGATCATCTTTGCGTTCGCGCACGCGCCGTTCCAGCGCGCCTGGGGCCAGATCGCAGCGGGCCTCGCGGTCGGCCTGCTGGTGGCCGCGGGATGGTTCGCGACCGGCTATCTCGGCTTCGACGATTTCAATCCCGCGCCGGTGACCTCGCTCACCTTCATCGCGCCGATCGCCGATGCCGTGCAATACGCCATGCTCTCGACCGGGTCGACGCTGAATTTCGGCATCGCCATGGTCGCCGGCGTAACCGCCGGCAGCTTCCTGACCGCGCTCGTCACGCGCCGCTTCCAGCTGGAAGGGTTTAATTCGCCGCGCCACATGCTGCGCTCGATCGGCGGCGCGGCGCTGATGGGCGCGGGCGGTGTGATGGCCTATGGCTGCTCGATCGGGCAGGGCCTGACCGGCCTTTCGACGCTGGCGCTGGCATCGTTCGTCGCGGCCGGCGGCATTCTGCTCGGTTCAGCCGCGGGTCTGCGCGGCGTGCTCCGCGTTCAGCCGCTGGCTTCAGCGCAGGACGCGCGAGGCTTGCCGCAGGACGCCCGATCGGGCCCGCGGAGCTGAGCGCTAGCGCGACTGATCGTCAATCAGCCGCCTGCGTCACGATGCGGATCTCCGAGGTGAGGGTGCGGTGCACCGGGCACTTGTCGGCGATCTCCATCAATTTCTTGCGTTGTTCGGTGTCGAGCGCGCCTTCCATTGAAATCACCCGCTCGATCTGGTCGAGCATCCCGACTTTGGTTTCGCACTCGGCGCAATCTTCCGCGTAAATCTTGCTGTGCTTCAGCGTCACCGTGACGCGCTCGAGCGGCAGCGATTTGCGGTCGGCATACATCCGCATCGTCATCGAGGTGCAGGCGCCGAGGCCGGCCAGCACATAGTCATAAGGCCCGGGGCCGCTGTCCGCGCCGCCGGCGGCTACCGGCTCGTCGGCCAGCATGCGATGCGGCCCGACCGCGACGGTCTGCTGGAATTTTCCGTTGCGGGTCTCGCGGACCACGACCTGGCGCGGCACTTCGCCGAGATCGGCCGGCTGCTCGGGTGCGGCGGGATCGAGATAGCGCTCAGCCCAGGCGGCAAGGACGTCGGCGACATAGGCGGCGTCGCGCTTGCCGGTCAAAAGATGATCCGCGCCGGCCAGCGAGACAAAACTCTTGGGATGCCTGGCGGCGACGAAGATCCGGGTCGCATTGTCGATGCCGACGGTGTCGTCGGTCGGCGAATGCATGATCAACAGCGCCTTGTGAAGCTGCGTCACCTGCGCCATCAAATTATGTTCGGCGATGTCGTCGAGGAATTCGCGGGTGATATGAAACGGCCGGCCTGCGAGCGAGACTTCGACCTTGCCGTGCTTGCGAATGTCCTCGATGCGATCCCTGAACAGGCCGGTGACATGAGCGGGATCGGAAGGTGCCGCGATGGTGACGACGGCTTTGGCGTCGGGAATTTTGGCGGCGGCGGCCAGCACCGCGGCGCCGCCGAGGCTGTGGCCGATCAGGATCGCCGGGCCCTTTCGGGTGTCGCGCAGATGATCCGCCGCCCGCACCAGATCGGCGACATTCGAGGAGAAGGTGGAATTGGCGAAATCGCCTTCGCTGGAGCCGAGCCCCGTGAAGTCGAACCGCAGCACCGCGATGCCTTTCGCGGCGAGCGCCACTGCGATGCGTTTGGCCGCCAGCACATCCTTGCCGCAGGTGAAGCAATGCGCGAACAGCGCATAGGCGAGCGGCTCCCGCTCCGGCAGCTCCAGCGCGGCCGCGAGCTGATGGCCGCCTTCGCCGGTAAATTGAAAACGTTCACTCGGCATCAGCGCACTCCGTTCTTCACCTCTCCCTCTGGGAGAGGTCGGCGCGAAAGCGCCGGGTGAGGGGTTACGGCCTACCGAGAGATTATAACCCCTCACCCGGATTTCCCGCTACGCGCGAAATCCGACCTCTCCCTACGGGAGAGGTAAGATTTAGCGCCGCCTTTCCGACAATCGCCGGAATAACGCTCCTCTTTCCAGGGGTCACCGCGGTTGTGATAGCCGCGGACCTCCCAATAGCCGGGCGCATCGTCGCTGCGAAATTCGATGCTCTGCAGCCACTTCGCGCTTTTCCAGAAATAGAGATGCGGCACCACCAGCCGCACCGGGCCGCCATGCTCCTGCTCCAGCGGCGCGCCTGACCAGGAGTGCGCGAGCAGGGCGTCCTCGGCGGCGAAATCCTCCAGCGAGAGGTTGGTGGTGTAGCCGTCATGGGAATGCAGCACCACGAAACGCGCCTCGTCGCGCGGCTGGCACGCCATCAAGAGGTCGCGGGTGGCCAGTCCTTCAAATTGGTTGTCGTAGCGCGACCAGGTGGTGACGCAATGGATGTCGGAGGTGAATTTTGTCTGCGGCTGCGCGGAAAACTGCGCAAAATCCCAGAAGATCGGATGCTCGACCGCGCCGTAAACGTCGAGCCGCCAGCGTTCGCGCGAAATATTCGGCGTCAGGCCGAGATCGAGCGTGGGCCAGTCCTTTGTCAGATGCTGCCCCGGCGGCAGGCGCTGCTCCTCGGGCCGCGCCGTCTTGCCGGTGAGGAAGCGGCCCTCGCGCGCCCAGCGCTGTTTGGTGCGCGTCAGCTTGCTGTCCGAAGGCGGGTCGTTCTCGTCGGGCATCTCTCGCGCCAATCGCTATTCGAAAAGACCTCAGCTCGCCTTTCCGAACAGCAGCGGTAACTGCCGCGGCCCGCGCACGGTTCCCTCCGACCAGGTGACCTGGCCGGCCGGATCGAGCCTGAAATCCGGGAATCCGCTTCAGCCATTCCTCGATCGCGACCGTCATTTCCATGCGCGCGAGGTTGGAGCCGACGCAGCGGTGAATTCCCAGCCCGAACGCGGCATGGCGGTTTTCCTTGCGGTCGATCACGACCTTGTCGGCATCGGGGAACATGGCGGGATCGCGGTTGGCGGCGGGGAACGACAGCAGCACCATGTTGCCTGATTTGACCGGGCAGCCGCTGATCACCGTATCCTTCATCACCTCGCGCGCCATCGTGACCGGCGAATAGGCGCGCAGCAATTCCTCGATCGCGGTCGGCAACAGTTCCGGCTCCGCAATCAGGCGGTCGCGATCCCCAGGGGTTTTGGCAAGATGCCACAGCGACGAGCCGATCGCGCTCCAGGTGGTGTCGATGCCGGCGATCAGCAGCAGCCGCAATGAGCCCAGCACATGGCCATCCGAGAACGGCTGGCCGTCCTTGTCCCTGGCATTCATCAGTGTCGTGATCAAATCGTCGGTGGGATGCGTCTTGCGCTGCTCGATATGGCCGGCGAAATAGCCGGTCATCTCGCGGATCGCGCCCATCATGATGTCGTCGTTCTTGATGCCCAGCTCCAGAATCTCGTGGATCCATTTGATGAAGAGATCGCTGTCGTTTTCCGGGATACCGAGCATGTGGGCGATGGCGCGAACCGGAATGTGCTTGGTGTAGCGCGCCGCGGCGTCGCATTGGCCGTCGGCGATGAATTCGTCGATCAGTTCGTTGCAGATGGCGCGAACCCGCGGCTCGAGCTTCTTCATCGCGTCGGGGGTGAACGGCGGCAGCAGCAACTGCTTGGCGGGCTTGTGCTCCGGCGGATCGGAAGTGATCGGCGGCGCCGTGTTGTTGATTTCAGGACGGACGTCGCGCACGATGACCCGGCGCGAGGAGAAATGCTCGGTGTCGTAGGCGATCTGCTTTACCGCCTCATAGGTGGTCGGCATGTAGCAGCCGAGAAAACGATCGGTATGAACCACCGGGGATGCCGCCCGCAGCTCTTCCCAGATCGGAAACGGATTTTCCGTCCAGGTCGGATCGGTATGGTCGAAATCATGCACCCAGTCGGTGACGGGAGGGTGTTCGGGCATCGCTTGGGGGGAATCGGACATCAGTGCGAAATCCTCTGTTCGTTCGATAAGAGTTTGTTGCCGAACCGATCGGCCGGGCCGGAGCGGCTATTTCTCGGTCACGGTGATCGCGATCTCCGGGCAATTGGTCTGGGCCAGCCACGCCTTGTCTTCCAGGCCTGCGGGCACGGAGCCGTCGCCGATTTCGTGCGCATTGCCGAAGTCGTCGAGTTCGAACAATTCGGGCGCCAGCGCTTTGCAGCGGGCGTGGCCCTGACACTTGTCCTGGTCGACGTGCAGCCTCAATTTGGGGGATATCGACATTCAGACCAAACTCCCTGTGTGCTGCCGCTTGCGAGCGCTGCAGCCGCCATTGCTTCGCGCTTCGACCCATCGAGATCGCGCGCCGTCTTTTTTGTTGTTGTGAATTATAGGCATGACTATAATATAGCCGTCAATACAAATTTGGCTGGTGGTGATGGATTCGCAATCGATAGACTGGCTCGCGGTGCGGGACCTGCCCGGGCATTCTGCCGACGCAGCAGCGCCGCAGCCAGGAAACCACGGTCGCGCTGCTCGAAGCCGCCGCCGCCATGCTGCGCGATCGTTCGTTCGACGAGCTATCGATCGAGGATTTGTGCAAGCGCGTCGGCGTCACCATCGGCGCCTTCTATGGCCGCTTCGAAAGCAAGGATGCCTTCTTCAGTGCGCTGATGTCGCTTGCGGCAAGCAAGGCGCTGGCCGCACTCCGCGCGGCAGTGTCCGATGAGGACAGTCCCGGTACCGGGCTGGAACAGGCTTGTCGCGGCATCGTCGAAGTCGCGGTCGATGTCGTGCGCCGCAACGTCGGCATCGTCCGCGCGGCCTCGCAATATGAGAGCACCTATCCGGAGCGTTGGGGAACGGTCCGCGCCACCGGAAGTGCGATGGTCGATCTCGCCACGCCACTGCTGCTGGCGCGTATGGGCCGGGGCCGGGTCGCGGCGAAGCAGCGAAGCATCGGCTTCGCGTTTCAGATGATGTTCGGCACGCTGATCAACGCGGTCCTGCACAAACCGAAACTCGTCGCGCTCGACGAACCGGAAATGGTCGACCGCCTGGTGTTGGCGATGTTCCTGCAGCTGCAGCACGAAGCCCGCGCCGACAGGCCGGCGAAGTAGCATTCTCCGGATATTACCTCGCCGCCCTCGGATCGATCGGCGTCGAGCCGCGCACGCCCAGAATATCCTCCAGCACTTTTGCGCCGGCGAGAAGTTTTGCTTCGCCGCGCGGCGCCGCCACCATCTGCAGCCCGACCGGCAGGCCTGATGCGGTGAACCCGCACGGCAATGACAGGGCAGGGCAGCACACCAGCGTGATCGCATAGACGATGCCGAGCCACTCGACATAATTGTCGAATTTCTTGCCGGCGCATTCGGCGACATAGCGGTTCTCGACCGGAAACGGCGCCACGATAGTGGCGGGCGTCAGCAGGAGATCATAGGTCTTGAAGAATTCGAGCGTGCGCGCGGTCATCGCGACGCGCTGCGCTTCGGCGCGCTCAAGCTGCTCGACCGTCAGTTTCAGGCCTTCCTCGATGTTCCAGATCACCTCGGGCTTGAGCAGGTCGCGCTTGGTGCGCAACAGCGCCGCCTTGCTGATCGCAAAATCGAACGCGCGCAGCACATGGAAGCATTCATGGGCCTCGCGCAGGTCCGGATGCGCTTCCTCGACGATCGCGCCGGCCTCGGCGAAACGTTGCGCCGCCTTTCGCGTGATGGCGGCGACTTCGGGGTCGACCGGGGTGATGCCGAGATCGGGCGAATAGGCGATGCGTTTCGGCTTGTTGCCGGAGCGTGCGGCGGACAGGAAGGAAGCCGGCGGCGAGCGGCAGCGACAGCGGATCGGCCGGATGCTCGCCGCTCATGGCATCGAGCAGCAGCGCGAGGTCCTCGACATTGCGCGCCATCGGGCCCTGACACGCCGAGATTGCGATCGATCGTCGCAACTTCGGGGTATGTGCGACGCGGCCGATGCTCGGCCGCATGCCGACGATGCCGCAGAAGCTCGCGGGGTTGCGCAGCGAGCCGCCCATGTCGGTGCCGTGGGCGAGCCATGCCATCCCGGTGGCGAGCGCCACCGCCGCGCCGCCGGAAGAGCCGGCGGCCGAGCGCGAAGTGTCCCAGGGGTTGAGCGTGGCCCCGAACACTTCATTGAAAGTGTTGGCGCCGGCGCCGAATTCCGGCGTGTTGGATTTGGCGTAGATCACCCCGCCATTGGCTTCGAGATGCTCGACCAGCAGGTCGGAACGCGGCGGGGACATTGTCCCTGTAGATCGGCGATCCCTGCGTGGTCAGCACACCGGCGACATTCGTGAGGTCCTTGATCGGCACTGGCATGCCCGCGAGCAGGCCGCGCTCGCCGATCGGCCTTTTCATCAGCTCTTTGGCACGGGAGCGGGCGCGATCGAAACACAGCGTCGGCAAGGCGTTGACCTTGCCATCGACCTCGGCGATGCGCTTTTCCAGCACGTCGAGCAGATCGAGCGGCGTGACTTCGCCTGATCTGAGTTTGTCGATGACGGCGCATGCCGTCGCCTGTACCAGTCCCTGATCAGCCACTTGCATCTCTCCCAATCATTCCGCTTCGGCGGCGGATTGTATAGCCGCTGTAAAACATTTTCCGGCAAAGTGGAAATGCGCCCGCTATGCGCTGCACGACACCCGATGCGAGGACCAAGCATGACGACGCCATCAGATGCGCCCGACTGGCGCGCGATGACCCAGCACGATCGCGACCTCGGCTTCAACAACGGGGTTCATGTGCCTGAAAGCGCCGACCTCGTCGCGGGCTGGGACCGGCATTCCCAGGAGATGCGGGCGCGCCATTCCAGCCACCTCGACCTCAGATATGGGCCGCGCGAGCGCAACCGGATCGACTTCTTCAAGGTCGCCGACAACGCGCCGACGCTGCTGTTCATCCACGGCGGCTATTGGCAGACCCGCGCCAAGGAAACCTTTGCGCTGTTTGCCGGTGGCCCGATGGCGCATGGCATCAACGTCGCGCTACAGGCTATACGCTGGCGCCGGATGCGACGCTCGACGAGATCGTTGCCGAAATCCACACCGCCATCGATTATCTCGCCGGGCAATTGCCCGCGCTCGGCGCCGCCGCAGGCGGGATCGTGGTGTCCGGCTGGTCCGCCGGCGGCCATCTCACCTCGATGGCGTTGTCGCATCCGCATGTGAAAGCGGGCATGGCGATCTCCGGCATCTACGATCTCGAGCCGATCCGCCACAGCTATCTCAACGTCAAGCTCAGGCTCGACGAAGCGACGTCGCGCCGCAACTCGCCGATGGCGCAGGCCGGTGGGCCGATGAAGCCGCTCTCGCTGGTGGCCGGCGATGCCGAGTTGATGTTGTTGCGCAAGCAGACGGCGGATTTTGCAGGACACCGGGCGAAGCACGGATTGCCGGTGACCTACGAAGAGATCCCCGGCGCCAACCATTTTACTATCATGAACGAGATGATGTCGCCGAAGGGACGCGTCACGACCTTGATCCGGCAGTTGTTCGAGCGGACGGCGGGGTAGCCAATCCCGTCATTGCGAGCCAACGGGGCGGCGCTTCGCGCCGACCCGTTGGCTCGCAATGACGTTGGTGCCTACCCCCAGCCCGACGTGTGCCCGCCATCGACGGTAAAAATCACCCCCGACGTATACCCGGAGCGGTCCGACGCCAGAAACGCCATCAGGTCGCCGATTTCGCGGGCATGGGCGGGGCGGCCCAGCGGCATGCCCTTCTGAAGTTCCCGGTAGCGGTTCTCGTCGCCGAGTTGGTTTTTCGCGCGGGTCTTCATCAGCGTGACGTGGCGGTCGGTGCCGACAGGCCCGGGATTGATGCCGACCACGCGGATATTGTCGGCGAGGCTCTTGCCGCCGAGCGCGCGGGTGAACGCCATCAGCGCCGCATTGCCGGCGCTGCCGCAGATGTAGTTGGCGTCGAATTTTTCACCGGCGGCGCCGATGTCGTTGACGATGACGCCATGGCCGCGCGCCTTCATCTGCGCGTAGATCATGCGGGTGAGATTGATATAGCCGAACACCTTCAGCTCCCAGGCGTGGCGCCAGGTCGCCTCGTCGATCTTGTCGATCGAGCCGCCCGGAATATCGCCGGCATTGTTGACGAGGATGTCGATATCGGCGGCTTCCTTTGCCAGCCTCGCGATATCCTCCGGGTTGCGCAGGTCGACGACGTGGGCCGTGGCGTTGATCTGATGCGCCGAGCGCAGCCGATCGGCCAGCGCGTTCAACTGGTCGCCGTTGCGGGCGGCGAGCATGACACCGCAACCCTCCTCGGCAAAGGCTTCGGCGGCGGCCGCACCGATGCCCTTCGATGCGCCCGTGATCAGGACACGCTTGCCGCGCAAATGCAGATCCATGGGATTTCTCTCTTGATGGGGGACGGGCTGGTTGTGGTCAGGAGCTCAAATTGTTAGGCCGCCGCCACCGCGGCGGTCAACATTGCACTGCAGCGTTGCGCCGCGGCCGACTTTGGTCCATTGCAATCCGGTCCAATGTCAGGCGTTACCGGCGCTCCCAGGCCATAAGGAATCTCCGATGAGCAACGAAAAAAAGCAGTACCGCATCGCGGTCATTCCCGGCGACGGTATCGGCAAGGAAGTGGTGCCGGAAGGGCTGCGCGTGCTGGAGATGGCCGCAAAAAAGCACGGCGTCAGCCTGCATTTCGATCATTTCGATTTCGCCTCCTGGGACTACTACGAAAAGCACGGCGACATGATGCCGGAGGACTGGAAGGCCAAAATCGGCAAGCACGACGCGATCTATTTCGGCGCGGTCGGCTGGCCCGCAAAAATCCCCGATCACATCTCGTTGTGGGGCTCGCTGATCAAATTCCGCCGCGAGTTCGACCAATACGTCAACCTTCGCCCGGTCCGGCTGATGCCGGGGGTGCCGTCGCCGCTCGCCAACCGCAAGCCCGGCGACATCGATTTCTGGGTGGTGCGCGAAAACACCGAGGGTGAGTATTCCTCCGTCGGCGGGCGGATGTTCCCGGATACCGACCGCGAATTCGTCACCCAGCAGACCGTGATGACGCGGGTCGGCGTCGACCGCATTCTGAAATTCGCGTTCGAGCTGGCGCAGTCGCGGCCGAAAAAGCATTTGACCTCGGCGACCAAATCCAACGGCATTTCCATCACCATGCCGTATTGGGACGAGCGCGTGGAGGCGATGGCGAAAAACTATCCCAAGGTGAAGTGGGACAAGTACCACATCGACATTCTCACCGCGAATTTCGTCCTGCATCCGGACTGGTTCGACGTCGTCGTCGGGTCCAATTTGTTCGGCGATATCCTCAGCGATCTCGGCCCGGCCTGCACCGGCACCATCGGCATCGCGCCGTCAGGCAACATCAATCCGCCCGGGCTGTTCCCGTCCGTGTTCGAGCCAGTGCACGGCTCGGCGCCCGATATCGCGGGGCAGGGCATCGCCAACCCGATCGGCATGATCTGGTCCGGCGCGATGATGCTGGAGCATCTCGGCGAGAAGCAGGCCGCGGCGTCGATCGTGGCCGCGATCGAGCGCACCCTCGGCGAACGCACGCTGCGCACCAGGGATCTCGGCGGCAATGCCGATACGACAGCGTGCGGCAAGGCGGTAGCGGAGATGGTGGAGTAGTAAGCGCCGCTTCTTCTTCCCTTCTCCCCTTGTGGGAGAAGGTGGTGCGGTGTCCAGCCCGGATAGATAGGTAACAGAGTAGACCGGATGGATGGGTAACAGTTCTCTGTCGGCTGGGAGGATCAGCCGATGTGTTGGCGAGAGAGCTGTGCAATGGACGAGCGAGTGAGCTTCATCGCGGATCAGCGAAGCGGATTATGGACGATGACGGAGCTTTGCGAGCGCTACGAAGTCAGCCGGAAGACCGGGTACAAATGGCTGGACCGATATCGCCTGGAAGGGGCTGCGGGACTGATGGAGCGGTCGCGCGCGGCACGGGTGCATGGACGTGCGACGCCGCAGAACATCGTGGATGCAATTGTGGGGCTGCGACGGGAGCGACCGAGTTGGGGACCGCGCAAGATCGTAAGCAAGCTAGTGGCTCGCCAGGGAGAGATTGAATGGCCTTCGGCCTCGACCGCCGGCGAGATCCTCAAGCGAGCCGGACTGGTTTGTAGCCGTCAGGTGCGACGACGGGCGCCGCCGCGGCTGGGTCAACTCACGGTGCCCCAGCATGCCAACCACGTGTGGGGCATTGATCATAAGGGCTGGATACGATTGGGCGACGGCTCGCGCTCCGAACCGTTCACGGTAACGGATGGCTTTAGCCGCTATTTGATCGGTGTGGCGGCTACCGGCAGCACGCGATATGCCGAATGCAAACCGCGGCTTGAGCGGGCGTTCCGCGAGTACGGCTTGCCGGAGGTAATCCGCTCTGACAACGGCTCTCCGTTTGCTTCGACGGGGATCACTGGGCTGACGGCGCTGTCGGTGTGGTGGATCAAGCTCGGCATTCGACATGAACGGATCGATCCTGGCCATCCGCAGCAAAACGGCAGACACGAGCGCTTCCACCTCACGCTTCTGGAAGCCATGCGGCCCCCGCCGCCAACCCGCGCCGCTCAGGCTCGTCGCTTTGCCGCTTTTGCGCGCGACTACAACGAAGAACGACCACATGAGGCGCTCGGCCAACGCACTCCTGCAAGCTTCTACCGGCCTTCGCCTCGTGCAATGCCAACGCGACTTCCCGAGCCGGATTATCCGACCGAAGCGGTAGTGCGCCAGGTCCGCTCGAACGGCGAGATTAAATGGCGCGGCGACTTCATCCACCTTTGCAGCTCGCTCGCAGGCGAAGCTGTTGCTATCGAGGAAATCGAGGGCGGATATTGGCAAGTGAGCTTCTTCAACGTGCCGATCGGCATCATCGACCAGAAAACACCCCAGCTGCGGCGTTCCGCTAGCGCAATGCCGCAGCGGACCGAACCATGAACAACTGTTACCCATCCATCCGGTCTGTTCTGTTACCCATCCATCCGCTGGACAGCGGACGCCGCAGCTCCTACTTCCCTTTCGCGATCCTGCGGCAATGCTGCCAGGCCGCCTCGATCAAATTCTCGCTCGCCTCGGGCGTGCGGAACGCCGAATGCGCCGATAGCGTCACGTTGGGCAGTTTCGTCAGCGGGTGATCCCCCGGCAGCGGCTCGGTGTTGAAGACGTCGAGCCCGGCATGCCGGATGTGGCCCGACTTCAGCGCATCGATCATGGCGTCCTCGTCGACCAGCGCGGCGCGGGCGGTGTTGACGAGGATCACGCCCGGCTTCATCGCTTCGATGCAGGAGCTCGAGATCAGCCCGCGGGTCTCGTCGTTCAACAGCAGATGCAGCGAAATCACGTCGCTCGCGGTCAGCAGCTCATCCAGCTCGACAAATTCGACGCCGGCGGCCTTCTTCGGCGTCCGGTTCCAGGCGATCACCTGCATGCCGCTGCCGCGCGCAATCCGCGCCACCTCCGCGGCGATGCCGCCGAAACCGATCAGGCCGAGCGTCTTGCCCTTCAATTGCATGCCGTCATCGCGCAGCCAGTTGCCGGCGCGCATCTCGCGGTCCATCTGGGCGATGCCGCGCGCGGCGGCCCACATCAGCGCGATGGCGGCTTCGGCCACCGCGGTGTCGCCATAACCCTTGATCAGGTGAACGGTGATGCCGAGCTCGGCGAGTTCCTCCGGATTCATGTAGCTGCGCGCGCCGGTGCCCAGAAACACCACGTGCTTCAGACCGGTGCATTTGCGCGCGATTTCGGTCGGCAGCGCCGTGTGATCGACGATCGCGATCTCGGCGCCGTCGAGTATTGCCGGATACTGCTCCGGCGTGATGTCGGGATCGCGGTGGATCCGCACCTTGGGATCGCCGGGCTGTTCCAGCCGTTCGCAGATCACCGCCAGCGATTCATTGGCATCGACAAAAACTCCGCGCAAGGGTGCCTCCCGTTCTTGTTGGATTTATCGGCGATTACGACGCGACGCCGGCCAGCGCAAGCACGGTATGCATCAGGGCGTTGGCGCCGGCGGTACAGTCGGCCTGCGTCGCGTCCTCGAGCTCGTTGTGGCTGACGCCATCCTTGCAGGGCACGAAGATCATCGCCGAAGGCACCACATTGGCGAGGTTGCAGGCGTCGTGACCGGCGCCGGAGGTGATGCGGCGGTGGCTGTAGCCGAGCGCCTTGGTCGCGGTCTCGACGGCGTCGACCAGTTTTGGATTGAACACCGTCGGCGGCTTGCGCCAGATCGCATCGAAGCGTAATTTCGGCCTTGCGCCGCGGACCGATCTCGGCGATCGCAGCGCGCAAATCCCTGTCGATGGCTTCAAGCGTTTCCGCGTCGGGGCTGCGGACGTCGACGGTGAAGGCGATCTCGCCGGGAATCACGTTGCGCGACGGCGCGGCAATCACGGCTTCGCCCAGGGTGCCGACCGCGTTCGGTCCGTGTGCCCTGGCAATTCGTTCCACCGCCAGCACGATCTCGGCCAGCGTCGCCAGCGCGTCGCGGCGCAGCGGCATCGGCGTGGTGCCGGCGTGGCTTTCGAATCCGACGATATGGCCGTCATACCAGATGATGCCCTGGCCGCGAT
Source organism: uncultured Alphaproteobacteria bacterium (assembly GCA_963742695.1). Taxonomy (GTDB): domain Bacteria; phylum Pseudomonadota; class Alphaproteobacteria; order Rhizobiales; family Xanthobacteraceae; genus Bradyrhizobium. Next base: position 142,035 of record CAVUNF010000013.1, read on the forward strand.
CGACCACGCCGATGGTCTTGTTTTCGGCCTCCAGCAGCGGTCCCTGCTCGATATGCAGTTCGACGAAGGCGCCGAATTTCTGCGACCCGACGGCTTGCTCGCCGCGATAGCCGATGCTGTCGAGCGCCTCGCCGACGCTGATGCCGGCGGAATCCTTGCGGCCGAGAATGTCGTCGGTGGTGTAATCGCCGGCATAGGCCGCTGACGCCATCGTCGCCGGCGCGAAGCGCGAGCCTTCCTCGTTGGTCCAGTTGACGATGCAGATCGGCGTTTCGGTCTCGATCCCGGCGTCGTTGAGCGTGCGCACCACCTCGAGGGCGGCCAGCGTGCCGAGCACGCCGTCATATTTGCCGCCGGTCGGCTGGGTGTCGAGATGCGAGCCGAGGCCCACCGGCGCCTTCGACATGTCGCGGCCCTTGCGCAAACCGAACATCGAGCCCAGCGCGTCGACATGCACTTCGAGACCGGCGGCCTCGCAGGCGGTGCGGAACCAGTCGCGGACCTGCTTGTCCTCGGGGCCGAGCGTCAGCCGGCGCACGCCACCTTTCGGCGTGGCGCCGAATTTCGCGGTTTCGTGAATGGTGTCCCAGAGCCGGGCCGGAATCGATTTGCAGATTGGATGCGATTTTTGTCATTTATCCTGCCGGAAAAGCTGCTGGGCATGTCTTCGCCGCGCATGGTAGAACTACCGGCACCACCTGTCGAGGCATGGAGCGCGTGTCGATGATTGCCCGTCTGGCGAAGCAGAGCAACACGGCAATACCGCGAAGCGGAAATGCTTCCAAGCCTGCAGGCGCGGCTGGCCTGCCGCAGCGGCATGGCGACGAGCACGGCAGGGGTCGCCAACGGCTTCGTCCAGGGCAATCTTGCGATCCTGCCGGAAAAACTGGCGGCGTCGTTTCACCGGTTCTGCCAGCTCAATCCAAAGCCATGTCCCATCATCGGCATGTCCGAGGTCGGCAACCCCCACATTCCCGCGCTCGGGCTCGATCTCGATATCCGCACCGACGTGCCGCGCTATCGGGTCTGGCGCGACGGCGAGGTGGTGGAGGAGCCGACCGACATCATGGCGCATTGGCGCGACGATCTCGTTGCGTTCGTGCTCGGCTGCTCGTTTTCTTTCGAGGAAGCGCTGATGGCGGACGATCTGCCGATCCGGCATATCGAGCGCAACGTGCGGGTGCCGATGTATCGCACCAACATCGCCTGCGCGCCTGCCGGGCCGTTCGCCGGTCCGATGGTGGTGTCGATGCGGCCGTTCAAGCCGGCGGATGCCATCCGCGCGGTGCAGATCACCTCGCGGTTTCCCGCGGTGCATGGCGCGCCGGTTCATCTCGGCCATCCGCATTCGATCGGGATCGCCGATATCAACAAGCCCGACTACGGCGATGCGGTGCCGGTGGAAGCCGACGAGATTCCGGTGTTCTGGGCCTGCGGCGTCACGCCGCAGGCGGTGATCGCGGCGGCGAAATTGCCGTTCGCCATCACGCATGCGCCGGGATTGATGCTGGTGACGGACCTGCAAGAACAAGCAGCTCGCGGTGCTGTCATACACGTCAGAGCTGTTAGCTTGTGCTTCGTGCCCATGCTCCGGCAACACTCAGCCCGAACATCTTCAGACAAATCCGCCACCTGCGCCGGCGTCAGAAACCGCGGGTTCAGCCCGCGCAGCAGCAGATAGAGTTTTGCGGTTTCTTCCAGCTCTTCGATGGCGAATACCGCGGCTTCCAGCGTGTCGCCCGACACCACCGGGCCGTGATTGGCTAGCAGCACCGATGAATATTTTCCGGCGAGGCCCTTGATCGCATCGGCCACCGCGGGATCGCCCGGCCGATAATACGGCACCAACGCGGTGGCGCCGCACTTCATCAGGTAATACGGCCGTCATCGGCGGCAGAGCGGCGCGCGGGTCGATCTCCGGCAGCATCGACAGCGCCACCGAATGGGTCGAATGCAGGTGCACCACCGCGCGCGCGGCGCTGCGGGTCTGGTACAGCGCGGTATGCAGCGGCACTTCCTTGGTCGGCGCGTCGCCGGAGACGAGCCGGCCGTCGGCGCCGAGCCGCGACAGCCGCGCCGGATCCAGCGAGCCGAGCGAGGCATTGGTCGGCGTCACCAGCCAGCCGCCGTCCTCGCAGCCGGACGCTGATATTGCCCGACGAGCCCGGCGTCAGCCCGCGCTCGAACAGCGAGCGGCCGAGCCGGCAGATTTCCTCGCGGATGGCGGTTTCGCTCATGGCAGTATCCCGGCAGTATCTGTTGCCGCGTTGTCTCATGCTTTGGCAGCGCGGCCAAGCCGTGATACCCAGAGGCAAGCACCGGACAAGAATTCGGCTGTGAGAAACCCGCAGGGATGTTCATGCCTGAATCCGCATCGCAAAGCCAGCGCATCGCCGTCATCGGGCTGGGCTCGATGGGTTTTGGCATGGCGACCTCGCTGCGGCGCGCCGGTTTTGATGTCACCGGCTGCGATGTGTCCGAGGATGCGGTGGCACGGTTCGTCGCCGACGGCGGCGGCGGCGCCCGAGACGCCGGCAGAGGCGGCGAGAGGTGCCGATATCGTCGTCAGCGTGGTCGTCAATGCCGCGCAGACCGAGACCATTCTGTTCGGCAAGGACGGCGTCGCCGAAACGCTGGCAGAAGGATGCGGTGTTCGTCTCCTCGGCGACCATGGACCCCGACGTGGCGCGGCGGCTGGCCAAGCAACTGGAAGCGACCGGCCGGCATTATCTCGACGCGCCGATCTCCGGCGGCGCGCAGCGCGCGGCGCAGGGTGAACTCACCATTCTGGCGTCGGGCAGTCCAGCGGCTTTTGCCAAGGCGCGGCCCGCGCTCGATGCCATGGCGGCCAAGCTCTACGAACTCGGCGATGCCGCCGGGCAGGGCGCCGCCTTCAAGATGATCAACCAGCTGCTCGCCGGCGTGCATATCGCCGCAGCTTCCGAAGCGATCGCGTTTGCCGCCAAGCAGGGCCTCGACATCCGCAAGGTATATGAGGTGATCACCGCGTCGGCCGGCAATTCCTGGATGTTCGAGAACCGCATGCCGCATGTGCTCGACGGCGATTACACGCCGCGCAGCGCGGTCGAAATCTTCGTCAAGGACCTCGGCATCATCCAGGACATGGCGCGCACGGCAAAATTTCCGGTGCCGGTGGCCGCCGCAGCGCTGCAGATGTTCCTGATGACGGCGGCCTCCGGCATGGGCCGCGACGACGACGCCTCGGTGGCGCGGATGTATGCCCGGGTCACCGGCACGCATTTGCCGGGCGAGCCCTGAACAAACAAGCGAGCCGAACAGAGTTCAACGAACAAGAGGACATCGGATGCCCCGTTTCGCCGCCAATCTCTCCATGATGTTCACCGACGTGCCGTTCCTCGACCGCTTCGAGGCGGCGGCGAAGGCGGGATTTACCGCCGTCGAATTCCTGTTTCCCTACGACCATCCGGCCGAAGAGGTCGGCAAGCGGCTGAAGGCCAACGGCCTGACGCAAGCGCTGTTCAACCTGCCGCCGGGCAATTGGGATGCCGGCGAAAAGGGATTTGCGGCGCTGCCCGCGCGCTTCGACGATCTGCAAGCAGAGCCTGCACACCGCGCTGCCTTACGCGCAGGCGACCGGCGTCAAGCGGGTGCATCTGATGGCCGGCATCGCCGACCGCAGCGACCGCAAGGCGGTGGAGGCGTTTTGCAAAGTCGGTCGCATACGGCGGCGGAGTTTTTCGCGCCCCACGGCCTCGACGTCGTGCTCGAGCCGATCAACCCGCGCAACGTGCCCGGCTATTTCCTCAACGATTTTTACTTCGCGCGCGATCTGATCAATGAGCTGAAAATCCCCAACCTGAAACTGCAGTTCGACATCTATCACTGCCAGATCATCCATGGCGACGTCACGATGCGGCTGCGCGAGATGATGCCGATCACGGCCATGTCCAGATCGCCAGCATTCCCTCGCGCAACGAACCCGACGGCGAGGAATTGAACTACCCGTTCCTGTTCGATGAACTCGACCGGCTCGGCTACAGCGGCTTTGTCGGCTGCGAATATAACCCGCGCGGCAAGACCACCGATGGCCTCGGCTGGTTCAAGCCCTATGCCGGAGCGAAGCCGTGACGCCGGCGGTCAAACTGTCCCTTGGCTGCATCGCCGACGACTACACCGGCGCCTCCGATCTCGCCAACACGCTGACCCGCTGCGGGCTGCGCACGGTGCAGACCATCGGCGTGCCCTCCGACGATCTCGCGCTGCCCGAAGTCGATGCGGTGGTGGTGTCGCTGAAAAGCCGGTCGATCGAGGCCGGCCTCGCGGTCGTCGAAATCGCGCGCTGCCGAGAAATGGTTGCGCGGGCGCGGCGCCGACCATGTGCTGTTCAAGATCTGCTCGACCTTCGATTCCACCGATGCCGGCAATATCGGACCGGTGATGGATGCGCTGCGCGCCGATTCCGGCGACGCCATCGTGCTGGTGACGCCGGCATTTCCCGAAACCGGCCGCACCGTCTATATGGGCAATCTGTTCGTCGGCTCGGTGCCGCTCAATGAAAGCCCGTTAAAGGATCATCCGCTCAACCCGATGCACGATTCCAATCTGGTGCGGGTGCTGGCGCGCCAGAGCAAAACGAAAGTCGGGCTGGCCGATCTCGCGGTCATCGCGCGCGGGGCGGATGCGGTGCGCGCGCATCTGGCCGATCTGTCGAAAAAGGGTTTTGGCGCTGTGATTGCCGACGCGGTGTTCGCGCGCGACCTCGAAACCATCGGCGCCGTCGCGCTGGACCATCGCGTCTCGGTCGGCGCCTCCGGCATCGGGCTCGGTCTCGCCCGTGCGCTGGTGGCGTCAGGCCGGGCCAAATCCAATACGGCGAACGCGGGTTCGGACGCGCCGGTCGGCGGACCGGCGGCGTGTCTTGCCGGCAGCTGTTCGCAGGCGACGCTGCAGCAGATCGCAAATGCGGAAGCCAACATGCCGGTGCTGCATATCGATCCCGACCAGGTTGTTGCGGGCAAGGACGAAGCCCGGCGCGCGCTGGCCTGGGCCAGGGACCGGCTCAAGGATGGGCCGGTCCTGATCGCCAGCAGTTCGACGCCGGAGGAGGTCGCGGCACTGCAGGCGCGCCACGGCCGCGATGCCGCCGGCCACGCCATCGAGCAGGCGATGGCGGATATCGCCGAAGGCCTGGTGCAGTCGGGCGTGCGGCGTCTGGTGGTCGCCGGCGGCGAAACTTCCGGCGCGGTGGTGGATCGCCTTGGCATTCCCGGCTTTCTGGTCGGTGCGGAAATCGCCGCCGGCGTGCCGGTGCTGCGCGCCGTCGGCGCCCGGGACGGCGCCATGCTGCTGGCGCTGAAATCCGGCAATTTCGGCGGCCCGGAGTTCTTCTCCGATGCGCTCAAATTGATGCGCTAGTTCAGCCTTGGTCCATCCATCTGACGCAGCTCGGTATCCCGGTCTGGTTATTCCGTAGTTGACCGGGCCCGCCGTTAACCCGGCATAACAACCTGAGCGCTAACTTATACGCGCCGATCGCGCGCCGAATTTGATTCGTCAGCGCAAATCTCCAATGATTTCAAGAAAACAGGGTCGACCAATGGTCAAGCTCAATCGCATCGGGAACAAGCTGGGTCTCGCCGGCGTCGTCGGCGTGTTGCTGGCGATCGGCCTGGTTGCCAATCAGTTGGCGACGGAATCCACCGTGACCGTCGCGAATGACCGCACCGATCGGCTGCTGCGGGTATCCGAAAGCACGCTCGCAGCTCATCTCAACATGCGCCAGGTGCAGCTGGCCGCCCGCGGCATCAGGCTGGCGAGGACCCCGTCCGAGGTCGACAAGGCCGTCGCGGAGATGCGTCAGTTCGGCGAGGTTGAAGCCCGCGAGATTGATGTCGCATTGACGACGGCGCAAAGGGCGGAAACCAAGGAGCGCCTGCAGAAAATCAAGTCGCTGATGGCCGGCTACGTTACCGGCATCGAGGAACTGGCGAAGGCGCAGCACGATTTGTTCGCGCAGATCGACAAGCGCTCCGCGATAACCGTCGAATGGACCAAGGCCATCAATGCCCAACTGGCTTCGCCGGCCATGGCCAAGCTGGATAATCGCAAAGAGATCGAAACGCTGCTGCATAAGGCCGATGCCAAGGTAAAGGGGCTGCAGGCCATGGTCTGGCAGCTGGGCGCGACCGGCGATTCGAGCTTGAGCGCCGTGATCGCCAAGAGCCAGACCGCGCTGAGGGACAATTTCAATGAGCTGCGGGGCGAGGCCGACGACAGGGATTTGCTGATCGTGGTCAGCGCGCTGGACAAGATCGTGAAGCGCTTCCTGGCCGCCAACGACGAAGCCGTCAAGATCGAGCAATTGAAGGCCGATATCATTGCAAATCGCACGACAAATGTCGTCAGGGAAGCCGGCGAACTCATGGAAGTTGCCGTTTCCAGTGCGCAGAAAAGCATGAAGTCCTCGAAGGAGGAAGTTGCGGCGGCGACCGCGCAGGCCAACCGGATCAATATGGCGGTGGCGATCGTGGTGGTGATTTCGCTGATCGCGTCGGTGATTTTCTCCTTCCTCGGCGTTGCGCGTCCGATGACCCGGCTGAACGGCGCGCTGGGGCAGATGGCAGGCGGCAATCTCGATATCGCCATTCCCGGCGCCGATCGCGGCGACGAAATCGGCGACCTCGCCAAGACCGTCACCACGATCCGGCAAAACGCCGAACAGAAAGCCCGCGACGAAGCGGAAGCCAAGATCACGCAGGATCAGGTCGCCGCGGGACAGCGCAAGGCCGAGATGATCAAGCTCGCCGACGACTTCGAAGGCGCGGTCGGCGAGATCGTCGAGACCGTATCGTCTTCCTCGACGCAGCTGGAAGCCTCCGCCGGCACGCTCACAGCGACCGCCGAGCGGGCCCAGGAACTCACGACCATGGTCGCGGCGGCTTCCGAGGAAGCCTCCACCAACGTGCAGTCGGTGGCGTCGGCGACCGAGGAGATGGCCTCGTCGGTCAACGAGATCAGCCGCCAGGTGCAGGAATCGGCGCGGATGGCCAACGAGGCGGTCGACCAGGCCCGCAAGACCAACGATCGCGTCAGCGAACTGTCGAAAGCGGCAAGCCGGATCGGCGACGTCGTCGAACTGATCAACACCATCGCCGGACAGACCAATCTGCTGGCGCTCAACGCCACCATCGAAGCGGCGCGCGCCGGAGAGGCCGGCCGCGGCTTTGCGGTGGTGGCTTCCGAGGTGAAAGCGCTGGCGGAGCAGACCGCGAAGGCGACCGGCGAGATCGGCCAGCAGATCACCGGCATCCAGGCCGCGACCCAGGACTCGGTCAACGCCATCAAGGAAATCAGCGGCACCATCGAGAAACTGTCGGAGATTTCCTCGACCATCGCCGCCGCGGTGGAAGAGCAGGGTGCCGCGACCCAGGAGATTTCCCGCAACGTGCAGCAGGCGGCCCAGGGCACCCAGCAGGTCTCCTCCAACATCACCGACGTGCAGCGCGGCGCCAGCGAGACCGGAACGGCTTCCTCGCAGGTGCTCTCCGCGGCGCAGTCGCTGTCCGGCGACAGCAACCGCCTCAAGCTCGAGGTCGGCAAGTTCCTGAGCTCGGTGCGGGCGGCCTGACAGCGGCTGCCGCTCTGGCCCGGCCGGCGGGGTTACCGCCGGCGGGTATCACGGAAGTGAATGCCCGCGGCACTCTGAATATTGGCCTTTTTGTGCCGGTTCGGGTAAATCAGCGCGAACGAAATGGCCGCTTTTGGTAAGTCATTCCCTGCCTTGTCGCGGGACCGAGGAATGCCCGGTTTATGATTTCACTGGTCCGTATCGCGCTCAGCCGGCCTTATACTTTCGTCGTGCTCGCGCTGCTTCTCCTGATTATCGGACCGCTGGCCGCGCTGCGCACGCCGACCGACATTTTTCCGGATATCCGGATCCCCGTGATCGGCGTGGTCTGGCAATACACCGGGCTGCCGCCGGACCAGATGGCCGGCCGCATGATCACGCCGTTTCAGCGGGCGCTGACCACGACGGTCAACGATATCGAGCACATCGTCGCCAACTCCTATACCGGCATCGGCATCGTCAAGATCTTCTTCCAGCCGAATGTCGATATCCGTACCGCCAACGCCCAGGTCACCGCGATTTCGCAGACCATGATCAGGCAGATGCCGCCCGGCGCGACGCCGCCGCTGATCATCAACTACAGCGCCTCCACGGTTCCGATCATCCAGGTCGCACTGTCGGGCGAGGGCCTGACCGAGCAAAATCTCGCCGACATCGGCATCAACCAGTTGCGCACGCCGCTGGTCACGGTGCCCGGCGCCGCGATTCCCTTTCCGTTCGGCGGCAAGCAGCGCCAGATGCAGATCGATCTCGACCCACAGGCGCTGCAGGCGCGCGGCCTGTCCGGGCAGGACGTCGCCACCGCGCTCGCCGCGCAGAATCTGATCACGCCGGTCGGCACCCAGAAGATCGGCGGTTTCGAGTACATCATCCAGCTCAACAACTCGCCGCTCCGGATCGAAGAGCTCGGCAATCTGCCGATCAAGACGGTCAACGGCGCGATGGTCTATGTGCGCGACGTCGCCCATGTGCGCGACGGCAATCCGCCGCAGACCAATATCGTGCACGTCGACGGCAACCGCTCGGTTCTGATGATGGTGCTCAAGGCAGGGTCGATCTCGACGCTGGATATCATCGCCGGCATCAAGCAGAAGGTACTCGACGTCAAGGCATCGCTGCCGGACGCGCTCAAGATCGGATTCATCGGCGACCAGTCGCTGTTCGTCCGCGGCGCCATCGCCGGCGTCGCCTATGAAGGCATCATCGCGGCCCTGCTGACCAGCGTGATGATCCTGCTGTTCCTCGGCAGCTGGCGCTCGACCATCATCATCGCGGTCTCGATTCCGCTCTCGGTGCTCGGCGCCATCGTGATGCTGTCGGCGATCGGCGAAACCCTCAACATCATGACGCTCGGCGGGCTTGCGCTCGCGGTCGGCATCCTGGTCGACGACGCCACGGTGACGATCGAGAACATCAACTGGCATCTGGAGCAGGGCAAGGAGGTCGAAACCTCGATCCTGGACGGCGCCAACCAGATCGTGACGCCGGCCTTCGTCTCGCTGCTGTGCATCTGCATCGTGTTCGTGCCGATGTTCTTCCTGCAGGGCGTCGCGCGCTTTCTGTTCGTGCCGATGGCTCTGGCCGTCATATTCGCGATGATCTGGTCGTTCCTGCTGTCGCGCACGCTGGTGCCGACCATGGCGAAATACCTGCTGCAGCGGCATGTGCATCATGCCGAAGGCGAGGGGCCGCCGCCGTCGCGCAATCCGCTGGTGCGGTTCCAGCGCGCTTTCGAGGCGCGCTTCGAACGCATCCGTGGCGGCTACCGCGACCTGCTGACGCTGGCCCTGCAGCGGCGCCCGATTTTCGTGATCGGGTTTCTCGGCTTCGTCGGCGCTTCATTCCTGCTGGTGCCGTATCTCGGGCGGAATTTCTTTCCCACCGTCGATGCCGGCGCGATCCTGATGCATGTGCGCACCCAGGTCGGCACCCGCGTCGAGGAAAGCGCCAACCAGTTCGCCGACGTGCAGAAGGCGATCCGCAAGATCATTCCGCCGTCGGAAATCGAGACTCTAGCCGACAACATCGGCATGCCGATCAGCGGCATCAACATGACCTACAACAATACCGGCGTGATCGGTCCGGCGGACGGCGACATCCAGATCAAGCTGAAGGAGGGCCACCGGCCGACCGACGAGTACGTGCAAGCTGTTGCGCGAGCAATTGCCGCGCGCGTTTCCCGGCATGACGTTCGCGTTCCTGCCGGCCGACATCGTCAGCCAGATCCTGAATTTCGGCGCGCCGGCGCCGATCGACCTGCAGATCCGCGGCGCCAACATGGCCGCGAATTTCACCTATGCCAATCAGCTGCTGAGCCGGATTCGCCGGATACCCGGCGTCGCCGATGCGCGCATTCAGCAGTCGCCCAACAATCCGACCTTCAACATCGACGTCGACCGCACCCGCGCGCAATATGTCGGACTGACCGAACGCGACGTCACCAACAGCCTCACGGTCAATCTGGCGGGCAGTGCGCAGGTCGCTCCGACCTACTTTCTCAATCCGGAGACCGGCGTGTCGTATTCGATCGTGATGCAGACACCGCAATACCGGATGGACTCGCTGAGCGCGCTGGAGACCTTGCCGATTACCGCGGGCAGCATGGCCGCGCCGCCGCTGCTCGGCGGCCTTGCCACTATCACGCGATCGGCCTCCAGCGCGGTGGTCTCCCAATACGACATCCAGCCGATGGTGCAGATCTATGCGACGCCGCAGGGCCGCGATCTCGGCGCGGTGGCCGCCGATATCAAGACCGCCATCGCGGACACCGCGAAGGATGTGCCAAAAGGCTCATCGGTGGTGCTGCTCGGCCAGGTCGAAACCATGGATAGCGCATTTTCCGGACTGCTGTTCGGCCTGCTCGCCGCGATCGTGCTGATCTACTTCCTGATCGTGGTGAACTTCCAGTCCTGGTCCGATCCGTTCGTGATCATCACGGCGCTGCCGGCGGCGCTTGCCGGCATTGTCTGGATGCTGTTTACGACCCAGACCACACTGTCGGTGCCGGCGCTGACCGGCGCGATCATGTGCATGGGCGTCGCCACCGCCAACAGCGTGCTGGTGATCAGTTTTGCCCGGGAACGCTACGAGGAACTCGGCGATCCCGTCGCCGCGGCGATCGAGGCCGGCTTCGTGCGGTTCCGCCCGGTGCTGATGACGGCGCTGGCGATGATCATCGGCATGGCGCCGATGGCCTTCGGCCTCGGCGAGGGCGGCGAACAGAATGCGCCGCTGGGCCGCGCCGTGATCGGCGGGCTGATCTTCGCCACCGTTGCCACGTTGATGTTTGTTCCCGTGGTTTTTAGTATGGTACACAAGAAACAAGGCGCCAAGGCCGCCGCCCCATCGGAGACGTCACATGCCCACTGAACGCAGCTCGCCGGTCTCTCGCCGGAAGTTGGGCATTTTCGGGCTAGTGGCCGGAGTGGCCGCCGTGCTGGTGGTGGTGACCGGGATCCGGGCGCGCGAGGACGCCGGCGTGAAACTGCGCCAATGGACCGACGATCAGGCCATTCCAACCGTTGCCGTCGTGCTCCCCGACGCCAGGGTTCTGAACGCCACCATCGACCTGCCGGGCCGGCTGGAAGCCTATCAACGCGCCCCGATCTTTGCCCGCGTCAGCGGCTATCTGAAAAGCTGGAGCGCCGATATCGGCGCGCAGGTCAAGGCCGGGCAGGTGATCGCCGAAATCGAGGCGCCGGACCTCGACCAGCAGTTGTTGCAGGCGCGCGCCGATCTCGCCAGCCAGCAGACCAGTGCGAAACTGTCCGAAGCCACCTTGACCCGCCGCAAATCGCTGATCGCCTCGAACTTCGTGTCGATGCAGGAAATCGACGAGCGCACCGCCGACCTCTCCAACAAGAAGGCCGCGGTGAATTCCGGCACCGCCAATGTCGAGCGGCTGGAGGCACTCGCCGGTTTCAAGAAAATCACCGTGCCGTTCGACGGCATCGTCACCGCCCGCGACACCGACGTCGGCGCCTTGATCAATGCCGGCGGCGGCACCGGCCCCGCGATGTTCGTGATCTCCGATATCAGGAAGCTGCGGGTATACGTCAACATTCCGCAAAGCTACGTGCCGGCGATCAGGATCGGCGCCAAGGCGGTGCTCTCGATGCCGGAATACCCGAACCGGACTTTTGCTGCGACCGTCGAGGCCTCCTCGCAATCGGTCGATGTCGGCTCCGGCACCACGCGGATGCAGCTCGCGCTCGACAACGCCAAGGGCGAATTGATGCCGGGCGGCTATGCCAATGTGCGCATGAGCCTGCAGCGCGACGCGGCGCCGCTGCACATTCCGGCCAGCGCGCTCATCTTCAACAAGGACGGCCTGCGGGTCGCGACCGTCGGTTCCGACGACCGCGTGTTGTTCAAGACGGTGACCATCGCCCGCGACCTCGGCCGCGACATCGAACTGGCCTCGGGCATTTCGGCGGATGACCGCATCATCATTGCCCCGCCCGACGGCATCGCCGACGGCGATGAGGTCCGCGTCGCCGGCGCCAAGGCGGGGGTGGAGCGAAGCCCGCGACAGCCTCGGAAAAGCAGGACGTGAAGGGGTAGGGGGCGGACGGAATTCTCTCGTTCGTCATGCCCGGGCTTGCCCACGGCTGTCCGGTTCGATTTTAATGGACGAGGTGCATGACGTGGATTCTTCTGTGTCTTGAGCGCTTCGCACACGTTCGAGACACCGAAGGAGATCCACGCCATGCGGCATCAGAATAGCGTATTTCACAGTCTAACGAAGCACGTTCCTTGGGCTAAACTCGAACGAATCGTGGAGAAGTACGGAGCCGACGAGTTGGTGCGCAAGTTGACGACGAAGCGTCACTTCATCGCTCTGCTGTACGGGCAGATCAGCGGCTCGACGAGCCTGCGGGAGATCGTGACGGGGATGGCGAGCCACGCGACGCGGCTTTATCACGTGGGGGCGGCGCCGGTGAAGCGTTCGACAGTGTCGGACGCCAATACGGACCGGCCTTGGCAAGTGTTCAGCGAGCTGTTCACGCAGATGCTGCCGCAAGCGCATCGTGGGCTGCGGGCGGCGACGGCAGACGCGGTTCGACTGATTGATTCGACCAGCGTTAGGCTCTCCAGCCTGAGCGAAGACTGGGCGACATTCTCGACCGATGTGTTCGGCGCTAAGGCGCATATCGTGTACGATCCGAACGCGGATCGGCCGGTTTACTTTGCGGTGACGCCGGCCAAGGTCAACGACATCACAGCGGCCAAAGCCATGCCGATCGAGCCGGGCGCAACCTACGTCTACGACCTCGGTTATTACGATTATGGCTGGTGGGCGGGCCTCGATGATGCCGGCTGCCGCTTCGTGACGCGGCTGAAGAAGAACACGCCGTTCAGCGTGGTAAATGAGAACCGTGTGCCCAAGAACAGCAATATCCTCAGCGACCGCATCGGCCATCTGCCGGCCCGACTCGCCAACAGCCGCAACAACCCGCTGCAAGTGCCGGTCCGGGAGATCACGGTGATCATCGAACCGGCAAGCTGTTGCGCATCGTCACCAATGATCTCGACGCCCGGCTGAAGAGATCGCAGACCTTTACAAGCAGCGCTGGCAGATCGAATTGTTCTTCCGCTGGGTCAAGCAGACGCTTCGAATCAAGCACTTCATCGGTATCTCCGAGAATGCAGTCCGCATTCAGATCGCCATCGCCCTGATCGCCTTCCTGCATCTTGCGGCATGGCGCAGGCTCGCCCAAAAAGCGGTGCACAGCCCACTCGAATTCGCGCGTCTCGTGCGCACAAACCTCATGCACAGACGCCCGATCGACCGGTTGCTCGAACCTCTGCAGCCGATCCCGATAAACTCAAATCAGTTGAAACTTGGACTATACTGTCAATGAACCGGACAGCCGTGGGCTTGTCCCGGGCATCCACGTCTTAACTTCGTTGAAACTAAGAAAGATGTGGATGGCCGGGACGAGCCCGGCCATGACGCTAAACCCGCCACTCCAGCACGCCATCGCCGGCCGTGCTGATATCGCCCACCGAGCCCACCGGCGTCCGATCCATGTTCAACAGATGCGCCAGCGTTGCCGCATCATTGGCCGGCACCCGCGCCAGCGCGCGGGCATTGGCTTCCGTCCGCAGCATCACCACGCCGTGCTCGACATCGCCGCCCCGGCCATAGATCACCGTAAAACTTTCAACCGAGCCCTTGCCATCGGCCTCGGTGACGAACTCCGGCACCGCGCCCTTGCGGCGATCGGCCTCGGCCTGCACGCTGGTGTCCTGCGCCAGCACGCCTTTCGCGGGCTGACTTCGACAGCACCAGCCCGTGATGTTTGGTGACAAAACCGCCCTGGCCATAGAGCAGGCCGAGTTTTGCGCCGTCGCGCAGTTTTCGCACCATCGCGCAGGCCGCATGCGTCATGTAGGTGTTGAGCGGCGCGCCGAAGAATGTCAGCCCGCCGGTCACGGTCGGCTGCACGTCGGGGCCCAGGCCCAGCGTTCGCCGCGCCATTTTCGGCACGCGTGGGAAAGCAGCTGTAGAGCTCGATCGCGTCGAACTTCCTGCCGTCGCCGCCGGCCAGCTCCATCACGGCGTTGAGCACGGCGGTTTGCGGATGGCTCTCGTAATACTGGTCGCGGATCAGATAGTCGCGCGGCTCTTCCGCCGATGCGCCGCCCCAGACATACACCAGCCGATCTTCGGGAACGCCGGCGGCGCGCGCCTTGGCAAGGCTGGTCATCAGCACCGCGCCGCCCATGTTGACGGTCGGATTGGCCACCTGCAGTTTTGTGTAGGGCCAGGCGATCAGTCGGTTGTCCGGCGTCGGCGTCGTGATCTCCTCCGGCGCAAAACGCTGCTTCAGCCACGCATTGGGGTTTTGCGAGGCGACATTCGAATAGGTCGACCACAGCTGGCCGGATTCCGCGATCGCCTCGCGCGGGGTCTGGCCCCAATGCGCCGAAGTCGCCGCTTCATAGAGCGGATACACCGTGATCGGCCTGAACACGCCGAGCTTGACCGCCATCGGCTTCTGGAACGCGGCGCCGCGCTTCGGCTCTTCCACGTCATGCGCGAACGGCGTCCACGGCAAATCGATCTTGGCGCGCTCGGCCTTGGTTGCCGTCGACTGCGCCTCGGCGCCGCACACCGCCGCGACGCTGCATTCGCCGCGCGCGATCGCGTTTTGCCGCTTCATGCAGATAACGGATCGGGCTTTCGCCGCCGACCGGGCCGTAATAAGCGTGCTTCGGCGTGATGCCGAGGCGTTTGGCGAGCTGCTGTTCCGGATCGCGGTAGCGCCAGCTCAGGAAATTGACGATGTCGAGCGAGCCGATCTCGCCGAGCAATTTGCCGCCCGAATCCGCCTCGGCCCGCTTCAGCGCTTCCTCCAGCAACGCCAGCGGCTCGAGGCCGTCGGCGATTTCCTTCGGCCGATCGGTGATTTCGCCGACCCCGACAATGACGGGAATGCGGTCTTCGGGGAGTGGGGGAGGGGTTGGACATTTTCTTGTTTCTCTTTCGGAAATCGAATTGGCAGCTGCCTTGTTCGTCATTGCGAGCGAAGCGCAGCAGTCCATCTGCATGCGGCAGCAAGGATGGATTGCTTCGTCGCTTCGCTCACTTGTGAGACGCTTCGCGTTTGCGCTGGCAATGACGGGCAGTAGCGTGAGAGCGCTACTCCGCCACCAGCGCGTTCATGTGCTCGACCGCCTCGATAAAATCTTCCTTGAATTCCTGCACCACGGCGCCGGCGGATTTGACGCTGTCGATCAGGCCGACGCCCTGGCCGACGAAATAGCTGACGAGGTCGCGCGCCTGGGCGTTGCCGGAGGCCGCGGCGCGATCGATCGAGTTGAAGGCATCGCGGCTGATGATGCTCTGCAGCGGCATCGGCAGCGCGCCGGGGCTGTCGGCGCCGCGGTCCCACGCATCGGTCCACACCGAACGCAGCTGGCGCGCCGGCTTGCCGGTGCGGCCCTTGGAGCGCACCGCGTCGCGTGACGACGCCGCGATCATCTTCTCGCGGAAGATCTCGGTGGTTTCGGATTCGACCGTGGCCAGCCACACCGAACCGGTCCAGACGCCGGCGGCGCCCATCGCCATGCACGCCGCCATCTGCCGCCCGGTCATGATGCCGCCCGCCGCCAGCACCGGCACGTCGCGGATCGGCTTGATGGCCTTGATCACCTCGGGCACCAGCACCATGGTGGAAACCTCGCCGCAATGGCCGCCGGCCTCGGTGCCCTGTACCACCAGAATGTCGACGCCGGCCGCGACCTGACGGATCGCGTGCTCCTTGGCGCCCACCAATGCCGCGACCGGCACGTTGTGCTTCTTGCCCATCTCGATCATCGCCTTCGGCGGCACGCCAAGCGCATTGGCGATCAGCCGGATCGGATGCCGGAACGAGGCATCGAGCACTTCGAGCGCGCGCTGCGCGTCGAATGGCTGCGGCTGGTTGTCGGCGACGTTGGTGGTGGTCAGTTCGATGCCGTACTTCTTCAGCAGGCTCTTGGTGAAAGCGCGATGCTCCGGCGATATCCGCGCTTCCAGGCTTTTCCAGGTGACGTCCTTCTCGCCCGATGTCGAAATGTTTTCGGGGATCAGCACGTCGAGCCCATAGGGCTTGCCGTCGACGTGGTCGTCGATCCATTTCAGTTCCTGCTCGATCGATTCAGGCGAGTGCGAGGTGGCCCCGAGCACGCCAAAGCCTCCGGCGCGGCTGACCGCGGCGACCACGTCGCGGCAATGACTGAATGCCAGCAACGGAAATTCGATACCCAGCATGTCGCAGATCGGCGATTTCATGGTTGTGTTCCCTCCCTGCGGCAGCTTTTTGGGGCTGCTCATTCTTGCTTGCTGCGATGACGCTAGCGCATCAGGGGCGGTGATGCCAAGCGGGGCCTCATCCGCGCGGGAAGAGGGCAGGAGTAAAGCATTCCGCATGGCAAAATATGCAACTCGGAAGCAGCGCATTTCGCTCTTGCGCTTTCGCCTCATGGGTAGAATGCTGCTCGGCAACACGAGAATAATCCCAAGGGAGCGCGCATTGATGTCCGCCTTGCAATCGATACCGGGCAAGAGCCAGCCTGCAGGCCGCCGGGAGCTACGACGTCGTCGTGGTCGGCGCCGGTTTTGCCGGAATGTACATGCTGCACAAACTGCGTGGGCTGGGACTGTCGGCTCGGGTCTTTGAGCAGGGCGGCGATGTCGGCGGCACCTGGTACTGGAACCGCTATCCCGGCGCGCGCTGCGACGTCGAAAGCATGCAGTATTCCTATTCCTTCTCGGATGAACTGCAGCAGGAATGGAACTGGAGCGAGCGCTACGCGCCGCAGCCGGAGATCCTGAAATATGCCAACCACGTCGCCGATCGCTTCAAGCTGCGGCCGGACATCCAGCTCAATACCCGGGTCGATCGCGCCAGCTTCGATGAAAATGCCAATACGTGGTCGGTGACCACTTCCGACGGCAAGTCGGTCACCGCAAGATACGTCGTGCTCGCCACCGGCTGCCTGTCGAACGCGCGGGTGCCCGACATCAAGGGGCTCAAGGGATTCAAGGGCAAGGTCTATCACACCGGCAACTGGCCGCATGAGCCCATCGATTTCACCGGCCTGCGCGTCGGCGTCATCGGCACGGGGTCGTCGGGGATCCAGTCGGTGCCTGTGATTGCCGAGCAGGCGCGCCATCTCACGGTGTTTCAGCGTACCGCGAATTTTTCCATTCCCGCCCGCAACGCCGCGCTGACCGCGGAGGAGCGTGAAGCGTTTCGCGCGAACTATCCGGAAATCCGACGCTTTGCGCGCGAGGAGGCCCGCAACGGCATCTATACCGAGCTGCCCGACAAGGGCGCGCTCGATGACGGCGACAATGAACGCCGCGCCAAATACGAGGCGCGCTGGAGCCGCGGCGGTCTCACCTTCATGGCGGCCTACAACAATCTGGCGCTCGACAAGGCCGCCAACGATACCGCCGCCGATTTCGTCCGCGAAAAGATCGCGGCGATCGTCAGCGATCCGCAGACGGCAAAACTGCTGCAGCCCAACAACCATCCGATCGGCTCGAAACGCATCTGCATCGATACCGATTACTTTGCCGCCTTCAATCGGCCGAACGTGACGCTGGTCGATATCAAGTCCAATCCGATCGAGGAAATCACTGAAAATGCCGTGCGCTGCGGCGGCAGGGATCACGAGGTCGACGCGCTGGTGCTGGCGACCGGCTTCGATGCGATGACGGGTTCGGTGGCCAAGATCGATATTCGCGGCCGCGATGGAGTGACGTTGAACCAAAAGTGGGCCGAGGGCCCCAAGACCTATCTCGGGCTGATGAGCGTGGGCTTTCCCAATTTGTTCATCATCACCGGACCCGGCAGTCCGTCGGTGCTGTCGAACATGATCGTCTCGATCGAGCAGCACGTCGACTGGATCACCGATTGCATCGGCTACATGCGCGACCGCGGCCTTGAGGCGATGGAAGCCAAGCAGGCCGCCGAGGACAGTTGGGTGGCGCATGTCAACGAGGTCGCGCACACCACGCTGTTTCCGCAGGCCAATTCCTGGTACATGGGCGCCAACATTCCGGGCAAGCCGCAGATCTTCATGCCCTATATCGGCGGCGTCGGGGTTTACCGGCAGATCTGCAACGACGTCGCGGCAAAGGGATACGAGGGATTTGCGATGACGGCGGCGGAGCCACTCAAGCGCGCGGCGTCGTAGTTACCGTCATCGTAAGGACGTCATTCCGGGGCGATGCGAAGCATCGAACCCGGAATCTCGAGATTCCGGGTTCGCGCTGACGCGCGCCCCGGAATGACGATGACTACCGGACGGAGAGAGAGACCAGCCATGGGCTTCTACGAAAAAGGCGACGTTCGCATCCATTACGAGGAAGCCGGCTCCGGCTACCCGCTGTTGTTGATCGCCGGCGGCGGATTGAATTCAAGTATCGCGGGCATCACCGGCAGCTATCCGCCCTTCAACGCCATGGCGGAATTCAAGAACGAGTACCGCTGCATCGCCTTTGACCTGCGCAACGCGCCTCCCGGTCAGTCCTCCGGTCCGCTCGAAATCGACCGTCCCTGGGATTCCCATACCGATGACCAACTCGGCCTGATGGATCATCTCGGCATCGATAAGTTCATGGTGCTGGGCTTCTGCATCGGCGGCCCCTTCATCTGGAACCTGCTGAAGCGCGCGCCGGATCGCATTGTCGCAGGCGTGCTGGCGATGCCTTCGGGCTCGCGCCCCGAGCTGCGCGACCTGTTCTACGACAACAACATGAAGGGCTGGGCGACGGAGCTGACCAAGCGCCGGCCCGATCTCACGATGGAGACGGCCGAGAAATTTCTGACCAGGATGTACCGCACCAATCCCGACTTCGTCTTCACGGTGACGCGCGATTTCGTTCGCAGCTGCCAGACGCCGGTGCTGATCCTGCCCGACGATATCCCGGCGCATCCCTACGCCGTCGCCATGGAGTTGGCGATGCTGGCGCCGAACGCCGAGGTGAGCATGTTCCCGTGGAAGGAGCCCAAGGAGCGGGTTCCCTTGGCGGTGCGCCAGATCCGTTCCTTCCTCCGCGCCCACCGGCCGGCTTCGTAGGGTGGGTTAGTCCTACTGCGTCATGATTTTTTGTCGTCTGTATGTTGCGGGGTTGCTGCCGCAACAGGGACATCGCGGCAGAGTTTTGATGAGCGCGGTGATTAGGCGAACGCGCATGGTTGCGATCGAGTTCGCAATGTGGCGTTCAGGCCGCAAGGGGGGATCCTCTGGGTCGATAACCTTCGGGTAGAGCAGGCGTCTGGAGTGTCGCGGCGCGACGAGGTGTTGAGGGGGAAATCGTCTCCCTCTCGGAGACCAGGAATCGTAGGCTGCGATGCACATCGTGGCGTGGTGATGGAAGCCGCGCCAGCCGCGCCCTTCAAAATGCCCAAGCCCGACCTCCTGCTTGAGTTCGAGATAGTCGCGCTCAATCCGCCAGCGTAGCTTGGCGAGGTCGACGAGCTCGCGGAAGCCGATATCGGCTGGTAGCGTCGAGAGCCAATATTTGGTCGGCTCGGGTTCGCCCGCGGGCCACTCGATCAGCAACCACTCCTCCGATATCAACTCCGGTTTGAGCTGGGTATGCCCGACCCGAACGCGCACGCGGGCGAAGCGCGACGACAACCATTCGGCTGAACCTTCTCGCCACTGGATCGTGTGCCAGGCATCGTTGGGCAGATCACCCGTCAGGCGTTTGGCCGAGATCAGATCAGGTTCGTCGCGGCGCCCCGTATTGTTCAGCGGCCGGCCTCTCCGCCTCGGGCCGGTGCCGGATGGCCATACCAGGATCTTCGGCTGAATGCCGACGACGTAGCTCACGCCCAATGCCGTCATGCCGGTGCGCAGCCGCGAGTCAGTTCCATAGGCGCCGTCCATCAAGGCGACACCGCGTGGCAGGCCGGCCTCACACGCCCACCGTATTTGCTCCAGCGCGATCTCCGGCTTGGTCTTGAAGCGGATGTCCCGCGGCACGCCTGCCTTGTTGCGGCGCGCTCTGTCCTTGATCCATTCCTTCGGCAGATACAGCCGATAGGCCACCGGCAGGCTGGCAGAGTGGTTTGCGATCGACAGCGATACCGCTACCTGGCAATTGGCCTCCTTGCCGAGCTGCCCGCAATACTGATGCTGCACGCCTACCGAATGCTTCCCATGTTTGGGGAAACCCGTGTCATCGATGATCCACGCCTCGATCGACCCCTGCCGTTCCATTGCAGGCAGCACCATCTCGCGCACCTTGGCCAACACCTTCTCATCCGACCAGGATGCGATACCGACAAAATGCAGCAACGACTGATGCTGCGCCGCCGTCCGCGCCGGGGCCGTCTTCGGCGCCATCGGCTCCAGGCTCTTGCGGTCGCCCGGCAGGACCAGCCCGGTGCAATAGCTCGCGCAGCGGGCCAATCGCGGTCGGCGTGCCCGAGCACGTCGCAGAAAGCGCCTGCTACATCACGCCGCAAATCGTACTTCGGCCTTCTCTTCGTTCTTCCGATTATGCGTCAGCACCTCGCGCGCAAAGCTGGAATCTCCTCAGAGAGCATTGATTCGTCAATGTCGAAGCGTGCGACCTGCATGAGCTGCAGGTACCGATGCTAGGCGAAGGCGTAACCCACCATTACGACGATCGAGTGGTGGGTTACGGCTTCGCCTAACCCACCCTACGAAGAAGCTGCTACGGCATGCTCAGTTCATGCCGGCCCACCACCATCCAGTGCACTTCATCCGGCCCATCGGCGAAGCGGAGGTGGCGCACGTCGGTGTACATCTCGGCCAGCGGCGTCCATTGCGAAATGCCGGTGGCGCCGTGCATCTGGATCGCCTGGTCGATGATCCTGGCGGCGCGCTCCGGCACCATGGCCTTGACCATGCTGACCCAGATCCGCGCTTCCTTGTTGCCGAGCACGTCCATCGCCTTGGCGGCTTTCAGCACCATCAGCCGCATCGCCTCGATCTCGCAGCGCGCCTGCGCGATGATCTGCATATTGCCGCCGAGATGCGCGATCTTCTTGCCGAAGGCTTCGCGGGTGAGACCGCGCGACACCATCAGGTCGAGCGCCTTCTCCGCCTTGCCGATGGTGCGCATGCAGTGATGGATGCGGCCGGGTCCGAGCCGCAGCTGCGAGATTTCGAAACCGCGGCCTTCGCCGAGCAGGATGTTCTCCTTCGGCACCCGCACATTGTTGAAGCGCAAATGCATGTGCCCGCGCGGGGCGTGGTCGTGCCCGAACACGTGCATCGGCCCGATGATCTCGACGCCCGGCGTGTCCTTCGGCACCAGGATCTGCGACTGCTGCTTGCTGGGGGCGGCGTCCGGACTGGTCTTGACCATCACGATCATGATCTTGCAGCGGGGATCGCCGAGGCCGGAGATGTAGTATTTCTCGCCGTTGATCACCCATTCGTCGCCGACCAGCTTGGCCGAGGTCGAGATGTTCTTGGCATCGGATGAGGCGACATTGGGTTCGGTCATGGCGTAGGCGGAGCGGATTTCGCCGGCCAGCAGCGGCTTCAGCCACTTGTCCTTTTGCGCCTTGGTGCCGACGCGCTCGATCACTTCCATGTTGCCGGTGTCCGGCGCCGAGCAGTTCATGGTTTCCGAGGCCAGCGGATTCTTGCCGAGCTCGACCGCGATATAGGCGTAGTCGAGATTGCTCAGGCCTTCGCCGGTCTCGGCATCGGGCAGGAAGAAGTTCCACAGGCCGACTTCCTTGGCCTTCGCCTTGGCCTTGCCCAGCACCTCGAGCTGTTCCGGCGTAAAACTCCAGCGATCGGTCTTTTTCTCGCCATGCCGGTAGAATTCGACCGACATCGGCTCCACGGTTTCCCGGATGAACTTCTTCACATGGTCGTAAAGCGGCCGGACCTTCTCGGACATCCTGAGATCGTTGAGTTCGTCGTCCGGATTGAGGCTGTAGCTGGTCATCCGGGGCACGTAGGCGTGTTTCATTTTTATGTCCTCCCATTCGCGAAAGACCGTTTCTTCCCGTCATTGGGCGGACGATCCGTCAACTCGCTGGCGGCAATCTATAGCGTTTTCGAGCGAAGGGGAGGCCAGTTCGGCGACGGGCCGGATTTTTCAAATTCCGCCTGATGGAAGCCAGGACATCGCCGTTCCGGCCGCCGAAAGGCGGAATCCGGCGACCTCAGCGGAGACGACAGCGATCTGGCCGTTACTTCCCGTTCCCGGCCGGCAATTTGACCGGAACATGCGGCGACGTGCTCGCCACCCGTGTGCTTCCATCCGGCTGGGCGTGGCTCTTGAGCGTTTCAAGGATCAGAAAAAACTTTTCGGCGAGCATGAGCGTACACTCCCTTAGGCCGGCTTTTCAGCGTCGTCCGGTGGAAGGCGCGGCCTGGATCAAAATTGCTTCAGGCGAAGCGGTGCTTTCGCATCTCTGCGAGGCGAGCCCTGCAATACAAAAGATAGATATAAGTCAACAATCCAGACATGATCGACCTCCATTGGTTGATCGATGCCGTGACCATACCCGGCCGCCGTTTCCGGCCGTCTTCGCCGGTTGGCCAAAATGGTTTCGTCGTTGGCCTGGTTGGTTTCTTCGAGGGCGGCCACGAAGCCAGATCACCGGACCGTGAGCGATCAGCCCCGCAGCTGCCGGCCCAACGCCGCAACAAAGCGGTCGGCATCGGCCTCGTCGTTGAAAACGTGAGGCGAGACCCGCATCCGGCCAATACGCGACGCGACGTAGACGCCCTGGCTGGCTAAACCCTCGACCAGGCCTGCCAGCATGCCTTCCCCGAAGGAGAGGCTCAGGATATGCGGGGTCCGAAAGCGGCGCTCCGGCACGCTGACGCCGATACTGCTCAAGCCGTCGGCGATACGATCGGTCAGCATGCGGAGGCGTTCCGCAACGGCAGCCGCGCCCCAGTCGGCCGCCATTTCCATGCCGATCGAGGCCATCTCCATCGAAATGAAATGGTCGCGTTCGCCCATGTCGAAGCGCCTGGCATCGGCGACGTAGCTGACGTCAGCGAAATAGACCTCATTGTCGGCGCGCACATTGCGGCGGCCGGATTGGGTCTGCTCGAGCGGGATACCGGCCTGATGGCGTTTGGCGATGTAGAGAAAGGCGCGGCCGTAAGGCCCGAGCAGCCACTTGTAGGTCGGAAAAATCACAAAATCGGGATCCAGCTTGCGCACATCCAGCGGCAGCACGCCGACGCCTTGCGTCGCGTCGACAAGGAACATGGCGCCGCGCTGCCGCAAGCTTGCGCCGACCTTTTCGATGTCGATCAAGATGCCGTCCGACCAGTGCAGCGATGAGATCGATGCAAGGCTGACCGCCGGTGCACCCGGTCGCTCGATGGCCGCAAGAACCGCGGAGGTCCAGTCGCCATCGTCCGGCCGCAGAACCGTCTCGACGGCAAAACCCTGCGCGTCGGCCCGTGTTTGCCATTCGAACACCGGCGAGGAATGATCGTCTTCCAGCACGATGACCCGCGTGCCGCGGCCGATCGTCAAAACCTTCGCCGCCGTTGCAACGCCGTAACTGACCGCCGGTATCAGCGCGATGTCGGCAGCGTCGGCGTTGATCAGCCTCGCCGCCGCCGCCCGCGCGCGTTCGTGCTGGCCTTGCGCGAAACCGGCGTCGAGCTTCCAGGGCGTGCCTTTGCGCCCCACCGCGGCGCGGCCGGCTTCCAGGGTCTTGAGCGGCAGCGGACTGAAGGAGGCTGAATTCAAGTAGCAAATATCACGCGGCATCTCGAACAAGTCGCGCTGCGAGGTAAGCATTTTGAAAACTCTCGTTGATGCGGTCGGTCCATTATGGCCGATGTCACCGGCGCCAGCCACACGGACATTGCTCCGATCTCGACTGGAATGCTCCGCACTCGAGGTCTGCCGGTCCCTGGTGACGCAACGCGCCTTGTTCGCCGAACAGGCGGCGTCATCCCTGGCAACGCTTCGTCGTTATCGCTGGAGGTGCGCGCTATCGCGCCGCGAAGGATGGCCGCTTGCACATTTGTTGTCATCTTCGTAGCTCGTTACGCCCGCGGCGCGGCGAATCGGGAAGCGAGCGCTGGTCCGGCCAGCACCTTATCCGGTAATCGAATCGACGCGTCCTTGACAAACCGGCGTTGATAGGTGGGAATGCCGGGGCTGCTAAGGGACGTCAGGCTCAAAGCGCAAGAAAACTCAAAAAGAAAAAGACAAACGCAAACAAAAAAAGTGTCGGCATCCCAAATCGGTACGGCTCGGTAGTGACGATCAACGTCCGCCGGGCTCGTAAGGCGGGGGTCGTTACAGGTCGAAGCGCGACCATCCTCCGCCGTGGTTTTAACCGGGGAGGGAAAGATGCGAATTATTTTGAAATATGCAGGTTTGGCGATCGCTTCGGTGTTGGCGCTGGGCGTCCAGACGGCATCCGCTCAAGACAAAAAAGTGCGTATCCAGATGCAGTCGAACTTCGCGTCGACGCTGGCACTGCTCGGACCCAACGCGAAGTTTACGGTCGACCAGATCAACAAAGTTTCGGGTGGTTCGATCGAAATGAAGTTCTTCGAGCCCGGTGCGCTGGTGCCGCCGGCGCAGGCGTTCGACGCGGTTTCGTCGGGCGCGCTCGACGCGGCGTGGGCGACGCCCGGTTTCTGGACCGGCAAGGATATCGCTTTCGCGGTTTACTCGACCGTGCCGTTCGGCCCGGGCATGGGTGAATACCTCGCCTGGATGAAGGAAGGCGGCGGCGAGAAGATGATGCAGGCGCTGTACGCCAAATACAATATCCACTCCGTGGTCTGCCACCTGATCCCGCCCGAGGCGTCGGGCTGGTTCCGCAAGGAGATCACGACGCTGGCCGACCTGAAGGGGCTCAAGATGCGCTTCTTCGGGCTCGGTGCGAACGTGATGCAGAAGCTCGGCGTATCGACCCAGCTGCTTCAGGCCGGCGAGATATTCCAGGCGCTGCAGCTCGGCACCATCGACGCCACCGAATTCTCGATGCCGGTGATGGACTTGAGCCTCGGCTTCCACCAGGTCGCGAAGTTCTACTACTTCCCGGGCTGGCACCAGCAGGCGACGTTCGGCGATCTCATTATCAACAAGGCCAAGTGGGATTTGCTTTCGCCGACCCAGAAGGCGCAGGTCGAGGCGTCCTGCGACCAGGCCGTGCTCAAGGGCATCAGCGTCGGTGAGTCGGTGCAGCCAAAGGCGATGAAGGAAATCGAGAGCAAGGGCGTCAAGTTGGTGAACTGGGGTCCCGAATTCCTGGCAGCCTTCGAGAAGGAATGGAAGGTGGTTGCCGCAGAACAAGCCGAAAAGAGCCCCGAATTCAAGAAGGCATGGGACTCGCTCAGCAAGTTCCGTGAAGAGTACAAGATCTGGCTTGAACGGGGCTACCTGAAATAGCGGCATCTCACGGAGCGCGGTCGCCGGTTTGGCGACTGCGCTGCTGTGCGTTTTTTCGCGCCTTGGGGCGTGTGACGACAACCACTGTTACAGCATTGGCGCTGCACGCCTGCCGGTTCGTTCACGGCACGGCGCTTGGGGGATAGAGGTCTTCGATGGAAGTCATGCTTGCGGTCTCTCAGGGCATTGACCGGATCTTGCAGCGGATCGCCGGTATCTTCGGCTGGCTGTTCCTCGCGTTGGTGGTGGTGATCTGCTGGGACGTCATCACCCGCAAGATGGGTTTCCAGCTTCCCGGATTTGGCTCGACGCCGCTCCAGGAACTGGAATGGCATCTGCACGGCATGCTGTTCCTGTTCTGGCTCGGTTACGCTTACGTGCGCAATGTTCATGTGCGCATCGACGTGTTCACCGGCCACTTGCCCTGGCGCCGCCAGGCCTGGCTGGAACTCTTCGGCATCGGCATCTTTGCCATCCCCTACAGCGCGCTCGCGACCTACTACTCGTGGTCCTTCGTCGTGGTGTCATACCTGCAGCACGAGAGCTCCGACGCGCCGAACGGACTCGGCAATCGCTGGATCATCAAGGGTTGCCTGTTCCTCGGCATGGTCCTGCTCGACGCTGCGGTCGTGTCGGTCCTGCTGCGCAAGCTCGTCGGCCTTTTCGGACCGCCGCATCTGGCCGCCGCCGCCGGCGCGCCGCCTGTAACTCAGCCGGCTCGCTAGGGGACGATCATGGAATTCATCGGCGATCACCTTGCCGTGCTGATGTTTCTCGTGCTCACGGTCATCATGTTCGTGGGCTATCCGGTCGCCTTCGTGCTGGGCGGCGTCGCTTTGGCGTTCGGCGCCCTCGGCATTATGTTCGACGTGTTTCGGCCGGCCCAGTTCGGCAGCCTGATGCCGCGCATCTTCGGTCAGGCGGTCCAGAACCCGGTCCTGATCGCGGTACCGATGTTCGTCTTCATGGGGACGATCCTGGAGAGATCGGGCGTCGCCGACGAACTGCTGAAGGCTCTGCAGATCTTGACGCGCCGCATCCCGGGCGGCCTTGCCATGTCGGTGACCATCATGGGCACCATCATGGCCGCGACCACCGGCATTGTCGGCGCCTCGGTCATCATGCTGACGCTGATTGCGCTGCCGACCATGCTGGCCGCCGGTTACTCCAAGGAGCTTTCCACCGGCACCATCGCCTCGGCCGGAACGCTGGGAATCCTGATCCCGCCCAGTATCATGCTGGTGATCATGGGCGACCTGCTGACGATCTCGGTCGGCACGCTGTTCACCGCCGCGATCATTCCCGGACTCGCGCTCTCCATGTTGTATCTCGTCTATCAGGGGATCCTGGCGTTCTCCAAACCCCATCTGGCGCCGCCGCTCCATATCGACATCGGCCCGAAATCGAGCGGCGAGATGTGGCGCATGGTGCTGCGCAGCTTCCTGCCGCCGGCCGCGCTGATCTTCGTCGTGCTCGGCTCGATCTTCGGCGGCTTCGCGACGCCGACCGAGGCGGGCGGCACCGGCTCGGCCGGCGCGCTGCTGTTGGCGGCCTTCAACAAGCGCCTCAACATGAAAATGCTCAGGGAAGTCATCGAGAGCGCGGCGCTGACCAACGCGCTGGTGTTCTTCATCATCTTCGGCGCGACCCTGTTCTCCTTCGTGTTCCGCGCCCTGGGCGGCGACGATCTGGTGGTCGAAATCCTCAAGGCGCTCGGTATCGACTCCGGCTGGGAGATCATGATCTTCGTGATGGCGCTGGTGTTCATCATGGGGTTCTTCTTCGACTGGCTCGAAATCTGCCTGATCGTGCTCCCGATCTTCGCGCCTATCCTGTCGAAGCTCAGCTTCGAGCCGCATCTGGCGACCAACAAGGACTTCATGCTGTGGTTCACCATCCTGGTGGCGGTAAATCTGCAGTCGGCGTTCCTGACCCCACCGTTCGGCTTTGCGCTGTTCTACATGAAGGGCACCGTGCCGCCGTCGGTGACGATGCAGCACATCTATCGCGGAATTATTCCCTTCGTGGCGTTGCAGCTTCTGGCGGTGGCGTTGTGCCTGATTTTTCCGGAGATCGTCCTCTGGTTGCCGCGACGCTTCGGATTCCTCGACTGAGGCGCAGCTCAGCGCGGTATCCCGCGATTTGCCCGACGTCGGGCAAATCGGTCAATCCATCCCCTTGACATGCCGGCGCTCCGCCGTCCGAATGGCGAATAGCGCATAAGCGCAGCGTCGCGGTGTCTCACCCGGCGCATCAAAAAAAGCGGGAGGATTTGCGAATGTTTAGCCAAGTCGGAAATCATGTCAGAAATTTTGCGCTTGCGGCGCTTGCGGCCGCAAGCCTGCTCGGTGCCGGAAACGCCCAGGCGGCCTTTCCGGAGCGGCCGATCACGCTGATCGTGCCGTGGGCCGCCGGCGGCGGCACCGACGCGGTCGCGCGCCAGATCGCCCAGATGCTGGAACGCGATTTCAAGCAGCCGGTCAACGTCGTGAACCGCACCGGCGGGTCGGGCGTGGTCGGCCACCAGGCGATCGCCACCGCCCCGCCGGACGGCTACACGTTCGGTCTCATCACGCTCGAGATCAACCTGATGCACTGGGTGGGGCTCACCGATCTCACCTTCGAGAAGTATACGCCGCTGGCGCTGGTCAACCAGGATCCCGCCGCGATCCACGTGAAGGCGAACTCGCCGCACAAGTCCGTCAAGGAGCTGTTCGCGCATATCAAGGCGAACCCGAACAAGCTCACAGCCTCGGGCACCGGGCAGGGCGGAAGCTGGCATGTCGCGCTCGCCGGCCTGATGCAGGTCGACGGCGTGCCGCCGAACTCGATCCGCTGGGTGCCGTCCACCGGTGCTGCGACCGCGCTGACCGATCTCGCGGGCGGCGGCGTCGACTTCGTCTCGTGCTCGATGCCGGAAGCCGAGGCGCTGATCAAGGCGGGGCGTATCCGCAGCCTCGTGTTCTTCTCGCCGAAGCGCGCGCCGAACTTCCCTGATGTGCCGACCACCGAGGAGGCGACGGGTCACAAGTGGCACAAGGGGGTGTGGCGCGGCTTTGCGGCGCCCAAGGGCGTGCCGAAGGAGATCGCCACGCAGTACGAGACCGCGATCAAGAAGGCCTGGGACAGCGCGGAGTTCAAGGAGTTCATGAACCGGCGCGGCTTCGACATGATCTATCAGGATTCGGCTGGCTTCGCGGAGTTCATGAAGGCGGACAACGAGGACAACGGCAAGGCGCTGAAGTCGCTCGGGCTGGCAAAGTAAGCGAGTGGCGAGTGGCGAATAGCGAATAGCGAAGGGTCGCTTCGCGGAGGCGCGCTCCCTGCACTCGCTGCTCACCCGGCCGTCAAAATCTGTCAGACTTATTTTCTGATTTTCAGAAATAATGCTTGACGCCGCACCCAAATCAAAACTATATCCATTCCCGTCCTGCTCCATTTGAGGGGCGTTGCGCACGTCACGAACGTGGGGGCGGGATGCGGTGGACGCGGCAGCGTCGGGCGTGACACGTGATGGCAGGGCGGGCTTCGCTCGTGAGCGATCGGCGGCACGCAGACGAACGGCGCTGAAGCGTACGGCAAAACCGTGTGGTCCTGGCATCCGTTGCTGATGTCAAGTTGGTGAAGGTGCGTCGGCCCAACCGGGTTTAGACAAACCTTAATCCGCCAATGACGGTGACAAGACAGAATTCGTCGCCGAGGAGATCACGGCATAAGCCGTAAAGCCATTGCGCAGGGAAGGCCGGAGTGTTTCCGCTGAACCTGTATGCTCATGTGCGCCATTTCGCACAATTTGCACATGAGACCGCGGGTGCAGCGCGCACCCGGTCTTCCCTGCGCCCTCTCTTTGGGCGGAACGATTTGCAAAACTTCGGGCGCATTGCGCCGCGAGAATGTCAGTATGCGCTGTGTAGGATCGGCGCCTATCTAGCCTCGCCTGGAGCGTAAGCTCGGCATCGCATCTCCAGATGCAAGACGGGTGGGTTGACGGCTTCGGTGAACTCTTCACACCCAGCCGCTACTTGCAAGCGCGTGACCTCCCCCTCCAGGGCGCAGAGTTAGCTCACCGGCCACGAGTCATCAAAACGCCGTATACCCACCATCGATCACAAAACAATCCGCCGTATGATAGCTCGACGCCTTGCTCATCAGATACACCGCGATGCCGCCGAAATCGCTTGCTTCGCCGAACCGCCGCACCGGAATTCGCGGCATCACGTTGGCCACGAACTTTTCGTTGGCCATGATCCCCGCCGTCATGTCGCTCTTGATCCAGCCCGGCAGGATGGCATTCGCGGTGACGCCCTGGCGCGCCAGTTCGACCGCGAGCGCGCGGACCAGCGCGTTGATGGCGGCCTTGGTCGCGGCGTAATGCTCGTTGCGCGCGGTGCCGAAGATCGATGCCAGGCTCGAGGTCGCGACCAGACGGCCGAACGGATCGCCCGCCGTGGCGCGTTCGGTCATGTGGCGGGCGGCGGCCTGGAACACGTGGAACACGCCGTCGAGATTGGTGGCGAACATCTTGCGCCATTGTTCTTCGGTACGGTCGATGAAGGCGTGGCGTCCGCCGCCGCCGATGCCGGCATTGGCAAAGCAGCCATCGACCCGGCCGAAATGATCCAGCGTCGCGGCCATCGCGGCCTTGACCGAAGCAGGATCGCTGACATCGCAGATCCTTGTGTCGGTCTTGCCGCTGCAGCCGGCCATGGTCGCGGCGGCGGCATTGTTCTTGTCGGCGTTGCGGCCCCAGATCGAGACGTTGCAGCCGGCTGCGGCCAGCGCCTGCGCGATGCCGAGCCCGATGCCGCCATTGCCGCCGGTGATCACGGCCACGCGGCCGGTGAGGTCGAAAATGCTCATTGGGCGTTTCCCGTTTCGATTGACGTTGAGTTCTGCCGTGCGTCCGATGGTGGGCAGGTGTTCCCTTGCCAACCATGGACAAGGCCGCCGGGAAAATCAAATATGGGTTTGAGATTGAACCCTTTGTACCGCGTAGCGAAATAGCGCGGGCATCACTCACGAGGAAACAAATGCAGTTCACACACGTCACGCTCGAGTTCGACGGCCCGGTGGCCATCCTGAAGTTCGACCATCAGGAGGTGATGAATGCGGTGTCGATGGACATGCTGGGCGGCCTTGCCGAGGCGCTCGATGCGATCGACGACCGGCGCAGCGAGGTGCGATGCCTGGTTTTGACCGGGGCAGGGCGCGCATTTTGCGCCGGCGCCAATCTGCAGGGGCGCAACACCCAGAAACCCGGCCGCAGCAACGCCGGCGCCACGCTTGAAATCGGTTACCATCCCGTCCTGCGCCGGCTGCGCAATCTGCATTGCCCGATCGTCACCTCGGTCAATGGCGCGGCGGCGGGCGCCGGGATGAGCTTTGCGCTGATGGGCGACATGATCCTGTGCGCTCGCTCGGCGTATTTCCTGCAGGCGTTCCGCCGCATCGGCCTGGTGCCGGATTGCGGCTCGACCTGGCTGTTGCCGCGGCTGATCGGCAAGGCGCGCTCGGTCGAGCTGTCGCTGATGGGCGAGCGGCTGCCGGCCGAAAAGGCGCTGGAATGGGGTCTCGTCAACCGCGTCTACGACGACGCAGCACTGGCGGAAGAGACCATGAAGATGGCGCACGAACTGGCGAACGGTCCGACGGTCGCGCTGTCGCTGATCCGCAAGCTCTATTGGGAGAGCGAGGATAATTCGTTCGAGGAACAGCTCGATCTCGAACAGCGATCGCAGCGCGAGGCTGGCGTGGCGGAGGATTTCAGGGAAGGCGTGTCCGCGTTCCTGGAGAAGCGTCCCGCTAAATTCAAGGGCAAATGATGCAGGAAGAGCTCGGACGCTGCGTCGCTGCGTGGTGCCCGGGTGCGACCGGCGTCACATCAGCTGCAAAACTGTCCGGCGGCGCCAGCCAGGAGACCTGGTCGTTCGACATCGTGCATCCCGATGGCCCCATCGGCGCCATCCTGCGCCGGGCGCCGCCGGGTTATGGCGCCTCGCCGGGGCGCGCCGCGGGGCTCGATGCCGAAGCAACGCTGATGCAATTGGCGCATGATGCCGGCCTGCCGTCGCCGAAGGTGATGCATGTGCTGCAGCCGCAGGACGACCTCGGCACCGGCTTCATCATGGCGCGGATCGAGGGCGAGACCATCGCGCGAAAGATCCTGCGCGACGCGCAATTTGCCAAGGCGCGTCCGATGCTGGCGCGCCAGCTCGGCGGAGTCATCGCCGGCATCCATGGCTTGCCGGCGTCGAAATTGCCAAAACTTCGGCAGATGACGTCGACCAGGGAGATAGCGGATCTCGATCGCGAGTACCGCAGCTTCGGCTGGCCGCGGCCGGTATTCGAACTGGCGCTGCGCTGGCTGCGCGAGCGCGACCCCGGGCCGTCCGACGAGGTGACGCTGGTGCATGGCGATTTCCGCCACGGCAATCTCATCATCGGTCGCCGACGGCGTGCGCGCCGTGCTGGACTGGGAGCTGGCGCACACCGGCGATCCGATGGAGGATCTCGGCTGGATCTGCGTCAATTCCTGGCGCTTCGGCGAGATCGACAAGCCCGTCGGCGGTTTCGGCACGCGCGAGGAATTGTTCGCGGGCTATGAGGCGGCCGGCCGCCGCGTCGACGCGGCGCGTGTAAAATTCTGGGAAGTGATGGGCACGCTGCGCTGGGGCGTGATGTGCTGCGGCATGATGCAGCGCTTTCGCAGCGGCCCCGACCATTCGATGGAACGCGCCATGATCGGGCGCCGCGCGTCGGAAACCGAAATCGATTTGTTGCGATTGCTTGGCTCCGCGAGGGAAATGAGATGCAGGACGAACCGACACAGGAAGAGTTGATAAAGGCGGTCGCGGATTTTCTGCGCAACGACATCGCGCCCGGGATCAGCGGGCACAACGCATTCAAGCTGCGGGTCGGCATCAACGCGCTCGATCTGGTGACGCGCCAACTGAAGCTGGAGGAGGCGGGCGATGCCGCGGAGCTCGGACGGCTGAAGCAGTTGCTCGGCTCGGATGGCTCGCTCGCCGAACTCAACCGCGCGCTCGCCGATCAAATCGCCAAAGGCGAAGTCGATCTGCAAACGCCGGGGCTGGCCGATCACCTGTGGCAGACCACGATGGACAAGCTCGCGGTCGATCAGCCGAACTACGGGTCGTACAAGAGGGAGTTGGGGCGAGAAGTAAGTAGCGCCCTAATTCCGGCATCGCGCGGAGACTGCGACGAAGTCAATTCCGGGTTCGTGCTTCGCGCCTCGAATGACGCGAAGTCCGCATTGCGAGGATGCGTGCGACGGAGTCCAGTCAGTGCGGCACGCTTGGATGCTTCGCTTCGCTCGCAATGACGGCGGAGAGGGCGGCGTGTTCCCGCTTACTTCCCCACCCATTTCGGCGGGCGCTTCTCCGAAAACGCCTTCGGCCCCTCGATGTAATCCTGCGACGCCGCCATGGCCTTCACCGCCGGATATTCACGCTGCTCCGTTATCGCCTGCTCCAGCGATACCGCCATTCCCTTCTGGATCGCCTGCTTGGAGGCGCGGATCGACATCGGCGAGTTCTGGCAGATGGTCTCGGCCCAGCGCTCGGCGGCGGCCAACGCTTCGCCCAATGGTACCACCTCGTTGACAAAACCGAGTTCCTTGCCCTCGGCCGCGGTGACATGGCGCGCGGTCAGGATCATGCCCATGGCGCGCTTCAGTCCGATCTGCCGCGGCAGCCGCTGCAAGCCGCCGGCGAGAGCGGCGAGGCCGACGCGCGGCTCTGGCAGCGCGAACCTCGCATTTTCGGAAGCAATGATGAGGTCGCAGGCCAGCGCGATTTCGAAGCCGCCGCCCATGGCGACACCGTTGACGGCGGCGATGATCGGCTTGTCGCAGTCGAACCGCGCGGTGAGGCCGGCAAATCCGCCGGTGTCCCAGCCGCGCTTGCCGCCCGCCGCCTGCCATTTCAGGTCGTTGCCGGCGCAAAACGCCCTGTCGCCGGCGCCGGTGACGATCGCCACCCATTGCTCGGGATCGGCGACGAAATCGTCGAACACCTTGTTGAGCTCGAAATGCGCATCGGTATGCAGCGCGTTGTACACTTCGGGGCGCGACAGCGTCACGATCGTGATCGGGCCCTTGCGTGTCACCGTGGAAAATTTCAGGTCCATGTTCGCTCCCTCATGTCGCTTCCTTGGATTTTTTTCTGTGGCGTGGAATGTGGCCGCGATATTAGCCCGCTCGCACCGCCGGACGCCACCCAATTACGCAAGGCGCCTGCGCGCCACACGCGTCAATTCCATTGCTTGACTTGGTTTGGGGTTGTCACCTTAATCGCCGGCAATAACGATAATTAAACTCGTGGGAGCGCGCCTTGGACTTTGCATTGCCGGCCGACCTGGTCGCCTATCTCGCCGAGCTCGACAAATTCATCGCGCGCGAGATCAAGCCAATTGAAGCAGCCGACGACAACATCCGCTTCTTCGATCATCGCCGCGAATGGGCGCGCACCGATTTCGAGAATGGCGGCCTGCCGCGGCATGAGTGGGAAGCGCTGCTGCGCAAAGTGAAGAATCTCGCCGACGCCGCCGGCCATCTGCGTTTTGCGATCCCGAAGCGCTACGGCGGCAAGGACGGTTCCAACCTCTGGATGGCGGTGATCCGCGAGCATTTTGCCGCCAAGGGACTTGGCCTGCACAACGATCTGCAGAACGAACATTCGATCGTCGGCAATCTGCCGCTGGTCACCATGCTCGACCGTTACGGAACCGACGAACAAAAGGCGATGATCGAAGGCTCCATCACCGGCAAATATCGCATCACCTTCGGCCTCACCGAGCCCGAGCACGGTTCGGACGCGACCCATATGGAAACCCGTGCGGTACCGGCCACGCGCGACAACGTCAAGGGATGGATCGTCAACGGCCAGAAGATGTGGACCACCGGCATGCATGTGGCGACGCATTGCGCGCTGTTCGCCCGCACCTCAGGCGAGGACGGCGATGCCCGCGGGATCACCTGCCTGCTGGTGCCGGCGAAAGCCGAGGGCGTGAAGGTCGAGGAATATATGTGGACCTTCAATATGCCGACCGACCACCCGCGCGTGAGTTTCACGGATGTCTTCGTGCCCGACGACGCACTGTTCGGCGAGGTCGGCCGCGGGCTGTCGCTGGCGCAATGCTTTGTGCATGAGAACCGCATCCGGCAAGCCGCGAGTTCGCTCGGTGCGGCGGTCTACTGCATCAATGAGAGTGTAAAGTACGCGCGCGAACGCAAACCCTTCGGCAAGGCGTTGGCCGAGAACCAGGCGATCCAGTGGCCGCTGGTGGAACTGGCCACCCAAGCCGAGATGCTGCGGCTGCTGATCCGCAAGACCGCCTGGGAGATGGACAAGCTGACCCAGGCCGAGGTCGAGCACACGCTGTCCGACAAGGTCTCGATGTGCAATTTCTGGGCGAACCGGCTGTGCTGCGAAGCTGCCGACCGCGCCATGCAGGTGCACGGCGGCATGGGCTATTCGCGCCACAAGCCGTTCGAACACATCTACCGCCACCACCGCCGCTACCGCATCACCGAAGGCAGCGAGGAAATCCAGAAGCGGAAGGTGGCGGGGTTCCTGTTCGGGTATATGGGCGCGGGAAAACACTGAGGGGGCTCTCTTCACCTCTCCCCGCGCAGAGCGGGGCGAAGGTGAAGAACACTCTAATTCACCTGCCGATCCTTCCCCGCCCAAAACGGATCGCGCAAATGCCGGCGCAAAATCTTCCCCGAAGCATTCCTCGGCAGCGCCTCGATGAAATCGATCGACTTCGGCGTCTTGAACCCTGCAATTCGCTCGCGGGTAAAATTGATGATGTCGGATGATGTCGCCTGCTTGCCCGGCTTCATTACCACCACAGCCTTGACCGCTTCGCCCCATCTGTCGTCGGGCACGCCGACCACGGCGGCTTCTGCGACATCGGGATGATCGCAGATCGCGCTTTCGACCTCGGCAGGGTAGATGTTCTCGCCGCCTGAAATGATCAT
This sequence comes from uncultured Alphaproteobacteria bacterium, assembly GCA_963742695.1. GTDB lineage: Bacteria > Pseudomonadota > Alphaproteobacteria > Rhizobiales > Xanthobacteraceae > Bradyrhizobium. The sequence continues at coordinate 177,525 of CAVUNF010000013.1, forward strand.
GTCCTTGATGCGGTCGTGGATATAGAGATAGCCGTCGCTGTCCATGTAGCCGGCATCGCCGGTGCGCAGCCAGCCGTCGCTATCAAGCGTTTTCGCGGTGGCTTCCGGCAAATTCCAGTAGCCGGCCATGTTGGAGCCGGAGCGTGTGGCGATCTCGCCGACTTCGCCCGTCGGCAACCGGTTGCCATCGGCATCGAGGATCACAAGCTCGACGCCCGGCATCGCCTTGCCGGCCGAGCGCATCCGGTCCAGCCCCTCGACATGATCTTCCGGCGGCAGTGCCACGATGGTGCCGGTGGTCTCGGTCATGCCGTACAACTGCACAAAGCCGCAGCCGAACACCTCGATGCATTCCTTCAGCAGGGCGGCGGGAATCGGCGAGGCGCCATAGAGCATGTATTTCAGTTTTGAGAAATCCACCTCGCGGGCGCGTGGTTGCCGCACCACGAACTGCATCGCGGCCGGCACCATGAACAGTTTTGTAATTCCGGACTTCTCTAAGAAGTCCAGCACCTTGGTTGGGTCGAACTCCCGGGCGATCACGCTTTTAGCGCCGTGGTAGAGGCCGATCACGCCCCAGCCGGAGCCGCCGATGTGAAACACCGGCATCGCCACCAGCACGACGTCATCGGCGCTCCATTTATTCCAGTCGGGCTTCTGGTCCCCTCCGGCCTCCACCAGGTTGAAAAAATTGGCATGCGACAGCATGGCGCCCTTTGGCTTGCCCGTGGTGCCTGAGGTGTAGAGCTGGATCGCGATGTCGCCGCGGCCGATCTTGACCCCGGGGTCATCGCCGCTCTGGGCGTCGCGCCATGCCGCAAAATCCTGCCATTCCGGGGCGCCGCCTTCGGTCGTGATCACGTTGCGCAGATCCGGCAGTACCGACTGGATGTTGCGGACCTGGGTGATGAATTCAGGCCCGACGAACAGCACCGGCGCCTTGCAGTCGCCGACGATGAAGGCGATCTCGGGTCCGGCCAGCCGCCAGTTCACCGGCGCCATCACCACATTGGCCTTCATCGCGCCCAGCAGGAGCTCAAAATAGATGTCGCTGTTCTTGCCGAGATAGGCGATGCGCTCGCCGGGCTTGACGCCCAGCGCCTTCAGCCCGTTGGCGACGCGGTTGGTCTTGACGTCGAACTCGGCAAAACTGGTCCGGCGTCCCTCGAATTCGAACGCGACGGCATCGCCGCGGGCCTTTGCCCGCGCCCGCACCATGTCGGCGAGGTTGGCCGGTACTTCCAAAGCGGACATGTTTCTCCCGTGTGTCTGTTACCGTCGTCCCGCCTCGCCGGGACGAGTCACCCCGCGCGGAGCGATCCTTCTCGTTCTGCGCCTTGATCGAATCGCGTGCGCTGGTCCCAGTCGGCGTCGGACCAGTCGCGCAGCTCATAGAAGTTGCCGCCGGTGGCGAGCGCCTGGCCGCCGTCCATCGCGATGGTTTCGCCGTTGATCCAGTCGCAGCCGCCGGAAATCAGGAACACCGCGAGATTCTGCAGTTCCTCCATTTTGCCGACCCGGCCCATCGGATTTCTGGCAATGGTCCGCGCGCCCGGTGCATCGCCGGGATTGAGCCGCTTGCTCATGCCTTCGGTCGGGATCTCGCCGGGGGCAATGGTGTTGAGCCGGATGCCGTAGCGTCCCCATTCCATCGCCAGCGACATGGTCATGGCGTGGATCGCGGACTTGCTCATCGCCGAGGGCACCACATAGGGGCTGCCGTTGCGGACCCAGGTCACGGTGATCGACACCACATTGCCGCGCTGCTTGGCGGCGATCCAGCGCTTACCCACGGCGTGGGTCACATAGAAAGTGCCGTGCATGACGATGTTGGCGATCGCATCGAAGCCGCGCGGCGTCAGGTCCTGGGTGCGCGAGACGAAATTGCCGGCGGCGTTGTTGATGAGGTCGGTAAGGGGGCCCTCGGTAAAAATCGTCTCGATCATCTCGTCGACCGCGAGCGGGTTTCGGATGTCGACGCCGTGACTCATCACCCGGCCGCCATAGAGGTCCATCAGTTCGGTCGCGGTTTCGTCGCAGACGCCCTTGCGGCGGCCGCAGATATGGATCTCGGCGCCGAGCTCGAGGAAGCGCGCGGCCATCGACTTGCCGAGGCCGGTGCCGCCGCCGGTGACAAGAATGCGCCGCCCCGTCAGAAGCTTTTCATTGAACATGGCTGGTTTCCACCCAAAGCGATTGTCTGTTAATTGGTTGATTGACTAAATCCGCACAACGCCTTTCTGTAAAGCGGCAACAACGAAGAAGAGCAGGGGAGAATTTGCATGGATGACCGCGTCTCGGTGTCGATCTCGGAGGGCGTCGCCGACGTCCGCCTGGTACGGGCTGACAAAATGAATGCGCTCGATGCCGCGATGTTCGAGGCGCTGGTTGCCACCTCTGCGCGGTTGGCCTATGAAAAAGGCCTCCGGGCGGTAGTATTGTCCGGCGAGGGCCGTTCGTTTTGCGCCGGCCTCGACATGGGCCGCTTCGCCGCGATGAAGGAGCAGGGCGGCAACGGAATAGCGGGCGGCGAAAAGCGCGACCTTTCAGCGCGCACCCACGGACTCGCAAATTTTCCGCAACAAGCGGTGTGGGGATGGCGCCAGCTTCCGGTGCCGGTGATTGCCGCGATCCAGGGCGTGGCGTTCGGCGGCGGGTTTCAGCTCGCGCTCGGCGCCGATATGCGCTTCCTCACGCCGGACGCGCGGATGTCGATCATGGAAATCAAATGGGGGCTGATCCCCGACATGGCGGGGACGCCGATCCTGGCCAGTCTGGTGCGCGACGATATCCTGCGCGAACTGACCTATACCGGGCGGATTTTCTCGGCGCAGGAGGCCCTGAGCTACGGCCTCGCCACGCGGATCTGCGACGACCCCCGCGCCGCCGCCTTCGAGGTCGCGCGCGAGATCGCCGGCAAGAGCCCGGAAGCGATCCGCGCCGCCAAGCGCATGCTCAACAACCTCCAGGTCGATCCGGGTCCAGCGTTGCTCGCCGAATCCGTCGAGCAGATGAAGCTGATGGGCGGACCCAACCAGCTCGAGGCGGTTCGCGCCAATATCGAAAAGCGGGCGCCAAGATTTGCGGATGTCGGATAACACACATACCGTCATGGCCGGGCTTGACCCGGTCATCCACGTCTTTGCATTCGCGTACCGAAGCAAGACGTGGATCGCCGGGACAAGCCCGGTGATGACGATCATCAGTATTTTCCAACAACGAAAACAAAAATGACCGAAGCATCCTCACCCTTCCTCGGCATCATCAGCGGCGATCGCAAGCGCGACCATGCCGAGGTCGACGACCGCGCCGCCCGCATCGCCGGCGGACTGCAAAAGCTTGGCGTCAGGCAAGGCGACAGCGTCTGCATCCTGATGCGCAACGACATCGCTTTCATCGAGGCGGCCTATGCGGCGATGCGGCTTGGCGCCTATGGCGTGCCGGTGAACTGGCATTTCAAGCCGGAGGAAATCAATTACATCCTGAAGGATTCCGGAACGCCTGTGTTGATCGGCCATGCCGACATGCTGCATCAGTTGCGCGATGCGATCCCGGCCGGCGTCACCGTACTCAGCGTGCCGACGCCGCCGGAAATTCTGCAAAATTACAAGATCGATCCTGATCACCTTCGCGCGCCCGATTTCGCCGAGGATATGGAAACTTGGATCGTAGCAGCAGACACCGTATGACGGGCCGGCGCTGCCGCAGCCGCAAAACATGATCTACACCTCGGGCACGACGGGACATCCCAAGGGCGTGCGCCGCAACGCCCCGACGCCTGAGCAGAGCTGCTTCTTCGGAGCGGATGCGGGCAATGATCTACGGCCTGAAGCCCGGCGCGCGGGCGCTGCTGCCGGGGCCGCTGTATCATTCGGCGCCGAATTCGTTCGGCCTGCGCGCCGGCCGTCTCGGCGGCGCGCTGGTGCTGATGCCGCGGTTCGATCCCGAGGAATTTCTTCGGCTGGTCCAGGAGCAGAAGATCGACACCATCTTCATGGTGCCGACCATGTTCATCCGGCTGATGAAATTGCCGGAAGCAGTGCGCGGCAAATACGACGTCTCTTCGCTGCGGCACATCATCCATGCCGCCGCGCCCTGTCCCGCCGACGTCAAGCGCGCCATGATCGAATGGTGGGGACCGCTGATCTATGAATTCTACGGCTCCACCGAAGTCAGGCGCGGTCACCTTCGCCAATTCCGAGGACGCGCTGAAGAAGCCCGGCACCGTCGGCAAGATTGCGCCGGGCGCGGAGCTTCGCTTTGTCGGCGACGACGGCAAGGTACTGCCGCAAGGCGAGATCGGCGAGATCTATTCGCGGATCGCGGGCAATCCGGATTTTACCTATCACAACAAACCGGAAAAACGCGCCGAGATCGATCTCGACGGTTTTATTACCTCGGGCGATGTCGGTTACATCGACCGGGACGGTTACGTCTTCATCTGCGACCGCAAGCGAGACATGGTGATCTCGGGCGGCGTCAATATCTATCCAGCCGAAATCGAAGCCGCGCTGCATGCGGTGCCGGGGGTGCATGACTGCGCGGTATTCGGTATTCCCGATGCGGAATTCGGCGAGGCCTTGATGGCGGTGGTGGAACCGCAGGCAGGCGTGACGCTCGACGTCGGCGACATCCGCGCGCGGCTGAAAACCTCGCTGGCCGATTACAAGGTGCCTAAACACGTTGAAATCCATGCCCAACTGCCGCGCGAGGATTCCGGCAAGATCTTCAAGCGCCGCCTGCGCGATCCCTATTGGGAACGGGCAGGGCGGAGGATTTAGCACGCCGTCTTCCCGACGTTCGCCGGGACAAGGGTGGATAGCCTGCCTCCATCTTTATCTTGCGCTGCGGCAAAAAAATTGCAACTCAATGGGCTGCCGGGCAGTTTCTGGAGCAGCTACCATGTCACCCCAGATTGTGCCTTCCGAACCTGACGTGCGTCCCAACCGCAGCGAGGATCTCGAGGCGGATGCGCGGCTTCGTGAGGATATCCGGCTGCTCGGACGCATTCTCGGCGATACCGTGCGCGATCAGGAGGGCGCCGACGTGTTCGACCTGGTCGAGCGCATTCGGCAGACCTCGATCCGGTTTCACAGGGATGACGACAAGCCGGCGCGGCGCGAGCTCGAACTGATCCTCGACAGCATGTCGATCAGCCAGACCGTGCGCATCGTGCGCGCCTTCAGCTATTTTTCGCATCTCGCCAACATCGCCGAGGACCAGAACAACATCAGGCAGATGCGGGCGCGCTCGACGGCGGGCGGTGCGCCGCGCCCGGGGACGCTGCCGCTGACCTTGGCGCATGCGCGCACGGCAGGCTTCAGCGCGGCCGACCTGCGCAAATTCTTCGGCGGAGCCCTGATCAGTCCGGTGCTGACCGCGCACCCGACCGAGGTCCGCCGCAAGAGCACGATCGACCGCGAGATGGAGATCGCGGCCCTGTTGGACCGGCGCGAACGGGTCCAGCTGACGCCGGAAGAAAACGAGGCCAGCGACGAACAGTTGCGCCGCGCGGTGCTGACGCTGTGGCAGACCAATCTCCTGCGCCGCACCAAGCTCACGGTGCTCGACGAAGTCGCCAACGGCCTTTCATTCTACGACTACACTTTCCTGCACGAGGTGCCGCGGCTGCATTGCGCGCTGGAAGACAAGTTGAACGAGGGCGAGGCCGCCGCGCGCGGTGAACTGGCGTCTTTCCTGAGGATGGGAAGCTGGATTGGCGGCGATCGCGACGGCAACCCGTTCGTCACGGCGGAAGTGATGCGCGGAACGCTCAAGCTGCAGTCAAGCCGCGTCTTGCGCTTCTATCTCGAGGAGTTGCACCTTCTCGGTGCCGAACTATCGCTCGCAGCCCATCTTGCCGACGTCTCGAAGGATCTGCGGACTCTCGCCGAGCGGTCGCCCGACAAGTCGCCGCATCGCAGCGGCGAGCCGTATCGTTTGGCGGTATCGGGCATCTATGCCCGGCTCACTGCGACCGCGCTGAAGCTGGACGTCGGAATTACCCGGCCGCCGGTCGGCGAAGCCGCTGCCTATGCCGGTGTCGGCGAGTTCAAGACCGATCTCGATATTCTCTATCGCTCGCTGATCTCGAACAATTCGGGCGTTATCGCGCGCGGACGGCTGCGGCTGCTGCGCCGAGCGGTGGATTGCTTCGGTTTTCATCTTGCCAGCCTCGACATCCGGCAAAACTCCGCCGTGCACGAGCGCACGGTCGCGGAACTGATCGACGCAGCGATGCCCGGCATGTCCTATCTGGCCTTGAACGAAGAGGCGCGGATTGCGCTGCTCGCCAGGGAATTGGGCAATGCGCGGCCGCTGACCTCGGCCTTCGTCAAATACAGCGAGGAGACGGCAGGCGAACTCGCGGTCTTCCATGCCGCGGCCGAAGCGCATGCCAAATTCGGCAGCGATGTCATTCCCCAATGCATCATCTCGATGTGCAAGGGCGTGTCCGACATGCTGGAGGTGGCGCTGCTGCTGAAGGAGGCCGGCCTCGTCCATCCTTCCGGCCGCAGCTCCATCAACATCGTGCCGCTGTTCGAGACCATCGAGGATTTGCAGGCCTCAAGCGGCATCATGGACCGCATGCTTTCGATCCACGATTATCGCAAGCTGGTCGACAGTTGCGGCAGCGTTCAGGAAGTGATGCTGGGCTATTCCGACAGCAACAAGGATGGCGGTTTCGTCACCTCGGGCTGGGAACTCTACAAGGCCGAGATCGGCCTGATCGAGGTGTTCGAGCGGCACCATGTGCGCTTAAGGCTGTTCCATGGCCGCGGCGGCTCGGTCGGCCGCGGCGGCGGGCCGAGCTACGACGCCATCATCGCGCAGCCCGGCGGCGCGGTGAACGGCCAGATCCGCATCACCGAGCAGGGCGAAATCATCTCCAGCAAATATTCCAACGCCGAAGTCGGCCGCAGCAACCTGGAAATCCTCGCCGCGGCGACGCTTGAAGCCAGTCTGCTGCAGCCCAAGCACAGCGCGCCGCGCCCGGAATATCTCAAGGCGATGGACGAATTGTCGGCGCTGGCGTTCAAGGCCTATCGCGGGCTGGTCTACGAGACCGAAGGATTTGCCGATTACTTCTGGGGCTCCACCGTCATCAACGAGATTGCCACGCTGAATATCGGCAGCCGTCCCGCCTCGCGCAAGAAGACCCGCGAGATCGAGGACCTGCGCGCCATTCCCTGGGTGTTCAGCTGGGCGCAATGCCGGCTGATGCTGCCGGGATGGTACGGTTTCGCCAGCGCGGTCGAGATCTGGATCAAGCAGCATCCCGACAAGGGAATGCCGTTCCTGCAGGAACTCTATCGCGAATGGCCGTTCTTCAGGATGCTGCTGTCCAACATGGACATGGTGCTGGCCAAGAGCTCGATCGCGATCGCTTCGCGCTATGCCGAACTGGTGCCTGATGTCGCGTTGCGCGAAAACATTTTTGGACGCATCAAGACCGAATGGCACGGCGCCATCGATACGCTGCTGAAGATCATGGAGCAGGAGCGCCTGCTGCAGAGCAACCCGCTGCTGGAGCGCTCGATCCGCAACCGCTTCCCCTATCTCGATCCGCTCAACCATGTGCAGGTGGAGCTGTTGAAGGAGCACCGCGCACAAAATCCCGATGAACAGGTGCTGCGCGGCATCCAGATCACCATCAACGGGATTTCGGCGGGGTTGCGGAATAGCGGGTGAGGTAGGTCGCGAATAGCGAATGGCGAGTAGCGAATGGAAGATCCCTATTCGCTATTCGCCACTCCCCATTCGCTCTCTTACGGCTTCATGGCGCCCTGCACGCTGGTGTAGACCGCGTAGAGCGATGACGAGCCGCAGATGTAGAGCCGGTTTCGCTGCATCCCGCCGAAGCACAGATTGGCGACGGTTTCCGGGATGTGGATCTTGCCGAGCAGATCGCCGTCGGGCATGTAGCAGCGCACCCCGTCCTCGTTCGGATCGCCCCAGCCCACCGAGCACCACACACGCCCGGCGGTGTCACAACGCAGCCCGTCGGTAATGCTGGGCTTGGGAATGTCCGCAAACACCTTGCTGTTGGAAAGCTTGCCGGCCGCGAGATCGACGTCGAAGGCGCGGATATGCGACGGGTTGTCGGGCCCGTCGGTGAAGCCGGTGTCGCAGATATAGAGCTTCTTCTCGTCGGGCGAGAAGCACAGGCCGTTGGGCTGCACGAAGTCATCGACGACCATCTTGATGTCACCGGATTTCGGATCGACCCGGTAGACGTTTTTCTTGTCCTGCTCGGGCTCGGCCTTGATGCCCTCATAAAAGCCGCCGATGCCATAGGCTGGATCGCAGAACCAGATCGAACCGTCGGCGGCGACAACCGCGTCGTTCGGTGAATTCAGCTTCTTGCCGTTGAACTTGTCGGCGATGATCGTGATCGAGCCGTCGAGTTCGGTCCGGGTGACCCGCCGGCCGCTATGCTCGCAGGTGATCAGGCGCCCTTCGCGATCGATGGTGTTGCCGTTCGAATTCATCGAGGGATGGCGGTATACGCTGACGTGACCGTCATCCTCCGAAAAGCGCATGATGCGGTTGTTGGGAATATCGCTGAACAGTACGTAGCGCCCAGCCGGAAAGTAGACCGGTCCCTCGGCCCAGCGGAAGCCGGTTGCGACACGCTCGACCGCCATGGTGCCGGCGAAGGCCGGGAAGCCGGTGGGTCCGAACGAGACCCCTTTCTTTTTCAGCAACTCCAGGCGGGCATCGGGATAGCGGGCGCCGGGCAGCGGTCCCAAGGGCAGTGGCTGGGTTGACGGGGTTACTACGCCGGTCTGGCCGAATGGCGTGACGGTGGCCGCCGAGGCCGTTTTTATGGTCACGGCCGTTGCGGCCAGCGCGGTGGCGCCGCGCAACAATGTGCGGCGATCGAGGCCACCGGTTTGAGCTTGGGGGCCGGGCAAACCTGATAAATTTGACATGATTTCCTCCCGTTGTTTTTTTGGTTGGGAGGGGAATCGTGAGCCCGCAATCGGGCATAAAACGGGCAGGATTTTGCGAGGTCCGTGCCCACTCTGTTGCTTCGTCTTGGTGGGCACGACGCCAGCGCGCCTTTGCCCACCCTGCGCTTCGGTGGTTAGATCGGGTCCCACGGAAAAATATCTGCCGAGCGGTCGAGCTTGTAGAACGATTCCTTGAGCGCCGGCATGCCATGCTCGGCGATGGTCTGCGGCGTCCAGCCTTCGCTCCGTTGCACCGAGCGCAGCGGGCGGTTCTGGCTGAACAGGAAGATCTCGTTCATGCGCACACCGAAGATCTGCCCGGTGACGTCTTTGGCGAGGTCGCTGAGCAGATAGGCGCACATCGGCGCGATCTTCTCCGGGCCCATCTGCTTGATCTTCTCGACCCGAACCTTCTGGGCTTCCGTCTCGGTGGGAATAGTGCCGATCATGCGGGTCCAGGCGAACGGCGAGACGCAGTTGGAGCGCACGTTGAAGCGGCCCATGTCGAGCGCAATGGATTTCGAGAGCCCGACGATGCCGAGCTTGGCGGCGGCGTAGTTGGCCTGGCCGAAATTGCCGATCAAGCCGGAGGTCGAGGTAAAGTGCACGAAGGAGCCGCTCTCCTGTTCGCGGAAGATGCGCGCGGCGGCGTGGCTGACGTAGAAGGAGCCCATCAGATGCACCTTGATGACGGCTTCGAATGCTTCCACGCTCATCTTGTGGAAGATCATGTCGCGCAGGATGCCGGCATTGTTCACCACACCATCGAGCCGGCCGAAATGATCGGTCGCGGTCTTGACGATCCTGCTCGCAGGGATCGCTTCCGCCACCAACTCGAAGTTGGGTACCGCAATGCCGCCGCGCTTCTTGATCTCTTCCACAACTTCCTCGGCTGGCGTCGCCGACGAACCTGCGCCGTCGGCGGAGCCGCCGGGATCGTTGACCACGACTTTTGCTCCCTCAGCCGCGCAAAGCAGCGCGATCTCGCGGCCGATGCCGCGCCCCGCGCCGGTGACGATGATGACTTTGTCCTGCAGTGATTTGGTCATGGGGGCTCCTCCCGTTGTTGTTCGTCATTCCGGGGCGCGCGAAGCGCGAACCGCAGATGCGCAATTGCGCATCGGGAATCTCGAGATTCCGGGTCTGGTCCTTCGGACCATCCCGGAATGACGAACGTGATTACTTCTCGTTCGTAAAAATAACCGTGCCGCTTGCGGCGAACATGCCGCCGACGCCGTGGCACACCGAAATCTTCGCACCCGGCACCTGCGCCGGCGCGATGCCGCGCATCTGCCGCACGCTCTCCTGCAGCGCGTACATGCCGTACATGCCGGAATGCATATAGCTGAGCCCGCCGCCATTGGTGTTGAGCGGCAGCTTGCCGCCGGGGCGCGTGTGGCCGTCAGCGATGAATTTGCCGGTTTCCTCGTGCGGCATGAAGCCGAGATCGCCGAGGCCGTACAGCGGCAGATGTGCAAAGGCGTCGTAGACCATCAGATGATCGACGTCCTTATGCGCAATGCCGGCTTCCTTGAAGGCGAGGGGCCCCGCGGTTCGGAACGCGCGCGAGCTATCAAAGGTCTGCATCTGGCTGACCATCGGCGTTTCCACGCTCTCGCCCGTGCCAAGGATATAGACCGGCTTGGTCGGAAAATCCCTGGCGCGGTCGGCCGAGGTGAGGATCAGCGCGCCGCCGCCATCGGTGACGAGGCAGCATTGCAGGATCCGGAACGGATAGGCGATCATCCGCGAGTTCAACACGTCCTCGACCGTGATCGGCGCCTTCATGGTGGCGCGCGGGTTCTTCGCGGCCCATTCGCGCTGCACCACCGCGACCATGGCGATCTGCTCATGGGTGATGCCGTGGGTCTTCATGTAGCGCAGCACCGGAATCGGAAACATGCTGGGCGGCCCGTAGACGCCGAACGGCGCTTCGAACTGGCCATTGAGGCTGTCCGCGGGCGTCGAGCGCGGCTGCTTGCCGATCATCGACTTGCCGCTCTCGGCATGGGTGATCAGCACGGTCTTGCACAGCCCAGCCTCGATCGCCGCCGCCGCATGGCGGACATGCAGCATGAAGGAGCAGCCGCCGACCGACGTGCCGTCGACCCAGGTCGGCGTAATGCCGAGGTAATGCGCGATCTGCTGCGGCGTTTCCACCGCGGTGGCGATGCCGTCGATATCGGACAATTTCAGTCCGGCATCGGCGATGGCGTTGAGCGCCGCATCGGCGTGCAACTGGATCTGCGACATGTTGGGAATGACGCCAAGCTCGGTGGTCTCGGCGGCGCCGACGACGGCGACTGCGTTTCTGCGCATGATGCTTAGCCCTTCGCCGGACGGAACAAGGGAAGGGTGATCTTGTCGTCGAGCTTTTCGAACGCGACTTCCAGCTTCATGTCGAGTTCGAGCGCCTCCGGCGTCTGCGGGCAATCGATGATGTTGCTCATCAACCGCGGGCCTTCCTCCAGTTCCACCACCGCAATCGCGTAAGGCGGCGTGAAACCCGGTGCTGCCGGCCGATGGTTGATGACGTAGCTGTACAGCGTGCCCTTGCCGCTGGCCTTGAAGATGCTGACCTTGCGCGAGGCGCAGGAAGGGCAGAACGGGCGCGGCGGGAAATAGACATTGGCGCAGGCATCGCAGCGCTGCAGCCGCAATTCGCCGGCTGCAGTGCCATCCCAGAAATGCTGGGTTTCCGGGGTCGGTTTCGGTCGCGCGCGCGCTGGCTCGGCCATATCGGTCATTGCCTCCCTTAGGCGTCCGGGCCGCGTGGCCCGCTTTCGTTGCAGTCTTGATGCGACATTTGACTATCCCCGGTCAACGGTCCAGCGAAGCTTGCGCATGGCCGCATGTCCGGGAGGCGCACTGCCAGCCCGCATCCAGCTTGTATGCCAGCGAACTCTCGCGCTAGGGTCGCCGTCACTTGTAGTGGAGCCGCTTTACCTCCGCCAATATTGAAAGCGAATTGATCGATACCGTGATAGCAATGCGAGGAGCCAACGGGTCCGGCCTTCGGCCGGCCCGATGATAAACTCCGCGACGAAGCGATCCAGCTTCCTTCGAATAAAGAAGCTGGATTGCTTCGCAATGACGACGGTGATCATCTTGCGAACGATCAGAATAGGATCCGGCGCCGGCTATTCCGGCGATCGCATCGAGCCCGCGGTCGAACTCGCCGAGAAGGGCGAAATTCAATATCTGGTGTTCGAGTGTCTCGGCGAGCGCACCGTCGCGCTGGCGCAGCAGGCGCGGATGAAAAATCCCGACGGCGGCTACGATCCGCTGCTCGAGGAGCGGATGCGCGCGGTGCTGCCGCTCTGTGCCGCCAAGGGCATCAAGATCGTCACCAATATGGGCGCGGCCAATCCGGTCGCCGCAGCCCGCAGGACCGCCGACATCGCGCGGTCGCTCGGGCTGTCGCTGAAAATCGCCGCGGTGACCGGCGACGACGTGCTCGACGCCTGCAAGGACGGCGATCTCCCGATCATGGAATTCGACGGCACCATCAAGCAGCTCGGCAATCGGCTGCTGTCCGCCAATGCCTATCTCGGCGCCGAGCCGATCGCGGAGGCACTCAGCGGTGGCGCCGATGTGGTGATCACCGGGCGGGCGTCCGATCCCGCGCTGTTCCTGGCGCCGATGATCCATGCTTTCGGCTGGGCGATGGACGACTGGAATCTGCTGGGGCAGGGCACCGTCGCCGGACATTTGCTGGAATGCGCAGGCCAAATCACCGGCGGCTATTTTGCCGACCCCGGCTACAAGGATGTCGCTGATCTCGCCCGGCTCGGCTTTCCGATCGGCGAAGTCGGCGAGGACGGCAGCCTCGTCATCACCAAGGTGGCGGGTTCCGGTGGCGCCGTGACGGCGCAGACCTGCAAGGAGCAATTGCTCTACGAGGTGCATGATCCCGAAAAATACATCCAGCCCGACGTGGTCGCGGATTTTTCGCACGTGAAGGTCGAGGAGATCGGCACCGATCGCGTGCGCGTCAGCGGCGGGCGCGGGACCAAGCGCACCGGCACGCTGAAGGTCTCGGTCGGCTATGTCGACAGCTTTATCGGCGAGGGGCAGATTTCCTATGCCGGTCCCGGCGCTTTGGCGCGCGGACGGCTGGCGCTGGAAATCGTTCGGGAACGGCTGAAGCTGACCGGCGTTGCATCGAGCGAATTGCGCTTCGAACTTGTCGGCGTCGAGTCGCTGCACGGCGCGGAGGTTTCCGCCCGCGCAATGGCCAACGAACCTTACGAGGTGCGGGTTCGCGTCGCCGGCCGCACCGAAAACCTGCGCGAGGCGGTCAGGATCGGCAACGAGGTCGAAACGCTCTACACCAATGGCCCCGCCGCCGGCGGCGGCGCCTGGAAATCGGCGCGCGATGTCGTGGCGGTGGCGTCCGTGCTGCTGCCGCGCGAACTCGCAAAACCGCGCGTACAGTTCGTGGGGGCGTGAATGACAAAGCTGCGCGAGATCGCCCATTCCCGCACCGGCGACAAGGGCAACACCTCCAACATCTCCGTCATCGCCTATGACGCGAAGCATTATCCGCTGCTGCTGGCGCAGCTCACCAGCGCGCGGGTGAAGGCGCATTTTGCCGGCGTTGTCGAAGGCGATGTGGTCCGCTATGAACTGCCCAACCTGTCGGCGCTGAATTTCGTCATGACCGCAGCGCTCGGCGGCGGGGTAACGCGCTCGCTGGCGCTGGACGCGCATGGCAAGTCGCTGAGCTCCGCGCTGCTCGACCTGGAGATTGAGGACAATAGGAATGAAGAACGCCCCGACACTCGCCACCCTGGCCGACGATCTCGATTCCGGCCGCACCACCGCCCGCAAGCTGGTGGACGAATGCCTCGCCAGGATCGCCGAACCCTCGGGCGAGGGCGCGCGCACCTTCATTCACGTCGATGCGGAGGCGGCGATCGAGGCCGCCGAAGCGATGGACCGGCTGCGCGAGGTCAAGGCCGCGCCGTCGCGCTACGCCGGCATTCCGATTTCGATCAAGGATCTGTTCGACATCAGGGGGCAGGTGACCCGCGCCGGCTCGCGCGCGCTGGATGATTCAGCGCCGGCCGAAGCCGATGCGCCGGCGGTAGCGCGGCTGCGCCGGGCCGGTTTTGTGGTGATCGGCCGCACCAACATGACGGAATTCGCTTTCTCCGGCATCGGCATCAATCCGCATTACGGCACGCCCAAGGGCGCCTGGAATCGCAGGGTCGGCCACGTGCCCGGCGGTTCGTCGTCGGGTGCCGCGGTCTCCGTCGTCGATGGCATGGCGCACGGCGGGCTCGGCACCGACACCGGCGGGTCCTGCCGGATTCCGGCGGCCTTTAACGGCATCGTCGGCTACAAGCCGACGCAGCGGCGGGTGCCGCTCGACGGCACCGTGCCGCTGTCGTTCACGCTCGACAGCATCGGCCCGCTGGCGCGCACCGTTGCCTGCTGCGCTGTGCTCGACGCCGTGCTCGCCAACGAGGCCTTTGTTCCCCTGCAGCCGCGTCCGATCAAGGGCATGCGGCTGGCGGTGCCGACCACGGTCGCGCTCGACGATCTCGACGAGGCGCTGGCGAAGACTTTTGAACGCGCGCTGGCGACGCTGTCGCGTCAGGGTGCGCTGATCGAGCGCATCGAGGTGCCGGAATTTCTCGACGTCGCGCCGATGAACGCCAGGGGCGGCTTTGCCGCGGCGGAGAGCTATGCCTGGCATCGCCAATCTGATCGCCAGCAAAGGCGACGTCTACGATCCCCGGGTGTCGATGCGCATTCTGCGCGGCGAAGCGCTGAGCGCGGCCGACTACGTCGATTTTTCGCAAGCCCGCAAGTCGCTGGTCACGCGCGCCGCGGCGCGCCTTGCGCCCTACGACGCGCTGGTGATGCCGACCACCGCCAACACGCCACCGCGCATTGCCGACCTCGCCGACGACAAGGACTTCACCAAGGCCAATCTGGCAGCGCTGCGCAATTGCACGCTGATCAACATGATCGACGGCTGCGCGATTTCGCTGCCCTGCCATCGCGAAGGCGAGGTGCCGGTCGGGCTGATGCTCGCCGCAGCAGGCGGATCCGACCGCCGCATCTTTGAACTCGCCGCCGGAATGGAGGCCGCCATCCGTGTTTGATCTTGCATTCACCGTTATCGACGCCGATGGCGCGACCGTCCCGCTGACGCTGCCGATCGATCAGGCCGTGATTGCCGGCTGGACCGGCCGCGATCCGGTGGCGCGCGACAAGCACATCGCCGAACTCGAAGCCATCGGCATTGCGCGGCCGGCGTCGACGCCGATCTATTATCGCGTCTCGGCGCGGCGGCTGACCACCGAAGACAGCATCGAAGTCAGCGGCGGCAACTCCAGCGGCGAGGTCGAATTCGTGCTGATCGGCTGGCAGGGCCGCATCTTCGTCGGCCTCGGCTCCGATCACACCGACCGCAAGGTCGAGACCTACAGCGTCACGGTGTCGAAGCAGATGTGCGACAAGGTGATGGCGCCGGTGCTGTGGGAACTGGAAGACGTCATCGGCCACTGGGACCGGATGATCCTGCGCGCCTATGCCTGGATCGATGGCGCACGCGTGCTGTACCAGGAAGGCACGCTCGACGCGATGCTCCCGGTTGAGGACCTGATTCGGCTCGGCTTCGGCGGCAAAAAGTTTCCGGACGGCTGCGCCATGTTCGGCGGCACCTTTGCCGCCAAGGGCGGTATCCGCCCGGCGAGCCGTTTTGAATATGAACTCGAGGATCCGGTGCTCAAGCGCAGCATCAAGCATGCATATGATGTGATCGAGCTGCCGGTGCTGGGGTGAGTGCATCGCGCTCGCATCGTCATCGCCGCGCGAACGCGGGACCGAGACGAGCGAATCTCGTCAGGGCGATGAGTCAGTGCCTTGGGTTCCAGCAAAGCCTGGATTCGCGGTTCCGCTTCGCTCGCAAAGAGCGGAGAGAGGGCACCTTTCCCGGGAATCGGGTGGCATCAGTCGCGTGCCGAATTGCCAAATTGATCCCCATGACATCAACCGCAAAAAACATCCTCTGCTCCGTGCCCCCATCCGCCGCCGCGCGCGTCGAGGCGATCGATTGGGCGCAGGCAACCGGCGAACTCGATTCGCAGGGCTGCGCCGTGCTGAAGGGATTGCTCTCGGCCGATGAGTGCCGCGAACTGGCGGCGCTCTATCCCGACGATACACATTTCCGCAGCCGGGTCGTGATGGGCCGCCACGGGTTCGGCCGCGGCGAGTACAAATACTTCTCCTATCCGCTGCCCGATCTGATCGCGGGGCTGCGTCCGGCGCTGTACGAACAGCTTCGCGGCGTCGCCAACCGCTGGAACGAAACGATGGGCATCGATATCAACTATCCGGAAAGCCACGCCGCGTTCCTGAAGCGCTGCCATGCCGCGGGCCAGATCCGGCCGACGCCGCTGCTGCTGCAATACGGCGCCGACGACTACAACTGCCTGCACCAGGATCTCTATGGCGAGCACGTGTTTCCGCTGCAGGTCGCGATCCTGCTGTCGGAACCGGGCCGCGATTTCACCGGCGGCGAATTCGTGCTGACCGAGCAGCGGCCGCGGATGCAGTCGCGGCCCGAAGTGGTGCCGCTGCGCCAAGGCGATGCGGTGGCTTTTGCTGTGCATCACCGGCCGGTGCAGGGGACGCGCGGATTCTATCGGGTTAATCTGCGCCACGGCGTGAGCCGGATCCGCTCCGGTGATCGTCATACCCTGGGCGTGATTTTTCATGACGCGAAGTGAGCGCTGTTGACTGCTGATTTATTCGAAAGCGTTCCTGACGTCCGCCCCGCCGCAGGAAGCGATGGCGGAGGGCGCCGTGCTGTTGCGCGGCTTCGCACGGCCGATTGAGCGCGAACTGATCGCGGATATCAGCGCGATCGTGGCGCAGGCGCCGTTTCGACATATGGTGACGCCGGGCGGCCATTCGATGTCGGTGGCCATGACCAATTGCGGCCGGATCGGTTGGGTCACCGATCTCTCAGGTTATCGCTACGACGGCGTCGATCCCGAAACCGCAAAACCCTGGCCGGCGATGCCGCCTTCGTTTTGTCGACTGGCCGGGCAGGCGGCAGAAGCGGCAGGCTTTGCGCCATTCTCGCCGGACGCCTGCCTGATCAATTGCTATGCGCCCGGCGCGCGGATGTCGCTGCATCAGGACAAGGACGAGACCGATTTTGACGCGCCGATCGTCTCGGTGTCGCTGGGCTTGCCGGCGACCTTTCTGTTCGGCGGAATGAAGCGTAGCGACAAGCCGCGCCGGTTTCGGCTCGAGCATGGCGACATCGTAGTCTGGGGCGGCCCGGCCCGGCTGGCGTTTCACGGCGTGGCACCGCTCGCCGACGGCGAACATGCCCAACTAGGCCGCCAGCGCATCAACCTGACTTTCCGCAAGGCGGGGTGAGACGCGTAGTTCCCGTTCTCCCCTAGCGCAGCCGCGAACGGGGCGCTCTCCTTTATCACTGTCTGCTCTGGTCTACGCTTACCGTGCTGGGAGGCACCATGAGCGATCAAGCGACGACCACGAGCGGCACCCGAACCGGCGTATATCTTGCGATCCTGCAGCTGGTGTTCACGCTCGGCTGGACCACTTACGTGATCTTTCTGCCGAAACTCGCAGCACAGGTCGGGATCGCGCCGTCGGTGGTGATCCTCATCATCATGCTGGACCAGGCGATCTTCACCATCACCGACACCGCGATGGGCATTGCCGCCGACAGGATCGCCGGCTTCGTCGGCCGGCTCGGCGCGTTCGTCGGAATCCTGACCGCCGTGTCGTGCGCGGCCTTTGTCGCGCTGCCGTTCGTCGCCGGCAACGGCCCGGGCGCGCAGGGCTGGTTCATTGCGTTGATCGTGATCTGGGTCATCACCTCATCGGCGCTGCGCGCTCCGCCGCTGACGCTGCTCGGGAAACACCGCGCGAAATCGTCGATCCCGTTCTTGTCGGCGCTGGCGTTGCTCGGTTACGGCGTCGCCGGCGCGGTGTCGCCCTATCTCGGCGTGGTGCTGCGCAATCAGGATCCGCGGTGGCCGTTCATCATTTCAAGTGTCGTGTTGCTGGTCACGGCGCTGGCCTTGTCCAGGGTCGAGCGCGGTATCGCGCAGGAAACTCCAGCATCCACCCCACCGGCTGCGCCGGCAAAACCGCTCGGCAAGGTGCCGCTGATCTTCATTGCATCGATGGTGATTCTCGCCTTGGGCTATCAGCTGCATTTCAGCATCAACAGCGCGCCGTTCTACCTGCGCTTCGCGAAGCCCGATGACCTGCAATGGCTGGTGCCGGTGTTTTGGATCGGCTTCAACATTGCGATGTTTCCGGCCAGCGTGGTGACCAAACGCCGCGGCGGATTGATCGTGATGGGCGTCGCCGGCCTGCTGGGCGCGGTGGCGGTGCTGGTGGCGGAATTCGCCGGCAGCCTCAATGTGTTGATCGTTGCGCAGTTCATGGCCGGTGCGGCCTGGGGTTGCATGCTGATGAGCGCGGTCTCGGCGGCGCTGGCGATCGGCGAGACCGGCGCGGAAGGCAAGGTGGTCGGCCTGGTATTTTCCGCGCTGGCGCTTGCCACCTTCGCGCGGCTGGGAGCGGTCGCCGGCGGCTTGCAGAAACTGCCGGAATACGCGCCGCTGCTGCAGTGGGCGCCGGTGGCGTGCTGGGCGGTCGCCGGCGCGGGGCTGTTGCTGATTGCGGCGTCGCGGGCGAAGGGAAGTGTGGAATGACGGTGTCGTGTTTTGGCGTTCCTACGGCTTGGCCGGATGAATGAATGTCCACGGCGTCTTTTCCAAATCCGTCGGCACCTCGATGTCGATCAGATATGGCCCGCCATGCGCCAGCGCCTTTTCCAGCGCCGCGCGAAACTGATCCGGCGCGCTCACGCGCGCCGCGGCGACGCCGAAGGATTCCGCGAGCTTGACAAAATCCGGATTGACCAGATCGGACGCCACCACGCGGCCATCAAAGCGCTCGCGCTGGTCGCGACGCACATTGCCATAGGCGTTATTATTGAACACCAGCGTCACCACGCCGATGTTGAACTGCACGGCGGTCGCCAGTTCCTGCACGCCGAACATGAAGCCGCCATCGCCCGTGATCGCGACCACCGGTCGGTCCGGATTCGCGACCTTGGCGCCGAGTGCGGTCGGAAAGCCCGAGCCGAGCGTGCCCTGGTAGCCCGAGGTGATGAAGGTACGCGGCTCGTAGACCGGAAAACCATACCAGGAGGCAAAGCCGACCTGGGACAGTTCATCGGTGACGATGGCATTGTGCGGCAGCACCTCGCGCAAAATGTTCAGATAGGCCATCTGCGGCTGCACCGACTGGATTTCGCGCAGCGCCGTCGCCGAGGCCTCGCGGATCGTGGCGCGGCGGCCGCTGGTCTTGCTGTAGCCGACCTTCCGCGTTGCCGCGAGCAGCGCGGCCGTTCCCGCATTGGCGTCCGCGACCACGGCGGCATCAGGCGTCAGGCGGCGCATTTCCGAAGGATCGATATCGATACGGATTGATTTCAGCCCGGCCGGCTGAAACGGCCATCGGAATCCCGAGGCCGGCAGCTCCATGCGCGTGCCGATCCCGATCATCAGGTCGGTCGTCGGCCACAGCCGATAGGCCGCCGCCATCGTCAACCCGAGTTCATGGGCGTTGGAGACGATGCCGCGGCCGCTGCGGAACGCCACCACGGGCGCGTCGATCAGTTCCGCCAGTTCGAGGATTTCATCGCAGGCGTCAATCGCCCCGCCGCCGACAAAAATCATCGGCGCCTTGCTGGCGGCAATCAATGCCGCGGCGGCCTTGATGCGATCGGGATCGGGCAGCGGCGCCGGAATCGGATCGAGCGGCTTTGACGGTCCGGTTTCCGCGCGCTGGGTAAACACGTCCCACGGCATTTCCAGCGAGGCGGGGCCGCGGCGGCCCGACAGCATTTCCTGGAACGCGCGACTGACCAGCGCCGGAGCATTATCAGGGTATTCGATGCGGTCGGCCCATTTCACAAAACTCTTGAGCGTTGCCAGTTGATCCGGCATCTCGTGCAGATGACCGCGGCCTTTGCCGAGGAATGACGTCGGTACCTGACCGGTCAGGCACAGCACCGGTTCGTTGCATCCAAACGCGGTGAGCAGGGCAGCACCGGCATTCAGCACGCCCGGGCCGGGCACCACGCTGAACACGCCGGGCCGGCCGGACGACCGCGCATAGCCAAAGGCCATGTAGCCGCAGGCCTGCTCGTGACGGGCGCCGATCACCTTCAACTGCGCCTGATGAAAGGCGTCGAACAGGCCATAGATCTGGGCGCCGGGCAGGCCGAACACGGTGTCGACGCCGTGCGCGACCAGGCCAGAGACGATGGCTTCGCCGCCGGAACTCACAGTCATGGTCGTGTCCATTCGTTCGCGGGCAAATTCATGCGGCCTCGTCGACCACACCGTTGCGCAAGGTGCCGATGCCGTCGGCCTCGACCTCGATGACATCGCCGGGTTTCAAATAGCGCGGCGGATCGAACCGCGCGCCGGCGCCGGTCGGCGTGCCCGTAACGATGACGTCGCCCGGCACCAGCGTGGTGAAGGTCGAGAGGTAGTTGATCAGATAGCGGAAGCCGAAGATCAGGCGTCCGGTGCGGTCGTCCTGCCGCGTCTCGCCGTTGACCCGCGTGGTCAGCCGGATATCGGCGATCTGCGATTCATCCGTATAGGGCACCAGCCACGGGCCGAGGCTGCCGGTTGAGTCGAAGTTCTTGCCCTGCGTCACGTTGAATTTGGCGTGGCGGACCCAGTCGCGGATGGTGCCCTCATTGCACAGGGTGACGGCGGCGATGTGATCCAGCGCCGCGCTCTCCGGAATATGCCGGCCAGCCTTGCCAATGATCAAAACCACTTCGCCTTCGTAGTCGAGCTGCGCCGAGGCCCGCGGTCGAACCAGCGGCGTATTGTGGCCGACGAACGAGCGCGGCGTGCGCATGAACATGCTGGGATATTTTGGGGCGTCCTGGCCGTCTTTGTATTCGGCGTTGCGGTCGGGGTAATTCACGCCGATGCAGATGATCTTCTCCGGCGCCGGGATCGGCGGCTGCCATGTGATGGCATCGAGCGCGAAGTCGGGCGAACGGCCTGCGGCTTCCTCCGCGAGCTTCGTCAGCGCGCCGGCGGCGATCACCTCGCGCAGCGTCGGGTAATCCTTCGCGAAACGCGCGGAGAGATCGACGATGCCGCCGTCGACGACCGCGCCATATCGGGTCGAGCCGTCGATGGAAAAGGTCGCGAGGCGGTGATGGGTCATCAGGTGTCCAAACTCAGTCCGCAATGGTGACGTCGGCGACGAACAGCGGCTCGCGGATCGCCTGACCGGGGAATGGCGATCCCTGCTCGAACCAGGAGCGCGGCGCGGGCGCTCCCCACAAGGTTTGCCGCCGGGGATCCTTCAGCGACCAGCGCATCGGCTCGTGATCGTGATCGCCGGTAAAATAATCGCTGGTGTAGAGCTCGAGGCGGTGGCCGTCGGGATCCCGGATATAGAGAAAGAACGCGTTCGAAATGCCGTGGCGGCCGGGCCCGCGCTCGAGATTTTTCAGGAACCCGCTCGACGCCATCACGTCGCAGAGATGCAAGATGTTCATCGCCGTCGGCACCCAATAGGCAAAATGATGCAGGCGAGGGCCCTTGCCGTTGGTGATGGCAAAATCATGCACATTGCCCTTGCGATGCATCCACGCCGCCGCGATGCGCCCGTTCGGGCCGTCTTCCTCGCCATATTCGGTGAGGCGGAAACCGAGCCGCGCATAGAAGTCGACGGTGTCCTGCACCTCGGCGGCGAATACGTTGAAGTGGTCGAGACGCTGCGGGTGAACACCCTTGTAGAGGTCATAGCGGCGCAGCAGATGCGGACGCCGTTCCATCGCGGCATAGAGTTCGAGCTGAAAGCCGAAGGGGTCGGTGAATTGCAGCGTGCGGCCCTGGAACGGCTGCTCGGTAAACGCGTAAGTGATGCCGTGCTCGGAAAAGAAGGCGGCGGCCTTGTCGAGATCGTTTTCGTTGCCGACCTTGAAGCCCAGCCGGTTGCAGGCCGATGTCGCCGCCTTGCGCAGCACCAGCGAGTGATGCTGGTGCTCCTCGCTGCCGCGCAGGTACACCGCCTTGTCGTCGCGATCCTCGACATGCAGGCCAACGGTGTTGGCGTAAAATTCGCTGGAGGCGTTCAGGTCGACCACGTCGAGCACGACATGGCTGCACCTGACGATGTTGAACGGCGGATCGAAGATGTGTGTCGGAACGGGCATGCGGTTTCCTGATTATTTTCGTCATTCCGGGATGGTCCGAAGGACCGGACCCGGAATCTCGAGATTCCCCGATGTGCAATTGCACATCTGTGGTTCATGCTTCGCATGCCCCGGAATGACGTTGATTGTTAAATCCCCAGTTTTTGAATCTTGTGCGTGCCTCGCGCCAGCGAGACGTGCTTGGTTTCCATGTAGAAGTCGAACGAATAGTCGCCGCCGTCGCGGCCGATCCCTGAGGATTTCATGCCGCCGAACGGCGTCGGCAGATGCCGGACGTTCTCGGAATTGAGCCAGATCATGCCGGCCTCCAGCGCATCCGCAACGCGCAGCGCGCGGCCCATGTCGCCGGTCCAGACATAGCCGGTCAATCCATATTGCACGCCGTTGGCGATCTCGATGGCGTCGGCCTCGTCGCGGAACGGGATCACCGTCAGGAACGGACCAAAGACTTCCTCCTGCGCCACCCGCATTTTTGCATGCGCGCCGGTGACCAGGGTCGGTTGCACGTAGTGTCCGCCGCCCGGGCCGTCATGCGGCTTGCCGCCGACGGCGATCACCGCGCCGTCCTTGCGCGCGACGTCGAAATAGGAACAGACCTTTGCCAGATGCCGCTCGTGGATCAGCGGCCCGATTTCGGTGGCGGGATCGAGCGGATGGCCGACCTTCAGCGCCTTGACGCGCGCCGTCAGTTTCTCGATGAATTTGTCCGCGATGCCTTGCTGGATCAAGAGCCGGCTCGACGAGGTGCAGCGCTCGCCATTGAGCGAGTAGATCATGAACACGACGGCATCGAGCGCACGGTCGAGATCGGCGTCGTCGAACACGATCACCGGGTTCTTGCCGCCGAGTTCGAAATGCACCCGCTTCAAGGTCGGCGCGCCCTGCGCCATGATCGCGGAGCCCGTGGAGCTTTCGCCGACAAAACCGATCGCCTTGATCGCGGGATGCTCGGTCAGCGCCTTGCCGGCTTCCTCGCCGATGCCGTGCACGGTATTGAGCACGCCGTCCGGCACGCCGGCCTGCTTGACGAGTTTGGCCAGCAGATCGGCGGTGACCGGCGACCATTCCGCGGGCTTGTGCACCACGGTGCAGCCGGCCGCCAGGGCAGGGGCGATCTTCCAGGTCGACAGCATGAACGGCGTATTCCACGGCGTGATGACGCCGACCGGGCCGATCGGCACCCGGGTCGAGACGTTCCAGTGCTCCTCGCTTGGCGTGTTTTGGCCGTCGCGGGCTTCGGCGCATTTGTCGGCAAAAAAGCGAAAATTTTCCGCAGCGCGGATCGCGGCCTTGGCCATGAAGCGATGGGCCTGGCCGGTATCGATGCATTCGAGCACGGCGATATCGTCGGCGCGGTCCTCGATGGCGTCGGCCACCCGATGCAGCAGTTTCTTGCGCGCCGTTGCCGGCATGTCGCGCCAGGCCTTGAAGGCACGCGCTGCCGCGGTCGCGGCGCGGTCGATATCTTCACCATTGCCGCGCGCCACCGATGCCAGCACCGCGCCGTCAATGGGCGATTTCGTCTCAAAGACATCGCCCGAGATCGACGGCACGATCTTGCCGTTGATCATGTGCCCGATGCCGTCGGCGCGGAGCTGCTTGAGCAGCGGTGCTGCGCGGTCGCGATTGGCGGCAAACACGTCCTTCGGCGAGACCTTATCCATGGGCGGCCTCCGCTTTCAGCGCTTCATGAATGTTATTGCGCTTCCAGCTGGTTTCCTTGTCGTTGATCTGCATGTCGAACGACAGCGCGAACTTCGTCTCTTTAAAGACCGGGTCGAGATGGGCGGACAGCGCCTTGAAGATGTGCTCGCCGGCCCGCTTGCGGGTGGCGAGATCGCGACCTTCGCCGAGCCGCAGCACCATGTCGAGAAAGCCGAGCTGCGGGTTGCCGTCGGCAATCGCGTAATGCTCGCAGCGGACCGCGCGGACGCGAATGCCGCCGAGCGGGAAGATGCCGGTCTCCACCGCCGCCTTGCGGACCACCTCCACCACTTTGGCCATATCGACGCGCGCGTCGAGATTGGCTGAATATTCGATGGTGAAATGCGGCATGTCCTGTACTCCAACGATTCTTCGGTCAACTTCAAGCGAAGTAGCAACTCACCGTGCCATAGGGACCATAGTCGGCCTGGATCGTGTCGCCTTTGCGGGTCTCGATCGGGCGAATGAACGATCCCGACAACACCACCTGGCCCGGTTCCAGCGCGAGGCCGTTGGCCGCGATCTTGTTGGCGAGCCAGGCCACGCTGGCGGCGGGATGATTGAGCACGCCGGCGGCAAGCCCGGTTTCCTCCAGCTGGCCGTTACGATAGCACAATGCGCCGATCCAGCGCAGGTCGGCATCCAGCGGGCGTAGCGGCCGGCCGCCGAGCACGATGCCGGCATTGGCCGCATTGTCGGCGATGGTATCGAAGATTTTTCGGGTCGACTTCGTTTTCGCGTCGACCCGCTCGATGCGGGTGTCCAAAATTTCCAGCGCCGGCACCACGAAGTCGGTGGCGTTGAGCACGTCGAACATCGTGCAGTCCGGACCCGCCAGCCGCGTCTTCATGATGAAGGCGAGTTCGGCTTCCACTCGCGTGCCGATAAAGCGGTCCGACGGCACGAGGCCGCCATCGGCAAAGAACATGTCGTCGAGCAGAATCCCGGAATCCGGCTCGTCGATATTGAGCGCGCTCTGCATCGCCTTCGAGGTCAGGCCGATCTTGTGGCCTTTGACGACGCGGCCCTCGGCAACCTTGATCGCGACCCACGCCTTCTGAATGGCATAAGAATCCTCCAGCGTGATGCCGGGATGATCCAGCGAAAGCTGCCGGATCTGCTGCCTGGTCTTTTCCGCCTGATGAAGCCGCTCGGCGGCGTTGCGGATGTCGTCTGCGGAAAGCGCCATGGGGGACCAGTAAAAAAGAGGGTGCCGGAATATGATTAACATGTTAAATGGTTCGGAGCAAACCGAATTGCTGCGTGTTGCAGCGCAAACCGGAAACATCCGATCGGCCAGAGCTTGGAAGAAATGGCGCGAAAGAAACCGTCCAAAGAATTCCGGTTCCAGCCCGGCAGGCCATGCCGGCGGCCGGCGCGTGCCGATGCGCGACTTCTCCCGTTCGCTGCCGATGTCGCTGCTGCGCGCCCGCGAAGCGGTGATGCGGCAGTTCCGTCCGTCGCTCAGGCATCACGGCCTCACCGAGCAGCAATGGCGGATTTTGCGCGCGCTTGCCGCGGTCGATGCCATTGAAGTTACCGATCTTGCGCGCGTGGCCTTCCTGTTGGGGCCGAGCCTGTCCCGAATTCTGCGCGATCTTGAAGCGCGTCAGTTGATCGAACGCCGGTTGGCGAAGGCCGATCTGCGCCGCAGCGTGGTGTCGATTTCGGCAAAGGGCCTGAAGCTGATGGAGGCCGTGGCGCCTTCGTCGGAAGCGATCTATGCCGCCATCACCAAGCGTTACGGCGCCCGCAAGCTCGCCGAGCTGCAGGACATGCTCGGCGTGCTGGAAAGCAGCCTTTCGGCAATGGAAGTGGCCGATGAAGGGAATGCAGAGGCGGAGGAGTGAGCGCAAATTTGCATGATGCTACCGGCACGATGCATAGCGGCCGGCAAATGATCGCAATCACGCGCCGATGAGGGGTCGAAACCATAGACAGGCGCGCGATTTTTCGCTCAAGTGCCGGCCAAGCCGGTCATAAAAATCGGCGCGGGAGCGAGGGTGTGCCGCGGGCGATGCGGTGCCCCGATGACAAGGCGAAAATCCAGACATGGTCACCATACAGGTTCAAAATCTGATCAATTTCGTTGCCGAGGTGTTTGCCCATTCAGACTCTTCGCCTGAAGAAGCCAAGCGTATCGCGACTTACCTGACGACCGCCAACCTCACCGGGCATGACAGCCACGGGGTGATCCGGGTGCCGGTCTATGTCAGGTGGAAGAAGATGGGTTCGGTAGTCCCCGACCAGACCGTCGAGGTCGTGGTCGATACGCCGTCGCTGGCGGTGATCGACGGCAAGTTCGGCTATGGACAGACGGTGACGCCGCAGGCGGTCCGGATCGGCATCGAGAAGTGCAAGAAGGCGGGGCTGTCGGCGGTGGCGCTGCGCAATGCCGGTCATATCGGCCGCGTCGGCGACTGGGCGGAAATGGCTGCCGCCGAGGGATTGGTCTCGGTGCATTTCGTCAATGCCGCCGGCTCGCTGCTGGTGGCGCCGCATGGCGGCGTCGAGAAGCGGCTGTCGACCGCGCCCTATTGCGTCGGCATCCCGAGGCTGGGCCAGGATCCGATCGTGCTCGACTTTGCCACCTCGATCGTCGCCGAAGGCAAGGTGCTGGTGGCAAGCCGCGGCGGCAAGAAATTGCCGAAGGGTGCCCTGATCGACGCCGACGGCACCTTGAGTGAAGATCCGGCGGTGCTGTACGGGCCGTTCAGCGCGGAGGGACCGCGCGACCACACGGCAGGCACCGGCGCGATCCGTGCGTTCGGCGAGCACAAGGGTTCGGGGCTGGCGTTCATTTGCGAATTGCTCGGCGGCGCCTTGACCGGGACCGGTGCGACCGCGCCGGACCGGCGCTTTGCCAACGGCATGCTCGCGATCTACATCGACCCCAAGGTGGTCGATACCAGCCAGTATTTCGACGGCGAAATCTCGCGCTATGTCGACTTCATCCGGGCGACCAAGCCGGTCGGCGGTACCGATGCCGTGCTGATCCCCGGCGATCCCGAGCGCAAAACGCGCGCTGATCGCACCAAAAACGGCGTGCCCTTGCCGGATGATACTTGGGCAGCGATAGTGAACACGGCACGGGAAGTCGGCGTCAGCGAAGTGAGTATCCAGCGGGCGACGAGTTGAATTTTAAACCGTCATTGCGAGCGCAGCGAAGCAATCCATAGCTGCAAGCGCAAGCTGGATTGCTTCGTCGCAAGCGCTCCTCGCACTGACGACGGATTTGAACACACAGGAAGGAAACAAAGTGGCAAACAACGTCAAGAAAGTATGGGCCTCGGGCAAGGCCGTAGTGAACGCCTGGCTTGCGATTCCTTCTGGGTTTTCCGCCGAAGTGATCGCGCAATGCGGGTTCGACAGCGTCACTGTCGACATGCAGCACGGCGTGCAGGACTACCAGTCGATGGTGCAGTGTTTTCAGGCCATGAACGGCCATCCGGTGACGCCGATGGTCCGCGTTCCCTGGAACGAGCCGGGCATCATCGGCAAGGTGCTGGACGGCGGCGCCTACGGCGTGATCTGCCCGATGATCAACACCAAGGAGGAGGCGGAAGCCCTGGTGCAGTATTCGAAATATCCGCCGAAGGGCACGCGATCGAACGGCCCGATCCGCTCCGGCATGTACGGTTCGGCCGGCACCTATCAGCAGACCGCCAACGACGAGATCGTGTTGCTGCCGATGATGGAGACCAAGACCGCGATCGGGAACATGGAATCGATCCTCGATGTCGAGGGCATCAATGGCGTCTATGTCGGTCCCTCCGATCTCGGCTTCTCCTATGGGCTGGTGCCGAAACTCGACCGTGACGAGCCGGAAATCCTCAAGATCTACGAGAAGATCGTCAAGGAATGCGGCAAGCGCGGCCTCCATCCCGGCATCCATTGCAGCGGCGCCGAAGGTGCTGCGCGCGCCATCAACATGGGCTTCAAGCTGGTGACGCTGTCGAACGAAAGCGGCCTGATGGCGACCTACGCCAAGATGCAGGTGAACCAGACCC
>CAVUNF010000014.1:0-107084 GCA_963742695.1 uncultured Alphaproteobacteria bacterium
ATCGCCCGTGGCGATCCGGCCAATGAGCATGGCGTTCTGCACGGCGTCGGCGTGGCGCTTCTCGCCCTTGGGGCCTTTAGGCATGGCAAATCATCCTGCTTTACAGAAAGCAGAATACCACGGCGCGACGATCAATGGGTGGGATGGAATTCGCGCAAAATTCAAACTGAGGCACTACCGTTTGTTCGCAGATAACGCGCACCGGGACATACCGTAGTTATGCACCGGCTGGCTCGTGGCTTATGCACAGAAAATCCACCGGCTTTTACACAAGTCATCCACCGGTTTTCCACAGGCCGTCCCCAACGTTGTTCGTCGACTTCTCCACCGTCATTGCGAGCCGTTGCTCCGAAACGGGTCGCGCGCTTTCGCGCGACCCGTTGCTCGCAATGACGACTTGTGGTTGGTGTCGCGGCCAATTTTCGGCGTAAGGTGCTTCAGCTTCACTCGAAAGCGGAGAATCCGACCATGCGCACCACCGATCCGGCCGTGACGTTTCTTCTGGTTCTCGGCATCGGCGCCGTCGCCGGGGTGCTGTTCGATCGGCTGGCCGGGCCTTCCTGGCTCGCCCGGCAGTTCACCGGATCGACCCGCGGCACCATCACCAGTGTATTTGTCGGCGTTGCCGGCGCGTTCGTCGGCTATCACATCGCACTGCTGGCGCTCGCCACCGGGTCGCTCACCACTGTGATCGCGGCGGCGGCCGGTGCGGCGGTGGCGCTGCTGGTCTGGCGGATGGCCAAGTAGGACCTGCTCGATTCGCCAAACAGCGCGCGGTGATCTCCCAGGATCGTCCGCGCGGCATTGTGGCCGGGGGCGCCGGTGACGCCGCCGCCGGGATGGGCGCCGCTGCCGCAGTGGTAGAGACCCTTAAGCGGCCCGCGATAATCGGCATGGCCGAGCATCGGGCGCGCCGAGAACAATTGGTTGAGCGTCAGCGCGCCGTGGAAAATATCGCCGCCGAGCAGGCCGAACTGGCGCTCCAGGTCGAGCGGCGACAGGATCTGCCGCCCGAGCACGCTGGCGGCAAAACCCGGCGCGTAATTGTCCACCGTCGCGATCATGAGATCGGCGACCTCCTCGCGATGGTCGTCCCACGACCTGCCGTCGGGCAATTCGGGCGCGACGTGCTGGCAGAACAGGCTGGCGACGTGCTGGCCGGGCGGGCAGAGCGTGTCGTCCAGTGTCGAGGGAATCAGAACCTCGACCACCGGCGCGCGGCTCCAGCCGTAGTCGCGGGCGTCCTGCCAGGCGCGGTCCATGTATCCGAGGCTGGGGCCGATGATGATGCCGGCCGTGAGATGATCGCCGGCGCCCGGCAACGCCGTGAACGAAGGCAGCGCGCTGAGTGCGACGTTCATCCGGAACGTGCCGGAGCCGTTGCGCCAATGTTTGATGCGCCCGAGGAATTCCGCCGGCAGCGCATCCGACGGCAGCAGCCGCGTGTACAGCAGTTTTGGATTGACGCTGGAAGCGACATATTTGGCGCGGACGGTTTTGCCGTTGTCGAGGATGACGCCGACGACACGGTCGCGTTCGACGATCACCTCGCGCACGCCGGCGTCGAGCTCGATCTCGACGCCGTGGCCGCGCGCCGCCGCTTGCCATCGCCTGCGTGATCGCGCCCATGCCGCCGATGGCGTGGCCCCAGACGCCCTTCTTGCCGTTCACCTCGCCGAACGCATGATGCAGCATCACATAGGCCGAGCCCGGCGCGTAGGGGCTGGCATAATTGCCGACGATGGCGTCGAATCCGAACAGCGCCTTGACCAGGTCGTTCTCGAACGCCTCGTCCAGCATCTCGCCGGCCGAGCGCGTGAACAGATCGAGCAGGTTGCGCCGCTGCTCCAGCGAAAGCCTTCGCAGGATATTGGCGGTGCCGAGCGCATTGAAGGCTTCGCCGATCGCGCCGATGCCAAAGCCCTCGACGATGTTGGGCGGCGCGCGCAGCACGAACTGGCGCAACACGTCGGCGATAGCTTCGAGCTCCCGCTGTGAAAGCGTCGATCCGCGCGCCGTCGCGCCCGCTGAGCTTCGCGACCGATTGCTGGGTGCGGCCTTCGCCGGTCAGGAGATAGCTGCCGTCGGGAGAGGGCAGAAAATTCTGCGCGCGGCGCTCGACGATTCGCAGGCCGTGATCGCCACAGTTTCAGATCGGCCGCGATCTGCGGGTTGAGCAGGCTGACGGTGTAGGCCGCGACCGAATTGCGGAACCCGGGATGGAATTCCTCGGTCACCGCGGCGCCGCCGACCACGTTGCGCCGGTCGACCACCTTCACGCGCAGGCCGGCCATCGCCAGATAGGCCGCGCAAGTGAGGCCGTTATGTCCGGCGCCGATGATGACAACGTCCGTTTCCGTCATGGTCGCTTCAAGAAGGTTCTGATCGATGCCGTCATTCCGGGGCATCGCGCAGCAATGAACCCGGAATCTCGAGATTCCGGGTTCGCGCTTTCGCGTGCCCCGGAATGACGTTTCAATTCTTATCGAAGATGCGAATATCAGCCCAGCATTAAGTGACGGTGCCGGTTCCGCGCCGCACATTGCCCGCCGCGCCGCCGTATGCTCCATTGCCCGCCGCTGGCGCGCCCAGCCGGCGGCCCGGCGCCCCGCCGGGTCCAAGCCGGAGCTTGCATGACTTCCACTGATCCGTCCGCGCGCCACGGACCAGCCTTCCGTCTCCCGAAACCGGCTGGTGCTGATCGTCTATACCGCCGCCATCTTCGTGAGCGCGCTGCTGCTGTTCTCGGTGCAGCCGCTGTTCACCAAAATGGTGCTGCCGCGGCTGGGCGGTTCGCCGGCGGTGTGGTCGGTGGCGATGGTGTTCTTCCAGTCGCTGCTGCTCGGCGGCTACGCCTATGCGCATTATCTGATGCAGCTGCAAGCAACCGCATGATCCCGGTCGCGGTGCATCTCGCGCTGCTGGCGGTCGCATTGTTGACGCTGCCGCTGTCGATCGCCGAGCGGGTGGGGCGAGCCGCCGACCTCAGGCTACGCCTTCTGGCTGCTGGGCCTGTTCGCGGTCTCGATCGGACTGCCGTTCTTCGCGCTCGCCGCCAACAACCCGCTGCTGCAGGCCTGGTTCGTTCGCACCGGCCATCCCAACGGCCCCGATCCGTATTTCCTCTACGCCTCGTCGAATATCGGCAGCTTCCTGGCGCTGCTGTCCTATCCGGTGCTGCTGGAGCCGATGTTCACGCTGCGCACGCAAAATCTGATCTGGACCGGCGGCTATGGATTGCTGATCGTCCTGATCGCGGCTTGCGGCGTGCTGTTGCTGCGCTCGCCGGCCATCGGCCGCCGTCGACATCGCGGCCGACGATGCCGACGCCCCGGCGCCGCCATGGACCTTGCGGGCGCGCTGGATCTTTCTCGCCGCGGTGCCGTCGGGTCTCCTGATCGCGGTAACCGCGCATATCTCCACCGACGTCGCCGCCGCGCCCTTGCTGTGGGTGCTGCCGCTGTCGCTGTATCTGCTGACCTGGGTGCTGGTGTTCCAGTCGCGTCCGCTGCTGCCGCACAAATGGATGCTGATGGTCCAGCCGCTGGCGATCGCCGGCGTGGTCGTGCTGCTGGCGGCCTCGGCCGGCGAGCGGAACCTGCTGATAACGCTCGGCGGCCATCTGCTGTGCTTCTTCGTCATCGCGATGGCATGCCATGGCGAACTGGCGCGAACCCGCCCCGCCGCCAGCCATCTCACCGGCTTCTACGTCGCGCTGTCGTTCGGCGGCATGGTCGGCGGACTGTTTGCCGGGCTGATCGCGCCCTACACGTTCTCCTGGGTCGCGGAATATCCCGTCCTGGTCGCGCTGGCGGTGTTGTGCCGTCCGCCGACGGACGAGAAGTGCGCCGCGCTGGGGCCGCTGGTACTGGCCGCTGCTTGCCGTCGCCGCGGTGCTGTTGATCGCGCCCACCTACAGCGACGGCAAGCTGTTCAGCTGGCTGGACGGAGCAGCGCGTCTATGTGATCAGCGCGGTGGCGATGGTCGGCATGATACTGGCGGTGTTGCGCCTGGCCGGCAGGGCCGAACTCGCCGCCATCGTCGTTCTGGCGCTGGCCCTGATCCGGATCTATCCGGCGGACGAGGGGCGGGTCGAAACCGTGCGCAGCTTCTTCGGCGTGCACAAGATCGTGGTGACGCCGAACGGCCAGTATCACGTGCTGATGCACGGCACCACGATCCACGGCGCCGAGAAATTCCAGAACGACGACGGCACGCCGGTCACCGGCCGGCCCGAGCCGATCACCTATTACCACAAGGACGGCGGCATCGGTCAGGCGATCGCGGCGGTGCGCGAGCGCAAGGGCGGTCCGCTGCGCGTCGCGGTGATCGGGCTCGGCTCGGGCTCGCTCACCTGCTCCGCCGAGCCGGGCGAGGACTGGAAGTTCTTCGAGATCGATCAGTCGATGGTCGATACCGCGAAGGATCCGAAATATTTCACCTACATCCGGAACTGCGCGCCGGATCTGAAGCCGGTGATCGGCGACGCGCGGCTGACGTTCGCGCGACGAGCCCAACGGCATCTACGATCTCATCATCGTCGACGCCTATTCGTCGGACGCGATCCCGATCCATCTGGCCACCGAAGAGGCGATGGAGATCTACAAGGACAAGCTGGCGCCGCAGGGCGCGGTGCTGATGCACGTCTCGAACCGGCACCTGGAACTGGCCAGCGTCGTGGTCGGCATCGCCGATGCCAACGATCTCAAGAGCTGGGTCTACAGCGAGGATACCAACCGCGACAGCGAATACATCTTCTCGACCTCGGTGGTGGTCTCGGCGCGCGAGGAAGCCGATGTCGGCAAGCTGGCATCGTCGGAGCAATGGGCGCTGACCGAATCCGAAGACAACCAGCGGGTCTGGACCGACGATTATTCCAACGTGCTCGGCGCGGTATGGCGGCGGCTGAAGTATGGCGAAGAGTAGGGCGCGCGCAGTTTTGGGAACGCTGCCCCTGTGAACCGCTGATAGCGGTCACAAATACCAGGCGACGACGGCCTTGAGCAGGGCGTTTTCAATCACCGGCAGAGCGACGATCTGATTCATTCCGGAAACCCGCGCCAGGGATCCGGCAACCGATTTATCGTGTTTGAGGTTTTCGTTGATGGCCGGCATGCCGGTCGCCCAGACGCCTCCGATGGGTCCTTCGCCCTTGCCTATCGTCTTCGCAGCATAAAGTGCATCGAGATCGGTATTCTTGCTGCAGTCGCCGGACTGGAAGACCAGCGCGTTTTCGAGATTGGTTGGGCACCCAGATTTCGAACCGCTCCGCGATCGGCGTTGCCTGCGCCGACAGCAACGTCATCACCCAGGTCTGATCCGATGCGTCTTGTAGGGGATGCCCACACCGCAGTTAATTCCGATTTCGGAGGCTTCTTCCCATCGCAGGAACCGTTTTGAATTGTGCAGCTCCTTGATGATCAGCGGCATACCCGCCTTCCAGGTCCGGCCCGGCAACCCGAAACCTCGCGGAAACTTGGTATGCCTTGAATTGAATTCGAACATGTCGGCGGTGCCGTAGTAGCCGTCGACAAGTCCCATTTCGTGAGACTTCTCCGGATCGTTGTGCCAGAGTTCGATGGCGCCAACGTGCTTCTCGTCGTCGCCACAGAAAAGCACCATCACCGCGGTCAGGAATTCGCCGGCAAAAACCGGCAGCGCGACGCCGCAGGTCAGGCCGACCTCTTTGGCTTCGTCCGGCCGCTTGAAATAGGAATCGCTCAGCTTGGTCAGAACAATCGGGTGGCCGGCGGCCCAGGCTTTGCCGGGCAGCCCCTCGTCGTAGGCGAACAGGGTGTTTTCGCTGAGCGCACGAAATTCCGAGAATTCCGCGCTGCAGAGGCCGCCTCCGTATTCCAGCCGCGTCCGGGTTCGGTCGGGTACCCACAGCTCGACAACTCGAATGAAGGTCTTCATCTGATGTCCCTGATCGCGGTCGCGATCAGCATCGGCGATTTCAAGGCGTCAAGGGCGCGCAAATTACAGGCAGCATGCGCTTAAAGAGCTTGCAACCGAGCCCGTCCGACGGGATCTTGATGTGAGCCGGGTGGTCAGTCGGGCGCGTGCTGACCGGCCGGCTGTCAATTGCCCGGCGTGAGAGGAAATTTCGATGCTCGATAAGGTCGACGTCCTGATCATCGGTTCCGGCGCCTCCGGCGCCGCGGTGGCGTGGAGCCTCGCCGACACCAAAATGCGGATCCTCTGCCTCGAGCAGGGCGACTGGGTGAAGCCGACCGACTATCCGAGCAACGGACGCGACTGGGAGGCGCGGCTGTTCAGCGATTTCGCCATCAACCCCAACCGCCGCGCGCGGCCGACCGACTATCCGATCAACGACGACAATTCGCCGATCAAGGTGGTGAACTTCAACGGCGTCGGCGGCAGCACCATCATGTACACCGCGCATTTTCCGCGGCTGCATCCTTCCGACTTCAGGGTGAGGACGCTCGACGGCGTCGCCGACGACTGGCCGGTCGACTACGCCACGCTGGAGCCGTTCTTCGCCGAGAACGACCGCATGATGGGCGTCTCGGGGCTAGCAGGCGATCCCGCCTATCCGCCGCATCAGCCGCCGATGCCGCCGCTGCCGCTGGGCAAATCGGGCGCGCGGTTCGGCAAGGCGATGAACCAGCTGGGCTGGCACTGG
This sequence comes from uncultured Alphaproteobacteria bacterium, assembly GCA_963742695.1. Lineage (GTDB taxonomy): Bacteria > Pseudomonadota > Alphaproteobacteria > Rhizobiales > Xanthobacteraceae > Bradyrhizobium. The sequence continues at coordinate 6,648 of CAVUNF010000014.1, forward strand.
TGGCCGTCGGAAACCGACCATCGCCACCACCGATTACGACGGCCGGGCGCGCTGCATCAACCTCGGCCACTGCACGCCGGGTTGCGCGCAGGGCGCCAAGGCCTCGACCGACATCACCTATTGGCCGCATGCGATCCGCGCCGGCGTCGAGCTGCGCACGCTGTGCCGGGTGCGCGAGATCACGGTCGATGAACATGGCATGGCGTCGGGCGCGATCTATTACGACGCTGAGGGCAAGGAGCAGTTTCAGGCGGCCGAAGTCGTCATCATCGCCTGCAACGGCGTCGGCACGCCGCGGCTGATGCTCAATTCGGTGTCGGCGAAATTCCCCAACGGGATTGCGAATTCCAGCGGGCTGGTCGGCAAGAACCTGATGTTCCATCCCTATGCGCTGACTTACGGCTATGTCGATGAGCCGCTCGACGGCAATCACGGCCCGCCGCTATGCCTGTGGAGCCAGGAATTTTACGAAACCGATCCTGCCCGCGATTTCGTGCGCGGCTATACCTTTCAGTTCGGCCGCGGCGTCGGTGCGATCATGGAGGCCATTGTCAGCAGCAATGCGGGGCGGCTGCCCTGGGGCGAAGACCATCACCGGGTCTACCGCAAACTCCTCAACCATCGCATCTCGCTGTCGGCGATCTGCGAGGATCTCCCCGAGGAGCACAACCGGGTGACGCTCGATCCCGTGCTGAAGGATTCCAGCGGCATTCCGGCGCCGAAGCTCGATTACACCATCAGCGCCAACAGCCTGAAGATGATGGACCACGGCATCGCGCGAGCGAAGCAGGTGCTGGCCGCCGCCGGCGCCAGCAATATCGCGGTCGAGAGTCCGATCCTGAACGGCGGCTGGCACCTGCTCGGCACCGCCCGCATGGGCACCGATCCCGAGCGTTCGGTGGTGAATGAATGGGGCCGCTGCCATGACGTGAAGAACCTGTTCATCGTCGACGGCAGCATCTGGGTGACGTCGGGCGGCGTCAATCCGACCTCGACCATCCAGGCGCTGGCGCTCTACATCGCCGACAGCATCAAGCAGCGCCTCGCCAATCTGTTCGACTGAGAGCATCGATATGCCAGAACCATGACCTTAGCCCTGAACAAGTCCGCGACCTGCGCGCGCTCGCCGGCGCGATCATTCCGCCGGGTCCGGCCTATGGCGTGCCCGGCGCCGACGACGAACTGATTTTCGGCGACATCCTGAAAAGCCTCGAGCGCGACCGCGACGATATCTGCCGCGCGCTGGCGCAACTCGCGACGCTTGCCGGCGGCGCCTTCGCCGATCTCGAACCAGCGCGCCGCGCCGAGGTGGCCGCCGCGTTTCGCGAAACCGGCGGTGCGCCGCTGGCGGCGTTGGTTCGCGTGGTGCTGCTTTGCTACTACCGCGACGACCGGGTGATGCGCTCGCTCGGCCAGGAGCCGCGGGCGCCGTTTCCCAGGGGCCACGTGGTCGAGCAGGGCGACTGGTCGCTGCTCGATCCGGTCCGCGCCCGGCCGCCGATGTACCGGCGGGTTGAGTAGGCTTAAGGCGTCACCGGCCATCCGGCGGGCAACTTGATGCCCTTCTCGCCGGCAACTTTTCGCAGCAGATCCGGATGATCCGAGATAATCCCGTCGACGCCCATGTCGATCAGGCGCGCCATGTCCGCGGGCTTGTTCACGGTCCAGACCACCACTTTCAGTCCAAGCCCATGGGCCTCGGAAATGACCTCAGGATTCACGTCGCTGAAATGCGGCGACCAGATCGCGCCGCCCGCGGCCTTGATGGTGCGCGGCAGCGAGCCGCCATGCTCTGCCGGATTGAAGCCGGCGGTCCAGCTGGAAGCCTTGTCCAGCACCACTGTCGGAGACGAGCCCGACTGCCGGCTGAGATAAACCGTCGGGATCGAAGGCGCGATTTTTTGGACGAGCTGCAGAGTTCTCCAGTCAAAGGACTGGACCATGGCCCGGTCGGTGAATTTCTCCGCCGCGAGCAGGCCCAGCAGCAGCCTGACGAAAGGTTCGGGCTCCAGCGTTTCCGACGGACGGTTCGGGTCGATCTTGGTTTCGATATTGAGACGCACCTCGTTGTTGCCCGATTTGCGCACGAGGTCGATGACTTGCTTCAGCCTCGGCATCGGCGTTCCCGGCACCGCGCGCTGCTCCGGAAATTGTGCCGCATAGGCGCTATCAGGACGAATCTGGCCGACGTCGTATTTCCTGACGTCTTCAAGGTTCAATTTCACCAGCGGAGTACCGGGTGCGGCGACATAGACGCCATCGGCAGTGCGGGCGAGGTCCGGGTTCAGACGGCGGTCGTGGGAGACGATGATCGCGCTGTCCTGGGTGGCGCCGATATCCAGCTCCAGCGTGTCGACGCCGATCGAAAGCGCATGGGCGAAGGCGGGCAGGGTGTTTTCAGGAAACAGCGCGCGTCCGCCGCGGTGGGCCTCGATGTCGAAGGCCATCACTTTACTGTTTGCGAGAACGCAGAGAGCGGTCGCAATGATGATGAGGGAACGGAGGGCTGCCATGGCTGATCGCTCACGGGGAAAGCGGCGGCCGGGCTAGTGCGCCCGGCGGCCCGGATCAAGTTCAATCGGTACGCGCCTAGTCCTGGTAGAATAGCCCGCGCGGCTGATAAGTGGGCCGCGGCGCATAGACCTGCGCCGGGTAACGCGGCGCGTAGCCGCCGCGGTCGTAATATTCCTGCTGCTGCGGCTGCTGCTGATAGACCTGCGCGTCATAGAGGCGGCGGCCGCGCGGCGCCGGATAGCGCGCCTCGTTCGAACTGCCGTCGGCCGGATAGATGTAGCCGTTATCGGTCGGCACCTGCGGCTGCAGCTCTGCGGCGCGACCTGCTGCGGCGCCAGCACCACCGGATCGCCGACGGCATCGTATTGCGGGGCGGCATATTGCTGCTGGGCGGGGTCGCGGCGCGCCACCGCGGTATTGGCCCGCGGCCGCGGATTGCGCGCCAGCGCGACCTGGGAGGAGCCGGTGAGCGTCACGGTGGTGTTGAGCACGCCTTCGCTCTTCACCAGCGCGTAAAGCGTCGAGGCGTTGGCGCGCGACAGCCGCACGCAGCCGTGCGAAGCCGGATTGCCCAGGCGATTGACGGAATCGGTGCCGTGAATGGCGTGACCGTTCTTGGTGAAGAAGATCGAGTGCGGCATCGGCGCTTCGTCGAATTCCTTGGAGTAGTGGTCCTCTTCCATCCGGAAGGCGCGGAAGCTGCCGTTCGGCGTCTCGTACGACGGCAGGCCGGACGAGACCGGCCACTGGTAGCGCTCGACGCCGTCGACCGCGACGGTCATCAGCTGCGCATTCTTGTCGACGGTGATGGAGACCTTGGCCTGCGCGGCGCCGGTGGCGAACAGCGTCAGGCCGATGAAAGCAACGAGCAAGGAACGCATTTTTACCTTTGGCCTCCGGGCCTTGATATCAGCCGCTCTCGCCGTCCCCCGCATCCTATATAGGCGGAATTCGGCTTTGGTTCCATCGGCCGTCGGGGCATCGTTAATGCGCAGGCGGGCGCAAACAAGGCGGCGGCAGGGCTGAATCCGGCATGCGCCGGCACTTTTCGGTGATACCGCCTGGCCCGGGCCGCCCCGAATTCTTCACGCCGGTGCAACCTTTAGCCGCATCTGCGTTACAGATTCCCGCCCCTCACGGCCGGTTCTAAGGCCGCGCATGAAGGAATCCAGATGAAGACCGCGACAGCGACACTGCCAGCCGGCTTGCCCGTGAAGCTCTATCTGGCCATGGCGGCCATCATTCTCGCTTTGCTGGCGATGCCCGGCATCGGCCATGCGCAGGGCATCGTGCGCGGTGCGCAGGAAGGCTCCCGCGAAGGCAACCGGATCGCCGGTCCGGTGGGTGGTTTGGTCGGCGGCGCGGTCGGCGCCGGTGTCGGCGGCGCGATGGGCGCGGTGAAAGGCGTCTTCGGGATCAATGATCGCGGCTACCGCTGCCGCGGCTACTACGATCGCCACGACCGTTTCCACTGCTATCGGTAAATAATTCCGTCATTGCGAGCGAAGCCTCGTCGCGGAGCCTGTCATCGGGCGCGCATTCGCGCGATCCGCTTCGCTGCCTCGCAATGACGAAAAGCGTCAGCTCTTCAACCGATACCCGGTCTTGAAGATCCACCACACCGTGACCATGCAGATGGCCAGAAACGCCAGCGTCATGCCGACGCTGAGGCCGACGCTGACGTCGGAGATTTCGTAAAAGCTCCAGCGGAAGCCGCTGATCAGATACACCACGGGATTGAGCAGCGTGATGGTGCGCCAGCCCGACGGCAGCATGTTGACCGAATAGAAGCTGCCGCCGAGGAAGGTCAGCGGCGTGACGATCAGCATCGGGATCATCTGCAGCTTTTCGAAGCCGTCGGCCCAGATCCCGATGATGAAGCCGAACAGGCTGAAGGTGACCGCGGTCAGCACCAGGAACGCCAGCATCCACCACGGATGCAGAATGTGCAGCGGCACGAACAGGCCGGCGGTGGCGAGGATGATGAGGCCGAGAATGATCGATTTGGTGGCGGCGGCGCCGACATAGCCGAGCACGATCTCGAAATACGAGATCGGCGCCGACAGCAATTCGTAGATCGTGCCGACGAATTTCGGAAAGTAGATGCCGAACGAGGCGTTGGCGATGCTCTGCGTCAGCACCGACAGCATCACCAGGCCCGGCACGATGAAGGTGCCGTAGCTGACGCCCTCGACCTCCGTGATGCGCGAGCCGATCGCGGCGCCGAACACCACGAAATACAGCGAGGTCGAAACCACCGGCGACACGATGCTTTGCAGCAGCGTGCGCCAGGTTCGCGCCATTTCGAACAGATAGATCGCCTGGACCGCGCGGAAATTCATGGCGCCCTCACCAGACTGACGAAGATGTCTTCCAGCGAAGACTGGGTGGTGTCGAGATCGTTGATGCGGATGCCGGCATTGCGCAGATCGCTGAGCAGGCTGGTGATGCCGGTGCGCTCGCCCTTGGTGTCGTAGCTGTAGGTCACTGCGCGGCCATCGTCGGACAGTTGCAGATTGTAGACGGCGAGGCTGTCGGGGATCGCCTCGATCCTGGCCTGCAGATGCAGCTTCAGCTCCTTCTTGCCGAGCTTCTGCATCAGCCCGGCCTTGTCCTCGACCAGGATGATCTCGCCCTTGTTGATGACGCCGATCCGGTCGGCCATCTCCTCGGCCTCTTCGATGTAATGCGTGGTCAGGATGATGGTGACGCCCGAGGCCTGCAGCGTGCGCACCACTTCCCACATGCCCTTGCGCAATTCGACGTCGACGCCCGCGGTCGGCTCATCGAGAAACAGGATCTGCGGCTCGTGCGACAGCGCCTTGGCGATCATCACCCGGCGCTTCATGCCGCCGGACAGGGTGACGATCTTGGAATCCTTCTTGTCCCACAGCGACAGGTCCTTCAGCACCTTCTCGATATGGCCGGGATTCTTCGGCTTGCCGAACAGGCCGCGGCTGAAGCTGACGGTGGCCCACACCGATTCGAAGGCGTCGGTGTGCAGTTCCTGCGGCACCAGCCCGATCATCGAGCGCGCGGCGCGGTAATCCTTGTTGATGTCGTGGCCGTCGACGGTGACGCTGCCGGTGCTGAGATTGACGATGCCGCAGATGATGTTGATCAGCGTGGTCTTGCCGGCGCCGTTCGGCCCCAGCAGCGCAAAAATCTCGCCGCGCCGGATATCGAGGTTGATATCGTTCAGCGCCTTGAAACCGGAGCCGTAGGCCTTCGACAGATTTGCAACGGAAATGATGGATGGACATGCGGGGCTAACAGTCTTGGGGCAGGCCGGGCGCATTTGTTGGCGCAAGGTGGCCAGATGATGGCGAGCAGCCACAGATAGGAACGCTTAGGCCGTTGCGCAATCGGTCACGCCAAACTTAGTGCTCACTCCTCCGCCTCAGCGGGGGCGGGAAACTCGACAAAAGCGACGACGGCATCCTTGGCATCTCTTAGAAATTCCGGATCGCTGCGCAGTTGATCGATCGTGCTCGGTGGCCTGAAGCCGGTCGAACCGTCGGGATTGGTCCAGTCTTCGGCGGCAAATTGCAGGACCTCGGCGGCCTCTTCCATCGCTTCGTCGATGGTGTCGCCGCCGGTGATGACGCCGGGAAGATCGGGAAACGACACGCCATAGCAGCCGTCGGCCTCCTGGCGGATCAATGCGACGTAGCGCGGCATCGCCTCTACACCCGCTCCACGAAACTATCGACCACCTTCTTCTCGCCGGCCTTTTCGAAGGCGATGGTGAGCTTGTTGCCGTCGACCTTCACCACCTGGCCGTAGCCGAACTTCTGGTGAAACACGCGATCGGCCAGCGAGAACTCCGAAATGGTGCCGGTGGATTTCGCGATCAGCTCGCCTTCGATGGTCATCGGGCCGCGCTTGTTGCGCGCAAAACCGCTCGCGTCGCCGCGCGAGCTTGAAAACGGCGACTGGCTTTCATTGAAGCCGCCGCCGGCCTGTCCGCCACCGCCACGGCCGCCATTCTGGTTGCGGGCGCGGTTGGCCTGCGCGCGCTGCCAGCCCGGCGTCGAATAGCTGGAGCCGAACGATTCCACATTGTCGAAGCGCGAGGGGCCGTAGCCGCTGGCCCCGCCCCAGCCGGAGCCGCCCTTCGACTCCGTGATCTCGACATTGTGCGCCGGCAGTTCGTCGAGAAAGCGCGACGGGATCGTGGTCGACCAGGTGCCGTGAATCCGCCGGTTGGTCGCAAAATACAGTTTGGCGCGGCGGCGCGCCCGCGTCAGCCCGACATGGGCCAGACGTCGCTCTTCCTCGAGGCCGGCGCGGCCCTGTTCGTCGAGCGTGCGCTGGCTCGGAAACAGGCCTTCCTCCCAGCCCGGCAGGAACACGTTTTCGAATTCCAGCCCTTTGGCCGAATGCAGCGTCATCAGCGACACCGCGTCGTCCTCGGCGCCGCCGTCGCGGTCCATCACCAGCGAGATGTGTTCGAGGAAACCTTGCAGGTTCTCGAACTCCTCCATCGAGCGCACCAGCTCCTTGAGGTTGTCGAGGCGCCCGGCGGCGTCGGCGGAACGGTCCTTCTGCCACATCTCGGTGTAGCCGCTCTCGTCGAGCACGATTTCGGCGAGCTCGGTATGCGAGGTCACCTCGCGCTGCGCGCGCCAGCGATCGAAACTGACGATCAGGCTGCGCAACGATCCGCGCGCCTTCGGCTTCAGCTCGTCGGTCTCGACCACGGCGCGGGCGGCCTCGAACAGCGGAATCCGGCGCTTGCGGCCATGGTCGTGCAGCATCTGCACGGTGGCATCGCCAAGCCCGCGCTTGGGCACGTTGACGATGCGCTCGAAGGCGAGATCGTCGGCCGGCGAGTTGATCACGCGCAGATAGGCCAGCGCATCGCGGATTTCGGCGCGCTCGTAGAATCGCGGACCGCCGATCACGCGATAGGGCAGGCCGAGCGTCACGAACCGGTCTTCGAATTCGCGCATCTGGAACGAGGCCCGCACCAGAATAGCGATGTCGTTGAGCTTCTGGCCGTCGCGCTGCAGCTGTTCGATCTCCTCGCCGATGGCGCGGGCTTCCTCTTCGGAATCCCAGGAGCCGGTCACGGTGACCTTTTCGCCGTCGACGTCCTCGGTGCGCAACGTCTTGCCGAGCCGGCCCTCATTGTGCGCGATCAGATGCGAGGCGGCGGCGAGGATGTGGCCGGTGGAGCGGTAATTGCGCTCCAGCCTGATCACCTTGGCGCCGGGAAAATCGTGGTCGAAGCGCAGGATGTTGTCGACCTCCGCACCGCGCCAGCCATAGATCGACTGGTCGTCGTCGCCGACGCAGCAGATGTTTTTCAGGGGCGGGGAGGGGGCCGTCATTCCGGGATGCGCTGGAAGCGCAGACCCGGAATCCCGAGGTGATTGCTCTCCAGCTCTCAGATTCCGGGTTCACGCCTTCGGCGTGCCCCGGAATGACAGAGGATAATGGCACTCCCGGCTTGCTTGCCGCCTGCGACAACAGCCGCAGCCACAGATACTGCGCGACGTTGGTGTCCTGATATTCGTCGACCAGGATGAACTTGAAGCGGTTCTGGTAATTCTTGAGCACGTCGGGGTGCTCGCGGAACAGCCGGATGTTTTCCAGCAGCAGATCGCCGAAATCGGCGGCGTTGAGGATCTTCAGCCGCTCCTGATAGAGCGCGTAGAGCTTGCCGCCGCGGCCGTTGCCGAACACCGCGGCTTCGCCCGCCGGCACCTGCGACGGCGTCAGCCCGCGATTTTTCCAGCCGTCGATCAGGCCGGCCAGCATCCGCGCCGGCCAGCGCTTGTCGTCGATGTTGTCGGCGGCGAGCAGCTGCTTCAACAGCCGGACCTGATCGTCGACATCGAGCACGGTGAAATTGGACTTCAATTGCACCAGTTCGGCATGGGTACGCAGGATGCGGCCGCCGATGGAATGAAAGGTGCCGAGCCACGGCATGCCCTCGACCGCCTGGCCCAGCATCTGGCCGAGCCGCAGCTTCATCTCGCGCGCGGCCTTGTTGGTAAACGTCACCGACAGGATTTCGCCGGGACGGGCGCGGCCCTGGCTGAGGATGTGGGCGATCCGGCAGGTCAGCACCTTGGTCTTGCCGGTGCCGGCCCCCGCGAGCACCAGCACCGGTCCGTCCAGCGTTTCCACCGCCTCGCGCTGCTCCGGATTGAGCCCGGCGAGAAATTGCGGGGCTGCAGTCGCCCGCGCGCGCGCAGCAATGCCACCGGCCGCAGGCTGGTGCTCGGGGACCTCGTGATGGGTCAGCTTGTTCGGCTCGGTCATATGCGAATCGTCTTCCGCCCACGATGGCACCGCGGGGCCGTGAAGGGGAGCCTTCATAGCAGGATTGAACGGCATATAGGGTTTTTGGGGCGGTTTTGACAGGCTTTATCCCGCGTCATTGCGGGGCCGCATTTTCGCCCGCCGCGGCCGATTTTGTTCCCGTCGGTATCGGTATTTTGAGCGGTTTATGTGTCCGGGACCGCTCGGAACATTCGTATCGAGGCTGGATTATTTCCACAGCCGATGCGCGATGATTTGGTCGCGCTGATGTCGAAACAGACGTGCAAACAGAGGTCGTGTCATGCTGAGCTGGGTCGTTACGTTTCTGATCGTCGCGCTGATCGCAGGCATTTTGGGCTTCGGCGGGGTCGCCGGCGCCTCGATCGAAATCGCCAAGATCATCTTCTTTATCGCTATCGTGCTGTTCCTGGTCTCGGCCGTGGTCGGACTGGCGCGCGGACGCACCCGCGTCTAGCGCGGAACAGTTATTTCGAGGGCATCGCGACCTTGCGTCCGATGCCCTCGGGACGTGCGACGGTTGCGTGCGCCTGCAACACCGTCTCGATACGGGCGCGGATATCGGGCGGAAACGGCGCGGTCTTGCGCGCGTTCATGTCGATATGGACAGTCATATTCTCCGAGGTGGCGGATAGCCAGCCCTCGGTGGCGTGACGTAATTCTTCAAACGTATGCAGCCGCTTTTCGTCGGCGCCGAGCAGAAACACCGAAATCTGCACGGGATCGCCGAGATGGATCTCGCGCAAATAGCGTACATGGCATTCCGCGGTGAAGGACGAGTGATGGCGCTCCTTCATGTAGCCGGGGCCCATTCCGAGCTGCAGCCACATTTCGTCGATGGCTCGATCGAGCATCACATTGTAATAGGCCATGTTGAGATGGCCGTTATAGTCGATCCATTGCGGCTCGATCTGCATCACCGATGACAGGAACGGTGCTGCAGGAAGCGGTAGATCCGTGGGCGCGGCGGCAGTTGTCATCGGTGCATCCCTGTCTGTCCGATCTGGTCTCTTGACCCCTTATATATCCTTTGCCACGGTCTTCTAAAGCCGGGAGGAATTCTGCGTGGCGACAACAATGTCAAATAATACAAAGCGGCCGGAGCCTCAGGCGCTGAAAGGCACCATTGACGCGCTCGCCGCGCGGTTCGGCAACCGGCTGATCACCTCGCAGGCGGTGCGCGACCAGCACGCCCATACCACGACCTGGCTGCCCTCGCAGCCGCCGGACGGCGTCGTGATGGCGCAGGAGACATCGGATATTCAGGACGTGGTGCGGATTTGCGCCCGGTTTGGCGTTCCCGTGATCGCATTCGGCACCGGCACCTCGCTGGAGGGCCAGGTCAACGCGCCGGCGGGCGGCATCTGCATCGATCTGCGCGACATGAACCGGGTGCTTGAAGTGCATGCCGACGATCTGGACTGCGTGATCCAGCCCGGCGTCACCCGCAAGGCGCTCAACGAGCATCTGCGCGACCAGGGCGTGTTCTTTCCGATCGACCCGGGCGCCGATGCCTCGCTGGGCGGCATGGCCTCGACCCGCGCCTCCGGCACCAATGCGGTGCGCTACGGCACCATGCGCGACAACGTGCTGGCGCTCAAAGTGGTGCGCGGCGACGGCGAGATCATCACGACCGGCACAAGGGCGAAGAAATCCGCCGCCGGCTACGACCTCACGCATCTGTTCGTCGGCGCCGAAGGCACGCTCGGCATCATCTCCGAGCTCACGATAAAACTGCGCGGCATTCCCGAGACCATCGCGGCGGCGGCATGTTCGTTCGAGAGCGTGCGCGGCGCCTGCCAGGCCACGATCCTGGCGATCCAGACCGGCATTCCCGTCGCGCGCATCGAGCTGCTCAACGCCGAGCAGGTCAAGGCCTGCAATTCCTATTCAAAGCTGTCGCTGCCGGAAACGCCGCTGCTGCTGCTGGAATTTCACGGCAGCGCCAACGAGGTCGCCGAGCAATCGAAGAATTTCAGCGAGATTGCGAAAGAATGCGGCGGCGGCGATTTCACCTGGACCACCAAGCCGGAGGACCGCACCAAACTGTGGCAGGCGCGGCACGACGCCTATTGGGCGGTCAAGGCGATGCGTGTCGGGGCCGGCGTGGTGGCGACCGATGTCTGCGTGCCGATTTCGCGGCTGGCCGATTGCGTCACCGAAACCGAAGAGGATCTCAAGCGCCTCAATCTGCTGTCGCCCATTGTCGGCCATGTCGGCGACGGCAATTTCCATTGCTCGCTGGTGTGCGATGTCGACAATGCCGATGAGATGGCGCGCGGCGAGGACTTCATGCACCGGCTGGTCGAGCGCGCCCAGGCGATGGGCGGCACCTGCACCGGCGAGCACGGCGTCGGGCAGGGCAAGCAGAAATATCTCAAGGCCGAACTCGGCCCCGAGGCGCTCGACGCGATGCGCGCGCTGAAGGCGGCGCTCGATCCGCAGAACATCTTCAATCCCGGGAAGATATTGCCGGCGGTTTAGGGGCCGCGCTTGCCGACGGCACGATTTCCCGTGCCGTCCGGCGCTACGCCTTTGGAAAAGGGACCGGTGTATGCTGATCACGAACGTCCGGGCGCATCATGTCCGCATCCCCTACGATGCAGGCGTTGCGAGCTTCAAGCAGGGCGCGTCATCGATATCCGCGCTCGAGATCGTTCTGGTGGAGGTCTCGACCGACGCCGGGTTCACCGGCTGGGGTGACGCGTTTAGTTACGTCTGCCCGAAGACGACGGCGGCAGCCATTGACGAGATGATTGCGCCGCAGGCTAGAGGCCTCGAAATTCCCGATGCTACAGGCATCCCCGCCTTCATGGAGCGCATCCAGCGCAACCTGCATCTGTTCGGCCGTTATGGCATCACCATGTTCGCGATCTCCGGCCTCGATATCGCGCTGTGGGATCTGGCGGCAAAAATGGAGGGCGTGCCGTTGCACCGCTTGATCGGCAGCCGCAAGCGGTTGCGGATTCCGGGCTATGCCAGCCTGCTGCGGATCGGGGCGCCGGAGCTCGTTGCGAGCGAATGCGAGACCGCGCTGCGGCGCGGCTACAAGGCGATCAAGCTGCACGAGACCACCACGCCGGCCGTATTCGCCGCGCGCCAGGCAATCGGCCCGGACATTCCGCTCATGGTCGACATGAATTGTCCGCTGGATGGACCCGAGGCGATTGCATTCGCGCTGGCTTGCCAGGCGGCAAGCCTAAAATTCCTGGAGGAGCCGGTGTGGCCGCCGGAGGATTTTGTCACTCTGGCGGAAGTCCGCCGGAAGGGCGGGCTCGATATCGCGGCGGGAGAAAATGCCTGCACCGTCCATCAATTCAGGCAAATGATGACCGCCGGTGCCGTCAGCTATGCCCAGCCTTCGGTCACCAAGGTCGGCGGCATTACCGAGTATTTGAAGGTTGCAGCACTGGCCGATGAAATGGGCGTCAAGCTCGCGCCGCACTCGCCCTATTTCGGACCCGGGTTTCTGGCGACCCTGCAGCTGATGTCGTTGCGCGACGATGATACCTTCGTGGAAGTGTTTTATATGAACCGCGCCGCCTGCCTTTGGGGCCGCGATATCGACGCCGATGCGAATGGCACCATCGCAGTGCCGGAAGGCCCTGGGCTGGGCTACGAACCCGACAGGCAAGTGATGGAACGTTACCGCGTGGCGTGACGATCGTGCCGGCGAAACAGCTTTATTTTTTGTTGCGGATTTTCAGGGCAGGGCGATGTGGTGGTTCAACAAGGAAAAGCGCCAGGAAATCTGGGACGAATCCATCGAATGGCCGATCGGCGATATCGAGGCGGCCCACAAGATCCGCGAGATCTGCCGCTCCGCGCTCGACAGTGCTGAAAAAGTCGCGGGCTTTGCCGGCCGCCCGGACAACAAGAAGCTCAAATACGAAACCGAACGCTATGAGCGGGCCGCCAAGGCGGCGATGGAAATCGCGATGAAGATTTCCGATGACCTGATGCGCGATTCCGCAGTGCGCCAGATCGTCGACCTCTGCATGAAGGCCAATGATGTGAGGACGGCGCGCATCCTGTTCCGCGCGATCCAGGCGCCATCGATGACGGTCGATGTCTTGAACGACCACCCGACGCTGCGGCAGTGAGACCCCTGATGCGGCTTCCCTTCTTCTACGGCTGGGTCATCGTCGGGGTGACGTTCGTCACCATGGCGATCGGCGTCAACGCGCGCACGTCGTTTTCGCTGTTCTTTCCGCCCATCATCACCGAGTTCGGCTGGGAACGCGGCGTCACCGCCGGCGCCTTCTCGTTCGGCTTTGTGGTGTCCGCGATCATGAGTCCGCTGATCGGCCGCATGATGGACCGGTTCGGTCCGCGCGCGGTGATGGAACTCGGCGTCGCGCTGATGGCCGGCGGTCTGTTGCTGGCGCCGCTGACGACCCAGCCGTGGCATCTGTATCTGACCATCGGGGTCATGGTCGGCGCCGGCAGCGTCTGTCTCGGCTATTCCGGCCAATCGCTGTTTCTGCCGAACTGGTTCAATCGCCGCCGCGGCCTCGCCATGGGACTTGCCTTCGCCGGCGTCGGCATCGGCTCGGTAACGCTGTTGCCGTGGGTGCAGCTCATGATCGAGCAGACCGGCTGGAAGACCGCCTGCACCGCGATGGGCATCACGGTTCTGGTGGTGCTGGCGCCGATCAACCTGTTGCTGCGCAAGCGCCCCGAGGATATCGGGCTGTTGCCCGACGGCGACGCGGCACCGTCAGCGACATCGGCGAAGCCGGTCTCCGACATCGTCGATCCGGTCTGGGCCGCCACCGACTGGACCCTGCAGCGCGCGCTTCGCACCGCGCGGTTCTGGTGGATTTCGCTGGGTTATTTCTGCGGGCTGTACGTCTGGTACGCGGTGCAGGTTCACCAGACCAAATATCTGCTCGACATCGGCTTCAGCTCCAACGTCGCGGTCTGGGCCCTGGGCGTGGTCAGCCTGCTCGGCATTCCCGGCCAGATCTGGCTCGGACATCTCTCCGACCGGGTCGGACGCGAATGGATATGGGCGGCGAGTTGCCTGGGCTTTGCGATCTGCTTTGCGGCCCTGATCGCGCTGAAGTTCTGGCCGACCTTGCTGCTGGTCTATCTGATGATCCTGGCGCAGGGCGCGCTCGGCTACGGCCTGACCTCGATCATGGGCGCGGTGGTGCTCGAAATATTTCAGGGCAAGCAATACGGCAGCATTTTCGGCACCATCATGCTGGCTGCATTGGCGGGCGGCGCCGCCGGGCCCTGGCTCACCGGCTTTCTGCACGACCTGACCGGAAATTACACCATCGCCTTTGCGATCGGCATCGGCGTCAGCGCGCTGTCCGCGCTCGCGATCTGGCAAGCGTCACCCGGCAAGGTCCGCGCGGTCGCCGGCCGGCTGCACAAAGCCAGCGGATGAGCCGCTGAAGCGGTCGTCAGTTCGATGAAATTCCGATCGCGCGCTGCAGATCGCTGATGGCGCGCAGGAGGCTGTCGGCCGGCGTGGTCTCCGGATCGATCAGACGGTGCAGCCGAAAGCCGTCCTCCATCGCCAGAACGATAGCGCCCGTCCATGCCGGGTTGAGCGCCGGATTCCTTCCGCTGTTCTTCGACGTGGTCTCGACGATATCGGCGATCAGTTTGCGCCGGGCGCGCAGACGCTTGGCCAGTTCCGGCCGCCGCTTTGCGGCGCGCGCCACGAACAGGATCATCTCCATGTGCAGCAGGGGAGAGCGGCCGAGCGGATCCTGCTCGCTGCGGTCCATGGTCTTCAGCGCGTCGATGAAGTCCGCGAGGTTCTTGTGCCGGGCGAGCAGGTCGTGAAGGCGTCGAATCGATTGCTCGACGTGATCCTCGAGCATGGCGATGATCAACTCGTCCTTGCTCTTGAAATTCGAATAGAACGCGCCGCGGCTGAAGCCGGCCGCCGCCGCAATGATCTCGATGCTGGCGCCGCCGATGCCCTGTTCCTCGAACACGCGCGCCGCCGCCTCGAACAACTTTTCGCGGGTGTCGTCGCGGGTCGGTCGGGTTCGAACTCTTGACATCCGCCCGTTTTAGGTCAGAATGCAACTCGATACAACAGTGTATCCAATCATCCGGATGTTAATACCGGGTCAGGCCCCAAGGACACGAATCCGCTCCCAGCGTGCGGTCAATTCAGCGCGGCAACCAGGTGAGGTCCCCATGAACGAGCATGTTCAGACTGCGACGAGCGCGCCGCTTTTCAACCCGCTGTCGCCGGATTTCATTCGCGATCCCTATCCGCATTACCAGCGGCTGCGCACGTCAGATCCGATGCACCTGTCGGCGTTCGGCATGTACCTCGCCAGCCGGCACGCCGAGGCCAGCCTGGTGATGCGCGACAAGCGTTTTGGCAAGGATTACATCGAGCGCACCAAGCGGCGCTACGGCCCGCAGATCATGGAAGAGCCGATTTTCCGCAGCATGGGCCACTGGATGCTGCAGCAGGATCCGCCCGATCACACCAGGCTGCGCGGCCTCGTGGTGAAAGCCTTCACGGCGCGCCGGGTCGAGGACATGCGTCCGCGCATCCAGCAGATCGTCGACCAGACGCTCGATGCGATCGAAGCCCAGGGCCACATGGACCTGATTGAGGATTTTGCGTTCCGGCTGCCGGTCACGATCATCTGCGACATGCTCGGAATTCCCGAGGACCACCGCGAGGTCTTCTACAAGAGCTCGCGCGACGGCGGGCGGCTGCTCGATCCGGTGCCGCTGTCGAAGGCCGAAATCGAACAGGCCAATGCCACCAACGCGATGTCGCAGATGTATTTCCAGCAGCTGTTCGAGCTGCGCCGGAAAAGCCCGGGCGATGATTTGACGACGCAACTGGTGCAGGCGGAGGAAGACGGCAGCAAGCTCTCCAATGAGGAGCTGACCGCCAATATCATCCTGTTGTTCGGCGCCGGCCACGAGACCACCGTCAACCTGATCGGCAACGGACTGTTGGCGCTGCATCGCAACCCGGATCAGCTCGCCCTGCTCAAGGCCAATCCGGCGCTGATCACCAACGCCATCGAGGAGTTCCTGCGCTACAATTCGTCGGTGCAGTTGACCGGCCGGGTGGCACTGGAAGACATCGACGACCTCGGCGGCAAGAAGATCCCGAAAGGCGAAACCGTGCTGTGCCTGCTGGGTTCGGCCAACCGCGACCCGGCTGTTTATCCCGACCGGCCGGAAGCGCTCGATATCACCCGGCCCAATGTGCGCCCGCTGTCGTTCGGCGGCGGCATTCATTTCTGCCTCGGCGCCCAGCTGGCGCGCATCGAGGCGGAGGTTGCGATCTCGACCCTGCTGCGCCGGCTGCCGGATCTGCGGCTGGACGACGCCGAGAATCCGCAATGGCGGCCGACTTTCGTCTTGCGCGGCCTCAAAACCATGCCCGCGAGCTGGTGACGGTATCCGCGTCAAGCCGTCACGCGTTCGCGCTGTGACTTCGCCACACTTCACTCTATATATGGCGCTGCTCCGGCGCTGATCTCGGCACGCCGGAGCGTGCTCGAGGGGAGACACCGTGCAGACGACGCTGCTCGGCTTGGCGATTGCCTTCATCATCGCGCTGGTAGCCGCGCTGATCGGGCCGTATTTCATCGACTGGAACGAGTTTCGTCCGCAATTCGAGGCCGAAGCCACCCGGGTGGTCGGCGCTCCGGTGCGGGTCGGCGGCAAGCTCGATGCGCGGCTGCTGCCGGCGCCGTCGCTGCGGCTGCGCTCGGTCGTGGTCGGCGGCGCCAACGATCTCGGCAAGGTGCGCGCCGACAAGCTCGACGTGGAGTTCAGCCTCGGCTCGCTGATGCGCGGCGAATGGCGCGCCACTGAGCTGACGATCGACGGCATGGCACTCGATCTCGGCCTCGATTCGGCAGGGAGGATCGACTGGCCGGCCTCGACCGGAAAGTTCAATCTGGGAACCCTGGCGATCGACCGGCTGAATCTCACTGGCCGCATCGCGCTGCACGACGCGGCGAGCCGCGGGACGCTCGAGCTGAACGATATCGCCTTCAGCGGCGATGTGCGCGCGCTGGCCGGATCGGTGCGAGGCGACGGTCATTTCATGCTGTCGGGCATGCGCTACCCATTCCGCGTGTCATCAGGTCAAACCGCCGACGGCAACGGCACCCGTGTCCATCTCAACCTCGATCCGGGGTCGCGAGCCTTGTCCGCCGATCTCGACGGCGTGCTTTCGTTCGAGGCGCTGAAACCGCGTTTTGACGGCGCGCTGGTGCTGGCGGCGCCTGCCGGGCTCAAGGACAAGGCCGGCGTCCCGATCACGCCGTGGCGGATAGCCGCCAGGATCAAGGCGGATCCGGCTGCCGCACGGCTCGAGCAACTCGAGACCAGCTACGGCTTCGAAGACCGCGCCCTGAAATTTGCAGGGGCCGGCGACATTCGCTTTGGCGCCTCGCCGCAGCTGCGTGCCGTGCTCTCCGCGCGGCAGCTCGATGCCGACAAGTTTGTCGCCAAGGACACCAACGCCGCCGAGCCGATGCGCTTGCTGCCGGGGTTGCGGGCGCTGATGGCCGCGATCCCGCAAGCCCCGATTCCGACGCAGGTCGAATTCAGTTCCGAGCAGATCATGCTGGGCGGACGCCCTTTGCAGAATTTTGCCGCCGAGCTGCATGCCGACGCCAGCTCCTTCATCATCGACCGGCTGGATTTTCGCGCACCCGGCGCAACCCGGGTGAATTTGAGCGGCGCCAACGCGCAAGCCGGTGCCGACGGCAGTTTCAAGGGCGCGCTCAGCGTCAACTCATCCGATCCGGATACGCTGGTAGCGTGGTTGCAGGGCCGCAGCGAGATCACCTATCGCAGCCAAAAGCCGCTGCGGCTGCGCGGCGATGTCAGGGTGGCCTCGGGCCGCGTGGCCATCGAAGCCATGAAGGCCGAGATCGATGGCGGCGCCGTCGAAGGTCGGGTGGCGGTTTCAAACCTTTCGACCGGCGGCTCCCGCCTCGATGCCGAGCTGAAGGCGGAACGGCTCGATCTCGACGCCGCGGCGGCGCTGGTGCGCTCGCTGGCCGGCCCGCAGCCCGACTGGCCGGGTGAAGCGCAGCTGTCGCTGGATGTCGGGCGGGCCACATCGGCCGGCCAGGAATTGCGACCGCTGGTGGCGAAACTCGGATACGGCCCGACCACGATTTCGCTGGAGCAATTGAAGATCGGCGAGGCCAGCGGCGTCATGGTGGAAGGCGCGGGCAGCTTCGACCGCGCTACCGCAACCGGCAAACTGGCGCTGAATTCGAGCGCCGCCTCGCTGGGCCGCATCACCGGGCTGATCGCGCCGCTGGCGCCGGCGCTGGCGTCGCGGCTCAATGCGATGTCGACGCTGCCGGGTCCGGCGCGCCTCAAGCTGACGCTCGATCTCGACAAGAACCCGCAACAGGCCGATCGCGCCAGCGCGCGCGCCGTGCTCGACCTCGACGCGCCGCAGCTCAAGGGCACCGCCACCATCACCGCAAAGCCCGATGTCGCGGCCATGCGGTCGATCGATCTCGATGCGCTGACACGCAGCGAATTCGGTCTGGAGGCGAAATTATCCTCCGATCGGAGCGGCTGGCTTGCTGGCGTTGCTGGGTCTCGACCGCGCGATCGCGGCGAGCGAAGGCCCGGCCCGGTTTGAGGGGTCGATGACGGGCGTGTGGCGCGCGCCGTTGCGGCTGAACGTCAAAATGTCGGGCAACGGTCTGGACGCCGAGGCCCAGGGTACTGCCGAACCGTGGGCGTCCGAGCCCAAGGCCAGCGTCAATTTGAAGGTTCGCAGCGTCAATCTCGCGCCGCTGATCGGTCTCAAGCCGACCGACGCGCTGGCGCAAAACATCAGCCTGTCGTCGCGGGTTTCGCTGGCGGGCAGCAAGTTGACCTTCGATGACATCGACAGCGCGCTGTCCGGATCGCGGCTGCGCGGCCGCGTGGCCGTGACGCTCGACGAGCAAAGGAATGTCGAGGGCGAAATCGGCCTCGACGCGCTGACGCTGGCGCCGGCGTTTGCGCTTGCGATCGGTGCGGCGCGGGCGCGATGCGGCCGAGCCGCTCGATCTCGGGCTGTTGAAGGGCTGGCGCGGGCGCATCGCGTTTCAGGCGCTGCGCGGCGCGCTTCCGGGCGGCGGCGAATTGCGCCCGGTGAGCGGCGCCCTCAAAAGCGATGGCCAATCGCTGACCTTCGATTCCATCAAGGGCAATATCGGAGGCGGCGAGGCGAGCGCTACCATCGACGCCCGACAAAGCGCGAACGGAATTGCCTTGAATGCGCGCGTTCAAATCAGCAACGTCGATGGCACGGCGCTGCACTACCGCAGCCTTGCGATGCCTGCAGGCCGCGCCTCCGCGCAATTGACGCTGACGAGCCAGGGCCGCAGCGCCTCGGCGCTGGCCGGCGCGTTGTCCGGAAGCGGAACGCTGGCGCTCGAATTTGCTGCGATCGCCGGGCTCGATCCGCGCGCTTTCGAGGTCGCGATCCGCGCCAGCGACAGCGGACAGGCGACCGACGACGCCAAGCTGAAGCAGATCGTCGAGCCGGTGCTGTCCGCCGGCGTGCTGTCGGTCGGATCGGCGCAAATCCCGTTCAACATCAGGGACGGCCGGCTTCGCGTTGGCGCGACGACGCTCGATGCAAGGGGCGCCAGCGCCATCATATCGGGCGGATACGATATTCCCGCCGACCAGGCCGACATCCGCGTCAACCTGGCGTCGACGGCGGCGGCGGGTGCTGCGGCCAGCCGTCCGGAGATTCAATTGTTCGCGGCGGGTTCGCCCGACGGGCTCGACCGCACCGTCGACGTGGCGGCGCTGTCGTCCTGGCTGGCGGTGCGCGCGATCGATCGCGAGACCCGCCGGCTGGATTCGATCGAGCGCGGCGAACCGCCGCCGCCATTGCCGCGCGGCAATTCCGCCCGTGGTGCCGCAGCCCCCGGCGCTGGTTCCCCCGCCCAAGCCGAGGGTCGCTCCCGGTCCGGCGCCGGCGCCGCTCAATCCCAGTCCACCGGTCGCCAGCCAGCAGGTGGCACCCCTGCCGCCGCCGATCGAAGTCCGCCCGGCTCCCGGCGTGGTGAAACAGCCGCCCAAACCGCGACCGCCGCCGCCCTTGGTGCTGACGCCGCCGCCGGCGGCGAATCCGCGCTGACGCGTCCTGCAATCCCGAAACCAGGCAATGAGTTGTTAGCAAGTTTCATTCAACGTCCGCGTGATCGACGGTATTGCGCGCGGACGGTCGAGCTTCATCTGAGGATAGCATGTTGCAGGCATTTCAGCAGAATTCCGGGCCGCTATTATTTCGCAATTTTCGTATTGGCATTCGTCACGCTGTCCTATCAGATCCTGATCACCCGCTTCTTCAGCGTCATGCTGTATTACCATTTCGCATTTGCTGCGATTTCACTCGCCATGCTCGGACTTACCCGCGGGGCGATGGAGGTCTACAACAATCCGGCGCGCTACACGGCCGAACGGGTGGCAGTGGAGTTCGCACGCCACGCTTCCTGGTTCGCGATATCAGGCGTCGGCGCCATGATTGTCTTTCTGTGCGTGCCGCTCGTGGTTCCCGAGCAGTACGTGTCGGTAGTCCTGGCAGTCACGGCATTGGCCTTCGTCATGCCGTTTACCGAAAGCGGGGTTTGCATAACGCTTTTGCTGACGCGCCTGCCTTACAGCGGCGGAGGGCTTTATGCGGCCGACCTCTCAGGGGCGGCGCTCGGATGCCTCGGGGTCATTTTCGTGTTGCTGGTGGTCGATCCCGTGAGCGCCACCTTATGGATTGGAGCTTTTGCCGCCGCTGCAGGTTGGTTGGTCGTTCGGAACAGCGGCGACATCCGCAGCCTGCGCCTGAGCGGCGCCGTCGCACTTGTGCTGGCTGCTGCAGCCGGCGTGCACACCGGTCTTGATGCTTCCGGCAAAAGCCATCTGGGCGTCTTCTGGGCCAAAGGGTACCAGCAGACGGGAACGCTGTTCGAACGCTGGAATACCTACTCGCGCGTCAGGGTGACCGCGATGGGCGAGACCGGGCCGTTCGGCTGGGGCTTCGCCCACACGCATGAGACGAAAATCGAGCAGAAGCATCTCGACATCGACGCAGATGCGGGCACCATCATCACCCGGTACGACGGCAATATCGGCAAGCTGTCGTACCTGAAAGACGACGTCATCAACGCCGCTTACCTGGTGCAGCCAGCGGCCGATGTCGCTGTCGTTGGCGTGGGCGGCGGTCGTGACATTCTTTCTGCGCTCTATTTCGGCGCCAACCGCATTCGCGGAATTGAGATCAACCCCGCGATCTTCGAAGTCCTCACCGACAAGTTCGCCGATTTCTCCGGCCATCTCGATCGCCAGCCCGGCGTGTCGTTGGTCAATGCCGAAGCCCGCAGCTACATCAACCATTCGTCCGATCGATACGACCTTGTTCAGATCTCGCTGATCGACACCTGGGCCGCAACAGCCGCTGGCGGTTTAACTCTCACGGAGAACCGTCTCTATACCGTGGAAGCATGGAGCGATTTTTACCGGGCGCTGAAGCCCGGCGGACTGCTGTCGATATCGCGCTGGTACGAGCCGGAGCATCACCGCGGCGAGCTTTATCGCCTCGTGGCGATCGCAGCGAGCGCGCTCCAAGGTAAAGGCGTGCCGGCAGCCGAGCTATCGAACCATGTTATCGTCGTGAACGTTGGCGGCATCGTAACGGTGATTACCCGTCCCGACGCCTTCACCAATGTCCAGTGGCAAGACGCGCGGGCGAAGCTCCTGTCCCAGGGCTTCAAGATACTGCTGGGGCCGGGCGTCACTTTCGACGCCGTCACCTCGACGTTGCTGTCCGGCAAGGCCGACGCGGCCTTCTTCGCCTCATTGCCGGAAAACGTCACTCCCTCGACGGACGACAATCCGTTCTTCTTCTATACCGAGCGGTTCGGGGGATTTTTCAGCAAGCCATTATCTGCTCTGGCGAACAACAACGCGGCGATCACCACCACCCTGATGCTCGTGGTGTTGGCGCTTTGCGCCTGCGTCTACTACATCGTCTATCCGTTTGTCCGTCTCGCGAGACGGATGCCGCTGTCGACGCTGACGCCGCCCGTAGCCTATTTCTGCGCGATCGGCATGGGCTTCATGCTGATCGAGATATCGCAGATGCAACGGCTGATGGTTTTCCTCGGACATCCCGTCTACGGGCTCAGTGTCGTGCTTTTCACCATTCTTCTCTTCAGCGGGCTCGGCAGCGTCACCGTCGGTGCGCGTTTCCCTCGACCGGGCGTGGTCATCGCCAGAGTTGTGGCGCTCCTGACAATGCTTGTGGCGGCTGGGGTGCTGACCCCCATGCTCACCACCTGGGCGAGATCGGAAGCTACCGATATACGCATCCTGTTGTCCGTGCTGCTGCTGGCTCCCCCGGCATTCTGCATGGGAATGATGTTTCCGCTCGGGCTGGGTATCTGGCGCCGTCACTCGGAGCTGCTTCCGTTCTTCTGGAGCGCCAACGGGATTACGTCGATGTTGGCGTCGGTGCTGGGCATGGCGTTGTCGATCGAATTCGGCATCGCCAAGACCTACGCGTTGGGCGCGTGCTTCTATGCCGTCTGCGCGTTGATGATCGTCGTGCATCGCCGGGAAGGCCGTGTCGGCGCCCCTGCCACGGAGCCGGCCAAGGCATGAGGTAGCCGGTACCGGCGCCGGCGTGTTTTCGCGCCCCCGGGGGCGCGAAATTTTGATATTTTAGCCAATCGGATGTCGATCGGGGGCCGGCTGGTTCGTCTTATCCCAATAGCGAGACAGTTTCGCGGGCCTGGGGCCCGCGGCTCGCCTCACAAAGGAGCACTCACCATGCGTTTCATGTCTATCGTCACCTCCGCCCACAATGGAATGCCGACGCCGGAACTGATGGAGGCGATGGGCAAGCTTGCCGACCGCGAAATCAAGGCCGGCCGCATGATCGACATGGGTGGATTGATGCCGCTCGCCGACGGTGTGCAGGTGCGCATCAAGGACGGCGAACTCAGCGTCATCGACGGCCCCTTCGTCGAGGCCAAGGAAGTGATTGGCGGTTTTGCGGTCTTCGAATTCCGCAACAAGGAAGAGGCGTTGGCCTCGGCGGTCGAGTTCATGCAGCTGCACAGGCAGCACATGCCGGGCTGGGAAGGGACCTGCGAGGTCCGCGCCATGGCCGGGCCGGAGATGGGATGCCAGGAGGTCGGCGCGCTCGCCAGCGCCTGATGCACGCGTCCCCTCAACTCAGCCGGCGGCCATGACGGCCGCCGGCATCGATCCTGCGATGCAGCGCACGATTCTCGCGGTCTGGCGGATCGAGCAGCCGCGCCTGCTCACCAGTCTGGCGCGGATGCTGCGCGACGTGCCGCTGGCCGAGGACCTGACGCAGGAAGCGCTGCTGGCGGCGATCGAGCATTGGCCCGCGTCAGGCGTTCCGGAAACCCCCGGCGCCTGGCTGATGGCGACCGCGAAGCGAAAGGCGCTCGATCATCTGCGCCGCCGCCGCATGCTGGCGCGCAAGCACGGCATGGTGGCCCTCGATATCGAGCAGGAGCAACAGGCCATGCCCGATTTCGATTCCGCGCTGGACGACGACATCGGCGACGAAATGCTGCGGCTGATCTTCACCGCCTGTCACCCGCGCCTGTCGCGCGAAGCCCGCGCGGCGCTGGCGTTGCGGATGATCTGCGGCCTGACCACCGAAGAGATCGCGCGCGCCTTCCTGCTGCCGGACGCCACCATCGCCCAGCGCATCGTGCGCGCCAAGCGCACGCTTTCGGAATCTGGGCTGGCTTACGAAGTCCCGCGCGGGGAAGAACTTTCCGAGCGGCTCGCTTCGGTGCTGGAGGTCGTCTACCTGATTTTCAACGAAGGCTACACCGCGGCGCGCGGCGAGCATTGGCTGCGTCCGCAGCTCTGCAACGAGGCGCTTCGGATCGGCCGCGTACTCACCTCGATCGCGCCGCTCGAACCCGAAGCCCATGGGCTGCTGGCGCTGATGGAATTGAATGCCTCGCGTACGGCGGCGCGCACCGACGCGGCGGGCGAGCCCATCCTGATGCTGGACCAGAACCGGGCGCTGTGGGACCGGCTCCAGATCCGCCGCGGCATGCAGGCGCTGGCGCGGGCACGCGAACTCGGCGGATCGGGTGGCTTCTACGCGTTGCAGGCGGCGATCATCGCCTGTCATGCCGAGGCCGAGAGGGCGGACATGACCGATTGGTCGCGCATCTCGGGCTTCTATTCGGAACTCGCAACGCTGGTGCGCTCGCCGGTGATCGAACTCAACCGCGCGGTAGCGGTCGGGATGGCCGAAGGGCCGGCCGCGGGGTTGGCGGTGGTGGACCGCCTGGTGCAGGAGCCGGCGCTGCGGAATTATCATCTGCTGGGAAGCGTTCGCGGCGACCTGTTGCACAAGCTCGGCCGCTACGACGAGGCGCGTGCCGTGTTCGAGGCGGCGGCCGCGCTTGCCGGCAACCAGCGCGAACGTGACCTGCTCACACGCCGCGCCGCCGCGGCGGCCGACGCCGCCAAGCCATCCTAGCCGGCGATCTGCCAAGTCGCTTCACGTGAGCTTGATGAAGCCGTGATGACCGGTCGCGCCCGTGCTGCAGCGGCTGGGCCATGCAACCACATCGTTGATCTCATTGCAGAATCGCCAGACGAAAGCGCGCGTGAAAAATCAGCGGCGCGATTCGCCTCGCGGTCGGCTATTGTTTCGGGAATGCCCGGGCCAGACCGGGGTCTTATAAGTTCGGCTGGATACGGGAATCGCCCGCACAGGAAAGCAGGAGGAACGCATGATCGAGCGAGTGATCAAGTTGGTGACGCTGACAATGTTTTCGATGGCGCTGATGGCTGCGCCCCCGGTGATTCCGGCTTTTGCCGCAGGCGGCGATCCTCCCTCTTCTGCCAACCCGCCCCCGAACTACGGCTCTCAGGGCGCCCCTGCCAAGACCACCAAGAAGAAGAAGGCCAACAAGCAGTCCGCCATCGAGGACCCCGCCTTTGTCCAGGGCTATCGCACGGCCCACGCGACGATCTACGACCGCCACGATTATGCCGGCGCCATCGAGCAATTGAAGGCGCTCGGCCATGACGACAACGCCAACGTCGCCAATCTGATCGGCTATTCCTATCGCAAGCTCGGCGACTACAAGCTGTCGCAGACCTGGTACGAGCGCGCGCTGAAAGCCGATCCGAAGCACGTGCTGACCTGGCAGTATTACGGCCTGTGGCAGATCGAACAGGGCAACCGCGATTCGGCGCAATATCACCTGGCCCGCATCGCCTCGATTTGCGGGACCGGTTGCGACGAGTATCGGTCGTTGGCTGAGGCGTTGGAAAAGCCGCCCGGCACCGGCCTCGTTTACTGAGCCAAGCGATGCAACTCGGCGGGCGTCTCGTTATCGAGGCGCCCGCGGGAATGCGGCCGAAGTGTTTTCAAAACGAAAACGCAGCTGGATTAGCTCTGCGGTTTTGCTTCCGACGCGGCGGCCATGGCGCGGGTCCGAAAATAATCCAGCACGAAGAGGCGGATCGCGGAAGACAGGTTGCCCTGCTGGCGGTTGCTGTCGATCTCGCCCACCAGTTCGGACAGCGTCATGTTCCGAAGCCCCGAGATTTCCTTCATGCCGTTCCAGAACGCCTCTTCGAGGCTGACGCTGGTCTTGTGGCCTGCGACCACGATCGAGCGTTTGACCACCGGCGATTTCATGACGCGTCCTCGCCGTCGATCCGGTGCTGGTCCAGCACGTCGCTGGCGCGGGTCATCCGCTTTTCGTCCAGAACGCGTTCGGATTTGGTTCGGCCAAACCGCGCCCGGTTGACCTCGGCCTGTTTGGCCGACTGTTCGCGTTCGCCGCGCTTCTTGAACCGCTTCAGATTGACTACATCCCCCATGCCTGTCCCCGTCCTGCAATAAAGCTGGAGCATGCGAGAGGTTCACGGAGGCCTGCACGGTCGCAATGGGCCTTACCCGGCTCGGTCGTCATTCAGAAATCCCCGTTATGCTCTCTGATAGCATCAAAAAACTTGTTCCGCTCTGCGAAAGCCAATATTTTTTGCTCTACCACGGCCCGGCGTAAACACGATAGCCGAGCGGCCTCAGTCTTTAGCCATTATGGCGTATAACTATTTTCACGCCCGAACATTCCGGCGCGGTCGCGATGCTGTGATCAGCCGGGGTGTGTCATTTTGTCCGGCTGCACCAGCCGGTCGAATTCGCCGGCTGAAACAAAGCCCAGCCGCACCGCCTCTTCCTTCAAGGTCGTTCCGCGCGCATGCGCCGTCTTGGCCACCTTGGCGGCGTTGTCGTAGCCGATCCGGGGCGCCAGTGCCGTCACCAGCATCAGCGAGCGCTCCATCAAATCCCGGATCCGTTTCTCGTCGGCCTGGATTCCCTCGACGCAATGCTCGGTGAACGAGCGCGCCGCGTCGGCCATCAGCCCGATGGATTGCATCATGCAATATGCCAGCACCGGCTTGTAGACGTTGAGTTCGAAGTGACCCTGGCTGCCCGCCACCGTGATGGCGGTATGGTTGCCGAACACCTGGCAGCAAACCATGGTCAGGGCTTCGCATTGCGTCGGATTGACCTTGCCCGGCATGATCGAGGAGCCCGGTTCGTTTTCAGGCAGGATCAATTCGCCAAGGCCGGAACGCGGACCCGATCCCAGCAAGCGGATATCGTTGGCGATCTTGAACAGGCCGGTGGCTACCGAATTGATCGCGCCATGGACGAACACGTAGGCATCGTTGGAGGCCAGCGCCTCGAATTTGTTGGCGGCGCTGGTGAAGGGCAGTTTTGTCAGCCTGGCGGCATGCCGGGCAAACAGCTTTGCGAATCTCGGCTTGGAATTGAGACCGGTACCGACCGCGGTGCCGCCTTGCGCCAGCGGGTAAAGGTCCTTTGCCGCCGCACGCAGCCGCGCGATGCCGCTCTCGACCTGCGCGGCATAGCCGGAGAATTCCTGGCCGAGCGTCAGCGGTGTCGCGTCCTGGGTATGGGTGCGGCCGATCTTGACGATATGGGCGAACGCCTTCTGCTTCTTGCGCAGCGCGCGGTGCAGCTCGCTGAGCGCGGGAATGAGATCGGCTGTGATGTGCATCGCCGCGGCGATATGCATCGCGGTCGGGAATGAGTCGTTCGAGGACTGGCTCATATTGACGTGATCGTTGGGGTGGACCGGCTTCTTGGTGCCGAGTTCGCCGCCGAGCAGTTCGTTGGCGCGGTTGGCGATCACCTCGTTGAGGTTCATGTTGGTCTGGGTGCCGGAGCCGGTCTGCCAGACCACCAGCGGAAAATGATCGTCGAGCTTGCCGTCGATCACCTCGCGCGCGGCGCGGACGATGGCGCGGGCGCGGCGCGCGTCAATCAGGCCGAGCTCGCGATTGGTTTCGGCCGATGCCAGCTTGACGATGCCGAGCGCGCGGACGATCGGCATCGGCATCCGGTCCTGGCCGATGCGGAAATTCTGTCGCGAGCGTTCCGTCTGCGCGCCCCAGTAGCGGTCGGCCGGCACCTCGATCGGCCCGAAGCTGTCGCTCTCGGAGCGGGTGGATTTGGATCGTGACGATATTGCTGATCGAGCCATGAACGACGTCCGTTACGCGTGGCGGGCGGACGCTCATTCTACAGCGTCGGGGATTTTCTCGCGCGCGGATTATTTTTTGCGGAAGCGGTCGATCCGCACCACGGTGGCGCCTTCGTTTCCGCCCTGGCGGCTCCTCGGCGACCGGTGCGGCCGCCGGCAATCCGGGCGCAGGCGGCACGGCGGGCACGTTGGCCGAAGCCGGCACTTCGCTTGCCGTCTCGCTTGTCGTTTCCTGCGGCTCGAATTGCAGCCCGAATTGCACCGAGGGGTCGAAGAAGCTCTTGATGGAATGGAACGGGACCACCAGGCGCTCGGGGATTCCGCCGAACGACAGGCCGACTTCAAAACGATCCTCCGTCACCGTCAGGTCCCAGAACTGGTGCTGCAGGATGACGGTCATTTCTTCCGGGTATTGCGCCAGCAGCCGCGGCGACAGCTTCACGCCTTCGGCGGTGGACATAAAGGTGATGAAGAAATGATGCTCTCCGGGCAGCCCGTGCTCGGCGGCGTCGGTCAGGACGCGGCGCAGCACACCGCGCAGCGCGTCGCGCGCCAGGACGTCGTATCGGATATGGTCGGTTGCCATTTTGTCAGTCCAGTCCCGTCGCGTTGCAGATGCCGGCGGCCGATCGCCGGCGTGTCCGTGGCCCGACTCGCCCATTCCCCGCATGCTACCCCGGCTGCGGGCCGAGGTCAGCAGGCGTTGGCTGGGGAATTTCGGCGCACCATGGAGAGATGAGCGCCGGGTGCCGCCCCGATCGGAATTTATTTCGACAGCCGGTGAACCGGCACTGCCAGCATATATGGGGCAAAGCTTGAGAAAAACAGAGCCCGCAAGGGCGGGCCGGCCACGGAACAGCCTGTGTTTTGAGGCAGATATGCGCTGAATTCGGTTGGCCTTTGCCGGGCCGCCGTTCTAAGTCTCGATCATGCCCCCGACCTCTCCGCCGGCCGCCGTTCCCGGGCCGGAAATGCCGACAGCCACCCCGCCCGAACTGCTCGAGCTGTTCACCGCCTTCGCCAAGATGTCGCTCGCCGGCTTCGGCGGCGTGCTGGTCTGGGCGCGCCGCGCGATCGTCGATCAGCACCGCTGGATGACGGCGGACCAATTCAACGAAACCTTCGCGCTGTGCCATTTTCTGCCAGGCCCGAACGTCGTCAACCTCAGCGTGGTATTCGGCGCGCGCTTTCGCGGGATTCCCGGCGCCATTGCCGCCTTCGCCGGTCTGCTTGGTCCGCCCGTTGTGATCGTGACCATCCTGGCGGCGTTATATGCGCGCTACGGCGAAATCGATGCGCTGCGGCGTATCCTGGCCGGCGTGTCCTGTGCGGCGATCGGCCTGCTGATATCAACGGTTTTCCGAATGATGATGCCGCTGATCCGGAAGCGCGATGCGATCGGGCTCGTCGTCCTGGCTGCGGTGTTTGCCGCCATCGGCCTGCTGCGGCTGCCCTTGCTGCCGGTATTGGGGGTGGCGATCCCGATCAGTATCGCCATCACTTTTGCGCTGCACCGGAGGGTCTCGCCATGAACCCCGACGCCAACCCGGTCCTGACGCTGGCCTGGACGTTCGCGCTGATGTCGCTGTTGGCGGTGGGGGGCGGTGTTGCCGCGATTCCGGAAATGCACCGGGTCGCGGTCGATGTTCAGCACTGGATGACCGACAAGCAGTTTTCCGACGCGTTCGCGATCTCGCAGATGTCGCCGGGGCCGAATGTGCTGATCGTCACCCTGATCGGCTATTCAGTCGCAGGTGTGACCGGTGCGCTGGTTGCAACCCTGGCGATGTGTGTTCCGACCGCCGTGGTTGCCTATTATGTGAGCCACCTTCTCGCGCGATCGAGCCGTTCGCGCTGGCCCGCCATTATTCAGGCGGCGCTGGTTCCGCTCTCGATCGGGTTGATGGGCGCCAGCGGCCTGATTTTGGCGCTGACCTCGGACCGGAGCTGGGCTGCGGGCCTGGTTACCGCCGCCGCGGCGGTGCTGGCCTTTGCCACGCGGCTCAACCCGCTCTGGATGCTGCTGGCCGGGGGCTGTTTGGGTTTTGCTGGCGTTATCTGACGAAAATCGCTAGGCAAGGCTGGGGGCAGGGCGACAATTCCAGCCGACACAAAAAAATCAGGGCCGGAAGCCGGCCGTGGGAGGGAAATACATGGCGGACACCATGAGCCAATCGGCTGATCAATCGAGATCGGCATCCGTCCGAAATTCTTCAGCAGCAATCGGGGTTTTGATCCTTGCGCTGGCACCGCAGCTTTTCGAATTGGTGTGGTCGACAGCTGCCTTTGTTTTCCACTTGTTTACGTCACCCCGCAATCCGGCGCAGGTGCTGGTCGACCATCTTTATGCGCTGTCCTGGGCGGTTCCGAGCTCGATCGCCGGATCGGTTGGACCCACCGGCAAACCCGTCCCACTTTCTTCCGATGTTCTGCTCGCGCTGATCTACTCCTACCCCCTGATCGTCATTGCGATTTTTACTTTCCTGGTCCGGCCGCGCGCGCCCCAGGATTATTTCGGCGGCGTCGTTCTGGTCGCGCTATCGCTGTTCGCCCTCTGGGCTTCGAGCGACCTCCAGGGCATGCGTGGATTTTCGTTCGGGGCCGGAACCGCGCCGCGCATGTTTGCGGTGCTGATGCTCGGCCTCGGCCTGGCGATCATGCTGGTCGGTGTTTTGAGCGAGGGTCCTGAACTGGCGAAATATGCCTGGCGCGGTCCGCTATTCGTATCGCTCGCCATTCTGTCGTTTGCGCTCTCGATCCGTCCGCTCGGACTGGTGATCTCCGCGTTCGCGAGCTTCATGATCTCGGCGCTGGGCACGCCGGAAACCAAGTGGAAGCAAACCCTGATTGTCGGCATCGCGCTGACCGCCTTCTGCAGTTTTCTTTTTCCGTATGCGCTGGGGCTGCCGTTGCAGCTCAAGCCCCGCTTTATGATTCAGTGAGGGCGTAATGGGCGATCTTTTTTCCAATCTCTCGCTCGGCTTCGGTGTCGTATTCCAGTTCGTGCAGTGGGCGCCGCCGTGGCTCGGCGGCTTCTCGATTCCGATCCCGGTCAACATCCTGCTGTGCCTGATCGGGGCGCTGGTCGGAACGCTGGTCGGCGTGCTGCCGGGCATCGGCACCATCGCCACCGTCGCCATGCTGCTGCCGATCACCTTCGGCCTGCCGCCGATCGGCGCGCTGATCATGCTCGCGGGCATCTATTACGGTGCGCAATACGGCGGTTCGACCACGTCGATCCTGGTCAATATTCCCGGTGAAGCGGGGTCGGTGGTCACGACGCTCGATGGTTTCCAGATGGCCAAGCAGGGCCGCGCCGGCCCGGCGCTCGCGATCGCCGCGATCGGATCGTTCTTCGCCGGCTGCGTCGCCACCGTGCTGATCGCGGTGCTGGGCGCGCCGCTGACAAAGCTCGCGCTGGCGTTCGGTCCGGCCGAATATTTCTCGCTGATGGTGCTCGGCCTGATCTTCGCGGTGGTGCTCGCCAAGGGATCGATCCTGAAGGCGATCGCGATGATCGTTTTCGGGTTGCTGTTGTCGATGGTCGGGTCCGACATCGAAACCGGCGCGTCGCGCATGGCCTTCAACATTCCCGAATTGGCCGACGGCCTCGGTTTCGCGACCGTGGCGATGGGCGTGTTCGGCTTTGCCGAAATCATCCGCAACCTCGACGCCGGTGCGGAAACGGACCGCCAATTGGTGCAGGACAAGGTCACCGGCTTGATGCCGACCAAGGCGGACATGATCGCCGCGGCGCCGGCCATCGGCCGCGGCACGGTGCTGGGATCGATCCTCGGCATCCTGCCCGGCGGCGGCGCCGTGATCGCCTCGTTTGCGGCCTATACGCTGGAGAAAAAGATCTCCAAGAATCCGTCGAAATTCGGCCGCGGCGCGATCGAAGGCGTCGCCGCACCCGAAAGCGCCAATAACGCGGCGGCGCAGACCTCGTTCATCCCGCTATTGACGCTGGGCATTCCGCCCAATGCGGTGATGGCGCTGATGGTCGGCGCGATGACGATTCACGGCATCGTGCCGGGACCGCAGGTGATGCAGAAACAGCCCGAACTGGTGTGGGGCATGATCGCCTCGATGTGGGTCGGCAACCTGATGCTGATCATCATCAACTTGCCGCTGGTCGGGATCTGGGTGCGGCTGCTGCGGGTGCCGTATCGGCTGCTGTTCCCGTCGATCGTGATCTTTTGCTCCATCGGGATCTATTCCCTCAACAATGCGCCAACCGATGTCATTCTCGCCGGCTCGTTCGGCCTGGTGGGCTATTGGCTGATCAAGCATGATTTCGAGCCGGCCCCGCTGCTGCTCGGCATGGTGCTCGGTCCGCTGATGGAAGAGAACCTGCGGCGTGCGCTGCTGATTTCGCGCGGCGATGCCACGGTGTTCCTGACCCGCCCGCTGTCGGCGGTGCTGTTGGCGGTGGCGGCTGGCCTGCTGATACTGGCGGTGCTGCCGGCGCTGCGCAAGAAGCGCGACGAGGTGTTCGTGGAGTCGGAGGGCTGACTGCGTCAGTCTGCCATCTTGAAGTCGAATGGACTTCAAGAGCGGTGTTGTGGAATGGAATGCCGGCCCGTTGGCGCCGGCATATAATGCAATCGTGTTCTCGGAGAAACCTGATGAATTTGTATAGTCGCATGCTCGCGGCCGGTGGTTTGGCTGCTTTGGCTGGCCTCGGCTCGATTGCCGCTTCGGCCCAGACGCCGGCCTACCCGTCGCGCCCCATCACCATGATCGTGCCGTTCGCGGCCGGCGGTCCGACCGACGTCATCGCGCGCATCGTCACGGCGCACATGGCGCAGACGCTGGGCCAGAGCATCATCATCGAGAACGTGGTCGGCGCCGGCGGCACCACCGCCACCACCCGTGCCTCGCGCGCCGCCAATGACGGCTACACGCTGATCACGGGGCATATGGGCACCCATGCGGCGTCGGTGCCGCTCTATCCGAACCTTGCCTATCATCCGGAAAAGAATTTCGAGCCGGTCGCGCTGCTGGCCGGGACGCCGATCCTGATCCTGGCGAAGAAGGATTTGCCGCCCAAGGACCTCAAGGAATTCATCGCTTACGTGAAGACCAATGTCGACAAGGTCAATGCGGCGCATGCCGGCGTCGGCTCGGTCTCGCATGTGTCGTGCCAGCTGCTCAATGCCGTGCTCGACGTCAAGCCGGTCGGCGTTCCCTTCAATGGAACGGGGCCTGCGATGAACGCGCTGGTCGGCGGTCAGGTCGACTATATGTGCGACCAGATCGTCAACGCGGTGCCGCAGATCAACGGCGGCACCATCAAGGCCTATGCGATCGCAACGCCGGCGCGCAATCCATCCTTGCCCAACGTTCCGACCACGGCGGAGGCCGGGCTTCCGGCCTTCCAGGCCCAGGCCTGGAACGCGATTTTCGCGCCGAAGGGAACCTCGCCGGAAATCATCGCCAAGCTCAACGCGGCGGTGGTCAAGGCGCTGGACGATGAGAACGTGCGCAAGCGCCTGCTCGACCTCGGCAGCGTGATCCCGGCGGTGCCGGAACGCAGCCCCGAGCGCTGGCCGCGCTGGTCAAGAGCGAAATCGCCAAATGGACGCCGGTGCTCAAGCCGGCCACCAACTAAACGCACGCGAATCCGCGGGCGGAAGGGGGCAGAACGCGAGTTCTGCCCCCTTGTCGTTTGTAGGCCGGATGCTCATTTTTCCGGGTATAATGCAGGCCTGTCGGCGAATCGGTGCTGTCGAACGGCCGATCCGGCCGCTAAAGGTCATGTTTCCCGGATCCAAAGCCAACGCCATGAACCAATATCACGACCTGCTCGAACGGATTCTCTCGGACGGCGCGGAGAAGCACGACCGCACCGGCACCGGCACGCTGTCGATCTTCGGCCATCAGATGCGCTTCAATCTGGCCGCCGGCTTCCCGATGCTGACGACCAAGAAGCTGCCGCTGAAGTCGATCATCCACGAGTTGCTGTGGTTCCTCAAAGGCGACACCAACATCAAATACCTCAGGGATAATGGGGTTTCGATCTGGGACGAATGGGCTGACGCCAATGGCGACCTCGGTCCGGTCTATGGCTCGCAATGGCGGTCGTGGCCGGCGCCGGACGGCCGCAGCATCGACCAGATTTCCAACGTCATCGACATGATCAAGCGCAACCCGGATTCACGGCGGCTGATCGTCAGCGCCTGGAACCCGGCTGATGTCGACAAGATGGCGCTGCCGCCGTGTCACTGCCTGTTTCAGTTCTATGTCGCGAACGGCAAATTGTCGTGCCAGCTCTATCAGCGCTCGGCGGACGTCTTCCTCGGCGTGCCCTTCAACATCGCGTCCTATGCCTTGCTGACGATGATGGTGGCGCAGGTGACGGGCCTCAAGCTCGGCGATTTCGTTCACTCGTTCGGCGACACCCACCTTTACATCAATCATCTCGAGCAGGCCCGCCTGCAGCTGACGCGCCCGACCCGCGCGCTGCCTGTCATGAAGATCAATCCCGGCGTGAAGGACATCTTCGCGTTCCGCTATGAAGACTTCGTGCTCGAAGGCTACGACCCGCACCCGCACATCAAGGCCGCGGTCGCAGTGTGAGCGATTGAATGTCCCTCACCATCCGCCGCGCGCGCCCCGATGAGGCCGCACTCGTTCTTTCCCTGGTTCGTGAACTGGCCGAGTACGAGAAACTGCTGCACGAAGTCGAGGCAACCGAAGCTGACATCGAGCGGGCGCTGTTCGGCAGCAATCCGCGGCTGTTCTGCGAGATCGCAGAGTGGAATGATGAACCGGCAGGCTTCGCGGTCTGGTTTATCAATTTTTCGACCTTCAGCGGCCGTTCCGGGATTTATCTGGAAGACCTGTTCGTTCGTCCGGCGCAGCGCGGCAACGGTATCGGCAAGGCGCTGCTCACGCATCTCGCAAAGCAGTGCGCGGCAAACGGTTGGTCGCGATTGCAATGGTCGGTGCTGGACTGGAACACGCCGTCGATTGAGTTCTACCGATCGCTGGGCGCAGACTTGATGGACGAGTGGACCGTCTGCCGGCTGGGTGGTCCGGCGCTGGCCGCGCTTGCGAAAGGAGCTCGCTGATGGAAATCGTCCTCCTCGTCGCGGTGGCCGAGAACGGCGTGATCGGCGCCGGCGGCACCATTCCGTGGCGGCTGAAGACCGATCAGCAACGCCTCAAGGCGATGACGATGGGCAAGCCCATTGTGATGGGTCGCAAGACCTTCGTGTCGCTGCGCCGGCCGCTTCCCGGACGAACCAATATCGTGGTCACCCGCGACGCCGGTTTTCGCGCGGCCGGCGCGGTGGTGACGACGTCGTTCGCCGCCGCCCGCGCGGTCGCGACCGGCGACGCGCTGCGGCGTTTAGCCACTGAAATCGCCGTGATCGGCGGCGCCGAAATCTATGCGCAATGGATGGACATTGCGGACCGCCTGGAAATCACCGAGGTCCATGCCCGGCCCGAGGGCGATACGTATTTCGCCCCAATTGACGCTGTGGTGTGGCAGGAAACGGCGCGTGTGCGGAATTCGGCCGGTCCGGACGACAGTGCCGACTTTTCCTATGTGACATATCGTCGGCGAAGCGCGCATTAACCGCCTCGCGCGATGTTTACATTGACAAAAACAGGTTCGGGCATAGCTCCTACGAGCAAGAAGCCGCGTTGTAAGCGCCGAAGCGGTCCCCTATAAAGCCGTCCAGATATGGCGAGGCCGGGCAAATGAGCCCTTAAGCCTGCGCGGAGGAGACAATCGATGCCGTGGAAGAATCAAGGCGGAGGTCCGTGGGGCTCGGGTCCGAAGGGACCGTGGGGCTCCGGCCCGCAATCGCCGGGGCCAAGGCCGCCCGATCTCGAAGACCTTCTGCGCCGCGGCCAGGACCGGCTCCAACAGCTGCTGCCGGGCGGTTATTTCAGCGGCATCGGCATCGCGCTGATCCTGATCGGCGCCATGGCGATCTGGGGCCTGTCCGGATTTTTCCGGGTCCAGTCCGAAGAACTCGGCGTCGTGCTGCGCTTCGGCAAGCATGTGCGCACGGTGCAGCCGGGCCTGAACTATCATCTGCCGTATCCGATCGAGACCGTGCTGCTGCCCAAGGCGCTGCGCGTCTCCACCATCTCGATCGGCATGACGCTGATCGAGGATCCGGGCCGCCGCGGTCGCACCATGCGCGACGTGCCGGAAGAAAGCCTGATGCTGACCGGCGACGAAAACATCGTCGACGTGGATTTCACCGTACTGTGGCGCATCAAGCCGGACGGCGTCGGCAATTATCTCTTCAACATCCAGAATCCCGAAGGCACCGTGAAGGCGGTCGCCGAAAGTGCGATGCGCGAAATCATCGGCCGCTCCTTCATTCAGCCGATCCTCACCGGAGCCCGCACCACCACCGAAGCCGGGGTGCAGGATCTGATGCAGAAAACGCTCGACAATTACGGTTCGGGCATCCTGGTGCAGCAGGTTCAGCTGCAGAAAGTCGATCCGCCGGCGCAGGTGATCGACGCCTTCCGCGACGTGCAGGCAGCGCGCGCCGATCTCGAGCGGTTGCAGAACGAAGCCCAGACCTACGCCAACCGTGTCATACCCGACGCGCGCGGTCGTGCCGCGCAGATCCTCCAGGTCGCCGAAGGCTACAAGGAGCAGGCGGTCGCCGAGGCCAAGGGCCAAAGCTCGCGCTTTCTGCAGGTCTATGACGAGTACAGCAAGGCAAAGGACGTGACCCGGCAGCGGATCTATCTCGAAACGATGGAGCGTATCCTCGGCGCTGCCGAGAAGCTGGTCTATGACGGCGGCAACTCGGCCTCCGGCCAGAGCATCGTGCCGTATCTGCCCTTGAGTGAGCTTTCGCCGCGGCGTCCACCGCAGACCGCGGGTCAACCGCAACAGCAGGGCGGGAGCACCCGATGAAATCCGGAATTACAGGCATTGTCGCGCTGTTCGTGCTGTTTGTCGCCGTGATCGTCGGCTACAGCTCGATCTTCACCGTGGCGCAGACCGAACAGGTATTGGTGGTTCGGCTCGGCGAGCCGATCCGCGTCGTCACCGATCCGGGCCTCAACTTCAAGGTACCGTTCATCGATACCGTGATCTCGATCGACAAGCGGATTCTCGATCTTGAAAATCCGTCGCAGGAAGTCATCGCCTCGGATCAGAAGCGGCTGGTGGTCGATGCCTTCGCCCGCTATCGCATCAAGGACGCGCTGCGGTTCTATCAGCGCATCGGCTCGATTCAGGCCGCCAACATCCAGCTGACGACGCTGCTGAACGCGGCGCTGCGCCGCGTGCTGGGCGAGGTCAACTTCATCACGGTGGTGCGGGACGAGCGCGAAACCCTGATGGCGCGGATTCGCGAGCAGCTCGACAAGGAAGCCGATGGCTACGGCATCCAGGTCGTCGATGTGCGAATCCGGCGGGCCGATCTGCCGGAGCAGAACAGCCAGGCGGTCTACCAGCGCATGCAGACCGAGCGGCAGCGCGAAGCCGCCGAATTCCGTGCCCAGGGCGGCCAGAAGGCGCAGGAGATCAGGTCCAAGGCCGACCGCGAAGCCACCGTCATCATCGCCGAAGCCAATTCGACCGCCGAGCAGACGCGCGGTGCTGGCGACGGCGAACGCAACCGGTTGTTCGCCGAAGCCTACGGCAAGGATCCGGATTTCTTCGCGTTCTATCGTTCGATGTCGGCGTACGAGACCGCGCTGCGCAGCAACGATACCCGCTTCCTGCTGCGGCCGGACTCGGATTTCTTCAAGTTCTTCAGCAACTCCTCCGGCAAGCCGCCTGCGGCACCGCTGGCGGCGGCTGCGCCGAAGCCGTAAGGCAAGTTGGCCCAGACCACGACCGGGGTCGAAGCGTAACGTCGCTTCGCCCCGGACGGCAAAGAACAAGAAGAAAAACCAGAACGTCACGCCGGAGGTTTCAGTTCGATGAGGTCCATAGCGTTCGCCGACTTCCTCATCGGTGTGGGCATCCTGCTTGTGCTTGAAGGGCTGCTGTTTGCGGCTAGTCCGGCCTGGATGCGGCGGGCCATGAAGAGCGCGATGGCGACGCCGGACAACATTCTGCGCGTCGTCGGCATCGGATCGGCGGTCGCCGGCCTGATCCTGATCTGGTTCGTCAGGCGCTGACCCAGTCGGCTCCGGCCAGAAAAATGCTGCGGGATCAACGTCATCGTGAGTAGCCGGGTTCCGCTTTTCGCCGTATGGGTGGTGCGCACAGGGTGGAAATGCTGAAGCCCGATGCTTGCGCCATAACCCCGTTCGGGCGCACTGTGGCTGTCAGATTCCGGCCCGTTTTTCAGGAGACAGATCGAACATGACCGTTGCGATCCCAGACTTGAGTCATCGCCTGCGCCCGCTCTGGCCGCGATCTGCCTTGGTGCCGCAAGCGCCCTGATTTCCGCGCCGCTGTTGTCAGGGGCGGCCTTGGCGCGTGGCCCGGACGGCATCGCCGATGTCGCCGAACGGGTGATCGATGCCGTGGTCAACATCTCGACCTCGCAGACCATCGAAGCCAAGGGTGGCGAGCAGCGGCGGCGAAAGGGGTGCTACGCCGCAATTGCCGCCGGGTTCGCCGTTCGAGGAATTCTTCGACGACTTTTTCAAGAACCGCCGTGGCGGTCCCGGGGGCGGGTCCAAGGGCGGTGACATGCAGCCGCGCAAGACCAATTCGCTCGGCTCCGGCTTCATCGTCGATACCGCTGGCATCGCCGTGACCAACAATCACGTCATCGCCGATGCCGACGAGATCAACCTCATCATGAACGACGGCACCAAGATCAAGGCCGAACTGGTCGGGGTCGACAAGAAGACCGATCTGGCGGTGCTCAAGTTCAAGCCGCCGGCCAAGCCGCTGGTGGCGGTGAAGTTCGGCGATTCCGACAAGCTGCGGCTCGGCGAATGGGTGATCGCGATCGGCAATCCGTTCAGCCTCGGCGGCACGGTAACGGCGGGCATCGTCTCGGCGCGCAACCGCGACATCAATTCGGGCCCCTATGACAGCTACATCCAGACCGACGCCGCCATCAACCGCGGCAATTCCGGCGGGCCGCTGTTCAACCTCGACGGCGAAGTGGTCGGCGTCAACACGCTGATCATCTCGCCGACCGGCGGCTCGATCGGCATCGGCTTTGCGGTGCCCTCGAAGACCGTGATCGGCGTGGTCGATTCAGTTGCGGCAGTTCGGCGAGTTGCGCCGCGGCTGGCTCGGCGTCCGCATCCAGCAGGTCACCGACGAGATCGCCGAAAGCCTCAACATCAAGCCGGCGCGCGGCGCCTTGATCGCCGGCGTCGAGGACAAGGGCCCGGCGAAACCGGCCGGGATCGAGCCCGGCGACGTCGTCGTCAAGTTCGACGGCAAGGACATCAAGGAGCCAAAGGATCTGTCGCGCGTGGTGGCGGACACCGCGGTCGGCAAGGCGGTCGATGTCGTCATCATCCGCAAGGGCGTGGAAGAAACCAAGAAGGTCACGCTCGGCCGGCTCGAGGACGAAAAGGCGGTGCAGGCGGCGGCCAAGACCAAGGACGAGCCCGCCGAGAAGCCGGTGACGCAAAAGGCGCTCGGCCTCGATCTCGCCACGCTCAGCAAGGACCT
Organism: uncultured Alphaproteobacteria bacterium; assembly: GCA_963742695.1. GTDB lineage: Bacteria > Pseudomonadota > Alphaproteobacteria > Rhizobiales > Xanthobacteraceae > Bradyrhizobium. The sequence continues at coordinate 45,600 of CAVUNF010000014.1, forward strand.
GCGCACCCGCTACAAGATCAAGGACAGCGTCAAGGGCGTCATCATCACCAGCGTCGACAGCGGCTCCGATGCCGCCGAGAAGCGGCTCAGCGCCGGCGACGTGATCGTCGAGGTGGCGCAGGAGGCGGTCAGCAACGCCGCCGACATCAAGAAGCGGGTCGATCAGCTGAAGAAGGACGGCAAGAAATCCGTCCTGCTGCTGGTCTCCAACGCCGAAGGCGAGTTGCGGTTCGTGGCGCTGAGCGTGCAGTAGGATCGTCTGCGTGCCGCTCCGAAAGATGCGTCGTCCCGGCGAACGCCGGGACCCATAATCCCTGGCTTTCAAGATTGGCGCGCGAAGGTCCAACGAGGACACTGACGTTGTCCTGAACATCGGCGACACGGCGTATGGGTCCCGGCGTTCGCCGGGACGACGCTGAAATTTACGTCCCCACAAACTCGTCCCGCCTGAAACCCTGCGCATACAATAGCGCGGTGAGGTCGCCGTGATCGATCCGGGCTGCCGCCGCGGCGGCGACCGCGGGCTTGGCGTGGTAGGCGACGCCGAGGCCGGCCTCCTCGATCATGCCGAGATCGTTGGCGCCGTCGCCGGTCACCAGCGTGTCGATGTCGTCGAGATCGAAGGATTCGCGCAACTCAATCAGGGTGGCGAGTTTTGTCGGCGCGGCCCAGAATCGGCTCCCGCACCTCGCCGGTCAATTTGCCGTCGGCGACCAGCAATTCATTGGCGCGGTTTTCCTGGAATCCGATTGCCGCCGCGACCGCGCTGGTGAACAGCGTAAAGCCGCCCGAGATCAGGCAGGTCCAGGCGCCGTGGGCGCGCATGGTCATGACCAGTTCGCGGCCGCCCGGCGTCGGCGTGATGCGGGTTTTCAGCACCTCATCGACCACGCCGACCGGCAGGCCCTTCAACAGCGCGACGCGCTCGCGCAGCGCCGGCTCGAATTCGATCTCGCCGCGCATCGCGCGTTCGGTGATCCCGGCGACATGCGCCTTGAGGCCGGCAAAGTCGGCCAGTTCGTCGATGCATTCCTGCCCGATCATGGTGGAATCCATGTCGGCGAGAAAAAGCTTCTTGCGCCGGAAGCCCTGCGGCTGCACCACGATATCGATCGGCAAGTCGCCGCGGGCCTGCCGCAGCCGGGTTTCGATGGCGCGGATGTCGTCGCTCCCCGCAAAGGGAATATCGACCGCCACTTCGTCGAACAGCCAGTGCGCCGGGCCGGGCTAGGGAAGAATGGCGCGCGCGCCGTCCACGACCGTGCTATCGAGCGCGGGATTGGCGGGGTTGCAAATCAGCGTGGCGACGAGAGACATCTGACGTGAATTCACTTCAGGAGACCGGCAAGGAAACCGGCAAGGCCGTGCTTATCGCAGGGCCGACCGCCAGCGGCAAGTCGGCGCTGGCGCTCGAGCTGGCGCAGGCGAGCGGCGGCGTCATCATCAATGCCGATTCCATGCAGGTGTATCGCGACCTCCGGGTCATCACCGCGCGTCCGACGCCTGACGAGGAGGGGCGGGTGCCGCACCGGCTCTACGGCCATGTCGACGCCGCGGTCAATTTCTCCGCAGGCAGCTGGGTCGCCGATGCCGCTGCGGTGCTGGCCGAAGCGCGGGCGCAAAACCGGCTGGCGATTTTTGCCGGCGGCTCCGGATTGTATTTCAAGGCGTTGACATCAGGGCTGTCGGCGGTGCCGCCGATCCCCGCCGAGGTGCGCGAAGATGTGCGCGCGCGGCTGGAGCGCGATGGCGTCGAGGCATTGCATGCCGAGCTGTCGCTGCGCGATCCGGCCTCCGCCGAACGGCTGAAACCGCGCGACCGCACCCGCATCGCCCGCGCGCTGGAAGTCGTCGAGGCCACCGGCCGCTCGCTGACATCGATGGCATCGCGACGGATTGCCGCCGCTGTTGCCGCCGGGACAATTCAGCGCGCTGTTTCTCGAGCCCGACCGCGACGAGCTCTATGCGCGGATCGATGCCCGCTTCGGCGCGATGCTGAACGCCGGCGCGCTGCAGGAGGTCGAGCGGCTCTGCGGCGCGGCGACTCGATCCCTTGCTGCCGGCGATGAAGGCCCATGGCGTGCCGGCGCTGATCCGCCACCTCGCCGGCGAGATCACGCTGGAGCAAGCGGCGGTCATCGGCCGCGCCGACACCCGCCATTACGCCAAGCGGCAATTCACCTGGTTCCGGCACCAGCTGCCGGAATTCGAGTGGGTGAAGCCGGAGGCGGCGAGGGGTTGGCTCCAGACGTGTCATTCCGGGGCGCTCGTAAAACGAGCGAACCCGGAATGTGCGAGATTCCGCGATGTGCAATCGCGACATCCGAGGTCCGCGCGACGCGCGCCCCGGAATGACGGCGTCAGACGCCACGCATGGCTGGAACCATAAAATTCCCTCTCGCCGAACGCCGGGAACACCGCTAAGCTCCAAAAATCGCGCGGAGCGACCGCTTCCCTTGACTTTCCGGGGTTCGTCGCTATGGTCCGCGCAACCTTTGGGAAGTTGGCTGGCCATATGCGTAATAAAATTACCAAACTCCTTATCGTCGTCGTACCCAGGCGCACCGCCGGGGATGGCTGAGGCCATCCAAATTCGGGCGGTGTGCATGGGGCCTCTTGGGCCCCTTTTTATTTTCCAAAACGACCAGGCCTTACTTTCCAACAAACCTTTGCTTTCCAATCCAAGAAGCCGCTGACGACAGCGCATCCGGAGCAAGCCATGAGCGACAACAGCCACGATCCGAACCAGATGACCGGCGCAGCCATGATCGTGCGCGCGCTGATCGATCATGGCGTCGAGCACCTTTTCGGCTATCCCGGCGGCGCGGTGCTGCCGATCTATGACGAGATTTTCCAGCAGGACCAGGTCGAGCACATTCTGGTGCGGCACGAGCAGGGCGCCGGCCACGCCGCCGAAGGCTATGCGCGCTCCACCGGCAGGCCGGGCGTGGTGCTGGTGACCTCGGGCCCGGGCGCCACCAACATGGTGACGCCGCTGACCGACGCGCTGATGGATTCGATCCCGCTGGTGTGCATCACCGGGCAGGTGCCGACGCACCTGATCGGCAACGACGCGTTCCAGGAATGCGACACCGTCGGCATCACCCGGCCCTGCACCAAGCACAACTGGCTGGTGCGCGACGTCAACGATCTGGCCAAGGTGCTGCACGAGGCGTTCTACGTCGCGACCACCGGCCGTCCCGGTCCTGTCGTGGTCGACGTGCCGAAGGACGTGCAGTTCGCGATCGGCACCTATCATCCGCCGCGCAAGTCCGACGTGCACGTGTCGTACGCGCCGCGGGTCAAGGGCGACGCCGCGCAGATCCGCAAAGCCGTGGCGCTGCTGGCTTCCGCCAAGCGTCCGGTGATCTACAGCGGCGGCGGCGTCATCAATTCCGGCCTCGAGGCCTCAAAGCTGCTGCGCGAGCTGGTTGAAGTCACCGGTTTCCCGATCACCTCCACCTTGATGGGTCTCGGCGCCTATCCGGCCACCGGCAAGAACTGGCTCGGCATGCTCGGCATGCACGGCACCTACGAAGCCAACATGGCGATGCATGACTGCGACGTCATGCTGTGCGTCGGCGCGCGCTTCGACGACCGCATCACCGGCCGCACCGACGCGTTTTCGCCGGGCTCCAAGAAGATCCACATCGATATCGACCCGTCCTCGATCAACAAGAACATCCACGTCGATATTCCGATCATCGGCGATTGCGCCAACGTGCTCGGCGATCTCCTGCAGGTGTTCAAGGCCGAGGCGAAAAAGCCGGACATCCGCCCGTGGTGGCAGGAGGTCGCGAAATGGCGCGCGCGCAATTCGCTGTCCTACAAGAAGAACAACGATATCATCCTGCCGCAATTTGCGATCCAGCGGCTGTTCGAGGCGACGCGCGGGCACGATACCTACATCACCACCGAAGTCGGCCAGCACCAGATGTGGGCGGCGCAGTTCTTCGGCTTCGAGGAGCCGCATCGCTGGATGACCTCGGGCGGCCTCGGCACCATGGGCTACGGCCTGCCGGCGGCGCTCGGCGTGCAGGTCGCGCATCGCGACAGCCTGGTGATCGACATCGCCGGCGATGCCTCGGTGCAGATGACGATGCAGGAAATGTCGACCGCGGTTCAGCATGAACTGCCGATCAAGATCTTCATCCTGAACAACCAGTACATGGGCATGGTGCGGCAGTGGCAGCAGCTGCTGCACGGCAACCGGCTGTCGCATTCCTATTCGGAGGCGCTGCCGGACTTCGTCAAGCTCGCCGACGCCTTCGGCTGCGTCGGGCTGCAGGCGATCAAGCCCGGCGATCTCGACGGCGCGATCAAGGAGATGATCAACGTCAAGCGCCCGGTGCTGTTCGATTGCCGGGTGGCGGCGCTGGAGAATTGCTTCCCGATGATTCCGTCCGGCAAGGCCCACAACGAAATGCTGCTGCCGGCGGAAGCCAACGACGAAGCCACCGCCGCGGCCTTCGCCGGCGGCAAGGCGCTGGTGTGAGGATGAGACAAGCCGATGTTTGATCTCAAGCAACTGGAACGCGCGCACGAAGTCGTCGGCGCGGCGATGCCGCCGACGCCGGCGCATAGCTGGCCGCTGTTGTCGCAGCGGCTCGGCGCCAGCATTGTCGTCAAGCACGAGAACCATACGCCGATCGGCGCCTTCAAGGTGCGCGGCGGCCTGGTCTATCTCGATCGCCTGAAGCGCGAACAGCCCGACACCAAGGGAATTATCTCGGCCACGCGGGGCAATCACGGCCAGAGCCTGGCCTTTGCCGCGGGCCGGCATCGGCTGCCGGTCACGATCTACGTGCCGCGTGGAAACTCGGTCGAGAAAAATCGCGCGATGCGCGCGCTCGGCGCTGAACTCGTCGAACATGGCGAGGATTTTCAGGCCGCGCGCGAGGAAGCCATCCGCCACGCCAAGGTGGCGGGACTTCACATCGTGCCGGCGTTCCACCCCGATCTGGTTCTGGGCGTTGCGACCTATGGGCTCGAACTGTTGCGAAAAGCGCCTGATCTCGAGGTTCTCTACGTGCCGATCGGGCAGGGCTCGGGCATTTGCGGCTGCATCATGGCGCGCGACCTGCTCGGGCTGAAGACGGAAATCGTCGGCGTGCAGTCGACCGAGGCGCCGTCCTATGCGCTGTCGTTCGCGGCCGGCACGGTCGTGACCACCGAGACCAGCGACACGCTCGCCGACGGCATGGCCACGCGCATCCCCGATCCCGATGCGCTCGCCATCATCCGCAAGGGCGCCTCGCGCATCGTGCAAGTCACCGACGATGAAGTCGGCGCCGCGATCCGGGCCTACTGGACCGATACGCATAACCTCGCGGAAGGCGCCGGCGCCGCCCCGCTCGCCGCCGCATTGCAGGAAAAGACCAGGCTGCGCGGCAAGCGCGTCGGCTTGATCCTGAGCGGCGGCAATATCGATTTCGATCTGTTCAACCGATGGGTCATGCCGGAAGCCGCCGACGTCACCGGCAGCAAGGTGATGGTGTGAAGATGACATGCAGCATCAGCGCGTGCCGTCATCGTCCGGGCTTGAGCCGGACGATCCAGTACTTCGCGCGACGTCTCGGTTCCATCCGAGCGTCTGCGATTACTGCATCCCCGACTTTCAGCGGGGATGACAGACACAGGCCGGGCATGACGAACGAGGGATTCGACGAGGAACTGAAATGAACCAGCCCGCATCCGCCTATTTCATGGAAGACCGCCACGATCCGATCGAGTCGCACACGCTCTCGGTGCTGGTGCAGAACGAGCCGGGCGTGCTGGCGCGCGTGATCGGGCTGTTCTCCGGCCGCGGCTACAACATCGAAAGTCTCACCGTCTCCGAGACCGAGAACCAGAAGCACGTCTCGCGCATCACCATCGTCACCACGGGCACGCCGATGGTGATCGAGCAGATCAAGCATCAGCTCGACCGCATGGTTCCGGTCTACCGCGTCGTCGACATGACGCTGTCCGGCCGCTCGATCGAACGCGAACTCGCGATGGTGAAACTGCGCGGCACCGGCGAGCACCGCGTCGAGGCGCTGCGGCTGGCGGAGGCGTTTCGCGCCCGGGTGATCGACGCCACCATCGAAAGCTTTGTGTTCGAGATCACAGGCAATTCGGCAAAAATCAATCAGTTCATCGACCTGATGCGCCCGCTCGGCCTTGTCGAGGTTTCGCGCACCGGTGTCGCCGCCATCACCCGCGGTGCCGAAGGGATGTGAGCCATGCTGGCGCGCGACTGGTACTATAATGAGCGGCGGCAGATCGGGCTCGATTCCGCGGTTGCCTCGATCTACGACCGCCATGACGACAGCGACATCCGCGCCCGCGCGGCGCTGACCATGCTCGGCGTGCAGCGCGGCTGGCGGCTCGCCGATATCGGCTGCGGCAACGGCGTGCTGGCGGTCGAGGCGGCATTGATGGGCGCCGAGGTCGACGCGATCGATATTTCGCCGGCGATGCTGGCGCTCGCGAAGATCCAGGCCCGCGACCGCAAGGTTGCGATCCGGACCCAGTCGGCGGGCCTGCTCAGTTTCTCCTATCAGCCCGATAGCTACGACCTGATCGTCAGCGAATTCGCGCTGCATCATCTGCCGGATTTCTGGAAAGCGGTGGCGCTGTCGCGGATCTATGGCGCGCTGAAGCCGGGCGCCTGCTTTTACCTGCGCGATATCGTGTTCGTCAGCATGCCCGACGGGCCCGAGCGCGACGTCGAGGAATGGGCGGACTTCAACATCAAGAACCACGGGTTTTCCCGCGACAGCGTCATTACCCACATGCGCGACGAGTATTCGACCTTCGGCTGGGTGATCGAGCGCATGGTGGCCGACGCCGGCTTCACGCTGGTCTCGGCCGATTATCACGCGCCGCTGCACGGCACTTATCTGTTGCGCAAACCGAAATCCGGCGAGCAGGGCTAGGGAAGTCGTCGATGAAGCCTGTCGACGTCTTCCTGGCCGTCCTGGTGGCGGTGACCTGGGGCCTTGCCTTTGTCGCAAGCCGGCTGGCGCTCGACGAATTGTCGCCGGCGTTGATGACCGCGATGCGGTTTGCCATCGCCGCACTGCCGTGCCTGTTCGTGCGCGCGCCCGAATGTGTCCTGGAGGGTGCTGATCGCGATCAGCGGCACGCTGTTTCTCGGCCAGTTCCTGGCGCAGTCCTGGGCGATCGCGCATGGCGTTCCGGTCGGGCTTGCCAGCGTGGTCGTGCAGAGCCAGGCGCTGTTCACGGTGGCGTTCGCGGCCGCAGCGTTTCGCGAATTTCCGACCGCGGCTGCAGATTGCCGGCATCGTGGTCGCGGCGATCGGCCTGTTGATGATCTGCGGCACCGTCGGTTTCGATTTCAGCGTCGGCGCCTTTGCCGTGCTGATGATTTCGCCGGTCAGTTTTGCGATCGGCAATCTGTTGCTGCGGCAGGCGAGGGACGTTGCGATGTTCGACCTGTTCGCATGGCTTTGCCTGATCCCGCCGCTGCCGCTGCTGGCGCTGGCGTTTGCCGTCGACGGGCCGCGGGCGACCTGGCAATCGCTGGCGCAGATGTCGCCGACCGGGCTGGATCAGCATGCTGTTCGTCGGCGCGATCTCGACCAGCATCGCCTACTGGCTGTGGGGCCGGCTGCTGCGCGATTACACCGCCGCCCAGGTGGTGCCGTTCGCGCTGCTGGTGCCGTTCGTCGGCGCCGCCGCATCGAGCGTGGTGTTCGGCGAAACCTTCGGGCCGTTGCGGCTGGCCGGAATGGTCACGGTGGTCGGCGGCATCGCGGTCATGCTGCTGTCGAAGCGGCCGCAAGCCTTGCCGAAGCAAGTCTTGCCGAAGATCGCGTGAGTGCCAGATGTCGCAACCGCTTCTGATCGCCTTTGTCATGTTCGCCGCCGTGATGTTCTTCACGCCGGGGCCGAACAACATCATGCTGCTGTCGTCGGGGCTGACCTACGGCTTCCGCCGCACCTTGCCGCATGTCGCGGGCATCACGTTCGGGTTTGCCTTCATGGTCGGCGCGGTCGGCCTTGGCCTCGGGACCATCTTCATCGCCTATCCGGTGCTGCAGACCATCCTCAAATATGCCGGCGCCGCCTACCTGATCTATCTGGCCGTCGCCATCGCGATGTCCGGGCCGGTCGAAGCCGGGCAGGACAACGCGCGCGGCCCGATGACGTTCTGGGGCGCGGCGATGTTCCAATGGGTCAACGTCAAGGGCTGGGTGATGGTGATCGGCACCATCACCGCCTATGCCGCCATTGCCAGCTTCCCCTGGAACATCGTGATTCAGGTCCTGCTATGCCTGCCGATTGGCGCGGCTGTCGTGTGTCGCCTGGGCGCTGTTCGGCAGTGCGCTGCGGCCGTGGCTGACCTCGCCGCGGGCGGTGCGGGCGTTCAACATCGTCATGGCCCTGCTGCTGCTGGCCTCGCTCTATCCGGTCTTCATGGACGCATGATGCGGCATCGCGCCATGCAGAAACGGGTTTCCCCTGACGGGGAAAATGCTCTAGACAACGCCGGAAATTCGAAGGCGACCGGCGGTCCCGAACCACCCCAAAAGCCTGATTAACCGGCCGATTGGCCAGACCTCGAGGAAACGACCATGCGAGTTTATTACGATCGCGACGCCGACCTGAACCTGATCAAGGGCAAGAAGGTCGTCATCGTCGGCTATGGCAGCCAGGGCCACGCCCATGCGCTGAACCTGAAGGATTCCGGCGTCAAGGACGTCGCCATCGCGCTGCGCAAGGGCTCGGCCTCGGCCAAGAAGGCCGAGACCGCCGGCTTCAAGGTGATGGAAGTCGCCGAGGCCGCCAAATGGGCCGACCTCGTGATGATGCTGACCCCGGACGAATTGCAGGGCGACATCTACCGCGATCATCTGCACGACAACATGAAGAAGGGCGCGGCGCTGGTGTTCGCCCACGGCCTCAACGTGCATTTCAACCTGCTCGACCCGCGCGCCGATCTCGACGTGCTGATGATCGCCCCGAAGGGTCCCGGCCATACCGTGCGCTCGGAATATCAGCGCGGCGGCGGCGTGCCCTGCCTGATCGCGATCCACAAGGATCCCTCCGGCAACGCCCATGACCTCGGGCTGAGCTACGCCTCGGCGATCGGCGGCGGCCGCGCCGGCATCATCGAGACCTCGTTCAAGGAAGAGTGCGAGACCGATCTGTTCGGCGAGCAGGTGGTGCTGTGCGGCGGCCTGGTCGAACTGATCAAGGGCGGTTACGAGACGCTGGTCGAAGCCGGCTACGCGCCCGAGATGGCCTACTTCGAATGCCTGCACGAAGTGAAGCTGATCGTCGACCTGATCTATGAAGGCGGCATCGCCAACATGAACTACTCGATCTCCAACACCGCCGAATACGGCGAATACGTCACCGGCCCGCGCATCATCACCGCCGAGACCAAGGCCGAGATGAAGCGCGTTCTCGCCGACATCCAGGGCGGCAAGTTCGCGCGCGACTGGATGCTGGAGAACAAGGTCAACCAGACCTCGTTCAAGGCCACCCGCGCCAAGCTCGCCGCAGCATCCGATCGAGGAAGTCGGCGCCAAGCTCCGCGACATGATGCCGTGGATCAAGAAGGGCGCGCTGGTCGACAAGACCAAGAACTGATCTTGCTTACCTCTCCCCGCCCTTTTGCGGGGAGAGGTCGCCGCGCTCTCTTGTCCGCCGAAGCCCGCCTTGGGCGAAGGCGGATGCGCGGCGGGTGAGGGGCCAGGCACTGTGCTTGCTCACCACCGACCTCTCGGGTCGAACAGGCTTGAGGCGATCCAACTTCTGAAGTGCCGACCCGACGTTCCCATGATTTGGCGAGCGCAATGCCTCGCCCCTCATCCCAACCCTCTAAGAGCGAGCTTCGCTCGTCTCGACCCCGCAAAAGAGCGGGGCGAGGGAGCAGGCTGCCGCGTTGCGCGAAATCTACTTCTCGATCTTGTTGTGGAGCTGCCAGAACCGGATGGTGCGCTGGGCGGTTTCAAACGACAGTTTCTTGTAGTCCCTCTGCGCATGAACCAGCGTTTGTTCATTGACCGGCAGCGCCACCGGCCGGTTGCGCAGGATGGCTTCGACGCTCGGCCAGTTCAGGCGGGCTGACCGGCACGGAATCAGGATGAGGTCGGAGCGCGGCCCCTCCAGCAGCCGCGCCATCATCTCGGTCGGGACGTCGTTGAGCACGGCGAGCGAGACGATCACCTCGTCGAATTTCTTGGCTTCCGCAAACAGATATACCGCTGCGTCGTCCAGTTCCTTCAAATCTTTCATCAGCCTGATAAAGTGCTCGATACGGCTGAAATCCCGCGTCGCCGGCATCTCCTCGCCGGCGTCGCCGACGATCGACTTCAGCACCCGCTTGATCTCTTCCTGCAGTTCCGGAGGCGCGATCGCCGCCAGCTTGGCGCGTACGGCCTCCGACGCGCGCCGCAGCAAATCGCGCAGGAATTGCAGCGGAAGGTCGATCCGCAGCCCCAGGATCTCGACCAGCTCTTCATCCGCGTCGGCGCGTGCGATGATGCCGGAATAGCCGGCATCGGAAAAGCGCGCGCTCGGATTGTTGGCGAGCTTGCGAATGACCTTGCGCTCGCCGCGATCGACGATCACGTCGGTGACGGCTTCCGGCAAATCGGCGCGGCCGCAAATCGCCAACAGATGGTCCTGGCTCTTGGTGCTTGCGATTTTCACCAGCGTGCTGGTGCGCACGCAACTGGATTTGGTCAGGACGTCGCCGGCCACCGCGATTTCATCGTCGCATGCGAGGTGCTGGATGACTTCCGGCGGCGCGCTATCGACCCGCGCCAGCTTGGTGCTGAGCTCGGCCCTGGCGCGGCTTTCGACGCGCGCGATCAGCAGGCAGAGCACGTCGTCGAAAACCTTGACCTGCTCCTCGTTGAGGCGCTCGGCGTCATTCAGGAACAGGTTGGTGACCTGCCGAAGCGTTTCGATCCGCTCCCCGGGCGATCCGGTGCGGACTGCATCCTCGAGTTCGGCGATGATGGATTGATCTGGCTGCTGCAGCATCGTTTTTTGCGGCCGGTTGACGTTTCCGGAGTTCAGACCGGAGAATGCCCAGCGCGGCCCTGCGCTCGCGTTAAATTGGAACTCCGTACAAATACCGAAGACTGCTATCGTTAATGCGAAGGAAATGTCGCAGGGTACGATCATGCCATCTGTTGTTATTACCGGCGCCTCCACCGGCATCGGCTGGGCCACCGCAAAACTGCTGCTGGGGCGCGGATTCCGCGTGTTCGGCAGCGTGCGCAAGCAGGCCGACGCCGAGCGTCTCAGGGCCGAGTTCGGCACCAATTTCACCCCGCTGCTGTTCGATGTCACCGACGAGGCCGCGGTATTGGCCGCGGCGCGTGAGGTTCGCGCCGCGCTGAAGGGTGAGACGCTCGCAGGACTCGTCAACAATGCCGGCATTGCGGTGGCGGGGCCGGTGCTCGATCTCGCGGTCGACGATTTCCGCCGCCAGATGGACGTCAACGTGATCGGGCCTGTGATCGCGACCCAGGCCTTCGGTCCGCTGCTCGGAAGCGATCCACAGTTAAAGGGACCGAAAGGCCGGATCGTGATGATCTCTTCGGTCTCCGGCAAAACAGGCGCTCCGATGACGGCGCCCTATGCGGCGTCCAAGCATGCGATCGAGGGCCTGTCCGAAAGCCTGCGCCGCGAATTGATGCTGTTCGGGATCGACGTCATCATCGTAGCCCCCGGTGCGGTGAAGACGCCGATCTGGAGCAAGGCCGAAGAGGTCGACATTTCAGCCTACAAGAATTCGCCGTTTCTCCCGGCGCTGGAAAAAATCCGCAAGTTCATGCTGGCGCTCGGCGAGAACGGATTGCCCGCCGAGAAGATCGCCGAAGTGATCGCCGACGCGCTGACCTCGTCGAGCCCCAAGGTGCGCTACCAGATCGCGCCGGATCCGATGCAGCAGTTGATAGCGTCCGTGCTGCCGAAGCGCATGCTCGACCGCATCATCGCCAAACGCCTCGGTTTGATGCCGCCGGGGTGAGCGGGAGATGCGCGTGTTGCTACGCCGGCAAGGCGTCGGCGCTGTCAGTGGTGAGTTAGCCCGCGCTCACCGCCCGTGGCGTCCGCGCCGAACTCATCGCGATCATCCGCAGCGCCATCACGATCAGCAGCGGCACCAGGAACAGCGCGTACAGCGGCATGTCCGGAATCCGCTTGCCGAACGAGACCATGAACTGGAACCAGAGGTAATAGCCGCAGCTGAGGTGCAGGATGCGAAAGGCGCGCGGGCCGATCGCCGCCGCGGTGCGGTCGAACGAGGTCGCGGTCATCGCGATGATGCAGGCATAGCCGACGCCGCCGAAGATGTAGGAGGCGGCATTGGTCGCGGCCGCGTAGCCGGCCGGATCCATGACGGCAAAACTGACAATGGCGAAGAGGTGGATGCCGTGCGAGGCTGCAAAGGTGACGCCGAGATAGCGCCGGTTGCGGCGCTGCCATCGCGTCCAGGCATTGGGCCAAAGTTTTGCAAGTGCGGCGGCGCCAAAGGCGAGGCAGAAGAACAACAGCGAGGTCCGCGCCGTGAAGCGGATCACCATGCGGACGCCGTCGACCTCGAATTGCCGCATCCCGGCGATCCAGAGGCAAAGCCCCGCCAGCACCAGGGTCAGCACGGCAAACAGCCGCCAGCCTTCGAACCAGTTTTGGCGATGCGACGGCATGGCGGTCTCCCCCGAGGTTGTAATGTAATCGCCAGTTACATTGCCGTTGATGCCGCCGTCAATCCGTGTATGCAGCGCTTACATTCACGTTTCCTTGATGCTAGACCCCAGCCATGCCGTTGTCCGCCAAACCGCGCCGCCGCCCGGTCCGCCGTCCCCCGCCGGCGCCAAAACCCTATCATCATGGCGACCTCCGGCGGGTGTTGATCGAGGCCGCGCTGCAACTGGTCGAGGAGGGCGGCGCCGAGGGCTTGAGCGTGCGCGAGGCCGCGCGCCGCGCCGGGGTGTCGCCGGGCGCGCCGTTCCGGCATTTCCCGAGCCGCGACGCCCTGATGACGGCGGTGGCCGAGGAAGCCCAGCGCCGGTTCCGGACCGAGATCGACGCGGCTCTGGCGCAGGTGCCGGCCGAGCGATCCCCTGGCGCGGTTCCGGGCGCTTGGGCTGGCGTTTCTGCGCTGGGCGATGCGCAATCCGACCCATTTCGAGGTCATCTCGAGCACCCGGTATTTCGATCACGACAAGGCAACCGAGCTGTCCCGGGACAATGCCGAATTAATTGGCATGACCGAGCGCATGCTGGCGGACGCCGCCGCCCGGGGCCAGCTAAGGGACGTCGACCCCAAACAGGTGCAGGTCGCCGGCCGCGCGCTGGTTTACGGCTTTGCCCGCATGAGCATCGACGGCCATTTTCCGCGCTGGGGCGTCGCGAACGCCGATGCCGAGCGCACCGCCGAGGGGATCCTCGACCTTTTCATCGACGGCATCGCCAAGCGTTCCGGGCCAGCTTGATCCAACCGTCATTCCGGGGCGCGCGTAGCGCGAACCCAGATTTGCAATTGCACATCGGGGAATTGCACATCTGAGTTCGATGCTGCGCATCGCCCCGGAATGACGGTCATCGTTGGCGCCACCGGCAAATTCATTGCCTGTTCATGACGGTTCTATTACATTTTTGTTACACGACCCAGGTTCCGGCTGCGTCGTCCGTCTCCTGGTCATCGCCAGTCAAGGCCCAAAGGCAGTGCCGGGTGTAGTTGCGTCCACACCATGGCGCCCGCGCCAATTCCAGGTCCCACCACTGCCGTCGCCGCCGCGGGCCTTGCCTCGATCGGAACCTGGCGGCTGCTTGCCGTCGCCGCACCGCATCTGGCGGCGATCGGCCTGATGCTGCAGACCGAGAGCGACTTCGGCGCGCGGGTCGGGTTTCTGCTGTCCTGGGGGATCCTGAACTTCTTCTGGATCGCGCTGTTGCGGCGTCCGGCGCTGTCGGGCGCGCTGTCGCTGACACTGGTCGTGATGCTGATCCTGCTGTCGCGGCTCAAGCACGACGTCGTGCAGATGACCGCGAACTTCATCGACGTGATGGTGATCGACCGCGATAGTGCGGCGTTCCTGTTTACGATCTTCCCCAATCTGCGCTGGTCGGTGATCGCGGCGGCGTTCCTCATCATCCCCTTGATGTATGCGCTGTGGTGGCTCGATCCGTTCCGGATCCGCCGCCTGCCGGCGCTGGCCTGCATGCTGACCTGCCTTGCCGCGCTGGCCGGATATTCCTTTGCATGGCCCGAGCATCCCTGGCGCGGCTATTACGACGACGGCTATCTGTCGAAATTCTCCCGCTCCGGCGTCACCTCGGTGTCGGACTTCATCAATTACGGCTTCATGGAATCCGACGCCGTCGCCGCCGAGCGCCTCAAGGTGCCGCTGGTGGATTCCTGCCATCCGGCCGGGCGGCGGCCGCACATCATCATGATCCATGACGAGTCGAGTTTCGACATTCGGCAGGCCCAGGGCATCAAGGTGCCGGCGGGCTATGGCAGTCATTTCAAGTCGTTCGACGGCAAGGCGCGCACGTTCACTGCCCGAGATCAGCGGCGGGGCAAGCTGGTCCACCGAATACAATGTGCTGGCCGGGCTCTCGTCGCGCTCGTTCGGCCGGTTTTCCTACTTCGTGACCCGCATCGCCGCGGGCCGCGTCGAGCGCGGATTGCCGCTGGCGCTGCGCCGTTGCGGCTACAGCACGACGTCGCTCTATCCGGCCCATGGCGCGTTCATGAGCGCGCGCGGTTTCCACACCACCACCGGCATCCAGACATTTCTACGATGCGCGCGATCTCGGCGCCAAGGGCGTCGAGCCCGACCGCTTCTTTTACGACAAGGCCCTGAACCTGTTGTCCGCAGGAAGCGCCGGCGAGCCCGCAGTTCATGTTCGTCTACCTCGCCGCCAATCACTTCCCCTGGGAGAAGCGGTTTCGTCCCGACCTGACGCCGTCCTGGTCCGGGCTCGGCAACGCGCCCGTGGTCGATGAATATCTGCGCCGGCAGACCATGAGCGCCGACGACTATGCGGCGTTCGTCGCGGGCTTGAAGAAGAAATTTCCGGCGCAGCCGTTCCTGATCGTGCGCTACGGCGATCATCAGCCGGAATTCTCGTCGTACATCCTCGATCCCGGTCTCGACGAGGCCGCGACCGGCAAGAAATTCGAGAGCTACGACCCGCGCTATTTCGCCACCTATTATGCGATCGACACCATCAACTTCGAGCCGGTGAAGAGCCCCGCGGTGATGGAAACCATCGACGCGCCCTATCTGCCGCTGGTGATCCAGGAGGCCGCCGGCATCCCGCTCGATCCCTCGTTCGAGGAGCAGAAGAAGCATCATGCTCCGCTGCAAGGGTGTGTTCTATGCCTGCAAGGGCGGCGCCGAAGCCCGGCGCTTCAACCGGCTGCTGATCGACGCCGGCATCGTCAAGAACCTCTAGCGGCAAGGGAGGCCAACATTCCCGCCTCCAACGAACCAGGAACAGACCGGACCGCCGGTCCGGCACCGCGCGGCGTCCGGTTCTATGTCGGCCTTGCCGCGGTCGCAGCGTTGCACCTTGCGGCGTTGACGATGGTGCTGTCCTGGGAATACGGACCTTTCGCGATCACGCTGGCGCTGCTGGCGTGGGTGTTCGTGAACTGTCTTTTCCTGCTGGTGCTGCCGCGGCCCGGGGTGTCCGCCGCACTGGCGCTGGTTTTCGTGGTGCTGCTGATCGCGCTGTCGCGCTTCAAGTTCGATATTTTGCAGCTGTCGCTGACATTCCTCGATTTCCTGATGATCGACCGCGACACCTTCTCGTTCATGCTGTCGGTGTTTCCGCGGTTGCGGACACAGTTGATCCTGGCGGGTCTGCTCGCCATTCCCCTGTTGTGGGTGATCTGGCGCATCGATCCGTTTCGCGCGCGCCGCCGGCTTTCGCTGGCCGTCCTTGCCGCAACAACGCTGTTGATGTCGGTGATGTCGGTCGCGGCACCCGAACAGCCCTGGGAGCCGTTCCAGGGCGTCAATCACATCTCCAACCTCGCGCGCTCCGGTGTCGTGGCGGTGTCGCGGCTGGCATCGACAGGATGGATCGAGGCCGATCCGCCTCCGAGCGGCCCGCTGGCGCCCGGGAGCCTACGCCGCCGGCCGGCCGGCGCTGCCGCCCGGCGAGACTTGCGACGCCACCGTGAAGCGGCCGCATATCATCATGCTGCTCGACGAGTTCGAGCTTCGACGTGACAGCAGCTCCCGGCGTCAAGGTGCCGGCCGATTACGCCGACTACTTCAAGTCCATTGACGGTGTCAGGCGCACCATGGTCGCGGAGGCGACCGGCGGCCCGACCTGGTACACCGAATTCAATGTGCTGACCGGCATGTCGGCGCGATCGTTCGGCGACTTGAAATTTTACGTCACCCGAATCACCGCCGGCCGTGTCACCCGCGGACTGCCGCAGGCGCTGCAGCGCTGCGGCTACAAGACCTTTTCGCTCTATCCGACCTATGGCGACTTCCTCGGCGCGCGCGCGTTCCAGAAGGGTGTCGGCATCGACCAGTTCATCGACATGGCGGATATGGGCGTCAATGAGGACATGCAGCCCGACAAGTTCTACTTCGATCAGGCCCTGAAGGTATTTGCGGCCCAGCAGCCGACGCAATCGCCGGTCTTCATGTTCGTGTACCTCACGGCCAATCATTTCCCCTGGACCAGTGTCTATCGGCCCGATCTGACGCCGGACTGGACGCCGCCGGGCAATACCGCTGAAGATCGATGAATTCATTCGCCGCCAAACCATGACGGCAAGGGACTATCAGCGAGTTCACGGCACGGCTAAAGCGCGACTATCCGGATCAGTCGTTTCTGGTGCTGCGCTTCGGCGATCATCAGCCGGCGATCTCGCAGAAGATGCTGGAGCCCGGCATCGACCGCAAATTGCTGGCGCAGCGGCTGATGGCGGCCGATCCGCGTTATTTCTCGACCTATTATGCGCTCGACGGAATCAACTTCTCCGCCGCCCGATCTGTCGTCGGCGCTGCAAACACTCGATGCGGCCTATCTGCCGATCGTGATCCAGGAAGCCGCCGGAGTTCCGCTCGATCCATCCTTCGCCGAGCAGAAAAAGATCATGCTGCGCTGCAAGGGCCGCTTCTATGCCTGCAAGGACGGCGCGGAAGCCCGCGCGTTCAACCGGCTGTTGATCGACGCCGGCCTGGTGCGGGGATTGTAGGGCGCGGGCCCACAATTACGGCCGGGTTCCCGGCGCGGCCGCCACGTTCCCGCCTTGAGTGTGACCGTGCAAACCTGCTAAACCCTGCCGCAGTTAAAGGTATTTGACGGGTTTTTTGCCATGATGATGCGTCTGTTCGCGCCACAATTTCTTGTGGTCTGGGCCTTTCTCGGCTCTGCCCTGGCCGTGCATTTCCGCGGCAAGGTACGGCTCGGTTTCTGGCGGCAGCTCACCGACCACTCCACCATCATGGCGCCCTATAATGTGCTGATGTACCTGTTCTCGGCGGTGCCGAACCGGCCCATTCTGGACGAGAACTCGATCCCCGAACTCAAAGTTCTGCGCGACAACTGGCAGCCGATCCGCGAGGAGGCGATGGCGCTGTTCGCGATGGGCCAGATCAAGGCCGCGGACAAGTACAACGACTGGGGTTTCAACTCGTTCTTCCGCACCGGATGGAAGCGGTTTTACCTGAAATGGTATGGCGCGGCGCTGCCGTCGGCGCTGGCCAATTGCCCGAAGACCGTCGAACTCCTGAATTCGATCCCGAACGTCAAGGGCGCGATGTTTGCGAGCCTGCCGCCCGGCGGCAAGCTGGTGCAGCACCGCGATCCCTATGCCGGCTCGCTGCGCTATCACCTCGGCCTGCTGGTGCCGAAATCGCCCGGCGAATGCCGGATCTTCATCGACGGCGAACCGCACTACTGGCACGAGGGCAAGGGCCTGCTGTTCGACGAGACCTATCTGCACTATGCCGAGAACACCACCAGCGACGACCGCATCATCCTGTTCTGCGACGTCGAACGGCCGCTGCGCACCCGCGCCATGACCGCGATCAACCGCTGGGTCTCCAAGAACATCATCAACGAGAGCGCCACCCAGAACGAAGAGGGCGAGCACGTCGGCTGGCTCAACCGGGTGTTCGGTTACGTCTACCAGGTGCGGCTGGTGGGCAAGCGCATGAAGGCCTGGAACAAGCGCGCCTATTACGCGGTGAAATTTCTCCTGATCGGCGCCATCCTCGCAGCGTTCCTGGCCAGCGCATTCACCTGAGGCGGCACTTCCGCCGCGGGCTTGCCGGTCGCTCCGGTCGGCTTGCCGAGTTCTGTAACCCGAGTCCCATGTCGAAGCGTCCGCCGTTTCCTTCCAGCCCAAAACCGAACGCGAATGATCAAGCGCTTGAGCGCGCGGTTTTGGCGTTGCGGATGCAGCGCCCGGCCGAGGCCGAGCACGTGGCCGCCGGGGTGTTGAAGGCCAACCGCGGCAATATCCGCGCGGCGCAGATCCTCGGGCCAGGCGCTGTTGATGCAGAACCGGGCCGCCGATGCCATCGAGCCGCTGCAAAGAGCGTTGCGGCGCAGCGAAGACCCGACGGTCGAAACCCTGCTCGCTGCGGCACTCGCTGCCACAGAACGCGGCGAGGAAGCGCTTGAGCAATTGCGCCGGACCACGGCGCGACGGCCGCCGCACCTGCCGGCGTTTGTCGATTACGGCAAGCAGCTTGCGAGAATGGGACGGTTCGAGGAGGGCATCGCGGCCCTTGAAGCGCGCCATCGCGTTCGTACCTGACGCCGTCGATCTGCAGCGGGAGCTTGCGACCCTTCATCTCAAACGCAATGACCGGATCGCGGCCCGCGCGATATTGCTGCGTGCCCTCGATACGGCGCCGCAACGGCCCGATCTTCTGGCCGTGCTCGCGCAAGTCTTGCTGCTGGACGGCGACTATGCCGATGCCGCCGACATTTTCAGGCGCGTCGTCGCGTTGCGCCCCGATGATGCTCTGGCAAGAGCAGATTTGGGTCGGTGCCTGCTGGAAATGGGCCAGCGCGAAGCGGGAGAAGCCAGCATCCAGCGGGCAACACGCGACCGGCCGCAACTGCTCAACCGCGCGATCACGTCGCTGGCGGTTGCCTCGCGCGGCCGGTTCTTCCTGCGGCCCAGCGAAGCCGTAAAGTTTCTGCGCGGCGAAAAGGCCTGACGCGTCTGCTAGAGCGATTTCCAGCTTGGTTGACTCAATCTCTCATGGCCGGGCTAGCCGTCCGAAGGACGGCGTTGCTTCCGCTCGCCTAGCCCGGCCATCCACGTCTTTCTTGCGGCGGTAGAAGGAAGACGTGGATGCCCGGGACAAGCCGGGCACGACGAACTCTCATACTGCACGACGATTTAACCCAAACGGAAAGCCAACTACACCCGGAACTGCCGCCGGTACACGCCGGGCTCGCGGTCGATCGCGGTCGTGAGGTCGTGCGTCCGCTGGGTTTCCTCTGACGTGAACGGCAAGGCGTCCGCCACCCACGTCTCCCGCTTCACCGGCATGCATTGCGCAATCGGCGTGCCCTTCGGCAGCACGCCGTTGAAATTCGCGTCGTGCCAGTGGGCGGGAAAATGAATCGAGTTGTCGTAATAGAGGTCGCAATCGACCATCCCGGTCAGCGTCGTGAACGGCAGGTCGAAGCGGTTGAATGGATGGGTGAACAGCAGGGAGAAGCCCGCTGGCGCCTGGATGGTCCAGAGATTGTGGAATTTGATCAGGAAGCGGTCGTGCCTGGTACAGCGGCGAGCCCATCACCTGGCCGGGATTATGGAAGCCGACCGGCGAACGCGCAAAGCTGACGGCCCCGCCCGGCGGGATCTCGTTGTCCCACGTGAATTCGCCGTTCTCGACTTTGACGTCGCACATCAGCGGTATCAAGAAGCCCGACGTCATCGCATCGACGAACGGCGGGCAGCGCTTCACCGTGTTCTCTTCGCGGCCGTTGATGGTGTTGAGGGCCTGCATCGGCATCGACTTGAGCCAGGCTGGAAGCCCAGATGCGGCCGGCACCGGAGGCGGCAAAATGCCTTCGAGTTCCGCCGGACAGCGGAATGTGAGCGTCATTGGCTCATTCTTGTTTTTATTCGCGGTCACGTTTGTTCTTGTGCAGTCACGGCGCCACTGCCGCTTGGAACCGACTATATTTGACGATGGCCGCGAGGAAACTGCCGCCGATGCATGGCGGCTCCCCTCCGTTTGCCTCCAGCATTACAAATTGGACAGATTAGGGGAAAAGCATATTTCAAAGCAGTGCGCGGTAGCGCGGGGAGGCCATCGGATGTCGAAGAAGGGGATTACGGGTCATGACGACTGGGTGGTGACGCAGGCTTTGGCGACGGCTTTGGTTGCGCTTGAACTGCTTCCGGAGAAACACCAGCCGCGGCCGCATATGGAAGATCTCATGAAGCTCTTGACCGCCGGCTGCCAGCCCGGCGCCGGCGCCGTCAGCCTGCAATTGGCCCAGGCAAAGTGCCGGCTGCTTCCTGACAAGGACCCCGAAGCCATCTATCGGGAGTATGGCCTGGAGGGCGGACGGGACTAGACGGGCGCATCCGAACAATGTCCTGTTGCCGACGATGAGAGCCAGGTTCGATCGAATCTTCGCAATCGAAGCCACGCTTCATTAAGCACCCACCCGCGCGGATCCAGCCGCACAAGGGTTTATTGATTATTCAAACCTAAGGGATGACAGCCGCAATTCTGGCGCGCGGTGTTCGCGCGCCTTCGAAAACCGCATCTGGAAATGGCGATGAAGCGTTCGACCTTGGCCCTGCTGTGTTGCTTGCTGCTGTCGGGTTGTATCTTCGATCCGGTTTTCGACACATCCAATTGGGGCGCCTATCAAACAAGTTCGGCGGCGATCAAGGCCAAGCTCGGCAACGACGATCTGCGCCGCCTCGAAGTTGCGCTGAAATATCTGGCGTCCGACGGCGCGCCGAAAGTCGTCCTGCAGCCTGTCAACGTCATGGTCGTGAAGACCGGTTACACAAATGAGGGCGCACTTCTCAGCCGGCTCGGATCGAGCATCCATGGCCGAAGCGGCAAGGCAGTCATCCAGAACCTTTCGATGAAACTGGATGCTGAAATCTCGGCGATCGAAGCCAGGATGGGGAACGCCGACAAGACCCTGGCGGCAGTTGAAATCAGCTCCGCCAGCTACCGCTGGCGCAGGAGTGGCCATTTCGAACAGCCGGTGATCGAGTTCTCGGTCTACAATGCCGGCAAGGTGCCGATTTCCCGGGTCTACCTGACCGGCGTCCTGACCACGCCGAACCGGGCCATTCCCTGGATCAAGCAGTCCTTCGTTCGAAGTTTCAAGGGCGGGCTGGAGCCGCGCGAAAGGCAACGCGTGACGCTGGAGCCGCGTTACGGCGAGTGGAACGACAAGCAGCTGAAGGATCTCGTCAACGCCGAACTCAAGGTGACCGTGACCAATTTCGAGGACGTCAACGGCGAAAAGCACCTCGGAATCGACATCGACAGCCTGGATGCGAAGCGCAAGGTGCGCGCGTCGTTGAAGTAACCCGCGTACTTCGTCATGGCCGGGCTTGTCCCGGCCATCCACGTCCTTCTTTCGGTATAGCTAAGGCGTGGATGCCCGGGACAAGCCCGGGCATGACGAACTTTACCCAGCGCCTAACCCTCTCAAGCCTCTTCCGGCCAATAGAGCCGCATCGGATTGTCGACCAGCAGCTTGCGCTGCAGTTCCGCCGTCACCGCGATGTGCGGGATGAAGTCGACCAGCAGGCCGTCGTCCGGCATGTGATCGCGCAAATTGGGATGCGGCCAGTCGGTGCCCCACAGCACGCGATCGGGAAACGTCTCGACGATGCGGCGGGCGAACGGGATGACGTCGCGATAGGGGTTTTGCTCGCCGTGCAACGCCGGCGGCCCCGAGACCGACAGCCGTTCGGGACAACTGACCTTGCACCAGACGTTGCGATGCTCCGCCATGAATTTCACGAACAGCTCGAACTCGGGCCCGTCGACCGGCTTGCTGACGTCGGGTCGGCCCATGTGGTCGACGACGACCGCCGTCGGCAGCGCGGTGAAAAAATCCCACAGCTCCGGCAGGTCGACCGCCTCGAAATAGATCACGACATGCCAGCCGAGTTTTGCGACACGGCCGGCGATCTCCATCAGCTCGTCCCGCGGCGTGAAATCGACCAGACGCCTGACGAAATTGAAGCGCACGCCGCGCACGCCGGCATCATGCATCGCCTGCAGCTCGGCATCGCCGACATCGCGCCTGACCGTCGCGACGCCGCGCGCACGGCCGCCGGAATAAGTGAGCGCGTCGACCATCGCGCGGTTATCGGCGCCGTGACAGGTGGCCTGCACGATCACGTTGCGCGCAAAACCGAGATGATCGCGCAAGGCATATAGCTGCTGTCTCGAGGCATCGCAGGGCGTGTACTTGCGCCCCGCGGCATAGGGAAATTCCGCGCCGGGGCCGAAAACATGGCAGTGCGCGTCCACCGCCCCCGCCGGGACCCTGAACCGGGGTTTTGTCGGGCCGGCATACCAGTCGAGCCAGCCGGGCGTCTTCTGGAATTCCATCGCTGTGGCCGCTCAGTTCTTTTTGATCGAGGCGAGGATGCGGTCGGCCTCGATGCGCCAGTCCGGGCTGCGGGCAAATGTATCGGTGCCTTTTGGGCCGAACAGGCCTTCGTCGGCGAGATCGGCAATCCAGCCCTGGCGCTCCGCCGTTCCCTGCGCCGACCATGGCGTCAGGCCGGCCTCGCGCACGGTTTCCGCCACCTCGCGCACCTCTTCACTGCGGCGCCGGCCGTGCTCGATCACGCGCTGGAAGAAGTAGGCGCCCTGTTTCTCCCAGTCGATGCCGGGAAAAGTTTCCTTGAGCGACGCCAGCACCGCATCCTCGACGCCGTAAGCGCGCGCGGTGGTGAACGCCTCGATCACCATCGCTTCCATGCCCTTGATCATGACGCTGCGGCACATCTTGACCGCCGAAGCGATGCCGAGCTGATCGCTCGCAACCTTGGCGTCGAAACCCAGTTCCACCAGCAGCGGTGCCAGCGCTTCGGCGCCGGCGCCGCCCAGCAGCAGCGGCACCTTGATGCGCTTCGGCGGGATCGAGGTCATGACGGCGCCTTCGACATAGCGGCCGCCGCGGCCGTCGATCAGGTCCGCCGCGCGCTGCTTGGCGCCGGGAGAAGCCGAATTGAAGTCGAGGAACCAGGCGCCCGCCTTCACCGCCGGCGCGCAGGCCTGCGCCACCGGCACCGCCTGGCTCGCCGTGACGGCCGAGACGATGAAGTCGGAGGTCGCGGCGAGGTCGGCATGCGAAGCCGTCAGCTCAACACCGTGCGCCGAGGCGTGGTCGCGCAAGGCGCCGCCGGCCTGATCGCTGCGGAGTTTGACGTCATAGGCGCTAACCCTGACGTCCTGCTGGCGCAGGTCCTCGGCGAGAATACGGCCGACTTCGCCGTAACCGACCAGGCCGATATTCCATTGCTTCGGGTCGCTCGACGTCGTCGCCATAACAATCTCCTGATCGGTCGCGTTACGCGATCAACGCGGTCACTGCCTTTGAATGCCGGCCTTCTCGATCACCTTCTGCCACTTGTCGATATCGGATTTGAGCCGGTCCGCAATTTCCTGCGGCGTGCCGGCCTTGGCCTCGATGCCGAGTTCGAGCAGCCGTTTCTTGACCCCGGCGTCGGCGAGTATCTCCCGCAAGGCGCCGTTGAGCGTGTTCACGATCTCGGGCGGGGTGCCGGCGGGAGCGAACAGCGCATTCCAGGAGACGACATCGTAATCGGCAACGCCGCTCTCCCGCAACGTCGCAATATCCGGCGTGCTTTCGGAGCGCCGCGGCCCGGATGAGGCCAGTGCCCGGAATTTATTGTCGGCAAGATTGCCCTTCATGGCCGAGTAACTGTCGACGACAAGCGCAATGTCGCCCTGCAGCAGCGCGACCTGGATCTCGGGGGTGGACCGGTACGGGATGATGGTGAAGTCGATCCCGGCCGCGGTCTTGAACAACTCGGCCGACAGGTTCTGGGTGCTGCCGACATTGATGGTCCCGACATTGAGCGCGCCGGGCTTTGCCTTTGCCGCGGCAATGAAATCTCCAAGCGTCTTGAATGCCGAATTGGCGCCGGTCGCCAGGATGAAATCGAAGAATCCCAGACTGGAAATCGGCGTGAAATCCTTCAGCGGATCGAACGGCAATTTCTTGAACAGGGAGACGCTGACCGCGGTGCCGTTGGACAGCAGCGCCAGCGTGTGGCCGTCGGGCGGCGACGCGATCACGGTTCGCGCCGCCGCGATGCCGCCGGCGCCGGGCTGGTTCTCGACGTAAAAGCGCTGCCCGAGCCGGTCGCCGAGCTTTTCCGCGACGATGCGCGCGGTGATGTCGGCGACGCCGCCGGCCGCGAACGGCAGCACGATGCGCACCGCCTTGTTGGGATAGCCGCCCTGCGCTTTGGCTGGATCTGCCCACAAGGCAAATGTCGCCAGCGATATCGCGCAGAAAGTGCGGCGGCTGGCGCGATCGTCAAATGTCATGGGCCTACTCTTGCTTCCATCAAAGATACGGGACTCTCGAATCGCACGCTAACGCTTCCCGATCTTCTCCCACAGCCAGCGCGCCACCGCATCGGGCGATGATGTGCCGTCGCCGCCGGCGGCGCGCAAATTGGCCTCGCGCATTGCTGATATGTCGATCTTGCCGAGCAGCGGCGTCAGCGCCGCCGCCAGCGCGGTATCGCCGGATCGTTTCGGCGCCAGCAATACGATCGCATCATAAGGCGGAATCGCGCGTTTGGGATCCTCCAGCACCACCAGATCGTACTTCGCGATCAGCCCGTCGCTGGTGTAGCCGGCGATCACGTCGACCTCGCCGGACGCCACCGCGGCATACATGAAGTCCGGCTGCATCTGCCGTTGCGCCCGGAACGACAGCCCATAGGCGCCGCGCAGCGCCGGCCCATTCCGGCCGCGAGAAGAACTCGTAGTCGCCGGCGATCGACATGGTCTGGGCATGCGAGGCCAGATCGGCGATCGAGCGGACGCCGAGTTGCTCGGCGCGCTTGCGCGGCATCACCAGCGCATAGGCGTTTTCAAATCCGAGTTCGCCGAGCAATGTGATCTTCTGCTTCGCCAGTTCCGCCTTCAATTCCCTCAGCAATTCCTCGCGCGGCTTGATGTCGGTGCGGCGCAACTGGTTGGCCCACAGCGTGCCGGAATAGTCGACATAGACGTCGATATCGCCTGATGCCAGCGCATCGAAAATCACACTGGAGCCGAGGCCCTGGCGCGAGCTTGCGGATAATCCCGCCTCGCGCAACCGCTGCGCCATCAGCGCCGACAGCACGTATTGTTCGGCAAAGGTCTTGGCGCCGATGACATAGTTCGTTTGGGAGCGCGCCATCGAGGGCACCAGGGTTGCCGCGACCAGCGCCGCAATGCCGACGCCGCCGAGCGTAGCGCGCACGCGGCTGCGGTCGCGGATGCCGGTCTCGATCAGGGCCAGCAATTGATCGACCGCGAGCGCCAGCACGGCGGCGGCAAGGCAGCCGAACAGCACGAACACCCAGTTCTGGGTCTGCAATCCCGCAAAGATGTAGTTGCCGAGGCTGGTCTGGCCGATCGGGGTGGATAGGGTGGCGGTGCCGATCACCCAGACCGCCGCGGTGCGGATGCCCGCCATCATCACCGGCAGCGCCAGCGGCAACTCCACCATGAACAGCGATTGGCGCTCGGTCATGCCGACGCCTTGCGCGGCCTCCAGTGATCGCGGGGTCGACGCCTTTCAGGCCGGTGATGGTATTGCGCAGCACCGGCAGCATCGAATAGAGCGCCAGCGCCAGCACCGCGGGCAGGAATCCGAATGCGGAAAAGCCAGCCCCGAACCATGACAGCGACATCGCCGCCAGCGCCAGCAGCAGCGGATAGAACAGCGCCAACAGCGCCAGGCCCGGCACCGTCTGCACGATAGAGGCAAATCCAAGCAACGCGCCGCGCATCACGGGCGCGTTGCGCGAGAGAATCGCCAGCGGCAGGCTGATCAACAGGCCCAGCGCCAGCGCCGTGACGCTGACCCGCACATGATTGCCGAGATAATCCGGCAGATGGCCGAGGGCTTCGCTCCAGCGCGGATCGGCGAAAAAATTCATGCCGCGCCATCCCGCGGCAGCAACGCGTTGAGCCGCTCGGCCTGCCGCCGCGGCGTCCGCAGCAATTCGCCGACATAAGGATCGGCGCTACCGGAAAGCTCCGCCGGCGTGCCCTGCGCCAGCAATTTGCCGCCGCGCATCACGGCCACGCGGTCGGCCAGCAGAATCGCTTCCGTCATGTCATGGGTGATCATGACGTGGTCAGCCCGAGCTTGCGATGCAGATCGCGAAAATCGTCGCCGAGCGCGTCGCGGGTGAGGGGGTCGAGCGCGCCGAACGGCTCGTCCATCAGCACGATGCGTGGTTTGCGCGGCGAGCGCCCGGGCGACGCCGACCCGCTGGCGCTGGCCGCCGGACAATTCATGCGGCAGCCGGTCGCGATGCTGGCCGCGGTCCAGCCGCACCAGGTCGAGCAACTCGTCCACCCTTGCGGCGATCTCCGCCGGCGCCAGCCCCTCCAGTTTCGGCGTGATCCCGATATTGTCGGCGACGCTCATATGCGGGAACAGCCCGCCGCTCTGGAACACATAGCCGATGCGGCGGCGCAATTTTATCGGATCGACCGCGCGCACATCCTCGCCATCGATGGTGATGCGGCCTTGGTCGGCATCGATCAGCCGGTTCGCCAGCCGCAGCAGCGTGGTCTTGCCGGAGCCGGAGCCGCCGACAATGGCGAGAAATTCGCCCGCGGCGACCTCGAGCGAGACGTCGTTCACCGCCAGCACCCGTTCGCCGCCGCGGCCGCCGTCAAAACTCTTGGCGACATGCGCAAAGGCGATCAGGGGCGGGGTGGGCATTTCGGTCCGGTCTCGCGTTTCAACTCTTACCCTCCCCTCCAGGGGAGGGTAAAGAGTGGGCCTCGGCCCATGTTGCACCACTTCGTTGAACTTGTCCTCCCAAGGCGCTAAGGCATCATCCAAACCTGGAGGGGACGCGGTGGAGACGGCAAAGCCGACGGCAATCGCGCTTGACGATGCGACGGTGGCGTTCCGGCTGGCCGATGCGCGGATCTATACCGCGGTCGAGCAGGCCAGCCTTTCCGTGCAGCATGGCGAGTTCGTCGCCATCGTCGGGCCCACCGGCTGCGGAAAATCGACGCTGCTCAATGTCGCCGCCGGGCTGCTCAGGCCGGTATCGGGAAGGGTGACCATCTTCGATACGCCGCTCACCGGCCTCAACCGGGACGCCGGCTACCTGTTTCAGTCCGATGCGCTGTTTCCGTGGAAGACCGCGATCGACAACGTCGCCATCGGCCTCGACATCAAGGGCGTGCCGCGCGCCGAGGCGCTGGAGCGCGCGCAGGCCTGGCTGACCTCGGTCGGCCTCGGCGCCTTCGGCGGCCGCTATCCGCATATGCTGTCCGGCGGACAGCGCAAGCGCGTCGGCCTCGCCCAGGTCCTGATCCGCGACCCAAAGATCCTGCTGATGGACGAGCCGTTCGGGCCGCTCGATGCCCAGACCCGGCAGATCATGGGCAATCTGTTGCTGGAGTTGTGGAACGCCGACCGCAAGGCGGTGCTGTTCGTCACCCATGACCTCGAGGAAGCGATCGCGCTGGCCGACCGCGTCGTCATCATGTCGGCGGGGCCGAGTGCGCGCATCATCGGCGACTGGCGGGTGCCGCTCGGCCGTCCGCGCGACATTCTCGGAGGTCCGGATGGAAAAGCAGTTTCACGAGCTGCACCGGGAAATCTGGAGCGTGCTGAAGGACGAGGTGATGAAGGGCTACGCGCAATCGTCGCAGGCGGTGGGGGCCGCATGATGAGCCGGCCGCGTTTGCTGCTCTGTCAGCTGTTGGTCGCCGTGGTGTTTTTCGGCCTGTGGCAGTTGCTCGCCACCGTGCCGATCTTCGGCTTCACGGTGCTGCCGCCGTTCTTCTTCTCGACCCCGGTCAACGTCTTCAACCGGATCGTCAAATGGCTGATCGAAGGCACGATCTGGCATCATCTGCTGATCACGCTGACGGAAGCCTCGCTCGCCTTCGTGATCGGCTCGCTGTCGGGCGCCATGATCGGGTTCTGGTTCGCGCGCCAGCAGATCGTCGCGGCGATCTTCGATCCCTATGTCAAGATGATGAACGCGCTGCCGCGCGTGGTGCTGGCGCCGATCTTCGCGCTGTGGCTCGGGCTCGGCATCTGGTCGAAGGTGGCGCTCGGCGTCACGCTGGTGTTCTTCGTGGTGTTCTTCAACGTCTATCAGGGCGTCAAGGAAGCCAACGCGACGCTGGTCGACAACGCCCGGATGCTCGGCATGAGCGAGCGGCAATTGCTGCGGCATGTCTATTGGCCGTCGGCGCTGTCGTGGATGTTCTCGTCGCTGCATACCTCGGTCGGCTTTGCCGTGGTCGGCGCCGTGGTCGGCGAATACCTCGGTTCGGCGGCCGGGCTCGGCTACCTGATCCAGCAGGCCGAGGGCGTGTTCGACGTCGCCGGCGTGTTCGCCGGCATGATCGTGCTGGCGATTTTCGTGGTCGCGATCGATTATCGTGGTGACCAAGGTGGAGAACCGGCTGTTGGTGTGGCGTCCCGTCGCGGGCGAGGGAAGAGCATGAGTAAGCCCCACTTTCTGCCTCCCACCTGCGGTGCGAAAAGCAGGAGATGGTGCGCGGATGGGAAGTTTTCCACGGCTAGCGGCATGCCGCCAAGCCAGCTAATATGCCCAGCAATCAATCCATAAATCCCGGGAAAACGCCCATGAAGATCATCAAGCTCGCCGGCATCCTCGCAACCGCGCTGCTCCTCGGCGGTTCATTCGCCCAGGCTCAGGACAAGCCCGAAAAGCCCGATATCGTGCTTGGCGTCGGCGGCAAGAGTTCGCTGTATTACCTGCCGCTGACGCTCACCGAGCGGCTCGGCTATTTCAAGGAGCAGGGGCTCAACGTCTCCATCACCGATTTCGGCGGCGGCTCGAAATCGCTGCAGTCGCTGATCGGCGGCTCCGCCGACGTGGTCACCGGCGCCTACGAACACACCATCCGGATGCAGACCAAGGGCCAGGACATCACCGCCGTGATCGAACTTGGCCGCTACCCCGGCATGGTGCTGGCGGTGCGCAAGGAGCAAGGCAGCGCAGGTCAAATCGTTCGGCGACCTCAAGGGCATGAAGATCGGCGTCACCGCGCCGGGCTCGTCGACCAATTTCTTTGCCAACGCGATGCTGGCGCGCGACGGCGTCAAACCCGATCAGGTGTCGATTATCGGCGTCGGCGCCGGGCTTGTCCGCGGTTGCGGCGATCAAGAAGGGCGAGATCGACGCGATCTGCAATGTCGATCCCGTCATGACCAAGCTCGAGCAGGACGGCGACATCGTCATTCTCGCGGATTCGCGCACCGACGAGGGCAACATGAAGCTGTTCGGCGGCAACAATCCGGCGGCGGTGGTTTACCTCAAGACCGATTTCATCGCCAAGAATCCGGTGACCGTGCAGCGTCTGGTCAACGCCTTCTACAAGACCACCAAATGGCTTGAGAAGGCCTCGGCGGAGGACATCGCCAAGGTGGTGCCGGAAGAATATTTCCTCGGCGACAGGGAGTTGTATATGTCGGCGGTCAAGGCGTCGCAGCCGATGTATTCCAGGACCGGCATCATCACGCCGGAAGGGATGAAGAACGGCGTCAACCTGCTGTTGCAGTTCGACCCCGAAATGAAGGACGCCAAGATCGATTTGAGCAAGACCTTCAACGATCGCTTCGTGAAGAAGGCGGCGGCCGGCCAGATGTAAGGCTGATCGTCGGCCGATGGCGCCGATCGCCATTCATCGCGTCACGCAGTTCGATCTCGGTTTGGCGCCCTGGGCGTGGCCGTTCGCCGACGAGCGGCGCGCCGACATCGAGGCGCATTTCGCGGCCAGGCAGGCCGAGAAGCCGAAAATGTGGAACGGGCGCGTCCTGCTCGGGCGCAACCCGGTCTTTGCCGGGCAGCGCTTCGGCGCCGATTATTTCGAAAGCGATTTTGCCAGCTTTCTGGCGTGGCGCGACTGGGGTTTTCCGGACCGTGACGTGTTCAACGGCTTTGGGATGGGCGCGCTGCGTTGCAGCCGACGGCGCGTTCGTTCTCGGCGAAATGGGCCAGCACACTTCCAATGCCGGGCGGATTTATTTTCCGTCGGGAACGCCCGATCTCGACGATATCAGGAACGGCACGGTCGATATCTCCGGCAGCGTCGTTCGCGAACTCGAGGAGGAAACCGGCCTGACCCCGGACGATTATCGCGCCGACGCCGCCTGGCATTGCGTGGTCTCGGGGGCCGCCATCGCCATCATCAAGATCCTGGATGTCGATGTATCGGGCGAAGCGCTGCGCGCCAGGATCGAGGCCAATCTCGCCCGGCAATCCCAGCCCGAACTGACCGCGATACATCTGGTGCGCAAGCCCGGCGATTTCACCGCGGCAATGCCGCGCTTTGTCACCGCGTTTCTCGAGGCGCAGTTTGCGGCATGATTCTGATGAGTTCAACACCGTCATTGCGAGGAGCGCAGCGACGAAGCAATCCAGCTTTGCAGCGGTAAAAGCTGGATTGCTTCGCTTGCGCTCGCAATGACGAGTTGGTCTGGCGCAGCATCCTCACGCCATGTACCGTCGAACCCGAACCGGAGCTCCCGACCTCATGAGCAAAAACCCCTCGTCCCTTGGCGCCGAGCTGAAGCCGTTCATCGCCCCATTCCGCGTCGACGGATCGAACGAATTTCATCTCAAATCGCACAAGACCCGGCAGAAGGGCGGCCTCGACAAGGAGAAGGCCCAGAAGATCATCGAAGCCAACCGCGAACGCCTGAGCGAATTTCAGGAAAAGCTTTACGCCCAGGATCGCTGGTCGCTGCTGCTGATTTTTCAGGGCATGGACGCGTCCGGCAAGGACAGCGCGATCAAGAGCGTGTTCGACGGCGTCAATCCGCAGGGCTGCGAGGTGCAGTCGTTCAAGGCGCCGTCATCCCGCGAACTCGATCACGATTTCATGTGGCGCAGCACGATTGCGCTGCCGGAGCGTGGCCGCATCGGCATCTTCAACCGCTCCTACTACGAGGAATGCCTGGTGGTGCGCGTGCACCCGGAAATTCTCGCCAAGCAGAAGATCCCGCCGGTGCTGGTCACCAAAAACATCTGGCGCGAGCGGTTCGCCGATATTGCCGCGTTCGAGAATTATCTGGCGCGCAACGGCACGGTGGTCCTGAAATTCTTCCTCAACATCTCGAAAGAAGAACAGCGCGAGCGCTTTCTCGACCGGCTCGACGAACCCGCCAAGAACTGGAAGTTCTCGATGGCGCGATGTCGGCGAACGGGCGCTGTGGGCAAAATACCAGGCGGCGTATCAGGACGTGGTCCGGCACACCGCGACGGCGGCGGCGCCGTGGCATGTGGTGCCGGCCGATCACAAATGGTTCGCGCGGGTGGTGATCGGCTCCGCCATCGTCGCCGCGCTCGAAAAGCTCGACCTGAAATACCCCAAGGTCGATCCCGCCTCGCTGCAGGAGTTCAAGCAGGTGCGCAAGGCGCTGCTGGCGGACGGACAGGGAAGTGCGGTAAAGGGGACCGCGAAAAAGAAATCATAGGCCGGGTAAAGGCGCTGCTGGCGTTGGAGCGCTCTAATTGCGGGTGCGGGATGAGCGATAGATCACGACCTCGTTGCCGCGATGGATCCCGCTCCTCTCGAGGATGAATTCTGATTTCTCCAGAACGTGCCGGGACGCGGTATTTTCGGCAGCGACCACGCCGACCAGCGATGGCAATTTGAGCTGCACCAGGCCGAGGTCCGTCAGTGCCTTCGTGATCTCGCTTGCCAGTCCCTGGCCCCACAATGCGCGCTTGAACGTGTAGAAAATCTCGACCTCGTCGACGCCACCCAGGACGAGATGGCGAATCCCGGCTACGGCCGGCGAACTCCCCGGTGTGCGTCCGCAACACCCAGAGCCCAAATCCATGCTGATCCCAATGCGCAATGTTGGCGGTGAGGTAAGCCTCCGTGGCCTCAGGTGAACGCACGCCACCGAGGTAGCGAAGAAACCTCCGGATCGAGGTGCAGCGCGACCAGATCGGCAAGGTGGCTTTCGCCGAGCTTCTCGGCGGTCAGCCTATCGGTGCTGAAATGCTCCATCCGACCTGAATAGCCGCTCGCACCTTTCATTGTCGAATCGTTCTGGCAGGGCGTCGTGCCCGCGGCGCGCCGATCGGAGGAACCCTTTCGGAATTCGTTCGTTGAGTAGCGTCGATCGCCGCCTTCCTGAACCCGAGGTGGAAACAGGGGTAATGTTGATCCGCCAGCCATTCAAAGCGCGCACGTCTGAAGAACTCATAGGGTTGCTCAGCGCGGTGGCGACTGCGGTGCTTGCCTTCATGATCATCGTGACGCTGTATTTTGGTCGCGAAATACTGGTCCCGATCGCGCTCGCCATTCTCCTGAGTTTCGTTTTGGCGCCGCTGGTTGGATTATTGCAGCGCATACGGGTACCGCGGGGCCTGGCGGTGGTCAGCGTCGTTGCGATGGCGTTCGCGCTGATATTTGCGATGGCAAGTCTTCTCGCCACCCAGCTGACGCAGCTTGCGGGCGATCTTCCACGCTACCAATCCACCATCAGCGAAAAAATCCAGTCTTTCCGGGAAACAACGGCCGGTCGGGGCACACTGGAACGCGCGTCCGGGATGCTCAAGGATCTGAGCAAGGAACTGGACAAGCCAAAGGACGCTCCATCTGCGCTGAGTCTCAGGACCCCGACGCGCTACTCCCGTGCCGGTGGAGGTGCGTCAGCCCGATCCCGGGGCGCTTGAAAGCCTGCAAAGCCTGATTTCGCCGCTGCTTCATCCGCTGGCGACGACCGGCATCATCATCATTTTCGTGATCTTCATTCTGCTTCAGCGTGAAGATCTGCGTAACCGGCTGATACGCCTGGCCGGCTCGCATGATCTGCAGCGAACGACGGCGGCACTTGATGATGCCGCGGCACGCTTGAGCCGGCTGTTTCTGATCCAGCTTCTCCTGAACGGAACGTTTGGCCTGGTGATCGGGATAGGCCTGTGGCTTATCGGCATTCCCAGCGCGATCTTGTGGGGCATATTGGCGGCGGTGCTGCGATTTGTCCCTTACATAGGCGCGGTCATTGCGGCCGCATTCCCGCTTGCGCTCGCGGTTGCGGTCGATCCCGAGCTGGACCATGCTGCTCTGGACCCTCGCGCTGTTTCTCGTCGTCGAGCCGATCGTGGGGCATGTGATCGAGCCGATGGTGTACGGGCACAGCACCGGGTTATCGCCCGTCGCGGTCGTCGCGTCTGCGACCTTCTGGACCGCGCTCTGGGGGCCGATCGGCCTGGTTTTGGCCACCCCGCTGACGGTTTGTCTCGTGGTACTTGGGCGTCATGTTGAGCGGCTGGAATTTCTGGATGTCATGTTCGGCGACCGGCCGGCGCTTTCGCCACCGGAGATTTTCTATCAGCGCATGCTGGCGGGTGATCCTACCGAGGCAGCCGAAAAGGCCGAGGAATTTTTGAAAGAGCGATCGCTCTCGTCCTACTATGATGAAGTTGCCCTGAAGGGATTGCAGCTGGCGCAAGCCGACGCCGAACGCGGCGTTCTGGACGCGGAGCGCGCTAACAAAGATCAGAGACGCGGTAAGCGAATTTGCCAACGATCTTTCCGAACAGGACGACCGTCCGCCACCCAAGGTCCGTTCTACCAGCGACGCGGAAGCAGCTTCGGCGGTGGAAAGCGTGGCTGACGATTCTCCTTATGAAAATCTGCCGGTCCTGAACAAGGACGAACTGCCTCCTGAATGGCAAGGCGAGCATCCCGTTCTTTGCATCGCCGGCCGCAGCCTCATCGATGAAGCGGCCGCGATCATGCTGGGCCAGCTTACCACCGCTCACGGTCTCCCGGCGCGCGTCGAGGCGGCCGAGGCCCTTTCCACTGCAAATGTGTTCCGCCTTGAAACGACAGGTGTTGCGATCGTTTGCTTGGTCTATCTGGATGCAAACAGTCCGGCGCATATGCGCTACTCCGTACGACGCCTTCGTCGCAAACTGCCGAAGGCCACGATTATTCTGGGCTGCTGGATCAAGGATATGGAGCCGGCTCGAGCTGGAACAGCTTCGGGACGGAGCCAAAGCGGATCTGGCTGCCGCCAGTCTGGGTGAAGCGGTCAAATTGTGTATTGCGGCAACAGGGTTCGAACTACCGGTCGCAAGACGGTGTCGGCTAGAAATCCCTGCGATGACGGCGTGATCTTGATTACAACGCGGCGCCGGCTCATGACAGGATCGGAACGATGTGGCGCCCAGGTCGGACGGCAAAGAAGGTATTCAGACAACCCGGTGCCTTTGCGCTTGCTGTTATCAAGCAGTTTCGAGCCAACCAGGGCGTCCTGCTCGCCGGCGCGGTTGCCTATTACACGCTGCTGTCCCTGGTTCCGCTGCTGATCCTTATGTTGATGGCGCTGTCTCATATTATCCCGGAAGATCGTCTGCTCCTTACGCTTGGCGAGTATCTCGAATTCGTGGTGCCGGGGCAATCAACCGCCCTGGTTGAGGAAGTCCGGACCTTCCTCGCTCAGAAGCAGGTCATCGGAAGCATTTTATTCCTCACGATGCTTTTCTTCAGCGCCCTGGCGTTCACAATTCTCGAGAATGCGATGTCGGTGATATTCTATCACCGGGTCAAAATTCAGACGGCGGCATTTTCTGGTGTCCGCCGTGATGCCCTATCTGTTCATCTTGTTTCTGGGTGTCGGGCTCTTGATCGTCACCGTTCTCTCGGGAGTGCTGCAGTTCGTCGGCACCAAGAGCATCATGATTCTCGGTCAGCCACGCTCACTCGACCAGATCTCCATCTTTCTGCTCTATCTGCTCGGCGTCACCGGCGAGATGTTGCTGCTCACTGCAATCTATTTCGTCATGCCGGTCGGACGATTGTCGTTGCGTCACGCGTTGATCGGCGGGGCGACGGCCACGGTGCTCTGGGAAATGATGCGCCACATTCTTGCCTGGTACTACACGACGATGTCGCAAATCCAGCTCGTGTACGGTTCGCTCACTACGGCGATCGCGGTGCTGTTGAGCGTCGAGATTGGCGCGTTGGTCCTGCTGATCGGAGCCCAGGTGATCGCGGAGTACGAGCGCATCGGCCGCGAACCCATCGAAACGCCGGGCCAGCCGATGAAGCTCGAAAGCCTCCAGGCTCGCACCCCTGCCTTCGATCGAATCCCGGTAGGAGTGTGGGAGCGGGAGCTGTCTGCGAGGACGAGCCATTTGCCTCGATCCGGCAAATCAGCAAATCCTGTCAAATGATATTTTTCTGATTTTCAGAAATATTTGCTTCGCGATTTCCCCAAATCACCCTACATCCTTGCCCGTCCTGTTCCGACAGAGGGGCGCTCGCGATCGTCACGGACGCGGAGCAGGATGCGGTGGACGCTGGAGTTACGCCTGACGCGCGTGGCTCGAGCGTACGGCAAAATCGTGTGGTTCTGGCGCCCGAAGCTGGCGCCAAGCTTTGCGGATGTGATCTGTGAAGTGACGGTGACAACAGAGCTCGGCTCACCGGGGAGATCACGACATAAGCCGTAAAGCCATTGCGCAGGGAAGGCCGGATGCTCTCCGCTGGACCTGTATGCTCGTGTGCGCACTCTCTTGTGCAATTGCACACGAGACCGCGGGTGCAGCGCGCACCCGGTCTTCCCTGCGCCCTCTGATTTCAGAGGGCGAGAGCGGATAGCAAAACTCGGGCGAAACGCGCCGCGAGAACGCGAACGCATGTCTAATGACAATTACGACTCTCAGGCGTCATCGCCCGGCTTGACCGGGCGACCCAGTATTCCAGAGACGATCGGTGATAGAACCGAGAAGCCGCGGCGTACTGGATACCCCGCCTTCGCGGGGTATGACGGTCTTGTTTGAGCTGGCGTCGTGCGCCATGTCCTCCAAGGGAGATCGATCCCAAAACAAGGTCAGCCCGTCTGACTATCTTTTGGCATTGCGGCGACACGCATTTCTCGTCTAGAACGGCGCACGGAGCGCCCCGCGGCAACGAACCGTCAACGGTTTTGGCCGAGGATTCGGGCTTCCAAAGGGTCTGGCAATGCTGATTCGCAGCGAAATGTATGGAGTTCAGGGTGGAGCGGCCGTTGGCCGGCCGTACCCATGCGATTCCGGCTGCGTCCTGCCCACCCTGCTTCTTGGCGGGCTTCTGCTTCTTATCGGCCCCTGAGGGCCGTCTGGGCGGTTTGCGCCTGGGCACTCAGGGGTTGCGCGAGATCACCAGACCCCTTCAGCGCTCAAAAGCAGCGCACCAGCTAAAAGGAATTTTCCGATGACCACCGCGAACAAGTCCGACAAGGACCGCGTCATCATATTCGACACCACCTTGCGCGACGGCGAGCAATGCCCCGGCGCCACCATGACCTTCGAGGAAAAGATCGAGATCGCCGAGATGCTCGACGACATGGGCGTCGACGTCATCGAGGCCGGCTTCCCGATCACCTCGGAAGGCGATTTCCAGGCGGTCAGCGAGATCGCCCGGCGCTCCAAGAATGCCGTGATCGCCGGCCTGTCGCGCGCCAACCCGAAGGACATCGACCGCTGCGCCGAAGCGGTGAAATTCGCCAGGCGCGGCCGCGTCCACACCGTGATCGCGACCTCGCCGCTGCACATGCGCGTCAAGCTGAACATGACGCCGGAGCAGGTGATGGAGCTCTCGATCGCCAACGTCACCCGCGCCCGCAACCAGATCGACGACGTCGAATGGTCGGCCGAAGACGCCACCCGCAGCGAGATGGATTATCTCTGCCGCATCGTCGAGGCCGTGATCAAGGCCGGCGCCACCACGGTCAATATTCCCGACACCGTCGGCTACACCACGCCGGAGGAATACGCCGCCTTCATGCGCACGCTGATCGAGCGGGTGCCGAATTCCGACAAGGCGGTGTTCTCGGTGCATTGCCATAACGACCTCGGCATGGCGGTGGCGAATTCGCTGGCCGGCATCGCCGGCGGCGCGCGCCAGATCGAATGCACCGTCAACGGCATCGGCGAGCGGGCAGGCAACGCCGCGCTCGAAGAAGTCGTGATGGCGATCAACGTCCGCAACGACATGTTTCCGTGGTGGAACAAGATCGACACCACCATGCTGACGCGCGCCTCGAAGCTGGTGTCGGCGGCGACCTCGTTCCCGGTGCAGTACAACAAGGCGATCGTCGGCCGCAACGCGTTCTGCGCATGAGAGCGGCATCCATCAGGACGGCGTGCTGAAGGACGCCTCGACCTACGAGATCATGAAGCCGGAAATGGTCGGCCTGAAGCAGTCCTCGCTGGTGCTCGGCAAGCATTCCGGCCGCCATGCCTTCGTGCACAAGCTGGAGGAGATGGGCTACAAGCTCGGCGCCAACCAGCTGGAAGACGCGTTCGTGCGGATGAAGGCGCTGGCCGACCGCAAGAAGGACATCTACGACGAGGACATCGAGGCGCTGGTCGACCAGGAGATCGCCAACGCGCATGACCGCATCAAGCTGACCTCGCTGACGGTGATCGCCGGCACCCATGGTCCGCAGCGCGCCACCATGAAGCTCGACATCGACGGCGCAGATCAAGATCGAGGAAGCCGAGGGCAACGGTCCGGTCGACGCGGTGTTCAACTGCATCAAGGCGCTGGTGCCGCACGAGGCGAAGCTGGAACTGTATCAGGTCCACGCCGTCACCGAAGGCACCGACGCGCAGGCCGAGGTGTCGGTGCGGCTCGCCCATGAGGGCCGCTCGATGACGTCGAAGGCGGCCGATCCGGATACGCTGGTGGCCTCGGCCAAGGCCTATCTCGGCGCGCTCAACAAGATCGTCATGAAGCGCCAGCGCGACATGCCGGCGCGGCGCGGCGAGCTGACGCGCGAGCCCGTCATTGCGAGTCCGAATGCGAGATCTCGGTGCGCAATTGCGCACCGGTGACTTCGACACCGGAATGCGATGCGATCGCGGCGCCCGGATGCCGCGATTTTGCAGTTGCAGCAAAATCGAAACAGCAGCCCCTGCTAACGGGCAATGGCGTTCGCGGCCGCTTCTCTGTATTGGTGCGCTCGGCATACAAGTCGGGAGCAGCAGTTCGCGGCTCCGCAAAAACAGCGGGAGGAAACATGCGCAAAATTGATTCTGGCCGCTGCGTCGGTCGCAGCACTTGGCGCTGGCCGGGCCGGCGTCGGCGCAGGCGCCGATCGTCATCAAGTTCAGCCACGTGGTCGCGCCGAACACGCCGAAGGGCAAGGGCGCCGAGAAGTTCAAGGAACTGGCCGAGAAGTACACCAACGGCAAGGTCAAGGTCGAGGTCTATCCGAACTCGCAGCTCTACAAGGACAAGGAAGAGCTCGAAGCGCTGCAGCTCGGCGCCGTGCAGATGCTGGCGCCGTCGAACTGCCAAGTTCGGCCCGCTCGGCGTCAAGGAGTTCGAGGTGTTCGATCTGCCCTACATCCTTCCGGACAAGGCGACGCTGCGCAAGGTCACCGAAGGCCCGCTCGGCAAGAAGCTGCTGAAGCTGCTCGAGCCCAAGGGCATGACCGGCCTCGCCTACTGGGACAACGGCTTCAAGCAGATGAGCGCCAACAAGAAGCTGCTCATGCCGGCCGACTACCAGCGGCCTGAAGATCCGCATCCAGTCGTCGAAGGTGCTGGAGGCGCAGATCCGCGCGCTCGGCGCGATCCCGCAGGTGATGGCGTTCTCGGAAGTCTATCAGGCGCTGCAGACCGGCGTCGTCGACGGCCAGGAGAACACCCGTCGAACATGTACACCCAGAAAATGCACGAGGTGCAGAAGTACATCACGCGTCACCGATCACGGCTATATCGGCTACGTCGTCATCGTGAACAAGAAGTTCTGGGACGGCCTGCCGGCCGACATCCGCGCGCAGCTCGAGAAGGCGATGGAGGAAGCGACCGACTACGCCAACGGCCAGTCGCGCAGAAGGAAAACGACGACGCGCTCGCCGAGATGAAGAAGTCCGGCAAGACCGAGATCATCACGCTGACGCCCGAGCAGGAGGCGGCGATGCGCAAGGCGCTGGAGCCGGTCTACACAGGACATGGCAGGCCGCGTCGGCAAGGAGCTGATCGACGAGTTCCTGAAGGAAGCCAAGGGCGCGACCAACTGAGACGCACGCTATCGAGCTTCCGTCGCCACGGCACGGAAGCCCTTGCACGTCCGGGGCACGGCGACACGTGTCGCGAGCAATGTGACAGGTGCGGCGCAGTCGTCGCCTGACCTGAAGGGGGGACATTGATGTTTCTTCGCATCCTCGACCGGCTCGAGGAAATCCTGATCGCGAGCGCTGATGGCGGCGGCGACGCTGATGATCTTCGTCGCGGTGGTGCATCGCTACTGCATCGGCGTTCCCGTTCCTCTATCCGTTCTTCTTCCCGCTTCAACCTGTCCTGGGCGCAGGAGCTCTGCATCTACATGTTCGTGTGGATGGCGAAGTTCGGCGCCGCCTATGGCGTGCGCACCGGCATCCATGTCGGCGTCGACGTGCTGGTCAACCAGCTCAAGCCGCGCGCTGCGCAAGAACGTCATCGTGCTGTTCAGCCTGCTCTGCGGCGCGCTGTTCACCGCCGTGATCGGCACCATGGGCGCGAAGTTCGTCTATCGGGCTTTACCCCACCGACCAGGTGTCGCCCGATCTCGAGATGCCGAGCTGGATCGTCTATCTCTGCATTCCGCTCGGCTCCTACCTGATGTGCTTCCGCTTCCTGCAGGTCGCCTGGACTATTCTGCACCGGCGAACTGCCGCATCACGACCACGCGCCAGGTCGAGGGCATCGACGTCGACGAGCCCGGCATCGGCGCCGCCGGAGGTGACGCGCGATGACCGCGCATCATCATCTTCGGCCTGCTGATCGTGCTGATGCTGACCGGCATGCCGATCTCGATCGCGCTCGGCCTCACGGTGCTGACCTTCCTGTTCACGATGACGAACGTGCCGATCGAGGCGGTGGCGCTGAAGCTGTTCACCGGCATCGAGAACTTCGAGATCATGGCGATCCCGTTCTTCATCCTGGCCGGCAATTTCCTCACCCATGGCGGCGTCGCCCGGCGCATGATCGATTTCGCGACCTCGATGGTCGGGCACTGGTACGGCGGCCTCGGCCTTGCCGGCGTGATGGCCTGCGCGCTGTTCGCCGCGATCTCCGGCTCGTCGCCGGCGACCGTGGTCGCGATCGGCTCGATCATGCTGCCGGCGATGGTGGAGCAGGGCTTTCCCAAGCGCTTCGGCGCCGGCGTCATCGCCACCTCGGGCGCGCTCGGCATCCTGATTCCGCCGTCGATCGTGATGGTGATCTATTGCGGTGGCGACCGGCGGCAGCGTCGCGCTCGATCCCGACGGCGAGCGCGTGCTCGTCGGCCTCGGTCGGGCAGATGTTCATGGCCGGCGTCATTCCCGGGCCTGATGCTGGCGACGCTGCTCGGCGTGACGACGTTCTATCGCGCCTGGAAGAACGACTATCCGCGCATGCCGAAGGCGACCTGGGCCGAGCGCTTCGACGCGTTCCGCAAATGCGATCTGGGGCCTGCTGCTGATCGTCATCGTGCTCGGCGGCATCTATGCCGGCGTGTTCACGCCGACCGAGGCCGCCGCGATGAGCGCGGTCTATGCCTTCGTCATCGCGGTGTTCGTCTACAAGGACATGACGCTGAGGGACGTGCCGCGGGTGCTGCTCGGCTCGGCCAACATGAGCGCGATGATCCTCTACATCATCACCAACGCGGTGCTGTTCTCGTTCCTGATGACGAGCGAGCAGATTCCGCAGCAGATGGCCGCCTGGATCACCGTCGGTCGGCGTCGACTGGATCGAGTTCCTGCTGTTCGTCAACATGCTGCTGCTGGTCGCCGGCAACGTGATGGAGCCGTCCTCGATCGTGCTGATCACGGCGCCGATCCTGTTTCCGGTGGCGGTCAAGCTCGGCATCCATCCGGTGCATCTCGGCATCCTGATGATGGTCAACATGGAGGTCGGCATGTGCCATCCGCCGGTCGGGCTCAACCTCTATGTCGCCTCCGGCATCGCCAAGATGGGCATCACCGAGCTCACCATCGCGGTGTGGCCGTGGCTGCTGACCATGCTGGTGTTCCTGGTGATCGTGACCTACGTGCCGGAGATGTCGCTGTGGCTGCCGCGCACGCTCGGCATGCTCTGATTGCACGAAGGCTGAACGGCGCCGGATTACATCTTGGTAAGAGAGGCCGCTCTGTCCAAACTGTAAGTTGAATGCGCCTGCGCGCGCGCCTCATCTTCAGGCGACCTTTCCAAGGAGGTTCGCATGAGGAAGTTCTGCCATCGCCGGCGTCGCCGCACTCGCCATCGCCGGCTTCGACCGCGGTCTATGCCCAGCATCAGCGTCACTGGTCCACGGCCACATGCGGATGAGCGCGGAGGATCGGGCGGCTTTCGCCGATGCGCGGATCGCCGCCGTCAATGCCGGGCTGAA
The DNA here is from genome assembly GCA_963742695.1 of uncultured Alphaproteobacteria bacterium. GTDB lineage: Bacteria > Pseudomonadota > Alphaproteobacteria > Rhizobiales > Xanthobacteraceae > Bradyrhizobium. Next base: position 87,207 of record CAVUNF010000014.1, read on the forward strand.
GCTGAACGCCGACCAGGAAAAGCTGTGGCCGCCGGTCGAGACCGCGGTGCGGGATTTCGCCAAGCTGCGGATCGACCGCGCCAATGCGCGGATGAATGCGCTGGCGCGACGATTCCAGGGATGCGCCAGAAGGCCGAAGGATCCGATCCGGTGACGCGGCTGCGCGAGCGCGCCGACAACATGGCGGCCACGGCGGCGGCGATGAAGAAGATCGCCGATGCCGCCGACCCGCTCTACAAGACCCTCGACGACGGCCAGAAGCGCCGCCTCGCCGTCCTGACCCATATGGACCGCCGCTTCGGCGGCGGCTGGCGGCACCGCGGCATTCGAGCGCGCATGGACGGCGACGATGGCGGCCGGGACCGCGGTTTTGACCGGGATCGCTACGATCGCGACGGCGGGCCGGGACAGGGACCGCGGTGACCGCGGCGGTCCTGAGCGGCTCTAGCGCGGCTTGCCCGATCGGTCGAAATGCGACAAAAGCCGCTGGAATTCCGGCGGCTTTTTCGCTTTCCGCGTTCAGCGCCGTCAAGGCCGGGGAAAATCCGGCCAGTTTGCTGGACATCGGCGGGTCGCTTTGCTAAACGACGCCCTCTTGCGAAGGCTTTTCCGGACCGGTTCCGGGCGCATAGCTCAGTTGGTAGAGCAGATGACTCTTAATCATCGGGTCCCAGGTTCGAGCCCTGGTGCGCCCACCAAGCTTTTCAATAGGTTAGAGCCGATTTGATCGTTCTTACGAACGCTTAGCGAAGCCGCTTAGCGAAGCAGCACGGTGGCGCAATTTAACTGTTTATCGCCCAAAGCTTCATTTGTCTGGGATCGGATAAGCGGGGACTTAAGCTCCTTGGCTTCTTGGTATCTGCCAGAGCAAGAGGTGGCCGCTATGATCGCGCAACGACATTTGAGTTGCTTCCCCTGGCACTCCCGACGAGAAAATCGAGTGGCTGCTATGGCCATTCATTCCGCTCGGCTTCGTGACGATGCTGACGGGTGAAAGCTCGGTCGGGAAATCCACTGTCATCATTGACCTCATGGGTCGACTGACGCGCGGCCATCAAATGCCGAAGTTCGGCGACCGGCTCGTCGCCAATCCCCCCGTCAAGGGCTCAGTCCCTCTATCTGTGCAAAGAGGACAGTCCGAGCATGATGATAAAGCCGCGCCTCTGGGTCGCGGATGCCGATCTAGAAAAAGTGCATATGCCCGTCATGAAGCAGACGAGGTCCCGAAAATTCTACCGTCACATGGAAAGCCTTGATAAGGGCGTTGGACCGCTAGAGGAATTGATCAAAAAAGTGATGTGAAGCTTATCTTCATCGATCCGATCATGAGTTTCGTCGGGAATGCGGGAGCGTATCCGCCCCACAAGGTGCGAGAGCTAATGAACCCGATCTCGGAATTGGCGATGCGGCACAAAATCGCGATCGTCTGCACCTTGCACATGAGCAAAGACAAATCGAAGCGCGGCAATGATCGGATGCTCGGCAGCGGTTCTTTCGTGCAGGTCGCACGGTCCAAGCTTTTTGTCGTCGCTCCAGACGCAAATTCGAGCAAGCTGTTGCTGATTTCGGAGCGGTCAAATATTTCCAGCGAACGAAACAATTCCGTCGAATTCAGCTAGTGAAAAACGAGACGGATCATCCCGCATGGAATGGGGAAGGGATCTCGAGGACATTGACAGCGACAAGCTGAATAAGCTCTTGGATGGCAAAGCAAGGTACCTGGGGAAGCGAGCGCAGGCAGCCGGTATTTTGCAGGAAGTGTTGGAGGAAGTGCTGGTCACCGCCAAGAATATCGAGCACCTAGCTAAAGAGGCCGGCATCGGCATGAACACCTTCGAGGCTGCGAAGAAAGACATCGGCATCCGCTCGGTGCGCCGGGACAATGTTTCTGGTGGGAATTACCAGTAAAGCTGGAAGCGCCTCAAGAAGCCAAGAAGCCAAAAGATAGAAGGCTGCTGTATATTGCGCCGGGCGGCCAGAAACGCTTGCGAGCTTGATAGTTTCTTGGCTTCTTGGCTCCTTGGCCCAGCTGCCTCGTCATCACTGCGCTGGCATCAACGGTACGCCGCATGGATTGGCGGCTGTCCTATTTCCGAAGATTGGAATTGGCTTTTTCTGATAGACACCAATTCGCTTTTTTGCTCGTTCAACAACATCGCTGAAATATAGTATCTCAGAGTATGTTTCACCAGCTGTTGCCTGAGTGCCAAGGTCTCGAAGCTCGTCGATTGAAACCACCCGTTTCCAACGGGAAACGGCGTCCAGCCTATCAGCCGCAGCGGATTGACGGTGTCGCCGATCAAATGACAGTAGAATTTCTTTAGCTTGCCACGAGATTTCGCGGCCAGTAGGTGGGCATACTCCGGCAGGTCGCCGATATGGTCGTCCATCGGGACACCGGGGGCCTTGAACTCGACGATGATGACCGACCCTTCCTTAGTAAAAAAAGCGATGTCCGGCCGCTTGCTGCTGTTGTCATCTGCACGGCGTGCAAGCAGTTCTTGAAATTTCTCATCGATGTCGCTCTCGAAAAGCTTCTGATCGTCAGTCCAGGCAATATTCGCCAGCGGCATATCGGAGGCGACGTAATCGTAGTAGTGGTATTCCTCGCTCAACAGCCAAATGTCATGGTCGGCGGTATCAGCACTGTCTCTGCGCATCGGAAAGAAAATGCTGTGAATGATCTTCTCGTCCTTGCGGCAGCTCCCCGCGGGAACTTCCTGCATTGCAAGATTTTGCCGCAGGCAAGGTCTAGGATTTCGACGATCGCAGCGCGACGAACGATAAGCTGCGATAAGTTAGCCATATCAAAATTTTTGAGCGATGAGGTGTACTTCCACGATAGCTCATTGATCTTAATTCGGAACTCATCCAGGTCCGGTTCGGCTTTGATAATCTCTTCTTTCAGGCTGTAGATTTCTGCCGTTTCGTCGATCACCCTTTCCTGATATTTTTTTAGAACTCGCTCGACAACCGTTCGCGCAGGTTCTCCGTACACGATCCGGGTGGATGTATCGGCGAGCATGGCCGCACTGATCCCAAATTGATCAATGACTTCCCTGAGAACTTCTTCTTTATTCCAGTCCGCCGGCACGACCATCTCCTCGATTACCGGGTCGATTGCGTCATGAATTGCGCCGTACGAAAGTTTTTCGAGATGAGAACATGTCGCCGGTAGGAATTTCATGCGGAATGTTTTCAAAGTCGTCACGCTGCTCATTGACGCGCTGATCCAGAAAGTCACTCTCGATAAGAACAATGTGGTGATATCCACTCACAGGATTATTCTGTTCCCCTCGGGTCCTGAGATAATGAGACGTGATGTCTTTCACTGGTGAGGATTTCGCGCAGAAGGCTATCGCATTCCTCGGCAGATCGTATTGCCCTGCATCGAGCTTATAGTGGGAGAGTTTAAAGCTCTGGTGCGTTCCGAGAGGCTCTCCCAATGTCGGATCGTGTTCCTTGCCTGAACAACGCGCTCCAACGTCACTAAAGGAAGATCGGACCGCCTTAGCAGCTCTGTCTGTTTGCCAATCCTCCAATGGCGCGTAACGAATTTGATTTCGAAATCGCCAAGGCGAGCATCAAGCCCAACTAGCCTTTGGAGAAAGGCTACCAACATCTGTTACTTCAGGAAGGCGCAGAAAAGAGGCTACTGAGCGATTGATCGCGGAAGATGCGCGCGCGCGCATTTTCCTTTAGCTGATCCAGCCTTACGGTCGTTCCAATTGCGTCTTCGTCTCCGGGACTGGAAATGAAATTATCAAAGTCGATCTGCTTTTGAGGTTCCGCATATCGCATTTCGCGCTTGATGACGCTCGATCCTTGTCGATACGTGGTCTCAACTGACAGCTGCGAGAAATGCTGAAAAAACTGGATTCGACCGGCGCCTTTACACTTGCCGATACCATCGATAGGTAGGTCGTCCTTGTAGGAAGTATCCTTTGTCAAAAAAGCCTTGAGCTGATCGTCGCCAAGCCCACATCCGTTATCCTTACACGATACTACCATAGCTTCTTGATCTTCGAGCAGGGTGGCGGAGAAAAATCGACTTCTATTTGACCCGCAAACTGGGAGTAGAGGCGTCCTCGTGTTTGCGGATGAGGTAAAAGTCTATGGCGTTGGAAATGAGTTCTTCAAATACGACATATTGGTTTTGACCTGAGCCCCAAAGTTCATCCAGCGATGGGCGGAATCCTTTTCTCATTTGAGCCTGTGCGGCTCGGTGATGCAACAGGACGGGGCGCGGAGCCCTCGACACAGCGCAGCGTCCCGTCCTGTTGCATTGCGGACGCTGTTAGCCTGGCGTAGGTGCAGGGCGGCTGGTTGCCGATCCCGCTGTGCGGACGAACGGTGTTGTAATCATCCTGCCATTCGGCAAGCAATTCTCGAGCATGATCGAGCGACAAGAATAACGTCTCGTTCAACAGCTCGTCACGCAGCCGTCCGTTGAAGCTTTCCACGAAGGCATTCTGCTGCGGCTTTCCCGGCGCGATATAATGCCATTCAATCTTGGTGAGCTGCGACCAGCGCAGGATGGCCATGCTGGTGAGCTCGGTTCCGTTGTCGCTGACGATCATCACCGGCCGGCCTCGTCGGGCGATCACTGCATCGAGTTCACGGCCCACCCGGGAGCCCGACAACGACGTGTCGGCGATCAACGCGATGCATTCTCGGGTGAAGTCGTCCACGACAGCCAGGATGCGGAAGCGGCGGCTGTCGGTCAACGTATCGCTGACGAAGTCCAGGGACCAGCGCTGGTTCGGTCCCTGTGGCAACGTCAGCGGAGCCCTTGTTCCCAGCGCTCTTTTGCGTCCGCCTCGCCGGCGAACCTGCAGCCGCTCCTCGGCATACAATCGCCTCAGCTTCTTGTGATTGATCAGGACGCCTTCGCCGCGGAGCATGAGAAGAAGACGGCGATAGCCAAAACGCCGCCGAACCGACGCCAGCTCACGCAGCCGGGATCGGATGACAGCGTCATCAGGCCGCAAACTGAGATATCGCACCGATGACCGATCCGCCCCGATCACTTCACACGCCCGCCGCTGACTGACCTCAAAACTTGAACAAAGGTGAGCCACCGCTTGCCGCTTCGCGGCGGGCGTCACCATTTTTTTGAATTGAGATCCTTCAACATGGCGTTGTCGAGCATCGCCTCGGCCAGCAGCTTCTTCAGCTTGGCGTTCTCGTCGGTCAAAATCTTCAGACGACGGGCCTCGGACACGTCGAGCCCGCCATACTTGGCCTTCCATTTGTAGAACGTCGCGCTGCTGATCCCGTGCTTGCGGCAAACATCCCCGGTCTTCGATCCGGCCTCGTGCTCCCGCAGGATCGCAATGATCCGCTCTTCCGTGAACCTCGACTGCTTCATCTCCGTCTCCCTTCAGGTGACGGATTCTACCCATTTTTAGAGGAAGTTCAGGGGCTCAGGTCAGTTTGCGCTCAGTTTCGTGTTTTTTATGCTGCCCCTGATATCCAGCGTCATGTCGGTTTCGATCGATCGTCCAATGGACCAAGTGTTGTTCACTTGTGGTCAGCACCAAGATGGCAAGTCAAGATCGCATGCCACAATTCATCAGGCAGCGGATCGCCGGGGCCAGGTTCTGGCTTCTCGCGATCCGGCTGGCGCTCAGCCTCCCGCGCCAGCTTTTCCATCTGCTAGGGCATTCGCCAGCTTGCCGGGCGCTCGTTCGCCATGAGCGGATTAGAACAAAAAGAGAACGATAAGTCCAGCCGCTAGGGGTTGTGGTTGCGGGCAATGATAACTTGGTCGATCACAGCCCGAGCCCGGCGCACGCCATCCTCTTTGCTAAAGGTATCGCCGGTTCTGCTTTTCTGCAGCGGCAAGAGGTCGACGGTCCACTTCCAGCCGGTCGGGCTGATGGTCTGGACGACCGAAAATCCAAAGCCTCGATATTCCATAGAAGGCAACGGATATGATGCCTGATAGTTGCGCAGGTTCCAAATCCGATGCCCGTCGTCCGAAAAAGCAAAGTTAAGGTCGGGCATCGGACAGACTAGCAAGGAGGTTAAGAAATTCCTATGATCGGAAATCGCCGCCCGTCCGAGGCATTCATCGGCGACTGAGAGCCATTTACTCTCGCCCAGTTGTGGTGAGCGTCATGGGTTCTTTTCAAAAACCATCATCTATTCCGATAGCCGCTATCGAGCATCCCCGTTGCGTCCGGTGTAGCACCCGAATGGCGCTTATCCGAGCAGACGCCCGCAAGGATGGTTCTGAGAAGCGTATTTTTGGGATGCTCCAAGTGTAACTTCATGGAAACGAAGATGGTGGCCGACCCGCTGAAGTCAGATGCGGTCGCTCGCCTGGCGGATAGTGTCAGACCTCCCAAGCTACAAGCAATGGCTGAATATCGAGCCTACCTTGTCGATGCTGACGGCCACTTCAGCAAAGCAATAGATTTGGTTTGCGATGATGATGCTACGGCGATCAAGCGAGCGAAAGCGCTGGTTGACGGCCAAGATGTCGAGCTTTGGCAACTCGGTCGTCAGATTGCGAAGTTCGAGCACAAGTCAAAATCAGAGCGTAAGTGATGGCCCCAGCGCAGCAGGCTGTCAGAGACCGGCCGTCCAGCCCGGTATCGGCTTCCGGGGAGCCGAGATAGGCGGCAGAGCCGAACAAGGGGCTGGACGCCGTCCGCAACCGGGCTGGCAAGCTCGTCCGCTGGCATGCCGAGCAAGAAAGCCGCCGCTGCCGATCCATGCTCCGGATCGCAGCGACGGCTTCCGCGAGCGCGACCACCTAGCGCTCACCCCGGATGGCGGCCATGCAAGAGCCATCCGAATGATGCGTGCCGCCATCCCAGCCCGCGAAGGAAGGGGCAGCGGCTCGCTCGAGTGAGACAATCCGCTCGGCGACATGCTCCACCGTGCAGCGCATCGAACCCAAGTCCTCGCTTGATGCTGCGAAGCACCTACGAGGTCTTCCTGCCGCGCCATCGGACGTCACCGTGATCGTTACGGAAGGCCGCGGGCTCTCGGTGTTTTTCCATGAACACGGTCACCGCCGAGTGGACCGAGCCGAGCGCGACTGGCATCGACAGCGCGATCCGGGAGACTACCCTCTCGCTGGTTGGTGCTCGGACACGGAGGGGATCGGAAATCATTTGGTTTCGGTGGTTTGCTCTCCTCCAGTCCGGGAAGGCGATTGGCGCCGAAGGCCTCGATCAATTCGCGCTCCGTCATGCGGCGGTTCGGATTGATCGGACTGCGGATCGGCAGCCTTATTGCGCTCCACCTTCCGGCTGACTTCGCAGGCGCGGGCTTGCCGCGATGACCGTGAGTGCCGAGCAGTGCGATCGCGCGAAACCGTCTCGGGCGATTACGGGTCCTTCAATCTCGCTGGCTTCGACGATCGCTTCGTCCTCAAATTCGAGGACCAAAAGCTCGGCCTCCAGCGCGGTGAGCTTTTCGCGCTCGGGCTTTCGCGGTCAGGGCGAGTGCGGGCGCGGGCTGCGCTTCGATATCTGCGTAGCAGCTGCTAGAAGAGCGGACGGGTCGAGGTAGGCGAGTGCCGCCGCGATATCCAGCCGTCCGGTGTCGACGCCATCGACCCCATGTGAAATCGTCAACTCGAAATCGTGGCCATGGTCGCCACGATGCGAGTCTTGGGCTTGCCGCGCTCGGCAAGCGCGGCGACATATTCGGCGGCCTGCTTCTTGGCGTCCGCAATGGGCAGCCGCAGCGCTCCACCTTCCGGCGCTCGCTGGCGAGCGCGCTGATCCTCGCGCGGATGCGAGCGGCTGCGCCGATGCAGGGTCTCGTCTTGTCTCAGCTTGGCGGGCTTCGTCTTGGCATCTTCCAGGCGGGTCCGATGGTGTCGAGAGAAATGCCGCAAGCGCTGCATTCTGGTCGGCAAGGATCTTATGCTTGCGCTGGCATCGTCCATCTTCGCGAAGGCGGCTGATCTCGTGCTCGATTGATCCGGCTTCCGATGCGGAGCGGTGGCGAATGCTTCGTTGAAGTCGCTGATGCTCTGCGCACATAGACAGCCGCGTTGGTCAGCGCTGCCTCCTGCTGCGTCGATCAGGCCATGCAAGCTTCGGATGGGCTGGGCTCTGACCGGTAGCTGCATCATGCCCTCCACGCCTTCTCAAGGCGACGATCGCGGCGGTCCGCAGCATCGCCGGTCGGCGTCGTCGGCGCGGGCTTCTCGATATGAGCCGCATCGAGCGCCGGCGGATTGCGCCAAGCGTCGCCAGCTTGGCCTTGCGGCATCTCGCGCCTTCTCGCGAGATCATGGCGCGCATCGGTCAGCGCGGCCGCATATCCCGGCTATAGCGGATCAAGCTCACGCTTGGTTTACATCGACCACGATCCGTGCAGGTATCCGTGATCTCGCCGGATGTAATCGAAAGCACGATCGTACAAGTCGGCAATCGATCAGCGCGTGTGATGGCCTGCGATGCTACGGTGGAGCGCCATCCATCATCATCAGGGGGGTTCGGAGCCTGCCACCATCAGGCAGGAGTACCGTCATCGATAGGTTTGCCATCCTCTGTCGAACATTTCAATCTTCTTGGTCATCTGCATAGTCTCCTCATTCCGCCGAATAGGATGTGGTGCCGAAGGCCTTCGGCTCGCCATTCGGCATTGATATCCGTGTCACTATCACCGCCGACCCACGCGAGGCTGGTGTCGTAATTGTATTTGCTCTTTTTGCTGAGCAAGTAGAGCAGCCCGGCAAGCGCGTTCGCATAATCGTCTGTGCCATTTCTGCCATGGTCCACTAGGTCCTTCCCTGTGCGAGAGGTGCGGCGTTCCAACAGTCGCAATTCGCGCGACAGCGCCGCATGATCGGGGATCGAAGCCAGGCCGCGCGTGAAAGGCGGAAGCGCTTCAAGGTAAAGCGCCGATTTTGCTAGTTCCGATCTTCATAAGCGATGCCTTCGCCCCCCATGCGGTCTCGCACCAGTTCGCTGGAATAATTGTCCCCGATGCACTTTGTGATCTTGTAGTCCTTGAGCAGCCGCGCGTAGTCGGCCGTCACGCTCTGTGGATCGAAGGGCGCGTTCTTGCCCCGGATGACATCGGCGACAAATTGCTCGCCCTCTTTGTGGCCGATGGCGAGCGTGTAGGCATCATGGCGTCCGCCGGAAACATCGGTGAACGCTTGATAGTGGAAGCCATCACGCGGCGGTAATTCGAGCGGTCGAGCGAGATTGATCGCGGCGTCAATCGTGGCATCGTCAAGAAACGCAGCAATGTCATTTCTAAAGCCACCTTCCCATTCACTTTCCCCGCCCTCCGGATCAGCGGCCTTCGCATTGGCGATCTTGTCACGGTTGAAGGTCGGGTTCAGGGTCGCGGTGCTGCCCTGAATGACCAAGACCTCGTTGCCCGGCTGGCCGAAGTGGTCGCGGTACTTGGTGTAGAGTAGGCCGAGCTTGCGGTAGCCGGTCGAGATGCCGATGAACATGCCGCCTGTCGCGGCGAGGGCCCGCACGCAAGCGCGATAGGTCTCCACATCCGGCGCGGCGCTTTCTTCCGAGCGCCGAACGAAGTCTCATCACCGACTACCAGAAGTAGGGACCGGCCCCTTATCGTTCTGTACGAATTAGTCGCAACGCCGATGATGATATTATTCTTGAGCCGCACTTCGTTGGCGGTGACGCTCTCGATTTGCTGGCTTAGGATCGGGGAGGCCTCAAGGAAGCCGACAACATATTGAAACGCCACCTGCGCTTGGCTCCGCGAGGCCGCCAGTAGCATCATAAGCCGATCTCGCCGGGCGCTAAATGATGCTCCTCCAAGGTCGCGACATGCACTGAGATCGCAGCGGCCATTCGGGTCTTCCCCGAACGGCGACCCACAACCGCCCAGAGCTCGTCGACGCGTTCGTCCGGAGGAGCACGATCGCCAGCCACAGCCTTAAAGTGTTCGAGGTCGTCGCCTTGCAGCGGCAATCCGAATGCAGCCCTCAGCACCGCGCGCCATATCGTCCAGCTTTCGGGATCGCCGAGCGCGGCACCGAGTAGGTTCGGATCGGTCAGCGCTATTGATCTCACCAAACGCCGAGAAGTAGGGCGCATGGTCGGCACGCGCACCCGGAGCAAGGGCGTGCGCGGTTCATCATGGGGGACGCGAATTCGGGCGATCACCGCCGCTGCTCCCATGGGGCGTCGATGCGCGCTCGGTCACCAGGTCCAGAGCTTTCGCCATAGGCGAGCAAACCATCTCATAATGCCCTCACTCGATGGTGCCCATTGATGCGGGCTGCGTCATCATGGTCGAGGGAGCGAGCATAATCGTGAACGCTTGGGGTAGATGTCGCGCGCCTTCCTCTTGATGCCCACCTCTTTCAGCAATCGGCGCAGGCTGTTGCTCAAGGTCTGGTAGATCAAGAGGTCCGGGTCGTTGCGCCGCCCTCGGCGATGCGAAGCGCATCTCCAATTGTTCGAGCGCACCATGTGCGTCGCAGCGGTACGCACAATCGATTGCTCGCAATGCTGAGACGATCAGCGCCGCCAAGATCAGCCGAGAGCAAATCGATAATGTCGCGAAATCTTCGATAGTATAGGGAGCGCTGGTCTACCTCTTTCGGAAATAGACTTTTGCCATTGGTGACGCGGCTTCGCGCCTTAGTCTTCTGCGAGGCGAGTTGCTTACTAGGTGCCATCTGCGGTCCGCATGCTTGCAGGGGTGCGAAGCATGAGGCTGAGCGTTCGCTATATGCAACCGCATTTTGCAAACAGCACATTCCAAGGCAGTCTTTTGAAGCGAGAGCCGCTGATCGAAAATCAGAAATCGCTGCTCACTCGCAAATCAATGAAAAGATATGGCTCTGTGCGTTTGTCTATTGGGGCTGAAAAAGGGTGTCCAATACTTGGAAAGTGCAACTAGAAATAAAGGATTGGGGTCCGATATATCCAAAGCAAGCCGGAGCGTTGCGGCAATGATCGATGCGTTGGTAAGTACAATTCTTGAGGTGGTTTTTATTGGCACCGCACGCCGACTGTTCGGCTTGTTCGGCTGGCTGGCCGCACGAGACTGTGCTGATGTTCGCCGGAATGGGTTTCTGGATCGCCTTTCGGAATTCTTGCGTATAGGTTGTTCCATTGGCTCGGCTAAGTTTAGTCGCGCCAAGCTGGCACAATGATGCTGCCGTGCTTCTCGCAAAGTCGCAGCACCTCCATGATCTCTTGCCGGTAGCTTGAGATCGTGATCGGCGCAGCTTCGTATCCCATGGCTTCCAGTCTTTCCATGACATCGTCTACCGTCTGGTCGAGGTCTTCGGCTATCATGGCTCTCGCGACGGTCTCGCATGCTCGGCATTGGCGGTCCGTCGCCGTCCGGGTCGCGTCTGCCGATCCGCTTGGCAGTCTCTGGCTTGCGATCTTTCTGGACGCGATCCTTAGGGGAAAAGCGCTTGGGCTCGTTACTAAAGAAGCCGCCGCGTTGTTCAGGTGCCTTGTTGGGCTTTGGGTTCGCTGCTCTGCGTTTGCGGTTGCGGCCTTCGAGGGGATACATCGTGCGATAGTCGATCTCGTCATCTCGGCTCATGGTTTGGTGTCTCCTATTGGCTGGCTTACGATAGAAGCCGAAGCTTGATGCTCCAGAGCGATTTATTGAATGATCTCAGTGATAGGGTTGGGTTGCCATGTGTGCCGATCCTTCGAGCCGGATATGCCCCAGGTCAGCCGATTTGGAATGCTGAAACGATGGTTCATGGGCTGCAATCGCTTTGCCAGTCGCGGCTGCTGGTGTCTGAATTGCTGTGCGCTCTTGCCATAGAAGCGCTGATAGAAGCCGCTGACGCGGTCGCTATGGTCGCTGCTCATGATGTCGCGCTGCATGGCGCTATAGAAATCGATTACCGAGAGGTGCTTATCGAATAGCGCTCTTGGGTTCAGCTTTTCGAGGTCGGAAGGTAGGTGAAGATTTTCGGCTTTGACGGCGTCGGATGTCTGAAAGCGCAATTCCAGATGCACGACGGGTCGGCCATCCAGCTTGCTCGGCAGGTCATGGTATTCGGCGAGGTTGCGGTCCGGTGGAGTTTCGCCGATGTGCTGCGCGGTCCAATAAAGGGTGCCGCGATCGTCATGCATCCGCTGCGGTCTGCGCCAGTTCAAGATTACATTGGCGCGGATCATCGCGGCCATCTCCTCGATAGACAGTGAACGCGGGAAGATGTCTAAGGCGATATCGAAGCGAGAAATGCAGCCGTCATATTTATCGAGGGCGTGCAGCAATTCCGGCGTCGGCTGCTGGAATGTATATTTCGATCAGGGTAGACCTTCCCGTCGCGTTGGATGGGATCGAGCCGGACCTTGCGGTGGGCCAATATCTTGCTGAGGTCCGCCAGCAATCCTTTCGACCGGCGATAGCTCATGCCGAGGGTGTCAATATAGGGCGCGATGTCCGCAATAGGGGGCGCGTCGAGCGCGGTGGCCGAGATTGGCTTGGGATCAGCGGGCCGAACACGGACGATGGCGCTGACAGGCGGCTTATGCGAGCCGGAAGGCTGGGTGACCTTGCTCTAGCGGGGCGTTCGGATTATTCTGCGCCATGGCGGCGGCATCTCCTCATGCTGTTGCAGCGACTGCGCCCGGCAAGGCGGCTTTCGCATTGATGAAAGAGGGCGCATCCTTTTAGCCAGGGTGCGCCCTTACTCATTTTCAAGATGTCACTGAGACGGTCGATGCCTCGATCAGGGCGAGCACATCCTCGCGCCGATACAGCACCTTGGTTGTAGATTTGCCGGGGATCAGCTTACCGGTGTTAAATTGCACACGCCGGAGCTTGCCCGTGTCCTCGAGCCGACAGACGGTATCGTAAGAGACGCCGCCGAGCATTCGCATGACCTGCTCGCGCGAATAGACGAGTTGCTCGTCATAGATTTTCCCGGCGCGGATTTCTTCGCGGCGGACTTCGCGCAAGCCTCTGGGTGCAGTTAGTGGAGCTGCCGAACTAGCGCGCTCAGGTGCGCGCAATCGTGATCCGGATCGCATGGCTTAATCCTTCAAGCGACAAAGCTTGCGCTTCGCTACTTTTTTGAGAAGGACCAGCCGGGCAGTTGTGTATCAACATCCGGATACTGATCGACCCTGCCTGCACCCACCGCCGTCTTATGCCTTGCGGCTGCGTATGGATGGACCCGATCAGATCGGGCAGTGCAGAAAAAGCCGCCGTTCATTGGCAGATCGCTTTTAGCAAAAGCCGAAAGCAGCCGCAAGGTCGCGAAATCCGCCGCAGATGCTCGTCGATGCCTTCCGGCTGGATCGCTGCTATGCCCGGAGCAAAAGCGGCACAGCGCTGACGGAGCCGCTATCGCACCGGAGACCCATTTTTGCGACTGCCGAGCCTGACGACATTCGGCGTCGGGTCGATAAGCTGCGAAACATAGTTCGCCAGCGCAAGCAGGGCGGCGCCCTTCTGCTCAATGTACTGGCTGCGATTATAAATTCGCTCGACGCCCTTGATCTTATGACCGAGAACTTGTTCAGCCACGCGCACGCTGATTTTAAGTTCAGTCATGACGGAGCGCGCGGTGCGTCGGAGGTCGTGCAAGGTCCAGTGTTCGAAGTCGTCCGGGAGCAGTGCGTCAAGTTCTTTTTTGGCCTTCGAAAATCCATTGATCGGCTTGCCCGCGAGGCGTCCTGCAAACACGAATGGGTTCTCAGCAATGCGCGGCTGGCGCGCGATGACATCAAGAGCTAGCTGCGGCAATTTTAGTGTGCCGGCGTTACCCTTTTCGCGCCGCTCTTCTGGAATGTTCCAGAGGTCCTCAGCGAGGTCATGCCAGCGCATCTATGTCACTTTCTCGCGGCGCTGTGCCGTCAGAAGCAAGACCTTCACGAGCGCGCCAAAGCTGCCCATCTCACCGGCAGCCTCCCAGACCAATCTAATTTCATTCGCAGTCGAGGACGCGCTCGCGTCCGTCCTCGTTATCATCCTCCGCCTTCTCGGTACGCTGTGCGCGGATAGGGCAGGTATAATGGCTCTCAAATTCCTCGACCCATTTCAGTACGGAGCGAACAATCGCAATCACCGCATCCGCTCTGGCGCGGCCCATTCTCCTCGGCGACCTTCTCGTGCAATTCCTTGCCATCGCCGCGCACGATGCCGACGACCTTGCGGCCCTTCCATACCGGGATGACATATTTGCGCAGGATGCGTTCGATGTCTTTCTTGGATCGCAGCTTCGCCGCACGCCGCTGGAGGTACTGCTCCACAACGGCGTCGAAGGTCCATTGAGCGGAGACGCGCGCCTTGTCGGATTTGGTATCCCTGAGGTAGATTTCTTTGTGCTGATAAAAGAGGCGGGCCGCTTTCCGCGCTCCGGCGAGCGACAGGTCGCGAGGCCACGCTTGCCCGGTCTCGGGCAAAGGGATTTCATCCGCGCCGCCCTCGTCATATCGGCCGAGCCGGAACCAGCGCGTGCTCTTGTCTTCATAATGGACGGCCAGCCAAGTCCGCGATCCGCCATAGCTGACGCGGAGCGCGAGACCCGGCAGCACGAGGTCAAAGTATTCTATTTGCTTGCCTGGGGTCGGCTCTATTTCTCGCAGCTTCGGAATGGTCATTTTTAGTTTAGGCATCGGGCGGCTCCTCAGCGAAGATTTAGCGAAGCTGGTAGGGCCGTATTGCAGATACCTCGGCCAGCAGGCCGGAAGCATAGCATTTTGGAGCTAAGTCATTGATTTTATTTCGACAAAAGATCGACAGATGCTTAATGTGGCCGACAGTAGCGGAGCCGAGAGCACTCTCTCTTAATCATCGGGTCCCAGGTTCGAGCCCTGGTGCGCCCACCAAGCTTTTCAAGCACTTAGCGATATAGCCGGCGCGAGAACCAGCCGCGGTTTACACCACGGTTTACAGCCTTGTATTCCCTTCGCGCTTCGGCACTGCTGCATCGGCGAGCGCGGCCAGTAGCGGACATCAAGGGACCGGCGATCACTCCAAACCGACAGCGTGATGATGCGCCTCGCGAGCTAAGGCCGGGCCAAGGTTCAGCGCTGGCGATGCGCTGGTAATTCGCCGCAGTGGATGTCCGAGCTCGGCAGCTAAGTTTGACAAGTAGAGATACAACACGATCGTGACCTCGGCGGAGGGCGGCTTGTGCCGCGCTCCCTGCGCATGGCAGCGCCGCGAAAATGAGACGCTTGGATATTGGCGACTTGGGCTTTGACCGTCAGCTTTCCTGAAGGCGCCCACCAGGGGCGCGTTACGAGGCGCAATGGGGAAGGTCCGGTGTGGTTGCCGGATTTCATCTTCAGCGCCACAGGGAGGAACAACAATGCGCAAGTCTTTGCTTGGCGCCGTCGCGGTGGCTGCCCTTATGCTGCCCGGCGCAGCTCTCGCCCAGAGCGGCACCATCAAGATCGGCATTCTGGTGGCACTGGAAGGCGCCTTCGCGACCGGTGGCCAGGATGGTGTCCGAAATGTCGAACTGGCTCTCAAACAGGTGAACCACACCATTGCCGGCAAGAAGATTGAAACCGTCGTCGCTCCGACGGATACCAAACCCGACACAACGGTCCGTATGGCTCGCAAGCTTATCGAGCAGGACAAGGTCGACCTGATCATCGGCCCGCTCTCCGGCTCGGAAGGAATTGCCATGCGCGATTTCGCCAAGACCATCCCGGACAAGGTGGTGATCAACGGCATCTCCGGCGCGCTCGAGACGACCTGGGTCGATCCCGCGGCAAACTTCTACCGCTTCAACCTCGACGGCTCGCAATGGGGCTTCGGCCTCGGCAGCTACGTCGTGAAGAAGAAAGGCTGGAAGCGCGTGGCAACGATCGCAGCCGATTACTCGTTCGGCTACACCAACTTCATGGGCTTTGCGGTGGACTTCTGCAAATCGGGCGGCGACATCGTCCAGCGGTTCTGGCAGCCGCTCGGCCAATCGGATTTCGGCGGGATCATCGCGCAGCTGCCGGACAATGTGGATGCGATCTATCTGGGCCTTGGCGGCACCGATGCGATCAACTTCCTCAATCAATATCAGCAGGCCGGTGAAAAGACCCGCCTGATCGGCGGCACCATCATGGCCGACCAGACGGTTCTGACGGCGAAAGGTAAAGCGAAAGACGTGCTGAAGGGCACGCCGACCTCCGGCCCCTTCGCCGCCGACAATACCGACCCGGCATGGACCAGCTATGTGAAGCTCTATCAGGACAGCATCCCCGCCGCCCAGCGCCTCCCATCGCCTTCGCTATTCGGTCTGGGCTACTACACGGCCACGCTCGCCGCCATCAAAGGCCTCGAAGCGGCCGGCGGCGATCTATCGAACGGGCAGGCAAAATTCAAGGAAGCTCTGAACAAGCTTCAGCTCGACAGCCCCGATCGGCAAGATCACGCTGAACGAAAACCGGCAAGCGACCGGAACGGTCTTCGTCAACGAAGTGGTCGACGGGCCGGATGGCAATTTGACCAGCAAGATGGTGGCCAAGACCGAAAACGTCAACCAGACGCTCGGCATGACGACGGCTCAGTTCAAGGCTCTGGGGCTGCCGGCGCGCGATGCGGTTGACTGCGCCAAGCTGCGCGCGGGCGGCTGAGCGCACCTGCACTGATGTCATCTTCGGTGGCCGGCGCTCTCAGCCGGCCACCGCTTCCTTCGGGAATTCGCCATTGCGGACTCCATGCGGCGGAAACGCCAGGAGCGTCTCCGATGACTCTCATCGACTATCTCACGCGCACCCATTTCGCAGAAGCTGCGATCGAGGATGCGCTTCCCGAGGAGGTGGGGTCGCTCGCTCGGGCGCTGGTGCTCGTCGACAACGAGCCGGGAAGCGCGGCCGTTTGCACGCGCGTGCAGGAATCACTCGACCAGACGGCGATCAGCCTGGCGCGGACCGATCGTGCCACCCCTCATGGAGAAACAACCCTCAGGATTCTGAGCGCCATGAGCGACATCCGGACAGACACGCTCATCGCCGTGGGTGGATCTGCGGCGGTCGGGCAGGCGCGGCTTGCTGCGGAACATGCATTGCGGCGGGGCGAACGCCTCACGCTGATCGCGGTTCCTGCCGGCCTTTGCGATTTCGGGTTGGCGCGGCGGGTGCGCCTGGGGCAAGGCCAGCCGGTCGCCTGTCCTCGCCCCGACCGGGTCATCGCCGATCCGACGGTACTTGAGGGAGCGTCCTCACGCCGCCTCGCCGCCGCGGCCATGGAGGTGCTGGTCCATGCCATCGAAGCCTATGCCAGCCCCATCTACCACCCGCCGGCAGACGCGCTGGCGCTGGAGGCCGCAAAGCGGCTCACGCGGTGGCTACCCGTGGCGCTTGCTTCGCCCGGCCACCGGGAAGCGCAGCGCGAATTGATGGCCGCGGCATTGACGGCCGGGCTCGCGCTGGAAAAAGCGGTTGGCGGGGTCGATGCGCTGGCGCATCCGATCAAGGCTGAACTTGGACCCGGCGTCCTGCACGGCGATCTCCACGTGCCATTGATGGCGGCCATGGCCGACTTCAACACCGAAGCCGTGGGCGATCGATACGCCACCATGGCCGAAACCTTCACCAGAACGACGCCGGAGCCGCACTTCAGCGCCGCAATAGGAGCCTTCGCCCGTGCCATCGGCCTGCCGACCTCTTTGCGGGAGATGGGGATCAATCCGGCCCAGTTCGATCGTTTTGCGGAGATGGCAGCGAACGACCCCGTAGCCCTTGCCAATCCCCGACGGCTGACCCCAGGCGACTGCCGCCGCATTCTCGAGGCCGCCTGGTGAGCACGAACGAGCAGCACAAGGCGCGAGGCAAACCGCCCGGACCGGTGGCGGCCGGGGCAATTTGCCTGTTGTCACAACGCGATCTCCTTATACATTCTTCCGGTACCGCGCACAAAGATGAGCGGGGAGGAAACCGATGAGTACTGCTCACGCGGTCGCACATGGTGCGTTCGGGCGCGCCTGCCTCTATGAGCTGGATCGGCCGATGGTGCCGCATGCCCATCGCGAGGGGCATCTAATCTTTCACGTCCGTGGACCGGTCGCCAGCGTGGTTGTCGATGGCAAGACCTTGCCGCTCACACCCGCGAGCGCAACGGCAATCAGCCCATGGCAACCGCATTATTTCGCGCCGATTGACCGTTGGGTACCAACGCTGACGCTCGTTCTCTACATCCGCCCGGGTTGGTTTGTTGAGGCGAGCCATACCGCCTTCGAGATACTGCGCTTCGGCCGCCCAACCGTAAAATCAGCGACCACATCAGCCGGCTTGTCCTGGAAACCGCACGGCTTCTCGCCGGCCATGGCGGCTGCGACGGCTCTTTCGAAGACCGGCTCATCGTCACCCCGGCGGCCTTGATCGAACTGGCAGTGGACGAGCGCGGCCGACAGGCCGGCTCCCAAGGCCTGGGAAATTCCTCGGCACCGGGACCAACGACATCCTGTCGTTCAGCAAGGCGCCGCGGGGTTCGCTCTACCACTACTTTCCAGGAGGCAAGCAGCAGATCGCGGCTGAGGCCGTTCGGTACGCGGGCGACATGGTGACGCAGACGCTCAGCGGCCTGCTCGCTGAGCATGGCCCGGCGGCGGCGATTCGGCGCTACGGGCGACTGCTGGCCGGCTGGATGCAGGACTCGGACTTCCGTGACGGATGCCCGATCTCGACCACGCTGCTCGAAATCAGTCCCGACTCGGTCGAGGTCACCGCGGCCGGACTCGAAGCGTTCACGGCGTGGACCGACCTGTTCGGTCAGGCCCTGCGGTCTGCGGGTGTCAGCCCGGCGCGCGCCCGCCGTCTGGCGGCCACGGCGATCGCCAGCATCGAGGGCAGTCTGATCATGTCGCGAGTGACGCAGACGACGAGCCCGATCCTGGACGCCACTCGCGAGGTTGCCGATCTGGTCGATGCTGCGATTGCCGCCGTCACCGACGACTGATCGCTGGCGTCAGCGAGCGTCCTCGCCCGGCCGGCTGATCGGCGTCAGACCAGAGGCCAGTGGTCGGCCGGCGGGATGCCGGGTGCCGGCGATCGCATCCATCGGGAACAGCTGGGACAACCGGTCTCGTTCACTGTCGCCCAGGTGGACGTCGAGCGCACCGAGGTTCTCGCGGAGGCGCTCGACCCTGCGGGTACCAGGGATCGGCACGACGTCGGACCTTGCGCCAACACCCAGGCCAGCGCCAGCTGCGCGGCGGTGCATCGCAGGTCGGCTGCCATCGCCACCAACTCGTCGACCGAGCGAAGGTTCTGGCGCAACTCGTCACCCTGGTACCGAGGCATCCTGCTGCGCATGTCGCCTTCACCGAAGCTGGTGTCGGGGCTGATCGCGCCCGTCAGCGCGCCACGGCCCAGCGGACTGAACGGCACGATGCCGATGTTCAACTCGCGAGCAGCGGCCAGCACGTCGACCTCGATCTCTCGAGTCCACAGCGACCACTCGCTCTGCAACGCATCGATCGGATGCACCGCCACCGCGCGCCTGAGCGTCTCGGGCTGTACCTCTGACAGACCCAGGTGACCCCACCTTGCCGGCGGCGACCAGGGCAGCCATCGCACCGACGGTCTCTTCGATGGGCACGTCAGGGTCAGCACGATGCAGGTAGTACAGGTCGATGTGGTCGACGCCGAGCCGGGCGAGCGAGTCGTCGCAGGCCTCGCGACGTAGGCGGCATCGCCGCCGCGGACTGCGCCGCGACCCATCGTCCGCCGGGCGAGGCCAGGCCGAACTTCGTGGCGATCACGATCTGCTCGCGTCGATCGCGCAGCACGTTGGCGATCAGCCGCTCGTTGGTGTGCGGTCCATAGACGTCACTGGTGTCGAGGAACGAGCAGCCGCGGTCGATGCCTCGTTCAACGTGGCCAGGCTGCCGGCCTCGTCGGCCTCGCCGTAGCCCGAGCTCATGCCCATGCATCCGAGACCGAGTGCCGAGACCTGAGCGAGCCGATCCTTCGCGTGGGGATGGTC
>CAVUNF010000015.1:0-69017 GCA_963742695.1 uncultured Alphaproteobacteria bacterium
CTGCTGCAGCTTCTGCCTTCGGCGCGGCGCCGACCTGGCGCGAGGCCATCTCGCCGCCCTTGAAGATCATCAGGGTCGGGATCGACATCACGCCGTATTTCGAGGCCGTCTTCGGGCTCTCGTCGACGTTGAGCTTGACGATCTTGACCTTGTCGCCCATCGCGCCGGAGATCTCGTCGAGCGCCGGCGCGATCATGCGGCAGGGGCCGCACCATTCGGCCCAGAAATCGACCACGACCGGGCCGGTCGCCTTGAGCACTTCGGCTTCGAAATCGGCGTCAGAAACCTTGCCAACGGCCATGGGAATACCTCGTTCAGTTGGAAGGACGCGGCGCAGAGAATGCCGCCGGGATCATGAGATCAACCTATGAACGCGCCCTTGCCGGGTCAAGCACGGTCACCCCGGGATGATGGCTGCCAGCTGCGCGTCCAGCGCAGGGGCCGAAATCTCCATCAATTCAGGCGTTTCGGTCCAAAGCAGCGCGGCGCGGACCGGCGCTGGGGATAAAGCTTGCGCCAGCACCGCCCGGTAGAGCGCAAGCTGGCGGACATAGGCGGCCGGCGCCTCGGCGGCGCGCTCGGCGGGGCGTGGTTGGTCTTGTAGTCGACGATCAGGACCTCGTCCGGCGTCACCACCAGCCGGTCGATCTGCCCCGAAACCAGCGCCGGCGGCCGTCCCGGGCGGTCCAGCCGGCCGACGATCGAGACCTCGGCCCGGCTGCCCGGCGCGAACACCGGGGCAAAGCGCGGATCCGCGATCAGCGCCAGCACCTGCTCCGCCAGCGCCTCGCGTTCGGCGTCGGTCCAGTCGGCGGCGTTGCGGGCGAGGTAGCGCAGCGCGGCGTCGCGGCGGCGCTCGGCGCGATATCGGGCAGCGATTGCAGCAACCGGTGCACCAGCGTGCCGCGCTGCAGCGCCCGGGCGCGCAGCTGGACGATTTGCCGGTTCTGACGCGATGGCCTTCGTCCTCGGCGGGATCGGAGGGGCGCAGCAGATTGTCGGCCGGCGCTTCCGGCGGCGCCGGGGTGCGCAGCCATGCCGGCAGCGCGACGGCGCGGCGGCCGGCGCGCGCGCGGCGCTGCCCGGGCGCGGCGACATCCTCCGGCCGCGAATAGCGCTTTACCTTGCCGCCGGCGTCTCGAACTCCTGCAGTGCAGATCCGGAATTGCTCGAGGCCCTTTGTCGATCAGGTCGTACCAGGAGAACGTCCGCACCGTGTCCATGTTGCCGGGCATGCAGCCGCCGATGATCAGCCGATCGGCCGCGCGCGTCATCGCCACATAGAGCAGGCGGCGGTATTCGTCCTCGGTGTCGGCCAGCATCGCCGTGCGCGCGGCCGCGACAGCGGCGGGATCGTCGGCCTTCCGGCCGGCCCAGACCACGACGCCTGGCGCATGCGGCGCGCATTGCCCTGCGGCAGATGGATCAGCCTCAGCCGCTGGGTGTCCGACGGCGACGTCGTGGTGTCGACCAGGAACACCACCGGCGCCTCCAGGCCCTTGGCGCCATGCACGGTCATGACGCGGACTTCGTCGCGGGAGATTTCCATGTCGCGCTTCACTTCGGTGTCGGCGGCGCGCAGCCACGCCATGAAGCCCTGCAGCGAGGCCGGCGCCTTGCGCTCATAGCCCAGCGCCAGTTCGAGAAATTCGTCGAGCGCGTCGTTGGCTTCATGGCCGAGCCGCTTCAGGATGCGCGCGCGGCCGCCGTCGCCGCCGAGCAGCCAGGCGTAGAACGCAAACGGCGTCTCGCTGGCGAAGCGGCGCTCGCATGCCTCGAGGCGCTCGCAGCGCGTCCTCGAATTTGCCGTCGGTCGCCGGCGTGCTGGCTGCAGCGCCTGCGCGCAGCGATCCCTTGCGCTGCCAGGCCAGCTTGAACAGATCGTCATCGCCAAGGCCGAACAGCGGGCTTTTCAGCGCCACCGCGAGCGCCAGATCGTCCTGCGGCAGCAGCAGCGCGTCGGCGAGGTTCATCAGATCGATGATCGCGATATGCTCGGTCAGCTTCAGCCGGTCGGCGCCGGCGACCGGAATATTGGCGTGCTTCAGCGCCTGGATCACCGCGTCGAACAGCGTTGCCGCGCCGCCGCACCAGCACCAGCATGTCGCCATAGCGCAGCGGCCGGCGGTCGCCGGCGCGGCCGGTCATGGTGCCGCTCGTCGACCAGCGACTTGATCTCGGCCTGGATGCGCCTGGCGAGCTTGACCTCGGGGCTGGTCTCCGACACCGCATCGAACGGCGCGCGCCAGCCTTCGATGTCCTGCTTGCCGTCAGGCAGCTGCAAATCCCAGAGATCGATCAGGCTGGGGCCGGCGTCGGCGAGCGAGTCGTGCACCGGATAGGCCTGTTCGGCGAATGGATGCTGCGGTAGATCGCCTCGTCGCGAAACACGTGATCGACCGATTGCAGGATCGCCGGTCCCGAGCGGAACGAATAGGTGAACGAGACCGGATCGAATTTCAGCCCGGCGTCGCTCGAACTTCTTCTCCAGCCCCCTGCGGCGCGCGTCGAATTCGCGCGGCGCGGCGCCCTGGAACGAAAAGATCGACTGCTTCTCGTCGCCGACCGCGAACACCGTGCGCACCACGCCGTCGCGCGCGCCTGCGCCGGAGGTGAATTCGGAAATGATATGCGCGACGATGTCCCATTGCCGCGGGCTGGTGTCCTGCGCCTCGTCGATCAGCACGTGATCGACGCCGCGGTCGAGCTTGTAATGCACCCAGCCGGACGACACCGCGGTCCAGCATCGCCAGCGTCTTGTCGATCAGATCGTCATAGTCGAGCAGGCCGCGCTCCTGCTTCTCGCGCCGGTAATTCGCCGCCGCCGCGGTCGCGATATGCAGCAGCGCCTCGGTGCGGTCGCGGGTCGTCACCGCGCGGCGCCGTTCGATCAGCGCGGCCGAGCGCGGCGCACTTCCGCGTCGAACAGCCGCGCGATCGGCCGGATTGTTGTCGCCGAATTTCTTGGTCACCACCGATTTGCGCGGCGTGCGTCGCCGTCGGTCAGGAACACGCCGAGATATTCGTCGACCTGCGCCGCGCCGGCTGAACGCCAGCGCTTCGCGCAGCCGCGCCGCCTGGTCCTGGTCGGACTTGCTGCCGGTGTCGAGCACGGCGGCGATCTCCTCCCAGCGCGATCGCGGCAGATGCGGCCCGTCGACGATCTCGCGCTCGACGTCCTCGATGCGGTCGTCCGGCATCGACGCCGAGCGCCGCGGACATCTGCGCGCGCCGCGGCGTCGGCGCTGCCGGCCGCATCGGTCCAGGCCATGAAATGATCGCGGCTCAGGCAGGCCTCGCGCACCACATCCTTGAAGGTGACGTCGGCGGCGCTGGCCATCGCGGTATCGAGCGCGCGGCCGGTCGCGCTGTCGGGATCGCGCGAGGCCTCCAGCAGCACCGCGAGATTGGCGCGCTCCATCATCTCGTTCTGGTCGCGGTCGTCGAGCACGGCGAAACGCGCCGGCACGTTGGCCTCGAACGGGAATTGCTGCAGCAGCCGGGTGCACAGCGCGTGGATGGTCTGCACCTTCAGGCCGCCCGGCGTCTCCAGCGCGCAGGCGAACAGTTCGCGCGCGCGCATTCGCAAGTTTCGCGTCGGGACGCGCGATGCCGGCGTCGCGGATCGCGGCATCGAGCGCCGTCGTCGTCGAGCGTGACCCAATGGCCGAGCGTGGAGAACACCCGCTCCGCCATGTTGGCGGCGGCGGCCTTGGTGAAGGTGATGCAGAGGATTTTTTCCGGCGGCACGCCCGCAGCAGCAGCCGGATCACCCGCTGCACCAGCACATGGGTCTTGCCCGAGCCGGCATTGGCCGACACGAACGCCGACGCCGCCGGATCGGACGCGCGCGCCTGCGTGGCGCGGACGGCATCGGGAATGGGGCGCGGTGCGCTTCACCATTCCTCGATCCCCAGGCCGCCGGCCGCGGACCATTCCTTGATGCGGGCGAGATCGTCATAGGCGCCGTAGCGGTTCGACCACATCGACAGGTTCAGCGAGGTATAGGCCTGGTTCTCGTCCTCGAAGGCGCGGATCAGGCTTCCAGCTTGCGCCGCGCCTCGTCGGCGGCGTCGTCGGGCGGCTGCGGCTGATCGCTCTTGCTTGATCTTCAGTTCCAGCGGCTTCTGCTCGCCCGGCGGATTGTTGCCGCTGAGCCGGACATAGACGAGTCTGGCTGACCGAGACTGCCGGCCGCGAATGCCGTCAAAGCCGCCTTCGCGCAGGATCGCGGCTTCCAGCGTCAGCTGCGGCGACAGGCCCATGCGCACCTGCTTGCCGGTCGGCGGCTGCCCGGTCTTGTAGTCGAGGATCGCGTAGGTGCCGTCGCGGCGGCGTTCGATGCGGTCGGCGCGCGCCGACAGCGATGAAGATGCGCTCATTGTCGAGCGGGATCTGGATCTCGCCGCGGATCTCGGCGTCGATGGCGGCGACGTTGCCGCGCCGCGCGATTTCCCAATCGGCGAACCAGCCGGCGATGCGCTGGAACCGCGGCCACCACAGCGCCCGCGCTTCCGGCCGCTCCATCAGCGGCGCGAAATATTTCTCGCCGATGCCGCGCAGCGCGCGCGCGGGATCGTCGGGCAAGCGCGTCGGCGTAGGTCTGCGTGAATTCGCCGAGCGCATCGTGGATCGCCGAGCCGCGGTCGGCCGCCGACAGCGGCATGTCGACGGGATCGAGCGGCGTCGAGCCTCAGGATGTATTTGGCGTAGATCGTATAGGGATCGCGCAGCCAGTCCTCGATCGCGGTGACCGACAGTTTCAGCGGCCGCGTCGCGCGCGGCGGCTTCGGCGCGGGCTGCGCGATCGGCTTGACCTCGTCGGGCCGGTCGAGCTCGGCGGCGAAGCGCACATATTTCTCGCCCGCGGCCGTCGCGGCCTTCCAGCGCGCTTCGCCGGCGACCGCTTCCAGCCGGTGCAGGAAGCGCGAGGCCACCGCCGGTGCGCCGCCGACCTTGGCGGCGTGGCTGAGGATGACTTCGTCGGCGCCGAGCAATTGCGCGAAGTCGTGCGCGGAGAGGCCGATGCGCCGCTCCGGCAGATCGAGGCCGAGCTCATGCCGCATCGGCCGGCTCAGCCAGGGATCGATCCGCGGCGCCGGCGGCCACACGCCCTCGACCAGCCCGCCGAGGATGACGCGGTCGGATTGCGTCAGCCGCGCTTCCAGCGGGCCGTAGATGTGCAAGCTGCGCGTCGGCCAATTCCGGCCGCCGCACCATGCGGTCGCCGAACGCGGTCTGGAACACTTCGGGATAATCGCCGAGCTGCGACCATCAGGCCGCTGGCGGTGCTCGCTCGTCGGCCGAGCAGATCGTCGAACGCGCCGGCAAGCGCCGATCCCTGCTGGCCCTCGAAGGCCAGCGCGACGCCGTGCTGGTCGCGCGACAGTTCGATCAGCACCTCGCGATGGCGTTGCGCGAGCTCGGCGAAATCATACGGCTTTGACGACGGCGAGGCTTTCGAGCGGCGCCAGCGCGGTCTGCAGCGCCGCGATCAGCGCTTGCGCGCGATCGAGCTCGTCGTCGCTCGAGCCTGGTTCGCGGCTCGGCGTGATGCAGCGACGACGGTCTCGCGGCGCTGCAGCTTTCGCAAGCTCGTCGCGAAAGCGGTCGAAATCGCGCGCCAGGCCGGCGCTTCCCGGCCTGCGGCCGCGTGCCGCGCAGCAGCGCCAGTTCGAGCGCCTCGATGGCGCGCTTCAACGCGCCCGGCGCGCCGCCGAGCCGGCACAGCGGATGCTTCAGCAGCGCCAGCAGCGTCGGCGGCTCCAGCCCGTTCGCGGCCGCTTCGGCGGCGAGCCGCGCGAAAATGCCGGCCGGCGGTATCCATCAGGGCGTCGCCGCCGGAATCGTCGAAGGCGAGATTCCAGCGGCCGAGCGCCGCCATCACCCGCCGCGCCAGCGCGCGATCCGGCGTCACCAGCGCCGCCGATTTGTTCGAGATGCCGCGCCTCGCGCATCGCGACCGCGATGGCGAGCGCTTCCATCTCGGGATTGGCGGCCTCGATCACGGCGAGATTGTTCATGCCGCCCGCGATCTTGTCGGCGATATCGGGCTCGCGCCAGCCGGCCGATGCCATTGCGCGGTCGCGTTCGACGGCCGCATCGCCTCGGACGCCAGCACATCGCGGCCGCCTGCGGCGCGGCGCGCCGAGGATCTCGACGTCGCGGCGCTTGATGCCGAAGCGGTCCAGCAGCGCATGCATCGCAAATTGCGGATGGTTCGAGGCCGGCTGCGTGGTGAATTTGCCCTGTGCGTCCCTGACGCCGCCGATCAGCTGCCAGGCGTCGTCGTCGAGATCGGTGTCGAGCCCCGGCAGCACCACCGCGCCTTGCGGCAGCGCGGCGACCGCGTGCAGGAATTTTGCGGTCGCCGGCATCGAACCGGTCGAGCCCGCCGCGATCACAGGGCCGTCGTGATGCGCGGTCAGCCGCTTGGCTTCGGCCTCGATCAGAGGTCGCGCCGCGCCGCCGGCTCGATCTTGCTGATTTCGGCGAGATGCGCCGGCCAGCACTCGCGCGCGATCTGCAGGAATTCGCAGCGAGTGCTGCCAGTATTGGTCGAGCTGATCCGGCACCAGCCCGTCGAGCGCGTTCCAGTCGACGCCGCGCGTCACCATGTCGTCGATCAGCCGCGCCAGATCGCCGGCCAGCGCCAGCGTCGAGGCGGGGCCGCCGACCACCAGCGGCGCCAGCACCGGGCCGCTTGGCCCAGGCGGCGACCAGTCTGCGCCAGCGTCAGCCGGCGTTCGAGTTCGCCGAGCTTCGGCGGAATGTCCAGCGGCGCCGATGCCGCCGAGTGTCGGCCTCCTCCGCGAAGGCGAGTTCGTCCTCGTCGATGTCGCCGAGCGCGACGATGCGCGGCAGCACCACCGCGTCGGTCTTCAGCTCATCGAGAAAGATCTCGCGCGCCATGCGTCCGGCGCGCCGGGTCGGCAGATAGAGCGTCGCCTGCGCCAGCCGTTCCGGATGCGTGCGCGCCTCGAAACCGTCGACCAGCCGGCCGTCGACCAACGCGGCGATGACGGTGCGCAGGAACGGCACTGAGACGGGAACGCTGAAAACGCGCATGGGCTGCCTGATTCGCGGGTCAGGCGCATCATGGCATGGGCAGCAATCGAGAGGGAGTCGAAGAGGATTATGCAGTCATTCCGGGGCATGCGAAGCATGAACCCGGAATCTCGAGATTCCCCGATGTGCGCTTGCACATCTGAGGTCTGCGCCTGACGGCGCATCCCGGAATGACGGAGACTGCTTACGCCACGCTGGCGAGAAAGGCCTCGTTCCGCGGCGTGAACCGCATCGGGCGTTCCGACATGCATCCAGACGCCGTCGAGCCGCAGGCCGAACAGCCGCTCCTGCTCGTTGGCGCGGTCGAACATCTTGGTCAGCGAGAATTCGCCGGCCGGCGCGTCGGCGAACAGCGACGGCGACATGATCGCGGCACCCGCATAGACGAACGGAACCACCTGATGTTCCCGGCGCTTGCGCAGCGCGCCGTCGGGCAGCATGGCGTAATCGCCGCGGCCGCCATAGCCGATGCTGCTCGTGGTCGGCGCCATCAGCAGCAGGATATCCATGCGCGCGGGATCGAAGGTTTCGGCCAGCCGCGCCAGATTGGGCCGCACGCCATCGATCCACAGCGTGTCGGCGTTGACGTGGAAGAACGGCGCGTTGCCGAGCAGCGGCAGCGCCTTGACGACGCCGCCGCCGGTGCCGAGCACTTCGTCGCGCTCATCCGAGATGGTCACGCGGGGCCGCTTGCGCGTTCGCGGTGTGATCGATGATCTGGTCGGGCAGATAGTGCACGTTGACGACAGCCTCGCTGACGCCGGCATCGCCGAGCTTGTCGAGCACGTGATCGAGCAGCGTGCGGCCGGCGACGCGCACCAGCGGCTTTGGCATCCTGTCCGTCAGGGGGCGCATGCGCACGCCGAGACCGGCGGCGAGGACCATGGCTTTGGTGGGCTTGACGGACATTTCAGGAATTTCTCGAACCGGTGCGGCGCGCGCGGATCATATCACGGTGATTCGTGCCGCGCATCGATCTTGACGCCATAGCCGCGCGACATGACGACTGTGCGACAGCGACAGAGTATCGCGTTCAGACCTCGGCCTGCTCTGTGGCGCCGCGCCGCGGCTTTTTCTTCTTGTCGCCCTGCTTCAGGAAATTGACGCCGATCTGGTCGCCATTGACCCAGGCCAGTTCGCAGCGGCGATAGGCGAGGCCGGTGGACGACAGCAGCAGGAAAAATTCCTTCAGATGCAGCCCTTCGACGGAGCCTTCGACGGTGAGCTTGGCGCCGGTCTCGGAAATGTCTTCCATCATGCAATCGCGCCGCCAGGTGCCGTCGATGCCCATCATATGCGCGCGAATGCCGCGCTCGAATGTGACGCGCTCGCCCTTGCGCCGTTCTGCCACCATGGTTTCGCTCCCGCCCTCAAAGCAGACACCCCGCGCGCTCCAGGCAGGGTCTGCCGGCAGATTAGAGGCGGGTTGGCTAACAAGCGGTAAATCAGGGGACTGGCGGCGGGACGTTGGCCGAATACCAGTCCCGGAGCGCGCGCCAGCGTCGGGTGAGCCAGCGAACGGCTGAGATAGGTCCAGATCCGGGGCTGGTGACGCAGATATTGCGGCTTGCCGTCGCGCCGGTTGAGCCGCGCAAAGGTGCCGAGCAGCCGCGTGTTGCGCTGCGCCGACATGATGGCATAGAGCTCGGCGAAGCCGGCCGGATCGAAGCTGTCGTCGGCGGCGCGCCGCGCCTTGATGTAGCGCGTCAGCAGCGCCAGCTCGAGCTGCTCGGGCACGTCGATCCGCGCGTCCTGCAGCAGCGACACCAGATCGTAGGCGGCCGGGCCCAGCACGGCATCCTGGAAGTCGATGATGCCGACTCTGGCGATGTCCGGCGCGTCGCCGAGCCAGATCAGATTGGGCGAATGAAAGTCGCGCATCACCCAGGTCTTTGGCGCGCGGCCGCGGGCTTGCCCAGCAGATCGCGCCACATCGTGACGAATTCGGCGCGCAGATCGTCGCTCGGCTCGGCCCCGCGGTCCGGCAGATACCATTCCAGCATCAATCCGATCTCGACCAGCAGCGCGTCGGTGTCGAAAACGGGAATGGCGTAGTCGATCTGCGGCGCCAGCGGCAGGATTTCCGGCAACGGTTCGCGATGCAGCGCCGCCAGCATGTCGGTCGCGGCCTCGTAGCGCTCCGCGATCGGCGCGGGCGGATCGCCTTCGATAAAGCCCGCGCTGCCGAAATCCTCGGTGATCAGGAATCCGGCGTCGAGGTCGGCATGATGGATCGCGGGCGCCGAGAAGCCGCGCTCGCGCAGGCCGTTGGCGATGGCGACGAACGGCTTGACGTCCTCGGCCAGATGCACCGCGGCGCTGTAGGACTTGCCGTCATAGATCGCCGGCCCGTCGGGCCGCCGCGGCGAGTTCATCAGGATGACGACGCCGTCGTCGCGGACCAGCCGCGCATAGGAGCGCGTCGAGGCGTCGCCGGGCATGCGCAGGCGTTTGGCGTCGAGCATAGCCGGCGCCGTCGAGAAACTGCCGCAACGCCTTCAGCCGTGCGACCTGCGCGGCGGCCTTGCCGTAGCCGGTGATTTCGGCGGCGCGGGCGGTCGATCCCAGCGCCGGACGATGGCTCAGCGCGATGTCGATGCGGTCCTGCGGGCAGCGCGCCGGCGGCGCGCTCCGGCCATTCGATCAGCGCCACGGTTGCTTCCGGCAACGGCGACAGCCCGATCTCTTCCAGCTCGATGGGATCGTTGACGCGGTAAAGATCGGCATGAATCAGCGGAAACGGCGGCAGTTCGTAGGTCTGCGCCAGCGTGAAGGTCGGGCTTGGAACCTCCAGCGCGTCGTCGCCGGCGAGATAGCGGATCATGGCGCGGGCCGCCGCGGTCTTGCCGGCGCCGAGATCGCCCGACAGCGTGATGACATCGCCGGGACCGATCAGCATCGCGAGGTCGGCCATCAAATGCGCGGTCGCGGTCTCGTTCGCCAGCGCCAGCGAGAATGTCGTGGGATCGGTCATTCCGCGGCGTTGCGATGCGCGGCCTGATCGGTCGGAAAGTTGCACGTGACGGTCGTGCCTTTGCCGACGATCGAATCGACGTCGCACCTTGCCTCCGTGCAGTTCGACAAAGGACTTCACCAGCGACAGGCCGAGGCCGGCGCCGCGATGCCGCGACCCGTTGGAATGGCTCTCGAACCAGTCGAACACCTTGTCCTTGACGTCGGGCGGAATGCCCGGACCGGAATCGGTCACGGTGAAGATCACGCTGTGTTCGGTTCGCCTGGCGCTCAGGCCGACGGTGGCGTCATGCGGCGAAAATCCGACGGCATTGGCCAGCAGATTATAGAGCACCTGCACCACGCGGCGTTCATCGCCGACGAAGTTGCCGATGTTGGGATCGACGTCGACCTTGAGCTCGATGCGGTCGGTGGCGAGCCGGTCCTGGATGCCTTCGGCGGCAGCTTCGATGGTCTTGCGGATATCGACCGGGCCGAGTTCGAGCGTCATCGCGCCGGCGTCGATGGTGGCGAGATCGAGGATGTTGTTGATGAGGGCGAACAGCGAGTTGGTCGAGGCGGTGATGTAGCTGAGATATTCGGCCTGCTTCGGCATCAGCGGGCCGGTGGTGGGGTCGGTCAGGAGATGCGCGAAGCCGATGATGGTGGTCAGCGGCGAGCGCAGTTCGTAGGACACGTGGTGGACGAAATCGACCTTCATCTGGTCGGCGGTCTCCAGCGCCTCGTTGCGCTCGCGCAGCGCGCGCTCGACATTCTCGGTGTCGGTGATGTCCTGGAACGTCAGCATGGTGGCGCCGTCGGGCAGCGGCATGGTCATGCAGTCCAGCACGCTGCCGTCCTTGCGCTCCAGCTTCAGCACCGCCTCGACCCGGTTCTCGATCGCGGTAATGGCCTCCGCGCAGCGTCTGCCAGGTCGCCGCGTCGTCGAACAGCGGCCGGCACCAGGCTTCCACGGTTTCGATATGCGGCTGCTCCAGCAGCGCTTCGGGCGACAGCTTCCACATCCTGGCGAAGGCCGGATTGAACAATTGGGCGCGGCCATTGCTGCCGAACACGGCGACGGCTTCGGCGAGATTATCGAGCGTCTCGCGCTGGACCCGGATCAGGCCGTCAAATCGCCGCGCGAGGTCGAGGCTTTCGGTGACGTCGTCGAACAGATAGGTGACGCCGCCTTCCGGATTGGGCGTGGTGACGACGCTGACCGCGCGGCCGTCGGGCAGATACCAGGTGTCCTTTTCCGGCTCGACCGCGCGATAGGCCTCGTGCAGCTTGGCCTTCCAGGCGCGGAAATCCGGCTGTTCCGGAACCTTGCGCGCGGCGCGCAGCCGGTCGAGCACGCTGGAATCGTCGGGATTGCCGTCGAGGAACACGCGGTCCAGATCCCACAGCCGGCGATAGGAATCATTGTAGAACGCGAGGCGGCGCTGGCCGTCGAACACGGCCACCCCGGACGACAATTGATCGAGCGTGCGCCGATGCGCCTCCGCCATCCGCACCAGCGCCGCCTTCAGCGCGGTGGCCTCGGAGGCGTCGATGGCAACGCCGGCGCTTCCGCCGCCGACATTCATCGCATGCACGTCGTAAACCCGCCGCTCGCCGCCCACCACGATCGGCAGCCGCGCGGTGAAGGCCGCGGTATCCTGCAAGGCGCGGTCCATGTCGGTGCGGTCGGCGCTGTCGAGCAGTTCGAGGTTGCGATCGATCGCGTCGGCGACGCTGACGGCGTCGGTCGCCCGCGCATAGGCGGCATTGGCGTAGCCGAGACCGCCTTTGGCGCGCTTGGTCCAGACCGGCCAGGGTGCCGCGGCGATGAAACCGCGCAGCATCTCGGTTTCTTCCAGCAGCGCCTTGTGCCGCAGGTTGGTTTCGGCGAGTTCCCGCCGCAATCCGCTGAGTTCGCGAATCCGCACAATGGCCTGGCCGCCGATCGCCCGGCCCATGGCCTCCAGCGCGTGTCCGTTGGAGGTCGTCAGATTGAGCAGAAAACCCTCGCCGGCCTCGCGCAGCGCGTCGACCGCATGGTCCATCTGCAGCGCCGGCTCGGGCGGCAGCCAGGTTCCGAAGGCGAGGATGCGCTGCGACGATTGCGCTTGCGAATCCTGCCCCAGCAGCAGCGAAGTATCGCCGCTGATTTGCGGGCGATTGTCGCCGGCCGCCCACGCGATCAGGATCTGGGGCTCGGCGAACAACAGCGCGCGAAACCGGTCGGCCTGGACTTGCAGGTCCTGATTGTCGGCGCGCAGCCGCGCCTCGCTTGCCGGCCGCGCGGAGCCGCGTGCGCATCAGCAGGATCGCCGCCACCACCGAAAAGCCGAGCAGTGCCAGTGCCGTCGCCAGCACGGCGATCTCCTGGCGGTTGAAATCGAGGTAGGTCGAGATCGCATCCAGCAGGGCTGCATCGCTCGCCTCGGGCCGGCGCGATCGACGCCAGCGTGGCGCCAAGGACCATCAGGCCGTTGCGTGCCAGTGATGTGCACGACAGCAGGGTCTGACGCATGGCCGCGATCACGCCCGACATGGTTTGCCCCAAACCGCACGACTTTACGCCCGGCGTCTCACCCCGCCGTTCGCGAATCTGAGTGACCATATCCCCTTCGGGAGTCGACCGGTAAGAGTCCAGATCGTGAACGCGAATCTGGATGCAAAAAAATGCGGTGCTTAACCTGATCGCTGCGATTTTTATGAAAAATGAATCCGCAATTTTGCGGGGATTAGAGCGTTTTCAAGCGAAGTGTGAAACCGGTTCGCGTGAAGAAAACGCGTCAATCAGGAATCAGAGCCCCGTTTCGATTCAATCGAAACGGAAAAGCTCTAGCGGCCGGTCGACCCGAAACCGCCGGCGCCGCGCTCGGTCGCCGAAAGAGCCTCCACGGCAACGAATTCCGCCATGGCCACCGTCGCAATCACCATTTGCGCAATGCGCTCGCCGCGCCGGATCGAAAACGGCGCGTCGCCATGGTTGATCAGGAGCACGCCGATCTCGCCGCGATAATCCGCGTCGACGGTGCCGGGTGAGTTCAGCACCGTGATGCCGTGCTTGGCGGCAAGGCCGGAGCGCGGCCGGACCTGGGCTTCATGGCCCGGCGGCAGCGCGATCGTCAGCCCGGTGGGGACGAGCGCGTATTTTCCGGGCGCGAGCAGCATCGGCGCGTCTTCCGGCACCGCCGCGAGCAGATCGAGCCCGGCGGCGTGCGCGCTCTGATACGCCGGCAGCGGCAGGCCCTTCGCCATGCGGCAATTGCCGGATTTCGACTTTGACGGTGGCGCTCACGAAGTTCTTCTCCAGGCTCTTGGCGATCCGCGCCACCAGTTCGGTTGCGACTTGTTCCTTGGTCATCGGACCAGGACCAGGAGTTCGACGTTGATCTCGCCGCCGTCACGCGTCAGCAGATGCACCGTGTTGCGGTCGCCGCCCATGATGCCTGTCGCCGGCGAGACGTCATTGGCGACGATCCAGTCGCAGCCCTTGCGCGCCAGTTTTGCCTTGGCGTTGTCGATCAGGTGCTCGGTCTCCGCGGCAAAGCCGATCACCAGCGGCGGGCGCTTATCCCTCAGCTTGGCGATGGTGGCGAGAATATCGGGATTTTCGGTGAGTTGCAGTGGCGGCATGCCGGCAGCGGTCTTCTTCAGCTTCTGCTCGCCCGCATTGACGACACGCCAGTCGGCGACCGCGGCAGCGAAGATCGCGATATCCACCGGCAGCGACGCTTCGACCTGGCGCAGCATGTCGCGCGCGGATTCCACGTGCTTCACCGAAACGCCGGAGGGATCGCCGAGCTCGACCGGACCGGAGACCAGGGTGACATCGGCGCCGGCAGCTTGCGCCGCGGCGGCAATGGCAAAGCCCTGCTTGCCGGAGGAGCGGTTGGCGATGTAGCGCACCGGATCGATCGGCTCGTGGGTCGGTCCCGCGGTGATCAGCACGCGCTTGCCGGCCAGCGGGCGGGCTTGCGGCGGACGCAGCACGCGTTCGGCGGCGGCGGCGATCTCCACGGCTTCCGCCATCCGGCCGACTCCGGACTCATTGGCTTCGGCCATTTCGCCGGCATTGGGGCCGATCATGGCGACGCCATCGCGCGCGAGCTGCGCGACATTGCGCCGGGTGGCGGGGTTGTTCCACATCAGCGGGTTCATCGCCGGCGCCAGCAGGATCGGCCGGTTGGCCGCGAGCAGAATGGCGCTGGCGAGATCGTCGGCATGGCCCTGCGCCATCTTCGCCATCAGGTCCGCGGTCGCGGGCGCCACCACGATCAGGTCGCATTCGCGGGCGAGACGGATATGCCCGGCATCGAACTCACTCGCCGGATCGAACAGGTCGGTGTAGCAGCGCTCGTTCGACAGCGCGCTGGCCGAAAGCGGCGTGACGAATTGCTGCGCGGCGCGCGTCAGCACGCAGCGGACGTGAATGTGCCGCTCCTTGAGCCGCCGGATCAGCTCCAGCGCCTTGTAGGCGGCGATGCCGCCGCCGATGATCAGGGTGACGCGCGGCTCGCCCACCGCAGCGCTGCGCGCGGGATGCGCGGCCGCAGCCGTTGCGGCGGCCGCAGAAGGGGATGCGGCGAACGAGGAGAGGTTCTGCGACGCCTCGCGCAGGATCACCCGCACTTCGTCCTCGACCGACCGGCCGTTGCGGGCGGCCCGCAGCCGCAATTCATCCCGGATCGCGTCGTCGAGTTTTCGGATCGTCAGGCTGGCCATGGGCTGATTTCCAACGAAAATGTGACATCAATGCTAGCATAAAATGCATGCATTGCAATCAAAGGTGCCGGACGGCGACCAGAATTCCGATGAAGGTGAGGGCGATGATCCAGAGCGCCAAGGTGCGCCAGCGGCTCCTGCGGCCTTCGGCGCGGCCCATCGCCGCGATCGTCTCCGGCGACAGCGTAACGCCTTCGCGGGTCATGGTCTCCAACTGCTCGAGCACCGCCACCGAGCGCGCCGCGATCGCCGGAAGCCCCGCCATCACGCGGCCGAGATCGCCGGCGCCGGAAACCGCGCCCATGAATGCGCCCCACCGGTCCGAGATTGCGCTCGATCCATTCGCGCACCACCGGCTCGGAAATCTTCCAGATGTCGAGTTTGGGATCGAAGCTGCGCGCCACGCCCTCGACCACCACCATGGTCTTCTGCAGCAGGATCAGTTCGGGGCGGGTGCGCATGTCGAACAGCCCGGTGACCTCCAGCAGCAGCGTCAACAGCTTCGCCATCGAAATTTCTTCGGCGGTGCGGTTGTGGATCGGCTCGCCGATGGCGCGGATCGCCTGCGCGAAATTCTCCACCGAGTGATGTCCCGGCACATAGCCGGCCTCGAAATGCACCTCGGCGACGCGGCGATAGTTGCGGGTAATGAAGCCCAGCAGAATCTCGGCGAGGAAGCGCCGTTCCTTCATGCCGAGCCGGCCCATGATGCCGAAATCAACGGCAACCAGCCGGCCGGCGTCGTCGAGGAACAGATTGCCGGGATGCATGTCGGCGTGAAAGAAGCCGTCGCGCAGCGCGTGGCGCAGAAAACTCTGGATCACCTTGCGCCCGAGCTCGGGCAGGTCGACCTGCGCCTGCTCGAGACGGACGTGGTCGCTCAGCGCGATGCCGTCGATCCATTCCATCGTCAGCACATTGTGGGTGGTGCGGTCCCAATCGACGGCGGGCACGCGGAAATCCGGATCGTCGCGGGTGTTCTCGGCCATTTCGGAGAGCGCGGCAGCTTCCAGCCGCAGATCCATCTCCATCGCCACCGAGCGCGACATCGTATTGATGACCTCGATCAGCCGCAGCCGCCGCGCTTCCGCCGAATGGGCTTCGGCCTTGTGCGCGACAAAGAAAAAATCGGCGAGGTCGCGGCGGAACCGGGAGGCGACATTGGGTCGGAGTATCTTCACCGCGACCGATTTGCGAACCCCGTCGCGCTCGGTCTCGGCGCGGTGCACCTGGGCGATCGAGGCCGCGGCGACCGCGGGCCCGAAGCTCGTAAACGCCTTCGCCACCGGGCGTTCCAGCGACACCGCGAGGGTGGCTTCGGCCTCGCTTTGCGGGAATGGCGGCAGCCGGTCCTGCAGGCTTTCCAGATCGCGCGCCATGATGACGCCGACCACGTCGGGCCGGGTGGCGAGAAACTGTCCAAGCTTGAGATAGGCCGGCCCGAGCCGCGTCAGCGCCCGCGACAGCCGCGGACCGGATTTGGCGCCCGGGCGTTCGATGATCCGCGCCAGCCGCAACGCAAGTTGACCCGGGCGGCGGCACCAGCGTAGGATCGACCACGCCGAACACGCCCTCGCGCGCGAACACGAAACCGGCGCGGGCCAGCCGCGCGATGTGGGTCAGTGCGGAAATCACAAACGCCAGCCCGAATGCAACGCCACGATGCCGCCGGAAAGGCTTTGCCAGTTGACGCGGGAAAAGCCCGCGCTGCGCATCATCTCGGCAAACGCGTTGGGCTTGGGATGTTTGCGGATCGATTCCACCAGGTACTGATAGGATTCGGCGTCGCCGGTCACCGCGCGGCCGAGCGGCGGAATCACCTTGAACGAAAACAGATCGTAAATTCGATCGAGGCCGGGCACATCGACGGTGGAAAATTCCAGGCACAGGAATCGGCCGCCGGGCCTGAGCACGCGAAACGCCTCGGCCAGCGCCAGATCGATCCGCGGCACGTTGCGGATGCCGAACGCGATGCTGTAGGCGTCGAAATTATTGTTCGGAAACGCCAGCGCCTCGGCATTGCCTTCCACGAACGATACCCGGTCGTCGAGATGCCGTGCCGCCGCGCGGGTGCGGCCGACGTCGAGCATGTCGGAATTGATGTCGCAGACGGTGGCGCGAAAACCCGGGCCCGCCGCCTTGGCGGCGCGAAACGCGACGTCGCCGGTGCCGCCGGCGACATCGAGCAGCGCAAACGGCGCCTCGCCGCGCGGCGGATTGAGCGCGTTGATCATCAGGTCTTTCCAGACCCGGTGCAGGCCGACCGACATCAGATCGTTCATCAGGTCGTAACGCTGCGCCACGCTGTGAAACACGTCGTTCACCAGCGTCTGCTTGTCCCCCAAGGGGACGTCCCTGAAGCCAAAATGCGTGGTCTGGTCCGGCCGATCCATTCAACTTTCTCCGTCGCCGGACCATAGCGCGGCTGGCTGGCGCGCGCTACAAGCGGGACCGCGCAGCCCTCAAAAGCGCTGAGCGACGAGAGCTTTGGTTAATCCGCCGGGCATGTCATGACAACACGATTTACGCGGACCATTCCCACCTTCCGAATCTTCGATATCGCCAAGGCCAGGGAGTTTTACCTTGAATTTCTCGGCTTCAAGATCGATTTCGAGCATCGCTTCGAGCCCGATTTGCCGCTGTTCATGCAGGTGTCGATGGGCGACGTCGTATTATATCTGAGTGAGCATCACGGCGACGCTTCGCCCGGTGCCAAGATTGTTATCGAAACCACCGGGCTTGCCGCGTATCACGCCGGTCTGCTGGCGAAGAAATACGGCTATGCCCGTCCCGGACTGGTCGAACAGCCCTGGGGCGCGACCTCGATGACGATCGCCGATCCGTTCTTCAACCGCATCGAATTCAGCGAGCGGCACCCGCCAGCAACGGCTTAAGGCCGCAGGATCAAAATCGAAATGCCCGAATTACCCGAAGTCGAAACCGTCCGCCGCGGCCTGCAACCGGTCATGGAGGGCTCGAAGATCGTAACGGCGGAGGCCCGCCGCAAGGATCTGCGGTTTCCATTCCAGAAGGATTTCGTGGCGCGGCTTGACCGGCCAGACCGTGACCGGCCTCGGCCGCCGCGCCAAATATCTGATGGCCGACCTCGGCTCGGGCGATGTGCTGCTGATGCATCTGGGCATGTCGGGCTCGTTCCGCGTGGTCGCGAACGAGGAAACCAGGACGCCGGGCAAATTTGCGCATCCGCGCAGCGAAGATCGCGCGCATGATCATGTGGTGTTTCACATGTCGTCGGGGGCGTCGGTCGTTTTCAACGATCCGCGCCGCTTCGGCTACATGAAGATCATCGCCCGCAAAGCGCTGGATGACGAACCGCTTCTCAAAGGCCTCGGCCCGGAGCCGCTCGGCAATGAATTCGACGCGGCGATGCTGGCGCGTGCCTGTGCCGACAAGAAGACCAGCCTGAAGGCGGCACTGCTCGACCAGCGCGTGGTGGCGGGACTTGGCAACATCTATGTCTGCGAGGCGCTGTATCGTTCGCAGCTGTCGCCGCGCCGATTGGCCGCGACCCTGGCCATGAAGAAGACCGCCGAACCCACCGACCACGCCAAGCGGCTGGTGACGGCCATTCATGCGGTGCTCAATCAGGCGATCAAGGCCGGCGGCTCGTCGCTGCGCGATCACCGCCAGACCTCAGGCGAGCTCGGCTATTTCCAGCATTCGTTCCAGGTCTACGACCGCGAGGGCGAAAAATGCCAGACCGGCAAATGCAGCGGCATCGTCAGGCGCTTCACCCAGAACGGGCGCTCGACCTTCTGGTGCCCGAAGTGCCAGAAATAGCCGGCGGCACGGAAAGCCGATGGACACGCCGACCATTGTGACCGAACGACTGATCTTGCGGCCGCTGGCGCTTTCCGACGCGCCGGCGATCCAGCGTCACTTCAATAACTGGAACATCATCCGGAATCTGGCGTCGGTGGTGCCCTGGCCATATCCCGACGACGGTGCGGAAAGCTTTGTCAGGCTGCAGCTGGAAAAAATCGCTGCGGGCGAGGCCATCTATCAGTGGGTTCTGGTGCTGAAGTCCGGTGACGGCGAGGCGATCGGAAACATCTATTTTCGCCCGGGCTCGGATAATCCAAAGGGCAATCGCGGGTTTTGGTTGGCGGAGCCTCATTGGAACAGGGGATTGATGACCGAAGCCATCACGGCGACGAACGATTTTGCTTTCCAAACGCTCGGTCTGGAAAGCTTTTACGTCTGCAATGCGGCTACCAACGCCGCCTCACGCCGGGTCAAGCAAAAGACCGGCGCCGAATTTGTCGGCTACATCGAACTGCTGCATCACAACGGCCAATCCAAAACGGAAAGATGGAAAGTCAGCCGCGAGAGCTGGCTGCAGCGTTAGCGTCCGTCATTCCGGGGCGCGCGAAGCGCGAACCCGGAATCCGGAGCTGTTCATCTCGAGATTCCGGGTCTGGTCCTTACGGACCATCCCGGAATGACGAGCGAGTTGTTCAGGAAACGGCCGCAGCGGTTTCCGCAGGTGCCTGCAGATACATCGTGGGCACGATATCCGGCGAGCCCACGAATTCGCTGACGATTTGCTCGTCTGATGTCGCGGTCTCATTCAGCTTGGCCTCGACCCATTGCCACAGGCCGCGAACTTCGTCGGCCGATTTGCTGGTGGGGGCGTATTCGACAACCGCCAATCCGAGGCCCAGCGCGTCCTGATGATCGTTGCGCATGACGATGTACGGCAGCGCGAGAACGCCCGCCATGTCCGGTACCGCCTCGTCGCTGAGCACGGTCGCCGCGTTGCTGACGCGTTGACCGCGGATCGGGGTCTGGTTGAGGACAAAGGCGAACGGCCGGTCGCAGGCCCGGATCAGGTTGAGCGTGGTCGCGGCGGCCTCGATATCGGCAACGCTCGGGCGCGCCGGAATCAGGCACAAATCGGCGCAGCAGAATCGCGGTCTTGGTCGCGGCGCTGACGCCGCCGGCGGTGTCGATGATGGTCAGGGTCACGCCGCTATGGCGCAAGGACGTCAGCCGCGCTTCGATATCGCCGGCGCTGTAAACCGGCTCGACCATGGGCTCGGCATAGGGGCGGCGGCTCTGCCAGTTCGAAAGCGTGCCTTGCAAGTCGGTCTCGATCAAACGCACGGTATGGCCGGCCTGGATCGCTGCAAGCGCGAGACCAATTGCCAACGTGGTTTTACCGCTGCCGCCCTTTTGGGTGGCCAGAACGATCGTGTACATTGTAGTTCCTTTGGATGTCTTTGAAGGGATTTGCGGTACGCTCTACGGAGTTGCATCACATTCTGCGATGCCGAGCATTCTCGCTCAGGACGTGCCGGCCCGATCCAGAGTTTCCAAGGAAATCTCCAGGAAA
Organism: uncultured Alphaproteobacteria bacterium; assembly: GCA_963742695.1. Taxonomy (GTDB): domain Bacteria; phylum Pseudomonadota; class Alphaproteobacteria; order Rhizobiales; family Xanthobacteraceae; genus Bradyrhizobium. The sequence continues at coordinate 20,096 of CAVUNF010000015.1, forward strand.
CTTTACAGGGATCGCGGCTGTCCGAATCACCAATCCTCGCGAAGATGGCGCGTTATGAGGCAGATGGCTATTCCGGTACAATACGGTCCTGATAGGCTGCGGCAGCACGGGGATGATCCACCATCATGAGCAGCAACTGGCGCGACCGGGCGGACACCACTTTCACCTGTCAGAAGCAAGCGGCATCGGGCAGCCGCGGCATGGTGGTCAGCAATCATCCGCTGGCTTCGGCCGCCGGCATCGAGATGCTCGCCGCCGGCGGCAACGCCATCGATGCCGCGATCGCGACGCTGTTCACGCTGACCGTGGTCGAGCCGATGATGGTCGGGATCATCGGCGGCGGCATGGCGCATATCCGCCTTGCCGATGGCAGCCATCGCTTCATCGATGGCCAGAGCACCGTTCCGTCGGCCGTGAAGCCCGACACCTATCGCTCGAAGCCGGGTTCGGCGCACGACGTGTTCGATACGATCGAGCGACGAAAATCTGACCGGGCCGAAGGCGGTGGCGGTGCCCGGCTCGCTGAAGGCCTGGTGCGAGACGCTGCAACGGTTCGGAACCATGTCGCTTGCCGATGTCATGGAGCCGGCGATCCGGCATGCCTCGCGCGGCTATGCGGCGACGCCCTATTTGCATGAATGCATCCGCGACAGCGCGCGGGAGATGCTGAAGGACAAGGCGATCTCGGCGATCTATCTGCCCGATGGTAAGCCGTTGAATGCCGGCGACCGCGTCGTGCAATCGGAATATGCCGAGACGCTCACCCACATATCGCGTCATGGCGAGAAGGCGCTGTATCACGGGCCGCTCGGCGATATCCTGGTCGACTACATGAAGGCGCATGGCGGTTTCGTCAGCCGCGAAGACCTTACCTCCTACAAGACCGTCGAGCGCCTGCCGATCAGCTCAACCTATCGCGGCTGGGAGATTCTCGGCCCGCCGCCGCCCGCGGCCTCCGGCGTGCATATCGCGCAGATGCTGAACATCCTCGAGGGCTACGACATCACCGCAACGGGATTCGGCACCGCGGCGACGATCCATCTCTTGGCCGAGGTGCTGAAGATCGCCTTTGCCGACCGCGCCGCCGCCAGCGGCGATCCGGATTTTATCGGCGTGCCGGTGGCGCGGCTGATCTCGAAGGATTATGCGAGCGAGCGCCGCCGCGCGATCGACGTCGGATGCGCGCAGCAATGGAGCGCCGGCGTCAGCCAGCTCGAGGGCGCCCACACCACGCACATGACGGCGGCGGATGCGTTTGGCAACGTGGTTGCGACCACGCAGACCATCAACAATCTGTTCGGCGCCAAGTTTCTGATTCCCGGTCTCGGCACGGTGCCGAACAACTACATGAACCTGTACGATCCACGGCCGGGCCATGCGCTGTCGCTGGCGCCCGGCAAGCGGGTGACCACCTCGATGTCTCCCATGATGGCACTGCGCGACGGCAAGCTCGTCTATGCGCTGGGCCTGCCGGGCGGAAAGCGGATCTTTCCAAGCGCCTTGCAGGCGTTGATCAATCTGATCGATCACGGCATGAGCTTGCAGGAGGCGGTGGAAGCGCCGCGGGTCTGGACCGAGGGCAATGCGCTCGAAGTCGAATCGGCCGTGCCGGAGCGCGTTCGCGCGACGCTGACATCGATCGGCCACAAGCTGCTGGTGGTGCCGACGGTGGCGGCCGGCATGAACGGGATCCAGTTCAACGCTGACGGTTCGCTGACCGGCGCTGCCTGCTGGCGCGCCGACGGCACGCCGATCGGCCTTGCCGGGGGCCTGGCCCGCGCCGGCGTTCGGTTTGTCCTGGCATAAGTCCGGGTCTGACCGCTTCACGATCGGGAAAGCATCTTCCGCTATCGTGGCCGCATGACACGGGTCTTGAAACACGGGGTGCCGGCCCTGCTGGTGCTCATCGCCCTGCTTTGGGCGGGTGAGAACCTCTATTTCATGAAGCAGGCATCGCCGCAGGCCAAGAAGGCGTGTGCCGGGCAAACCTCGTTCTTTGACGGGCCGAATTCATATTATTGGTGCCTGCGGCGCGTCGAAGCCGGCGGCAAGCCGTAACCGCCACGGCGTTTACGCGGCGGCCGCGATGCCGCGCGGACTGGCGGTATGCTCCTTGAGCACCGTGCCCGCGGCATCGACCTCGGTCAGCGACACGTCATAGCTCCAGAGATCGGCGAGATGCTGCAGCACGCGCTTGGCATCGGTCTCGTTCAGCAGCGCGCCCTTCAGCGACGGTGTGCCGCAACATCAGGCGGCGGTCGCCGGCGAGATCGACATCGACCACCTCGATGTTGGGATCGATGTAGCCGACGTCATACTGCCGCGCCAGTTCGCGCCGAACGCGGCGATAGCCGCGCTCATCGTGGATGGCGTCGACCCTGATACCCTGCGGTTTCAGCGGGATCGTCGTGCAGATGGAACATCCGCAAGTGCCGCATCAGCCGCGGGCTGAGGAACTGGCTGATGAAGCTTTCGTCGCGGTAGTTGGCCCAGACATCGCGCAGCACCGCCATCGCGTCGCCGGTCCCGGCGATGTCGGGAAACCATTCGCGGTCCTCGTCGTCGGGATCGGTGACGATGCGTTCGATGTCCTGCATCATCGCAAAGCCGAGCGCATAGGGATTGAAGCCTGAGAAGCGCTGATCGTCGAAGTCGGGCTGGAACACCACATTGGTGTGCGACTGCAGGAATTCCAGGAAATTGCCGTCGGAGATCCGTCCCTGTTCGTGCAGCCGGGTCATGATGCGATAATGCACGTAGGTCGCGGTGCCCTCGTTCATGACCTTGGTCTGGCTCTGCGGATAGAAATACTGCGCGATGTGGCGCACGATCCGCAGCAACTCGCGCTGCCAGGGCTGCAGCCGCGGCGCGGCCTTCTCGAGGAAATACAGCAGGTTTTCCTGCGGCAGCCCGAGCAGCTTGCGGCGCCGCTCCGTGCTCAGCGATTCCGTGCTCTTGGTCGGCCCGGTCGGAACGGTTCGCCACAGATCGTTGAAGGCGCTCTCCTCGTGCAGGCGGCGCTCGCCGGCGCGCTTTTCCTCGGCGCGAAGGTCGAGCTTCTTCTTGCCGGGATAGCGGTCGATGCCATGCGACATCAGCGCGTGCGCGGCATCGAGCGTCTGCTCGACCGCCTGCCGGCCGTGACGCTCCTCGCACTGCGCCACATAGCCCTTGGCGAAATCGAGATAATCGAGGATGCCCTCGGCGTCGGTCCATTGCTTGAACAGATAGTTGTTCTTGAAGAAATGGTTATGGCCGAACGCGGCGTGGGCGATCACCAGCGTCTGCATGGTCGCGGTGTTTTCCTCCATCAGGTAGGAAATGCACGGCGAGGAGTTGATCACGATCTCATAGGCAAGGCCCATCATGCCCTTGCGGTAGAACGCCTCATGATGGGCGAAATGCTTGCCGAACGACCAATGCTTGTAGAACAGCGGCATGCCGACCGAGGAATAGGCATCCAGCATCTGCTCGGCGGTGATGACCTCGATCTGGTTGGGATAGATGTCGAGCCCCAGTTCGGTTCGCGCGATCTCCTCGCAGGCGTCATGAATGCGCTGCAGCGTCGAGAAATCCCAGTCGGCGCCTTCGTACAAGCGCTCGGCGTCCGTCATGGCGCGGTCTTCTCCTGTTTGCGGCGCTGAAACAGGTCGTGGAACACCGGAAAGATTTCGCTGCGGTCGCTGACCTTGCGCATCGACAGCGGCGCGCCCTCGGCGCGCAGGCGCTGATACAGCGACCACAGCGATGAATCGGACATGTCGAAGGTGCTGCCGCCGGCTTCGCCGACTTCGAGATAGGCGAAGAACTGGCTGACCGGCAGGATCATCTCGCGTCAGCAACTGGCTCACGGCATCGCTGTCCGAAGTGGAGTTGTCGCCGTCGGAGGCCTGGGCGGCGTAGATGTTCCAGTCGGCCGGGCGAAACCGCGACGTGACGATCTCGTGCATCGCCTGCAGCGCGCTCGACACCAGGGTGCCGCCCGATGCCGGCCCGTGGAAGAAGGTATCCTCGTCGACTTCCTCGGCGCGGTCGGTATGGCGGATGAAGACGATCTCGACGTGCCGATAGCGCCGGGTCAGGAACACGTAGAGCAGCATGTAGAAGCGCTTGGCCAGATCCTTCATGTGCTCGGACATCGAGCCCGACACGTCCATCAGGCAGAACATCACCGCCTGGGCGACCGGCTTCGGCACGGTCTCGAAGCGGCGGTAGCGGATGTCGATCGGATCGATGAACGGAATCCGCCGGAACTTGGCCTTCAGGGCGTCGATCTCGGCCGTCAACTCGATGCGGCGCGCTTCGTCGCAGTCGGCGAGTTCGGCCTCGAGTTCGGCAATCGTCTCCGGCCGCGGCCGCCGCAGCGCGACCCGCCGCGCCAGCGCCAGCCGCACCGTGCGGCTGACCGAGATGTTGGCCGGCGAGCCTGAGGTCGAATAGCCGGCGCGCTGCAGTCCCTCGCCTTCGGCCTCGCGCGAGCTTGCGCTTGGCGAGGTCGGGCAATTCGAGATCGTCGAGAAACAGATCGACGAATTCATCGCGGGTCAGAACGAACCGGAACGCATCTTCGCTGTCGCCTTCGCCCGGCCCCGAAGGCTTGCCGCGGCCTTGCCCCGAACGCGGCAGCATGTCGCCTTCGATGAACTTCTTGTTGCCGGGCAGCACCATGTCGCGCGTGCCGCCTTCGCGGCGAAAGCGCGGCTCGTTCATCCCGTCGAGCGGGATGAGACCTCGCCGCCTTCCAGGACATCCTTGATGTCGCGGTGCTGTGACGACTTCTTGACGGCGCTCTGAACCAGCGCCTTGGCGCGACGCAGGAACCGCTGCCGGTTCTCCAGGCTCTTGCTGCCCGGATTCAGGCGCCGATCGACAATGTGCATGGGCCACGCTGCATCTGCCCTCAGCCGGCTTGCTTTACTCGCATGTACCATTCGACCAGCCGGCGAACCTGCCGCTCGGTATAGCCGCGCTCCACCATCCGCTGCACGAACTCGCCGTGCTTCTTTTCGGTCTCGCCGTCCTTTTTCGATCCGAACGAGATCACCGGGAGCAGGTCTTCGACCTGCGAGAATATCCGCTTCTCGATCACCTCGCGGATCTTCTCGTAGCTGGTCCAGGACGGGTTCTTGCCGCCGTGCTGCGCCCGCGACCGCAGCGAGAACTTGACGACCTCGTTGCGGAAGTCCTTCGGGTTGGCGATGCCGGCGGGCTTCTCGATCTTGGTCAGTTCCTGGTTGAGAAGTTCGCGGTTGAGCATCTGACCGGTGTCGGGATCCTTGAAGTCCTGATCCTCGATCCAGGCATCGGCATAATCGACGTAGCGATCGAACAGATTCTGGCCGTAATCCGAATAGGATTCGAGATAGGCCTTCTGGATTTCGTTGCCGATGAACTCGGCATAGCGCGGCACCAGCTCGGCCTTGATGAATTCGAGGTAGCGCTTTTCGATTTCCTCGGGGAGCTGCTCGCGGCGGATCGACTGCTCGAGCGCATACATCAGATGCACCGGATCGGCGCCGAGCTCCGAGGTGTCGTGGTTGTAGGTCGCCGCCAGAACCTTGAAGGCAAAGCGGGTCGAGACGCCGTCCATGCCCTCGTCGACGCCGGCGGCATCCTTGTATTCCTGAACGCTGCGCGCCTTCGGATCGGATTCCTTGAGGCTTTCGCCGTCATAGACCCGCATTTTCGCAAACAGCGTCGAGTTCTCGTGCTTGCGCAGCCGCGACATCACCGAGAACCGCGCCAGCGTCTCCAGGGTTGCCGGCGCGCACGGCGCGGCCGCCAGTTCGGAGCCGGAAATCAGCTTCTCATAGATCTTCTGCTCTTCGGTCACCCGCAGGCAGTAAGGCACCTTGATGACGCAGATGCGATCGATGAAGGCCTCGTTGTTCTTGTTGGCCTTGAAGCTTTGCCATTCGGCTTCGTTCGAGTGCGCGAGAATGACCCCGGTAAAGGGGATCGCGCCGATATTCTCGGTGCCGATGTAGTTGATTTCCTGGGTCGCGGTCAGCAGCGGGTGCAGCATCTTGATCGGCGCCTTGAACATCTCGACGAATTCGAGAATGCCCTGGTTGGCGCGGTTCAAGCCGCCGGAGTAGCTGTAGGCGTCCGGATCGTTCTGGGCAAAGGTCTCCAGCTTGCGGATGTCGACCTTGCCGACCAGCGACGAGATGTCCTGGTTGTTCTCGTCGCCAGGCTCGGTTTTCGCGATCGCGATCTGGCGCAATCGCGAGGGCTGGATCTTGGCGACACGGAAACGTGAAATGTCGCCGCCGAAAGCCTCGAGCCGCTTGTAGCACCACGGGCTCATCAGCCCGCTGAGACGGCGCCGCGGGATGCCGTACTTTTCCTCGATCATCGGACCCAGCGATTCCGGATCGAACAGGCTGAGCGGGCTCTCGAACACCGGACTGAGTTCGTCGCCGGCCTTCAGCACGTAGATGGGATGAACTTCCATCAACGACTTCAGCCGCTCGGCGAGCGACGATTTGCCGCCGCCGACCGGACCGAGCAGATAGAGGATCTGCTTGCGCTCTTCGAGGCCTTGCGCGGCGTGGCGGAAGAACCCGACGATGCGCTCGATGGTTTCTTCCATGCCGTAGAATCCGGCGAAGGCCGGATAGGCGCGCATGGTCCTGTTCAAAAAAATACGGCCAAGGCGTGGGTCCTTGGCCGTGTCAATCATTTGTGGCTCACCGATCGCAGCAAGCAGCCGCTCGGCCGCATTGGCATATCGCATCGGGTCTCCTCGACACGATTCCAGATATTCCGCCATCGACATGTCGGTCTCGCTTCTAGCCTCGTAGGACCGAGCGAACGCATTGAACAGAGAATCGTTGTACATGATCCCTCTCCTCATATGGTCAATTGCTGGACGCGCTGCAAAGTTCCTCTGCCCCAGAGCGCTCCCGCATCTGATCGCGAATCAGCATCAGCACTAGCTGCATTGGACACGCGACCCTCTGCATCACGCAATGCAATAGTTGTGCTAGGGCAGCCGTCATCGCGGAAAAATGATAGAATTTCACGCAGATGTAACCGGGCCGCAACATCCGGATAATTACGGCACAGGCCTACGAAAGTTTCAGGGCCGCCCGTCGGCGGCGGCGCGCTTCTTCTTTGGCAACATTACGGTCGCCGTGCTGCAACATGGGTCCGCTTCGGATCAATTGTGTCCGTTCATCTTTGCCCGCCCTATCGCCGAGTTAACGGATCGGCCGGGCGGCTGTCGCTGATCCCGGTACATATTTGCGTGCATGGCAGGCAAATCCAGTACGCGGCAGGCAAAAAGTGCCCGCTACTTCCTGACGCAGATCACGCGAACCACGGATGCCTTCGCGTCCGACGATCCGCCTGCCGCATTGACGCCATTGGCTTTCAGAAAATCGCGCACGATATCGGCGGGCACCAGGGCGGCCTGCGCCGCGGGCGCGGCATTCGACGGGCCGGCAACGACCGCCGGCTTCAGCAGCGCGATCCCTGCGAATTTACCGTCGGCATCGAGCGTCGCCGCGCCGGAAAAACCGACCGCCGGCGCCGGCGACAGCGCGAACTCGCTGCCGCTGCCGATTTGGGTCAACGAGGCCTTGATGCTGCTCGCCGCTTTGCCGCCGCCCTGGGCTTGCGGATCGGCAATGCCGGTGAGTTCGACACCGGACTTTGCCGCGCCATTGGCGAGGCTCAGCGGCTTTAATCCCCGCGCGCCGTAAATGCGCAGCAGGGCAAGGTCATGCTCCTTGTTCTCGGCGACGCGATCGGCGTTGCCATGTCCGGCAATGGCGATCGCCAGGCAGCTGTCGACCACCTGCCGGTCGGTGACGATGGCGCCGTCGTCGCTGACGACGATGCCGGTGCCGTATTCGACGGACTTGCGCGGCGGCGGTCCGGAGACCTGCGCGCCCGATGGAAACGGGTTGAACGCGCTCGACATCGCGATCACCACGGGCTCCACGGTATTTTCGGTGGCCTGGTCGTAGAGGATGGTGAGGATGCGCACCTCATCGCCCTTGAAGGTGCCGCGAACATAGAATTTCTTCAGGCCTTGCAGGCCCGACAGCACGAAGAAGTCCGGCTTGACCACGGTGTAATCCACCTTGCGCCCGCCGGGTTCCTTCTTTTCCTGCTCGGCGAGCTTGGCCGTGGTGGGACCCGCTTCCTTGCGCCGCGCCAGCTGGATCTGGACGGTGCCGGTGGAGGAGGTCCATTTGGCGCCGTTGGCGTCGCTGGATTGCTGCGGCACCAGCTTGGTCGGGATGCCGAGCCGCGCCCCGGTGCCGGGGTCGGTGACGATCTTCCAGCCGGCATTGTCCTGCCGCTTTTTCGCGGTTTCGGCGAGGATGCCGCGCTCCTGCGGATTGAGCACGCCGGTCTGCTTGGCCCCCCGGGTCTTCTGAAACTCCTTGATCGCGGCGACCATGCGCTCGCTGACCTCGCCCGATATGGCGCCGTTGTACTGGCCGACCCAGGCCAGATCCGACTGGATCGCCAGACGCTCGGCCTGCGCCATCGCGTTGGCGGTATCGGCCGGGGTCTGCAGGGCGGGGCGGATCGGAATGGTCGTTACCGGCTTCGGCTTGGCGCCCGCGGTGGACGGCGGCGTCAGCTGGGCCTGGGCGGATGTCCCGGCGGCCATGAATATCAATGTTGCCGCCAGCATCGATCTCATGACAAGTCTCAGGTCCATTGAAGCGCGCGCAATTAAGCACATCTGCTTGGTCGGCAACAGGGATGCGATGGTTCAAGGACCTGAGGGTCATCCCTCATCCTGAGGAGCGCGCCCCTTGGCGCGCGTCTCGAAGGATGGGCTGCTGGCTCCATGGTTCGAGACGCGCGAAGACGCGCTCCTCACCATGAGGTATTCGTAGTTGCGGTGAGGAAGGATCCAGCCAGACAATGCTGAGTGCCGAAGAACTCGAACGCTACGCCCGCCATATCGTGCTGCGCGACGTCGGCGGCGCCGGTCAGGCCGCGTTGAAGGAAGCTTCCGTGCTGGTGATCGGCGCCGGCGGCCTCGGCGCGCCGGCACTGATGTATCTCGCCGCGGCCGGCGTCGGCGTGCTCGGCGTGGTCGACGACGACACCGTGTCGCTGTCCAACCTGCAGCGCCAGATCATTCATTCCACCTCCGACGTCGGCCGGCGCAAGGTCGATACGTCGGCGGTGCGTGTCTATGAGCTCAATCCACATGTCAGGTTTGCGGCGCACGCCACCCGGCTTGCGGCCGACAATGCGATGGAGCTGATCGGCGGTTACGATCTGGTGCTGGACGGTTCCGACAATTTCGAAACCCGCTATCTGGTTTCCGATGCGTGCTTCCTCGCCGGCAAGCCGTTGGTCACGGCAGCGCTCGGCGTATTCGATGGCTCGCTGACCACGATACGCGCGCATGAGAAAAATGCCGAAGGCGAGTTCAATCCGACCTACCGGTGCCTGTTTCCCGAACCGCCGCCGCCGGGCACGGTGCCGGCCTGCGCCGAGGCCGGCGTATTGGGCGCGCTCGCCGGCGTCTTGGGTTCGATGATGGCGCTGGAGGCGATCCGCGAAATCGTCGGCTTCGGCGAGGGCCTGGTCGGACGGCTGTTGATGGTGGACGCGCTCGCGATGCGGTTCGAGACCCTGCGCTACAAGCGCGATCCGCTCAATCCGCTCAACGGCGATGCGCTGACGATCACCGATCTAAGCGGGCATCGCTGAGCGCGTTCTGGAGCGGGATAGGCACCTGAGTACCGCAAACCGAGACCGACTCTATCTTTGCATGGGCTCGTTTTCGCGATTTTGTGTTTGGGCCCCTGCGGTGCCTAGCTCCCCGGCCTGTCCCGCGTAGGAAACTGGCATCATCGAGACCCAGAGATTTCCCACTTCACCACCTTCGGCTCGCGCAAATCGTTGTAGCCGATGACGATATCGGCGCTCTGCTCCGGTGCGCATTCGGCAAAATACCGCTTCTGGCCGTCGACATATCTTTGGTTGGCCGGTGCGTCGGTATCCGGCGATCCAAAGTCGGGGCCACGCTGCGCGCCACGCGGCACCGAGATGTTGAAATCGACTTTCAGAAATATCGAAAGGTCCCACTGCGAACGCAGCTCCGGCCGGTGCAGGAAGATGCCATCGACAATCAGCGCGGCGGTCGGTGGCGCCTGCTGCACTTCCGCATCGACTGACGCGTCGGTCCGGTGGTCGAAGTGTTTTGCGACGTAGCGGCCCGAGCCGCCCGGGCCCAGGGGATCGAGCAGCAGCTTTCGAAACGCGGCGTAATCATACGAATCGAGATAAAAGCCATCGGGCGAATGCCGGCCCCGCGCATAACGAATTGCCCGGGGATGATGGAAGCCATCGACCGAGGCGCGGATGACGGGGCGGCCGTGTGCGACGATCAGCGGCGCCAGCGCATCCGCCAGCGTGGTCTTTCCCGCGCCGTCGACGCCATCGATGGCGACGCGGACGATACGCTCCGAATGCAATTCCGCGATCGTGGCGGCGAGCCGGGCTAGCAGGCTTGCGTGCGGCTCGCGCATGTCGGCCTCAATGCGAGGCGATCACAGCATGCTCGGCAGCACGCGGTCCGGCGGCTTGTGATTGTCGAGGAAGGTCCGGATGTTGATGATCACCTTCTCGCCCATCTCGACGCGGCCTTCGATGGTGGCCGAGCCCATATGCGGCAGCAGCGTCACCTTGCCGGCCTTGGCCAGCCGCACCAGCTTCGGATTGACCGCGGGCTCGTGCTCGAACACGTCGAGGCCGGCGCCGCCGATCTCGCCGGCTTCGATCAGCTTGGTCAGCGTTTCCTCGTCGATCACCTCGCCGCGCGCGGTGTTGACGATATAGGCGTCTTTGCGGATCAGCTTCAGGCGCCGCGCCGACAGCAGATGAAAGGTGGCCGGCGTGTGCGGACAATTCACCGAGATGATGTCCATCCGCGCCAGCATCTGGTCGAGGCTTTCCCAATAGGTCGCGCCCAATTCGTCGGCGATGCACAGGCGCGACGGGGCGGCGGTTGTGGTAGTGAATCTGCAGGCCGAAGGCGCGCGCCCGGCGCGCCACGGCCTGGCCGATCCGGCCCATGCCGATGATGCCGAGCCGTTTGCCGCCGATGCGATGGCCGAGCATCCAGGTCGGCGACCAGCCCGGCCAGTTCTTGCCCTCGGTGAGGATCGAGGCGCCTTCGATCAGCCGGCGCGGCACCGCCAGGATCAGCGCCATGGTCATGTCGGCGGTGTCTTCGGTCAGAACCTTCGGCGTGTTGGTGACGGTGATGCCGCGGGCATGCGCGGCGATGACGTCGATATTGTCGACGCCGTTGCCGAAATTGGCGATCAGCTTCAGCTTGCAGTCGGGGTCCTTGAGCAGCGCTTCGGTGATCTCGTCGGTGACGGTCGGGACCAGGATATCGGCGGAGCGGACCGCGTCGGCGATCTGCTCCGGTGACATCGGCGTATCGTCGAGATTGAGCCGGGCGTCGAACAGTTCGCGCATGCGGGTCTCGATCGAGTCCGGCAGCTTGCGCGTGACGACAACGAGAGGCTTTTTCTTAACCGACATGTCCTGCTCTCATGAGGCGCTTGGATCGCCAACCTTTAGCCTGCCAAAAGCTTCGCCGTTCAGACCTCATTAACCCGGTTGTTCGACACTGCGGCTGCCGTGCGGTCCGGTGTCTGGCTCAGGCTTGCTTACGCCTTCTTGGGCTTTCTTTGGGCTTCCTTGGGTTCCCCCCGATTATTTCCCGAAAAGTTTCCGGGGAACGGTCGGGCGCGTCTTGGTTCTTGTGTTCAGTCCTCTCTAGCAGAAGGCCGGGCCAAGACAAGAACCCCCAGGGAACGGCAGACCGAGGGGTCGATCGGGGTGGGTGCAGGGGTTCAGGGGTCGGCGTTACCAGGTGTGTCAGCTCGAAGAATTTGGGTTGTTTTCTCGGCAGGAGACGAGTGGATGGCGTTGAGGCGTTTTTGTTTTGCGGTGATGCTGGCGGTCGCGTTGCTGGGCGTGTCGGCAAGCTCGGGATTTGCGGCCAAGGATACGCCCGTCACCGCCAGCGGCTTGCCGTTGCCGCGCTATGTCAGCCTCAAATCCGATCACGTGAACGTCAGGGCCGGTCCCGACCAAGGACAACGACGTCGCCTGGGTCTACACCCGCTCGGGCCTGCCGGTGGAGATCACCGCCGAATTCGAGAACTGGCGCCGGGTGCGCGATTCCGAAGGCGCCGAGGGCTGGGTCTATCATTCGCTGCTGTCGGGCCGCCGCACCGCCGTCATCACCATGAAGACCAAGGACGACCTCGCGCCGCTGTACGATCGCGCCGATCCGGCCAGTGCGGTTGCCGCCCGCCTGCAGGCCGGCGTCGTCGCCCAGGTCAAGAAATGCGCTGCCGGCTGGTGCCGCGTCATCGGCAACGGTTTTGACGGCTGGATCGAACAGCAGCGGCTGTGGGGCGTCTACGCCGACGAGAAGGTGGAGTAGATTTCGCACCTCATCCCGAGGAGCGGCTACTTCGGCCGCGTCTCGAAGGTGGACGCAAGCAGCCTGTCCATCGCGTTCGAGACGCGCGAAGACGCGCTCCTCACGGATGACGGGTCTACGATCACATAGCGAAGAATTGAGAGCGGAAGCTCAGCGCTTCTTGCGCAGCCGCACGACCATGTCGACCCGGGCGATCTCGTAGCCTTCGGGCACGTCCGGCATCTTGTTCAGCACCAGATGCGGATCCGGGATGTCGACCAGTTCGTGATTGTTCTCGAGATAGAAGTGGTGATGCGCGGTCACGTTGGTGTCGAAATAGGTCTTGGTGCCGTCGACGCTGACCTGCCGCAGCAAGCCCGCATCGGTCAGCTGATTGAGCGTGTTGTAGACGGTGGCGAGCGATACCGGCACCTTGGCGAGGGTGGCTTCCTCGTACAGCATTTCCGCGGTCAGATGGCGCGCGCCCTTGCCGAACAGCAGCCAGCCCAGCGCCATGCGTTGGCGGGTGGGACGCAAGCCCGCCGCCTGCAGCATTTCGTTGACGTCATGCCACGGACAGCCGGTCAGCGCCGGTTGGCGCCCCGCGCCATGGCCGGGACTGACAGCGTCATCATTCAAGATCGAGGCTTCGTCGTTCATTCGCACGTCAGCACACCGCATTCGCTAACTCAGGCACTATCGTAGTGGAATATAAGAAGGAAATTCGTTAGATGCAAGTTTTTCGCAACTGGAACGAAGTCAGGATTAAGAGGAACCAGGGCCCCGGCGCGGCGATTTACCCCGTCGTGGCGCTTTGCCGCCTGCAGGGCCTATGATAGAGAGCGCGCGGACTTAGCTATGCGATTTCGGCAAACACCAGTGCCGGTTGCCGCAGGGGTATCCTGATCTGCGGTATACGCGTCAATTGGCGATAATTGGCGCGCTTCTCACGCGAAACGGGTCCATTTCGCTGAAAAACGCTCCAACGGGATTTTGAAAAAGGCTCGCACTATGCTGGATCGGCGCGGCGGTTACGAATACGAGGATATGTTGGCGTGCGGCCGCGGCGAGCTGTTCGGTCCGGGCAACGCCCAATTGCCGCTGCCGCCGATGCTGATGTTCGACCGCATCAGCGAAATCAGCGAAACCGGCGGGGAATACGGCAAGGGCCTGGTTCGCGCCGAACTCGATGTGAACCCGGACCTCTGGTTCTTCGGCTGCCATTTCAAGGGCGATCCGGTGATGCCGGGCTGCCTCGGCCTCGACGCCCTCTGGCAGATGGTCGGCTTCTTTCTGGGCTGGAGCGGCGGCCTCGGGCGCGGCCGGGCGCTCGGGCTCGGCGAACTGAAGTTTGCCGGACAGGTGATGCCGAACGTTCGCAAGATTGTGTACAACGTCGACATCAAGCGCGTGATGCGCATGAAGCTCTGGTTGGGCATCGCCGACGGCTGGCTTTCGGCCGATGGCGAGATTATCTATCGCGCGAAGGACTTGAAGGTCGGGCTGTTCAAGCAGGGTGCCGCAGTCGCAGCCGGGAACCTGAGCTGACTGCTGCGGCCGACAAGGCGGCTTTCGGTTCGACGACGGCCATCACACAACAACGCAACGACAGGGCGAGGCGATCATGAGGCGGGTTGTCATCACGGGGATGGGCATCGTCTCATCGATCGGAAACAACACCCAGGAAGTGCTGGCGAGCCTCCATGAGGCGAAGTCCGGAATCACGCGCGCGGAGAAATATGCCGAGCTCGGTTTCCGCTCCCAGGTGCAGGGCGCGCCGACGCTCAATCCGGCCGACGTCATCGATCGCCGCGCGATGCGTTTCCTCGGCGAGGGCGCGGCGTGGAATCACATCGCGATGGAGCAGGCGATCCAGGATTCCGGCCTCGAGCCGTCGGATAGTTTCCAACGTGCGCACCGGCATCATCATGGGCTCCGGCGGGCCGTCGGCCCGCACCATCGTCGAAGCCGCCGATATCACCCGCACCAAGGGGCCGAAGCGGGTCGGGCCGTTCGCGGTGCCGAAGGCGATGTCGTCGACGGCGTCGGCGACGCTCGCCACCTGGTTCAAGATCAAGGGCGTCAACTATTCGATCTCGTCGGCCTGCGCCACCTCGAACCATTGCATCGGCAATGCCTACGAGACCATCCAGATCGGCAAGCAGGACATTATTTTCGCCGGCGGCTGCGAAGAACTCGACTGGTCGCTGTCGGTGCTGTTCGACGCGATGGGCGCGATGTCGTCGAAATACAACGACACGCCGGCGACCGCGTCGCGCCCCTACGACGTCAGCCGCGACGGTTTTGTCATCGCCGGCGGCGCCGGCGTGGTGGTGCTGGAAGAACTCGAACACGCCAAGGCGCGCGGCGCGAAAATCTACGGCGAAATCGTCGGCTACGGCGCCACCTCCGACGGCTACGACATGGTCGCGCCCTCGGGCGAGGGCGCCGAGCGCTGCATGCGGATGGCGATGGCGACCGTCAAGACCAAGATCGACTACATCAATCCGCACGCGACCTCGACGCCGGCCGGCGATCCGCCGGAAATCGAGGCGATCCGCAAGGTGTTCGGCACCGGCGACAAGTGCCCGCCGATCTCGGCGACCAAGGCGCTGACCGGACATTCGCTCGGCGCCACCGGCGTGCAGGAGGCGATCTATTCGCTGCTGATGATGAACAACGGCTTCATCTGCGAAAGCGCCAACATCACCGAGCTCGATCCGGTGTTCGCCGACATGCCGATCGTGCGCAAGCGCATCGACAACGCCAAGCTCGGCACCGTGCTGTCGAATTCCTTCGGCTTCGGCGGCACCAACGCCACGCTGGTGTTCAAGCGGATGGATGCGTGAGATTTGTCGCACCGTCATGCTCCGCGAATTCGAGCGTCATGGCCGGGCTACGTCCGCGGCCATCCACGTCTTGATTCGCAACGCGGTCGAAATACTGGATCGCCCCGCATTCGCGGGCGATGACGACAGAGATGAGAGCGTACGCGACAATGCAGGATCTGATGAAGGGCAAGCGCGGGTTGATCATGGGCGTCGCCAATGATCATTCGATTGCCTGGGGCATTGCCAAGACGCTCGCCGCGCAGGGCGCCGAGCTCGCCTTTACCTATCAGGGCGAGGCGCTGGGCAAGCGCGTCAAGCCGCTGGCCGAATCGCTTGGCGTCTCCCTGGTGCTGCCCTGCGATGTCGAGGACATCGCCAGCGTCGATGCGGTATTCGAGACGCTGCGCGACAAATGGGGGCAGCTGGATTTTCTGGTCCACGCCATCGGCTTTTCCGACAAGAACGAACTGAAGGGCCGCTATGCCGACACCAGCCGCGAGAATTTTTCGCGCACCATGGTGATCTCCTGCTTTTCCTTCACCGAAATTGCCAAGCGCGCCGCCGAACTGATGCCGGCAACCGGCGGCGCGATGATCACGCTGACCTTCGGCGGCTCGATGCGGGCGATGCCGAACTATAACGTGATGGGCGTTGCCAAGGCGGCGCTGGAAGCCTCGGTGCGCTATCTGGCCAGCGATTTCGGTTCGCGCGGCATTCGCGTCAACGCGATTTCGGCCGGCCCGGTGCGCACGCTGGCGGGATCGGGCATCGGCGATGCGCGCGCGATGTTTGCGTTCCAGCAGAAGCACTCGCCGCTCGGCCGCGGCGTGACGCTGGACGAACTCGGCGGCTCGGCGCTGTATCTGCTGTCGGACCTGTCCGGCGGCGTCACCGGCGAAATCCACTACGTCGATTCCGGCTACAACATCATCTCGATGCCGCGGCCGGAAGATTTGAAGAACGCGCGCCGAGTAGCCGCTATCCCGCCGCGATCTGCTCCGCGCGCTGGAATGCCGGCCGCGCCGCGCAGCGGTCGATGTAGCGGTCGAACGACGGCCGCGGCGGCACCATCTTGAACAGCCGCACCGCGAAATTCAGCCCCGAGCCGATCATGATATCGGCGGCGGAAAACGTCTCGCCGAGAATCCACGGGCCCTTTTCCAGCGCCGCATCGAGCACGTCGAACACCTGCGCGGCGCTGCCCCAGCCGGCGGTGACTCGGAGGCATCTCGATCTTGGTGGCGATCTGGATCATCGCCGGCTCGATGCAGCTCGGCGAGAAAAACAGCCATTGCAGATATTTCGCGCGCAAGGGATCGCCCAGCGGCGGCGCCAGTTTCGCTTCGGGATAGCGTTCGGCGACATAGGCGCAGATCGCCGCGGCCTCCGCCGAGCGTCGCGTCGCCGTCCCTGCAGCGCCGGCACCTTGCCCATCGGATTGATGGCGAGATATTCGGGCGTCTTCTGCGCGCCGGTGGTAATGTCGGTCAGCACGCGCTCGTAGGGCTGGCCGGTTTCTTCCATCAGCCATAGCGCGGAAAACGAGCGCGAGCGTG
Source organism: uncultured Alphaproteobacteria bacterium (assembly GCA_963742695.1). Taxonomy (GTDB): domain Bacteria; phylum Pseudomonadota; class Alphaproteobacteria; order Rhizobiales; family Xanthobacteraceae; genus Bradyrhizobium. The sequence continues at coordinate 36,913 of CAVUNF010000015.1, forward strand.
GCGACCAATAGAGTTTCATCATCTGACAGTCTCCGCTTTCTTCCATCGGTAATATTTCATGACAAACCCGGTCATCGGCTCGACCTGTTCCTTTTCGAACACAAAACCTTCGCGCTCATACCAGCGCCAGGCCTTTTCGTTTTCGCGCACGCAGCGCAGCTAGATTTCATCCGGCAGATGCTGCCGCGTGAAGGCGAGCAGTTGCCGCCCGAGGTTCCGGCCCTGATATTCCGGCGCGACGAACAGCTGGTCGAGATACCGCTTGGGCAGATGCAGCGCCAGCATGGCCGCAAGCTTGCCGCCATCGTCGGCGACGAACAGGCTCCAGCCCTTCTCGATCTCGAGCGGAATGCGCGCGCGCAACTTCGCCAGCAGGAAATTGCTGGCGTCTTCGAGGCCGGTCGAGACCCAGCTGTTCATCCAGACGCGGGCGATCTCGTCATATTCGTCCGGTCGGGCGGGGCGGATGATGGGCGGCGGGCATTGCAGCGGATCCTTCAGCAGCGCAAGAGAAAAGCCCCCGCGATACTATCGCGAGGGCTGCTCTCGACTTCAATCGCAGCGGCGTTATTCCGCCGCCTGCAGCGATCAGGCGAGGTCGAAGCGGTCGGCGTTCATCACCTTGGTCCACGCCTTGACGAAGTCCTTGGCGAACTTCTCCTTGGCGTCGGCGCTTCCATAGACTTCCGCGATCGCGCGGAGCTGCGAGTGCGACCCGAAGATCAGGTCGACGCGGGTGCCGGTCCACTTCACCGCCTTGGTCTTGCGGTCGCGTCCCTCGTACGTCGGAGCCCGGCCGGCTGCCATTCCGTGCTCATGTCGAGCAGGTTGACGAAGAAGTCGTTCGTCAGCGTTCCCGGCTTGCTTGGTGAAGACGCCGTGCTTGGCGTTGCCGGCATTGGCGCCGAGCACGCGCAGGCCGCCGACCAGCACCGTCATCTCGGGTGCCGTCAGCGTCATCAGTTGCGCCCGATCCACCAGCGCTTCCTCCGGCATCATGAACTGCTTCTTGCCGCTGATATAGTTGCGGAAGCCGTCGGCGCGGGGTTCGAGCGGTGCGAACGAGGCGGCGTCGGTCTGCTCCTGCGACGCGTCCATGCGGCCGGGCGTGAACGGGACCGTCACGGTCACGCCGGCATCCTTCGCCGCCTTCTCGATCGCGGCGCTGCCGCCGAGCACGATCAGGTCGGCGAGCGACACCTTCTTGCCGAACTCCTTCTGGATCGCTTCGAGGCTTCGCGAGCACCTTCGCCAGCTCAGGCGGATTGTTGACCTCCCAATCCTTCTGCGGGCGCGAGGCGAATGCGCGCGCCGTTGGCGCCGCCGCGCTTGTCGGAGCCGCGGAACGTCGAGGCCGATGCCCATGCGGTCGAGACCAGCTGCGGCACGGTGAGGCCGGAGGCGAGGATTTTCGCCTTCAGCGCGGCGATATCCTTGTCGTCGATCAGGGGATGATCGACCGCGGGGATCGGGTCCTGCCAGATCAGCGTTTCCTTCGGCACCAGCTTGCCGAGATAGCGCACGGCCGGCCCCATGTCGCGATGCGTGAGCTTGTACCAGGCGCGCGCGAACGCATCCGCGAACTGGTCCGGATGCTCGTGGAAGCGCCGCGAGATCTTCTCGTAGGCCGGGTCGAAGCGCAGCGCGAGGTCCGTGGTCAGCATGGTCGGAAGATGCTTCTTCGACGGGTCATACGCGTCCGGGATCGTCGGCCTCGGCGCCCTTCGCCTTCCACTGCTGTGCGCCGGCCGGGCTCTTGGTCAGCTCCCATTCGAAGTTGAACAGATTGTCGAAGAAGTGGTTGCTCCACTTCGTCGGCGTCTGCGACCAGGTCACTTCCGGACCGCCGGTGATGGCGTCGGCGCCGAAGCCGGTGCCGTGCTTGCTCTTCCAGCCGAGGCCCTGATCCTCGATGGCGCCGCCTTCCGGATCCGGCACCGATCAGCGACGGATCGCCGGCGCCGTGGGTCTTGCCGAAGGTGTGGCCGCCGGCGATCAGCGCGACGGTCTCTTCGTCGTTCATCGCCATGCGGAAGAACGTCTCGCGGATGTCCTTCGCCGACGCGAGCGGATCAGGATTGCCGTTCGGGCCTTCCGGATTGACGTAGATCAGGCCCATCTGCACCGCGCCGAGCGGCTCGGCGAGCTCGCGTTCGCCGCTGTAGCGTTCGTCGCCCAGCCACGTGCCTTCGGGACCCCAATACAGTTCTTCAGGCTCCCACACATCGGCGCGGCCGCCGGCAAATCCGAACGTCTTGAAGCCCATCGATTCCAGCGCGACGTTGCCGACGAGAACGAACAGATCGGCCCAGGAAATCTTGCGGCCGTACTTCTGCTTGATCGGCCACAGCAGGCGGCGCGCCTTGTCGAGGTTGGCGTTGTCGGGCCAGCTGTTGAGCGGCGCGAAGCGCTGCTGACCGGCGCCGGCGCCGCCACGGCCGTCGGTGGTGCGGTAGGTGCCGGCGCTGTGCCAGGCCAAACGGATGAACAGTCCGCCGTAGTGACCGAAATCGGCCGGCCACCAGTCCTGCGAGTCCGTCATCAGGGCGTGCAGGTCCTTGATCACGGCGTCGAGGTCGAGGCTCTTGAATTCCTTGGCGTAGTCGAAGCCTTTGCCCATCGGATCGGCGGAAGGGTGGCGCGCATGCAGCACGCCGATATCGAGGTGCTCCGGCCACCAGTCGCGGTTGCGGTGTCCGCGGGTGCCGCCGGTGAACGGGCATTTGCCCGCGCTGTCGTCAGTCTTTGCGTCCATGTTTCTTCTCCGATCGTGTTCTGTGATTGTCTCGCGATTCGTGTGACTGTCAGGTCCGAGGTCGTTGCCGACGGCTGTTACCTTCCGGCAGATCAGGGCAGCGGCGCATTTGCTCCGCATCGACCCGCGAGAGCGCTGTCGACGTGCGATGATCGATGTCAGCCCGGATCCGCGGGGTTGGGTGCCTCTCGCCAAATTCGCTGGAGCCCCACTTTGGAAGATATCTAACATCAGGTCCAGTCGAATTGTCTTGAGCTCTCGATCAGTTTATCTGATCGGGATGATCACGCTTCGACAGCTTCGTTATCTCTCAGCGCTCGCCAAACACGGCCATTTCGGCCGTGCCGCCGAGGCCTGCGCCGTGACCCAGCCGGCGCTGTCGATGCAGATCCGCGACCTCGAGCGCACCCTCGGCGTTGCCGTGGTGGAACGGCGGCCGGGCGACGTGATGCTGACCGATGTCGGGCGCGAAATCGCCCGCCGCGGCGAGGACGTGCTGACGGCCTCGCGCGATCTGGTCGATTTCGCCCGCCATCGCAGCGGGCTGCTGACGGGCCGGCTGACGCTCGGCGTGATTCCGTCGCTGGCGCCTTATCTGCTGCCGCGGATTCTGCCGCTGCTGCAGTCCCGGTTTCCGGAATTGCGGCTGGAGCTGCGGGAAACCCAGACCAGGCAATTGGTCGAGGACATCAAGAGCGGCGCGCTCGACGCCGCGATGCTGGCTCTGCCGGTGAGCGAACCCGACATCGATACGATCGCCCTGTTCGAGGATCTGTTTCTGCTCGCGGTGCCCGCGAGCGATCCGCGCAGCGAGACCGCGCGGGTCGCCGCGGCGGACATCGATCAAAGCCGGCTGATCCTGCTCGAGGACGGCCACTGCCTGCGCGACCAGGCGCTGGCGTTTTGCGCGACGGCGGCGCGCGGCCGCGCCGGCGCGCGGCGGCGGCACCGTGTTCGGCGCCAGCAGCCTCAACACCGTGATGCAGATGGTCGCGGGCGGCTACGGCGTCACGCTGATTCCGCAGATCGCCGCCGACGTCGAGCGGCGCGACGAGCGGGTGAAATTCCTGCGCCTGGAAAATCCGCAGCCCGGCCGCAGCATCGGCCTGGTGTTCCGCCGCACCTCGCCGCGCAAGGCGGATTTTGCAGCGCTGGGCGAGGTGGTGAAGGAGAGTGTGGATGCTGTGCCGCGGACGCGTGCGCAACGCGGATCGTGCGATCGCTGAGCCGGAGCCCATCTCCGGCGAAGGCAGGTCTCGACTCTGCGGCATCGTAGAGAACGGATGGATCCGCTTCCGGGATACGAGCTTCGCTCCTCGCAAACGAAAAAGGGCGGCTGAGAAGCCGCCCTTCGTCGCAATGATCGTCGCTCAAACCTGCAGCGTGCCGGCCTTGGCGGCAGCGAAACGCTCGGCGATCTTGGCCCAGTTCACGGTGTTCCACCACGCCTTGAGATAATCGGCGCGCCGGTTCTGGTAGTTGAGATAATAGGCGTGCTCCCAGACGTCGTTGCCGAGCAGCGCGCGCTTGCCGTCCATGATCGGGCTGTCCTGGTTCGGGCGGGTCTCGATCGCAAGCTTGCCGGCCTTGGTGACGGTCACGAACACCCAGCCCGAGCCGAACTGGCGGCCGCCCGCGGCGTTGAAGTCGGTCTGGAATTTCTCCATGCCGCCGAGATCCTTGGTGATCGCTGCCAGCACCTCGCCTTCGGGCTTGCCGCCGTTCGGCGCCATGATCTCCCAGAACATGGTGTGGTTGGCGTGGCCGCCGAGATTGTTGCGCACCGCGAATTTGATGTCGTCGTTGAGCGCGTTCAGATTGCCGAGGATGTCCTGGATCTTGCCGGTGCCGAGCTGCGGATTGGTCTTGGCGAGATTGTTGAGATTGGTGACATAGGCCTGATGATGCCGGTCATGGTGGATTTCCATGGTCTTGGCATCGATATGCGGCTCGAACGCATTGGTTCGGATAGGTCAGCGGCGGGAGCACGAACGGACCGGCGGCGGGCGCCGCAGCGGGAGCCGGGGCAGCCGCCTGGGCGAATACGACGCGCGGCGCGGCCGCGGCTGCGACAATGCCTGCGGCCATCGTGACCAGACGGCGACGGGATAATGCTGACATGAAGTTTCTCCCTCGGAGTGGCGAGCTTGGGGTGCTCGATCAGGAACATCGTAGCGGACGGGTACGGCGGATTGAAGCTAAATCTGGTTCCAAACCGCCGGCCGCGCGCGGCCGGAACGGCTCGCGAGCAAAAAATACGTGTGGGCCATGCGGGTGGTTTCAAGTTGCGCTGCGGCGGAATCGCGCACGCCGGTAATCCGGAAGTGATTTGCCAGCCGCCAAACAAAAAGGGCGGCTGAAAAGCCGCCCTTCCTGGTCTTGATGGTTGCGAGGGTTACTCGCCGGCGGCTTCGCGCGCGGGAGCCTCGGTCTTCTGCTTGGCCTCGAGGTCTTCGCCGGTGGTCTGGTCGACCGCCTTCATCGACAGCCGGGTCTTGCCGCGATCGTCGAAGCCGAGCAGCTTGACCTTGACCTTGTCGCCTTCCTTGACGACGTCGGAGGTCTTCTGCACGCGGGCCGAAGCGAGCTGGCTGATGTGGACGAGGCCGTCCTTGGCGCCGAAGAAGTTCACGAACGCGCCGAACTCCATCACCTTGACCACGGTGCCGTCATAGATCTGGCCGAGCTCCGGATCGGAAGCGATCGACTTGATCCACTTGATCGCCGCCTTGATCGATTCGCCGTCGGCGGATGCCACCTTCACGGTGCCGTCGTCGTCGATGTTGACCTTGGCGCCGGTCTTCTCGACGATTTCGCGGATCACCTTGCCGCCGGTGCCGATCACTTCACGGATCTTGTCGGTCGGGATCTTGAAGGTCTCGATCCGCGGCGCGTATTCGCCGAGTTCGGCGCGCGCGGCGGTCAGGGCCTTCGACATCTCGCCGAGGATGTGGATGCGTCCGTCCTTGGCCTGGCCGAGCGCGACCTTCATGATCTCCTCGGTAATGCCGGCGATCTTGATGTCCATCTGCAGCGAGGTGATGCCGGTGTCGGTGCCGGCGACCTTGAAGTCCATGTCGCCGAGATGATCCTCGTCGCCGAGGATGTCGGACAGCACCGCGAACCGCGAACCCTCGAGAATGAGGCCCATCGCGATACCCGCGGTCGGCCGCTTCAACGGCACGCCTGCGTCCATCAAGCGCGAGCGAAGCGCCGCAGACCGAAGCCATCGACGACGATCCGTTCGAACTCGGTGATCTCCGAGACCACGCGCACCGTGTAGGGGAATTCGTGATGCGGCGGCAGCACCGGGTGGATCGCGCGCCAGGCCAGCTTGCCGTGGCCGATTTCGCGCCGCTTGGTGCCGCCCATGCGTCCGGTTTCACCGACCGAGTAGGGAGGGAAGTTGTAGTGCAGCAGGAACTGCTCCTTGTAGGTGCCCGACAGCGAGTCGATGTACTGCTCGTCCTCGCCGGTGCCGAGCGTGGTCACCACCAGCGCCTGGGTTTCGCCGCGGGTGAACAGCGCCGAGCCGTGGGCGCGCGGCAGCACGCCGACTTCGGCGATGATCTGGCGCACGGTCTTGGAATCGCGGCCGTCGATGCGCTTGCCGGTGTCGAGGATGTTCCAGCGAACGATCTTGGCTTCCAGTTCCTTGAACACGCCGGCGATGCGCAGCTTGTCGTATTTCGGCTCCTGGCCTTCCGGGAAGTAGTGCGCCATCACCTTTTCCTTGGCCTTGCCGACCGCGTTGTAGCGGTCCTGCTTGACCGGGATCGCATAGGCCGAGCGCAGCTCGGTTTCGATCAAGGCGAGGATTTCCTTCTCGAGCACGCTCTCGTCGACGATCTTGACGTCGCGCGGCTCCTTGGCGGCCTTCTCGGCAAGCTCGATGATCGCGTTGACCACCGGCTGGAAATGCCGGTGTCCGAACATCACGGCGCCGAGCATGATGTCTTCGTTCAGCTCCTTGGCTTCGGATTCCACCATCAGCACGGCGTCGGCGGTGCCGGCGACGACGAGGTCGAGCTGGGTTTCGACCATTTCGTCGAGCGTCGGGTTCAGCACATATTCGTCGTTGATGAAGCCGACGCGGGCCGCGCCGATCGGGCCCTTGAAGGGGGCGCCTGATATCGTCAGCGCCGCGGAGGCTGCGACCAGTGCCAGAATGTCGGGATCGTTCTCCATGTCATGCGACAGCACGGTGACGATGACCTGGGTCTCGTTGCGCCAGCCGTCGACGAACAGCGGGCGGATCGGACGGTCGATCAAGCGGGAGACCAGCGTTTCCTTTTCGGTGGGCCGGCCTTCGCGCTTGAAATAGCCGCCGGGAATGCGGCCCGCGGCATAGGTCTTTTCGATGTAGTCGACGGTCAAGCGGCAGGAAGTCGACGCCTTCGCGGGCCGACTTGGCGGCGACGACGGTGGCGAGCACCACGGTCTCGCCGTAGGTGGCGAGCACGGCGCCATCGGCCTGACGGGCGATCTTGCCGGTTTCAAGCCTGAGGGGACGGCCACCCCAGTCGATTTCGACTGAATGAATTTTAAACATTTCTATCTGTCTTTCATGGGTTCACGAAAGCACGGACGCCGAAACGAAAAGACCATGCGCAAGATTGCGAGACGCTGAAGCGCGAATGTGTCGCGATCCAGCGTCCGGCGATCCTGCCATGGTCTTAATGTTTCGAATGGCGTCCATCCTTCCGATGGTACGGGCATCTTACCCGTTACGCCCAGCCGCCGGATTGCTGCTGGACTGCCTTGCGCATGATCGGTTCCGAAAACCGGAAACCACTTTTCGGGATCATGCGTCCCGCGCAGGTGCTTCGAGGACCCGCGCGTTACAAAGCATGATCTGATCGGAAATGCGGAAAAACCGCTGTTCCGGATCATGCGAAAACGCGCGCAAGATGCGCGCGTGATTGTACTCAACGGCGAATGTTGTGCTTTTCAAGCAGCGCCTTGTAACGCGCCTCGTCCTTTCGCTTGATGTAATCGAGCAGCGAACGGCGCGTGGCGACCATTTTCAAAAGCCCGCGACGCGAATGATTGTCCTTCACGTGGGATTTGAAATGCCCGGTGAGGTTATTGATGCGTTCCGACAGGATCGCGACCTGAACCTCGGGCGAGCCGGTATCGCCGGCCTTGTTGGCATTCGTCTTGATGACTTCCGCTTTGCGTTCTGCGGTAATCGACATCGTCAAACACTTTCATTCTGGTTGCGGCCGGAACTGGCGGTCAGTCCGGTCAGGTTGAACACGCGCTTGGGGATGAGTTCGCCATTGCCAATTTCGGCGAGGGCCAGAAGCCGGCCTGCCACCGTGACATAGACTGTGCCGCTACTATTGGGCGCATCCCGTCCGCGCAACAAAACGGCCTGGCCCCGGTGGAGCCTTGCCGCATCAGCCCGTGTGACGGCCAGTGCCGGGATGTCGTCCAGCGCGGTCTCAACGGGCAAAAGCGCGTCGGCGAGGCTGCCCTCGCCAGACGCGGCTCTATCGCACAAAGCCTCCAACTGTTCCAGCGGAATCATGTCGGCCTCGGTGAACGGCCCGACCAGGGTCCGCCGCAGCGCGCAGATATGGCCGTAACAGCCGAGAATCCGGCCGATATCGCGGGCCAGCGCCCGCACATAGGTTCCCTTGCCGCATTCGGCCTCGAACACCGAATGGCTGCTATCTGGTTGTTCTACAAGGGATAAATGGTGAATCTCGACCGGCCGCGGCTTCAGGTCGACGGTTTCGCCGTCGCGCGCCAGATCGTAGGCGCGCTCGCCCTGCGATCTTGATGGCGGAATATTGCGGCGGGGTCTGCTCGATCAGGCCGGTGAACCGCGGCAGCAGCTCCCGGATCGCCTCGGCCGACGGCCTGAGGTCGCTGGTCTGGACGACGCGGCCCTCGGTGTCGTCGGTATCGCGCTCCTCGCCCCAGGCCACCGTGAAGCGGTAGCGCTTGCGGCCGTCCATCACGAACGGAACCGTCTTGGTGGCCTCGCCCAGCGCGATCGGCAGGCCGCCGGACGCCAGCGGATCGAGGGTGCCGGCATGGCCGGCGCGCTTGGCCGTGAACAGCCGCTTCACCACCGCGACCGCCTGGGTCGAGGTCATGCCGATCGGCTTGTCGAGCACGACCCAGCCGTGAACGTCGCGCTTGTCGCGCCGCGGCTGGTTGTTCTGGCGCGGCTGCTTGCCGCTGCGCGGCATGCTGCGCGCCTTGCGGCGGATCCGAAGAAATATTTTTTTCAGCGTCCTGCGAATCATCGATTCGCGGCTCGATCAGGCTGTTTGCGGTGGTCACGATCATCAGCTCACTCTTCCGAATCTGGCAAATCTGGTGCGAGGTCTCTTTGCACCGCAGGTGTTCGCAGTAATTTCTCTATTCGTTCCGCTTCGTCGAATCGCTCGTCAACGCGGAAGCGAACATCAGGCGCAAATTTTAAGTTAACGCGCCGCGCGACTTCGCCGCGCAAAAACTTCTTGTTGCGCTCCAGTGCGGCGATCACCTTGCCGGTGTCGCGTCCGCCGAGCGGCATCACATAGATGGTCGCGAGTTTCAGGTCGGGCGACATCCGCACCTCGGGCACGGTGATGATGTGGCCCTCGAGATCGGGATCGTGCACGCCGCCTTGCGACAGAATATCGGCGATGGCGTGGCGCACGATTTCGCCGACGCGCAACTGACGCTGCGAGCCGCCGGGGGCGGCAGCTCTTCTTGTGGTGGCTGGGCATTCTTCGAAATCCGGTCAGGCGTCATCATCCGCGAACGGCCACGATGATCCAGTCATTCCGCTGTCCGAGATGTTGATTCCGGGAATACGTGGATGCCCGCGCCTTCGCGCCGGGCATGACGGTCTGCTTTGAAACCAGCGAACTTGTAAGGCTCGGACTTACAGAGCTGCGCTGGATCGTCTCCACGCGATAACACTCGATGACGTCGCCGGCACGCATGTCGCCGTAATTCTCGAACGCCATGCCGCATTCCTGGCCGGACTGCACTTCCTTCACTTCGTCCTTGAAGCGCTTCAGGGTCGACAGCTTGCCTTCGTGCACCACGACGTTGTCGCGGATCAGGCGGACATTGGCGCCGCGTTCCACGTTGCCGTCGGTGACGCGGCAGCCCGCGACCTTGCCGACCTTGGAGATGTTGAACACTTCCAGGATCAGCGCATTGCCCAGCATGGTCTCGCGCAGCGTCGGCGCCAGCAGGCCGGACATCGCCTTCTTCACGTCATCGACGAGGTCGTAGATGATGTTGTAGTAGCGGATTTCGATGCCGTTGCGCTTGGCGGCGGCAGCGGCTTCCTTGTGGGCGCGGACGTTGAAGCCGATGATGGCGGCGTTGAAACCTTCCGCCAGCGTGACGTCGGATTCCGAGATGCCGCCGACACCCGCATGCAGGATGCGCGCGGTGACTTCGTCGGTGCCGAGCTTGTCGAGCGATCCCAAAATCGCTTCCAGCGAGCCCTGCACGTCGGCCTTGATGATCAGCGGGAAATCCTTGCGGCCCGTGGTCTTCAATTGCGACATCATCTGCTCGAGCGAGCCGCGCATGCCGGAAATCGAGGCAGCCGCGTTCTCGCGCTTCTGATGGGTGCGGTAGCTCGTGACTTCGCGGGCGCGGGCTTCGTTTTCGACCACGGCAAGACGGTCGCCGGCTTCCGGCGGGCCGTTGAAGCCGAGCACTTCGACCGGGACCGACGGACCGGCCTCGTCGATGGTGACGCCCTGATCGTTGATCAGCGCGCGAACGCGGCCCATCTCGGCGCCGGCGACGATGATGTCGCCGACCTTGAGGGTGCCGCGCTGAACCAGCACGGTCGCGACCGGACCGCGGCCGCGATCGAGCTTGGCTTCGATCACGGTGCCTTCGGCGGGACGCGACACGTTGGTCTTGAGGTCGAGCAGGTCGGCCTGCAGCGCGATCATTTCCAGGAGCTTGTCGAGATTGGTCTTGTTCTTGGCGGAAACTTCGACGTCGACGACGTCGCCGCCCATCGAACTCGACCTGCACTTCGTATTGCAGCAGTTCGGTGCGCACCCGCTCCGGCTTGGAATCGGGCTTGTCGATCTTGTTGATCGCGATGATCATCGGAACCTTGGCCGCCTTGGCGTGATTGATCGCCTCGACGGTCTGCGGCATGACGCCGTCATCCGCCGCCACCACCAGGATCACGATGTCGGTGACCTTGGCGCCGCGGGCGCGCATCGCGGTGAACGCGGCGTGGCCGGGGGTGTCGATGAAGGTGATCTTCTTGCCGCTTTCCGGCGAGGTCACCTGATAGGCGCCGATATGCTGGGTGATGCCGCCGGCTTCGCCCGACACCACATTGGCGTGGCGAAGCGCGTCGAGCAGCGAGGTCTTGCCGTGATCGACGTGGCCCATCACGGTCACCACGGGCGAACGCGGCTCGGTATCGGTCGAATCGTCGACGATATCGAACAGGCCTTCCTCGACGTCGGAGGCGGCGACGCGCTTGACGGTGTGGCCGAGTTCCTCGGCGATCAGCTGCGCGGTGTCGGCATCGATCACGTCGGTGATCTTGTGCATCGCGCCCTGCTTCATCAGCAGCCGGATCACGTCGACGGCGCGCTCCGACATCCGGTTGGCGAGTTCCTGGATGTTGATGGCTTCCGGGATGATGACTTCGCGGATCAGCTTTTCTTTCGGCTCGTTGGACTGGTGGCCCTTCAGGCGCTGGGTGCGGCGGCGGAACGAGGCGATCGAGCGCTCGCGCACGTCGTCGGCATTGAGTGCGGTGACCAGCGTCAGGCGGCCGCGCTGCTTCGCCGGCGCCGGCTTGGCGGTGGTTTTTGGCGGGATAGCGGGGCGGACAGCGCCGCCGGGGCCGCGACGGACCTGGCGCGGACCTTCATCCTCGTCGGTGGCGTCGGCGGCGACGCCGGGCGCCCTGGCCGCGGGCGCCGCGGCGGCGCGGGCCACGGTGGCGGCCTTGGCTTCGGCTTCGCCAAAGCGCTTCTTGGCTTCGAGTTCGGCCTTGCGCTTGGCTTCCTCGTCCTGCCGATGGCGGTCTTCCTCGGCCTTGCGGCGGGCTTCGGCGGCTTCGCGCTCGGCCTGCTCGATGCCTTCCTTGCTGTTGCGGCGCTTGGCCTCGGCTTCCGCCAGGCGGCGTTCTTCGACGTCGCGGACCTTGGCGTCGGCCAGTGCGCTGGCGCGCGCGGTGCGCTCGTCCTCGGTCAGGGTGCGCAGCACCACGCCCGAACCGCTGCGCGCCGGGGCCGGCGTGGCGGGACGGGTCATCGGCGCCTTGGCGGGCAGCACGACTTTGGCGACGACAGGCTCCGGTGCGTGCGGCGCGTCGGTTGCCGGCGCATCGCCGCCAATGCGGCGCTTGCCCCGCTTCTCGACCACGACCTGCTTGGTACGGCCATGGCTGAAGCTCTGGCGCACGGTGCCCTGCTCGACGCGCGGCTTGAGCGTCAAGGTCTTGGTCGGGACACTGAGTGTCTTGTCGCCAGGAGTTTTCGTATCAACCATTCAGCAGTCCTAATCTTGTTGCGTTGTGCGTGTCCGCACAGTCTGTATCGGCGAATTCTTATCAGCCAAGTTTTTGGCCGCATTCCCGGATGTCTTGTCGTCATCCGCCATCCGGTATCGGACCAGGACATGGCTGCGCGACAGGAACGTCTTGCTCGCCGGGCCCGCGAGCAGGGCTGCATGTATCACATTTGACCGCCCCAGTGCCAAATCCAATTGTTCCGAGGTCAGCGCCGTGACCACCGGAATTTCGCGCGATTCATCGCCATTTCCGGCATTTTGCCTGGCGAGGGCGTCCAATTTCCGGATTCCGTCCGCCGCGCCGTCCGAGGCATGGATCAGGGCCTTAACCGAATTCTGAGGTTGCCGCTGCGCCAGGGCGCCCTCGACCTTGCTGAACCCGGAGACGACCTGACCGGCCTTGGCGGCCATCGCGAGCGCCTCGACCGCGCCGCGGACCAGCAGGCTTTCGGTATCGGCGGCCAGCGTCGGCGCGGGTTTGAGCTCGCGTTTGAAGCCTTTGCTGAAATGGTTACGCTTGACCGCCTCTGCAACCGCCTGGCGCGAGGCCGAAACCCACATCCCGCGGCCGGGTAGCTTGCGCTTCAGATCGGGGATCACCTCGCCCGAGGGCGCGACCACAAACCGGATCAGCTCGTCGATCGGCCGCACCGCCCGCGTGACCGCGCACATCCGCATCGTCGCAGACCTGTCGGTCCGCGGTCCGTTGTCGAGGTCGGGGTCAGCAAGGGCAAGCATGCGTGCGACGTCTCTCCTGTCATCTGCGCGTTACGGTCGCGCAGAACCGGTAATCCATTTGGTCGAGCCGGCGCATCAAACCGGCTGGTCTTCAGTCGCCTCGGCCTCGTCGGTCTTCTTGACGAGATCGGCTTCGGTGATCCAGCCGGCGATGACGCGCGCCTGCATGATCATGCTCTCGGCTTCGTCGCGCGAGGTTTCGTTGGGATCGAGGATGCCGGGATGCTTGGTCGGCTCGCCGCCTTCCTTGCGCTCGGTCCAGCCGACCAGATCGTCGGTGGCGCAACCGGCCAGATCCTCGACGGTCTTGATGTCGTTCTCGCCGAACTTCACCAGCATCTTCGAGGTCACGCCGGGCACCGTCTTCAAAGCGTCATCCACACCGAGTTCCTTACGTTTGTTTTCGAGCTCGCTTTCGAGCTGTTCCAGATATTCGCGGGCCCGGCTCTGCAGTTCGGTGGCGGTTTCGTCATCGAAACCTTCGATGCCGGCCAGTTCCTTGATGTCGACCAGCGCCAGTTCCTCCACCGAGGTGAAGCCTTCCGACGCCAGCAATTGGCCGACGACTTCGTCGACGTTCAGCGATTCCATGAACACCCGGGTGGAGTTTTCGAAATCGGCCTGGCGGCGCTCGGATTCTTCCTGCTCGGTGAGGATGTCGATGTCCCAGCCGGTCAGCTGCGAGGCGAGGCGCACGTTCTGTCCGCGGCGGCCGATCGCCAGCGACAGCTGGTTATTGGTGTCGGGAACCACGACCTCGATGCGCTCACGCTCCTCGTCGATCACGACCTTGGCGACTTCGGCGGGCGCCAGCGCGTTGACGACAAAGGTCGCGATGTCGGGCGACCACGGAATGATGTCGATCTTCTCGCCCTGCAATTCGTTGACCACGGCCTGCACGCGCGAACCGCGCATGCCGACGCAGGCGCCGACCGGATCGACCGACGAATCCCGGGAAATCACCCCGATTTTCGCGCGCGAGCCGGGATCGCGGGCCACCGCCTTGATCTCGACGATGCCGTCATAGATTTCCGGCACTTCCTGCGCGAACAGCTTGGCCATGAACTGCGGATGGGTGCGGGACAGGAAAATCTGCGGCCCGCGGGTTTCGCGGCGCACGTCGAAAATATAGGCGCGGACGCGGTCGCCGTTGCGGAACACCTCGCGCGGCAGCATCTCGTCGCGGCGCACGATGGCTTCGCCGCGGCCGAGATCGACGATGACGCTGCCATATTCGACGCGCTTGACGATGCCGTTGACGATATCGCCGATGCGGTCCTTGAATTCCTGATACTGGCGGTCGCGCTCGGCCTCGCGCACCTTCTGCACGATCACCTGCTTGGCGGATTGCGCGGCGATGCGGCCATATTCCAGCGGCGGCAGGGTGTCGGCGATGGTGTCGCCGACCTGCGCGCCGGGGTTGGCGCGCTGGGCGTCGATCAGCGAAATCTGGTTCGCCGAATTCTCGACCAGTTCGACCACCAGCATGTGGCGCGACAGCCGCAACTCGCCCTTCTTGGCGTCGATCTCGGCGTGAACGTCGGTCTCGCTGCCGTAGCGCGCCCGCGCCGCCTTGGCGATGGCGTCTTCCATCGCCGCGATCACGATGCCGCGGTCGATCGATTTTTCGCGCGCCACCGCGTCCGCGATCTGCAGCAGTTCGAGTTTATTGGCGCTGACAGCTGCCATGGCTTTAGTCTCCTTCAGAGTGATCGATTTGGCCTGTGCGCCGTCGTTCGGCGGCAAGCCGGTGTTCCTTGGTGTTCTTCGGGGCGGGTTTGCGAACGCCCTCGGGCTTCAATTTCGGCTTCGGCTTGTTGCTCTTCGCAGGGTCGCTTTTCTTGGCATGCGGCGGGGGCGGCGGCGCCAGCCCGAGATTCTGCTTGAGCTCGCGCTCGGCGGCCTTGCCGCGCCGCATCAATTCCGCGATCAGCTCGTCGGTCAGAACCAGTCTCGCGTCGGCGATGTCCTCCATGACCAGCACGATCTCGGCATCTTCGCCGGCGCGGATGTCATCGCGATGCAGGCGGACGGCATCGCCTTCGACGCCGCCGAGCTTGCCGCGAAACCGCTTGCGGCCCTGATGGGCGACCGCCATCTCGACCTTCACGAGATGGCCGGCATAGCGTTCGAAATCGGAGCGGCGCACCAGCGGCCGGTCGATCCCCGGCGAGGAAATCTCCAGCCGATAGGCCTTGTCGATCGGATCGGCGACATCCAGCACCGGCGACAGCGCCCGCGAGATCGCCTCGCAATCGTCGATCTGCATGGTTCCGTCGGGCCGCTCGGCCATGATCTGGACCGTGCAGCCGAATTCGCCTGAAATCTTGATCCGGACCAGCCGGTAGCCCATTCCCTGCAACACCGGACCGGCGACCGCCGACACCCGCGCCGCCATGCCCGGCTCGACCACGAGGCGCGGCTCGGCAAGCAGATCGATATCCACGGAACCTGCGGTTGGATCGGTCATATCCAGGGTCAAAGACTGTCTAACTTTGCGTTGGGTTGAAGCCGGGCCTTCAGCCGGTCCGGCTGTGCTCACCCGAGCCGGGCCCGGCTTCGTAGCTGTCAGGCTCGTTCAGGTAATAAAAAAGAGCGGGTCCCGAGGGGCCCACTCTCAATACGCGATCGTATGAGAACCATAAGTTGCGGTCGATATAGCGGTTTTCGCGCTCTCCGGCAAGGCCTGCGGGGCCTCGGAGCCGTGATTTTGCGGCGCTTTCGGGCGCGGTTTCGAACCTAACCCTTCCTTCACTCAGCCGACCTAAATTGCCCCAGAACCCGGCGATGCGCCGGTTTTGAGTGTGTTTGATGACAGTCGCGACGTCGCTGATCCCCGGACTCGATGAGATCGTCAAAAATGGCGATCCCAAACGCCGGGCCGAGGCCGCCCGGCGGATCACCGAATTATTTCTGTCGGGTGCCGCGAATTTCCGCTCCGATCACGTCGATCTGTTTGACGGCGTCCTGATCGGCCTCGTTCCGCATACCGAACTCGCCGCGCGCGCCGATCTCGCCGAACAATTGTCTGTGCTCGCCAATGCGCCGCGGGGGCTGGTCGGCCAACTCGCGCATGAGGACGAAATATCGATCGCAGGTCCGTTGCTGCGCCGCTCGCCGGTCATCGATGAGAAGGCGCTGGTCGAAATCGCGCGAATCGAAGGGCCAGGGCCATCTGCTGGCGATGTCGGAGCGACCGGCGCTGTCTCCCGATCTTGACCGATGTCATCGTGCGCCGCGGCGACCGCGACGTGGTCAGGCGCGCCGCCGGCAATGCCGGCGCGCATTTTTCGCAAACCGGATATTCGACGCTGATCAAGCGCTCCGCACAGGACGGCGTGCTGACGCTCGCGGTGGGTCGACGCGACGATCTCTCGGATCAGCAGTTGAAGGATCTTCTGGCGGGAACGATTGACATCATCCGCCGCCGCCTGTTCGAGGTGGTCAAGCCCGACCGGCAGGTGGCGATCAAGCAGGCGATCAGCGAAATCACCGGCATGACCGAGCCGGTCGTGAACGGCCGCGACTTCGGGCCGGCGCAGCGCACCATCCTGGCGCTGCATAACGCCGGTGAATTGAACGAAGGCGCGCTGTTCGGCTTTGCCAAGGCCCACAAATACGAGGAATCGATTGCGGCACTTTCCGCAATGTCGGGGGTGAAGATCGCAACGCTCGACCGCCTGATCATGGGTGACCGGTTCGATCCGATCCTGATGGTGAGCAAGGCGATCGGCATCGAATGGGCCACCGCTGCGGGTTTTGATTCTGCTTCGGTTGGGTCCAAGCCGGGTGCCGGCTCCGTCCGATATCGAGAGCGCGCGTTTGAATTTCACCCGCCTGATGCCTTCGACCGCCGAGCGGGTGGTGAGTTTCTGGAAAACCCGCCAATCGGCGTGACGGGTGAAACCACCGTCATTCCGGGATGGTCCGCTAGAGACCAGACCCGGGAAATCTCATCGACAGATTCCGGGTTCGCGCTCACGCGTACGCCCCGGAATGACGGTTGAGAGCTCAGCTGCAGCCCCGCCGAAACCGTAGATACGCCGCCTTGCGCCCTTCGCGCTCGGCTTTGCGGCCGTATCGCGTCATCGTGTAGTCGGGCCATGGCAGGCGCCAGTCATCGGCGCGTTCGGCGGTCCAGGCGAAATCGGGCGAGCGCAACAGATGCGCCAGCGTCCATGCGACGTAGTCGTCGATGTCGCAGACAAAACGGAATTCGCCGTCCGGCTTCAGGATGCGCGCCATGGCGGCGATGGTGGCGTCCTGCACGAAGCGCCGCTTCCAGTGCCGCCGCTTCGGCCACGGGTCGGGATGGATCAGGTCGATCCGAGCCAGCGACTGCGGCGGCGCCCATGCCAGCAATTCGGCGGCATCGCCCGCGAACAGCCTGATGTTGCCGATCTGATGCGCCTCGATCTGCGTCAGGATTTTGGCCATGCCGTTGACGTAGGGCTCGCAGCCGATGAAGCCGGTTTGCGGATACGCCTGCGCCTCGGCGATCAAATGTTCGCCGCCGCCAAATCCGATTTCGAGCCTGACATCGTCGACCGGCGGCTCGAACAGCTCAGCGAGAGAGCGCGGGCTCGGCTTGGCGATGTCGAGCGCGAGCTTTGGCAGCAGATGCTCGATCAGATCGGTCTGGTGCGCGCGGAGCTTGTGGCCCTTGCGCCGTCCGAAGAATGAGCCGCGCGTGTGCGCGCTGGCGCCATCGTCCGAGCGATGCGTCTGGTTCCGCCGGATCGCGGGTGGCGATGCTCATCGCAGCGTCTGGTACAGCCGATGCAACAGCCGCGCCCTCGGCTCGATCGATGAAATGTACATCTGCTCGTAATGGGTGTGCGCGCCCTGGCCGTCGACGCCGAGGCCGTCGAGCGTCGCGGTATGCGGTGCGGTGAAATTGCCGTCGGAGCCGCCGCCGGTAAATGTGTCCACCAGCTCGAAGCCGATCTCGGCGGCGAGCGTCTTGGCATGTTCGTAAAGTGCGGCGCCGGCATTGCCCTTTTCGTAAGGCGGCCGGTTCAATGCGCCGGTTACCTTGACGCTGACGCCTTCGCTCCGCGATTTCAGGTTCAGGATTCTGGCGACGAGTTCGTCGGCATCCGCAGATGGTGCGAACCCGAAGGTCGACTTCGGCATAGGCCTCTTCGGCAACGACATTCGGCCGGGTGCCGCCCCTGACGACGCCGACATTGACGGTGACGCCGCGTTTGATGTCGGTCATAGCGCTCCAGCGCCTGGATCACATTGGCGAGTTCGTGGATCGCGCTGCGGCCGTCTTCCGGCCGCGTGCCGGAATGCGCAGGAACGCCTTTGACAAAAACCTCGAAGCGCGCGACGCCCTTGCGTCCGGTGACGATTTTTCCGCCGTCGCGGGCAGGTTCGGTGACCAGCACATATTTCGCCTTGCGCCCCTCGGCCTCGATCAGCGCGCGCGACGTCGGGCTGCCGATTTCCTCGTCCGAGACATAGAGATGGGTAATGCCCAAGGTAGTCCTGGGCAGAGCGTTCGCCGCCTGCGCAAAGCTGCGCGAACGCATGGTAAGCCAGATAGGCGCCGCCCTTCATGTCATAGATGCCCGGACCGAACGCGCTGTCGCCTTCGATTTTGAACGGCAGGCGTTCGATGAATCCCATCGGATGAACCGTATCGAGATGGCTCAGCACCAGGATTCCCGGTGCATCCTGTCCCCACGACGAACGCGCCACCAGATGATCGCCGCAGCCGGAATGTCCGGCGACGCGCTCGATGCGCACGGGCAAATCGCGATAGCCGTCCGCGACCATGGTCGCGAGCTTGTTGACCTGCTCGGGCGCTTCCGTCGGCGTCTCGATCTCGACCCAGCGGCGGATGCCATCGAGAATGGTTTTGGAATCGAAGGGATTGGAGGTGGGTGTCGTTGGCATGTCGTGGCTTTCAATCATCGTCATTCCGGGGCGCGCGCAAGCGGCGAACCCGGAATCATAACCACTGCAGGAGCATCTCCGGATGTCGCTCAGGTCGCAATTGCGACCGAAGGGCGCATCCCGGAATGACGGCATATTTTAGATTTCGAAGCCTCGCAAACTAAAACAGCCTACTCTCAGCGCTTGTCGGGTCCTTCGCGCGCGGCGATCTGTTCGACCATCTCGACAATGCTGCGCCGGAGCTTGGCATCGGTGATGCGCGTGAACGCGCGGGTCAGCGCCAGGCCTTCGGAGGTCGCCAGGAAATCGGAGATGTAGGCCGGCGAGGTTCCTTCGGCAAAGCCTTGCGCGCCCGCGGTGCCGCTCGGTCCTCCCTCGAACAAGAACG
The DNA here is from genome assembly GCA_963742695.1 of uncultured Alphaproteobacteria bacterium. Lineage (GTDB taxonomy): Bacteria > Pseudomonadota > Alphaproteobacteria > Rhizobiales > Xanthobacteraceae > Bradyrhizobium. The sequence continues at coordinate 56,214 of CAVUNF010000015.1, forward strand.
ATACCGGCACCTGAAGTATTTCGGAGATCTGCTGAATGCGGCTGGCTCCGACCCGGTTGGTGCCCTTTTCGTATTTCTGGACCTGCTGGAAGGTGAGGCCCAATGCTTCGCCGAGCTTTTCCTGACTCATGCCCAGCATGATCCGGCGCATGCGCACGCGACTGCCGACATATTTGTCAACAGGGTTGGGCGCTTTGGTGGACATTTCCAACACTCCTTGGGAAATCGCGAGGGGATGAGCCGACGGAACTTGACGTATGCCTCAGACACTACACCGTCAAATGCCGCTTGAAGCCAGTTACAGACAATTTGAGCAATCAACCGATTGGACGATCCGGTAACACACGGTCGATTGCTTGCAGCGATCAGGCGCAACGTCGGCGAAATTTCTTTCAGTCATGCGCTGCCTCAGGAATTCGCTTCGCAACGCGGCGCCGAATGACAAAAATCAAGGCCGGCTGCGACGATGACCGCGGCGGGAATGTCGCCGACTGCGGGCGTAGATCGTCGGCGCAATCGCAGATGGCAGGCTGGAATCCAGCACGCCTTCGACGCCGAGACCGAGCCGTGCGACGATCCGCCCCAGCGGATCGATCACGGCGGAAATGCCGCTGTTGGCCGCACGAACCACCGGCAGCCCCTGCTCGATCGCGCGCAGGCGCGCCTGCTGCAGATGCTGATAGGGGCCGGTCGAGATTCCGAACCAGCCGTCATTGGTCAGGTTGACGATCCAGCCCGGACGATCCTCGCGCGACGCAATGTCGCCGGGAAAGATCGTCTCGTAACAGATCAACGGCAGCATGCGCGGCGCGCTTGGTACGTCCATCAGGCGCCGGCGCGTGCCCGGAATGAATCCGCCCTGAACCTTGGTGAGCTGGACGAAGCCGAGTTTTTCCATCCAGTCCTGGAACGGCAGATATTCGCCGAACGGCACCAGATGCAGCTTGTCGTAAACCGACAGCACGCTGCCGTCGTGGTCGATGACGTAGATCGAATTATAGGCGCGCGTGACCTTCGTGCCGGGCGGCAGATCCGGCGCGCGCACCGAGCCGGTGATCAGGACGGTGCCCTTGGGCAAGCAGCTCGGCGATCTGCGCCATCGCATCGGCTTCGCGGGTCAGGAAAAACGGGAACGCCGATTCCGGCCAGATCAGGATGCTGGCGTCGCGCACGCCGGTGGATTGCGGCCCGGACGCGCGATCCGACAGCGTCAGATATTTTTGCATCACCTCCGCCTTGGCGGCGTAGTTGAATTTGACGTCCTGCTGCAGATTGGGCTGCATGATCCGCAGCTTGGCGTTCGCAACCATGCTGGTCGGCTGCAGCGCTCAGGCGAATGCCGCCGAAAATTCCCATCGCGACCAGCAGCACGATCGCCATCACAGGCGCGATCCACGGTCTGCGCCCGCGCGAAGCTGCCGTCGATCAGCACGGCGGGGCTTGCGAAAATCGCCACGCTGAGAAATGTCAGGCCCCACAGGCCGATCAGCGACGCGGTCTGCGCCAGCGCCAGCGGTTCGGTCAGCGCGTAGCCGAACGCATTCCAGGGAAAACCCGTGAGCACCTGGCCGCGCAGCCATTCGCTCACCGTCAGGCTGGCCGCAAGCGCGATCACCCGCGAACCGTCCCTGGTCCAGATCAGGCGCGCCAGCGCGAAGCCGAAGGCGGTGAACAGCGCGAGATAGGCGGGCAGGCCCAGAACCGCAAACGGCAGCAGCCAGGCGAAGGTCGGCGCATCGACCAGGAAGGCGTAGCCGATCCAGTACAGTCCCGGCACGAAATAGCCGAGCCCGAACCACCAGCCCGCCATCGCCGCCGCCGGCACGCCGCGCAGCGTCCGGCGCCGGCGCCGTCGATCAGCCAGACCATGACCGGAAAAGTCAGGAACAGCACCGGCCAGGCATTGAACGGCGCCATCGCCAGCGCCGACAGCGCGCCGGCGACCAGCGCGATGGCGGCGCGCTTCCATCCCCAGGACAGGATGATCGGCAAGACCCGAGTTTGCGGAGGTTGTCTGCGATGCTCACTGCGAGCCGGCTCCGTCGCTGGACGGCGGGCTCGCATTGTCGTTGGCCTGCGGCTGACCTGCCTCAGGTGCGGCTTCGCGGCGGCGGCTCTCGCGCGGCGTGCGCGCCGCGGGGCGTTCCTTGCGCGTCCCGATGCGCAGGCGCTTGACGCGTCGCGGATCGGCATCGAGCACTTCGATCTCGAAATTGCCGGGGCCTGAAATGACCTCGCCGCGCACCGGCAGGCGGCCGACATGGGTGACGAGATAGCCGCCCAGCGTCTCGACTTCCTCGCCGGCTTCGCCGGTGACGAAATCCTCGCCGATCACGGAGCGGACGTCGTCGAGTCTGGCGCGCGCGTCGGCGATGAAGGAATTGTCCGCCTGCCGCACGATCGCCGGCGGCTCGTCGCTGTCGTGCTCGTCGTCGATCTCGCCGACGATCTGCTCGACGATGTCCTCGATCGACACCAGGCCGTCGGTGCCGCCATATTCGTCGACCACCAGCGCCAGATGAATGCGCGAGGCCTGCATCTGCGCCAACAGATCGATCGCCCGCATCGACGGCGGCACGAACAGCAGCTTTCGGATGATGTTGGCGTCCGCCAGCGGCAGCGCGAGATCGACCGCGCGCAGATCGAGACCGGCGGGGAACGGCTTCTTGCGCTTGGCCTTGCCGGTATCGGGCACGCGCGCCCGCGCGGTCATGAACGCCAGCAGGTCGCGGATATGAACGATGCCTTCGGGATCGTCGAGGGTTTCGTTGTAGACCACCAGGCGCGAATGCGCCGCACTTTCGAACAGGCCCATCAATTCGCCAAGCGGGATGTCGCGCTTGACCGCGACGATATCGGCGCGATGCACCATCACGTCGGCGATGCGCCGCTCATGCAGGCCGAGAATATTGCGCAGCATGGTGCGCTCGATGGCGGAGAACCCGACCTCGTCCGGGGTCGAGGCATCGAGCACGACCTGCAGATCGTCGCGCACCGAGCCCGGCTTCCATCCGAACAGCGTGCGGATCGCGCGGGTCAGCCAGTTGTCGGCGGCGGGGCGCATCACTTCGCCGGCCTGCACCACCGCCGGCAGGTTGCGCGTGTTGCGCGGATTGTCGTGGGTCGGTTCGGAATCCGGCATCTCAGTCCATCCGCTCCCGGTCCGCATACGGATCGGGAATGCCGAGTTGCGCCAGGATCTCCGTTTCCAGAGACTTCCATGGCCTCGGCGTCGTCGTCTTTTTCGTGATCGTAGCCGATCAAATGCAGGAAGCCATGCACCGCCAGATGGCTGAGATGATGATCGAACGGCTTTTGCTCGTCATCGGCCTCCTTGCGCGTGGTCTCATAGGCGATGGCGATGTCGCCGAGCATCCGCGGCGCGTCGTCGGGACCGACCGGGCCGGTCGGCGGCAAGGCCGGAAACGACAGCACGTTGGTCGGCTTGTCGATGCCGCGCCAGTTGCTGTTGAGCGTGCGAATGCCGGCATCGTCGGTCAGCATGACCGCGAGTTCGGCTTCGCCGGCGCCGCTATCGACCATCTCGGCCGCCGCGGCGATGGCGCGCTGGATCACGGCCTCGGCGTCGGGCTCGGCCTGCCAGCAATCGGCGACGACGAGAACCTCGGTTATGGGAACGGCAAAGCGCGGCATCGGTCCGGAATTTCTGTTGCGACGGGAATTCGTCCCCGGCGCGGTCGCGGCGGAAGTTATTCGCATCAAGGTTTGCTGGTTGCCGGCCGCTGCGGCAATCCTTCATAGGCGGCGACGATCCGCGCCACCAGTTCATGGCGGATGACGTCTTCGGCGGTGAATTTCACCTGGGAGATGCCCTCGACGCCATCGAGCAGTCTCGCGGCTTCCGCGAGACCCGAGGTCTGGCCGTTCGGCAGATCGACCTGGGAGGGATCGCCGGTGATGATCATGCGGCTGTTTTCGCCGAGCCGGGTCAGGAACATCTTCATCTGCATCGAGGTGGTGTTTTGCGCCTCGTCGAGAATGATGACGGCGTTGGTCAGGGTGCGGCCGCGCATGAAGGCCAGCGGCGCGATCTCGATCTCGCCGGTCTGCAGCGCGCGCTCGACGATGCGCGAATCCATCAGATCGTACAGCGCGTCGTAGATCGGCCGCAGATAAGGATCGACCTTCTCGCGCAAATCGCCGGGCAGGAAGCCGAGCCGCTCGCCGGCTTCGACCGCGGGCCGCGACAGGATGATGCGATCGACTTCCTTGCGCTCGAACAATTGCGCGGCCTGCGCCACCGCAAGCCAGGTCTTGCCGGTGCCGGCGGGGCCGATGCCGAACACCATTTCGTGGCGCTTGAGCGCGCGGATGTAGGAGTCCTGCGCGGCGGTGCGCGCCCGCACCGGGCGCTTGCGCAGATTGATGGTCTCGAACGCCGATTTCGGCGTCTTGGCGTCGAATTCGAACAGCGAGCCCTGCGCGATCACGGCGCGGATCGCGCCTTCGACATCGCCCTGCGCCAGATCGTGGCCCTGGGTCGCCTGCGCATACAGCGTCTCCAGCACGCGCCGCGCGGCGTCGCAGCCGTCGCGCGATCCGGCGATGGTGATGTGATTGCCGCGCGAATCGACCACGACGCCGAGCCGGCGTTCGATCAGCGCGAGGTTTTGTCCGTAGGGTCCGACCAGCGCCGACGCCGCGCGATTGTCATCGAAGTCGATGACGACTTGGGTTTCGGGCGGGATCTGCATGTCGCGGTCAAGTTTGCGGCTGGGAGCGAGTGAAGGCGAATCCGATGCGCTTTTTGGCAAGGGTTCAGGCTCCCGTGATCATTTGAGAATGAGAGATTTGCGACAATGCCGGCGGCGTGAACTGTGAGGCCGCTGCGAGTTCGCCGAGCAGGCTGTAGCGCTCGAGGCTTTCGATCGTGACCGGCAAGACCTGTCCGATGATGTCGGCCGAGGCCATCACATGCGCCGGCTGCAGATAGGCGGTGCGGCCGACGATCTGGCCGGGATTGCGGGCGGCGCGTTCGAACAGCACATCGACCGTGGTGCCAATCGCAGCCTGATTGAAGGCCGATTGCTGGCTGTCGATCAATTCCTGAAGCCGCACCAATCGCTCGTCCATTTCAGCCGCTGACACCGTCTCCTGCATGTCCGCCGCCGGCGTGCCGGGCCGCGGCGAATACTTGAACGAATAGGCGCCAGCGTATCCGATTTGTGTGACCAGTGCGAGGGTGCCGGCGAAATCTTCCTCGGTCTCGGCGGGGAAGCCCACGATAAAATCCGATGAAAATGCAATATCTTGCCGGGCCGCCCGAAACCGGTCGATGACCCGCCGGTAATCGTCCACGGTATGCTTGCGGTTCATGGCGGCGAGGATGCGGTCGGAACCGGACTGGACCGGAAGGTGGACGAACGGCATCACCGCGGCGAGATCGCGATGGGCTTCGATCAGGCTGTCGTCGACATCGCGGGGATGGCTGGTCGAATAGCGCAGCCGCACGATGCCGGGAATTTCGGCGATACGACGCAACAAGGTGCCGAGCGGCCAGATGCGGCCGTCCGGTCCCTCGCCGTGATAGGCGTTGACGTTCTGTCCGATCAGGGTGATTTCGCGCACGCCGTTGTCGGCGAGCCTGCGTCACATCGTCGATGATCTTCGCCACCGGCCGCGACACTTCGGCGCCGCGCGTATACGGCACCACGCAGAAGGTGCAGAACTTGTCGCAGCCTTCCTGCACCGTCACGAACGATGAGATGCCGCGGGCGCGGATCGCGTCGGGCTTTGGCGCGGGCAAGGAATCCGAACTTGTCCTCGACCGGAAATTCGGTCTCCAGCGCGCGGCCATGGCTTTTGGCCCGCGCCAGCAGTTGCGGCAAATGATGATAGCTTTGCGGGCCGACCACGACATCGACCGACGGCGCGCGGCGGATGATCTCGTTGCCTTCGGCCTGCGCGACGCAGCCGGCCACCGCGATGCTCATCCGGCGGCCGTTGCGCGCGGCTTCTTCCTTGACCACGCGCAGCCGCCCGAGTTCGGAGTAGACCTTCTCGGAGGCCTTTTCGCGGATGTGGCAGGTGTTGAGAATCACCAGGTCCGCGTCATCGACGCTTGCGGTCTCGACAAAGCCTTCCGGCGCCAGCGTGTCCACCATGCGTTGCGCATCGTAGACGTTCATCTGACAGCCATATGACTTGATGTGCAGCTTGCGCGGCGGGTTCATGGAACCTGATTGCTGTGCCGAGGTGGCGCCATTGCGGCGCAGGGTGTTCACGGCTCAGATATAGGCTAAGCGGACGGAAAATCCAGCATAGCCAATACCGTCATTCCGGGGCATGCGAAGCATGAACCCGGAATCTCGAGATTCCGGGCTAACGCTTCGCGCTCCCCGGAATGACGACATTGAGGTTGCGACGCGGGTCTACACGCGCTCACGACTTATCGTCGTCCAGCGGCACGCAATACAGCTCCAGCCGGTGATCGACCAGCTTGTAGCCGAGCTTGCGGGCGATCTCGGCCTGCAGCTTTTCGATTTCCTCGTTGGTGAATTCGATCACCTTGCCGTCGCGCAGATTGATCAGATGGTCGTGGTGGCTGTCGCGCATCTGTTCGTAGCGGGCGCGGCCCTCGCGAAAGTCGTGCCGTTCGATGATGCCGGCATCCTCGAACAGTTTGACGGTCCGATATACCGTCGAGATCGAGATCTTGTCGTCGACCGCGACGCAGCGGCGATACAGTTCCTCGACATCGGGATGGTCCACCGCCTCCGCCAGCACGCGCGCGATCACCCGGCGCTGCTCGGTCATGCGCATGCCGGTGGCGGCGCAACGCGCTTCGATACCGGTGGCCTTGAGCGCGGGCGTGGATTTAAATGCGGTCATGCTTTTCGCCTTGGAGATGGAGCCTGTTGTGCCACCGCGCGAGCGTTACGACAAGTCGCGCCGCATCAACAGCGCGTTCAATTGTTCCCCGTTCGGCTCCCGGTAATACCGTTCGCGGCGGCCGGCGACGCCAAATCCGGCCCGTTCGTACAGCCGCCGCGCCGGTTGATTATTTTCCTCGACCTCGAGGAACACGGTGCGCACGCCGCGGCCGGCGAGATGGCCGAGATGAATCAGCAGCAGATTGCGGGACAGGCCGCGCCCGCGATGGCTGTCCGCCACCGCAATCGACAATATTTCGGCCTCATCCGCCGCCATCCGCGATACCGCAAAGCCGATGATCTTGCGGCCCTGCCGCAGCCGATGCACCAGCGTGTTGCGCTCGGACAGCATGCCCTCGAACTCGCCTTCGCCCCAGCCGCGGTGAAATGACGCGCCGTGCAATTGCGCGAGCCGCGCCGCATCGCGCAGGGTCGCGGGCTCGATCGCGGTGGCGCCGCCGCGCCACCATTCGGCGAGCCAGGAAATGATCCGGCTGATCATGGCGCGGTGAACTGCGCGGGCTTTTGCAGCAGATCTTTTTGCGGCTTGGCATCGGGCGCGCGCAGATAAAACGGGCGGGCGAGCGCGGTGTTCGGACTGACCGCGGCGCCGAGCCACGCCACCCAGGCGATATCGGGTGCCGGCTTGCGCATCGACCTTGAACGGCGGCAGCGCCTGCGCCGGCCAGCGATCTGCCGAGAATTCTGGCGGCATTGCCGACCAGATGCGCGGCGCCGAACCGCGACGCTTCCAGCGCCACTTCGATCGGGGCGACCTGCGGCCGCACCAGCGAACTGCCATTGCCGCTCACCACCTGAAAATACACATGGTCATGCCGCGCATCGATCGCGGAGATGATCGGATGCTCGCCGCTCTCGCTGACCAGGGGTGCGGCATAGGCCGTCAGCGTCGTGAGCCCGACCACCGGCTTGTCGGCGGCGAGCGCAATGCCGCGCGCCGCTGACAGCCCGACCCGCAAGCCGGTAAAGCTGCCGGGGCCGGTGGTGACGGCGATCCGGTCGAGGCCTGCGAACGCGATGCCCGACGCCTTCATGACGCGCGCGATCAGCGGCATCAGCGCCTCGGCATGGCCGCGCTTCATCGCCAGCGATTCCTGCGCGATCAGTCTGCCGGCACTGGTGTCGAGAACGCCGGCGGCACAGGCATCAAGCGCGGTATCGATGGCGAGGATCAGCATGGGGAACTGGTAACATTATTCATGACGAAAGGCGCGCGGTTCTCGCCGTCATGGCCGGGCTTGTCCCGGCCATCCACGTCTTTTCAATGGCCCAAGAACGTGGATGCCCGGGACAAGCCCGGGCATGACGCCGATACAAACAATGCTCTCAGAGCAAAATCACATCGGCCGGACTTCGACCACGTCGGGCACGAAATGCTTCAGCAGATTCTGGATGCCGTGCTGCAGGGTCGCGGTCGATGACGGGCAGCCGGCGCAGGAGCCCTTCATGTTGAGATAGACGACGCCGTCCTTGAAGCCGCGGAAGGTGATGTCGCCGCCGTCATTGGCGACCGCAGGGCGCACCCGGGTTTCGATCAGGTCCTTGATGGTCGCAACGGTCTCGGCGTCGGCCTCGTTGAAGAATTCTTCCTCCTCGTCGGCGGCCTCGTCGCTTGCCGCGGTGCCGTCGGCCAGCAGCGGCGCACCGGACATATAGTGCTCCATGATGGCGCCGAGGATCGCCGGCTTGAGATGCTGCCAGTCGCTGTCGTCCTTGGTCACGGTGACGAAATCGGAGCCGTAGAACACGCTGGTGACGCCGGGCACGCCGAACAGTCTTTCGGCGAGCGGCGAGCGCGCAGCGGCCTCGCGGTTGGCGAATTCCAGCGTGCCGCTGTCGAGCACGGCGCGGCCGGGAATGAATTTCAGGGTGGCGGGATTGGGCGTGGCTTCGGTCTGGATGAACATGGTTTTCTCCGGCGTCGCCGGTTCAAGGCCGGCGCGTGGTGATATCCCTAGCAGATGGCGACAGCAAACGCACGATCAAGAGCGCTGCAGGGCTGCAGTTCCGTAACTCGCATCAGGGGATTACGACAGCCCGTCGATCGCCTCGTCGCTCAGGCCGCCGGGCACGATGACGACCGGGATCGGAAACGCGCCGACCGTCTTGGCCATCATGGTGATGATCGGGCCGGGCCCTTCCGGCCCGGGATTGGCGGCCAGCACCAGCATCGCGATATCGACGTCCTTGTCGATGACGTCGAGGATCTGCTCGGTCGGGTCGCCCTCGCGAATCACCCGCTCCGGCGTGATCGCGGCGATGCCGTTGGCGCGGCCGGCGGCGCGGTCGAGGGCTGCATCCGCGGCCTCATGGGCTTCGGCGCGCATGATGTCGGCCACCCCCAGCCATTGCTGGTTCTGGTCCTCGATCTCGATGACGCGCAGCATCACCACCCCGCCGCCGACGCGGATCGCCCAGCGGGCGGCATAATAGACCGCGCGGTCCCATTCCGCGGTGTCGTCAACGATAACCAGGCATTTCGGCTTGTGACCCGTCTCGTAGCTTCGTCGCTGGGTGGTCATGCATGTCCCGATGCTGCGCCAAGTTGCATGCTGCCACGGCGCAGCCATGTCAGACAAGCGGCGTCGAGCTGCGCTGCTTAAAGGAACAACGGTGGATTGCTCATTCCCGCACGCAGCGCGCCTTCCCATGGGGAGATCGGATGAGGTACGACATCGTTGCACAATCGCCCGGATGCTCGCAATCGACCTCTCCCATGGAGAGTGAGACGTCAGCGTTTCCGGACGAAACCGACGATGTCCTTGGTGGCCGCCATCGTCTCGGCGGCAATGGCGCGGGCACGGTCGGCGCCGTCGATCAGAATTGAATCGACATGGCCGGGATCCGCGACCAGCCGCTTCATCTCGGATGCAATCGGCGACAGTTTGGCCACGCACAGTTCGACCAGCGCGTTCTTGAAATTCGAAAACTGCCCGCCGCCGAATTCGCCGAGCACATCGGCTTTGCCGCGGCCGGAAAGCGCGGCGTAAATCCCGACCAGATTGTCGGCCTCGGGACGCGGTTTCAGCCCGTCTTCCTCCGACGGCAACGGCTCCGGATCGGTCTTCGCCTTGCGGATCTTCTGCGCGATGGTGTCGGCGTCGTCGGTGAGGTTGATCCGCGAATTGTCCGACGAATCCGACTTCGACATCTTCTTGGTGCCGTCGCGCAAGCTCATCACCCGCGTCGCCGGGCCGGTGATCAGCGGCTCCGGTTGCGGGAAAAACAATCCGTCCTCGAAGCCGTGACCGCGGATCGACTCGGAAAAGTCATTGTTGAATTTCTGCGCGATGTCGCGCGACAGTTCGAGGTGCTGTTTCTGGTCTTCTCCGACCGGCACATGGGTGGCGCGATACACCAGGATGTCGGCCGCCATCAGCACCGGATAATCGTACAGTCCGACCGAAGCGGCCTCGCGATCCTTGCCGGCCTTGTCCTTGAACTGCGTCATGCGGTTGAGCCAGCCGATCCGCGCCACGCAATTGAAGACCCAGGCCAGTTCGGCGTGTTCGTGCACCTGGCTCTGGTTGAACACGATGTGCTTCTTCGGATCGATGCCGCTGGCGATGAAGGCCGCGGTCACTTCGCGGGTATTGCGCGCCAGTTCGGCCGGGCCGCCCTCCACCGGTTGGGTGATGGCGTGCATGTCGACCACGCAATACAGGCAGTTGTGGGTTTCCTGCAGTTTGACGAAATTGACGATCGCGCCGAGGTAATTGCCGAGATGCAGATTGCCCGTCGGCTGGACGCCTGAAAATACCCGTTCAACGATTGCCATGGTCAGCTTCCCGCGCGTGCCTGTTTCGCGCCGTCGATTGCCAACAGGCGCGACGCGCCGTCCCAATGCCACGCAGGGGCTATCAGCGCAAGTCAGGAGGCGACGGTTTTGCCTGAAGGCGTTAACCGCTTCGCGCCAGCCGGTGACGCCGAAAAGCCTTAGAAACAGGCCGTAAATCGCAATTCCCGCCGATATCGCGATCAGCAGCAGGACGGCCTGCACGAGGCCGTGCGCGCTGGCGGCTGGAGGCAAGAACCGTGTCGCGAGCCACAGCAGCGCGCCCATCGCCAGCGCCGATACGACGATGCGCGGCAACCGTCGCTTCGCCGTCGGCATCGATCGAGAATCCGAAAGTCTCCGCGCCACGGCGGATCAGGCCGAACGCCGTGCTCCACGCTCCCAGCGCAATGCTGGCGGCGATGCCCTCGGCGCCGAAGTAATGTCCGAGCAGGACAGCCAGAACGATGGCGACCGCAAATCCCTTGAGCGTTGCGAGTAGCGGCGTCAGCGTATCCTCGCGGGCAAAGAACGCCGGCGACAATGCCTTCACCAGCACATGCGCGGGCAGCGCCAGCGCCAGCCACATCAGCGCACGCGCGGTTGCCGCCGTATCGGCCGCAGTGAACGCGCCGTGTTCGAACAACAGCCGCACGATCGGTTCGCTCAGCACCATCAGCCCGAGCGTTGCCGGCAGCGCCAGCCCTACCGCGAGTTCGAGGCCGCGCGATTCCGCATGTGCAATGGCAGCGCGATCGTCGCCCTGCACCGCGCGTGTCAATTCCGGCACCAGCACCGTGCCCATGGCGACGCCGACGATGCCGAGCGGCAGCTCGATCAGGCGATTGGCAAAATACAGCCACGACACAACAGATGGCGATGACGACGCGATGACCGCGCCGGCGACGATGAGCAGTTGCGGTCCTGAACTCGCGATCATGCCCGGCCCCGCCTTGCCGAGAAAGCCGCGCATCTGCGGGTCGAACGCAATCCGCAGCGGCGTCGCGGTACTGCCGCCGCGCGCAACCAAAATCAGCAACTGCAGCAGCCCGGCGATGCCGACGGTGCCGGCGATGACAAGTGCAGCGAACAGCGCATCCTGCCGCCAGACCAGCAGCGCCGCCATCACCGCGATCAGCGCGATGTTGAACAGCAGCGGCGAGAAGGCGGTGAGCGCGAATCGGCCTTGCGCATTCAGCAGCGCCATCATGATCGGTGACGGGGCCTGCGAACGCGAGATACGGCAGCATCAGCCTCGCGTCATCGACCGCGAGCTGCAGCGTCGCCGTCCCGGTAAAGCCCGGCGCCAGCGCTGATATCACCAGCGGCATCACGAGGCCGATTCCGGCCGTCGCCACCACCAAGGCGGCGCTGACGGTGCCGAGCACGCTGCCTGCGAATGCGGCGGCGGCCACCGCGCCCTCGGTATCGCGCACCCGCAGCCAGGCCGGCACCAGCGACGCGTTCAGCGCGCCCTCGGTCAACAGCCGTCGCACGACATTGACCCCTTGAAACGCCACCAGGAACGCATCCGCGACCGGGCCGGTGCCGAGCAGCGCCGCCAGCATGGCGTCGCGCGCGAAGCCGATTGCCACGGCGGTGTCTACGGCTCCGCGGGCCAGGTCGAGGGCGGCCCGCCCGTGCGGCCCCTCGACCGCTTCTACACCAAGGTCTCGCGCGGCCGCGTGGAGATCGGCGACCGCTTCTCGGTCAACTCCGAGCTGCGACGCTTCAAGCCGCGCGACCCGTCGAACCATCTCGACGGCCTGTGGGAGTACCTCTGATCCCGCGAGGCCGACGACATGAAGGCTCCCGTACCGAAGTTCCTCAAGCCGTCGCCGCGCCGGCCCGGCGACAACGGCGGCAATCGCGGCAATGGCGGCAACGGCGGCAACGGCGGCCCGAACGGCGCGCCCGCCACCAAGACGAAGCCGACGGCCAAGGACCACGCGCTCGAAGGAGTCGCCGGCGCCGTTGGCTGGCTCGACGAGCGCACCGGCGCCAGCCCGTTCCTGCGCGGGTTCCTCTACCGCAAGGTCCCGAAGGGCACCAACTGGTACTACACGCTCGGCTCGGCCACGATGTTCGCCTTCATCTCGCAGGCGGTCACGGCGG
>CAVUNF010000016.1:0-29939 GCA_963742695.1 uncultured Alphaproteobacteria bacterium
CCGAGCAGGCGCGAGGCCAGCGTTCCCGAGGACACCGTGAGAAAGGACCGGATCATGTGGCTTCTTTAGCAGCCGTGTCGCTTGCTGCCCATGCTTCGAGACGCGCGCAAGAGCGCGCTCCTCAGCATGAGGTTTACTGTGTTTCGACCAGCAAAAGCCTCATCCTGAGGAGGCCGCAAGCGGCCGTCTCGAAGGATGGGCCGCAGCACCCATTTGCGATTCCCGGCCTGATCGTGATAGGCCGCATCCCTCGCAATTGCCGATAGCAGGGACCCCGAAAATGACCTCAGCGAAATACGACGTTCTCGCGATCGGCAATGCGATCTTCGATGTGCTGGTGCAGACCGACGACAAGTTCCTTGTCAGCCATGGCATGACCAAGGGCGGCATGGCGCTGATCGACGAGGCTCGCGCGCTGTCGATCTATAAAGACATGGGCCCGGCGACCGAGATGTCGGGCGGCTCGGCGGCCAACACCGTCGTCGGCGTTGCCGGTTTCGGCGCGCGCGCCGCCTATGTCGGCAAGGTCAGGGATGACCAGATCGGCGGTCTCTATACCCACGACATCCGCGCCGCCGGCGTGGCGTTCGAAACCAGGGCCGCCTCGGGCGGCCCCGCCACCGGCTGCTCCTACATCCTGGTGACGCCGGACGGCGAGCGCACCATGAACACCTATCTCGGCGCCGCGCAGGATCTGACACCGGCCGATATCGACGCCGCGCAAATCGCGTCATCGGGCATCATCTACCTCGAAGGCTATCTCTGGGATCCCGAAGAGCGCCAAGGAAGCGTTCGTGAAAGCCTCGACCATCGCCCATGATGCCGGCCGCCAGGTCGCGCTGACGCTGTCGGATGCGTTCTGCGTCGGCCGCTATCGCGGCGAATTTCTCGACCTGATGAGGAACGGCACCGTCGATCTGATTTTCGCCAACGAGGCCGAACTGCAATCGCTGTACGAGACATCCGATTTCGACGCCGCGCTGAAGCAATTGGGCGCCGATACCAAACTCGGTGTGGTCACCCGCAGCGAGAAGGGCTGCGTGGTGGCCTCACAGGACGGCGTCGTGGCCGTGCCGGCATTCCCGATTCAAAAGCTGGTGGACACCACAGGCGCCGGCGACCTGTTCGCCGCCGGATTCCTGTTCGGCCTGGTGCGCAACGCCGGTCATGAGAATGCCGGCCGCCTCGGCGCACTCGCCGCCGCCGAAGTGATCCAGCACATCGGCGCCCGGCCGCAGGTGTCGCTGAAGGAACTGGCGCAGAAGAACGGGCTGCCGGTGTAGGGGCCTTGTCCCGCCGGAGGCTGAATTCCGGGCGTCCCTGCGGATGCAGTGGTTCTCAGACGGCGCGGACGTCCTGATCAACGTACGATGGCACGTGGTCACGTTCATTCGCCGCGCCGTGATGGCCGATCTGGCCGGGCCGCAGCGACTAGCAGGAACGTCCCTCACGCCGTCTTCGCCGCCTTCAATCCCAGCCGCGCCTCGACCGCGTCGCGCATCACGAATTTCTGGATCTTGCCGGTGACGGTCATCGGAAACTCGTCGACGAATTCGATGTAGCGCGGGATCTTGTTGTGCGCGATCTGGCCCTGGCAGAAGCCGCGGATCTCGTCGGCGGTCAGGGTCTCGCCGGCGCGCGGCCGGATCCAGGCGCAGAGCTCCTCGCCGTAGCGGTCGTCGGCGACGCCGAAGATCTGCACGTCCTGGATCTTCGGATGGCGATAGAGAAACTCCTCGATCTCGCGCGGATAGAGGTTCTCGCCGCCGCGGATCACCATGTCCTTGATGCGGCCGACGATGTTGCAATAGCCCTCGGCGTCGATGATCGGCGATATCGCCGGTGTGCATCCAGCCGGTTCGCATCGAGCACGTCGGCGGTCTTCTCGCGCTCGTCCCAATAGCCCAGCATCACGCTGTAGCCGCGGGTGCACAATTCGCCGCGTTCGCCGCGCGGCACGATGCGGCCCTCGAGATCGACCACCTTGACCTCGACATGCGGATGAATGCGCCCGACGGTGGAGACCCGGCGCTCCAGCGGATCGTCGGTCGCGCTCTGGAAACTGACCGGGCTGGTCTCGGTCATGCCGTAGGCGATGGTGACCTCGCGCATGTTCATCGCCTCGTTGACGCGCCGCATCACCTCGATCGGGCAGGGCGCGCCGGCCATGATGCCGGTGCGCAGCGACGACAGGTCGAACTTGGCAAACTCGGGATGATCGAGTTCGGCGATGAACATCGTCGGCACGCCGTACAGCGCGGTGCATTTCTCCCGCTCGACGGTCTGCAGCGTCACCAGCGGATCAAAGCCCTCGCCGGGATAGACCATGGTGGCGCCGCAGGTGACCGAGGCGAGATTGCCCATCACCATGCCGAAGCAGTGATAGAGCGGCACCGGAATGCAGATGCGGTCGGTCTCGGTCAGGCGCATCGCGCGGCCGACGAAATAGCCGTTGTTGAGGATGTTGTGATGCGTCAGCGTCACGCCCTTCGGCGATCCGGTGGTGCCGCTGGTGAACTGGATGTTGACGGGATCGTCGAACTGCAAGCGTCAGGCCAAGCGCTGCCAGCGCCTCGCGGTGGCGCGCGCCGCCCATGCCGGCGACGTCCTCGAACGCAATGGTGCCGGGCGAGGGCGGGCCGCCGATCTGGATGACCGCGCGCAATTGCCGGCAGCCGCGCCGCGTGCAGATCGCCCGGCTGCGCCGTCGCCAGCTCCGGCAGCAGCGTGTTCAGCATCTCCATATAGTTGCGAGGTCTTGAACGCGGTGGCGGTGACGATCGCGGCGCAGCCGACCTTGGCCAGCGCGAATTCGAGTTCGCTGAGGCGATAGGCGGGATTGATGGTGACGAGAATGAGCCCGGCCTTGGCGGCGGCAAACTGCGTCAGCGTCCATTCCGGCCGGTTCAGCGACCAGATGCCGATCCGCGCGCCGCGCTCGAGGCCGAGCGCGAGAAAGCCCGCCGCCAGCGCGTCGACCCGTTCGCGCCAGTTGCTTCCAGCGTCCACCTGACGCCGTGGCTCGGCGAAACCAGCGCCTCGCGATCGCCCCAGCGCTGGACGGCGAGATCGAGGCTGCGCCCGATGGTGTCGCCCAGCAGCGGCGCATCGGCGACGCCGCAAACATAGCTATCGGTTGGTGTGGTCAAGTCGGCCCCTCCATGCCGCAAGTGCATGGGAGACATTATGCGAAATGCGCGGTGCGGGGCAATTTCCCCGGCGGACATCAGCTCGTCATGCCCGGCTTGCCCGGGCATCCGACGCTCTGCCAGTGACGCGCCGCCTCAGCAGACGTGGATGCGCCGGGACGAGCCCGGCCATGACGAAGTGCGGGGTCAGGGTGCAGACACCTCACGCCGCCTTCTGCCGCCGCATCGAGCCCGGCATAGACGCCGCTTCTCGAAGCCCGCGAACGCTTCCACGCACTTGCCGTCGACGAACGGCAGCACCTGCATCAGGATCACGCCGCTGATGTCGCGCGCCGGGTCGATCCAGAAATAGGTGTTGGCGAGGCCGGCCCAGGCGAGGCTGCCGGGGCTGCGGCCCTCCGGGGTCTTGGCGGTGTTGATCAGGAAGCTGAGCCCCCATTTCTTCACCATGTCCGGGATAGAGATCGACATCGTTGGTCGCGAACGCGACCGCCGATGTCATCTTGCCCATGTTGAGCTCGCCGATGTGGTTCTGCCCCATCGTCGCGACGGTTTCCGGCTTCAGCACCTGGTTGCCGTTGCCGCGGCCCTTGTTGAGGATCATCTGGGTGAACTTGATGTAATCGCCGGCGGTGCCGTAGAGCCCGCCGCCGCCCATGTGGAATTCCGGATCCTGCTCGAGTTCGAACGGGATCGGCGCCAGCGATCCATCCTCGCCGCGGGCATGCATGCGCGACCAGCCGCTGGCGCTGCGCGTCGCCGATCCTGAAAGCCGGTGTCGGTCATGCCGAGCGGCGCGAACATGTGGTCGCGCAAATAGGCGTCGAGCCGCTTGCCGCTCGCGGCCTCCACCGCCTTGCCGACGAAATCGATGTTGGTGCCGTATTCCCAGCGGGTGCCGGGATCGGTCATCAGCGGCGTCTTCAGCGCCGCGTTCTGGCAGGTGGTGACGCCGGGCGTGCCGGTCTTCTCCAGATAGGTCACCATGTCGCCGTTCCACATGTCGTAGGCAAAGCCGGCGGTATGGGTCATGAGGTGGCGCAGCGTGATCGGGTTCTTCGCCGGCCGCAGTTTCGGCGCGCCGTCGGCGTCGAAACCTTCGAGCACCTGCGGCGAGGCCAGATCCGGCAGCACTTGCCGATCGGCGCGTCGAGCGAGAGCTTGCCCTGCTCGACCAGCTGCATGCCGGCCGCCGAGGTGACGGCCTTGGTCATGGAGGCGATCCAGAACACGCTGTCGGCGGTCATGGCGTCGTCCTTGGACAGGTCGCGCTTGCCGAACGCGCCCTGATAGATCACCTCTTTGCTGGTCGCGGCCATCGCAACCACGCCGGGAATTTCCCTGGCGTCGCTTTTCTGACGCAGCACCTGATCGATCTGAGCTTGGCTTTGCATGGGGTCACCTCCCGTTTATTTTTTGAAACGGCGCGATCTTCCTCCCGGCCGCGGCGGCTCGCAAGGGCGCGCGGCCGACGGCAGCCGATGTCGCGGTCTCGTGATGCGGCGGAGCGGGACGTGGGCAGTGGCTGTGGGCAATCGGCCAAACTGCAACACTCGCCACAATTTACCGGGAATCGCTACGCATTGTCGGTGACCACACGGAATATCCGCGATACTGTTTTCGCATTCGCTGTTGCGGAACTATTCTTGTCGTAAGACATTCAGATCGCAGCGTAAAACGCGTTCCGGACTGAATAATTTGATACAAATGATTGCGGCTGTTAGACCGCGAGGGGGCGACGATGATTTCGACCTGGAGCGAATGGAAACGGTATCCGCGGGCCGGGCGCGGCGAAAATATCGAAGCGCCGATCACCCCCGGCATCTACGAAGTCCGCATCGCCGCGACCGGCGCGCTGCACTCCTTCGGTGCGGTCGACAACGTCGCGCAGGCGCTGGCGCTGCTGCCGGTCGGCTCCAAATCATGGTTCGGACGGCGCGAGCCCGCAGCACCGCCCGATCTCGAATATCGCACCTGCGCCACCTCCTCCAAGGCCGACGCCAAGGCCGCGGCGGAACGCATGATCGGCCGCCGCGAAACCTATATGAGCGGCGCGGCCTGAGATTGTCATGCCGAAACCGTCATTCCGGGGCAGCCGCAGGCTGAACCCGGAATCTCGATGGCAATTGCCGGGTTCGATGCTTCGCATCGCCCCGGAATGACTCCGAACATCGCAGCCTTCAAAATTGCTTGAAGCAGCCCCGCGTTTGCCGCCGATGCATTACCGGCGGTTTCGCCCTATACTCCGATGCAACACCCAAAAAATCCGAGGAGTAACGCCATGACCCCGACTGCATCCGCCGCACGCGCCACGCCATCTTCCGCGCCCTCGCTGCGCGACCGCCTGAAGGATCCCTCGCTGCTGCGCGAGCAGTGCTACATCGATGGCGCCTGGACCGGCACGCCGGCCAACCCCGTGACCAATCCGGTCAACGGCGTCGAACTGGCGAAAGTGCCCAAGATGAGCACCGCGGAAGCAACGCAGGCCGTCGAAGCCGCCGAGCGCGCGTTTCCGGCCTGGGCCAAGCTGACCGCCAAGCAGCGCTCCAACATCCTGCGCAAATGGTTCGACCTGATCATCGCCAACCGCGAAGACCTGGCGCTGATCCTGACCTCGGAGCAGGGCAAGCCGCTCGCCGAGGCGCTCGGCGAAGTCGACATCGGCGGCGCCTATGTCGAGTTCTTCGCCGAGGAGGCGCGGCGCGTCTACGGCGAAACCATTCCGACGCAGCGGCCGGACGCGCGGCTGCTTGGCAATCCGCCAGCCGATCGGCGTCTGCGGCGCGATCACGCCGTGGAATTTTCCCTGCTCGATGATCACCCGAAAAGTATCGCCGGCGCTGGCCGCCGGCTGCACCGTGGTGCTGAAGCCCGCCAACGAAACCCCGCTGACCGCGCTGGCGCTGGTGGCGCTGGCCGAGAAGGCCGGCGTGCCCAAGGGCGTGTTCAATATCCTCACCGGCAATTCGTCGGCGATCGGCAAGGTGCTGTGCGAACATCCGGCGGTGCGCTTCGTCGGCTTCACCGGATCGACCGAAGTCGGCAAGATTCTGTACCAGCAGGCGGCCGTCGGCGTGAAGAAGCTCGGCCTCGAACTCGGCGGCAATGCGCCGTTCGTGGTGTTCGACGATGCCGATATCGATGCCGCGGTCGAAGGCGCCATGGTCTCGAAATACCGCAACATGGGCCAGACCTGCGTCTGCGCCAACCGCATCTACGCCCAGGACGCGATCTACGACCAGTTCGTGGAAAAGCTGTCGAAGAAAGTCGCGGCGATGAAGATCGGCGACGGCACCGAAGCCGGCGTCACCCAGGGCCCGCTGATCAACATGGATGCGATCGACAAGGTCGAGAAGCACATCGCCGATGCCGTCAAGGGCGGCGCCAAGATCGTCACCGGCGGCAAGCGCCATGCGCTCGGCGGCAGCTTCTTCGAACCGACGGTGCTGTCCAACGTCGCGCCCGACGCGCTGGTCGCGCATGAAGAAACCTTCGGGCCGCTGGCGCCGGTGTTCCGCTTCAAGGACGAGGCCGACGTGATCGCGATGTGCAACAATTCGCCGTTCGGACTGGCGTCGTATTTCTATTCGCGCGATCTCGGCCGGGTCTGGCGGGTCGCCGAAGCGCTGGAATCCGGCATGGTCGGCGTCAACACCGGACTGATCACCACCGAAGTCGCGCCGTTCGGCGGCGTCAAGGAAAGCGGCCTCGGCCGCGAAGGCTCGCATCACGGCATGGAAGAATATGTCGAGATCAAATATGTGATGATGGCGGGGATTTAATAACGAGTTTCGTCCCGGATGGAGCATACCCGTGTCGCTGCAGGCTGGCGACGCATTCGCTGCACGTGGCGCCGGGCTACGAATAAGGGTGCGGGACGACCTCTACCTTCGCAGCACCGCGATCATGCGGTTCGCAAAGGTCAAACGCTCGGCGATCACGGTGACAAAATAGGTCAGCAGCTTCTGGCCGAGCGCCGGATTGTCGCTCTTGATCGCCTCGAATTGATGCGCGCTCAGCACATAGAGAATGCTCGCAACCTCGGCCTGGATCGTGGCGTTGCGCGGTGCATGCGAGACGAGGCCCATCTCGCCGATCGTGGTGTAGCGGCCGAGGCTTCGCACCCGGGTGGTGCGGCCTTCGCCGGTGGGAATCATGATCCCGACGCGCCCGTCCAGAATGAAATGCATCGAATCGGCGGCGTCGCCGGCGCTGACGATGGTTTCGCCCGCATCGACCTCGATACGCTCGCAGCGATGCATCAACGCCGCAGCGTCGCGCTCGGAGCCGAGAATCTGGGTGAACCAGTCGCGCAAGCTGGCCTCCTCCTGTTCGAGGCCCTGATGTTGCGCAATGATCTCGTTCTCGCACCCCTCCAGCGCATGATCCAGCTCGGGCACGATGATGACGTCGTCGGTAATGAAGCCGCTCGATCGCAGCGCCTTGGCTTCCGCCGGCGGAAGATGCACCAGCACCAGCTTGACGCCGCGATCCTGGGCAGCACGCTTGATCTGCGCGAAGCTGTAGGCGGCCGATGAATCGATGCCGGTGACGAGCTTGAAGTCGAATACCAGAAAGCGGCATTCCGGATGCCGCGCCAGCAGCGCCTTGACGTGCTGATAGAGCCGGTTGGCCGAACCGAAGAACAGATAGCTCTGCAGGTTGAGGCCCTGGATCTTGCCGCCATGCGCGGCAAGCAGCGCCTGATCGTCGCGCGAGCGGTCGAGCGAACTGCGATACTCCGAGCCGTCGAAACTGAATTTGATGGAATCGATCCGCGACGCGCTCAGCGCGAAGGTGGCGCAGCCGATCACGACGCCGATCAGGATGCCGGCGATGAAGCCCCATTGCAGGATGATGACGATGATCGCCAGCAGCGACAGATACTCGGTCAACGAAAGCCGCCGCCGCGACAGCACGATCCATTTGTGCAGCAGGTCGGCGCCGAGATAGATCAAGAGGCCGCCGAGCACGAATTTCGGCATGTAGCCAAGCACGGCGGGAGCCGCCGACAGCATCAGCAGCGAGATCGCGGCGGCGGTGAGCCCGGACAGCCGGCCGGTGCCGCCGGCGTTGAAGTTGAGGATGGTGCGGCTCATCGAAATGCAGCCGGTGTAGCCTCCGAACGCGCCCGACAGCATGTTGGCGAGGCCGGTGACATTCAGCTCGCGCTCGAGATCGGCTTCGCGGTGTACGGCGACTTCGATGCCGGTGGTGTTGAACAAGGTGCTGATCGCCGTCACAAAGACGACGGCGACGAAAGCGCCGCTGAGGTCGAGCAGCGTGTACCAGGGATAGCGGCCGAGTTCGGTCGTGCTCCACGGCAGCAGGAAGTTGACGCTTTGCGGCGGCTGAAAAGTCCAGCTGGCCGAAGCGACACCGAAAATCCAGAAACCGGCATGGGCGACGATGACGCCGCCGAAAATGATGACCGGCAGTCCAAACGGACTGCGCGAGCGGTGCCAGGTCAGATACAGCACCACCGCCATGGCGCAGGCCGCCGCCAATTCGCACAGCGTCGAAAGGTTTGCGAACTGATCGAGCGTTGATAATTGCAGGCGGTAGCCGGTGATGACCCGGATCGCCCCTAGAACGATCAGGCAACCGGTTGCGCCGAGAAACCCGCCGACCACCGGATAAGGCACGTAACGGATCGCCCGGCCCATCCGCGTGATCCCGAAGCCGCAGAGCACGACGCCGGTGACGAAGCTGACCAGCGCCAGGGTAATGATGACAGGCGCGAGCAGGGGAGCGGTCGGATCGACCACCGCCATGCGTTCGACCAGCGATGAGGCCAATATTCCGGACATCGCGGCGGTTGAGGTCTCCGGAGCCCCGACCGCGAACGGCAACGAGCTTCCGAGCGCAAGAACCGCGGCGAGAACCGCCGATGCAATGAAAGTGGCGGCCAGCCCGTAGGACAAATAGGGTGTCAGCGGACCTGTGAAGATCAACAGCGAGTAGGATAATCCGAACGTTATCGTCAGAAAGCTGGCAGCGCTGCCGCCGAGAACGTCGTTGAGCGCCGCGCGGAATTTTGGACCGAGACTGACGGATTGACTGACCACGCGAAAACTTGTCCCCACCACCATTGTCAGTGGTAGACGATTGCGGCGCTCGGGGACAACAGGTTTC
This sequence comes from uncultured Alphaproteobacteria bacterium, assembly GCA_963742695.1. Classification (GTDB taxonomy): domain Bacteria; phylum Pseudomonadota; class Alphaproteobacteria; order Rhizobiales; family Xanthobacteraceae; genus Bradyrhizobium. Next base: position 9,285 of record CAVUNF010000016.1, read on the forward strand.
GTGCGGGCGGGACGCGTGACGGAACCCGCCTAATCCTCCTTGGCCTCGAACGCGCCGTGACGCCCCTCGCCGGATGCAAAGCGCGCGGCGCCCGACAGCGTTTCGCCCGATGCGATGACGGCAAGCCCGCCGCGCATTTCGTTGGCGATGGCGTCTTCCTCCTCGAGGTCCCACTGCCGCAGCGCCGAAAGCCGGTCGGCGCGCAGGCAGGTTTGCGGGAATGCGGCGATCTCCTTGGCCAGCGCAATGGCATGTGCAACGGCTTCACCCCTTCGCACCAGGCGGTTGGCAAGGCCCATCCGCAGCGCCTCCGCGCCGCCGACCGGGCGTCCGGTCAGAATGAGGTCGATGGCCTGGGAATGGCCGATCAACCGCGGCAGCCGGATGGTGCCGAGATCGATCAGCGGCACGCCGAAGCGGCGGCAGAAGATGCCGAAGGTGGCGTCCTCGGCGACCACGCGCATGTCGGCCCATAGCGCCAGTTCCATGCCGCCGGCCACCGCAAAGCCTTCGACCGCCGCGATCACAGGCTTTGACAGCCGCAGCCGGCTCGGCCCCATCGGCGCGATCAAATCGTGGCCGCCGATCTCGCGCTTTTTGTTGGGATCGCCCGACGCCACCGCCTTGAGATCGGCGCCGGCGCAGAAATAACCCCCGGTGCCGGTAAACACCGCGACCGATGCCTCGGCGTCGGCATCGAAGGCCCGGAACGCATCGAACAGTTTTCGTGCGGTCGCGCCGTCGACGGCGTTACGGCAATGCGGACGATTGATCGAGACGATGGTCACCGGTCCATCGCGTTCGACAAGCACGGTTTCGGCCTCGGTCATGTCTGCCTCCGCTGATATTTGTTGAACGCCTACCGCTCGATCACCCAGCGCGTCACCGCTTGATGAAAATTGAACGGCCCCGGCACGGTCATATGGGTCTTGAGATACTTGAATCCGGCCCTCTGCAGCGTGCGATTGGGCGCCACGTTGAATGCGTGCGGTTCGCAGAAAAGCCGCTTCAGCTTCAATCGCTCGAAATAGAGGTCGACGCTGCGCCGCACGCAGTCGGCGCCGATGCCCTGATGCCTGCGCTCGGGGTCGATGACATGCAGGTGCATGTTGGCCTGCTCGCCAAAGGAAATCTTGTCGGCGGTCGAAAAGCCGATCGGCTGATCGTCCGACAGCCAGATCACCAGCACGGCAGTTCGTTGTTCGATCGGCAGTGTGGCTTCCCGGCGCAGCCGCTCGCGCCAGCTTGCCGCTGGTGGGAAACGGGTGGGGTCGACGCCAAGCATTTCCAGATGCTCCGGCGTGGAGCTGAAAAAATACTCGACGATGAGATCCGTCTCTGTGGCGGTCATCTCCCGCACCGTCAAAGTCATGCCGCCTCCCGCTTCGCGCCGCTGATCAGATCAGGTTTGCACCGGGACGAGCCTAGCGTTTCGCGCTCCGCGATTCTACCGCCAACAAGAGCGCGTCGGATCGGTCGCGCGACTACTTGATCTTGAGATCGGCGCCGGTGACGCGGCGATAGGCCTCGAGGTAGCGCTTGCTGGTGGCGTCGACCACGCTGGCCGGCAGCGGCGGCGCCGGGGCGTCGCCATTCCAGCGGCCGGCGCGGCGCTCGGCGTCGAGATAATCGCGCAGCGGCTGCTTGTCGAAACTCGGCTGCGGCTGGCCGGGCTTGTAGGCATCCGCCGCCCAGAACCGCGAACTGTCGGGGGTCATGACCTCGTCGATCAGAATGATGCGGCCGTCTCTGTCGCGGCCGAATTCGAATTTGGTGTCGGCGATGATGATGCCCTGCTCGCGGGCAATTTTTTCGCCGAGCGTATAGACGGCGCGAGCCATGCTCTCCAGCTCGTAGGCCACCTCGTCGCCCAAGACCTCGCGCATCCGCGCGATCGTGATGTTCTCGTCGTGACCGGTTTCGGCCTTGGTGGCCGGGCTGAAGATCGCAGGCTCCAGTTTGGCGCTCTCGAGCAGGCCGGACGGCAGCTTCTCGCCGGCCAGCGTGCCCTGCTGCGGCATACTCCTTCCAGGCCGAACCGGAGATGTAGCCGCGGACCACGCATTCGATCGGAAATACCGTGGTGCGCCGGCATAGCATCGCGCGGCCGGCGAGCGAGGCGCGATGGCCCTGCAGCGCCGGTACCTCTGACATGATGGCATCGGCGTCGGCGCTGATCATGTGATGATGAACCACGCCTTCGAGCTGCTCGAACCACCAGGCGCTGATCTGGGTCAGCACCGCACCCTTCATCGGGATGGTCTCGGCCATCACGACGTCGAACGCGCTGATGCGGTCGGTGGTCAGCAGCAGCACGCGGTCATCGCCGACGGCGTAGATGTCGCGGACTTTGCCGCGCCCGATCCGGGGAAGAGGCAGGTCGCTGGCGAGCATGGTGGTCATCGGTCACACTTTCAAACACGGTGCCGTATCGCATAGAGGCGCGTAGCGGCGAGCAGCAAAAACGGAAATAAGGAATAGCTCACTCCGGCAGCGGAATGAACTCGTGCTCGTCGGGAACCTGGGCAAAACGGCCGGTTTTCCAGTCCTGTTTGGCCTGCTCGATCCGCTCCTTGCTGGAGGAGACGAAATTCCACCAGAGGTGACGCGGACCTTCCAGCGCGTCGCCGCCGAGAAACATCATCCGCACAGGCTTTGTGGTGGTCTTGACCGTGATGCGGTCGCCGGGCCGGAAGATCAGCAGCCGCGGTCCTTCGAAGCGATCGCCCGCGATTTCGATTTCGCCGTCGATGAGATAGATCGCACGTTCCTCATGGTCGGGATCGAGCGGCACGCTGACACCTGCCTGCGCCGACACCTCGGCGTAGAACCACGGCGACACCATCGCCACGGGCGAGGTCGCCCCGAACGCGCTGCCCGCGATCACGCGCGCGGTGAAGCCGCCGTCGGCGACCGTCGGCAAGTCAGCCGCGGCGTAGTGCTGAAACGACGGCGCGATTTCCTCCGATCCGGCGGGCAACGCGATCCAGCTCTGCAGGCCCAGCATTTTCTGACCGTTCCTGCGCTGCACGTCCGGCGTGCGCTCGGAATGGGCGATGCCGCGCCCGGCCGTCATCAGGTTCATCGCGCCGGGTTCGATTTCCCGGATGTTGCCCTCGCTGTCGCGGTGCATGATGCTGCCGTCGAACAGATAGGTGACGGTGGCGAGCCCGATATGCGGATGCGGGCGAACGTCCATGCCCTTGCCGGACATGAACTGCACCGGCCCGAAATGATCGAAGAAGATGAATGGGCCGACCATCTGGCGCTTGCCGTGCGGCAGCGCGCGGCGCACCTCGAATCCATCGCCGAGATCGCGGGTCCGCGGCACGATGACAAGCTCCAGCGCATCGCAGGATTTGGCATCGCCGAGCACGGGATCGTTGGTGGGTTGCCAGCTCATGATGAGTCTCCGTCAAGGTTTCGAGCAGTGTCTTGCACCAAACACCGCAGCGACACCGCGATCCGCCTGGTCAAGATCGCGCAGGCTTGCGCTATCAAAAAGGCCAACAGCCCTTTCGGCGAGAATGGTTGAAAGCAATTCCCGTAAATCTACGGATATAAGTGCCGCGCCGGGAAGTCCATCTTTTCTCCGGCCATTCCCGGCAATGCCTTCGAGCCCTTCCATGATCGATGCCGCGGCCCAGGTTCAGAAACTGCTTCGCCAGCAGGCCGCGCTCGCGCGGTTTGGCAGCTTTGCGTTGCGCGAACGGGAACTGACGAAGATCCTGACCGAGGCGGCTCGGGTCTGCGCCGAGGGCCTCAGCGTACCCTTCAGCAAAGTGTGCCAGTACCGCGTGCAAGAGAATGACCTCCTCATCGTCGCCGGCTACGGCTGGCAGGATGGCGTTGTCGGTAACGTGGTGTCGCGCGCCGATATGAGTTCGCCGCAGGGGCGCGCCTTCACCACCGGGCTGCCCTCCATCATCGACAATCTGCAGAAGGACGCCGGCTTCGATCCGCCGCCGTTTTACGCCGCGCATGGCATCGTTTCGATCATCGACGTCATCATCAAGGGCAACGACGACCAGCCTTACGGGATCCTCGAGATCGATAACGACAAGCAGCACGATTACGACCAGTACGACATCAATTTTCTCACCGGCTTTGCCAACGTCCTGGCCGAGGCGGTCTCGACCGCCTCCCGCGGGACAGCCCTGCAGGTGACCGTCGATCTGATGAAGTCCCTCGTCGAGGAAAAGGATCGGATGCTGGACGAGAAGAGCGCCGCAGACCTGCAGCTTCGTCAGGCCCAGAAAATGGAAGCGGTCGGCCAGTTGACCGGCGGCATCGCCCACGACCTCAACAACATTCTCACGGTCATCACCGGAACCATCGAAATCCTGGCTGAAGCAGTCGCGGACCGGCCGGAACTCGCCGCCATCGCCAAAATGATCGACGAAGCCGCAGGCCGCGGCGCCGATCTGACCCAGCGCCTGCTCGCATTCGCCCGCAAGCAGCCGCTGCAACCGCGCGAGGTCGACGTCAATTCACTGGTCAGCGAAGCAGCCAACCTGCTGCGACCGACACTTGGCGGACAAATTGAGGTCCACACGGTGCTCGCCGGCGACGCGTCGCACGCCCTGATCGACCCCAGTCAACTCAATAATGCGATCCTCAATCTCGCGCTCAACGCCCGCGACGCGATGGCTGATGGAGGCAAGCTCACCATCGAGACCGGCAATATCGTCCTCGACGACAGCTACGCCAGCGTCAACGCCGATGTTACCGCCGGCAATTACGTCATGGTCGCGGTAACCGATTCCGGGCACGGCATTCCCGCCGACCTCCTGATCAAGGTGTTCGAACCCTTTTTCACCACCAAGGACGTCAACAAGGGATCCGGCCTCGGCCTCAGCATGGTGTACGGATTCGTCAAACAGTCCAACGGCCATATCAAGATCTACAGCGAAGAGGGCCACGGCACGACGGTGAGAATTTATCTGCCGCAAGCGACAGGTACGGCGCAGCCAGCGGAGGAAGAGAGCACGCTATCCATCGAAGGTGGCGACGAGACCATACTGGTCGTCGAGGACGACAGTCTGGTGCGGACCTTCGTTCTCGGCCAAATTCAAAGCCTGGGTTACGTCACGCTCCATGCGGCCAATGCGACCGAGGCTTTGGCGATTATCGATGGTCCCGAGCACATCGCCCTGATGTTCACCGACATGATCATGCCGGGCTCGATGAATGGCCGCCAGCTCGCCGACGTAGCGCTACAGCGCCGGGCTTCGCTGAAAGTGCTGTTCACCTCAGGCTATTCGAACGAAGCCATCATCCATCACGGCCATCTCGATGCCGGGGTGTTGCTGCTCGCCAAGCCGTATCGCAAGTCGGACCTCGCGCGGATGATACGCGCCGCACTTGTGGCGAATTGAAACGCGCGACGGATAGCACTACAATCACCGGCGCCTTGGTCGTCCGGAAACTCCTAACCTCATGCTGTCGCAGATCGATCTAGCGCTGGTCGCCGGGACAACGACGCTGCTGGTATTGCTGGCGGCGCTGCTGTTGCGGGATTTCAGGGCCGCTGCGGCCGGCCGGCTGGCGACGGCGTTTGCGCTGGGCTCCGCGGCCCATGCGCTGACGGCGACGACCGGGTTTGCGACGCCGGTGACAGCGTGGCACGCGGTCCTGATCGCGGTTTCCACCGCCAACGCGGTGGTGTTCTGGCTGTTCGCGCGGGCGCTGTTCGACGATACGTTTGTGTTGCGCCGCTGGCATGCCGTGCCGTGGGCCGCGGTGGCGGCGTTAAGTCTCGTCAATTGTCTCGTGCTGGCGCCCGCGCACGCATTGGATCCGCGAATTTCCGCCATGGCGATGACCGTGATTTCGTTGGCCTTTGTCGGGCTCGCTGTCGGCCAGACCATTGCGTCCTGGTCGACCGATCTGGTCGAGGACCGCCGGCGCTTGCGGGTGTTCGTCGTGGTCGCCACCGCCATCTATGCCGCGATCAACGCAGTGCTGCAGCTCGTGATATCAGGCAATGGCTCGCCGGGCGCCGTTACCACCGCGCACAACGCCATTCTCGCCGCCGTCGTTGTAGCACTTGCCTGTTCGCTGATGCGCATCAAGGGCGAGACGATTTTTGCCGCCGCCGAGGCGCCGCGTGTTGCGCCCGTGCCTGCGAGCGAGCAGGGTGCGGCGGATCGAAAGCTGCTCGATGCCTTGATGGGGCTGATGGCCGACGACCGCATCTATCGCCATGAGGGCATCACCATCGGAACGCTCGCGACCAGGCTTGCCGTGCCGGAATACCGATTGCGGCGGCTGATCAACCAGCAGCTCGGCTATCGTAATTTCAACGTCTTCCTCAACAACCACCGGATCGAGGAGGCCAAGGCCGCGCTGGCGGATCCCTCGCAGGCCGAAGTTCCCGTGATCACCATTGCGATGGATGCGGGATTTCAGTCGCTCGGCCCGTTCAATCGCGCCTTCAAGGCGACCACCGGCGTCACGCCGACCGAATTCCGCAGGCTCAACGAGGTCCGCGCCTGATCCCCAGGGCATTGTAATTCCTCCGATTTTTCGGAATCGGCTAGGGCGATTCCAGTTTCGGCCAGTACGATTTCCAAATCCGGCGAGCGCTCGCCGCTCTGTTCGGGCTGATGGCCGGCACGCGCTCATGCGTGATGCCGGAGGCAGAAGTGACCAAACGACGTCTAATTCTCACCCTTGCCGCAACGACCGCCCTCAGTGCTTTGGCATTGACGGCCGTGCGGGCCCGCGACATTCCAAGGGTGGCGACAGGTTTTGTCGCCAACGTTCTCTGCTCGGAGACATTCGTTTCCGGACAGGATCCCGCAAGAATTTTCTCGGACACGACCGCGGCGATGCCCGGCGTCGGCCTGATCACCTGGGCGCTGGATTACAAGGTCGACCGGACACGCAGGGATGTGGTGGTGACGCTGCTGGGCCTCGGCCGCAGCCACGCCGTCTATCGCGAAGGTCTTGGTTGCAATCTCGATCACGGCGGCGCGGTCGCGGATGTCTCGCTGCCTGCGACGGACGGCAAATCGTCGTCACCGCGATTGCCCGAGATCGCCGGACCTTCTGTTGTCCCGCCCCAGACCCCGCAGCTTGACGCAGCGCTCGACCGCGCTTTCGCCGAGCCCGATAAGCCGCCGTTCCGCCGCACCAAGGCGATCGTGGTGGTCAGGGATGGACGTGTCGTCGGCGAACGCTATGCGGACGGCTATGGCGTCGACACGCCGATCCTCGGCTTCTCCGCGACCAAATCGGTGATGTCGGCGTTGGCAGGCATTCTCGTGCGCAAGGGAATGCTGACGCGCGATCAGCCGGCGCCCATTGCCGCCTGGCAAAGCCCCGGCGATCCCAGGCATGCGATCACGGTCGATCATCTGTTGCGGCACACCGCGGGCCTGGCGCTCGGCAGTTCGCTCTCGGCTTCGCTCGCATCGGTGCTGGAGCCGGTCAACCGCATGAAGTTCATGGAGCCGGACATGGCCGGCTATGCCGAGAGCATCGCGCTCGAGACGCCGCCCGGCAGCGCCTGGAACTATCACGATGGCAACACCGTCATTCTCTCGCATCTGATCCGCAACGCCGCGGGCGGCCGTGCATCCGACGTGCTGCGGTTGGCGCGGCAGGAATTGTTCGCGCCGCTCGGCATGCGCCATGTGACGATCGAGTTCGATGGGGCGGGTACCCCGGAAGGATCGAGCCAGATGCTGGCGAGCGCGCGCGACTGGGCGCGCTTCGGCCTGCTCTATCTCCATGACGGCGTCGTCGGGGGAATGCGAATTCTCCCCGAGGGCTGGGTGCAATATTCGGCGTCACCGACGCCGAACGCCTGGGTCGGCATGGGTGCCGGCTTCTGGACCAATCTCGGCGACAGCTTTGGCGCTCGTTACCGGATCGAGCACGGCTGGCCCCGCGATGCCTTCTTCGCCAAGGGAACCATCGGCCAGTATGTGATCATCATTCCGTCGGAGCGGCTGGTGATCGTGCGGCTCGGCAGGTCGCCGAACTGGCCGCCGGACGTCGACGGCGTCTTTCAGCTGGTCAGGGACGTGGTCGCCGCGACCGGCGACAAGGAGCGGTTGGCGCGCGCCAAATAACGACGGCGGCCTACTGCCGCCCGAGATGCGTCGCGGTGGCGACCCGGTCGAATCGCTCCAGCGACAGGATCGCATCGGCAAGCTGATCGGCGCGGCCCGCCAGCACCGGGCGGGCAAGGGTGAGGAATTTCTGCGCCATCGCCTGCGCGTCCGGGAATGATGCAGGCTCTCCGGAAGGATCGGCGTAGAGCCGCTCATGCACGCCGTCGTCGGTGGTAATGCTGACGCGCGCGCCGAACGGGTGGCTGCGGCCGATTTCCAGGCGATCGTCCTGCACCACGTCGAACTTGTCGGCCAGCGCGTCGACCGCGGCATTGCCCAGCTTGTCGTAATCGTCCCAGCCGAACCGGCCCTGATCGAGCGCCACGGCGCCGGTGAAGAACATCGAGAATTGCCCGCCGACGATCGAGGTCGGATGCCGCTTGGTGGCGGCATCGCCGGTCAGCGTGATGCCGTTGCGGTGCAGGCCGATCTCGACCCGCCTGATCTGGTCGGGTGTCAGATTGTGTTCCCGGCGCATCGCGATCAGCGCATCGAGCGCGGCGTGGGTGTAGCGGCAGCTCGGATAGGGCTTTACGCCGATCTTCATGGTCTCGTAGATATCGCCGAGGCCGGCGACCGCCTTGTCGGGATGGGCGTCGTCGCTGTAGCCGACCAACAGGCCGTGCTTGCCCTCGATCGATTCGGAGGCGCCGACGAAATCATTGCGTGCCAGCGTCGCCGCGATCACGCCGTTCATCGCGGCGGCGCCGACCTGGTAGCGCTTGTTCCAGGCGCCGTTGACGAGAAACTGCAGCGAGCCGGCGGCCTGGCTGCCGGAGACGCCGAACGCCGCGATGATCTGATCCTTTGACAGCCCGAACAATTTCGCCGCGGCCGCTGCCGCACCATAGGTGCCGGCGGTGGCGGTGGGATGAAAGCCGCGGGCATAATGCGACGTCGGATCGAGCGCGTTGCCGAGCCGGCAGCAGACCTCATAGCCCGCCACGATGGCGGTGAGCACGTCGCGGCCGGAGGCGCCGACCATTTCGCCGACCGCGAACGCGGCCGGTACCACCGGCGCGCTCGGATGCAGCGAGGAATCCGCATGCGTGTCGTCGAAGTCGAGCGAATGGCCGAGCGCGCCGTTGAGCAGGGCCGCGACCGCCGGGGTCCAGGTCTTGGCGTCGCCGAACACGGTGGATTCGCCCTTGCCGTCGAGCGCCAGCGCTTCGAGCATCCCCAGCAGCGAAGGCGTCGATTCCGCATCGCGCCGCGCCCGGATCGCGCTGCCGAGAAAGTCCAGCGTCAGCACTTTCGCGCGCGCCAGCACTTCGGCGGGGATATCGTCGAATTTCAAATCGGCGACATAGCCGGCGAGCGTTGCGGTTTCATTGGCCATGGCGGTGCCTCGTTCGTTCCGTCTGCCGGTTTTGGTACGGCTGTCGCGGCGCGCCGTCAACATCAGCTGCGGCGGGTCAGCCCCTTGCTTTCCATCCGCCAGATCAGCATGTCGATACGGTCCTGGCCAAAGAACGGTTCGTCTTCGAACACGAAAGTCGGCACGCCCCAGTGGCCGGAAGCCGCGTGATCCGCTTCATTGCCCGCGATGATCCTTTCATAGCGATCGGGATCGGCTGCGATCTCGGCATCCATCGCCGCCAGATCGAAACCGGCCGCCGCGGCGGCTTTGGCGAGGTGGTCGCCCTCGTGCCAGCCCTTGATCGTGCCGTCCCACAATACGCGGCTGATGGCGTCGGCAAATTCGAGCGACCGGCCTTGCAGTTGCGCCGCGGCGCCGAGCCGGGTCAGGCGGTGGATGTAAGGCTGGTGTTCGGCGACATCGAGCGTCGCCATGTCCTGCACGATCGGGTCGGGGCGGGGAAAGCGGAACGGGATGTTCTCGTGCTTGGCGACGCGGCTGGAGTCGAGCACGACGTAGCGGGCAAATTGCGGATTGGCGCGCTTGAAAAATCCGGGCACGCGCACCGCCAGCGGATAGACCGGGCGCAGGTTCACCGTCGCGTCGTAGTCGGCGACCAGTTTCAGGGTTTTCGGCAGCGCCAGATAGCTGTACGGGCTGCGGAACGAAAAAAACAGGTCGACTGATAATGTCATGGGATCAGGCCGCCGCCACCTGCCGCAGCATGGTGCGGACGACGAGCCGGTGGAACGGCAGGATGATCGCGAGGTAAGTGCGTCCGAGCCAATTGTGCGTCTTGACCAGCGTGGTCGCGGTGACCTGCTGGCCGGCGTCATGCGTTGCGACATCGACCACGACACGGAAATCCAGATGGCTGTCGTTGAAGCCGGCGACCAGGCGGTCCGGCGTCTGGCTGATGACGGGAAATATCCCGATCATGTCCCGGGGCGTGGTGGCGCTGGCGCCGGAGGTTTTCAGGCCGAACGGCGCGACCAGGATGTTGCGCAGGGCCACCAACGCGTCGATCCATCGCGGCGAGCGCCCGATCATTCGCTCCGCGGCCTGCCGCGCATCGAGCGTCCGGCCGTCGATGTCGAGGCCGAAGGCATCGGCGAATTGCGCGCCGGCCAGCAGCGCATCGGCATCAACGCTGGGTTTGATCTCGCGGACGTTCATTGTCACCCCTTATCGCACGGATGCCAGCCGGTTCGCCAGCAGCCGGAAGCGCGAGACCAGAAGCACGGCATAGACGGCGGTCCCGCAGGACAGTCCGATCCAGACCCCGACCGCGCCCAGCGGCGTCCGGAAGCCGAGCGCGCAGGCGATCGGGAATCCAATCAGCCAGTAACTGATCACGGCGAACAGCAGCGGCACCCGCGTGTCGTTGATGCCGCGCAGCGCGCCTGCCGCGACGGTCTGGATACCGTCGGCGATAAAGAATGTCGCCCCGACCATCAGCAAGGTGGCGGTGAGTTCGATGACGGCGCCGCCGCTCTCGGCGGCCTCGCCGAAGAAGAACCGCGCGATCGCAAACCGGGCGAGGATCACGGCCAGCGTCATCACCGACATGAAGACGATGCCGAGGCCCGTTGCGACAAATCCGGCGCGTTTCACCGCCGGCGCGTCGCCGCGCCCGACGGCGTGGCCGACCCGCACGGTCGCCGCGATGCTGATGCCGAACGGCACCATGAACAGGATCGCCGCGATCTGCAGCGCCACCTGATGGGCCGCCAGCGCGGTGGTGCTGATCAGCCCCATCAGCAGTGCTGCGGCACCGAACAGGCCATATTCGAGCAGGAATGACATCGAGATCGGCGCGCCGATCACGACCAACCGCCGCATCAGCAGCCAGTCGAGGCGCCAGATGCGACCGAGCACGTGATATTTCCTGAACGGCCGCCGCGCATAACAAAACCACAGGCCTGCCAGGAACATGCCGAAATTGACGATCGAGGTTGCCAGCCCGGCGCCGAACAATTCCAGCCGCGGCAGCCCCCACTCGCCGTGGATCAGGAGATAGACCAGCACGCCATTGGCCGGAATTGCAGCGAGCGTGATCCATAATCCCGGCTCCGGCCGGTTGACCGCGCCCATGAAGCCGCGGATCGCCAGGAACCACAGCCCGGGCGTCAGGCCCCACACCAGTCCGAGCAGGTATTTTTGCGCAAACTGCGCCGCCGAGGGCGCCTGGCCCAGTGCGAGCAGGATCTGCTCGCCATAGTATGGCAGCACCATCATCGGCAGCGAAATCAACAGCGCGGCCCACAGCCCGACCCGCAGCGCGCGCCGCACCTGCCGCGGATTGCGCGCGCCGAACGCCTGGGCCGCCAGCGGCGCCACGGCAGACACCAGCCCCATGCCGAAGGTGAAGGCGACGAAGAACACCGTATGCGCCAGCGCCGCCGCGGCGACGGCTTCATCGCCGAGACGTCCGATCAGCGCCAGATCGGTCGTCATCATCGCGATCTGCCCAAGCTGGGTCAGCGCGATCGGCACCGCCAGTTTGAGCGTTTCGGTGAGCTCGAGGGTGAGATGATGGCGGGGCGTTGCCGCGAGCTGCGCTCGCTCGACTTTATCAAGGGAGGTCATGGCGCGACACTAGCATTGCCGCGGGACGAAAGGGTGGCGGTAACGATCCGGATGATCAGGCCTCGCCTGTCCGCGCCGGCACCCGCGTGATCCTGGCGCCCAGCGCGTTGAGCCGCTCGTCGATGCGCTCATAGCCGCGCTCGATCTGGTCGGCGTTGTTGATGGTGCTGACGCCCTTGGCGCAGACGGCGGCCAGCAGCATCGCCATGCCGGCGCGGATATCAGGCGATGTCATCAGCGCGCCGCGCAGCCGGCTCGGGCCCGCCACGATGGCGCGGTGCGGATCGCACAGCACGATGCGCCCGCCCATCGCGATCAGCTTGTCGACAAAGAACATCCGGGATTCGAACATCTTCTCGAACATCAGGATGACGCCGTCGCACTGGGTCGCGGTAACGATGGCGATCGACATCAGATCGGCCGGGAAGGCCGGCCACGGCTGATCCTCGAGCTTGGGAACGTGGCCGCCGAAATCATCCTGGATCTTGAGCGTTTGGTTGGCGGGCACGATCAGGTCGTCGCCCTCGACCTCGCAGACGATGCCAAGCCGTTCAAATCCCATCCGGATCGAACGCAGATGCCCGACGCCGGCCCGCGCGATGCGCAGCGGCGAACGCGTCACCGCGGCCAGCCCAATCAGCGAGCCGACCTCGATGTGATCGGGCTGGATCGTATAGCTGGCGCCGCCGAGCGTTGCCGGCCCGTGCACGACAATGGTGTTGGTGCCGATGCCCTCGATGCGCGCGCCGAGCGCCACCAGGAAATGCGCGAGGTCCTGCACATGCGGCTCGGAAGCGACATTGCGCAGATAGGTGGTGCCATGCGCCGCTACCGCGGCCATCAGAGCGTTTTCCGTGGCGGTCACGCTGGGCTCGTCGAGGAAAACGTCGGCGCCCTTGAGGCTGACGGCGCGGAATTCCAGCCGGTCGGTTGCGGTGACGGTGGCGCCGAGTTGCTCGAAGGCGAGGAAATGCGTGTCGAGGCGGCGCCGTCCGATGACGTCGCCGCCCGGCGGCGGCAACATCACCTCGCCGCAGCGGGCCAGCAGCGGTCCCGCCAGCAGGATCGAGGCCCGTATCCGCGCGCACAGCACCGGATCGAGGTCGGCGGCGCGAATGCTCCTGGCGTGAATGGCGAGCGTATTGCGTCCGCGCCATTCGGCTGACGCGCCGACCGACCGGATCAGTTCCACCAGCGTTTCGGTATCGCGAATGCGCGGCACATTCTCAAGCGTAACGGGATGCTCGGTCAGCAGCGCCGCGGCGATGATGGGCAAGGCTGCGTTCTTGTTGCCGGACGGCTCGATGGTGCCGGCCAGCCGGTGCCCGCCTTCGACGATGTATTGAAGCGGCGGCATCAGATCATGACCCAATTGGACTGAATTGGATCATGTTGCGGCGCTCACACGTCCACATTGGCGAGCAGCGAATTATCCTGGATGAATTCGCGGCGCGGTTCGACGACGTCGCCCATCAGCTTGGTGAAGATGTCGTCGGCCTCGTCGACTTCCTTGATCCTGACCTGCAGCATCGAGCGCTCGTTGGTGTCGAGCGTGGTCTCCCAGAGTTGGGCCGGGTTCATTTCGCCGAGGCCTTTGTAGCGTTGCAGCACAACGCCCTTGTGCCCGGCGTCGGTTACCGCCTCGAACAGGCTGACCGGGCCGTGGATCGCGGTTTCCTGGTCCTTGCGGCGCAGCAAGCCCGGCTTCGGATAGGCTTCCTGCAGTTTGGCGGCGAAATCGTCGAGCTTGCGGGCGTCGGCGGAGCCGAGCAGCGCGTCGTCGATGATGGCGACATCCTTGACGCCGCGCACCGTGCGCTCGAACAGGAAGCCCTGGCCTTCGGTGAAGCGCCCGGTCCAGCCGCGCTCGACTTCGTCGGCCAGCGCGTCGAGCCGCCGCGCGATATAATCAGCGGCGGCGTTGGCGGTGGCGACGTCGCCGGTGATTTTGGGGTTGAGTACGCCGGCGATCGCCGCCTGCTCGACTACCTTGCGGTTATAGCGGCTGTGCAGGTTGTGCAGCGTGCCGCGAATGAGGCGGGCGTCCTCCACCAGCGAATGCAGGTCGCGGCCGCTGCGGTCTTCGCCGGTGGCCAGCTTGAATACGCAGTCGGCGAGGCCGGTTTCGATCAGGTAATCTTCCAGGGCGCGCTCGTCCTTTAGATACTGTTCAGACTTGCCACGCGTCACCTTGTAGAGCGGCGGCTGCGCGATATAGAGAAAGCCGCCCTCGATCAGCGAGGGCATCTGGCGGAAGAAGAACGTCAGCAGCAGGGTGCGGATGTGCGCGCCGTCGACGTCGGCGTCGGTCATCAGGATGACCTTGTGATAGCGCAGCTTCGACAGATCGAAATCGTCGCGGCCGATTCCGGTGCCCAGGGCCGTGATCAGGGTGCCGATCTGCTCCGAACCCAACATCTTGTCGAAGCGCGCGCGCTCGACGTTCAGGATCTTGCCGCGCAGCGGCAGCACCGCCTGGAATTCACGGTTGCGGCCCATCTTGGCGCTGCCGCCGGCCGAATCGCCCTCGACGATGAACAGTTCGGATTTGGCCGGGTCTTTTTCCTGGCAATCGGCAAGCTTGCCGGGCAGCGAGGAGTAATCGAGCGCACCCTTGCGGCGCGTCAGTTCGCGCGCCTTGCGCGCGGCCTCACGGGCGGCGGCGGCTTCCACCACCTTGCCGACGATGACCTTGGCTTCCGCGGGATGTTCCTCGAACCACGCCGCCAGGGCCTCGTTCAGAACGCTTTCGACCACCGGCCGGACTTCCGAGGACACCAGCTTGTCCTTGGTCTGCGATGAGAATTTCGGATCTGGCACCTTGACCGAAAGCACTGCGGTGAGGCCCTCGCGGCAGTCATCGCCGGTCAGCGCGATCTTTTCGCGCTTGGCCATGGCGTCGGCATAGCCGTTGACCTGGCGCGTCAGCGCGCCGCGGAAGCCCGCCAGATGGGTGCCGCCGTCGCGTTGCGGAATGTTGTTGGTGAAACACAGCACGTTCTCATGGTAGCTGTCGTTCCACCACAATGCCGCCTCGACGACGATGCCGTTCAGTTCGGCATTGATCATGATCGGGGACGGCACCATCGGCTTCTTGTTGCGGTCGAGATACTTCACGAACTCGGTCACGCCGCCATCGTAGCGCATCTCCTCGCGCTTCTCGACCGCATGGCGCATGTCGGACAGCAGAATATTGACGCCGGAATTCAGGAAAGCGAGTTCGCGCAGCCGGTGCTCCAGCGTGGCGAAGTCGTATTCGACGTTGGTGAACGTCTCTTTGGAGGCGAGGAAGGTTACCTCGGTGCCGCGCTTGCCATTGGCGTCGCCGACCACCTCGAGTGGCGCCACCACTTCGCCATGGGCGAATTCGACGAAATGCTCCTTGCCGTCGCGCCAGACCCGCAGCTGCAGCTTCTCCGATAGCGCGTTGACCACGGAGACGCCGACGCCGTGCAGGCCGCCGGAAACCTTGTAGGAGTTCTGGTCGAACTTTCCGCCGGCATGCAGCTGGGTCATGATGACTTCGGCCGCGGAAATGCCTTCGCCCTTATGGATATCGACCGGAATGCCGCGGCCGTCATCGTGCACGGTGACGGTGCCGTCGGCGTTGAGCACGACCTTAACCGCGGTGGCGTGGCCCGCGAGCGCCTCGTCGATGGCGTTGTCGACGACCTCGTAGACCATGTGATGCAGGCCGCTGCCGTCATCGGTATCGCCGATATACATGCCCGGCCGCTTGCGCACGGCGTCGAGGCCTTTGAGAACCCGGATCGATTCCGCGCCGTATTCAATGGGAATGGAATGCTCAGTGTCGGCGATCGATTGCCGGGCAGGTTCTGTCATGTGAGGCCTTCGCGGATGTCCCGAATCAGCGGCGCAATACAGGCGCTGATTGACTTTATTTGTGCCATGAAAGACGCCATGCGCCTAGCGCAAAGTATCCCATAACAAGCTATTGAATAAATGGGATTATTTGGTGGTTTTTCAAGGCCTCCGAGCGCTGATTCGGAGCCCTCGCAAAAGCGCGATTCGCGGGGCGATTCTCGGCCTGCGAAAGTCCGGATTTTCCGCACGCCGCCGTCCGGCCGGACAGCGGATTTCCGAGCGCGTCGGCGAGCCGGTGTAAGGCTGCCCGATCAATACAGCTGCAGCGACAACACCTCGCCGATCGGCGAGATCATCACGGCCCAGGCGTCATCAGCGGTCACTTCGATCGAGTTGTTTCGGGCCGGCTTGCCTGCGGCCTTGGCCGAATACGTATATTTGCCCGGCGGCAGGTCGAGCATCGGCCGGTCAGGCGATTGCGGTCCGCCGGCGCCGGCGGCGATCTTGATGGTTTGCTTGTTGATGCTCAGCGCCACTTCGCCGTCACCCATATTGCCGAACACGAGCCTGGCCTTTCCCTGCGCCGGGATGACGTTGGCCTTTGCCGCCGCGGCCGGATATTTCTGGGCGAGCTTGATCGAGGTCTCGCCCTTGCTGCGGCCGAGCTTCAGCACGGCCGGTCCGTCGGCCGAGGAAAAAGCCAGATTGACCTGGTCCGGTTTGACCACCGCGCGTTCCGCGATCTCCTTCCATCCGCGCTTGCCGAGTTCGCTGCGGTAGAACGCGAGCACATTGTTCAGTTCGGCCGGAATGCTGGCCTCGAGTTCCCTGCGAAACGGGTCATTGCTGCCGGGCATTTTTCCGGTCCCGAGCATGCGCATGGTATGCTGCTTGGGCACCGGCAGAACCGAGTCGGGTTCGGCTTCGAGATTCTGCACCGTCGCCGCCTTGGCCTCCGATGCGTTGGCGGCCTGACGCTCCGGCGCAGCGGATTTGGCGCCGGCGACCACGAGGCCGGATCCATCGGCGCTGACATTGACCCTCGGGCCCATCTGCATGGCGGTGACCGAAAGCTTCTTCTCACCCTTGGAGAAGTTCATCACCACCATGGTGGATTTGTTGATCACCGAAGGCTGTTCCTTCCAGCCCAGCGATTTCATGGATTCGCGGTAGAACGTCGCCAGCGCCTTCACGCTCGAGGTGGACTTGAATTCGAGGCCGCCCTTGGCGCCGTCGAATTTCACGTTCTCGGCGCCATCCGGCACCGGCACCGGCCTGGTGTCGTCCGGCAGCGCGCGCAACGGCGCATCCGACAGGTTGGCCGCCTGTGCGGCCCTTCTGACCTCGTCGGCGGCCATCATTTGCTTCGCGGTCGACAGCGCATCCTGCATAAATTTCGCGTCGGCTTCCTTCTTGGCCTTGGCGCGCGCCGCCAGCGCGGCTTCCTTCACCTGGGCCACCAGAAGGACGGTCGTAAGATCGTATCTGTGAATCAGCTTGAGCGTGGCGGTTTCGTCCGCCGACGAAAAATTGAGCGTGACCTGATCCGCCGTGACGACGGCGCCGCTGGTCTCTTCCTTCCAGTTCCGTGCCGCGAGCTCCCGGCGATAGAACGCGAGCACCGGGGCAATCCCGTTGGTGACCGTGGCTTCGACCTTGCGGCGAATTGAGTCCGCACTGCCGGTGCTTCCGGCACGCGTCGTATGGTTCGGCAGCGGCAGGCCGATCGCATCCCGCGCAAGCTCGAGTTCCTGCGGCAGCATGAAGGGAGCGATTTTGACCTCGACGCCTGTCGTGCCGTCATCGCGGCGCTGCAGCGACAGCATGACCGGCGATTGCCTGGAACCGCCATCCCTGACATCCCGGCTAAATAAGCGCGGGCCCCGTTCTCAAGGGTTGCATCAAGACTGGCGTTTGGCCAACGCGCTGCAATTTCAGCCGTGGACAATGGCGACCAGCCCGATGCGGCGAATTCCCTTCGGAAGAAATCCAGGTTGGCATCGACCGTTCCCGGCGCAACGCAGTTCAGGTACGGCCGTCGCTCCTCGAACACGATGCCGGTGGCGCCGTCCGGAAACGGCACGTTCGCATAGATCCTGTTGGAACTATAAGACACCACCGACTGGTCGGGCCGGCCCAGGCCTTGGGTGAAAGATACGAGCAGGCCCTGGCTTCCCTTCTTGAACATCAGAAAGCTGCTGTGTTCCTCCAGCGGCCGCACGTAGGACACCCAGCCGTCAGCCGCCAGCAGCTTGCGCGTGGCGGCGGCCGTGACCGCGACGACGGTGGGCACACCGTATTCCAATCGGCGGGATTCGGTGCGGGAGGTGTCCTCAACCGCGCCTTCCAGTCGCGGCAAGGTGCGGACATCGACCATGCCGATCTTCGGCGGCACTGGTGGCGACCGGCGCGGCCACGTTCAATGCGAACATCAAGGCCAATAGCGGTTTGGTTGCCCGGACCAGCGTCCCGCGCGTTGCTCCAAACATCTGATCTCTCCGGTATTGGCGCGCGCTTGATGGGGTCGCGCGAAAACGATGGCGGCGACGTCGATGGCATGACTGCTGAAATCTAGTCGCACCGGCGCAGGCCGAGGTTCAAACCGAAGCTGCCCTGGTCAGTCAGGCGCGGCGCGCGATCTGGCCGGAATCGACGTCGAACATCTCGCCGGAGCCGCCGATATCGGCAAATGCCGCGGGATCGGCGCCGGTCATCCAGACCTGCGCGCCGAGTTTTGCCAGCTCATCGAACAGCGCCGTGCGTCTGGAAGGGTCGAGATGGGCGACCACCTCGTCGAGCAGCAACAGCGGCGTGATGCCGGTCATCTCCGCGACCAGGCTGGCATGGGCCAGCACCAGCCCGATCAGCAGCGCCTTCTGTTCGCCGGTGGAGGCATCGCGGGCCGGCATGTTCTTTGGCGCGTAGATCACCTGCAGGTCGGTGAGATGCGGTCCGTCGAGGGTGCGGCCGGCGGCGGCATCGCGGGCGCGGCTGGTCCGCAGGATCTCGCGGTAGCGGTCCTCCACCGACGTGGCGGGTTCGTTGATCAGCGCGTTTTCCATCCAGCCGTCGAGCATGATCTGGGCCGATGGAAAGGCCGAGGCTTCGCCGCGCGTGCGCAGCATCGCCGCCAGCCGCGTCACCGTCTGGCCGCGCATCGCGGCGACCGCGACCGCGAGTTCCGCGGTCTCGCGCTCGATCGCGTCGCACCAGTGGTCGTCGTAATTGCGCACCTCGAGCAGGCGGTTGCGCGAGCGCAAGGAGCGGTCCAGCGCCGACACCCGGCTGGAATGCTCGGAATTGATCGCCAGCACCAGCCGGTCGAAAAACCGCCGCCGCTCCGAGGCCGCACCGAGAAACAGTCCATCCATCGCCGGCGTCAGCCACACCATGCGCAGATGATCGCCGAAGGCGGTGGCGGAACTCACCGGCTCGCGGTCGATCCGGCAGCGCCGGCTGGTGGCGGCACCCTCGCTGCCGGGCGCGTCGATGCCGGTGCCGAGCGTGGCGAGGCCGAGCGCGCCCTCGACCTCGGCGGACACCGCCCACGAGCCATCGCCCTGGATATCGGCGACGTCCTCCAGCGTGGCGCGGCGCAGCCCGCGTCCAGGCGAAAGAAACGAGATCGCCTCGATGCAATTGGTCTTGCCGGCGCCGTTCGGCCCCACCAGCGCCACCACGTCGCCACGCGTCTGCAGGCTCGCCGCGCGATAATTGCGGAAGTGCGTCAGCGTGAGGCGATGGATGCGGGAGGCGGTCATGGTATTCGTCATTCGTCATGCCCGGCCTTGATGCCGGCGTCCATCCACGTCTTTACGGCGCTTAAGACGTGGATGGCCGGGACAAGCCGCGGCCATGACGCCAATCTATGCAGTAAGGCTGCCAATGACGACTGCTACACCCGCATCGGCATCAGTACGTACAGCGCGCCTTTGGAATCCTTGTCCTGCACCAGCGTCGGCGAACCCGGGTCGGCCAGCCTCAGCACCGCGACTTCGCCTTCGATCTGGGCGGCGATATCAAGCAGATAGCGCGAATTGAATCCGATATCGAGCGGATCGGAGGCGTATTCGACCTCGAGTTCTTCGGTGGCGCTGCCGGAGTCCGGGTTGGTGACCGACAGCACCAGTTTTCCGGCGGACAAAGCCAGTTTGACGGCGCGGCCGCGCTCGCTCGAGATGGTCGAGACGCGGTCGACCGCGGCCTCGAAATCCTTCTTGTCGACGATCAGTTCCTTGTCGTTGTTTTGCGGAATAACCCGGCCGTAGTCCGGAAAGGTGCCGTCGATCAGTTTCGAGGTCAGCACCACATTGCCGATGGTGAAGCGGATCTTGCCCAGCGACAATTCGATGGCGACTTCGGCCTCGTTGTCCTCGATCAGGCGCTGCACTTCGCCAACGGTCTTGCGCGGCACGATCACGCCGGGCATGCCGGTGGCGCCCTTGGGCAAGGGCAGGTCGACCTGCGCCAGACGATGGCCGTCGGTCGCGACCGCGCGCAAGGTCGCGGCCTTGGCGGTACCGGCGGTGTGCAGATAGATGCCGTTGAGGTAGTAGCGGGTTTCTTCGGTCGAGATCGCAAATTGCGTGCGGTCGATCAGCCGCTTCATGTCCGGTGCTGCCAGCGTGAACGAATGCGTCATGTCGCCGGCGGCAAGATCCGGAAAATCGTTCTCGGGCAGGGTCTGCAGCGTGAAGCGCGACCGGCCGGCGCGGATCGCCAGCACCGAGCGGTCGCCGTCGCCTTCCAGCACGATCT
>CAVUNF010000017.1:0-57668 GCA_963742695.1 uncultured Alphaproteobacteria bacterium
CGCCCATTCGAAGATCGACACACCCGGCGCCAACAGATCGGGAATGCAGCTGCGCACCAACGGGGTCACCGGTGAGGTGCTGGTGCACGTTGATCATCCCGGGTGTGACGACGCAATCAGTTGCATCGATCACGGTCGCGGCACGGGGTAGGCGGTGCGCATCTCACTGGTCGAACCAACAGCAGCGATCGAGTCCGTCGGCAATCGCCACCGAACCGCTGACCAACACTTCGCGTGCGCTGTTCATCGTCACCACGTCGCCGCCGGAAATGATGGTGATGCTCATTTGAGACCACGCGCATGAACGGTCGGGCAAGCGCGGCCGGCTGGCGCACGCGTGTGGCGAAGATGGTCATCGCGATGATCGTCACCACGTTGGGCGCCATCGCCAGGAACGCCGGATCGATGGACTGGTAGCCGAGCGACGGGATCGTCAGCACGAACGAACCGACCAACCCGAAGGCCACGCACCCGGCGACCGAACCCTTCAGCGTCCACCCGCCGAAGATGACCGCGGCGATGGCGATGTAGCCGCGGCCGCCGATCAGCGAATCCTCGAACCGTCCCGAGCGGGCGAACAGGAAGTAGCCGCCGCCGATGCCGGCCAGCATGCCCGGCGAGGTAGATCGTCTGGCGGCGAAGCCGGTTGACGTGCAGGCCGGAGACGTCGGCCGCGTTCGGGTCCTCGCCGACCGCCCGGACCTCGAGGCCCCACGGGTGCGGTACAGCAGGCACCAGACGACGGGCACCAGCGGGTAGACGAGGTAGAGCACCCAGGGCTGGTCGAACAGCGCCGGGCCGAGCAGCGGGATGCTCGGACAGACCGGGGATCTCGAACCGCTTGCACGATGTGCGACTCGGGTTCGTTCGACCCGACGAGGAAGCCGACGATGCCGAGCACGAGCACGTTGAGCACCAGCCCGACGACGAACTGGTCGGCCGACAGGCGGTGGCTCATGTTGGCCTGCACCGCCGACGACGAGCAGCCGGCGGCCGCTGCCATCACCAGACCGAGCCAGACCCCGAGCCGGTGCGCTGGCCGACCGCCGCGGCGAACGCGCCGGCCAGCATCATCGCCTCGACCGAGATGTTGATCGTGCCGGCCTTCTCGGCGACCAGTTCGCCGGACGCGGCGAACAGCAGCACGACCGCGGCGATCATCGCGTTGCGGTACGCGCTCTCGTTGGTGAAGATGTCGCCGAGGGCGGAGAGGAAGTTGCCCATCGTCAGGTCCTCGCGCTCGTGGCGGCGAGCGCCCGTCGGCGTGCCCGGACGTACAGGATGGCCGGCGGCAGCAGCAGGGCCAGCACGAGCATGCCCTGCACGACGTCGGCGATGCGCGCCGACACGCCGGTCGAGCGCGAGGAAGCCCGAGCCGGTGCGCAGCCCGCCGAACACGAAGGCGACGAAGATCAGCACGAGCGCCCGCTGCCGGGCGACGAGCGCCACGAGCAGCCCGGCGAACCCGATGCCGGCGCCGAAGTTGGCGACGAGCTGGTAGTTGCCGAAGTCGCCGCCGGTCAGCATGACGCCGCCGGCGAGGCCGGCGAACCCGCCGGACACGAGCATCGCGCCCATGCCGTAGCGCTTCTCGCGACGCCCGCGCGCTGCGCCGTGCGGGCGTTGCGGCCCAGCATGCGCAGCCGGAAACCGACCACGGTGCGACCGAGCACCAGCCACACGATGATCGCCAGCACGACGGCGAGCGAGGACGCTGATCGGGAACTCGTTGCCGAACACGTGACGCGCGGGATGCGGCGACTCGGCCGCGAACGGCTCGCTGACCTGGTTGCGGTTGGCCCGCCCGGCCGGGGCCAGCAGCAGCGAAGCGGTGGCGCAGCCCCAGCCCATCAGGTTGGCGGCGACGACGCCCATCAGCAGCGTGGTGAGCACCTCGGGCACGTTGCGCCAGGACCGCAGCGACGCCGGCGATGCCGGCCCAGATCGCGCCGCCGACGACGCCGGCGACCAGCGGATGGCGAGCGCCAGCGGGCCGGGCCCGCCGATGCGCACGCCCACGTAGGCGGCGAAGCGCGGCGCCGATGACCAGCTGGCCCTCCTGGCCGATGTTGACCAGGCCGGCGCGGCCGTTGACGATCGTGCCGAGGGCGACGAGCAGGATGGGCGCCGGCGACGCCGAGCGTCTGGCCCCAGCGGCCGGGCGCCGGACGCTGCCGTCGAGCATGCGCGTGTACACGTCGGTCCACGACCCGCCGGTCGCCACGACGAGGATGGCAGCCAGCGCGAGGGCGACGAACAGGCAGATGGCGTAGAGCACGAGCGACCTCGCCGTGGTCGACCGCGACCGGGCCGCATCGCCGCGTCAGCGGGCGGCGGCTGCGTCGGTGCTCGTCGGTGTCGGCTGTCGACCGTCGCTGGTCGGCACCGCCGTCGCCTCGGCGCCGCCCATCAGCAGCCCGAGCCGCTCGATGTCGACCTCGGCCGCGCGGCATCTCGCCGACGATCGGCCGTTGGAGATCACGACGATCCGGTCGGCGAGGTCGAGGATCTCCTCGAGCTCGGTCGAGATCAGCAGCACCGCCGACGCCGTCGGCCGCGACGTCGCGCAGCTGCGACGACATGTACTCGATGGCGCCGACGTCGAGGCCCGCGGGTCGGCTGGGCGGCGACGAGCACGCGCGGGTCGTGCGACAGCTCGCGGGCGAGCACGACCCGTTGCTGGTTGCCGCCCGGAGAGCGACCACAACGGGGCGTCCGGGACCGGCGCACGAGATGTCGAACTCGTCGATCAGCCGCCGCGCCTGCTCGCGCATCGCGCCGAGCCGATCAGACCCGCTGCCGGGACACGCGTCGAGGGATCGGCGAGGAAGAGGTTCTCGGCGACGGTCAAGTCGAGCACGCAGCCGGAGTCGTGGCGGTCCTCGGGGATCACGGCGATGCCGGCCCGGCCATCGCGCCGGCGACGCCCGGTCGGCGACGCGGCGGCCGTCGACCTCGACCGTCCCGCGTCGACGCGCAGCAGGCTCGACAGCACGTCGCCGAGCGCGCCTGGCCGTTGCCCTCGACGCCGGCGACGCCGACGATCTCGCCCGCGCCCGACCTGCAACGTCGAGGCGGTCGAGCAGCACCGCGCCGTCGCGGCCGACGACCGACGCATGTCGGCGACACTGAGCAGGCGCCGGCCGGCGCGTCCGGCTGACGGCCGGCCTCGGCGGCCTGCGCCGCGTCGACCGCAGCAGGCCGAGGGCCGCCGGCTCCGGCGCAGCGACGACCGTCGCGGCCCGACCATCGCGCGGGCGAGCTGCTGCGGCGTCGGTGCCGGCTCGTGCGCTCGTGCCGACGACCCGGCCGTCGCGCAGCTCGGTGACCTGGTCGCGTGGCCGCGATGATCTCGGCGAGCTTGTGGCTGATCAGCGCGACCGCCTGCCCTCCTCTCGACGACCCGGCGCAGGCCACGAAGAGGAACTCCGACTCGGCCGGTGAGCACCGAGGTCGGCTCGTCGAAGATGAGCACCTGCGGGTCGCGGCGCAGGCACTTGATGATCTCGACGCGCTGGCGCATGCCGGCCGACAGCCGACGACCCGGGCGTCGGGGTCGATCGGCAGGCCGTACCGCTCGCTGATCTCGCGACACTCGGCGCAGGTCGCGGCCGGGTCGAGCCGGCCCGACGTCGCCGAGCGCGACGTTCTCCCAGACGGTCAGCGGCTCGACCAGGCTGAAGTGCTGGTGCACCATGCCGAGCCGAGCGCGGCGGCGTCATGCGGGTCGTGATCGTGGACCGGCTCGCCGTGCGACTGGATCTCACCGGCGTCGGGCAGGACGAGGCCGATCAGCACCTTCATCAGGGTCGACTTGCCGGCCCCGTTCTCGCCGAGCATGCCGTGGATGCGCCCGGTGGAGCGGCGAGATCGACGTGGTCGCAGGCGACGACCCGACCGAAGCGCTTCGGTGATGCCGAGGAAGCTCGACGGCGGGCGGGGAGGGCGTGCCCCCCGCCCGCGCGGTGTCGGCCGCTGAGTCACTCGTTGTCGTCAGCCTTCGGCGAACGCCTCGGCGTCGATTGCACCGAACGCCTCGGCGAAGTCGCCGGCGGCGATCTGCGCGTACACGCGTCCATGGCGGTCTGCTGCTCGGCGGTGGCGTCGCAGATGACCGCGCCCGGCTCGGGGTCGATACCGACCTGGAACGTCTTGATGTCGCCCTCCTCGAACTTGCCGGCGATGATCTCGTCCATCACGGCCTGCACGTAGTCGCCGCCGTCGAACTTGACGGCGATGTGGTAGTCGAGCTCCTCGCCGTTCTCGCAGACCGTCGACGAACCGGCGCTCATGGTGATGATCCCGGCCTCGTTGGCGGCCTGCACGACCGGGCGAAGTGCGCCCGCCGAGGTACGGGTAGACGGCGTCGGCGCCGTTGTCGATCGCCGTCTCCAGCGCGGCGGTGGCGTTGGCGGTGTTGTCGAAGTCGAACGGGAAGTCACCGGTCGGCACGTAGGTCACCGTGAACGACGGGTCGACGGACTGCAGCCCGAGCTCGAAGGCCAGCAACGCCTGCTTCTCGAAGCCGAGGTCGCAGCAGCCGATGAACACCACGCAATCGCCGCCCGTCTCCTGGAGCAGGAGGCCGGTGGCGTAGCCGGCCGTGTAGCTGATCTCCGCGCCGTCGTCGAGGCTCTGGGCCAGGCCCGGGTTCTCCGGGAAGCCGGCGCCGCAGTTGCAGTACCAGAAGATGTCGGGGTACTGGCTCGATCAGATCGGGCAGCGGCTCGGCGATCTCGGAGGCGCCGACGATGATGACGTCGACTCCCTGCTGGGCGAGGTCGCCGATGACGGTGGCCGCGTCGGCCGCCTGGATGTTGTCGACGACGATCGGCTCTTCGAAGCCGTTCTCGGTCGACAGCGTCTTGGCCGCGTCGACGACCGCCTGATAGTAGGCGCCGTCGTCGGCTGGGCCCGCGGCGGCGATGCCGAAGACGACCTTACCGTCGCCGTTGGTGTCGAGGGCGTTGGCTTCTGCCGCGGAGGTGTCTGGTGCGTCGGTGGCCACTGGCTCGGCTGCTGACGTCTCCGTCACCTCGGGCTCGGTAGCGGTGGGTGTCGTGGCGGCAGGTTGCGACACGGCGCTGGTGGCGTCGCTGGCGTCCTCGTCGTCGTCTCCGCATGCTGCAACGAGCATCGATGTCGCCGCGACGAGCACGAGCAGTCGGGTCGAGCGGATGCCAAGTTTCGTACTCTTCACGTCGGTTATCCCCCTTGGATCGTGGACTGATGGTCAGACCATTCCGATGTCGTCGAACCATAGCCGTGCGGTGTAAACCGGCAGGACACGGAGTGGCCACGTGCGTCGCGGCCAAGGTCAGACCATCAGTCCAACGATGCTACGTTCGGTCTCATGACCCAACCCAACACGTTGATCTTCGTGGATTTCCCCCAGCTGATCCCGAGGCTTCGGCCAGTTCTACGAGGAGGTCTTCGGCTGGGTCGTCGAGGGGCGGCCGGCGGGCGAGTTCCATCGCATCGTCCCCGGCGGGCACTTCCCGCCCGAGGAGTCGCCCTCGCCGGTCGGCAACCTGCACATGGGCATCTTCGACGACGGCCAACGCCCGGCCTCATCCCGAACCCGGCGGGCGTCGATCCGCGGTCGATCAGCACCCAGGGCCGCACGGCACGAACGTGGGTGCTCGTTCCGGCGACGACACGACGACCGCATCCTCGACACGGCCGTCAGCTCGGGGCACAGAACTGTGGCGCCGCCACTACTGGGCCGAGTTCGACGGAACAACGGCGCGTTCACTCGACCCGTGGGGCAACACGTTCGTCCTCTGGTCGAAGGCGGGTCGGAACCCGACCGAACCGGAAGGTTCACCCATGAGTGACAGCTCCCCGGCGCCGTCGAGTACGCCTGCCCGCATTCAAGCCGGCCGTCGCGATGCGGTGGACCCACATCGCCCTGCCGTGCGACCGACATCGACAAGACCATCGACTGGTACACCCGCTTCACACCGCTCGAGCTGCTCGACCGCCGCGAGGACGCCGACGGCCAGGGCGCGTGGCTGGGCCATCCCGATCAGGTCGACAAGCCGTTCATCCTCGTGCTGGTCAGCTTCTTCCGCGACCAGGACAAGGGCCCGCAGCCGATGATGGCGCCGTTCGCCCACATCGGCATCGAGGTCACCAGCCGCGCCGAGGTCGATGCGATCGCCAAGCCGTGGCGAGGCCGAGGGCTGCCTGGCTTGGGCGCCCACGGAGATGCCGCCGCCGATCGGCTACATCTGCGCGCTGACGGATCCCGACGGGAACATGATCGAGTTCTCCTACGACCAGGGCGTGTACGCGAAGGCCCAGGAGGTCTGGGGACGGCTCGTGACGCTCGGAGGCCGCGTCACCGGCTGCGGTCTGCGTCGGTTACCTCGACGCATTCTCGCACGGGTGACCCGATGCCGTCGCGGCGATGCGTCACCGACGACTTCGTCAACGAGCACACCGCGGCACTGGGCGCGGGTTGCACCGGCAATCGACGAGTACCGCCAGCGACTGCCGGGATTCCTGGCGTCGATGCCGGGCCTGCGCTACGAGCATCGAAGACATCGTCGCCGAAGGCGAGCGGGTCTGCGCCGCGTACACGCTGCACACGACGGTGAACGATCGAGACGATCGCCGTGCGCGGCGTGATGCGGTTCGTCGTCCGCGGCGGGCGGATCGCGCACAGCGCACGGACTACTGGGACAGTTTGGTGTTTCAACAGCAGGCGGGGATGGCCTGACGCGTGCAGTACCGCGTCGTTGGGCGTCAGCGGAATCGAGGTCAGCACGCTCGCGCTGGGCACGATGATGTTCGGCGCGTGGGGCAACACGGACGGAGCGAGTGCCACCGGATGGTCGCATCGTGCGATCGACGCCGGCGTCACGCTCTTCGACACCGCCGACATCTACGACGTCGGCAGGTCCGAGGACGATCCTCGGCAAGGCACTGCGCGGCGAACCGCGAGCAGGTCGTGCTGGCCACCAAGGTCGGCAACGCGATGAGCGACGACCCGCGAGCGCAGCGGTCTGTCGCGAGCGCTGGGTCACCCAGGCGTGCGAGGACAGCCTGCGCCGCCTGGGCGTCGACTACATCGACCTGTACCAGATGCACCGACCCGATCCCGACACATCGATCGAGGAGACGTTGGAGGCGTTCAACGAGCTGATCGCGCCGGCAAGATCACGCGCGAACGGCACGTCGACGTTCTCGCCGGAGCAGCTCGCGCAAGCTCGTACGCCGCGGCGGCGCGCTCGGCGTGATGGCGCCGACCAGCGAGCAGCCGCCGTACTCGGTGCTGTGCCCGCGGCATCGAGACCGAGGTGTTGCCGTGGTGCCGGCAGCACGACGTCGGTGTGATCGTCTGGGCGCCGCTGAACGGTGGCTGGTTGACCGGGAAGTACCAGGGCAGCTCCGTCGACGAGGAGTCGCGGGCCGCACGCGAGCCTGACCACTTCGACCATCGCGACGCGGCGATCCGCGCAGACAAGCGCAGGCTCGTCGGCGAACTGCACGAAGATCGCCGATTCGGCTGGACTCACGTTGATCCAGCTCGCGCTCGGCTTCGTGCTGGCCAATCCATCGGTGACCTCGGCACTGATCGGCCCGCGAACGCCCGAACAGATCGTGCCGCTGCTCGCGGCCGCCGACGTGCAGGTGCCGGAGGATGTGCTGCGCGCGATCGATGAGTCGTCGCGCCCGGCGTGACTGTCAACCCCGTCGACAACGGCTGACGCTCACGACGCTGGCGAGGGCGCCCGGTGGGTCGATGCGACGGGCTCGTCGTGCAATCCTTCGGCGGTGCCGGCTCTCGAAGCCGCGTACACCGTGTGCACAGCGAGGGCAACGAAAACCGCCGACCCACCGATCAGGGCGGGCACTCCGGGGTACTCGCTGACAAAGATCCACACCCAGATCGGTCCCATGATCGGCTCGAGCATCGACAACAGGGCAACATCGGTGGCAGGTGCCCGCGCTGCACCGATGCTGAACACGGCCAGGCCGATGCCGAGCTGGGCGAACCCGAACGCCAGCAACAGCAACAGGTCGTGGCGCGTGATGTCGAACGGATGAGCAAACGGCAACGAGATCAACGAGCTGATTGCGGCCGACAGCAGCATCGCCGGCGCCATCGCGATCTCGGAGTGACGACGGATCATCACGGTGCCGTACCCGAAGGCGAGGGGAATCGACAGCGCGATCAGGGCACCGGATGTCGAGCCGCCTGCGCCTGGCCCCGACACCATGAACGCGACACCCGCCACGGTGACGGCAATCGCGATCCACGTGTAGTTGCGCACACGTTCGCCGATCAGGAACCAGGCCATCACGGCAGCGGCCAACGGACTCCGCGCGAAGATCACCAAAACGATTGCGACGCTGGTCTTCGAGAGCGACACGACCATGCCGATCGACAACGCGCAGAACGCCGCTGCAACGGCCCACCCCGGACGGCCGATCTTCACGACGGCGCGCAGCGGGTTCGATCGCTCGCGCCAGATGATCAGCAGCGACAGGCTGACGCAAGCCGACAAGGAACGCCAGAACACCGTCTGCCACGCTTGGGGATGGTCCAGCTTGCGGATGAACAAGCCGCCGGTACTGAAGATCAGCGCGGACGACGCCAGCAGCACGACCGCCATCGGTGAGACGCGGGACCCTGGAGCAACATACGAAACAGCGATGCCTCCCTCGCCCGAGACTGCAGTGACGCTCTCGGCGTGGTGGTCACTCTCCGGAGACATGCCGGGCAGTCTCACAGCAACATGTCGCGGAGCAGCGGATCATTCTCCGCTGCCGTAGGGGCGGGTCAGCACCTCGAGGTAGTGCCCGCTGGGATCCTCGAAGTAGAACCCGCGTCCGCCGTCGTTGTGGTTGATGTTGCCTTCGTTGCCACGCCATGGATGCGGCCAATACGTGATCCCGCGCCCCTTGACCCGCGCGAAGACCTGATCGAATTCGTCCTCGGTGATGAGGAATGCGTAGTGCTGCGCGGCGATCTCGCCGTCGGCATCCGCGAAGTCGAGCGACACATCGTTGCCCGTCGGCACGACGAGGAAGTGCCCGAACGGGACGGGCTCCGGCAAGCCGAGGATCTCGGAGAGGAAGGCCGCTGACTCGTGCTTGTCGCGAGCAGCGACGATGGTGTGGTTCAGCTGTGCGACCATGCCCCGAACACTAGACAGCGACATTCCATGTTGACTATCTTGTCAATTGATAGGCAAGAGCTATTAGCCGCTCTGTCATTCCGGGGCGCGAAGCGAACCCGGAATTCGAGATTCCGGGTTCGATGCTTCGCATCGCCCCGGAATGACTGTGTGAATGGCAATCGTTCTGATACCTTGCGGAAAATTGAACCGGAGAGATTTCGATGCGCAGATTATGGACCGTGCTGGCGGCGCTGGCGTCGCTGAGCCTGACCAATTGCGGCTACAACGCGATCCAGACCAATGACGAGCAGGTCAAGGCGGGCTGGTCCGAGGTGGTGAACCAGTATCAGCGCCGCGCCGATCTCGTGCCCAACCTCGTCAATTCGGTGAAGGGCTTTGCGCAGCAGGAAAAGGACGTGCTGCTCGGCGTCACCAATGCCCGCGCCAAGGTCGGCAGCATCCAGGCGACGCCGGAAGTGCTGAACGATCCCGCGGCGTTCCAGAAATTCCAGGCCGCCCAGGGCGAACTCAGCGGCGCGCTGTCGCGATTGCTGGTGGTGACCGAGAACTATCCGCAGCTCAAATCCGACGCGCTGTTCAAGGACCTGATGGCGCAGCTCGAAGGCACCGAGAACCGCATCACGGTGGCGCGCAATCGCTACATCAAGTCGGTGCAGGATTATAATGTCGGCATCCGCACCTTCCCGAACAATCTGACCGCGATGGCGTTCGGCTACAAGGAGAAGCCGAACTTCTCGGTCGAGAACGAAAAGGCGATCTCGACCGCGCCGAAGGTGGATTTCAGTCCAACTCCGGCGGCGCCTGCGAAGTAGTTGATTACCAGCTTGACCACCGCGATGAACGCTGCAAGAGCCTCGCTTCTTGCGCTGCTGGTGTTCTGGGCTGCTTCAGCCCTGGCGCTTGTCGCGGTGCCGCCGCTGTCGGGGCGGGTGGTCGATCAGACCGGCACGCTGTCGGCGGCGATATCGGTTCGCTGACGCAGACCCTGAGGAATTTCGCAACGCGAAAGGGCAGCCAGATCGCGGTGCTGATCGTGCCGACCACGGACGGCGAGGCGATCGAGCAATTTTCGCTCCGGGTGGCGGAAGCCTGGAAGATCGGGCGCAAGAAGATCGACGACGGCGCGCTGCTCGTGATCGCCAAGAACGACCGTCATTTGCGGATCGAGGTCGGCTATGGCCTCGAAGGCGCGCTGACCGACGCCACCACCAAACGCATCATCGACGAAGACATCACGCCGAAATTCAAGGCCGGCGATTTTGCCGGCGGCGTTTCAGCCGGCGTCAACAGGATGATCCGGGTGATCGACGGCGAGCAACTGCCGGCGCCGGAGCCGCCGCATTGGCAACATACCGGGCTGTTCGGCATTGAGGACATATTCAATCCGTTTCTCATCATCCCCGTGCTGCTGTTCGGCGGATTGATGCGGAACCTGCTGGGCCGGCTGCTCGGCTCGGCCGTGAGCGGCGGTCTGGTGACGCTGGTCGGCTGGTACTTGTTCGGCTCGCTGCTGGCGGGCGCGCTCGCGGGCGTGATCACGTCGATCTTCGTGCTGTTCGGCGAGGCTATCGCTTCGTCGGGCCGTCGTGGCAGCGGGAGCGGCTGGTCGGGCGGCAGCAGCGGCGGCTCATGGTCCGGCGGCAGTTCGAGCAGCGGTTCGAGCGACAGCGGCGGGTTCAGCGGCGGTGGCGGCAGTTTCGGCGGCGGCGGCGCCTCCGGAAGCTGGTAGATCGGGGAGCTGGTAACATGAGCCTCAAACGTATCGGCAGACATCTGGTCGAGCGCCCGTGGCGGGTGCGACGGATTTTTCCGCCGAAGGTGCTGGCCGGGATCGAGGCGGCGATCAAGGCCGGCGAAGCCACGCATTCCGGGCAAATGCGCTTCGTGGTCGAAGGCGCGCTCGACGGCGCGCCGCTGTTCCGCAATCAGTCCGCGCGGGCGCGCGCGCTGGATGTTTTCTCGCGGCTGCGGGTCTGGGACACCGCGCACAACAATGGCGTCTTGATCTATCTGCTGCTGGCCGACCGCGATTTCGAAATCGTTGCCGACCGCGGCATCGACGCCAGCGTCGGCGCCGCCGGCTGGGAAGAAATCTGCAAGGCGATGGAGGCCGAATTCCGGGCCGGCAATTTCGAGCGCGGCGTGCTCCGGGGCATCGAAGCGGTGTCGCGGCAGCTGGCGACGCATTTTCCGAAGCAGGGCGCCGGCGGCAATGAGCTGCCGGATGCGCCGGTGGTGATGTAGTCATGTCATTCCGGGGCGCGCGTAGCGCGAACCTCAGGTGCGCAATTGCGCACCGGGAATGTCTCGACATTTCGGGTTCGATGCTTCGCATCGCCCCGGAATGACAACTGTGAGCTACGCCTTCACCGACGGCCGCTCGCCGACCCGGGCGAACCATGCCGCGATGTTGGTGTTGCTGGCATCCAGCGGCTGGCCGACCTGGTTGCCGAAATCGAGCCAGCCATAGAGGAAGATGTCGGCCAGCGTAAAACGCTTGCCGCACAGATATTCCTTGCCCGCCATCTGGCCATCCAGCCATTTCAGGCGGTTGGCCGCGATCATTTTGAGGCCGGGGAAGCTTCGGGCGCGACGGGAATGCGCTTTTCGAAAAACTTCAGGGCCTCGCCGAAGCGATAGCCGTTGGCGAGCGGTTCGCAGATGTTGAGGTCGACGCGCCGGGTCCACATCCGGCACTCGGCGCGCTCCTCCGCGGTGGCCCCGATCATCGCCGGCTTCGGATTTTTCTCTTCGAGATATTCGCAGATCGCGGTGATCTCCGACAGATAGTTGCCGTCGTCGAGTTCGAGCGCCGGCATCTGGCCGTGCGGATTGCGCTTCAGATGCTCGGCTTCGCGGTTCTCGCCCTTGCGCAGGTCGACGGTCTGCTTCGGGATCTCGATGCCCTTTTCCGCCATGAACATGCGGACAATGCGCGGGTTCGGCCCGACCGAGTTGTAGAGTTTCATGGCTAGCGCTCCCTGTATCGTTTTTTTCAGCATTATTGTTGCTGCTTTTGAGCAGACCACCGGCCCGTTTGTCAAACCGCCAGAAGCGCTTCAGCCGTCGTCGAGCTTGTTGAGGTCGCGCACCGACTGCATGATCGGCTCGAAATTCGAGCGCGCATCGAGCGCGTCGAACAGTTGCGCGGTGTCCGCCAGCAGCGCGTGCGAGCGCGCAATCGCGATCCGGACATCGTCCTGCGGCGTGTCGGACAGCCGGCCATGGCCTGACAGCAATATCTTGGAATTCAGGCCCTTCAGCCGCTCCAGCGACTGGATGTAGTCGGCGATGCTGCCCGAGCCGAACACGCCGCCCATCACGCCGCCGGGCATCAGCGTGTCGGCGGCAAACAGCAGTCCCTGGTCCTGTTCGAACAGGCTGATGCAGGCCGAGGTATGGCCCGGCGTGTACATCACGTTGAGGCGGAAATTGCCGAGGTCGATCAGATTGCCTTCCTCCAGCCAGATGTCGATGTTGATCGGCACCGGCGGCTCGTTGAACATCTTGCGCAGCATCGAGAAATCGTCGCGCAGCATGATCTTGTTGGCGGCAAGCCGATGCGCGGCGATGATGCTGCGGCCGCCGAAATGATAGGCCGCGCCGATGTGATCGAGATGCTCGTGGCTGAGGATCACCATGTCGATCTTGTCGGGCGGACAGCCGACATGATTGAGGCATTCCAGCAGATGCCGGAAAATTCGACGACAGCCCGACATCGATCATGATGGTGCGCGATTTGACCGCGCACCAGATAGGCATTGGCGGCGCGGTTCTTGAAACGGATCTGGTAGACGTTCTCGGCGGCCTGAATCAACGAGCAGACGTCGTTGTTCAGCAGAACCGGAAACGGGCTCGGCTTGCGGTCGTTCATGGATTGGCCGCCCTGAAGGTGACGGCATTGGAGGCGCGCAGCCGCTTGGAGAGCGCATCCATGATCATCAGCGCGAACGCCGGTTGCTGGCTGACCAGATAGACGAACCGGGCATGATTGATCCGCATCACGCGGGTGTTCGGCGCTGCCGCGATCGCGGTGGCCGAGCGCGACGAGCCGTCGATGACGGCCATCTCGCCGAAGAATTCGCCCTTGCCCAGCGTCACGATCACGGTCTTGCTGGCGCCGTTGATCTTGGCGATGTCGATCTTGCCGTCGAGCACCACGAACAGCTCGCGCCCGGTCGAGCCTTCCTCGAAAACGACGTCGCCGACATCAAATTCATTGATGCATTTTTCGATGGCCATGGAGTCCCCGCCTTCTGGCTGGTCGCGCTCGCCATGTTAGTCGGGAAACCGGCCCGATGCATCGGACATTCGGCGCCATAGCCGCAGGGCAACATTGAACTGGGTTCGACGTTCGACGCGCCGACGCCGGTGTGTGAGTCCTGTGACGTCGGCCGGATGAATTCCTAAAATTTTCGTAAGCCCTCGGCCGGTAACGATTTCGCAAGCAATGAAAGTTACCAAATAGTCAACCTTTACTGGAGAATTCGAACGTGAGCGAACAACAGGCCGAGCAGACCAGCGGTGAACCAGGCGGTTTCCGCTGCATTGGACGCGCCGGTTCAGCCCGCGCCGACTTCCTGGCAGGAGAAGCTGCGGGAGACGGCCAGCGTCGAAGCTCCCGATCTGGTACCCGCGCAGGCCGAAGCACCCAAGGTGGACGCGGCCAAGGTCGAAGCTTCCAAGGTCGAAGCCCCCAAGGTCGAAGCTCCCAAGTAGAACCCAAGGCTGAGACTGCAAAAGCTGAGGCTGCCGAGGTTGAGGCCGCCAAGGCTGGACGCTCCCAAGGTAGAAGCTCCCAAGGCAGATCGCGGACGCGCCGCGCACCCCGGGCAAGGTCATGATCCTGTCGTCCGGCGACCGCGCCTGGGCCAACGACGACAAGGTCGGCCCGGAAGCGGAGCCCGAGAAGAGCCAGGGCATGCTCGGCAAACGCCGCGTCACGGCGATGGCGGCCGTGGTGGCGCTGGCAGCGATGGCCGGCGCGCTCGGCGGCGCGCTGGCGACCGCGGGCTTACGGGCATTTTGCCGCCAACGAGGCAACGACATCGGGCAATCGCACGCTCGAAGCCTCGGTCGCGAAGATCGAGGCCGACCTTCTGAATCTGAAGGTCAGCGTCGAACATACCTCCAAGATGGGCATGACCCAGTTCAACAAGACCAGCGACCGTCTCGACAAGGTCGAGAAGGCGCAGACCGAGCCCGCCGCCAAACTCGCCAAGCTCAGCGAAGCCGTGGAAAAACTCCGCGCCGCGGCGCCGGTGCCGGTTGCAGCGGTGTCGACCGCCGCCAAGGACGTCACCGGTTCGATTTCGGCTCCGGCAACCACGGCATGCAGCCCAAGGTCGAGGTGGCCCGGCTGCCGACCGTGGAAGGCTGGGTGCTGCGCGAGGCCTCCAATGGTTGCGCGCTGATCGAGAGCCGCCGGCAGGGCATCTACGAAGTCTATCCCGGCGATCCGATCCCGGGCATCGGCAAGGTCGATGCCATCCGCAAGCAGGACGGCCGCTGGGTGGTCGTGACCAGCAAAGGGCTGATCGTCCCGCGCTAAAGACCACTGTTTCACCGCGACGTGAAGCGATGCGTCTCGCTGCCACCGTATTGCAGCGAGACAGCTCCCGCGGCTTTTGGCTATTTTCCTGAATCGAATGCAGCGAGACGCCCCTCGGCGTCCTGAATGGCGCTGCGATGCGCGGCGTTCGCTGGGATATGGACCAAGCATTGCGATTGCTTCTCACCTTCTTCATCCTGCTCGCCGGCGTTGTGGCTGCGCGCCATGCGCAGAGCGCGCCGGCGCTGGAGCGCGGCACGGCGATCACCGATCCCGCGGTCTTGCGCGAACTCGATTCGGCCAGATTTGGCATCGGCCGCGTCCTGCTGCCGGTGAGATCGAGCAGCGTGCCGCTCCCCAACAGCCAGCTGTTCGCGCTGCCGTCGATGGCGCCGGTGCGCAAGGCGCTCGACGAGGAGTTTCAACGCTACATCGCCAGGCATAAGGCCAATCTGCCGGGCGAAACCATCGGTGTCGGAAATGCCTTCGACTTCCAGCTGTTCGATTCCACGCTGCTTTATTCCAGCACCTCGCGCTTCGTGCTGGCGGGCATCGTCAACCGGATGGACCGCGTCTATCTTGCGCAATCCTACTGCGGTGAAATCAGGCTGATTTATCGCCTGATCCAGACGCAACCAGCCGATGCCGCGAGTTCGCCGCGGCTGCCGATGACGCTCAACATCGTGCTGAGGGCCAAGGGAGATCAGAAGGGCGACAGCGATGCGACGCGCACCTGCGGAGAGATCGCCGGTCGCTGGCTGGCTGCGGGCGACTTGCCGCTGACCGGGGCGGCGCTTGTGGAAAAACTGGTCGCGAAGGACGGTCCGCTGGTTCTGCTCCGGCCTGAAAACATCGATCGCATCGAGACCAATCTTCAGATCGCGCATGCGCCGAAATCGCGAGTGCGCGATTTCCGTACCGACTATCTGCTGAAGGTGTTTCGCTACGACGCGGCGGCGCAAACCTTCGAGGAGGCGCCGCTGGAAAACCAGATCGATCGCGACCGGATTCTGGCCGACGAAAATCTCAAGCGCGAATTCAAGGCGTGGCTGCTGGATCCCGCGCATTTCGGCGAGCTGGATCGCGGCACGCTCCTGATCCCGGACAAATTTCTGGCGACCGGCGCGATCGCCGCCACCCCGGTCGGATTGGCGCGATCGAACCTGCAGCCGGCCTTTGGCCTGTTGCAGGGCGATGGCGCCGCGGCCGAGCTCGGTATTCAGGGAAAGCGACGTGGTGGCGGCCTTGAAAAAGGCGGCGGATAGCGGCGTCAGCCTTGCAAAACATCCGCTCGCCCGCGGGCTTCGAGCGCCGGCTCAACGACATGACCTGTTCGGGCTGCCACCAGACCCGCGGCATCGGCGGCTTTCATTTTCCCGGCGTCGACTGGATGGCGGCGAAGCCGTCCAATTCAACGGTGGTTCCGGCGTCGCCGCATTTCTTCGGCGACCAGATCCGCCGCCGCGATATTCTGACGTCGTTGCGCGACGGCACGCGGCCGGATTATTCGCGGGGATTTTCCGGCCGTCCGCAATTGCGCGGCAGCACCGAACTTGCCGGCACCGAATACGAGGACGGCTGGGGCGCGCTGTGTTATCAGCAAAAGCCCAAGGCCGGCGACAATGACGCCAGTTTCCGGTCATGGACCTGCGCCGAGGGCCTCGCATGCCAGCCCGTGAGCGCTGCATCTCGCATGGGCATGTGCTTCGTCAAATGACGGGCGGAACCTGAGGGGACGAACCGATGACCGACGCAGAGAACAAGGCGCGCAATCGCGAGATCGCCGAGAACGAAGCGACGCGCCAAACCGTCGGCGACATCCGCGTCAGCACGTGGGCGATCGCCGTCGCTGTCGTCATCGGCCTCGCCGCGGTCGGCTGGGTGTTGATGCGCAACAACTAGCCGGGCGTGTTCGCCTTTGCGTAATGCGTCAGCCGCTTGCCCGGCAACAGATCGTAGGCCGACCGCCAGCCGGGCAGGCCGGCGACGCGGCCGAGCCAGGCGCTGACCGCCGGGTGGCTGGCGGCAAGATCGTATCCGGTTTCGTCGCTCGGATAGTGCAGATAGGCCATCATGGAAAAATCGGCGATGGTCGGCCGGTCGCCGGCGACGAAGGCGGATCGCTTCAGGTGCTGCTCCAGTATTCCAAGGAAGTCGTCGAGGCGCTTGCGAAAGTGAGCCAGCACATGCGGATCGGGTGAGGGCGTGAACGTCCGAAGAAAGCGATAGGTCGCCATGTAGCCGGTCAGCTTGTGGTTGTCCCAGAACAGCCAGCGCAAGACCTCGAACTTCTCTTGCGCGTTCTCGCCGCCGAAGCGGCCATATTGCTCGGCGAGCTTCAGCAGGATCGGCGCGGTCTGGGTCAGACGCACGCCGTCCTGTTCCAGCACCGGAATTTCACCCATCTCGTTGACGGTCCGCCGCCACTCCGGCGTTCGCGTGACGCCGCCGCCAAAGTCGGTCCAGACCGGCTCGAAGCTCTCGCCGCACAGCGTGAGCATCAACGCCAGCTTGTAGCTGTTTCCCGATTCCGGAAAATAATGCAGCCGGTAGCTGGGCATTTCTCGATTTCCTCGATCAGGCCACCGCGCCCGATGCCCGCAACTGCCCGATCGCGGCCTCGTCGTAGCCGGCGGCGCGCAGAATCTCGTCGCTGTGCTCGCCGATCCCGGGCGGATGCCGCGGCGGGACTTTCTGGCTGCCGTCGACCCAGATCGGGCTGTTGACGGTCAGCATGGTGTCGCCCTCGAACGGCACCAGCACTTCGTTCTCGAGCATCTGCTTGTCGCCGGGAATGTCGTCGAGAATGCCGACCACGCCGAAGATCAGTCCGCTGCCGTCCAGTATCTTGCGCCATTCGGCGAGATCCTTGGTGGCAAAAATCTCGTCGAAAATCTTGATCAGTTCCACCGAGCGCGCGTGGCGGTCGGCCTTGGTGGCAAATCTGGCATCGGTGACGAGATCCTCGCGCCCGAGGCAGCGCGCCAGCGCCGGCCATTGCCGGTCCTCGTTGAGCAGCGAGATGATGATCCAGCGGCCGTCCCGGCACTTGTAGTGATTGGTCACCGCGTTCAGCGCCTGCTCGCGGGACCGCCGCTCCTGGAATTTCGCGCCGCATAGTTTGGCCTGGGCGAGGATGCCGTTGGCCCAGATGCCGTTGGCCATCAGGTTCGAGCTGACATGCGAGCCCTTGCCGGTGCGCTCGCGCTTGTAGAGCGCGGTGACGATGGCGCCGTACAGCGCCATGGCGCAGGGATGGTCGCCCATGCCGGCGACCGAGCGCGCCGGCGTGGTGTCGGGATCGGCGCGCACCAGATCCATCAGGCCCGAGCGCGCCCAATAGGCATTGCTGTCGAAGCCGGGCTTGTTGGCTTCCTCGCCTTTTTCGCCGTAGCCGGTGAACGACGCATAGATCAGGCGCTCGTTGAGCGGGGCCAGTTCGGCATAGGTCACGCCGAGCCGGCCGCGCACCGCGGGCGGAAAATTGGTGATGAAGACATCGGCCTCGGCGACGAGGCGATGCAGCACCGCCTGGCCTTCCGGCTTGGCGAGGTCGAGCGCCAGGCTGTTCTTGTTGCGGGACTCCAGCATCCACGCGAAATTGTGCGTGCTGGCGGGATATCCCGGCAGATTCGGCAGGTTGCGATAGGGATCGCCGAGGCCCGGCGGCTCGATCTTGATCACGTCGGCGCCGAAATCCGACAGCACGGTGGCGGCCGCGGGGGCTGCGATGAAACTCGCGCAGTCCAGAACCTTGAGGCCTTCGAAGATGCCGTTTTCCATAGGGAGGTCGCTC
Organism: uncultured Alphaproteobacteria bacterium; assembly: GCA_963742695.1. Lineage (GTDB taxonomy): Bacteria > Pseudomonadota > Alphaproteobacteria > Rhizobiales > Xanthobacteraceae > Bradyrhizobium. The sequence continues at coordinate 18,500 of CAVUNF010000017.1, forward strand.
CCGTGACTTTTGTTGGTTTTGTCGGATTCGGAGCGCATTTGACCGATGTTGGCGGCACGATGCAACGGGGCTTTCCTACCCTCCCCCTCCAGGGGAGGGTGAAGGAGGGCGCGTGCCTCACTCCTCATCCGACATCAGCGCGGCATTGCCGCCGGCGGCCGCCGTATTGACCGTCACGGTCTGTTCGGTGGCAAAGCGCGGCAGATAATGCGGGCCGCCGGCCTTGGGGCCGGTGCCCGACAGGCCATGGCCGCCGAACGGCTGCACGCCGACCACGGCGCCGATCATGTTGCGGTTGACATAGACGTTGCCGACCGCAAGCCGGTCGATCACGGCCTCGACGGTATCGTCGATCCGCGAGTGAATGCCGAGCGTCAGCCCGTAGCCGGAGCGTTCGATCGATTGCAGCACGCGATCGAGCTGGTCGGCGGGGTAGCGCACCACATGCAGCACCGGGCCGAACACTTCCTCGGTCAGTTGTCCGGCATCGGACAATTCGAAAATATGCGGCGCGACGTAGTTGCCGTCAGGGGCGGTGCCCGCGAAATGCACGCGCGCCTGCTGCTTCATGCGCGCGATATGCGCCTCCAGCCGCTGCTTGGCCTCGGCGTCGATCACCGGCCCGATGTGGACTGAGACGATCGCCGGGGTCGCCGATCCTAAGTTCACGCGCGGCGCCCGACGATCATCTCGATCATGCGGTCGGCGACGTCGTCCTGAACCAACAGCAGCCGCAACGCCGAGCAGCGCTGGCCGGCCGAGCGGAACGCCGACATCACGACGTCGTCGGCGACCTGCTCCGGCAAGGCGGTCGCATCGACGATCATGGCATTGATGCCGCCGGTCTCCGCGATCAGCGGCACGATCGGGCCGTCCTTGGCGGCAAGCGTGCGGTTGATCGATCGCGCGACCTCGGTCGAGCCGGTGAACACCACGCCGGCGATATCGGGATGCGCCACCAACGCAGCACCGATGCTGCCGTCGCCGGGCACCAGATGCAGCGCCGAGGCGGGCACGCCGGCCTGATGCAGCAAGCCGGACGGCTTCGGCTGCGATCAGCGGCGTTTGTTCGGCGGGTTTTGCCACCACCGCATTGCCGGCCATCAAGCGCCGCCGTGACCTGGCCCAGAAAAGATCGCCAGCGGAAAATTCCATGGCGATATCGCGACGAACACGCCGCGGCCGCGCAAGCGCAAGCACGTTGCTCTCGCCGGTCGGCCCCGGCATGGTCTTGTCGCTGCCGAACAGCGCGCGGCCTTCGGCGCCGTAATAGCGGCAGAAATCGATGGCTTCGCGGACTTCCGAAACCGCATCATCGAGGGTCTTGCCGCCTTCGCGCTGCAACAGCGCGATGAAGTGCGCGCGCCGCTGCTCCAGCAAAGTCCGCGGCCTTCTCCAGGATTTCCGCGCGTCGTTCGGCCGGCGTTCGGCTCCAGGTTCGTAAATCCCTCGCGCGCGGCTGATATCGCCGCGTTGGCGTCGGCCGGCGTCGCATCGATGATGCTTGCCGCCGCTGGCGTGGTCTCCGCGGCAACCGCCGAAACCAACTCAGTCAGCGCCGCGCGCTCGCCGAATTCGATGCCGCGGGAATTCTGGCGCTGCGGCGAATAGAGATCGCGCGGCAGGCGGATGTTCGGATGAACAGCGTTTTCGCGGTCCGCCGATGATCGCGGCCGGGCGCCGCAGCAATGTCGCAACCGGGACCGCGTCGTCGGCGGCGAGCGCGACGAAGGACGAGTTGGCGCCGTTCTCCAGCAGGCGCCGCACCAGATAGGCGAGCAGATCGCGGTGGCTGCCGACCGGCGCATAGGTCCGGTAGGCCAGCTTCGGGCGATCCTGGCTCAATTGCGCATACAGCGCCTCGCCCATGCCGTGCAGGCGCTGAAACTCGAAACCGTCTTCGCCGCCGGCCAAGTTCGAGAATGGTCGCGACCGTCAGCGCATTGTGGGTGGCGAATTGCGGAAAGATGCGCGGCCGCAGCGCCAGCAGTTTTTGCGCGCAGGCGATGTAATTCAGGTCGGTCATCGCCTTGCGGGTGAACACCGGATAGCCGTCGAGGCCGCGCTCCTGCGCGCGCTTGATCTCGGTGTCCCAATAGGCGCCCTTGACCAGCCGCACCATCATCCGCCGGTTCAGCGCCCGCGCCAGCGCGTCGGTGTAGTCGATCACGGCCTCGGCGCGCTTCTGGTAGGCCTGGATCGCAAGCCCAAAACCGTCCCAGCCCGTAAGCGATGCGTCGCCGAACGCGGCTGCGATCACCTCCAGCGACAGTTCCAGCCGGTCGGCTTCCTCGGCATCGACCGTGAAATTCAGGTCATGGGCCTTGGCGCGGCGCGCCAGATCGATCAGCCGCGGCACCAGTTCCGTCATCACCCGCCCATGGCTGACGGCTTCGAAGCGCGGATGCAGCGCCGAGAGTTTGACCGAGATGCCGGGCCGGTCGGGCAGCGGCCGGCGATCGGCGGCGCGGCCGATGGCTTCGATCGCGCTGGCGTAGGAATTGAAATAGCGCGCCGCGTCGGCGGCGGTGCGGGCGCCTTCGCCGAGCATGTCGAAGGAATAGCGCGGGGCCTGATCTGATTTCGCCTGCGCCCGCGCCAGTGCTGCTTCGATGGTCTCGCCCAGAACAAAATGACTGCCCATCAGCCGCATCGCCTGCCGCGTGGCGGCGCGCACCGCCGGCACGCCGAGCCGTTTGGTCAGGCGGCCGATGGTGCCTTGCGGGGTTTCGCCGGGCTGGATCACGCGCGCCGACATCCCCAGCGCCCAGGCCGAGGCGTTGACCAGGAAGGCGCTGGATTTCGTTTCGTGATGGACAAAATCGCCCTGGCCGAGCTTGTCCTCGATGAACTGGTCGGCGGTGCGGGCATCGGGCACCCGCAGCAGGGCTTCGGCGAGCACCATCAGCGCCAGGCCCTCCTTGGTGGAGAGCGCGAATTCGCGAAGCATGTCCTCGACGCCGCCGAACCGGTCGTCGTTGGCGCGGATGGCCTCGATCAGGCGTGTCGCCGTGCGGTCGATCCGCAGCCTCTTGCTCGGCGCTCACACCGGATGCGGCGAGCAGCCGGGCGGCCATGGCGCCATCATCGGGCGCGTAGGGCGCCTCGAATGGGGGAAGGGGTGTGGATTCCGGCGGCATGGCGTTTCCTCAGGACTGATTTCGAATTTAACGCATACCCGACCGCAGTTATATGGACATATTCGCAGAATTGCCTTAGTAAATGGCGGTATTATGTGTAATATCCGGATATATGAGCGATATTGACAAAATCAGACCGCAAAATCCTCTCCATCCTGCAGGGCGATGGCCGGATCGCCAATGTCGAACTCGCGGAGCGGATCGGGTTGTCGCCTACCTCGGTCGGCGAACGGCTGAAACGGCTCTCGCGCGATGGTTTCGTCGAAGGCTACGGCGCCCGGCTCAATCCGCATCTGCTGGGCTTGGGCCTGCTGGTGTTCGTCGAGGTGATGCTCGACAAGACCACCCCTGACGTGTTCGAGCGCTTTGCCAGCGCGGTGCAACGCGCCCCGGAAGTGCTGGAGTGCCACATGGTCGCCGGCGGCTTCGACTACCTGGTCAAGGCGCGCGTCGCCGACATGACGGCGTATCGGCGGTTCCTCGGCGAAGTTCTGCTGGCGCTGCCCGGCGTGCGCGAGACGCGGACCTATGCTGTAATGGAAGAGATCAAGCGCGACGCGCCGCTTCCGGTCGGATGAGGGCGCGGCGCCCAAGGTGGGGCAATGTCAGGGAATGCGAAATCCATGAGCCGGCGTGGCCGCAGCGGGACCTACCTGACCCTGGCGCTGGCCGCGATCGTCTGCGCCGCGCTGCCTGGCGTTTCACCGGCGCGCGCGCTCGAACTGAGCCGGCCGCTTGCCGAAATGTACAGCACCGTGTCGATATTTCCGCCCTCGGCGAAATCGATGACGGTATGCTACGGCTTCACCTGTCGACGCCGCGAGATTCTCGATTTCACCCCGGGCGATCGCAGCGCGCTGACCCGGATCATGGCGGCGGGCAAGGCGTCGGCCGCCGCAGAGCGGGCCGCGGTGCAAAAGGTGGTGGTGTGGTTCGACCGCCGCATGGGGCCGGTGATCGGCACCGACAAGCGCGTGGCGCGAGCGGATTTCCGCTACCTCGACGACAAGCACAATTACGATTGCTGGGACACCACCCGCAACACCGTCAGCCTGCTGCTGGTGCTGCAGCAATGGGGCCTGATAAAATATCATGACGTGGGCGAGCCGCGTTATCGCGGCAATCCGCTGGTGCTGCAGACGCCGCACAACACCGCGGTCATGATCGAGCGCGCCACCAGGACCGAATGGGCCGTAGACCTGTGGCCGCGCGGCTACCTGCAGCCACCGGATGTCATGACGGTCGAAAGATGGGTCAAGGAAGATTGAGCGACACGAACGCGCGCGTTCTGCGCGGATCGATGTCGTTGCCGTTTCGACAGCATCGAAACGGGGCTCAGGATTCGTGACACGTTTGCTTCGGGGCGAAACGTTCCGATTTGCGCGCAAGAGCGAAGCCGCTCCTGCCCAATGCACTCGATTGTTTTGAGATGTTCTTGCAAGCCTCACTCCCGGATGGATCCGAGAGTGCGCTGGTCGGTCGCGGTGTTGCGTTAAACCTTGAGGTTCTCAGCCGAGGTCTTGCCGCGATTGGCAACCTCTTCGTATTCCACCGTCTGTCCTTCGTTGAGCGAGGAAAGACCAGCTTTCTCGACCGCCGAAATATGAACAAATACGTCCTTGCCGCCACTGGAGGGCTGGATGAATCCAAAACCCTTGGTCGCGTTGAACCACTTCACAGTACCTTTAGCCATCACGTCGTCTCCGCGGGATCAAAATCGATAACGAACTGCCGGCCCCGCAAACCGCCCATGTCCGACGGGCGCACGATACGCGGTATGGGCCAACCTTGATAGCCCAAACCACATCTCGATTTCGGCGGAAAACGTTCATTATCGCGGCGCATTCGCGTCTTTTGGCCGCTCCACGGCCGTTTGGCGCGGCCAACGCTGGCAAAACCGTGACGGTTCCAATTTTACGGAAACATGAAATGTGGCGGCAGCCGTCCGGCCGATGCGCGGGCGCGCGGTCCGGGCTGGATCGCGTTTTGAGAGCGCAAACCCGTCTCTGAGCATCGATCGACGCGATGAGACGCGCTTCGACGACAAAACGAAAAACCCCGGCCGCGTGAGCGACCGGGGCTCTCTACTCAAGGAACCAGTGTTCGATTACCAGGCGCAGACGTTGACGACGCGGATGCGCGGTCCGAAGGGGGTCATGATGCGGCGGGGCTGATAGCATCCGTCGCCGCCATAACCGCCACCGATGTAGCCGAGGCGGAACCCGTGATGATGATGACCGTGGTGATGATGATGCCATCCGCCACCCCACTTGCCGCCACCAGCCGAAGCGGCGGTGGGAGCCAGCGCCATCACGCTGAGGGAAGCTGCGGCAACAAGTGCGAGAGTGATTTTGCGAAGCATGGTCGTTTTCCTTTGATGTGCGCCGTGGCGCGGGTTGATCGTTTCAGTGGTACCCATCGCACATCAGTCGCGTCGCTCCGGAGCGGGGTTCGAGAAAATTGTATTTGATCGGGGTACAATTTAATGAACGAATATTCAGATGTGAAAAACATCACAGAGTGACATTTGCGTAATCATTCGTTGCGGATTCGCTAACCATTCGGATGCGCATGCCCACGTCATTCGGAGCATGACGAACAGGGCGCGCACCACTCGCAGCCGTCAACATCCGCGAAGGCGGATGATCCAGTATTCCAGAGCGCATGATATTCCACTTACGGCGGTGATTACTGGATACCCGCATGCGCGGGTATGACAGCCAGTTTTTTGGCAGCGTATGCTTCAACTAGGCACTACGCCGCGACGCCATCCACTTCGCTCACCAGCGCAGCCAGCGTCTTTGCTTCGTCGACAGCGCGGACGATCATCGGCTCGGCGCGTCCGCGAATCTCGACTTCATGCTCCGGCAAGCCTTCGGCCGCGAGACCGGCGGTGACGCGAACCTCTTCGGAAAGCACCGCTTCACATGAAAGCTTTTTCGTCATGTCCTGCAGCCTTGCCGCCACGTTGACCGCGTCGCCGAGCGCGGTGAACACCATGTGGTCGCGGTAGCCGATGTCGCCGATGATTACTTCGCCGGCATGGATGCCGATGCCGAAACGGATCGGTTCGCGCAAATCATGCTTCAGGAATTCATTCAACTCGTCGACATTGGCGGCAATCATGGCCGCGGCCCTGAGCGCCTGGCGGCAGGCGGTGCGCGGGTCGGTGCCGAGCCCGAACAGCGCCAATTGCCCGTCGCCGACGAACTGGTTGGGTTGACCGCCGGATTCGATCACCGCCTGCGAGACCGCGCCGAGGAAGCGGTTGACGATGAACACGGTGTCGAACGGCAGCCGCTTTTCCGCGAGCTTGGTCGAGCCGCGCATGTCCACGAACATGCTGACCAGATAGCGTTCCTCTCCGATGCGGGAAGGTGCGGAGCCGCGCACCGCGGCGGCCGTGACTTGCGGCAGGAATATCTGAAAGAAGGCGAGGTCGGTTTCCGGCCTGAGCTGGCAGGCGAGACGAATGGCCGGATCGGCGCCGGTCCCGACGCGGTCGAGCACGAACGCTTCGCGCTGCGAAGGCGCCGGCAATGCGTCGTGATCGCCGATCACGCGAATGCGGCAGGTCGAGCAGCGGGCGCGGCCGCCGCAGACGCTGGCATGCGGGACATTGTTGCGCAGGCTCGCTTCCAGCACGGTGAGTCCCTTCGGCACCCGGACCTTCCGGCCATTGCCATAGGACAGGCTGATCATGCCGCCGCGGCGCTCGTGCAAGGCGCGCACGCCCCTTGCCAGCACTGCCAATCCGAGCAGGCCGAGATAACCGATCAGGAAATACTCCTCGATCCGGGTCAGCACGTCCTGTTCGGCCGCGGTGCCGACCTGGGCCTGCGTGTGATACTCCGCCCGCCATTCCTTGCTGTCGCTGTCGACGACGGCTCGTCCGCCCTGGTAAAGGCCGAGCAGGGCCAGCGCCGGAACCAGCACTGCCACGGCGAGCAGAAACGGTGCTGCGCGCTGGTAGAACGGTTTCATCCGCAGCCAGAAATGCAGGCCGATGCAGGCGTGAATCCAGGACACCAGAATCACCGCGTACATCAGCCACAACTTGTGCGGCCACACGATCCAGTACGCGAAGAACACCTGCGGGTAGAGCTTTTCGTGCCCGTACAAGGTTTGGCCAAGGCGCACGCCGATGATATGGCCGATGATCAGCGCGGGAATGCTGAGGCCGAGCACCAGCTGCAGCGGTTCGATCGCCTTCCAGCGAAACTGCCGGCGCTCGTACAGCGCCCAGAGCCCGAGACCGGTGTGAATCAGCGCCGCGGCATAGAACACGATCGCGACCGGCAGAAATTGCCAGAACAGCATGTGCCAGCGGACACCGTCGGCCATCGCCTCTACCGAAATATTGCCGAGCGCGTGGTTGAGGTAATGACTGACCAGATAGGCGAACAATATCACCCCGCAAACGAGGCGGACCTGCCGGACACTGGTGCCGCGGATCAGTCTTTTGAGCTGCGCCTGGACAGGTTCGGCCATGTGATTCCGCCGTGATGCGTTCGACGATGTTAGTGTCTTATCGGATCGCTGACCACCGTTCCCGACACTGCCCAGTGCGCAATTGCGCACTAGGCCGGGACGACGCGCGAGGTGTCAACACGTTGACACCTCAACCGGAGTCGGGGAGAAAGCACCGTGACATCAGCACCGCCCGACAGCAGCAGCGCCAAGCCGGACAGTTCTGCCTTTCGGCGATGGCTCGCGGTTGCCCTGTTGATCGCCGCGCTGACGGCGATGCGGGCGATCTATGCGAGCCTGATCGATCTGCGGACCGACGAAGCCTATTACTGGACCTGGTCGAAGGAGAGCGTGTTCTCCTTCCTCGACCATCCGCCTGCCATTGCATGGTTCATCCGTTTCGGCACCGCCATCTTCGGCGACACCAATTTCGGGGTGCGGTTCGCCGGACTGGTGGCGATGCTGGTCACGCAATTGCTGCTGGCCGATATGGTGCGGCGGGTGACGCATGATTTTCGCGCCGTCGTGATCGCGCTGCTGCTGCCGGAGGCCGCGCTCTATTACGGCCTGCTGATGGCCAAGGTCTCGCCCGATGTCGCGATGATTCCGTTTGCGACCGCGATGGTGTGGTCGCTGATCCGCCTCCACGAGAGCGACGACGGGCGCTGGTGGCTGGCCGCCGGGTTGTTCGGCGGGCTGGCGCTGCTGTCGAAATTCACCGCCATCATGCTGGTTCCGGCGGTGCTGGCCTTCATGCTGGTGCCCGCGTGGCGGGGGCGCTGGCTCGCCAGCCCGTATCCCTGGGCAGCGGCCTTGATCGCAGTGGTGGTATTCCTCCCGGTCCTGATCTGGAATGCCGGGCATGACTGGGCGTCGTTCCGCTTCCAGTCGGTGCGCGCAACCGCGACCCATGAATTTTCGTTTCGCACCGTCGGCGATTATATCGGCCTGCAGTTCGGGCTGGTCGGCATCATCGTGCTGCCGGTGGTGTTGTCGGCCGTGGCACTGACCGCGTGGCGCGGATATCGCCGGCATGACGCCGTGGCCATCCTGCTTTCGACCTGCGTCATCGTTCCCTTCGGTTATTTCTTCTGGAAATCGCTGAGCTTGAGGATCGGCGACACCTGGCCGATGTTCATGTGGCCCGCCGGATTTGCCGCCACGGCCATCAACATCACGATGCTGCCGCGCGAAGACTGGCCGGCATGGCTGGTCAACGCGGCGATGCCATGGGCCAGGGCCGCGGTCGTTTCCGGCATCGCCTTCGTGGTCGGGGTGTTTCTTTATTATACGGTCATCCCCTGGAATTTCTTCGGCAGGATGGATCCGATCGGCGGCGAGGCCGGCTACCAGCAGGTCGTCGACCGGGCCCAGGCGCAATTGGAAAAGACCGGTGCGGGCTGGATCGCAACGACGGACTACCGGACCTACGCGATGCTGCGCTGGTATTTCAAGGACCGGCTGCCGATCATCCAGATCAACGAGCGCGGCCGGTTCGAAGGCTTTCGCGATCCCGGCATGAATTTGGTCCGGGGCCGTCCCGGCCTGTATGTCGGGCGCGCGCCGGATGCGGAGCATGGATTATGGTCGTCGACGACGGCGGTTCGAGAACCGCTTGAACGGGTCGACCGCAGCTGGCGCGGGGTCGTGATGGATACCTACGCGCTGGAAAAACTCACCGGCTGGACCCCCGAGCTTTCGCCGCCAAAGAATTCGCCGCTGTATCGCTGGCGCGTGCTGGCGGGCGAGTTGCCGCCGTGGCGTGTTGCGGCTTTGGCCGAGCGCTGAACTATTGCTCGTCACTCATCCCCATCGCGCTTGCGCAGCAAATCTTTTGCGAGATCGGCGAGCGCGGGGCGCGGCAGGGCGGTGAACGGCAGCGGGCGGGTGGCGTCGATGGCGGCCAGGCCGAGCCGCGCGATCAACAGGCCGTTCAACACGCCTTCGCCGAGCCGCTGCGACAGTTTCGCCGCGAGGCCATGCCCGAGCACCTGCTGCACCAGGCTGTCGGCGGTCGCCATGCCGCCTGAAATCGCGACCTGGGCGATGACGTGGCGCATCAGCCTGAACAGGCCGAGCGCGCCCGGCCGTCCGCCATAGAGCCGCGCCAATTGCCGGATCAGCCGTAACGAGGCGGCGAACACGAATAATACGTCGATCACGGCGCGCGGGCTGACGGCGGTGACGATCGAAACGCGCTGCGCGGCGGACGAAATCAGGCGGCGCGCTTCCTGGTCGAGCGGTGTCATCAGTTCACGCTCCGCCAGCCGGATCAGATCGGCGCCGTCGATGATGTCGTCGGTATGGCCCTGCAGCGCGGCGCGGGCCCGCGCCAGCTGCGGATTCTGGTGCGCGATCGCCAGCAGGTCCTGCACGATGGTCCGGCTTTCGGCGCGGTCGTCACTCAGCAATACTGCGGCAGCGCGCGCATGCAGTTTTTCGATGGCAGCCAGCCGCGCCAGCCCGAATGCTTCGCGCGCGACCACAACGATCAGCGCCAGCGCCGCGGCGCCGGCAAACGCCAGTCCGACCCAACCAAGACTCGTGCTGCGCGCGAACAGATCCTCGATCAGGCGGGTCACGCCGAGGCCAACGCCGAGCACGATCAGTCCGCTGAGCGCGCTCCAGAACATCGTGCCCCAGCGAAAACCGCGCCGCATCGGCACGACCGGCATCTCGATCGGAACCGGCAGCAGCGCAGGGTCCGGTTCCGGCGTGACATGCACCGTGCCGCGCGCCGGCCGGCCACCGGCCTCGTCCGGATCCATCACGACCACGCTCGAATCGTCGAGCCTGAAGGTCGCCGGCCGCCGATGGGACGCTTTCTCGCTCATTGCAATTTGTCTCCGATCAGGAACTGGAGGGCGCGGTCGAGGCGGATGTGAGGCAGGTTCGGTTCCTCAGCCCCGTCGCGCGCGAGCTGCGGCGGGCGAAAGCGCAGAAAGCGAAAGTCGGCCTTGTCTGCCGGCGTGCTGGAGAGCCCGCGAAACGCCGCATCGCCGCTGAACAGGGCGTCCGGATCGGCGGGCAGGTCGCCCGGAAAGGTCGCGACCTCGGTTTCGCCGTCGAACGGCTTGCCATCGGCCATCTCGCCCGATGCCGGGGTCCCGAGGATCGACGGCAGTTTTTCGCGGCCGCGCGTGACCACGGCCTCGCGGGTGGCGCGCACCGCGGCCAGCGCGACGACGTCGATATCGGCGCCGGCATATTCGGCGCGGGTCGCGGCCTTGGCCACGGTTCGCCGCAACACCGCTTCGAGGCGATCATGGCTGGAATGGTGCAGATGATCGGCCTTGGTTGCCGCGAATAAGATGCGATCGATCCGCGGCCGGAACAGCGCGCTGAGCAAGGTGCTGCGGCCGATCCGGAAACAATCCAGAATTCCGGCCAGCGCGGCCTCGAGATCGACCAGCGCTTCCGGTCCGGCGTTGAACGCCGACAGTGCATCGACCAGCACGACCTGGCGATCGAGCCTGGAGAAATGATCCCTGAAGAACGGGCGCACTACCACATCCTTATAGGCCTCATAGCGCCGGCGCATCATCGCCCACAGCGATCCATCAGGCGCTGTCGTGCCGTCGCCGGGCAGATCGAGCGGCGCAAAGGTCAGCGCCGGCGAGCCTGCCAGATTGCCGGGCATCAGGAAGCGGCCCGGCGGCAGCAGGCTCATGGCAAAGCGTTCGTCGCGGCAGGCGCGCAAATAGTCGGTGAACAGCCGCGCCGCAGCTAGCGCTGCCTGCTCGTCTTCACGCTGTTCCGCCTTCAGTGTCGCCAGATGCGCGTGCCAGGGTGCAGCGAGATGCGCGCGCGGTTGTCCCCGCGACAGCGCGAGACTCTCGGCCGACCATTGCTCGAAGCTTTTGTTGAGCAGCGGCAGGTCGAGCAGCCATTCGCCGGGATAGTCGACGATATCGAGCGTCAGCGTGCGGTCGGCGCCGTTCTTGCGCTGGTAGTCGATGACCAGTCGCAGCTCGCTGATATCGACCGTCGATTTCGGCCAGGCCCGCGCCTCGATCAGGGTGCGGACGTGGTTCTCATAATCGAAGCGCGGCACCGCATCGTCGGGCTGCGGCTCGAGCCGTGCGCGCGCGATCCGTCCGGTGTCGAGCGCCTCCAACACCGGAAAGCGGCCGCCGCGGGTGAGGCCGTGAACGAGCGCGGTAATGAAGACGGTCTTGCCGGCCCGTGACAGCCCGGTGACGCCGAGCCGGACCGTCGGACTGAAGAACGCATCGCCATAATCCAGCAAAGCGCGCGCGGAAAGGCGCGCTTCCTCGACGATATTTTGAAAACGAGGGGCCATGAGGGCGGGAAGGCTCAATATGAACGAGGGGCAAATCAGCGCGAGAACTCCGCCAAAAGTGGCGATTGGCGGGGAGAAATCAAGTTTCACAGTTGCGACGCACTTTGTGATTAGAAGGCTTCCCGCGGTTCGTTGACCTCCCCGGGGGGATCATTTATCGCTTTTTCATCCAGCGCCGGGCACGTCATGACCGTTTTCAGACTAAAGCAGCTTGCCTCGACCTCGGCCCATGCGGCGGCCGACGCGATCCGCTGGAATTACGACCGGGCCGAACTGATCGCCGACGGGGTCGTGCATGGCATCGGCGTGCTCTGCGGATTGATCGCCGCCACCGTGCTGGTGGTGCTGACGGCGGTCTATGCCACCGGCTTTGAAGTCGCGGTGGTCTCGATCTACGTCGCCGGATTGCTGGCGATGCTGGTGCTGTCGGCGACCTACAATATGTGGCCGATCTCGCGCGCCAAATGGATACTGCGCCGCTTCGATCATTCGGCGATCTATGTGCTGATCGCGGCGACCTATACGCCGTTCATCATCGAGATGAAGGACAGCGTTTTCGCGATCGCGCTGCTGACCGGGGTGTGGTGCGTGGCGATCGTCGGCATCGTGCTGAAGCTGGTGCTGCCGGGCCGGTTCGACCGGCTGGCGGTCGGGCTTTATCTCGCGATGGGCTGGAGCGGGTTCATGCTGTACGACACCGTGGTGGCGTCGTTGCCGACGCTGACCCTGTGGTTCATCGCCGCCGGCGGCTTGCTCTATAGCTTCGGGATCATCTTTCATGCCTGGCACCGGTTGCGTTTTCAGAACGCGATCTGGCATTCCTTCGTGCTGCTGGGTGCGGCCTGCCACTACACCGCTGTGCTCGACATGGTTCTGGCCTGAAACCGTCTCAAACAAACGGGTGCCGCGATGCAGGTGACTGACAAAATCGTGGTGGTCACCGGCGGCGCCAATGGCATCGGGCGGGCGATGTGCGAAGCCTTTCACCGCGCCGGTGCCGCCAAGGTGGTGGTGGTCGATCTCGATCTGGCGAATGCGCAGGCCGTTGCCGATGCGATCGGCGGTGCGGCATTCAAATGCGATGTCGGGCAGGAGAAAGACATTCGGCACGTCATCGAGGAAACCGAGCGACAATTCGGGCCGATCGCGCTGTTCTGTTCGAATGCCGGCATCGGCGGCGGTTTTGATCCTGTCTCGGTCAATGCCGGCGGCACCTCTGATGAGCCGTGGGCGCGGAGCTGGGCCATCCATGTCATGGCCCATGTCTATGCCGCGCGGCATCTCATTCCCCGCATGAAGGCGCGCGGCGGCGGCTATTTCCTCAACACCATTTCCGCCGCCGGCTTGTTGTCGCAGGTCGGAAGCCCGGCCTATTCGGCGACCAAGCACGGCGCGGTGGGATTTGCCGAGAATCTGGCGATCTCGCACAAGGCCGACGGCATCAAGGTCTCGATCCTGTGCCCGCAGGGCGTCGACACCAACATGCTGCGCTCGATCCCAAAAGGCCCGCAGTCCGGCGACGGGGACCTCTCGCCGGAGCAGGTCGCAGAGGATGTGCTGAAGGGGTTGGATCAGGAGACGTTTGTGATTTTGCCGCACCCGCAGGTGCTGGGCTACATGCGCAAGAAGACCGAAAATTACGACCGCTGGATATCAGGCATGGCGAAGATCCAGGCGAAGCTGCGGGAAGCTTACGGGAAGTGACGGAGTTCTCGCTCCGTCATTCCGGGCATGGTCTGAAGGACCAGACCCGGAATCTCGAGATTCCGGGTTCATGCTTCGCATGCCCCGGAATGACGGTGAGAACTACCCCTTCTTCGCGTAGAGCAACGGCACCGCCCAATCCACCATCACCTCGATCAGGCTGACGCCGTCATAGGCGAGGCCACGCTGCAGCGCCGCGGCTAGTTCCGACGATTTCGTCACCCGCATCGCATCGCAGCCCATGCCTTGCGCGATCTTCACAAAATCGATGCCGGGCAGATCGAGGCCGGGCACGTTGCGCACCTGCATCACCTGGCTGAACGAGCGCATCGCGCCGTAGCCGAGATTGTTGATGACGACGACCGTCAGCGGCAGCTTGCGCTGTGCGGCGGTCCACAGCGCCTGGATCGAATACATCGCCGAGCCGTCGCCGATCAGGCAAACCGTGCGGACGCCGGGACGTCCCAGCGCGATGCCGACCGCGGCGGGCAGGCCGAACCCGAGTCCGCCGCTGGCCATGGTGTAAAAACTGTCCTGGCCGCGCATCGGCATGAATTTCTGCATTGCCGGGCGATGCGACGGGGCTTCCTCGACCAGCACGGCATCTTTGGGCATCGCCGATGCGAGCGCGTGCAGCAGATATTCGGTGGGAAGCGGATCGGCCGCCACCGGCGCCGGCGGCAATGTGCGGCCCTTCGGCATCGCACGCTTTGTTTCCGGTAGCCCTTCGATCAGCGCTGTCAGCGCCGGCTTCATGGTGGCGATGATGCTGGTGCCGACGGGGGTTGTCGCGGCGGCATCGGGATCGTCGGTGATCTGGAAGATCGAGGTCGCGCCATCGAAGATCGCGGCATGGCCTTCGACGTGAAAGGTGAACACCGGCGCGCCGATCACGAGCAACCAGGTCATGGTCGCGCAAGGCCTCCGAGATCTGCCCCGGCGAGGCATGCAGGAAGCCGGCGAGTTGCGGATGCCGCTCCGGGAAGCTGCAGCGCGCCGAAAACGGGCTGATCCACACCGCCGCTCTGGTCTTCTCCGCCAGCCGCACCATCAGGTCGACCGCCTGTGCGCGATCGACGCCGGGGCCGACCACGAGGGCAGGGCGTTGGCTCGCCGCAAGCGCTTCGGCCAGCGCCTCGATCGCGTCGCGATCGGGACCGGTCTCGCGGCTGACGCTGCGGGCTTCGACCGGCTGCGCCGGATGATTCCAGTCGTCGATCGGCACCGAGACAAAGGTCGGCCCGCACGGCGGCTGCATCGCCACGTAATAGGCGCGCGCGATCGCCGCCGGGACATCTTCGGCCCGCGCGGGCTCGACCGAGAATTTGACGTAAGGCCGCGGAAATTCCGAGGCGCGCTCGGCATAGAGAAACGGCTGCAGCGGCAGGATGCTGCGCGCCTGCTGGCCGGCGGTGATCACCAGCGGGGTCTGGTTGCGGTGCGCGGTGAAGATATTGCCGAGCGCATGGCCGACGCCGGCGCCCGAATGCAGATTGACAAAACCGGCGTTGCGGGTGGCCTGGGCGTAGCCGTCGGCCATGCCGATCACGGAGGCTTCCTGCAGGCCGAGCACGTAATCGATATCGTCGGGCCAGTCGGCGAGGAACGGCAGTTCGGTCGAGCCGGGATTGCCGAACACTTTCTGGATGCCGAACGCGCGCAGCAGATTGAGCGTCGCGTGTTTGACGGTGAGGGATGCCGAGGCGGGTTTTGCAGGTTTGCGGGACAATGTCAGATTTCCTCACAAGTTTATTTCCGTCATGCCCGGGCTTGTCCCGGGCATCCACGCCTTGACTGCATAGCAGCAAGAAAGGCGTGGATGGCCGGGACGAGCCCGGCCATGACGATAATTAGTTATCGCGGCGGAAACCTTACCACTTCGCCGTCCCCTTCATGGTCGGCTGATCAGCTGAATTCGCGGTCCACAGCTCCATGCCGTCGGCCGTCTCATTGGCGTTCACCGAAAACTCGCTGCCTTCGAACAGCGGCTGCAGCCCGCGATAGACGAATTTCTTCGGCGCGGTGCCGCCGTGCAATTTGGCGGCGAGCTCGACGATAAACGCCGCCTGCAGCGGCCCATGAAAGATCAGGCCGGGATAGCCCTCGACCTTGGTGACGTAATCGCGGTCGTAATGGATGCGGTGGCCATTGAACGTCAGCGCCGAATAGCGAAACAGCAGCACCGGATCGGCCATGTGGCTTTCGCGGTGTTTTGCGACCGGCGGCGGTGGCGGCGCCTTGGCGGGTGCGGCCGGCTGCACGCTCGAAATATCCCGATAGACGATGTCGTGCCGCTCGCGAATGGCGGTGCCGCGCGACGTGCTGATCACATGTTCGACCGAGACGAAGCACAGCACGCCGGTGCTGCCGCTCTTCATCGTCACGTCGGAGATGCGCGAGGTTCGCGTGGCCTCGTCGCCGACGCGCAAGCTTTCGAAGAACTCGAGTTCGCCGCCGGCCCACATCCGTCGCGGCAGCGGCACCGGCGGCAGGAAGCCGCCGCGCGTCGGGTGGCCGTCCTGGCTCAGTTGCGACATCGGAAACACCGGCTGCGCCAGGCACCAATGCACGGTCCAAGGCGCGGCATCGCCGGTTTTGGGTTCGCCGATCTCCTGAAACAGGGTGGCGCGCAAACCCTTGACCAGTTGCGCGGTGACGATGTCGGAAGCCTCAGCCGTTTTTCCGATCCAGCCACGCAAATGCTCGATATCGAGTTTTTCCGTCATGATGATTTTGCCCGGTCACGAGGAGTTTTGGGCAGCTCGCTGTGCTGGCCGATGCCGGGGACCGCGCCGTAATGGCGGGGTTCGCCGACGAAGATCACGGCGGGGGCCGCGTAGGTGATCTTGCCGTTCGGCGTATCGACCTCGATCCGGCGCAGATGCGGATGCACGGCAAGATCGGCCATGGTGTTGACCTCGCCAAAGGCGATATCGGCGTCCCCGAGGCGCTTGAGGAGATCGACGCGCATCATGGTGGCAAAACTGTCGGCGACCGTCTTGTCGGTCAGCGCGCGGTTGCGTACGCGCTCGACCATGCTGGCGAAGCGGGGATCGCTCGGCAAGGCGGGCTGATCGAGCACCTCGGCGCAGAGCTTCTTCCACTCGCGCTCGCTCTGGATCGAGATCAGGATTCCCTTGCCGTCCTTGGATTGAAAAACCCCATAAGGCGCGATCGAGGGATGCGCCAGCGCCATTCGCTTCGGCGGATTGCCGGCTTCCGAATTGAGCAGCGGCACCGCCAGCCAGTCCGCCATGACGTCGAACATCGAGATCCGGATATCGGCGCCTTTGCCGCGTGCGGCCGCGCGCGATCAGCGCTTCGAGGATCGAGGCATGCGCGGTGGCGCCGGTGGCGATATCGACGATCGAGACGCCGACCCGCGACGGCCCTTCCGGCCCGCCGGTGATCGAGGCGAGGCCACTCTCGGCCTGGATCAGCAGATCGTAGGCCTTGCGGTCGGCATAGGGGCCGTCGTCGCCATAGCCCGAAATGGTGCAGCAGATCAGCGCCGGATAATCTTGTCTCAGGCGATCCAGCGAGAAGCCGAGTTTGTCCATCGAGCCGGGCTTCAGGTTTTGCAGCAGCACATCGGCGCTCGCGATCAGCTTCTCCAGCTCGGCGCGGCCTTCCTTGGTCGCGAGATCGACGACCACGGAATCCTTGCCGCGGTTGAGCCAGACGAAATAGCTGCTCTGTCCCTTGGCGGCGGCATCATAGCCGCGGGCAAAATCGCCCTCCGGCCGCTCCACCTTGATGACGTGGGCGCCGGCGTCGGCCAGCCGCGAACTGCAGAACGGGGCGGCGACCGCCTGTTCGACGGCGATGACGATCAGTCCTTCGAGCGGCAGCATGGTTTTGTCTCAGTAGGAGCGGGGCATGCCGAGCACATGCTCGGCGACGTACGACAGGATCAGATTGGTCGAGATCGGCGCGACCTGATAGAGCCGCGTCTCGCGGAACTTGCGCTCGACGTCATATTCCTCGGCGAAGGCAAAGCCGCCGAAGGTCTGCACGCAGGCATTGGCGGCATCCCAGGAGGCGTCGGCCGCCAGCATCTTGGCCATGTTGGCCTCGGCGCCGCAATCGAGCCCGGCTTCGTATTTGCGGGTGGCTTCCTTCACCATCAGTTCGGCGGCGCGCATCGCCGCGTAGGCCTTGGCGATCGGGAACTGGATGCCCTGGTTCTGTCCGATCGGGCGGCCGAACACGACGCGCTCCTTGGCGTAGGCGGTGGCCTTGGCGATGAACCATTTGGCGTCGCCGATGCATTCCGATGCGATCAGGATGCGCTCGGCATTCATGCCGGAGAGGATGTAGCGAAAACCCTTGCCTTCCTCGCCGATCAGGTTTTCCGCCGGCACCTTCATGTCGGTGAAGAACACTTCCGTGGTGGCGTGATTCATCATGGTGCGGATCGGGCTGATGGTGAGGCCGTTGCCCTTGGCCGCCTTCATGTCGACGATGAACACCGACAGGCCGTCGGTGCGCTTCTTGGCCTGGTCCTTCGGCGTGGTGCGCGCCAGCAGGATCATCAGGTCGGAATGTTCGGCGCGGCTGGTCCAGATCTTCTGGCCGTTGACGATGTAGTCGCCATTGCCTTCGCGTTTCGCAAACGTCTTCAGCGAGGAAGTGTCGGTGCCGCTGGTCGGTTCGGTGACGCCGAACGCCTGCAGCCGCAAGTCGCCTGACGCGACCTTCGGCAGCCATTTTGCCTTCTGCTCGTCGCTGCCGTGCCGCAGCAGGGTGCCCATGGTGTACATCTGGGCGTGGCAGCCGCCGCCATTGCATCCGGCGCGCTGGATCTCTTCCAGGATAGCCGCTGCCGCCGACAGCTTCAGTCCGGCGCCGCCATATTCTTCCGGGATCAAGACCGAGAGATATCCGGCCGTGGTCAGCGCATCGACGAAGGCGGAAGGATAGGCCATCTCGCGGTCGAGCTTGCGCCAGTATTCGCCGGGGAACTGGGCGCAGAGTTTGGCGACGGCGTCGCGGATATCGGCGAATTCGTCTTGTGGTTCGGTTGCGGTCATCTGAACTACTGGTCGCGTTGCGTGGATGGTTGACGGGCTTGCAGTTGTGAAATCACACTGAATTCCCTATGCTCAATTGTTATAGCGTATTAACCGGCATTCCAAGATTGGCAAGTATGGATTTCCGTCAGCTGAGGACGTTCAGTTGCGTGGCCGAACTCGGGAGCCTCAGCAAAGCTTCCGACACCTTGCGGGTAGCACAACCCGCGCTCAGTCGTCAGATCAAACTTCTCGAGCATGAACTGCGCGCCGAGCTGTTTACCCGCAACGGCCGCGGCATGGTGTTGACCGAAGCCGGCCGCCTTCTGTTGGCGCGGACGGCGGGCATCGTGCGGCAGATCGATCAAATTCGCGACGACATCCAGTCCTCGGGCGGGCCGCCGTCCGGGCGCGTGGTGCTGGGGTTGGTTCCCACCGTGAGCTGCGTGATTTCGGCGCGGCTGGCGCGGCGGACCGTCGAAAGCTTCCCGGGCATTTCGCTGTGCATCGTCGAAAGCTACAGCGGGCATCTGATCGAATGGCTGCACCGCGGCCAGATGGACCTTGCGGTGATCTACGGGCCGTCGGCCGATCTGCACCTGACCGTTCAAAGCCTCGGCCGCGACAAGATCGTCGCGGTAGGGCCGCGCGGCTGTGGCCTCTCGCGGAAAAAGCAGGTCGAGATCGGCTGGCTGTTGCGGCAGAAGCTGGTGTTGCCGAGTCATTCGCATGGGCTCCGGACGCTGATCGAGCACGCGGCGGCGAAGAAGAAGTTGAAGCTCGATGTCCAGGTCGAAGCCGATTCGTTTCGGGTGCTCACCAGCCTGGTCGAAGAAGGGTTGGGATACGCGTTGTTGCCGCCGTCGTCGCTGCGCAGTGAAATCGCGGACGGCCGGTTGGAAATCGCCACGATTTCCAACCCGGCCCCGTTTCGCGAACTCACCATTGCGTCCGCGATCGAGCATCCGGGCTCCTCGGCGATTACGCTCATCACCAATCTGCTGCGCGAGGAAGTCCGCGCCTGCCGTGCCGAAGGTCTGTGGGATATCAATCTCACCTGAGCGCGCGCGCCGGGTCATGTCACGGGCAGACCGAGATTTTCCCGGAACCGGTTTTTCAGAAATACGCCGTCGCGCGGCGGCAATGCGCGTTCGACATGGCCGGTGGCGATACGGATTCGTGCCAGCCGCGGCCCGCCGTCGATGCTTTGCAGTTGGTGCCGGTAGTCCGCGACGCCCTTGATGTCGGTTATTTCGGTGACCGAGCGCAGGCCGGCGCCTGACGCAATCACATCGAGCTGGGCCCCGAGGCCGGAATGGCTGACCTGCATCCCGGTCTCGCCGAAATGGCCGTTGTCGAGAATGACGATCGTCAGGTTTCCCGGCTGCTTGGCGCCGATCGTCAGCAGGCTGCCGATGCCCATCAGCTGCTCGCCGTCTCCGGTGATGACGGCGACCGGCCGCTTCGGCTGCGCCAGTGCGAGGCCGAGACCGACCATCGCCGCACCGCCCATCGCGCCCCACAGATAGAAATTTCCGGGATGTTCGCCGGCATCGAAGACATCATAGGACGCCGAGCCGAGGCCGGTCACGACAAGCAAATTCTTGCGGTCGACCAGCAGCGCCTTGACCGCTTCGCGGCGTTGCAGCGTGAAGTTCTGGACCATCACTTTGTCTCCGTCCATTTCTTGCGGCCGAGCATGCGCTGCGAAATCAGCACCGCGACCTGCTGGTCGCTCTCAAATGCCAGCGAGCATGCGGCCGAAACGATCTCTTCCGCATCTTCTGGCCGGTCGAGCCGCAGCACCGTCACGCCCATGATTTCGAAGGCTTGCGGCGTCGCTTTCCCCATCGGGATTTGCCATGGGTTGAACTCCGCCCATTCGCCGCGCATCGTCACCAGCGTCAGGAAGGGAAGGCGGCAGCTCGCGGCCAGCGAAAACATGTTCACGCAATTACCGACGCCGCTCGACTGCATCAGCAGCACCGCGCGGTCGCCGCCGAGCCAGGCGCCGGCGCTCATCGCGACCCCTTCCTCTTCCGTGGTCAGCACGGTGGTCTGGATCGCGGAATCGGCATGCGACAGCTTGATCAGCTGGGAGTGTCCGGCATCGGGGACATAGGAAATCTGCGCCACGCCGTACGTTTTCAGCGTTTTGTAGATCTGCAACGGCCAGCTTTGGCCGGTCTGGGTATCATCCTTGATCGTGACGTCGTCCATCGGCGGCCCCGGGCTTCTGGCGCGCGCATCGGCGCGTGCCCATGGCCTAGCCTTAGAACAGAAGGGCCGGAATCCGCCTTCTTATCTGGTTCAAGCAGTCATGCCGCGATTGTATAGGGGGCTTCGCTGACGAGGTCGGTACAGCGCGGCACAAGCCGCGCCGACCACTACCCGGGAATGCGCACCGGCAGCGACTCGATACCGCGCACGAAACTCGAATAGACCCGCTTCGGCTCGCCGACGACCTCGATCCGGTCGAACCGCTTGAGCATCTCCTGCCACACGATCTTGAGCTGCAGTTCGGCGAGCCGCATGCCGACGCAGCGGTGGATGCCGAAACCGAACGACAGATGGGTGCGCGGCCGGGCGCGGTCGATGATGAACTGGTCGGGATTCGCGATGCCTTCTTCGTCGCGGTTGCCCGAGACGTACCACATCACGACACGGTCGCCCTTCTTGATGGTCTTGCCGTGCGATCTCGGTGTCTTCAAGCGCGGTGCGCCGCATATGCGCCAGCGGCGTCTGCCAGCGGATCACTTCCGGCACCATGCTGTCGATCAGCGCCGGATTGTCGCGCAGCTTCTGGTACTGCTCGGGGTGTTCGTTCAACGCCAGCACCGATCCGCTCATGGTGTTGCGGGTGGTGTCGTTGCCGCCGACGATCAACAGGATGATGTTGCCCATCAGGGTGTCGGGATCCATGTACCGGGTGGCGTCGTTGTGCGCCATCATCGAGAGCAGGTCGTTGCGCGGCTCGGAGTTGACGCGCTCGTTCCAGAGCTTGGTGAAATAGGCCGCGCACTCGTCCATCTCGGCGCGGCGCTGTTCGGCCGATTCCACGACGCCGCTCTTCGGCAGCGCGGTCGAGACGTCGGACCAGCGGGTCAGCTTGCGGCGTTCTTCCCAGGGAAAGTCGAACAGCGTCGCCAGCATCTGCGTGGTCAGCTCGATCGAGACCCGGTCGACGAAGTTGAAGGTCTCGTTGCGCGGCAGGCCGTCGAGCACCTTGCCGGCGCGCTCGCGGATCAGGACTGCGAGTTCGTCCAGATGCGTCGGCGTGAACATCGGCGACACGGTCTTGCGCTGCGCCGAATGCCGCGGCTGATCCATCGCGATGAAGCTCGGATAGTCGTAGCCGGGCGGCACGTCGCGGATCGAGATGCCGCCGAGGCTGACATCGGAAGAGAAGATGCCGTGATTGGTATCGACATGCATGATGTCGTTGTACTTGGTCACCGACCAATAGGGCTCGATCGGCGAATTGGTGCAGTAGTGCACCGGCTCTTCCTTGCGCAGCCGCTCGAACCACGGCCACAGCGTGTCGTTCTGGAACAGTCTTGGCGCGCCGGGATGAAAATCCTTCAGGGGCGTGGAATAGGCCTCTTCGCGCGCGGCGCGCAGCAGCTCAGCCTTGCTGACCGGAGTCTGGATATTCATCGTGTTACTGATCCCGATTGTGGATGCTCAGCCGGCGATACGCACCGGCAGGGTCTCATAGCCTTTGACGAAGCTGGAATACACCCGCTTGGGCTCCTCGACCACCTCAATGTGGTCGAACCGCTTCATGATTTCTTCCCAGATAATCTTCAATTGCAGCTCCGCCAGCCTGATTCCGACGCAGCGATGAATGCCGAAGCCGAAGGAGACGTGGGTGCGCGGCCGGGCGCGGTCGATGATGAATTCGTAGGGACGATCGATCGCCTCTTCGTCGCGGTTGCCCGAGACGTACCACATCACGACCTTGTCGCCCTTCTTGATCTGCTTGCCGCGGAACTCGATGTCCTCGAGCGCGGTGCGGCGCATATGCGCCAGCGGCGTCTGCCAGCGGATCACCTCGGGGACGAAACTGTCGATCAGCTCCGGATTGGCGCGCAGCTTGCGGTACTGATCCGGATTCTTGTTCAGCGCATAGATGCTGCCGGACAGGGTGTTGCGGGTGGTGTCGTTGCCGCCGACGATCAGCAGGATCAGATTGCCGAGGAAATTGGCGGGGTCCATGTCGCGGGTGGCGTCGCTAGTGCGCCATCATCGACAACAGGTCGCTCTTCGGCGGCTGGTCGATGCGCTCCTTCCAGAGTTTTGAAAAATACGCCGCGCATTCCAGCAGTTCGGCCTGCCGTGCCTCCTCGGTCGCGACCAGGCCGTCCGGACCGGGCAGCGTCGTGGCGACGTCGGACCAGCGCGTCAGTTTGCGGCGGTCCTCCCAGGGGAAGTCGAACAGCACCGCCAGCATCTGCGTGGTCAGTTCGATCGAGACCTGATCGACCCAGTCGAACACCTCATTGACGGGCAGGTTGTCGAGGCATTCGGCCGAGCGCTTGCGGATGTTGATCGCCAGCTGGTCGAGATGGGTCGGCGTGAACATCGGCGCCACGGTCTTGCGCTGCGCGCTGTGGCGCGGCTGATCCATCGCGATAAAACTTTCGCGCCGAAAATCCGGCGGGACGTCGCGGATGGTGATGCCGCCGAGCGAGGCCGCCGACGAGAACACCGCATGGTTGGTCTCGATGTCCATGATGTCGTTGTATTTGGTCACCGACCAGTACGGCCCGAACATGCTGTCCTTGCAGTAATGCACCGGCGCTTCCTTGCGCAGCCGGTCGAAATACGGCCAGAACGAGTCGGTCTTGAACAGTTCGGGCTGGCTGACGTCGATATCGGCCAATGCAATCGACCGGGCCTTGTCGCGGGCGGCGTTGAGATGCGAATCCCCGGCGAGTTCGAGTGTTCCGTGCATCGGACGTCTCCTGATTGTCGCCTTCCGTGGTTGGTTCCGGAAGGGCGGTCGAGGCCTCGAATTACATCCCGTTGCGCGGGCCAGAGCAAGGGTGAGTTTGGCGCATTTGGCCGCATAGCTGCCCCTGATCCCGGGCAATCGTGGGACGCCCCCCTTCTCAGCATGTTCGGCCCGTGACAAGCTGATTTGCAACGAATAAGGCTGTGCGCGACATCAGCCGCACGATTTGCCCGGAGGCCGCCCGACCATGATTCCCAACGCGCAACGGATGTTCAATTTCGATCTCGGCGAAACCGCGGACGCGATCCGCGAAACCGTGCAGAATTTCTCCTCCCGCGAGATCGCGCCGCGGGCCGCCGAAATCGACAAGAGCAATCAGTTTCCGCGCGACCTGTGGCCGAAGATCGGCGAGCTCGGCCTGCACGGCATCACCGTCGAGGAGGAATATGGCGGCAGCGGGCTCGGCTATCTCGAGCACTGCATCGCGGTCGAGGAGATTTCGCGCGCCTCGGCGTCGGTCGGCCTGTCCTATGGCGCGCATTCCAATCTCTGCGTCAACCAGATCCGCCGCAACGGCAACGAGGCGCAGAAGCGGAAATATCTGCCAAAACTGATTTCCGGCGAACATGTCGGCTCATTGGCGATGTCGGAGCCGGGCGCCGGCTCCGACGTGGTGTCGATGGCCACCCGCGCCGAGAAGAAGGGCGATCGCTACGTCATCAACGGCAGCAAGATGTGGATCACCAACGGCCCGACCGCCGATACGCTGGTGGTCTACGCCAAGACCGATGCCGCCGCCGGCCCGCGCGGCATCACCGCCTTCATCATCGAAAAAGGCATGAAGGGATTTTCCACCGCGCAAAAGCTCGACAAGCTCGGCATGCGCGGCTCCGACACCTGCGAACTGGTGTTCGACAATTGCGAAGTGCCGGAAGAGAACGTGCTGAGCGAGGTCGGCCGCGGCGTCAACGTGCTGATGTCGGGCCTCGACTACGAACGCGCGGTGCTGGCCGCCGGACCGCTCGGCATCATGCAGGCCTGCATGGATGTGGTGATGCCCTATGTGCATGAGCGCAAGCAGTTCGGCCAGCCGATCGGCACCTTTCAGCTGGTGCAGGGCAAGATCGCCGACATGTACACCACGATGAACGCCTCCCGCGCCTATGTCTATGCGGTGGCCAAAGCCTGCGACCGCGGCGAGACCACGCGCGAGGACGCCGCCGGCGCCATTCTCTATGCCTCGGAGAAAGCGACGCAATGCGCGCTCGACGCCATCCAGCTGCTCGGCGGCAACGGCTATATCAACGATTATCCGACCGGCCGGCTGTTGCGCGACGCCAAGCTCTACGAGATCGGCGCCGGCACCAGCGAAATCCGCCGCATGCTGATCGGGCGCGAGCTGTTCGACAAGACGGCGTGAGTTCGGATGCTACGTTATGATTGTCATCGCCCGGCTTGACCGGGCGACCCAGTATTCCAGAGCGTCAATGATGGAGTCGTGAGGCTCTGGAATACTGGGCCACCCGCTTTCGCGGGTGGTGACACCAACTATGGAAGTGGCGTGGTGCCCTCTACTCCGCGAGCTTGTTCACCTTCCGCACCCACAGCCGGACGTCGGCCAGCACCCCGGGCAGCACTGCCTTGACCTCGGCCACCGTCATGCCGGCCTTGATCCGCGGGTCGTACAGAATATTCAGGAGATACTGGTCGTAGACGTCGAAAAATCCCATCGACACATTGTCGTTGAACATGGTCCAGGGCACCGAGGTGGTGTCGTTGATCGGGCCGAGCGACTGCAGCAGTTCCTCATAGGCGCAGTCGAAGAAGATGAAATCGCCATTGTCGACCGTGAGAATCACGTCGGAGTGTTCGATCTCGAACCGCTCGTTCTTGCGAAATCCGGACAGGCATTGCGGGTCGAGCGAGCCCTGGATTTCGCGGGCCCGGCTCGTTGCCGTAGAAGTGTCGACATGGTGCGGTAGAGATCGCGGTCGCGCACCAGCTTTACCACCACATTGGCGTCGCCGCTGGTCGCGGCCATGGCGATGTCGAGGTGCTGAATCCGCTTGGCGATATCGGCGACGATCTTCGCCAATTGCGCCTTGCGATCGGCGCGGCCGTCGGCAAACACCCGTACCGGCACTTCATATTTGCGGATGCGGTCGACCCGGCCGGCGAGATGAT
Organism: uncultured Alphaproteobacteria bacterium; assembly: GCA_963742695.1. Classification (GTDB taxonomy): domain Bacteria; phylum Pseudomonadota; class Alphaproteobacteria; order Rhizobiales; family Xanthobacteraceae; genus Bradyrhizobium. The sequence continues at coordinate 44,270 of CAVUNF010000017.1, forward strand.
ACTCGGCGCCGAACGCGGTCTTGAAAAATCCGTCGATGATCTGGCTGTCGGTGAAGGTCTTCTTTTCGGCGCGCTGCCGCGACGCGATCGCCGGGATTTCGGCCGCGGCTGGAGGCGGCCGGATCGCGGCGTCCAGCGCCAGGCCGGCCAGAACGACGGCGAGCAGATCGCAAGGTCCGGCCGAAAGCGCTCATCGCAAGCGACGCTGCCGCAATCGGCAGGCACGCACGCAAGCCTGGTACGTTCAGGCCTAGTTCTTGACGACGACGGTGGTGCCGACGCTGACGCGGCCATAGAGATCCTGGACGTCCTCATTGGTCATGCGGAAGCAGCCGGACGATACCGCCTGGCCGATCGTCTCCGGCTCGTTGGAGCCGTGGATGCGATACAGCGTCGAGCCGAGATACATCGCCCGCGCGCCCAAGCGGATTGTCGGGGCCGCCGACCATGTGGCGCGGCAAATCGGGCCGCCGCCGCAGCATCTGCGCCGGCGGGGTCCAGGACGGCCATTCCTTCTTGGCGGTGATGCGGTGGGTACCGCCCCAGCGGAAACCGTCGCGGCCGACGCCGATGCCGTAGCTCAGCGCTTGGCCGTTGGCCTGGACCAGATAGAGCCGCCGCTCGGCGGTATTGATGACGATGGTGCCGGGCGCATAATTGCCGGTAAAGTTCACGTTGCTGCGCCGGATCGGGCTGACGCCGGAACGGCCGCCGCCGACGCCGAAATTGGCGCCACCCGCGATCGCACCATATTCGAGCTGGGCTCGCGCCTGGCCGGCACCGGCCAGCAATGTCACCGCGGCAAACAGCAAAGCAAAAACCCGGATCATTATTCAGTTCCTTAAGAAAAAATCGAATCTGCGGCGAGACAGGCCACAACCGGCGCGATTTCGCAAGCAAAGAGCCCGTGAGCGGGGAATTTCCAGACATCGGCGTTACCGAAATGACACTGCCGGTCGCCCGTCCCTGATTTGCAAAAGCCATACTTCCTTGGCGATGGCAGCAATGCCGGCGCACCCTTTGACGAAACGCGCTGGGAATGATTGATCTTCGACAGGTTTCGAGAAACGACGCGAACGGGAGTGGAACGGATGAACGGTGCGGAAAGCCTGGTGCGGACGCTGGTGGCGGGCGGCGTGGACGTCTGCTTTGCCAATCCCGGCACCTCGGAGATGCATTTTGTCGCCGCCCTCGACCGGGTCGAGGGCATGCGCTGCGTGCTCGGCCTGTTCGAGGGCGTGGTGACGGGTGCCGCCGACGGCTATTTCCGCATGAAGGGCACCCCGGCCTCGACCCTGCTGCATCTCGGCCCCGGCCTCGCCAACGGCCTGGCCAACCTGCACAACGCCAAGAAGGCCAATTCCGGCGTCGTCAACATCGTCGGCCAGCACGCGACCTATCACATCGAATATAATGCGCCGCTGACCTCCGATATCGAGGGCCTGGCGCGGCCGATGTCGTCCTGGGTGCGGACCTCGCCGGACGCCAAATCGGTCGCCCGCGACGGCGCTGCCGCCATCGCCGCCGCCCGCGGCGCGCCGCCGCAGATCGCAACCCTGATCCTGCCCGCCGACACCGCGTGGAACGAGGCCGAAGGCGTGGCGCAGGTGCCGGTGGAATCCCAGCGCGAGAGCTACTCGCCGCAGGCCGTCGACCACGCCGCAAAACTGGTGCGCGAGGGCGAAACGACCTTGCTGCTGATGACCGGCAGTGCGGTGACCGAGCAGGGCCTGGCACTGGCGGCGCAGATCGCCGGCAAGACCGGCTGCAAGGTGATGGGCCCGCTGGCCAGCGCCAGGATGGCGCGCGGGCGCGGGCGGTTTTCGATCGATCGGGTGCCTTATGTGATCGAACTGGCGCAAGCGGCGCTGAAAAATTTCAAACACATCATTCTGGTCGAAGCCAACGACCCCGTGGCGTTCTTCGCCTATCCGAACAAGCCGAGCCTGCTCAAGCCCGAAGGTTGCGAAGTCCATCGCATGACCGAACCCGGCGAGAATTCGGTGGCGGCGCTGGAGGCGCTGGCTTCCGCAGTCGGCGCAAAGCCGGCCGACGTGAAGCCGCAGACGACGGTCGAACTGATAAAGCCGACCGGCGCCCTGAACCATGCCTCGATTGCGCAAGCGATCGCCGCGGCGGTTCCGGATAACGCCATCCTGGTCGACGAGTTCGTCACGACCGGGCGCGGCTTCTTTCCGCTGACGGCGGGTGCCGCCCCGCACGACTGGATCCAGAATCTCGGCGGCTCGATCGGATATTCGACGCCGGTGGCGACCGGCGCCGCGATAGCCTGTCCGGACCGCAAGGTGATCTGCATGGTCGGCGACGGCAGCGCGATGTACACGCTGCAATCGCTGTGGACCCAGGCCCGCGAAGGCCTCAACGTACTCACCATCGTGTTCGCCAATCGCATCTACCAGATCCTGCGCGGCGAGTTCGACGGCGTCGGCGCCGGCGAGCCGGGCCAGCGCGCGCTCGACATGCTGAAGATCGACCGTCCCACGCTCGACTGGGTCGCGCTGGCCAAGGGCATGGGCGTTGAGGCCCGCGCCGTCACGTCGGCGGATGAACTGGTCAAGGCGCTGGCGGAGGCGATGCCGGAAAAGGGACCGCGGCTGATCGAAGTGCAGATGTGAGGAAAGCGCTAGCGAGCTGTTGTCGAGAGCTGTCCAGCTTACCCGGGGCGATGCGAAGCATCGATCCTTCGCGCGAGTCTCGATGATCCGGGCCTGGCCGCGGTCGGACCCGTTGGCATCCCGGCAATGACCGAACGATCGGAAGAGGCCACATGCAAACCGAACTGAACAAGGTCGTCGCCGCACTCCGGGAATTTTACGCGCGCGAGACCTATCTGCTGGAAAAGGATTGCGGCGAGCGCGCGCTGACCCATCGGCTGGCGGTGCATCTCGAGAAGCAGTTTTCCGGCTGGGAGGTCGATTGCGACTACAACCGGCTCGGCGAGCGGACGCTGCGGATGCCGAAGGGATCGATCGTCTCCACCGACGATGAGATCGGCAAGTCGATCTTTCCCGACATCGTCGTGCACCAGCGCGAGATTCCCAACAACCTGCTGGCGATCGAAGTCCGCAAGGCGAGCAATCACCAGCCGCCGGAACACGACCAGCACAAGCTGCGCGGCCTGACCGATCCGCATCTGTGGTTCGCCTACCGGATCGGGGTTTTTCTGACGCTGGCCAAGAAGAACGTCACCACGTCGGACGTCTATATCGGCGGCGTGATCGACCAGCCGCTGTCCGGCTGGCTGGCCCAGCACCTGAAGGATGTCGGCCTGGCGACCTAGGGGTGAACGCGGCGCAGTTCGGGAACAAGGCACCATGGTATTTCTGGGCACAATTCTCCTGGGTGTCGTCGGCATCCTGCTGGTCGTGGCAAGCCGGCGCGGTGCGCCCACGACCCAGATCTTCATCATGGCCGCGACCGCTTTGGTCTTTATTCCGATCGCGTTGTTCGGCGTGCTGGTGATGGGGTTTGCGGACGGGGCCGAGGAGACGCGGACCGGCGTCATCCTGCTGGTCGGCAGCGTGGTCGCCGGCGGCGGCATAGCGATCGGCTGTATTTCACGGATGAGAAAGACCAGCGTGCCGCGCGAGTGAAGGCATGCCGGGCAACAACAAGCGGAGCCTGCCAATGAAAACGTTTCTCACACCATCGCTCGTCGCGATTGCCGTGTTGTTGACGGCAATGCCGGCAGCCGCGCAGACGCCGGCCGCCGGCTCGGCGGTCGAGGCCGCCTACGGCGCCATCTTCGCCCATGCCAAAGTCATCAAGACGCTGGAGGACATCAAGGCCGACGACGCCCGCACGCTCGAAGAGCAGAAGCGCATCACCGAAATTCCCGGCACCTCCCTTCAAGGAAAAACGCCGCGCCGAATATTACCTGAAGCGGTTTCAGGAATTGGGCCTCAAGGACGCTTCGATCGACACTGAAGGCAACGTGATCGGCTTGCGCAAGGGCAGCGGCGGCGGCCGGCCGAAACTGGTGGTCTCGGCACATCTCGACACGGTGTTTCCCGAAGGCACCGATGTGACGGTGAAGGAAAAGGACGGCACGATCCTGGCGCCGGGCATCGGCGACGACTCGCGCGGCCTTGCCGCCATGCTTTCGCTGCTGCAGGCCATCAACACCAACGCCATCGCCACGGTGGCCGACGTGATGTTCGTCGGCACCGTCGGCGAGGAAGAGCTCGGCAATCTGCGCGGCGTCAAGGCGTTGTTCCGCGATCACACAGATATCGACGGCTTCATCTCGATCGACGGGCTCGGCATCACCCGCGTCGTCAACCAGGCCACCGGCAGCCATCGCTTCGAGATGATCTTCAGGGGGCCCGGCGGTCACTCGTTCCAGGAGTTCGGATTGCCGAGCGCGATCCATGCCATGGGCCGGGCGATCGCGAAGATCTCGGATCTGCAGACGCCTTCCAATCCCAAGACCACGTTCACGGTCGGCACCGTCAGCGGCGGCACCTCGGTCAACGCCATCGCCGGTGAGGCGAGGATGGCGGTCGACATGCGCTCGAATTCGACCGATGAACTGCTGAAGCTCGAAGAGCGTCTGCTCGACCTCGTCAAGGTCGCGGTCGTGGAGGAGAACGCGCGCTGGAAAACCGACAAGCTTGTGGTCGAGATCAAGCTGATCGGCGACCGGCCCGCCGGCATCGTCGCGATGGATTCCCCGATCGTGCAGGCGACGCAGCGCGCGGTGGCGGCCATCACGCGCGGGCGGCATCCTACCTTTGCCGGCTCCTCTACCGATTCAAACCTGGCAATGTCGCTCGGCATTCCCGCCGTCACCATCGGCGGCGGCGGCGAGGGCGGCAACTGGCACTCGCGCAACGAATGGTACAAGCCCACCGACGCCTGGTTCGGCCCGCAAAACGCGCTGCTGACGGTGCTGGTGCTGGCGGGCCTCGACGGGGTGACAAAGCCGGCGCTGGCGGTGCGGGCAGGGAAGTAGGCGGGAAGCGCCGGGGAACCCGGAACCGGCGGCGTTTCGAGCCATTGGTCTCTCGACCTCGAAGGGAGACACACCATGGCACGGAAGCACCGACCGGCCGATCCCGGTACCGATGGCGGCAACCAGGTGCCGGCACGCCCGCACGATTCCGGCAGCGCTGCCAACGAAACCCTCGATGGGCTCGACGCCAGCACCGAGGCGTTGCGGCACGCTGCCGAAGACACCCCGTCCGGGGCAGCGCCCGAGGACGTCGAGAAAACCCCGGTTTTCGACCGGGCCGGCGCCGCGCCGAAAATCTGAGCCACACCGGACTGATGGAACCGGCCGTCATCCAGGCCGTTATCTCCTTGAGAATTCTCCTTCTCAGGAGGCGATCATGGCCCACTGGCAAGACACGATGGTCGACAGGCCGGAAACCAATGACGCGGATTACATGACGGGCTGGACCATTTCCGGCCTGGCAACCCTGGCCACCATCGTGGCGGTCTGGGTGTTTGCGATCTAGCGGACGCACGGCGAAGTTAGCGGACGCCGATTCCCAAGAGCCGATCCCAAAACCGGCGTAATCACGTTTGAATAGTTGGATCTGAAAGTTGAATCGCCAAGGCAATGACCAAGGGACAGGTGCCGCCATGACCTTCGGATATGCACAGCCGTTTTCCTTCCACATCGGCGCGCGTCCCGCGCCAACGGTTTCCGGTGTCCGTCACGGCGTGACCGAGATTACCTTGAGCGATGGCCGGCTGGTTCGCGCCACGCTGCACGTCAAGGCCGTCAGGATTAATCCGAAGAAGCCGGATTCCCTCGATGTGACCTACAATGTGGTCACGGAAATCATGCCGGTGCCGAGCACGCCCATTCGCGACGTGCACGAAACGATTCAGTGATGGCGAAATAGAAGATCGATCGCTGGATTGATTCGGCGGTCAATTACTCTCAAGTAACCGCCGATGCGATCGCGGTGCTCGCGCGAGCAATTCTAGAATCCGCAAGAGGCCGCCAGCGAGGGCGGCCTCTTCAGGTTATGGAGTTGCCGCACCCTCAGGCATATCGGGGCGGCGACGGATCGCCGCCAGGCCATTTGACGAAATCCTTGTAGGGCATGATAACATCGCTTCGCTTTATTCCACCGGAGACTGCGTCGAGTTCGTCAACGGTGATTTCGTCGAGTGAGATTTCGTCAAACTTTTCCATCTGCTTCTCCTGCTCTCGTTTAAGGGCGATCAGTCCCGATCATCGCAGTGACCGGCGTCGCGGCGAGACGATTCCCGCCAACCGTCAGGAATACGTGGAGGCGATTGTGGCTGCTGTGACTGGCGTCACTGTCAGCGACGTTGCAAGCCGGAACCAACTGGAACTCCAGACATTGAACAGCCAGAGGCAGTTCGGCGATTCCCATCGCCAGTTACACGAGGGATTACCATGCGCGATGATAGCCCGCCGCTTTCACCCCACTTGGGCGAGAAGCTGGATCCGTCATTGGAGTCCAGATCCACGGCCTCCGATGTTGCCGATGCCGTGAAGGGCGCCGCGCATAAAATCGGCGATGCCATTGAGACCGGAAGAAAGCCGGGCATGCCTCTTAGCATCCTGAGCAATATTGCTCGCGAAGCGCCCTTGGGCTCTCTGTTGGTCGCTTTCTTGCTCGGAGTTGCCGTTGCCCGCCGCCGGTGATGCAACGGTGTCGTCGGCGACATCCGTGCCGCGTTAATCGAGCACTGCCGACAGTAACTCGTTCGATTGATACGGTTTGAGAAAGAAGTGCGTGTCCCGCGGGACGTAAGCCGGGTCCCTGCCTGAAACCATCACGACGTTGATGTGGGGAAATTTGCGCTTGGCGTATTGGGCAAGTTCGATGCCCGTCATGTGGCCGGCAAGGTTGACGTCTGTCACGAGGGCCATGAGTTCGGTGCCGGTGGATGCCAGGACAAGTTCGGCAGCTTCGGCGGAGCTGCATTCAACCACTTCAAGGCCGTTGTCTCTCAATAACTCCGATACGACCTCGCGCTGAATCGCATCGTCCTCGACGACCAAAGCAACAAAGTTCGACATGTGCGCCTCCGGTATCGAAAGTTAATTCGAGGACAGGTGAATTGTTCACGCCGAGCGGGCCGGCTCGAAGGAGCGATCACGGAAACAAGCAACGGTGCGTTGGCATAAGGGGTCACTTCAGCACACAGGCATTTCAAAACGCCGGCGTCTTCAGGAACGAAATAATGCCTTCGAGGTTGGCGTTTTCTAAACAAGCCAAAAGGAGACGCATTATGTCGAAGAAGACAACAGTAGCTATCATCCTTGCTGCCGCCTTGGCATTGCCGCTGACCGCATTCGCGCAAGGTGGCGGCGGTAGCGGAGGTGCAGGCGGCGGCGGAGCCGGCGCAGGTGCAGGCGGCGCCAGCGGATCCGGAGCGGGCGGATCTGCCGGGACAGGCGGCGGTAGTTCCGGTGCCGGTGGATCTGCCGGAACAGGCGGCGCGAGTTCTGGTGCGACCTCAGGCTCCGGCAGTGCGGGTACAGCCGGCGGCGGAGGGAGCAGCGTGAATCCCGATCCCGCGAAAGGCAAGAACAACATGAAGAAATAAGACGACATCGAGGGGCCGCGGCGATTGCCGTGGCCCCAGTCGTGCCGGCGTCACGTAGCGGCTCCGGAAGAATTTCTGGGTCGCTGTCGATCGCTTTTCTTGCTCGATGCGCTCACCGTCGAAAGCGCCGGAAAGTTAATGCGATGGATCTTGATGATAATGGTGGGCGCACAAGGGATCGAACCTTGGACCTCTCCCGTGTGAAGGGAACGCTCTCCCGCTGAGCTATGCGCCCGGGATTGTCGTGCAGATCAAGCGCCCTTCAAGTCGGGCGATGCACGCCGTCAGTGCCACGATCTACGAAGTGCGGGGCCCAGGTGTCAAGCTGCCGGTTTGCGCCAACAAGCTGATTTGTTGAACCGGATCAACGTGAGACGGTCATAACCGCTGAAAAAAACCTCAGCCCGGCTGGCGCGCCCGCGAGGCGTGCGACTGCAGCGCGCGGATGCGTTCGGCCAGCGTGCCGCCGCCCTCGGCGGCGACACCGTGAGGAGGCCGCGCCATTGGCCGGCTTTGCCGCCTTTGCCGGGATCACCGGCTCGGCCGCCAGCATCGCCTCGATCGGCGAATTCGGGCCTTCCAGCTGCATCGCGAGTTTGGCGACTTCGGCGGCGATGTCGTTGATGCGTTCGCGCAGCAGCGCGTTTTCCATGCGCTCGGTCGCCCACGAGCTTTCGGCCTGCTGCTGGATGGCGTTGATGTCGCGCTGCAGCTTGGCGCGTTCGTCGCGCGCGACGCGGAGTTGTTCCTCGGCCGCGGCCTTCTCGGTCCTCAGTTTTTCCATCGCCGGCGATCTGCCGCCTTCGCTCAGTGCGGCGATCTCGACGCGCAGTTCGCGCGCCAGTGCGTTCGGCGGCCTCGTTGGCCTGGCGCAGCTGGTTGTTTTCGAAGTCGCGCTCCGCCAGCATCTTGCCTTGCGTCGACAGCCGCGTCTCCAGATCGTTGACGCGGTTGCCGAGCATTTCGGCTTCCTTGACCTGGACGATCAGCTGGCGGTCGAGATCGGTGACGCGCTGGCTGAGATTTTCGACCCGGCTGCGCGCCTCGGACAATTCGCGGCTCGCCTTCTCGGATTCGCTGCGCTCCTGTTCGAGCCGCGCCTGCGTGGCGGCAAATTCCTTCTCGGCGTCGCCGACGCGGTTCTTCAGCTGATCGATCTGGGCGCGCACCGCCATCAGTTCGACCTGGCGGGTTTCCGCCACCATCGAGCGGTCGGACAGTTCGTGGTTGATCTTGGCAAGCTCGCCCTGCTTGTCCTTCAGCGCCTGCTCGGCGTCGCGCAGCGATTCCGTCTTGGCGGTGAATTCCTCTTCGGTCGCCCGCAGCTGTTCCTTGACCGCCTTCTCGCGAGCTTCGAGCGAAAAGATGGTGGCGTTCTTTTCGCCGATCTCGAGCTTCATGCGATTGATGGCGTCGGATTTCTTGCCGAGTTCGGCGAGCTGGCTGGTGGTCTTGTTCTTGAGCTGGTCGACGCTCATCTCGAGCCGCCGCGCCGACATCGCGAATTCCGCGCGCAGCTGATCCTTGTCGGCCTGGATCTCGGCCATCGACAGCGGCGTCGCCGCCTCGAGGCGTTTGGTCGTCAGCCGCACCGCGCGGTTGTGCACCAGCGGCACGATCATCAGCCCGAACAGCATCGAGACCAGAAAACCGATCGCCAGATACATGATCGGCTCGATCATGGGCACAACTCCTCACGAGAAAAACTCAGAGGTCACAATGCCATGGCGGGCAGGGTTAACGCCAGCCTAATGCCGCGTTAACGTGAATCCGTAACCAGAACGGCCGGCGGCTGTGGCCGGCCAGCACCGCACTTGTTCATGTTGCCGGATGCGCGCGAACCTGACCGGTTCAGAACGGGTTCCAGGTCGCGCGCGGGGTGTATTTGAGATAGCCGATATTGGCGCCGAGGCGCAGGCCGAGGCCGGAGCGGATCGGCACCAGCACGATGTTGTTGGCGGTCAGCGCGGTCATGCCGAAACCGCCGATAATATAGGCGGAGCCGTCGATGCCGCCGAAGCGCTGGTAGATCGCGTTGGTGGCGGGAAGATTATAGACCAGCGTCATGGTGCGGGCGCCGTCGCCGCCCCAGTCGAAGCCGACCGACGGTCCCTGCCAGTAGACCCGCAAATCGCCGGCGTTCTTGGTGTAGAGCGTGCCTTCGCCGTAGCGCAGCCCGGCGACAAAGGCGCCGGAGCCTTCTTCGCCCAGGATGTAGCCGTTCGGCAGGCCCCATTGGCTGACCGCGCGCTCGATCACCGAGGCGAGGCCGCGCGAGACGTTGCCGAAGAATTTGTGTCCGGCATTGGCCAGTTCGTCCGGCCCGTAGGTGTTGGGGCTCGGCTGGCGCTGCGGCGGGGGCAGCTGCGACTGTTGGGGCGGCGGCGCCTGCTGCATCTGCGGCGCCTGCTGCTGCGGCATCTGCTGTTGCTGCCCCGGTGGCGGCAGCGGCTGTTGCTGCACCTGCCCCTGTTGGGCGGAAGCGGGCACGGTCAAGCACATCACCGCGGCGAGCGTCACCGCTGCAAGGCGTGAGGCGAAAGTCATGAAGTACCCCTGGGTATTGAAATCCTGGCCGCCTCCTTAACCTGATGCCAACAGGCACGGCTTTAGGTTGCGTCCAGTGTCCCCCGACTCGGATGTTATCGGCATCAACTATGACCGCACAACGGCAGGAAAGAAACGCCAAACGCCCCGGAATAGCCTTTATCGCCGGGCGAGCAAGCCCTGTGTGGGCAGGCCTTTTCTGGCAAACCTTTTCCGGACAAGCCTGGTCTGGCTGAGCCTCGTCTGGACGGGTTTTGGCGCCGAGCTCTGGCTTGCCCGCCCGGCCCACGCCGCCACCACCGAGCGGGTGATCGTCAATCGGTTTACCGGCCTCGCCATCGAGGGCTTCGATCCGGTGGCCTATTTCGCCGATGCCCGCGCCGTGGCCGGTCTGCCTGACTTCGAGGCGTTCGAGTCCGGGGCGGTCTGGCGTTTCCGCAACGAAGGCAACCGCGCGTCCTTCATGGCCCATCCCGATATCTACGGCCCCCAGTTCGGCGGCTACGACCCGCTCGATCTGGCGCGCGGCGTCACGGTTGCCGGCAATCCGCGGTTCTGGCTGATCGCGGGGCAGCGGCTCTATCTGTTCGGCCGCGAGGAAAGCCGGGAGGCCTTTGCCGCCAATCCCAAGCGCTTCCTGCGCGATGCCAAGACGCGCTGGCCGGAGCTGGAGCAGCAGCTGGCGCGGTAGCGTTTCACACCGTCATTCCGGGGCGCGCTTCAGCGCGAACCTCAGATGCGCTATTGCGCATCGGGGAATCTCGAGATTCTCCGATGTGCGATTGCACATCGTAGTTCATGCTTCGCATGCCCCGGAATGACGGTTTGAAACTTACCCCGCCGCCGCCGGGTCGCCCCAGGCAATAAAATCCGGCACGATAAAACCTTCGCGGCCGCGTCCGAATTGCAGGTCGGCGCCATGGCCGTCGGTGATCTTGCCGCCGGCCGCGGTGACGATGGCGTAGCCGGCCGCGATGTCCCATTCGCAGGTCGGCGAGAGGCGGGGATAGATGTCGGCGACGCCCTCGGCGACCCGGCCGAATTTGACCGCCGATCCCAGCATCTGCCTGACGGCGCCGGGCCGGCTCGCGATGAAGGCTTCGGTCCTGGGATCGCCATGCGAGCGGCTGACCGCCACGTTCCAGGGGCTGCCGCGCGGCGGGAAGCTGCGGGTACGGATCGGCTCGACCACGGGGGCGGCGGCATCGCGCAGCGTCAGCCGTTCGGCGCCCCGGCCGGTCAGCCCGCGCCATATCAATCCGAGCGCCGGCGCGCCGATGATGCCGAGCAGCGGCGTTCCGTTGGTCACCAGAGCAATATTGACCGTAAACTCGGGCCGGCCGGCGACGAATTCCTTGGTGCCGTCGAGCGGATCGATCAGGAAGAAGCTGCCGTCGTAACGGGACTGCGCCGAGGTCGACCCGCTCCTCGGAGAGCGCCGGGATCTGTGGAACGAGCCGCGCCAGGCCTTCGCCGATGATGCGGTCGGCGGCGAGATCGGCTTCCGTTACCGGCGAGCCGTCTGACTTGCCGTCGATTTTCATGGCTGCGCGGTTGACGGCGAGGATGGCGTCGCCGGCCCGGATCACGAGTTCCGTCAACGGTGCCATCAGCTCGGCCGCGGCCTCAGCCGTGATCGGCGGTCCTGGCGGACGTGCCTCATTCATGGGCGGGCCTCATGGGTAATTCGAGTCTTCCATCTCAGCCGCCTTGTGGTGGCAGCCTGCGCTTGCGCAGTGTATCAAGCCAGCGAGCATGCGTGATTCGCCGTGTCCGTGCTCGCCATCGATTTCCAGGAACACCCTTCATGTCTGGCTCCTCGCCTCCCGGTCCCGCTCCCGACGCCCTCGAACTCGCGGCGCTGCTGTGTTCGCGGGTATGCCACGATCTCATCAGTCCGGTGGGCGCCATCGTCAATGGGCTTGAGGTTCTCGACGACAATCCGAAGCCTGAGGATCGCGAATTTGCCCTCGATTTGATCCGCAAGAGCGCCAAGACCGCCTCGGCGCGGCTGCAGTTCTGCCGGCTGGCTTTTGGGGCTGCGGGTTCGGCGGGCGCGCAGATCGACCTCGGCGACGCCCAGACCATGGCGCGCGGTCATCTCGAGGACGCCAAGACCACGATCGCGTGGAATTTGCCGCGCGTGCTGTTGCCGAAGAACAAGGTCAAGCTGCTGTTGAACATGATGGTGATCGCGCAGCAGACGATCCCGCGCGGCGGCGTGCTCACGGTCGATCCGGTCGGCGAGGGCGATGCGATCGGCTTTCGCGTCGCTGCAACCGGGCTGAACGCCCGCATGCCGCAAAGCATCGCCGACATGCTGGCCTCGGGCCAGACTTCTGCGGTCGATGCCCATGCGGTGCAGCCTTATTACACCCGGCTGCTGGCGCAGGCCTGCGGCTTCAAGGTGGTGCTGGCCCCCGAAGGCGAAGCGATCGTCGTCACCGCATCCTGAGCGCGCCTGGCCGCAGATTTTGACGGCAGGCCGGATTCCGCTTTTGCGGGAGTTAAAGGCGTTTCCGCCGCAACATGGTTAATCAAGGGTTACGACGCGGCTCCATTATCTGTTTGTTGAGCGCGTTCTTTTCCAATTACTCAATCAATATTAAACGCTTTGCATAGAAACTGGCCAAACTCTGAAAGGCGCGTCGCAGTCGCGCGCCCGTGCGTCGAAGGCCTGTTTCATGGACGATCTGTTGCGGGAATTTCTGACGGAAACCAGCGAGAGCCTGGACACCGTCGATAATCAGTTGGTGCGGTTCGAGCAGGATCCGAACAACGCCAAGATTTTAGACAACATCTTCCGCCTGGTTCACACCATCAAGGGCACCTGCGGCTTTCTCGGACTGCCGCGGCTGGAAGCGCTGGCCCATGCCGGCGAGACCCTGATGGGCAAATTCCGTGACGGCATGCCGGTCACGTCGGAAGCGGTGTCGCTGATTCTCGCCAGCATCGACCGCATCAAGGAAATTCTCGCCGGCCTCGAGGCCACCGAAGCGGAGCCGGAAGGCACCGATCAGGATCTGATCGTCAAGCTGCAAGACATGGTGGAGCGTGGAATGGCGGCGCATGGCGGCGAGGATCCGCAGTGTCGCGCAGCGCCGGCTGCCGCTGCGCCAGCGGTCGAGCAGGGCACCCTGGTGCCGCAGATCCTGGAACGTCAATTGCGTCCCGGCGAAGTGTCGCTGGATGAGCTGGAGCGGGCGTTCCGCGAGACCGCGACCGAGGTCGCGCCTGCGCCCGCGCCTGCCCCTGCGCCGCGCGCGGCGCCACCGAAAGAAGCCAAGCCGGTCGT
>CAVUNF010000018.1:0-47513 GCA_963742695.1 uncultured Alphaproteobacteria bacterium
CGGCGCGTGATCGGTGCTGGTCAATTCAAACGGGGACGAAACATGGCGGGTACGGTCGAGCAGAAACTTGCGGCACAGGGCGTGGTCTTGCATGAGCCCGCAAGTCCGGTGGCGAATTACGTCGGTTTCGTGCGTACCGGAAATCTGCTGTTCGTCTCGGGCCAGGTTTGCGTCAATCCGGAAGGCAAGCTGATCGCCAAGGGCAAGCTCGGCGCCGGCGTCACCGTCGAACAGGGCAACGCCGCGGCCAAGGGGTGCGCCATCAACCTGCTGGCGCAGATCAAGGCCGCGCTCGGCGATCTCGACAAGGTGGTCCGCGTGGTCCGGCTCGGCGGCTTTGTCAATTCGGCCCCGGATTTTCTCGACGGCCCGAAGGTGCTGAACGGCGCTTCCGACCTGATGGTGCTGGCCTTCGGCGACAAGGGCCGCCATGCCCGCACCACCGTCGGCGTCGCCTCGCTGCCCTCGGACGCGGCGGTCGAGGTCGAAGGCGTCTTCGAGGTCTCGTAACGGGAGACGAGAGGTGCGCGCACCCGACTGGCTGACGGCGCGGCCGATTGCCCATCGCGGCCTGCATGACATTTCGCGCGGCATTGTCGAGAACATGCCGGGCGCGTTCGAAGCCGCGGTAGCAGGCAATTTCGCGATCGAAACCGATCTGCAGCTTTCTGCCGACGGCGAAGCCATGGTGCATCATGACGATGCGCTCGGCCGCCTCACCGAAGGTTCGGGCGCCCTGCTCGGCAAGACCGCGGCCGAACTCAAGGCGGTCAAATTCAAGAATACCTCCGAGCGGATGATGTCGCTCGGCGATCTCTGCGCGCTGGTCGACGGCCGCGTGCCGCTGGTGATCGAGGTGAAGAGCCATTTCAATGGCGACCGCAAGCTGGTGACGCGGATGGCGGAGGTGCTTCGCACCTATTCGGGGCCCGCGGCGGTGATGTCGTTCGACCCGGACCAGGTGTTGGCGGTGCGCGAGCTCATACCGGAGCGTCCGCGCGGCATCGTCGCCGAGCGCGAATATACCGCCGCCGAGTGGCCCGAGGCGACGCCGGCCCAGCGCCACAGCATGGAACATTTGCGTCACGCGTTCCGCACCCGGCCGCATTTCGTCTCCTACTGGATCAACGAACTGCCGGCGGTGGCGCCCTGGATCGCCCGCAACATTTTCGGCTTGCCGCTGATCTGACTGGACGGTGCGCACGCCGGATCAACGCGAACGGGCGGCGCGCTATGCCGACCAGATCACCTTTGAAGGGTATCGGCCGGAAAACTAACCCCGGTTCCGCGCTCTTGAAGTCGACGGACGCAATGCACGATCTTTGCATTTGGTCACCATGTGCGATGGCTGATCGTAACGCGTGACCGGTTCAAAATCGTCGATGGCGTCATCCGAAATATCCCTCGAAGCCGTGTCGTCCGTCAGCCAGATTCCGGCTGCGGATTGGGACGCCTGCGCCAATCCGGCAGCTGATCCCGATAGCCTCGATGGCCTCGATACGCTGGCTCCGCGCAGCCCCGCAGGCCGATTCCTGCGTTAGGTCATCACTTGGCTATAACCCGTTTGTTTCACACGCATTTTTCTCAGCTTTGGAGGCCTCCGGATCGGCCGGCGCCACGGACCGGCTGGGGACCGCGCCATCTGCTGGCAAGGCTCGACGGCGCCATCGCCGGCATCGTGCCGTGCTATCTGAAATCGCACTCGCAGGGCGAATACGTGTTCGACCGCGGCTGGGCCGATGCCTATGAGCGCGCCGGCGGCCGCTATTATCCGAAACTGCAGGCCTCGGTTCCGTTCACGCCGGCGGCCGGGCCGCGGCTGTTGATCCGCAACGGCGTCGATGCCGACCGCATCGGCACCGCGCTGGCGAGCGGCCTGGTGGCGCTGTGCGACGCCACCAAGGCGTCATCGGTCCACGTCACCTTTGCGCGCGAAGCCGAATGGAAATTTCTGGCCGACCACGGATTCCTGCAGCGCACCGACCAGCAGTTTCACTGGCACAATGAGGGCTATGGCAGTTTCGATGATTTTCTCGCCACCCTCAATTCGCGCCACCGCAAGGCGATCAAGCGCGAGCGGCGCGACGCGCTGGCCGAACGGCATCACCATCCATGCGCTGACCGGCAGCGATATCACCGAGGACGCCTGGGACGCCTTCTTCGATTTCTACATGGAGACCGGCTCGCGAAAATGGGGCCGGCCCTACCTGACCCGCGCCTTCTTCTCGCTGATCGGCGAGAGCATGGCGAAAGACGTGCTGCTGGTGATGGCCAAACGAAACGGGCGCTGGATCGCCGGCGCCATCAATTTCATCGGCTCCGATACCCTGTTCGGCCGCAACTGGGGCGCGATCGAGCATCATCCGTTCCTGCATTTCGAGGTCTGCTACTATCAGGCCATCGACTTTGCGATTGCGCGCGGCCTGAAGACCGTCGAGGCCGGCGCGCAGGGCGAGCACAAGATCGCGCGCGGCTACCTGCCGCAGACCACTTTTTCCGCGCACTACATCGCCGATCCCGGCCTGCGCCGACGCCATCGACGAATATCTGCGAGCGCGAGCGCGCCTATGTCGCCGAGGCCGCGCGCGAACTGACCGAAGCCGGACCGTTTCGCAAGGGTGCCGAAGAGGCATCTTGAGCGCTCAAGATACCGAACAGGCATCGATATCAGGAGCCGCCATGCCCGCCTATGACCCGCAAAACCCCTTCGCAAAAATCCTGCGCGGCGAGTTTCCCGAGCTACAAGGTCTATGAGGACGACCACGTGCTGGCCTTTCTCGACATCATGCCGCGCTGCCCCGGCCATACCCTGGTGATCCCGAAGGCCCCTGCCCGCAACATCCTCGACATCACGCCCGACGACTACGCCCATGTCGCGCGCGCCGCCCACAAAATCGCGGCGCGCCGCGATGAAGGCGTTCAAGGCCGACGGCATCACCGTGCAGCAATTCAACGAGCCCGCCGGCGGACAGGTGGTGTTTCACCTGCACATGCACGTGATGCCGCGCCACGACGGCGCAGCGCTGCTGCCGCCGGCCAGCCGCAAGGAAGACGGCAAGGTGCTGGAAGAGAATGCGGCGAAACTGATGGCGGCGTTGAAGGGCGGGTAGATCGTCATTCCGGGGCGAGCGAAGTTCGAACCCGGAATCGAATCCGGGTTCGATGCTTCGCTTCGCCCCGGAATGACGCGGATCACTCCCCCTCGAAATCCCCGGGATGCGGCTGCGCCAGCGGCGTGAACTCGCAGCGGTCGGGCTTGATGTCCAACAGCGGCGTCTCGTCGAGGCAATCGAGGCCGCGCACCAGCACCACGTTGCCCTCGATGCCGACCAGCTTGACGATCGAGGTGCCGATCGGGTTCGGCCGCACCGGCGAGCGCAGCGAGAACGCGCCGCGGGTGTTTTTGTTGTTCTTCGGGCTCTGCAGCACCAGATCGCGGCGCGACTGATGCAGCCAGTAGATCACTTCGAGATTGCTGTAGAAATCGACGCCCTTGATCGCCGGCACCCATGGCTCGAACATCTCGAGCCGGCACACCGGGCCGTCGTGACGCCCCTGCCGCGGGGTCATGTCGCGCGAGGTCCAGGGCGTGCGGATGCGGCCGATGAAAACGAGGCCGGCGTCGCGCGCCGGCGGCATCTCGACGGCGAGTTCGCCTTCGCGGATTTTGCCTCGTGTCGTCACCATGTCTCAATCCAGTGAGATGTTTTGCGTCTTGATCACGGCCGACCACCGCGCCCGGTCGGCATCGATGAATTCCGCAATCGCGGCGGCGCTGCGCGGCCGAAGCGGCGGGAAGCCGATCTTTTCCAGCGAGGCCCGGAAGGCGTCGTCGTTCAGGGCCCGGTCGAGGCTGGCGCTGACCTTCTGCGCGATATCGTCCGGCAGCTTCGCTGGTGCTGCGACGCCAAACCAGACGCTGACGCGGTAATCGGGATAGCCGCTCTCGGCGATGGTCGGCACGTCGGGCAGATCGGGGCTTCGCTTCTCCGAACTGACGCCCAGCGGCCGCAACAAACCCGCTTTCACCGGCGGCAACGCGGTGCTCAGCGTATCGAACATCACCTGGATATTGCCCGACAACAGATCGGTCAGCGCCGGGGCGGCGCCCTTGTAGGGGACATGAACCATGTCGATGCCCGGCGATCTGCTTGAACATCTCGCCGGCGAGGTGAATGGTGCCGCCGGTGCCGGCCGATCCGAAATTGAGCTTGCCGGGATTTTGCTTGGCGAAGGCGACGAACTCCGCCACCGTCTTGATCGGCAGCGAGGGATGAATTTCCATCACCACAGGCAGATCGGTGACCAGCGCCAGCATCCGGAAATCCCGCACCGGATCGTAGGACAGTTTCTTGTAGAGCATCGGGTTGAGCACGATGATCGACGCCGCCGTGACGAACAGCGTGTAGCCGTCGGGCTCGGAGCGGGCCACCGCCTCGGCGCCGATCGCGCCCTGCGCGCCGGCCTTGTTCTCGACGATGACGGCCTGCTTCAAGTCCCTGCCGAGATATTCGCCGACCAGGCGGCCGAGCACATCGGTGGGACCGCCCGCGGCATAGGGAACCACGAGCTTGATCGGGCGCGTCGGATATTCCGCTGCATCGCGTTCGGCGCGGCCGCCAATGCCACAACGAGGGAGAGACAACCGGTCAAGGCCGATTTCACGCGCCAGAAATTCATGTCGTTTCCCCACCAGGCGTTGGAGTCGCGAAACAGTATCAGCCCAGCCACCATTTGCCAGCCAGCATCACCGCTTCGCCGCACACCACGCCGGCAAAAATCGACCGCCGCGTCACCATGAAGACGGCAAATCCAGCCGCCACCGCGCCGTAGCGCAGCCAATCCGGCACGCTGGCCAGCGCGCCCGGCGGAAATACCAGAATTTGGGCGATGACGCCGGCGAGGATCGCGGTCGCCACCGCCCTCACCCACACCAGCAGTTCGGAGCCTTCGTCGACGCCGCCGCCGAGCCAAAGCCCGAGCATCCGCCAGATCTCATTGGGCAGGAAGCCCGCGATCACGAGCACCAGCAGCGCATGCCAGTCGCCGATGAACTCGCTCATGCGCGTTCCCGCCACCAGTGAACGCCATAGGCGATGGTGCCGGCCGTCACGCCGCTGATCAGGATGTCGACGCCGGTGTGAAACTGGGCGACCAGCGGATACAGCGCCAGCCCCAATACCAGCGCCAGCACATCGGAGAGCTGCCGGCTGTTGCGGACGGTGGAGAGCAGAAACGCCAGCGGCGTCAGCAGCAGGATGGCCGCGCCAAACAGCTGCGGCAGATTGGCGGCGAGCCCATAGCCGAGCGCGGTGGCGCTCAGGCAGACCAGAAGCAGCCCGATGCCGAGCCCATGGGTGAAGGCGAGCCGCCGCTCCCGCGGCACCTGCGGCAACAGGCGATAGCATTCGACCCAGAGCGTGATCGCGATGAAATGCGCCGCCAGCACCAGATGCCGCCGTTTCGTCGTCGGCGTGCGCAGCAACGGCAACACCGATACCACCATCGGAAACAGCCTGATGGCGCTGACGGTCACGGCGATGGCCGCCTGCACGATCGTCGCACCGGAGCCCAGCGTCGAGATCAGGATGATCTGCGCGGGGCCGGCCCAGATCAGCGCGGTGCCCGCCAGCGCCCAGCCGAGACTGAAATTCGTATCATGCGAGAGCGCGCCGATGCCGACATAGGTCGCAAACAGCACCAGCGCGACGACCGATGTCGCAACCGAGAGCATACCCCATGCGAACGCCCGCAGGGGACTTTGCCAGCTTGGTGAGTCGAGCGCGGGAAGCGGCACGGCGATCCGGACAAATATGAGTCGTGACCGGCATAACGCTGGCGAAACCCACCGAGGTCAAGCGACGCCGAGGCAGAGCAGCCATCCCGCTGCTAAACCGCGGCGTCGAATCCAGGCGTCGCAACGTCAGAGAAAAACGAGGCGAGGAACATCTTGCCCAGGATGTGCTTGGTCGAAGGCGTGCCGGGTTTGATCCGCCCATCAAGGATCGCCTGCTGGAATTCGGCAGGCGTTGGCGCCGCAAGATCGCTGTCGGGCGATAGCCCGCGGCGCCGTCGCGGAGGCGCTGAGCAAGACGCCGGCATAATACAGCCGCGTCAGCGCACGGGTCAGCGCGAGCCGGGCGCGAAAGGCGTCATCGGGCGCGCGGCCAAACCAGGCCTGCAGCAATACACGCTCCAGCTCGGGCGTCGCCGCCAGATTGTCGAGCACGATCGCGACGTCGACGAGCGGATCGTTGCGGTAAGCCGACTCCCAGTCGATCAACCACAGCCGTTTGCCATCGAACAGGATGTTGCTCGGGATGGAATCATTGTGACTGGAGACCAGCCGGGTCAAGTCAGCATCATAGGCTTCGCGGATGCGCTCGAGCCGTTCGACATGCGCATCGAGCAGGCCGGTGGCAAAAAGACCGGTTCGGCGCACATGCGCGAACAGGCGCGCGACAATATCGGGATAGTTGACGAAGGATGGGAAGGCCGGCGTGGCCTGAACCCGCGAAAACAATTCTCCGAGCGCTTGCGCCAACGCGCACGGCCCGCCCGGATAAGCCCTAAGCGGTTGCTGCTCGATGTAGTCGATGACGGCGACGCGGGCCGCCTCATCGATGTAGCGGATCGCAGGCGCAATCCCCGCCTCCGCGGCAAGCCGCATCGCGGCATATTGGTGCGGATTGCGCAGCGGACTAGGCACGCCCTCGATCCGCAACAGATAGCGGCGGCCACCCGCCTCGACGCGGAAGGTCGATGCACTGGAAGCGCCGCCCGAGATCGGCATGATCGCGCCGATCGCGGCCGAGCCAAAGGCGGCGGCGAGCGCGGTGCGCGCGGTGTCACGCTGGGCGGCGGAAAAAGCCTCGAAATGGTCCTGGCTCATGGACCGGTTCTACACCAGACACGAGGCAATCGCAGCCTCGTGCCGCTACGATTGCTAAAAAGCGTCCGCTCATCCCCGCACATTCGCGTTTCGCAACACAAAACAGGCGCCGCCGGCGCGGCGGATGCGGTTGCAGAGATCATTGGCATCAGGCCTTGTGTCGGCGCCGATCCGCACCTGATAGAACAGATTGGGGCCGCGGCTGCGCAGCCGCGAACTCAGCAGGCTCGGATCCTGGTCGCCGATCACGGCACTGAGCCGCTTCATCGCCCGCGCATACATCGCCAGCGCCTTGTCGCGGCTGAAGCCGGCGGCGAGCTGGACCCCCCATAGTTTCGCGGCGCCGAGCGTCACATGCTGCTCGAGCTGGGTGACGAAGGAATTGGGCGCACGCCTGAGCAAGGCCATCAATTCGCGGCAGCGACGAACTCGGCGCGCGGTCGGGCAGCTTGTCCTTGGTGCCGGGCCTCGCCCAGTCCTCCACCGTGGCGCCGGTAATGGCCGAGACGTAGTTACGCGTCTCCTGCGGCATATAGCCTGATCCGGCGAGCCATTCCTGCACCCGCCGCGGCCCGGCATTGTAGGCGGCGGCGGCCAGCCCGAGATTGCCGAACTGGCCGCGCAGTTCGCTCAGAAACTCCGCGGATTTCGGCAGCGCCTGCACCGGATCGAAGGGATCGAGCAGCCGGCGCTCGCTCGCCGTCCCCGGCATGAACTGGGCGATGCCCTGCGCGCGCTGGCCGCTGCGCGTCACCGGTCCCACGGCGTCGGATTGAAACCGGCTCTCCTGCCAGATCACGCGGGCGAAAAACTCCAGCGGCAGACCGTTGGCTTTCGCCGCCGATTCGATCATCAGGCACATCGCCTCGCGCGCTTCGGATTCGCGTGCGGCCTCAGTCGGCTTCTGTAACGGGATCGCAAGTTCCTCGACGCTCGGTTTTGCGACCTCGCCTGCCGTGCCGGCAGGCGCCGCATCCTCGGCTGCCGCCTTCCCCACCGACAACAGCATTGTCGCGATCATGACGCAGCGTGCCGCATGCCAACCGATAGCCGTCCGCATCGCAATTCTGTTACCCGCGAAACCCTGCTTGACGGGAGGAACCCACCGTCCAGCCATCTAAGCATTAATGATGGCGCATGTGGGAGCGCGCGGCCCGCGATCTTCCCGGCGAAAGCCGGGAAATCCGATCCCGTTCGCCGCCATCTTCGGTTTACGTTAACGCCGCATTTTGCCGGGCGCGGCATTCCGCGAGGCGCGAAGCAGCGTATGGTCCGCTTCTTTATTGGGAGATTTTTCGATGCTGGACCGACGCCAGAACCCTCGCGACAAGGTCATCTATGGCGCCGTTGCCGAGATCGGCGAACGCGGCGCCACGCGCGACTGCGTGGTTCGCAATATCTCCGAAAAAGGCGCCAGCGTCGAATTCAGCAATGTCGTCAACCTGCCCAGGGAGCAGATGTCGCTGACCGTGGCGCGAAAGGGCCGTTCCTTCCTCGCCAAGATCATCTGGTGGCGCGACAATTTCGTCGGGCTTGCCTTCAGCTCCGAAACGCCAGCCGCGCCGGTCTCCGATCTGGAGGAACGCCTGCGCAAGAGCGAGCAGAAAAAACGCCAGCTGCAGCGCCGCATCAAGGAACTGATCGGCGAAGGCTGATCAAATCCCCTCGAAACGCACAACGCCACCGAGCCGAATATTGCTCGATGGCGTCGCGTTAAATCCGGACAGTGCAATCCCCCGGTGGCTGATCTGTCCGCGCGAGCCGGCGCCAAGGTTCACCGGCTTTGAGCGATTTTTAAAAATTTGGGCATCGCGAAGCGGGCCGTCGGCGAAGGCCGGGCGGCCAAGCGGTATGCCTGCGGAAGCCAGGGGGCTGACAGTCTTCCGAATAACCATATCCGCGCCTTGTATTCGGCCGCTTTCGTAGCCATTTGTGCAGTGCACCGGAACGATTTCGCGGATTTTTGAGGCTGGATTGTTCCCGTGATCCCGCCGGTGCCTGCGGTCATACATTCAAGCGTCAGTTCAATCGCCGCTCGCGAGCCGCATCGCGGCGCCGTGACGGCGGCGCGCTCATTTTTCGCATATTTCAAACGGTTGGGATCAGGTGTCGGGCATGAAGATTCGCGTCGGCTACGAGATGATTTACGACTTTCCGCAGCCGACACCGATCCTCGCGGTGCTGGGCACGCATTTCACGCGGGCCTCCGACGTCATCGTGGCAGATCATCTGACCATCAGCCCTTCGGTCCCCATCACGCCCTACCGCGACGGCTTCGGCAACTGGTGCAGCAGGTTCGTGGCGCCCGCCGGCCGCATGCGTCTGGCGGCCGATGGGATCGTCAGCGACAGCGGCCTGCCCGATGTGATCGTGCCGCAGGCGGGGCAACACGCGGTGGAGGATCTGCCGGCGGAGACGCTGGTCTACCTGCTCGGCAGCCGCTACTGCGAGACCGACAGGCTTTCCGACGTCGCATGGAAACTGTTCGAGAAGACGACGCCGGGCTGGACCCGGGTCCAGGCGATTTGCGATTTCGTTCATAACCGCATCGCCTTCGGTTACGAGCACGCCCGCGCGACCATGACGGCGTGGGAGGTCTACCACGAGGGCAAGGGCGTCTGCCGCGACTACGCCCACCTTGCCATCGCATTCTGCCGCTGCATGAACATTCCGGCGCGCTACTGCACCGGCTATCTCGGCGACATCGGCATGCCGAAGCCATGGGCCGCCGGGGATTTCGCCGGCTGGTTCGAGGCCTATATCGGCGGCCGCTGGCACACCTTCGATCCCCGCAACAACATTCCGCGGATCGGCCGCATCCTGATCGCGCAGGGCCGCGATGCCGCCGACGTTCCCATCACCCAGACATTCGGGCCGAACACGCTGGTCAGCTTCAAGGTCTGGACCGATGAGATGACGTCGCCGAGCTAGGCCGCCTGCAGCGACGCACGGCGTTGCGTCGCACGGTTCAGCCCACCGTCAATCGCGCGGCGAGATCTGAAGCTCCATCAACGCCATTCTTTGCAGCGCGGCGGGATCTCGCTCGCCTTCTTTGGCGGTGCGGAGGATGGTTTCGGCGATCGATCGCACATGGGCCGAACTGACGGGATCAGGCAGCGACGCCACCGCTGCATCCAGCGCAACCGTCATAATGCCGATCGTTTCCGGCGCAAACGACACGTTTGAAAAGTCCTTCATCTCAAACCAAGTCGCGGAACGGCAATTGGTTCATCTGGAACCGCGCGATTGCGGGAAATCGAGTTCCCGTCCGCGCTCTACAGCCGAGCATCCGCATGAAAAAGCCGGCGGTCTTGCGACGCGCCGGCTCTTCAATTCGCAATCTAGCTTCACACCTTGACCAGCGGACCTCGCGAGGCCGGGCCTTTTGATCCGCCGCCGCTGGGGCCGCCGGATTTCGGCTTGCGCGGCACGGCGCGCTTGCGCGCGCCAGGCAGCTTTTCCGGCTTCGGCGTCACCGGCCCCTCGACATATTCGAAGCCGATCTTCTCCAGGGTCGGATCGTCCGCAGCCGCCTCGTCCTTGACCAGCACGACGCGGACATGGCCGCCGCCCTTGAGCTTGCCGAACAGCACTTCGTCGGCCAGCGGCTTCTTGATGTGCTCCTGGATCACGCGCGCCATCGGCCGCGCGCCCATCTGCTCGTCATAGCCATGCTTGATCAGCCAGGCCTTGGCCGGCTCCGACAGTTCGATGGTGACATCGCGGTCGGCGAGCTGCGCCTCGAGCTGCAGCACGAACTTCTCCACCACCATGCCGATCACATCGGCATTGAGATGCGCGAACGAAACGATGGCATCGAGCCGGTTGCGGAATTCCGGCGCGAACTGGCGGTTGATCGCTTCGTGATCGTCGCCTTCCCGCTTGTTGCGCGTGAAGCCGAACGCCTGACGCGCCAGATCCGCAGCACCCGCATTGGTGGTCATGATCAGGATCACGTTGCGGAAATTGACCTGCTTGCCGTTGTGGTCGGTCAGCCTGCCGTGATCCATGATCTGCAGCAGCACGTTGTAGAGATCCGGATGCGCCTTCTCGATTTCGTCGAGCAGCACCACGCAGTGCGGATGCTGGTCGACGCCGTCGGTGAGCAAGCCGCCCTGGTCGAAGCCGACATAGCCCGGAGGCGCGCCGATCAGGCGCGACACCGTGTGCCGCTCCATATATTCCGACATGTCGAAGCGGATCAGTTCGACGCCGAGCGAGGCCGCGAGCTGCTTTGCCACCTCGGTCTTGCCGACGCCGGTCGGACCCGAGAACAGATAGGAGCCGATCGGCTTTTCCGGCTCGCGCAAGCCGGCACGCGCCAGCTTGATCGATGCCGACAGCGCGTCGATCGCCTTGTCCTGGCCGAACACCACGCGCTTCAGCGTCTGTTCGAGATGCTTCAACACCTCGGCATCGTCCTTCGACACGCTCTTGGGCGGAATCCGCGCCATGGTCGCGATCGTGGTCTCGATTTCCTTGATGCCGATGGTCTTCTTGCGCTTGTTCTCGGCGACCAGCATCTGCGCCGCACCGGACTCGTCGATCACGTCGATCGCCTTGTCCGGCAGCTTGCGGTCATGGATGTAGCGCGACGACAGCTGCACCGCGGCCTCGATCGCCTCGTTGGTGTATTTCAGCCGGTGATAGTCCTCGAAATACGGCTTCAGGCCCTTGAGGATCGCAATCGCGTCCTCGACCGTCGGCTCGTTGATGTCGATCTTCTGGAACCGGCGCACCAGCGCGCGGTCCTTTTCAAAATGCTGGCGATATTCCTTGTAGGTGGTCGAGCCCATGCAGCGGATGGTGCCCGAGGCCAGCGCCGGCTTCAGCAGATTGGACGCGTCCATCGCGCCGCCGGAAGTGGCGCCGGCGCCGATCACGGTGTGGATTTCGTCGATGAACAGGATGGCGTTGGGATGCGCCTCGAGCTCCTTGAGCACCTGCTTCAGCCGCTCCTCGAAATCGCCGCGGTAGCGCGTGCCCGCAAGCAGCGTGCCCATGTCGAGCGAGAACACCGTGGCCGCCGCCAGCACTTCCGGCACTTCGCTGTCGACGATGCGCTTGGCGAGCCCCTCCGCGATCGCGGTCTTGCCGACGCCGGCTTCGCCGACGAACAGCGGATTGTTCTTCTGCCGGCGGCACAGCACCTGGATGGCGCGGTTGATCTCGGCATTTCGCCCGATCACCGGGTCGATCTTGCCGTCGCGCGCCTTCTTGTTGAGGTTGACGCAGTAGGTATCGAGCGCCTCGCCCTTCTTCTTGGAATCCTCGTTGCCCTTGGTCTCGGTCTCTTCGTCGACGCCGCGCACCGGGCGCGCTTCCGACACCCCGGGCCGCTTGGCGATGCCGTGGCTGATGTAATTGACCGCGTCGTAGCGCGTCATGTCCTGCTCCTGCAGGAAATAGGCGGCATGGCTCTCGCGCTCGGCGAAGATCGCGATCAGCACGTTGGCGCCGGTGACTTCCTCGCGGCCGGACGATTGCACGTGAATCACCGCGCGCTGGATCACGCGCTGGAAACCGGCGGTCGGCTTGGCGTCGTCGGCGCCGTCGGTGACGAGGTTTTCGAATTCGGTTTCGAGATAATTGACGAGACTGGTGCGCAGCTTGTCGAGATCGACGCTGCAGGCACGCATGACGGCTGCCGCATCGCTATCATCGATCAGCGACAGCAGAAGGTGTTCCAGCGTCGCATATTGATGATGACGCTCGTTTGCAATCGCGAGCGCACGATGCAGGGATTGTTCAAGGCTCTGGGAAAAAGTCGGCATTCGCGTCCTCTGTGGCCCCCACCATCATGATCGCCGTTGCCCGGTCAGGCAACAACAACCTTTGTCATATAGTTAGCTACGATCATGGCGGAAGGCCGGTTTTGGCAATAGTGGTTTTCCTCTAAATGCACAAAACGCTGCAGCATCGAGCCATCCCGGGAACTCAGTCGATTCCCGGTCTCCATCTGGATCGATGATTCGATGCAAGACCCGTTCCGATTTCGGCGAATTCCGCGCGACGCTACTTTTTTTCCATCACGCATTGCAGGGGATGCTGATGCTTGCGCGCAAAATCCATCACCTGCGTCACCTTGGTCTCGGCGATCTCGTAGGTGAACACCCCGCACTCCCCGATTCCATGATGATGGACGTGGAGCATGATCTTGGTCGCGGCCTCGACATCCTTCTGGAAGAACTTTTCCAGCACGTGAACGACGAATTCCATCGGCGTGTAATCGTCGTTCAGGATCAATACGCGATAGAGGTTGGGCCGCTTTGTCTTCGGCTTGACCTTGGCGATAACCGATGTGGCCGGACCGCCGGTTCCCCCGGTGCGGTTCTCGTCATTGCCCATTCGGGGAGCAGACGCGGCGACGGCTGCGGCGCGGGCGAATCAAATCTGAAAGTTAATGGCAACATGGCACAGGTGTTCGACATCCCCAGGGAAACAGGACAGCGACCAGGCGATGTTCTCCTGCGGAGCCATCGTAAGAGTTCCCAGAGACGCTTTCCGGATCGCCGCTCCCGGCCGGCCCGACCCATTCGAGCTGGATTGGTAGCTTGGAATATGGGTCCGCCTTCGGTTCGCCGCAAGCGCGCAAATTCCGGTCCTACGCGACCTGCGGCGGGCCCGATTCCCGGCTCGGCGATCCCCGAAAGGTTAATCAATTCTGCCGGATTTGACAAAGCGGGGCCGCCGCCCGTTTAGCGGGCATTGACGATAGCCGTTGTTTTACAGGCCGATTCGCCAATTGCGCGGCTATTGACCCAGTTTTCTCAGGGCGGGTTTACCACCTGTTTAGCCCCGCGAGCCGAAATGGGCATAGAAACCCAACCTCGGTGACAGCCATGCTCGGTGCATCCATCGTTAGCCTTCTTCGCGGAGCGGCCCGCCGCTTCGGCGGGGCCAATCAGGGCAATATCGCGGTGATCTTCGCCATTGCGGCCGTGCCCATCATCAGCTTCGTCGGCGCCGCGATCGACTATACCCGCGCCAACAGCGCCCGCTCCTCGATGCAGGCGGCACTCGATTCAACCGCCCTGATGCTTTCAAAGGATCTGGCGGGAGGCGTCATCACGGCGGCCCAGGTCAACGCCAAGGCGGCAAGCTATTTCGCCGGGCTCTACACCAACCCCGACGCCAAATCGGTGTCGATCAATGCGGTCTATACCGCCAGCTCCTCGATCGGCTCGACCATCGTGGTCAACGGCTCCGGCAGCGTGACCACCGACTTCATGAAGGTCGCGGGCTTCCCGAACATCAATTTCAACACCAGCTCCACCGCCGCCTGGGGCAACGTGCGCATGCGCGTCGCGATGGCGCTCGACGTCACCGGTTCGATGGCCGAAGACGGCAAAATGCCTGCGTTGAAGACCGCGACCAAGAGCCTGATCGACCAGTTGAGCGCGCTCGCCAAGTCCAACGGCGATATCTACATCTCGATCGTGCCGTTCGCCAAGGACGTCAATGTCGGCGACCAGCAACTACAAGCCAGACCTGGATCGACTGGACCGACTGGGATGACGACAACGGCAAATGCAGCACCAACAATTAGCTGAACTCGCGAAGTTCCTGCGTATCCACCGGCAATAGTCTGGACTCCGGACAATCACAACAAATGGACCGGCTGCGTCACCGACCGCGATCAGGACTTCGATACCACGAACACGACGCCGACGGCGTCCAACTCGCGCGACCCTGTTCCCTGCCGAGGAATACGTCAGCAGCGGTTGGGGCGGCAGCGAAAGCTACTGCAAGGTGGGCAATAGTCCCTATCTGCAGCCGGTGATGCCGCTGAGCTACAACTGGACCTCGCTCAAGACGTTGGTCGACGACCTGGAGCCGACCGGCAACACCAACCAGGGCATCGGCATGGCATGGGCATGGATGACGCTCGGCACCGGCGCCCCGTTCAATGCGCCGGCCAAGGATCCCAACTACACCTACAAGGACGCCATCATCCTGGTGTCGGACGGTTTGAACACGCAAAACCGCTGGTACAGCAATGCGTCCCAGATCGACGCCCGGCAAAGGATCCTGTGCGACAACGCCAAGGCCAGCCGGCATCACGATCTACACGATGCACATCAATACCGGCAATCCGCCGGATCCGATGTCGACCGTGCTGCAATACTGCGCCAGCGGTACCGCCAAGTTCTATCACATCACCTCGCCAGCCAGACGGTCGCGGCCTTCAGTTCGATCGGAACATCGCTCTCGAAGCTGCGCGTCGCGAAATAATCGCGCGGCAAACTCCCGACAACGAAAAAGCCCGGCCTTTCGGCCGGGCTTTTTGATTTTGGAGAACCGCGCGGTTAGG
This sequence comes from uncultured Alphaproteobacteria bacterium, assembly GCA_963742695.1. Taxonomy (GTDB): domain Bacteria; phylum Pseudomonadota; class Alphaproteobacteria; order Rhizobiales; family Xanthobacteraceae; genus Bradyrhizobium. The sequence goes on from CAVUNF010000018.1 coordinate 15,207, forward strand.
CGGCGGCGGGGGTGAACTTGGCGACCATGCCTTCGAGCGGCTTGAAGGTCTGCTTGGCAAGATCGGTATAGAGCCCGGCGATCTTCTGCGACTCGGCCACGAAGGTCTCATAGGCGGACTTCGCGTATTCGGTCTGCACTTCGATCGCCTTGTCCAGCGACTTCACGCCGGACAGCTTCTCGACGAATGACTTGGTGTCTTCGAACGACTTCTTGGTGTAGTCGCCATAGGCGCTGGCGATCGCCTGAATGCCGTTCTGCATGGTGGTTGCGGAAGCAACGACGGTCTCGAACTGCTCTTTTCCGTACTGCTGAATGTCTTCAACCTTGACCATCTTGGAGTCCTTTTCCCTGACTGATTGTGTGCACTGATCTGCCGGGAGGTCCCGGCTCCTGACCCGCCCATACATAGTGCAATGCACAATAAAGTCAAGAATCCTTGTGCGATGCACAAATAATTAGGATTAGCCGCAAACACCGGGGTCTTACGCAAGGGTTACTTAATCTTTTGGAAACTCGGCACCCCTAACCTGATTCTGAAACTTTGTTCGCGTTCCCCACAGGCAGCCTAAAAATTGTTTGTGACCAGTACCTTAGCTAGAATAGCGGTCTGATCAGCCACGCCGGGCGAACGCGTCGCCCGGATCCGGCAATTTGAGCAGGAAAACGTCGCCGGCCGTCGGGCATAATTTGGCCTCACGAACCGGTGATCAAGACAGAAATGGGACGGGGAAGTTTATGCTTCGCACAACCTTGGCTTCCTCGCGTGTTCTGCGGGCTGGCGTTCTCGGGCTGGTCACGGTCGTCACTGCGGTCATTTTCACAACCGATGCCGCCGACGCGCGCCGCTACAAGAAGCGCCACCACGTCCGCCACCACGCAGCGGAAAGCTACAGCCCGGCATTCTCCTCGATCATCGTCGACGCCAATTCCGGCGCCACCCTCACCGCCAGCAATCCCGACGCCTCGCGGCATCCCGCCTCGCTCACCAAGATCATGACGCTTTATCTGCTGTTCGAGCGTCTCGAGGCCGGCAAGATGAAGCTCGACACTGAAATGGAAGTGTCCGAGTACGCCTCCCAGCAGGCTCCCACCAAGCTCGGCCTGCGTCCGGGCCAAACCATCAGGGTCGAAGACGCCATCAAGGGCCTGGTGACAACGTCGGCCAACGACGCCTCCGTCGTGATCGCGGAAGCCATCTCCGGCGACGAAGACGATTTCGCCAAGCTGATGACGCGCAAGGCGCGCGCGCTCGGCATGACCAGGACGATTTACCGCAATGCCTCCGGCCTGCCCAACGACGAGCAGGTGACCACGGCGCGCGATCAGGCGACCCTCGGCCGCGCCATCCAGGACCGCTTCCCGCGCTATTACCGCTATTTCGCCACCGCGTCGTTCAACTACAAGGGCCATGCGATCCGCAACCACAATCGCCTGCTCGGCAACGTCGAGGGCGTCGATGGCATCAAGACCGGCTACACCCGCGCTTCCGGCTTCAATCTCGTGACCTCGATGCGCCGCGGCAACCGTCATCTGGTCGGCGTGGTGCTGGGAGGCCGCAGCGGCGGTTCCCGCGATGCCATCATGCGCAACCTGCTTGCCGAAAATCTCGAAAAGGGCGCCACCAAGCGCACCGTCGCCGCGATCACCGAACGCAATCCCGCCGACGCCAACGCCGATGTGGCGGAAGCCGAAGCCGCGTCGCGGCCGGCGACAGCCGGTTCAGGTCGCCTCCGCAGCGCCGGAGCAGGTCGCAGCGCCGACGACGCGTTCGATCGCCAAGCCGTCCGTCCTCGCCGCCGCAACCGCGGCGGTGCCGCAGCGCAACCCAAGTTTGAAGCCGCGAAGTCGGAGCCCGCGCCGCTGACCAGCGGCGTCATTCAAACCCAGGCGCTCGCCGCGATCCCCGGCTCGTCCGAACCGATGAAGCCGGTCAAGGTCAAGACCGTCCAGGTCAAGGCCGGACCGATCAAGCTCGCTTCGGCCGGTCCGCCGCAGCCAGCCACGCCCATCACCAATGCGATATCGCCGGCACGCCAGGAAATGCCGCAGACCTCGGGCGCCGTGGTGGCCAAAGCTGAATCCAGCAAGACCGACGGCGGCAAATCCGAAATCGCAAAGACGAAACCGTCAGGAATGAAGTCGCCAGGACCGAAAGCCCAGGCTGAAAGCCGGACCGAGATGCCGCCGCAGCCGGCAAACCACGGCACCGGACACGGCCTGCTCGGCGTCCTGCCGGCCTCAAGCGTGCCGCCCGCCCCGCGCAGGCGATGGCCTATGCCGACCCCACTCCCCGCCCCCAACCGCAGGCCGTTCAGCAGAACGGCGCGATCAAGCCCGTCGCCGCTCATACCGGATGGATCATTCAGGTCGGCGCGCTGGAAAGCGAAAGCGAAGCGCGGCAGCGCATCGAAGCCGCACGCAATCAGGCCCGCGGCCTGCTCGCAAAGGCCGAATCCGTTCACCGAACCGGTCGTCGCCAAGGGCGATCGGAAGCTGTACCGGGCCCGCTTCGCCGGCCTCGACCGCGATCAGGCCGAAGCGGTCTGCCGGACGTTGAAGCGCTCCGACATCTCCTGCATCACCGTTCGCAACTGATCCGCTAAGCCGTAGGGTCGGGCAAAGGCGCGTTTGCGCCGTGCCCACCATGCTCTGGCTTGCCCATAGTCCGACGATCGGGCGCGCATTCGCGCCCGCGGCACTATCGCCGGTCAGCCCTGCAGCCGACCGCTTACCGCTGTTGCCCGGCCGCAACGACCCGCGTTGCTTTCGCAACCGGTGCCCAGCGCAACTTCTCGTCAAGAATTTGCAGTTAATACTGCATGACCAAGGATCGACCACGCCGGACAACGGCGGGCGGCAACGGGGCGTCAGGCGGAGAAGAAGCGGAAGCAACTCGCGGTTTGTAGCGTTTGGTAGCGTTTGCCGGAGTTAGCTGTGATGCGTGCGAAGCAAAGTATCCTTGGCCTCGTTTACACGGGCGGCGAGGTACGTCGACCCCCCCTGGTCGGGATGCAGTTTCTTCATGAGCGCGCGGTGCGCGCGCCTGATCTCGTCGCGGCCCGCCCCCGGCTGCAGGCCAAGGATCTGATAGGCCTCCTCGTCCGTCATTTTGCCGCTCGACGCCGCGCGGCTCTGCCCCCCTGCCGCGTGTCCCTGCGCGTCCTGACGCCAGGCGGGAAACCTGCGGTCCAGATAGCTTTCAAGTAGCGACACGCTTTCGGCGTCGAAGCCGGGCATCATCGCCGTCAATTGCGGCAGGTCGAATTCGTCGAGCGAGTGGCCGGCATGCGGCCCGGCCACGATCTGGCCGGTGAGCTGGCCGCTGTCGTGATCGAGGCTCATGTCGAGAAACTGCGAGCGGACCCGCGACGCCTGTCCGGGCGAGCGTGGCGCGCCGCCGCCGAACATCCCGCCGATATTGCCGAACCCCGACGTGCCGCCGAACGGCGACCAGCCGAGCAGGCCGGCGCCGAAGATCCCGAGCGGGATCGCCACCGCGAGCTCACCCTTGATGCCGGTGAAGGCGGCAACCGCAAGCGCCACACGCCGCCGCCGATCTTGATGGCGCGGGCCAGCACGACCGGATTGGCGGCTCGGAACATCTGCAGCAGCAGATAGAGCAGGATAACGGCAACGATGCCGGCGATCAGAGTAGGCATGAATTCAATATAGTGGGCTCGGCGACAAAAAGCATGCCGGTTGCCGCATTCGCTGTGGAGCGCCCGACCGGATCACTTCATCTGACCGAGCAGTTTGGCCGCACCGCTGCCGGTCTTCGACAGCCGCTGCAGCGCCTCGCGTCCGCCGGCGGCATAGGCCGCCGCGGCCCGCAACAGCTCGCGCAGCTGCGCCGCCGCACCGGGATCGAACCTGCACCAGGCGCCGCCGGTCAGGCGCGCGATCTCCCGGAACGCCTGCTCGGCAGCGACGTCATGGCCTTCCTGAAACATGAACACCGGCACCTTGAGCAGGCCGAGTTCGCCCGCCTTGGCGCAGAGATCGTCGACGGCCTCCTCCATGGCGTCGCCGACGAACACCACCGCGCGCACCGCCGAGGCCACCGCCTCGCGCCGCGCCTCCGACAACACCTTGCCGATCTGGGTATTGCCGCCCCGGCAATCGATCTTGGCCATCAATTTCGCCAGCTGCGCGCTGTCGGAAATCCACCCCGTGGCGCGGCACTCGTTGAGGCCGCGATAATAGACGAGGCGGATATCGAGACTGCCGAGCGCCGCCGCCTCGCGGAACATGTCGGCCTGCAGCGCGCAGGCCATGTCCCAGGTCGGCTGCCGGCTCATGGTGGCGTCGAGCGCGAACACCAGCCGTCCCCGCGCGCCGGCCGCATGCGGCGACATCGCGCGGGCCTTGGCGACAAAGGCGGCAATGTCTTCCGAAGCCGACGGCCGCGCCTCCGGCAGCGGACCGGCTTTGCCGGATCGGCCTTGCGGCCTTCGACACTTCGCCTGCCGATTTCGGTTTGGTGGGTTCGCCGGACATAAGCGCTCGCAGGTTGCCGCAAGCCTTATGTGGAGACGGGATCGGGCAGCGGTCAATGCGCGAGGGCAAGCGCCGGTCATATCCGGCTGACGCGGGAGCGTCAGTTCCAGCGATGCGGGCGTCAGTTCGCGACCGCGACGCGATAGGGCGTAACCGGACCGGCGTCGGTCATCAACGGCGGCGCCTTTGGTCGTCGACCGGCCGGAGCGGACTGTCGTCGTCGAGGAATTTGTCGAGCATGCCCTGGATCGATCGACTTGGCCTTCATCGGGACCGGTATCGCGCATGTCGTTGTGCTGGAAGCCGGTATTGACGACGGTGATGCCGGACTTCTCGCATACCTCGTCGTCGGGAACGACGCCGGGATCGGTCTTGAACACCGGATCCTTCGAGCGGAACGAAAGGATCTTGAATTTGCCGTCGGTCATGAACGGCACGCGCAGATTGTCGAGCGTCACGACCTTCTTGATCTGCGTCGGGATACATCTTGGCGAAATACATCGAGATGTCGCCGCCCATCGAATGTCCCACCATGGTCAGATGATCGTAGTCCGCGTTCGGCTGAATCTTCCGCATCTCGTCGACGGCAAAATGGATGTTGGCAACGCCGCGCTGAATTTGCGGCAGACGGCCGACATAGAGTTCGCCGACTTTGGTGACCATCGGCGGATCGGTCGGCAGATCGTGCTGCGGGCTGATCGACAAGATAGCCGCGCGCGGCAAAGACGTTCGCCAGGAAAGAGTACTCGGTGAATCTTGACGGTGTTGCCGTGATTGAGGATCGCAACCGGCAATTCGATCATGCCGGCCGTGGCCTGCATTTCCTTGTCGCGCCGCACGGCGATGTCGACCGTAACCGGACGGTTGTCGCGCGACGGATCGTTGAACGTCATCGTCTCGTGACGGATCGCCCATTTGCTCGCGGTGAAATAGCCCACGGCGACAAGCGCGCAAAGCGAAAGCAGAACTGGCAATTCCACGTTTCATATTCGTCCTCGGCGCACCGACCCTGGGCCACGTTTCCGATGTTCGAGACTCTGCGGTCCCTTGTCCATGATATATGTCACGTCGACGTGACAGGAAGTCCAAATGTTGTGAATTGACCGCCTGATCATTGTGCGACGCACCCAAATTGTGCAGGTGCACAAAGCGAGTACGGCCGTCTCTCATCATGGGACGGCTCAAATCAACGTCTGGTTCAGGTCTTAGGTAAAGGCCTAGTAAAAACGGGCCAAGCTGCGATTGGTTCCGCGGACCGGGTCACCGCTTAGGAAAATTTTCTCGCTGGCGCAGGACAGCACCAAAGACTTGGCAGAGCCTTAAGCTTTGGCAGAGCCTTGGCGCCCGTCACGGCCCGTCAGGCGCCCAGGATGTCGTGGACTTCGAGCGGCTTGTCGACCTGGGTGAACCATTCGGCGCGGTTGGCGGCGCGGCGGCGGCCGCGTTCGTCGAGCGGCAGCTTCAACTGGCGCAACAGGCTCGTCACCTCCTCGCGCGCGGTGACGTGGCCCATGCTGGGGCGGGTGCCGAGCGTCGCTTCGTCGAGGTCGTCGAGCGCGGTCAGCCCGCGCGGAAAGAATTCGCGGTAAACCACCCGCTCGGCAAAACCATCGATCGAGCGGAAGCCGAGCCGGAACGACAGCTCCTTGAGGCCATCGGCGACCAGCTGCTTGTTGCGCGATCCCAGCATCGACAGCCGGTTGCGGACCACGATCCAGTCGGTGGAGGCGCCGTCGAGCTGGCGGCGCTTGCGCCGGGTATCGCGCACCATCTCCGCATAATGGCTCTCGCCGGTGACCGAATAGGTGGCGGGATCGACGGTGCCGAGCACATCGAAATCGAGGAAGCTGTCGTTGATCGGCGTCACCAGCGTATCGGCCATCGAGTGCGCCAGCCGCATCAGGTAACTGTCCGACCCCGGGGTATCGATCACGATGAAATCGAAAGTCCGCTCGACCGCGCTGACCGCATCCATGAATTGCTGGAATTCGGAGCTCTCATTGTCGGCGATCTGCATGGTCTCGCCGAGCTTGATGCAGCAATGCACCGGCAGCTCGAGATCGAGCCCGGTGCGGCGCGCCCAGGCGCTTCGGTTGTCGATGTAGCGGGTGAAGCTTTGCTGGCGGCAATCGAGGTCGATGGTGGCGACGCGCTGGCCGGCTTTCATCAGGGCAACGGCAATGTGCAAAGCGGTGGTGGATTTTCCCGAACCGCCCTTCTCGTTGCCGAGCACGACCACATGTGCCGAGCCCGATTGACCTTGACTAGTCTGCACCAGCATTTTTAGCCCCTGCCGATATCTTCAAATTACGCGCGGCTGCGGTCAAGTGAAATGCGCGATAACACTCTCGAATCATTGAACGTCTGCCTTAATCATGAATCGCGCGACGCTGTCTGTGACCCAACGCACAATCGGCAGGCATTCATTTTGGCAACCCACCTCGTCGCGCGGCCGCGCGCGCTTGGCGGCAAAGCCTTGACCTTGAGCTAAGCCTTGGCCTTGAGCTAGCCCTTGGCCTTGATAAGGTCGCCGGGTCAGCCGCAAGGTCAGCGTCAGCTGCCTCCCCGCCCCCAACCGATCGAGTCCAGATGCCGCGAAGCCCCATGATCGTCCGCACGGTCCCCGCCTTGCGCCGCGCCCTCGAGCAGCTCCGCGCAAAAAAGGCCACAACCGCGCTGGTACCAACCATGGGAGCACTCCATGACGGCCATGTGTCGCTGGTTCGGCTGGCGCAGCAGCGCGCCACCAGGGTCATCGTTTCGATCTTCGTTAACCCCACGCAGTTCGCGCCGACGGAGGATTTCGGTTCGTATCCGCGCACTTGGAAAGCCGACGTCGCAAAACTTGCCGCCGAGAATGTCGACCTGATCTGGAATCCCGACGTCAAGACGATGTATCCGGACGGCTTTGCGACGCGGATCCTGCCGGAGGGGCCGGCCATTGCCGGTCTGGAGGATCGGTTCCGGCCGCATTTCTTCGGCGGCGTCGCCACCGTGGTCGGCAAACTGTTTACGCAATGCCGGCCGGACTTCGCGATCTTCGGCGAAAAGGATTTTCAGCAGCTGCGGGTGGTGACGCGGATGGCCCGGGATCTCGACCTCGGCGTCAAGGTGATCGGCTCGCGAACCGTGCGCGAGCGCGACGGCCTCGCGATGTCGTCGCGCAACGTCTACCTCACGCCGGAACAACGGCTGGCGGCGCCGGTGCTCTATCGGGCGATGAAGGAAAGCGCCAAGCGCCTGCGCGCCGGCGACGACGCCTCAGCCGCGATGGCAGGCGGCGCCGAACTGATCACGGCAGCCGGCTTTGTTCTCGACTATTTCGAGGCCCGGCACGCCGACACGCTGGCGCCGATCGTTTCATTGAAGGACGGACCAGTGCGAATCCTGGTGGCGGCCAAGCTCGGAAACACCCGCCTGATCGACAATATCGGGGTTTACGAGCAAGCCCGAGATCGCGCAATTCGCGGCGCAGCGGTTCGGGCATCGCCGCGACGCTGGCGGCGGCCTTGCCGAGATCGGGCGGCGCGGCATCGTCCCTGAAATAGCGCCAGCCCTGGAACGCGCGCATCGGCCGCGGCGAGACCGCGATCACCTTCGGCTGCATCACCAGCCGGCAGCGTCCGATCCCGTCCTTGTCGCGGAACGGCTCGATTGCGATGATTTTTTCGCGGGCAGCGATTTCACCGCGGATCACCCAGTACAGCGAACCGCCGGCGAGAATCTCTTCGCCGCGCTTCGGCATCATCCGGGTGACGTGAACATGACGAAGCGGCAGGCCATTTTTCTTGGCGGTCTGCATCCGTTCGGCGACCCAGCCCTTGAGTTCCTTCACGGACTCGCAGCCCACGGCAAGCTTGACGATATGTAGCGGCATGGGTTCGAGGTTAACGATCGGCGGTGGCTTTTGAAAGCAGCACGTCGATTATTCGGTGGCTGCCGGCGCCGAGGCTGTGGATGAATTGGCCGCCGCAGGCGCAAGCTGAACCGGCGGGGCCGCGCGCGGCTGCTTCGGTGGCGCCGGCGGCTTCTTGGCCGCTGCGAGCGCGGGCGCGGCTGCCGGGGCCGTTGTCGCTGCCGGAGCAGTTGTGGCCGTTGCCGATGATGCCGCCGCGGGACGCGGCGCCGGGAATGGCGAACTCGCCTGCTGCTGCGAAGCCGGCGGCTGGCGCGGCGCCGGCGGCGCTCCCGGCTGACCCGGTTCCGGCGTCATGATGCTGACCGCAGGCGTCGAAGCCGCGGTCGGGAATTCAGCCGTGGTCGGTTTGCCTGACGGCATCGACGACGTCCACGCGGCGACCGGTGCTCCTGCCGCGGCGGGTGCCGCAGGCGCGTTCCATGACGGCGCGTGACGCGAGACCAGGCCCTCATAGATCTTCTCATCCATGTTGGCCACGATGTGGTGGCGATCCGTCAGCGCCTGGAACGCAGCACAGTCGGAGGCCGTGCAGCGGTCGCGTGCGACCAGCACGTAGGCCATCAGGCCGTAGCGGTCGCGCTCGACCGCCCGGCGCAGCGCTTGCATTTCGGAAGTCGGTGCTGCTGTCAGCTGCCTGACGCGGTCAGCCGCGTGAGCTGGGACGCCGCATGGGACACCGCGGCGGCGGCGGCTTCGGCGGAACCGAACAGCGCCTTTTCACACGCCGCCAACACCGTCTCTCCCGCCAGATCGTCCAGACACGACAACGCCGGCAGCGCGGCGCTGGCCGGCGAAGCCGAGCGAATCTCGCCGGATCCGCTCCGGCCGATGGAACCGAACCCGCCGCATGGTGGCGGCGACGGCCGTGCCGATCGCCAGCAGCGTGATCACCGTGAGCGCTACGTTGGCGACCGATTTCTCGGCGCGCACCAGTGCGATCAGCGCGATGATCCCGAACAATCCCGCCGCGGCCAGGATCAGCCACAGTCGGCAAGTTCGGTGAACGCCAGAAATGATCGAGTGATGCAGCCCAGGCCCAGTTCATGCGCGATGTCCCTCAACGCAGCATAGCGCATTCAGCGGAGCTGCATGCGTACTCTTCTGCGCACAGCTGGCGCAAAATGTCGTCGCGAACGGGGCCTTTTGACGGCGAGCGGATGAAATCCGCTGCGCCGGGCCGCGCGGGCTGTTTTCTCAGGAGATGTCGAGCTGGCTTTCCTTGGCTACCCGTTCGAAAGCCTCGGTCGAGCTCTTGATGCGATACTGGCAGTCGTCGCCATCGGTCGGCAGCAGCCGGATCACCTCATAGGTGCCGCTGGCGGCCGGACGGGCAACATTGCTGGCAGTAAAATAGACAGTCTCTCCAACACCATACTTGTGCTTCAACGCCCTCTCCATCACGCAAATACGCCGACCGTGCTCGCGGTCCCACTTGCTTTGGCCGGCTGAAAAAACCCCGCGACCTTTTAGCACAGCGCCGGTCGCGTTGGCCAGTCCATCCGGGCATGGCAAATGTGCGAATTTTGCAGGTTTTTCAGTGCGATAAATGCCGATCCGGCGGTTTCAGACCAGCGCGCGCGGTTCGACGCCCCGGCACCGCGAACGACGTTTTCGGGCTCACGCCGTCTCGAACTTCTCGATCACGATGGTTTCGGCCAATCCTGCCTTGGTCCACTCCTGAAACGCCGGCAACGACGCCATGGCATCCATGTAGCCCTGCACCTCGGGCGCCACCGGAATCGCATAGGTGCGGAAGCGATGCACGACAGGCGCAAACATCGCGTCGGCGCCGCCAAAGGCGCCGAACAGGAACGGCCCGAGCTTGCCGTAGCGCTCGCGGCATTCGCTCCAGATCTGCTGAATCCGCGCAATATCGCCGCGCGCATCCGCCGACAGCGCGACCGGGCCAACCGGCCGGTGCAGGTTCATGCCGCATTCGTTGCGCAAGGCCACAAAGCCGGAATGCATCTCTGCCGAGATCGAACGCGCATGGGCGCGGCTGGCGCGGTCTTCCGGCCATAGCCGCTTCTCCGGAAACCGCTCGGCGAGATATTCGATAATGGCCAGCGAATCCCAGATCGTGACGTCGCCGTCGATCAAGGCCGGCACCTTGCCCGCACGCGAGAAACTCAGGATCCGCTGCTTGTCGGCCTCGCCGGTATAAAGCGGGATGAAAACCTCTTCGAAGGCGATGTCGTTGGCCCGCAGCGCCAGCCACGGCCGCATCGACCACGAGGAATAGTTCTTGTTGCCGATCACAAGCTTCAAGGCCATGCGAAGAATCCTTTTGAGAGCGTTGATCCTGCCATAGCGCTTGGCCTGCATTCAACCCGCACCGGTTGCCGCCGCTGAACCTGCGTGTCAGCATTCCCCTGGACATTTCGAGGGGAACCCGATGGCTGCCTATTCGACGGTCGATCTGTTCGCGGTCGGGTTCTTTGTCCTGGAATGGGCGGTGTACGCGGTGACGCTGGAGCATACCGCCTACGGACGCAACAGCCTGTCCGCCCGCATGAATGTCTATCGCGAGGTCTGGGTCCGGCGCATGCTCGACCGCGAGGCACGCATGGTCGACATGCAGATCATGGCGTCGCTGCAAAACGGCACCGCGTTTTTTGCCTCCACCAGCCTGCTTGCGGTGGGTGGCGCGCTGGCGCTGCTGCGCGCGACCAACGAGGCGATGGCTATACTCAAGGAGTTGCCGGTCAATCTCAGCACCTCGCCGGCGCTTTGGGAAATCAAATGCGTCGGGCTGATCCTGATCTTCATCTACGCCTTCTTCAAATTCGCCTGGTCATACCGGCTGTTCAACTACGTCGCGATCCTGCTCGGCGCGATGCCGCCGATGGAGCAGCGCGACAGTCCCGAAGCCGAAGCGCATGTCATCCGCACCACCCGCCTGTTTGAATCCGCCGGCCGGCATTTCAACCGCGGCCAGCGCGCGTTCTTCTTTGCGCTCGGCTATCTCGGCTGGTTCATCAGCCCGTGGGTGCTGTTCGTCACCACGGCGGCGGTGGTGATCGTGACCTGGCGCCGGCAATTCGCCTCCAACGCCTGGCGGGCGATGGGGAGCTAGCTCTTTCGTCCGCTGCCGCGTTGATGTCAGGCGAATGGCTGTGCTAAAATATGACTGCCATGATGATGATCCGCATTCACAATATCGCTTCGGTCTTCTTCCTTCGCCGCTAACGGCGTTGCCCGCTTCGCGCGGGCGGAAGCGAGCGTGCCCGCGGCCATCAGGCCGTGAAGCGCTCAAGGACCAGATGAGCCTCCCCAGCCTCGTATCGCGAGGCAATGGCGGTTGGCTTGGCGATACGAGGATCTCATGCCTTCAAATGCAGATGCGTCGGTGCGCGCGCTCAGCGCCGCACAGCTGGAGCAATTTATTGAAAACGGGTTTGTCCGGATCGACGGGGCGTTTCCCCGCGAACTTGCCGATCAGGGTCGCGCCATCCTGTGGGGCGATACCGGATGCGATCCCCACGACCCGACAAGTTGGACGCAGCCGGTGGTCCGGCTGGGTTATTACGGACAGGAGCCGTTCCGCAAAGCCGTGAACACGCCCGCACTCCATGCGGCATTCGACCAGCTGGTCGGAAAAGGACGCTGGCTTCCGCGCGGGGACCTCGGCAGCTTTCCGGTGCGCTTTCCAAGCCCGCACGATCCCGGCGACGCCGGCTGGCATGTCGACGTCAGTTTTGCCGGCGAGACGGATGATCCGGATGAGAAAAACAATTTCCTGTCCTGGCGGGTCAATGTGACTTCCCGCGATCGCGCGCTGCTGATGTTGTTCCTGTTCTCCGACGTCAGCGAACGGGACGCTCCGACGCGGATTCGGGTCGGCTCCCACCTCGATATCGCGCGCTTTCTCGAGCCCGCCGGCGACGCCGGCATGCCGCTGAAGGCGCTGGTCGACGTGGGCGCCGATCGGCCGTTGGCGCATGCGGTGGGTGAAGCCGGCACGGTCTATCTGTGTCATCCCTTCCTGGTCCACGCCGCGCAGCCGCACCGCGGATCGACGCCACGCTTCATGGCGCAACCGCCGCTGCATCCGGCCGAACCGTTCCGGCTCGACCGCGAGGACGGCGAATATTCACCGGTCGAACTCGCAATCCGGCGCGCCTTGCACGATCGCCGGAGTTGAACAGCGACGCTAGGCCGCCCGGAACGGACGTTCAGTCCGGGCGGCCTTGCGCCTGGCGAAATCCGTCATCAACCGCCGCCGGAAAAATCCCGCGGCGTGAAGCTGAGTTCGATCACTTTCCACTCGCCGTAGCGGTCCGCCGGCAACATCGCATAGGGCGCACAGGCCTGCAGGGCGTTGATGGCGCCCTCCATCAGAATGGGTCCCTTTGCCGAGGCGCTGGCCTCGATCAGAATAGGCTCCCTCGCCAACATCCCATCGGTCGTCATGAACACCCGCAGCTTGACCTTGACGCTATCGGAGGGATCGATCGATCCCGGCAGCTTCGAACATTTCTTGAGATGATCGCGAAACTCGGTGACGAAGTTGGATGCAATGTCAGCCTGCTTGGACGCCGGCGCATCGAAATCGTCGCCGCCGGATTTGACCGGGGACAGCGGCTGCGGCAGGCCGAGCATCACGTTGTATTTGACGGAGAGATCGGGCTCCGGAGCAGCGTAGCTGGGCGCTGCGGCCGCTGGCGCTTGCGGCGGAGGCGGAGGCGGTTGCGGCTGAGGTTGAGCCGCGGCTTGCTGGCGATTGGGACGGGACGGCGCGAGCGCCGCCTGCTTCTGGGGCTGCGTGGCGGCAGGCTGCGGCGCAGCGGGCGGTGGTGAATTCAAGGCCGCCGGTTTGGGATCGGGAGAGTCGGGCGCCGCGGCCTGGGGCGGCGGAGCCGGCTCTTCCGTTTTGGCAGGCGGCGGGGCTTCAGCCGGCGAAACAAGGTCGACCGTGATCGGTTCGGCCGTGACCGAACCAAACGGATGCACCTCGGCGAAGATCAGGACCAGCGCCAGGGCCGACAGATGACCAAACACCGATGCTGCAATATCTGAACGTATGAACCGCCGCGGTTCCACCATACCCAATCAAACGCTCGACGCCGTCCCCAATGCCAGCATAGCGGCCCGCGCCGGGCTCCGGTTCACTTTTTTAGCCGGCCGATGCCGATTTCGCCGGACTGTGGCTGCTCAATCCCATTTCGGCGCGAAGCCGTAATCGGTCATCCGGCCCTTGGGACTTGCCATCTGGAAGATCTGCTGCATCTCCTCGGCCGACAGCTCGAAATCGAAGATGTCGATATTTTCCGACAGCCGCTCGATCTTCTGGGTTCGCGGTATCGCCGAAACATTCTGCTGCACCAGCCAGCGCAGGCAAACCTGCGCGGCGGTCTTGCCGTGGGCCTGCCCGATCTGCGTCAGCGTCTCCTCGCCCCTGATGCGGCCCCTCGCGATCGGGCTATAGGCGACCACCGCCATGCCGTAGCGGGCGCAGGCTTCCCTCACCTTGGTCTGGTCGAGATAGGGATGATACTCGACCTGATCGCACGCCAGCAGCGCCGGACAGGCCGCGATGGCCTCCTCGATCAGCGCCACGGTGAAGTTCGAAACCCCGATATTGCGGGCCATGCCGAGTTGCTTGACGTGCGCCAGCGCACCCAGGGTCTCCGACAGCGGCACCTGCCGATTGGGCCAATGCAGCAGCAGCAGGTCGACTTCGGACAGCCGCAGCTTGGACAGGCTGTCCTTGGTGGATCGCTCGAGATCATTCGGCGCGAAATGGGTGGTCCAGACTTTGGTGGTCACGAACACGTCGTTGCGCTTGACGCCCGAGGCACGCAGGCCCTCGCCGACCTCGCGTTCGTTCTCATAGATCTGCGCGGTATCGATGTGGCGATAGCCGAGCTTCAGCGCCTGCTCGACCACCCGCGCGCAGGTTCGGCCGCGCAGTTCCCAGGTGCCCAGCCCGATCGCGGGGATTTTGGCGCCGTTGGCTTCGACAAATTGCATGGACGGGTACTCGAACGGATCGGGCCCATTATGTCCCGCCGGGCTCGCGCTGCCAACGTCGCGGCGAGCGGCGGGTTCCGCCCGGAGGTCTGGCGATCAGGCCTCGGCCAACGCCGCAAACACGGTTTCGGGCGCGTGGGCGATCACGGCGAGAAGCGCCCGCGCCGGTCCGCGTGGGCTTCGTTTGCCCTGCTCCCAGTTGCGGATGGTTTCCACGGGCACGCCGAGCCGCGCGGCGAATTCGAGCTGGGTCAGGCGCGCGCGGCGGCGAAGGTCGCGCACCGCCGGCAGCGCCACCATGTCCGGCGCAACGGGAGCTTGTCGCCGGCGCGAGCGGAAACTCGCCGCCGGCGCAGTCGACGATCCGTCCGGCGCGAGCGGAAACTCGCCGCCCGTCCCGCAATTCGACGATCCGTCCGTCCGCTTTCAGCCGCAAGCGCTGCATGTCGCTATCTCGAATCGCGCATCGTCGGCGATGCGCGTTAAGGTTTGATTAACGATACGCCGCGCGAACGCTTTATTTCAGCCCGAACCACAGCGTGGCGATGCCGAGAAACGAGAAGAAGCCGACCACGTCGGTGATGGTGGTGACGAAGGTGCCCGACGCGACCGCGGGATCCGCCCTCACCCGCTCCAGCACCATCGGGATCAGAATGCCGCCGAGCGCGCCGGCCACGAGATTGCACAGCATCGCAAGGCCGATCACGACGCCGAGCCCCGGAATCTTGAACCAGGCCACCGCGGCGATGCCGGTGATGACGGCGAACGCCAGGCCGTTGACGAGGCCGACCAGGCCCTCGCGCATCACCACGCGAAACGCGTTGTTGGAGCCGAGTTCGCGGGTCGCCAATGCGCGCACCGCGACCGTCATGGTCTGGGTCGCGGCATTGCCGCCCTGGCTGGCGACGATCGGCGCCAGCACCGCCAGCGCCACCATCTTTTCGAGCTGGCCCTCGAACAGGCCCAGCACCGAGGAGGCGAGAAAGGCGGTGGCGAGATTGACCAGCAGCCAGTTGAAGCGGCCCCTGGCGATGGTCCAGACGCTGTCGGACAGTTCTTCGTCGCTGGTGACGCCGCCGAGCGCCTTCAGGTCCTCTTCGGCCTCTTCCTCGATCACGTCGACCACGTCGTCGATGGTGATGACGCCGACCAGCCGGTTGGCGGTATCGACCACGGGGGCTGCGACCAGATTGTATTTGCCGAACAGCCGCGCCACCTCTTCCTGGTCGTCCATGACCGAGACGCGGCGGCGGTCTTCGTCGATCAGGTCGGCCAGCGGCACCGGCCGGCGCGAGCGCAGCAGCGCGTCCAGCGACACCGCGCCCTGCCAGTGCTGCGCGGCATCGACCGCGTAGATTTCGTAAAACCGGTCCGGCAGGTCCGGCGTGTCGCGCATGTAGTCGATCGCCTGCCCCACGGTCCAGTCCGGCGGCACCGCGATGAACTCGGTCTGCATCCGCCGGCCGGCGGAATTTTCCGGATAAAGCAGGCTGCGCTCGAGCGCGACGCGCTCGGACGGCGGCAGCTTTTCGAGGATTTCTTCCTGGTCCTCCTCGTCGAGGCCTTCGAGCAATTCGACGGCGTCGTCGGATTCCAGTTCGCGCACGCCTTCGGCGACCGTCTCCGGTTCGAGTTCCTCGAGGATTTCCTCGCGGACGGTATCGTCGACTTCGTTGAGCGCCGAGAAATCGAAATCCGCGCCGGTCAGTTCGACCAGGCTTGACGCGGTCGTCGGGTTCGAGCGCCTCGATCAGATCGCCGAGATCGGCCTCATGCAGTTCCGCGACGATCTCGCGCAGGAACGGCGTCTCGGCGGCCTCGATCGCGCGCGCGATTTCTTCGAC
The DNA here is from genome assembly GCA_963742695.1 of uncultured Alphaproteobacteria bacterium. Taxonomy (GTDB): domain Bacteria; phylum Pseudomonadota; class Alphaproteobacteria; order Rhizobiales; family Xanthobacteraceae; genus Bradyrhizobium. The sequence goes on from CAVUNF010000018.1 coordinate 31,442, forward strand.
GAATTCGCGGCGGATCGCGCCGTCTTCATCCCGCATCGGGAGGCGGTCGAGCACCGTGGCATCGGCGGGTTGGGCAACGTCAACATCATCGGCCATGCCGCGCCTCGCCGGTTTGACAGAATTGCTGAACTCGTCTGAGTTGTCGTATCAGGCATTACCCAATGGGCAACACCAAGCGCAATGATAAATATGCACCGGCAAGAACGGGCTCGAAGTCGATGAACCTGCTGCGGGCAACCCTTGTCGCTGCGATGGCGTGGAGTGCCGCGGCGCAGGCGGCCGACTGTCCGCGCAAGGGCGCGCTCGGCACCTCCCGCATCCTCAGCGTCGATGCCGCCACCACGCCGCGGGTCGGGCTGAAAAGCTTTCCGCAGACGCTGCCGCTCGACGACCGCGAGGTCGTGCTGACGTTCGATGACGGCCCATGGCCGCCGACGACGCGCCGGGTGCTGGCGGCGCTGGCCCGTGAATGCGTCCGCGCCACGTTCTTCCTGATCGGCAAATCCGCCGCACGAACACCCGGAAATGGTGCGAAGGATTGCGGCCGAGGGCCACACCATCGGCCACCACACCTGGTCGCACCGCAACCTGATGCGGATCACGCCGAGCGAGACTATCGGAGGAAATCGACCGCGGCATAGCGGCCGACGAAATGGCGCTTCACGGGGTCGAGACGACAGCGTCCCGAGCACGCCGTTCTTTCGTTTCCCGTTCTTTGAGAGTACGCCGGCGACGCTCGAGCTGCTGCAATCGCGCGGCATCGTCGTGTTCGGCGCCGACGTCTGGGCCAGCGACTGGAATCCGATGACGCCGAAGCGCAGTTGAAGCTGATCATCGAGCGGCTCAAGACCGCCGGCAAGGGAATCATCCTGTTCCACGACCCCAGAGCGCAAACCGCGGCGATGCTGCCGGCTTTTCTGCGCTATCTCCGGGATAACCGCTATCGCGTGGTCCATGTGGTGCCGGCAGCGAATGCCGCGCCGGCGCCAGCGAAATGCGCTGAACCTGAAATCATGTGGGGAAGACTACAATTAAGGCGGCATTCATCGTGCCGCGTGTAATTATTTGCTACGTGAATGGGAATGCAGACGGTGCTTCATGATCGGTAATGTGTTGGCTGGCGTTCGAATCCGACATTGGACCGTCTTATGCCTGGGACTTCTGACCTGCATGACAGCGCAGGCAGCGTCGGCCGCCGATTGTCCCGGCCATCCCGATGCGCTGGGCACCTCGCGAACCCTGGTGGTCGATCCGAAGGCGCATCCCCGCATCGGCACCATGCAATATGCCGAAACCCTGCCGCTCGACGACCACGAGGTGGTGCTGACCTTCGATGACGGGCCGCTGCCCCGCTACAGCAATCAGATTCTGGAAATTCTCGCCGCGCAATGCGTGAAGGCGACCTTCTTCCTGATCGGCCGTCAGGCCCAGGCCAATCCGGAAGGCGTCCGCAAGGTTCGCGACGCCGGCCATACCATCGGCACCCACAGCCAAAATCATCCGGCCGGCATGCACCAGATGCCGATCGAACAGGCCAGGCAGGAAATCGACGACGGCATTGCGTCGGTGTCCGCGGCGCTTGGGATGACGGCAGTCAGCCTGGCCCCGTTCTTTCGCATTCCCGGCCTCGCGCGCGCCGACGGGATCGAGGAGTATCCGCCTCGCAAGGGCATCCAGATCTGGAGCGCCGATTTTCCGGCCGACGACTGGCGGCCTGTTTCCTCGTCGCGGGTCTATGATCTCGCGATGCAACGGCTGGAGGCCAAGGGCAAGGGCATTCTGCTGCTGCACGATATCCAGGCGCGGACGGTGGCCGCATTGCCGAAGCTGCTGCTTGAACTGAAAGCGCGCGGCTATCGCATCGTCCACGTGGTGCCGGCGACGCCTTCGCTGCCGGCGACGCCGACCGAGCCGCAGCAATGGCTGATGCATCCGGCGTCGGAGACCGTCGCGATCTCGCGCTGGCCGAGAATTCCGCGCTTCGCTGTTCGCCGAGACCGCGATGCTTTCCGCCCCCGCGCTGACGGATTCGTACTGGAATGACGATTGGCCGCGGCGAGCGCTGTGGCCGCAGCAAACGCTGCTGCCGCTGCAGAGCGCCGCCGCCGTGCTGCCCGTGCCGGCGCAGAGCGTTTTCCAGCTCCCGGACGGGCTGCGACGGGCTATGCTGGCCGCCGCTCGCCGCTCCGCATCAGGCTGAACAGACGGCGTCAGCCGAGCCTGCAAAGGGCGGCGCAACAGTGCTCTCGGATGCCGCTCCCCGGCGCATGACCGCCAGAAAACCCCATGCAGGGCGGATCAAGCGAGCCGGCTCGGTTCACGCAGCCGGTCGCGCCGGCCGGCATGCGGCGCAGCCCGCCCGGCGCGCGCTGAAACGACTGGTGCAGGTCAAGAAGCGAAGCGTGTGACCGCTCAATCCATCACGATCTTGGAAACGCACAACAGCACGACCATGGCGAGAAACAGCAGATCGACATAGGACTTCATTTCGCCGTCGCGGCGCAGCGGCGCTCACCTCATTGACGATTTGCTTGCGCGATGCCGATGCGCCCGGGCCCTCCCCGGCCAAACCCGCGAGGCGGCGGGCTTCAAGCTCCAGCCGCTCGATGCGCTGGAAGAAATAGAACGAGCGCAGCGCCGAGGCCGCCCGCATCGAGGCATAGACCAGCACCAGGATCGCGACGATCGCGCGATGCTGGTATTTCTCCATGAAGTTCAGGCTGAAATAGACCAGCGCCAGAAAGACGAAATTGGAGACGAATTCGATAGATGTAGCCGAGGATTTTCATGCGTAGGCTCCATCGGATATCAGGCAGTCGCGATCGCGTGCGATTTGATGAGAATTCCGGCCAAACCGGTGTTGCCGGCCTGAACCAATGTCGGTCGTATGCCAGCGCTTTCGAAGCAAGCAACGCAACGACACCAGGTGCGGGCCACGGAACGCCGCCCGTTCAGCAGGATTAACGGCTGAATGTTACATTCAGGTTTCCGGCCTCCGCTGCCGGGTCAGCTTCGCATTCTGCCATTTTTGCGTGTGTTTGGAGCGAAGAGCCTGGAAAAAAAGCCCGATTTGGCCTTCGCCGGACTAATTTTGCCTCATTTTTGGTAATGTTAACATAGCATTACACTGTGCTAAATTGTTCCCATAGACGAATACTGCCAGACGGCTTTTGATTTATTGTTGCGGTGATCGATTGAACTACGTCCCGAAATTTGATTCTGGATTGTTGGATGGCCTCGGCTCTTTCTCCGGGGTGCGCGGCTTTTCCGCCGTGGATGTCCAATCCAAGAGCACCACCGCCGGGCCGGACGCCATTGTCGTTCCGGATGCCGAGCTGCTGTTTTCCGGCGACTACAAGCGATCCGGCCTCGATCTGGTGCTGTCGAAGGACGGCCACGAATTCGCGGTGCGCGATTACTTCCGCGGCGAGACCAGGGCAACACTCGCCTCTCCCGATGGCGCAAGCCTTTCCGGCAAGACCGTCAGCGCACTGACCGGTCAGGTCGACTATGCGCAGGCCGGCGGCGCGGTGGCTGCGGCAGAGATCATCGGCCGCGTCACCAAGCTCACCGGCAGCGCGACCGCGATTCGCAACGGCGTTTCGATCACCCTGAATGTCGGCGAGAACGTCCACAAGGGCGACGTCGTGCAGTCCGGATCCGACTCTTCGCTGGGCATCACCTTCGTCGACGGCACCGTGTTCGGCCTCTCCGCCAATGCGCGGATGGTGCTGAACGAGATGGTCTACGATCCGAACGGATCGGGTAATTCATCGCTGCTCACCCTGGTGCAGGGCACCATCTCGTTCGTGGCCGGTGCTACGGCGAAGAACGGCGGCATGAAGGTCGACACCCCGACCGCCACCATGGGTATTCGCGGCACCGCGGTTCTGGTCGAGATCGACTTCGATATTCAGCAGCCGGGCATGGCGCCGCCGGTCTCGTTCCGCGTTCTGGTCGAGCCGAACGGCACCACCGGCGAATACGTGCTGCTCGACAAGACGACGCTGCAGCAGATCGCGACCGTGAACCAGGCCGGCACCAAGACGACCGTGAACGGTCAGGGTGCCGTCACCTTCATCGCATCGGCGCCGATCCCCGGCGATGCGCAGCGGCTCATCAACGAAATCTTCGCGCTGAAATTCACCGACGCCAATCCCAAAGACCTGAACATTCCGCCGCTGGATTCGATCACGCCGCAGAGCTTCTTCGTCAAGCTGACGGACGGCACGCCGTTCAACCAGCTTCCGATATTCGTCACCGCGTTCTTCCTGGAGACGCCGACACCGCCGCCGGCGAGCGGCGGCAACACGCGATTCCATCTCAACATCCCGCCGGACATTTTCGCTTCCGGCAACAGCTTTACCGAACAGCTCGGGACCACCGGCAATGCCGCGCTGGATACGGTGTCCGGCATCATCCGCTTTGCCGACATCAATCCGGAAGACCTTCCGACCGTGTCGGCCCGATTCGATTCCTTTGCCTACCGCGACGCCCAGCTAAATGTCGTCACATCGTTTTCGTCAGAACAACTGACGGCGATCAGGGCGGTACAAGCCCCGCTCTCGATCGTGCCGAATGCCAACAACACCAACATCGGCGCGGCGACCTGGACCTACAGCCTTCCCGATCACGCCTTCGACTTCCTCGCGGCCGGCGAGACGCTGACGCTGACCTATATCGCGCGCGTCGACACCAACTACATCGAATACAACACCGCGGTGTTCCAGTCGTTCACGATCACCGTCACCGGCACCAACGACCTGCCGACGGTTGCGGGCACCGGTTCGGGCGTTATCGAAATGCCCGGAACCAATAATCCCAATACGTGATCGATCATGCCGAGGGCGTGATCACGTTCGCGGATGTCGACCTGACGGACCGGCCGACGGTGACCGCGCCGTTCACGGGCTACGTCTACACGGCGGTCAACGGCTCGCTTGACCTTGACGCCGCGCAACTGGCCGCGGTCGCGGTCGCGCTGACGCTGACGCCGTCGCCGGGCAACGGCCACAATGGTTCGGTGGCATGGTCGTATGACGTCCCCGACAATGTGTTCGACTTCATCGCCGTCGGCGAAACGCTTGTCCTGAACTACACCGCGATCGTCGATGACCGTCACGGCGGCGTCGTCAGCATCCCGCTGTCGGTGACGGTCGGGGTCGACGGCACCAACGACGTGCCCACCATCAACGTCATCGTGCAGCAGGATCTTATCGAACAGACCAATACCGGCAATCGTCACGACCGTTATTCCGGTCACGTTCACTGATGTTGATCTCAGCGATATCGGCCACACCGCCCAGGTAACCCATGCCGCGGCAAGTGGCGTGACAACGGGGCTTGCGCTCAATGAAGCCGGCCTGATCGGGTTGATAAAGGTGGGGGCGGTGACCAAGGCATTTGGTTCGACGTCCGGCTCACTCAGCCTCGGTCTTTCCGCCGCTTACACGGCGTTCGATTACCTCGCCCTGAACGAAGTCCTGACGCTCACCTACACGCTCGAGATCGACGATCACGATGGCGGAATAGCCCCGCGGACGTTTGTCGTCACCTTCACGGGCACCAACGACGCGCCGGTTGTCGATGCGATCGCGCAAGAGAATCTGTCCGAGCAAACCGACACCAACGCCCTCACCGCCACCATTCCCGTGACCTTCACCGATGTCGATCGACCGATGTCGGCCACACCGCGGCGGTGACCAGCGCGGCCGCAACGGCGTGACGACGGGACTCGGCCTGAATCGAGACCGCTCTGATCGCGCTGATGACGCCGGGAGCGGTCACCAAGGCTCGGGTCGCCGTCCGGTTCGCTCAGCCTCGGCTTCTCCGCCGCTTCCACCGCGTTCGATTACCTCGCCCTCGGCGAAGTCCTGACGCTGACCTACACCGTTGCGATCAACGATCTCGATGGCGGGACGACCCCGAAAACCTTCGTCGTCAAGATCACCGGCACCAACGACGCGCCGGTCATCGATGCCACCGCGCAAAAGAACCTGACCGAGCAGGCCGACACCGGCGCCCTCACCGACCATTGCCGTCACGTTCACCGACGTCGATCTGACCGATGTCGGCCACACGTCGCGGGTGACGCAAGCCCGGCCAGCGGCGTGACGACGGGGCTGGGCCTAAACCCAGCCGCCCTGATCGGGCTCATCACTGTCGGGACGGTGACCAAGGCATCGGGCTCGTCGTCCGGTTCGCTCAGCCTCGGTTTCTCCGCCGCTTCCACCGCGTTCGATTACCTTGCCATCGGCGAAGCTGACGCTGACCTAACCGTCGCGGTCAACGATCACGACGGCGGCACCACCCCGAAGACCTTCGTCGTCAGGATCACCGGCACCAACGACGCACCGGTCATCGATGCCATCGCGCAAAAGAACCTGTCCGAGCAGGCCGACACCAGCGCCCTCACCGCAACCATTCCAGTCACCTTTGCCGACGTCGATCTGACCGATGTCGGCCACACTGCCGTGGTGACGCAAGCCTCGGCCGGCGGCGTGACGACGGGGCTCGGCCTAAACCCAGCCGGCCTGATCGGGCTCATAACTGCGGGACGGTGACCAAGGCATCGGGCTCGTCGTCCGGCTCGGTCGCCTCGGTTTTCCGCCGCTTCCACCGCGTTCGATTACCTCGCCATCGGCGAAGTTCTGACGCTGACCTATACCGTCGAGGTCAACGATCACGATGGCGGGACAACCCCGCAAACCTTCGTCGTCAAGATCACCGGCACCAACGACGCGCCGGTGATCGATGCGATCACGCAAAAGAACCTGTCCGAGCAGACCGACACCAGCGCCCTCACCGCCACCATTCCCGTCACGTTCACCGACGTCGATCTGACCGATATCGGCCACACTGCCCTGGTGACGAAGCCGTCGGCCGAGCGGCGTGACGACGGGGCTCGGCCTAAACCCAGCCGGCCTGATCGGGCTGATAACGTCGGGAGCGGTGACCAAGGCAGCGGGCTCGTCATCCGGTTCGGTCAGCCTCGGTTTTTCTGCCGCTTCCACCGCGTTCGATTACCTCGGCATTGGCGACACCTTGACGCTGACCTACACCGTCGCGATCAACGATCTCGACGGCGGCGACAACCCCGCAAACATTTGTCGTCAACGTCACCGGCACCAACGACGCGCCGGTGATTACGTCGAATAGCGGCGGTGCAACCGCCGCCATTTCCATCGCGGAAAACACCACCGCGGTCACGACGGTGCAGGCCACCGATGTCGACAATGCGTCGCGGACCTATTCGATTGCGACCTCCCCTGATGCTGCGCTGTTCACGATCAACCCCACGACCGGCGCGCTCAGTTTCGTCAATGCGCCAAACTACGAATTCCCCGCCAGCGCCGCCGGCAGCAATCTCTATCAGGTTCAAGTGGTGGCGTCCGACGGATCGGGCGGTATCGATACCCAGACCATCAACGTTACTGTCACCGATGTCAGCGAGACCTTGCTGGCGGCAGAGCCGCAGCTCGTCAGCCAGACCTTCCTCGGCGGTTCGGGCGATCAGGGCGCGGCCGACGTCTCCTATGCCAATGGCCACCTTTACTTGGCCTTCAATTCGCTGCCGGAAACGCAGACCCCGTCGGATAATTCCACAATTGTGAGTTTTTCGACCGCGGCCAACGCCGGCCCGACGCAGGATTTCTCACAACTCTGGACCAAGGGATTCTTCAACGGCATCGCCACCGACGGCAACGATATCTATGCGGTCGGCGCCAGCCATCCCGGCGCCGGGCTGACGGTGGACGGCAACGGTGGGGCCGAGGTCAAGACCCTGCTGGCGACGTTCAACTCCGACGGCACGCCAGGCAGCAATCCGGCTCCTGCGACCGACTACGCCGCGAACAACTTCTTCGGCTATGGCGGCGTCGAGATTTTCTACGACGCGCTCGTCACCACGCAGAGCGGCAATACCGTTGTCTATGCCGTCGGTTCCGGCCAGCCGAATAGCTACAGCGCCTATGTCATTGCCTCGTATGACAGCAGCGGCAAATTGCTGCATGCCGCGACGGACCCGCTCGGCGTGCCCGGCGGCTCGGCTGCCAATGACGCGGTCGAATTCGGCGGCCGGATCTGGGCGGTCGGTTCACCCAGCATTCAGGCGATACTGTCGGACGCGCGGTGGCCTGGTCGGCGAGCTACGATCTGAGCTCGGTCGTGACCTACAAGGATACGCTCGAATCGACGCCGCCAGTTTCCTCGGCGCCGCAGTGATCGACAACGGTCTCTATGCGGTCGGCTATGTCACCGGCAATGCTGAAGACTACCTCGTCGCCAGATACAACACGGACGGGTCGATCGCCTGGAGTCAAAGCTTTGGCGGCACCGGCTCCGACTTGCTGACCGGCGCCGTTGCGCTTAACGGCCATCTCTATGTCGCCGGCTACACGACGGATGGCTCCGGCAATACTGACGGCGTGCTGATGGAAATCAGCACGGTTGACGGCAGCGTCATCTCGACGGCTACCTATGGCGGCGCGCTGTACAACTCGTTCAGCTCGATCACGACGGACGGGCAGTATCTCTACGTCGCCGGTTCATCGAGGAGCTTTGCCGGTGGCGGCAATGTGGCCGGCCAGAGCGATGCGTTCCTGCTGACCTATGATCCTGGAATCGGTCCGGTCATCGAAACCGATCAATTCCTGACAGCCTCCACCGGCAACAACGCGCCGACCACGGTGACTGATTTCGCAGTCACCGACCCCAACGCCGGACCGTCAGAAACGCTACTCGTTCACCGCGCAGACCCAATCCGGCAGCGTCATCACGCCTTTGTCCGGGTCTGGCGATCTCTCGGACATCAATGCCTCCATCGGCAGCGTCACCTACGATCCGGGCAATCCGGGACCCCCGCCAACGACCGACGTGATTGAGTTCACGGTCACGAGCGATCACGGGACCGATACCGTCCACTTCGTGTTCAATCAGGCCGGCAATGGCCCCAACATCACGCTGCAGGGCACTGGCGGCAAGGACGTCATCTTCGGAACGGAAAGTAGCGATACATTGACCGGTGGCGGCGGCCAGGACCAGTTCGTCTTCTCGCCGACGTCGTCGGGCACCGTGCAGCATGCGATCACCGATTTCGAGACCCCGCTGGACCGGATCGACCTCCGGGAGTTCACTACCATCCACACGCTGGCGAACATCACCGTGGCCCAGCAGGGCAGCGACACGCTGGTCACGGTCGATAGCAACGATTCGATCCTGCTGCAGAACGTGATCGCCGCGAATATCCACGCCAGCAACTTCATCTTCCACGCGTAGCAAACGCCGTTTTTGCCGGCGCTGGCTTCGATGTTGGCGACTTTGCGATTATCGAGCGGACGCGAGACGTCCGAGCGGCGCAACCCAAAAGCGGCTGCCCAATTCCATCCCGCGAGGCGGGCAATGACGCCGCAATCCGGGGATTCGAGGGTAATTTTGTGGTGCGCTCGGAGGGAACTTGAACCCCCACGATTTTACTCACTGCCACCTCAAGGCAGCGCGTCTACCAATTCCGCCACGAGCGCTTGGGAGATCGGCACAGGCTCGCGCCGGACCGGATCAACGGCGCGGATGTAACAAATCAGGGATGGAGGGACAAGGCCTGCGAGCGGGCCGATTGGGCCTAGCGGGTGCCCGGCAGCCGCGGCAGCATTTGCTTGACTTCGACCGCGATACGGTTGCGGTCGACCAGCACCACGCCGCTGGCGATCGGCAGGTTGTTGGCGAGGATCTTGACCTCGTCGGCCTCGGTGGCGTCCAGTTCGATGATGGCGCCCCGGCTCAGGCGCATTACCTGATGGATGGGCATCGACGTCGTCCCGAGGACCACCATGAGATCGACGGTGACTTTATCGAGCGTTGGCACTGCGGGGACCCGAACTGACAAATGCAAAATTGCGTGGATTGAGATCACCACGTTATGGTTAGCCAATGGTTAATGACCGCCAAAACCTCGATTTGACGACCTTCACGCGGCCGCCGGCGGCGGCGCGGTGGAATGGCTGATATCCGACGCGCCGGTGCCCTATCCCGAGGCGGTCGCGGCGATGGAAGCCCGCGTCGCCGCCATTGCGGCCGGCGAAGCGCCCGAACTGGTCTGGCTGCTGGAACACCCCCCGCTCTACACCTCCGGGACCAGCGGCAAGGCCGGCGACCTGCTCGACCCCCGCTTTCCCGTGTTTGCGACCGGCCGCGGCGGCCAGCTCACCTATCACGGCCCCGGCCAGCGGGTGGCCTATGTGATGCTCGACCTGAAGCGGCGGCAGCCCGACGTGCGGGCCTATGTGGCCGGCCTCGAGCAATGGATCATCCGCACCCTCGCCGCCTTCAACGTGCGCGGCGAGCGCCGCGAGGACCGCGTCGGGGTCTGGGTGCCGAGGCCGGACAAGGGCGCGGGCTTTGAAGACAAGATCGCGGCGATCGGCGTGCGGCTGCGGCGCTGGGTCTCGTTCCACGGCATCTCGATCAACCTGGAACCGGATCTGACGCATTTCGACGGCGATCGTGCCCTGCGGCGTCGCCGACCCGCGCTACGGCGTCACCAGCCTCGCCGATCTCGGCCTCACCCCGAGCATGGCCGATGTGGATATCGCGCTCCGGCAGGCTTTTGCGGAGGTGTTCGGCGCCACAAACGCTCGCCTGCCGGAACCGACCGTCTGACCGTCGTTCACGCCGCCGCGCGGTGCGGCGCGACCTCGAGCTTGCCGGCGATGTAGCGCCGCTCCTGGGTCAGCCCGCCAAAGCCATAGGCATCGCCGCGGACTTCATCGACATGGAGGTAGCTCTCATGGTGCAGCGGCCCGAGCAGTTCGCCCATGCGCTTGAACATGGCGGCGAGGTAATCGGCCTTTTCGTCCTTGGTGTTGGTGCCCTCGCTGACATGGACGTCGAGCCAGAAACTCGCGAGCTGCTGTTCGGCCAGCGAGGCGCCGCCGGCAAACCAGTCCGCCGCATCGACCGACCTCACGATGACGGCGGTGACCTTGGGATCCTTGCGCAGGATATTGGCGGTGAGTTCGGTGACGGCGGCGGCGATATCCGCCTTCAGCGACGCGGTTTGGCGTGAGCTCGAATAGGTGACGGTGATGAGCGGCATGATCGTTCTCCCTGAGGTCTGTGCCATCGCTGGCGTGAACTCAAAGCTAGACCCGCCGTCATCATTTTGATACCTTATCTCTATCGATATCAATGATAACTAATTGTGATGATGAGATGACGCGCGATCGACATTTCCACCGTGCAGGCGTTCCTGCTGGTGGCCGAACTGCAAAGCTTTACCCGCGCCGCCGAGGCGCTGGGCACCACGCAGGCCGCGGTCAGCATGAAGCTGCAGCGGCTGGAGGCCGTGCTCGGCAAGCGGCTGGTCGAACGCTCGCCGCGCGCGGTCCGGTTGACCGCCGACGGCTCGGCGTTTCTCGCTCCCGCCCGCGCCCTGATCGAGGCCCACGACCGCGCGCTGTCGGGCGAGCAGCCGGTGCGGCAGCAATTATCGCTCGGGATCAGCGATCACGTTGCGGGCGCGGAACTGGTGGCGCTGCTCGAACGGCTTCATGCGGTATCGCCGCAGCTCGCACTCGCGGTGACGATCGGCTTTTCGCGCGACCTGCTGGATGCGTTCGATGGCGGAGAACTCGACGCTGTCATGGTGCGGCAGGAAGGCAGCCGGCGCGGCGGCGAGAAACTGGCGGAGGATGAATTCGGCTGGTTCGCAAGCCCCCGGCTGCGATGGCATCGCGGCGGGAGCCTGCCGCTGGCGACACTGGCGCCGCCCTGCGGGGTGCGCGCTATTGCGGTGCGCGCCCTGGACAAGTCCGGCATCGCATGGAGCGAGGCGTTTGTCGGCGGCGGCGTCACCGCGGTGGTGGCCGCGGCCATGGCGGGGCTCGCGGTCGCGCCATTGGCGCAGCGGATCGCCCCATCGGGACTGGTCGATATCGGACCTCCGCACGGGCTGCCGCGGCTGGGATCCTCAAAGGTGATGCTGCATTCGAAAGTCAGCGAGCCCGGCAAGCTTGCCGCCCTGCGGACGCTGGCGGCGACCTTCCGCAGCGTCACCGCCGCGACGTGACCATATGATTTTTGCACGCATCGAGGTTCAAGTCGGGAACAAGTGGCAATACCGTGCATTTGCAGAGAGTGTCTTTTAGCACTGCCCAAGGCACATGTTCCCCGCGGCCTCAGCGCTCCCCCGCTGGGGCCGTTCCTTTTGGACGACGAGGATTTTGGATGACGCGGAAAAAGGCCGCCGAACCGGGCGCTATGCAAACGCGATAAACAGCCCGATGACGACCAGGGTGTTTACGCCAGCCAGAACCACGCCGAGACAGAGGTCGGCCGGGACGGTTTCAGGTGCGTGGCGTGTCTGGTTCATGCAAGACAAGACCTATCGAGCCGTTTTGTTTCAGCAGTCAGCATTGCGGAAATGCGGCAGCGTTATTCGGCCTGCTCCGGTTCCAGTGGCGGAACGAGGCTGATGGTTTCCGGGTGAACTAGCGGTCGTCATGCGGATGCACCCAGGCATAGGGCATCGTCTGCCGCTCTTCGGTCAGCCGGATCAGGTGCACCGGCGGCGCGTAGCGCCCCTTCCGGCAGGACCGGCATTTCAGCGAGGCCTCGAGTTTCCAGATCGCGGTATCGCGCGGCCGGCGCACGCAATCCAGGGGTATGCTGGCCTCGGTTTCGCAGCGATGGCATTTGACCTGCAGCCAGCGCAGGCCGCCGTTGAGGCATTGCGCGATGGTCGGCGACGGCTGCGCCGGACCGCCATAGCCCTCCATCCGGATCGACCAGGCTTCGGCCTCGGCGCGATCGGCTTCGCGGATCGCCAACTGAGCGCGTTCGCGCGCGCCCTGGGCACGAATCCGGGCGCCCGCGATCCGGGCGCCGAACAGGACCTCGCGCGATTTGGTGGTCATGGCAGGGCATTACAGCCGCCCTCGCGGGCTGGCGCAATGCCACTAGCATTGGAGGCTCGGAACGCGCCTTCGACACCACCGGCTCTGTCAACCGGCAATCGACCGGAAAAAACAGCAACGCCGCCGGTGATGAAGCGAGCCCGACGGCATTCAATTCATTTCGAGGCGGACTGGCTGGTCCATTCCGCCGCCTTGATGCGGCCGACAAACTCCGCGGAGCCGGATCCACTGGGCTTGTAGACGAACGCTTCGGCTTCCTGCACGCCGCCGGCTTCTTTTCCGAATGCATCGGCGAAATTGGTCTTGTGGGTCACGAGCAAAGTATTAGTGCCGGCTTTCGGCGCGGCGTTTACCAGCCCCCGCACCGCGAGACCGGCTTTGGCATTGGCGCCGGTGGGGTTGGCCATGCCCGAGGCGCTGCCGCCACTGTCGGTCAAGGCTTCGACGCCGGCGACTTCCTTGCCGGACAACAGCTTGCCCATTTCAATCGCCCGGTTGAGCCGGCTGGCGTAGACCTCGCCGACCGGGATTCCCAATTCCCTGATCGTGGCCCCGATCTGGCGGGCGGTTTCCCGGCCCTTCTCGCTCAACTGCCGCTGCGCTTTCATATCGTCGAAATTGAGCGGGTAGACATCCTTCTGGCTGTCGTCGGTCGCAGCATGGCGGAAGATGATGACGTGACCGCCCTGCTTGAGCATCGGCAGCAGCCCTTGCAAATCGGACGCGGACGCCGGGAACTGGCCGAGCGCGAGCAGCAGGGCGCCCCAGATGATCGATTGCGTTTTCATCTTTGCTTCCTTTGTCGGTTCTGCCGGCCATTTCATTGCCGTCGCATGGCCTGATTAAGGCGGCGTTCGCTCCAGCAGTGGAAAACTGGCGAAGGATGCTCAAGGCGCCGGCGCAGGTTTGGTCTTTGGCAGCGGGGGTCGATGTATTTCTGATCGCGAAGCCGAAGCTCCTTGGCGCTGGTAAATTTGGCGCCGAGCAGTTCGCCACGCCGCCATACCCGCAAGCAGACCAGCATGATGCTGCCGCACAGGGTGAACGACACCCCGAAAATTTCCGGCACGGCGAGCGAGCCGACCTCAAGGCACAGCCCGGTTTCGGAAATATCGAGAATGAAGCATTCGATCCACGGCGCGTCGGGGGCCTCGAAAATGAAGCCGGATCGCTGATATGCGATCCGCTCGTGCCTACGCCGTCCAAGATCCTTGCCGTATCTCAAGCAAATTCTCCCCGCCGCAACATCTCGCCAATTGCTTGAACCGGCATTTCTAAAATCGCATCAAATTCTCGGAAAACGTGCAATGCCGCTTCGGCTGTCACTTGGCGGCCGGGGCAGATGTGCTGCAAATCATGTGAGGCAGAGCAGCTCAGGCGCAGACGGCATGATCAGGGCGGCAACCGCGCTTATCGTTCTATTGTTCACCGCGGAGCTTGGCTCCGAAACGGTTGACGTCCCGGACCGCGGTACCGTCGATCTCGCGACGTTCGAGTGCCGCGACGTCACCCGCAGCAGCCTCATTCAGCGTGTCTGCTACGACGGCGCGCAAAGCACCATGATCGTCGCCGTCAAAGGCGTCTACGATCAGTACTGCGAACTTCCCGCGGCCACCTTCAACGGCCTGATGGCCGCACCCTCGATGGGCCAGTTCTTCAATCGCAACATCAGGGGATCAGGCCCGGATAGCCCCTTTGATTGCCGGACCCATCGCCGCCCCGGCTATTAGCTCTACACCGTCGGCAGCATGGAAAACCGCTCTCCGGCGCGCCGCAGCTTCAGCGCATCGGCATTGCCGGGTTCGTTCGTCACATCGTCGACGCGCGCCGATCGCGGGCCTGTTCGGCACAACGCAATCATCTCAGCAACCTTTTCCGCCGGTCCCGAAAACAGCGCCTCGACGCTGCCATCCCTGCGGTTACGCACCCATCCCTCGAGCCCGCACGCGATGGCCCGCTGCGCGGTCCAGTAGCGATAGCCGACGCCCTGCACCCGGCCCCGGATCGTCACCTGGAGGATCGCGCCACTCATGGAGCGTTCTATCGCTTGAGCCCGAGAAATTCGGCCAGCCGCAACTTCACGTCGGCGTCGCGCATGACGCTGTTGGTCAGTTGCGCCGACGGCAGGCCCTTGAGATCCTTCGGCGCAACGCCTTCGCGCAACGCCTTCAAGGTGTCGTAGACCGCCTGCGTCGCGGCGGCGAATGGCGTGTGACCCTGCAACGCGATCCTTACCCGCTGGCTGACCAGGAACGCCGGATCGTCCAGCTCGCCCTGGGTATTGCCGAGCACGATCGGCAATTTGGTCACCGACGCAATCGTCTCCAGCTCCTCGCGGGTTTTCAATCCGGTGAAGAACAGCGCATCGACCCCAGTGGCGTCGTACGCCTTCGCGCGCGCCACGCAGTCGGCGAAATCGGTCGCCGTCGGCCCGCCGCCCCGCGTTCCCGTCCGACCCATGATCACCAGCGCCGGATCGGTTCGCGCGTCGAGCGCCGCCCGCATCTTGCCGACGCCCTCCTCGAGCGAAATCAGCTGCGGCTCCGTCGCGCCAAAGGCCTGCGGCAGCAGCGTGTCCTCGACCGTGAGGCCGGCCGCCCCGCCATCTCCAGTTCCGCAACCGTGCGGCGCACATTCAGCGCATTGCCATAGCCGTGGTCGGCATCGACCAGCACCGGCAGCGAGGCCGCCCGCGACATCCGCCGCATCTGCTCGGCGATTTCGGTCAGCGTGATCAGCGTAATGTCGGGATCGCCGAGGATCGCCAGCGAAGCGACCGAGCCGCCGAACATGCCGAGTTCGAACCCGAGATCCTGCGCAATACGAATCGAAACCGGGTCGTAGACCAAACCCGGACGAACGCAGCTCGATCCAGTCAGAACCGCGCGCAGTGCGTTGCGGCGTTTTTGAAAGGCCATGGCGGAAACTCCTTGAATTTAGGCCCCGTCATTCCGGGATGGTCCGAAGGACCAGACCCGGAATCTCAAGATTCTCAGATGTGCAATTGCACATCATAGTTCATCGCTGCGCGATGCCCCGGAATGAGTGCTTAAGCGAATTCGAGAATCAGCGCATCCACCGCCAGCGTCGCACCGGCGGTGGCGTGAATTTTCTTCACCGTGCCGTCGCGCTCGGCGCGCAGCACGTTCTGCATCTTCATG
>CAVUNF010000019.1:0-113871 GCA_963742695.1 uncultured Alphaproteobacteria bacterium
GCACACCGAGCCGTGGTGGAGCACCGAGGAAGCCGTCGGTGTAGCTGTCCGGAGCACGCTTGAAGCGCTGGCTTCGCCGACCATGACGGTCGCAAGATCCGAGCGTCCGACCGCGAGGCAGAGGAGCGCCGCCTGCCGCGCACTCGATCGGTTGATGGGCGATGATCCGGTCGACAGTCTGGAAGCCCCTGACATTGAACGGATGCTCGCGCCAGTTGGCGAGCGTGGCTTCTGGATAGTCATCTCGAGCATGCCGCAATCCGGATCGATTGGGGCACTAGCTTTGTGGCGCATGGATCATCGCCGGTCCATCCGGCGCTTATGCCGGCTTGTTTTCCCCGGGCGCTCGGCGAGGAGAGGGCAAACATGCCTGCGGCGATGATGAGACCCGCTCCGGCAATCGTCGTGAGATAGAGAATGTCGCCGAAGAACAGATAGCCCCAGAGCAGCGCCCAGGCATTACCGGTATATTCGAACGACGTCACGACGCTCACCTTGGCGATGCGGTAAGCGTTGGTCAGCAAGGTCATGGCAACCGCCGCGATGACGCCAGACGCGATCAGCAGAAATGCCTGGTATTCGGCATCGTCCATCCCCGGATCAGGAAATCAAGCGAGGGATGGCCCGCCTCGTGAACGCCGATCGCGCCGAAGAAGCCGGCGATCATCAAGGCTCCGGTGAGATAGACGCCGTTCTGGTGAAAGGCCATCACCGAGGCCGATGCCGGTACCCATCTTGCGGGCCATCAGCATGGCCAGCGCATAGGTCACGGAGGAGAAGAGCGACAGCAGCGCCGCCAGTTCAAGCAGATCGGCGCCGGGCCGAGCATCGCCATGACGCCGACAAAGCCGACGATGACAGCAGCCGTGATGCGCCGCCAGCCGATCTGCTCGCCAAGGATGAGGGTGCGGCGAGCGCCATCGCAAACAGCGGCACCATAAACAGCGCAACGGCGTCGGCCAGCGGCAGGGCCGGAAAAGCCATGTAGTAGGTGGTGTAGGGCGCCAGCACCTCAAGGCTGAGCAGGGCGCAGAGCTTGCAGAATTCCCGACCGACGAGGGAGCCGAGCCCGCCGTCGAAATGTACCATGACAAGAAGAATGGGAGCGGATACGGCAGCGGATGACACGACCTGGGTCAGCGCATCGTCGCCGACACGGACTTGATAATCATCCTGGATGGAGAAGATCGGGGATTCCCGAGGCAAAGATAGCCAATTCCAAGCGCGGCACGATTCTGCAAGCTGCTCTCCCGATCTGCCGCTCTTCTATATGACAGGGAGATTATTGCCTTTCCCGCCGCGACACGCATGGCGCGGACTGGCTTGCAATCATTTTTTCGTTGCAGAATTCGCCATTGATTTCTTAGCTGCCAACATCGCGTCGCGATCCATTAGAGAACAGGCCGGCGAGCCATATCACCCGGTCGCCGCTGTGAATCAATGCCAACTTGGAAATCGGATCAAATATAAGGTTGAAATTAGTTCTGTGGACTTCGCCGCGCATTGTGGTCTTCCCTGATCTGATATGGCCGTAAAATGCCGCTCGATAGAACTGTTCCAAAACGGTGCGATTTGCTTGCAAGCATGGTGAATGAAGAGTTAATGCCGCGCAGGCTCTATTCAGCATATCGGGAATCCACATAATGCGCGCAATGTGCGTCGCCTTGAGGTCATCAAACATGGAGGAGAGAGCCATGTCTTTGCCACTGGAAGCCGCGCCCTGCGTGATAAGACCCGAGCAGTTTGAAACCATCAAACATGTCTACGATGCCGTGACCGCCGAAAAGTGGTTCACGCCATCGTCAAGGCGCCGCGAGCAGTTTGCCGCCTATCTCATGGAGGATTACGCAACGGCCTGACTCATCCGTTGAGCTGGAGGACGCTGGGCCGGGCTGCGGCGCGCGAACGTTTCGCCATCCATTAAATCCGACGTTAATGCAGCGTCGGCGCGCCCAGCGGGAATGCGCTATCTCGCGGTGGATATTGGCCATATCGGGCGCCATCGTATAAGCAGCCACGCGTCGGGCAGTTCGGACTGGCTGTCGTTGCCGGCGAAGACGAAGGGTATGTCGAGTTCCACGAGGATGTCGGCGATAGAGGTCGCCGCCTGCCGGTCCAGCGATGTGTCAGTACGCTGAAATCGATTGGTTCTCAGAATGGTGGTGATCTGCTTGATCGCTGATGGATCGTCAGTTCGAACCAGCATGTCCAACGCCAACCGCATCTCGCTAACAGTACGTTCTCGATTAAAATCTTGGGCTGCAACGGGTTTTAAATCTCCGGCATTTGCATTCTCCTTCGGTTGATCAACCGGACGGGAGATGTTTTGTTCCAGCAATAGTTTAGAGCGTTTCATTGTTAAATGGAAGCAGTTCTGCCGGAGCAGGTTTTCGTCAGGACCAAGGCGGCGGGCGAGCGTCGTACCCTTAGGTACGGCCGAGACCGGCGCCGCAGGGACTGGCGGAAAGATGCCCGGCCCTTCGGGTTGGCTGAAACGGGCCGCCTGATCGACCGGCCGGCTTGGCCGTAGAGCTTTGGCTACGACACGCGCCGGCCGGTCGACCATCCGACTCCGTTTCAGCCAACAGAACTGATTCCATTTAACAATGAAGCGCTCTGGCGCTCGCTTTCAATCCTTGCGGACAGTTCCCGAGAACAGATTGGCGCCGCGCGTCTCCAGCAGTTTCAGCGAGGGTGTCGTCGAGGATCGACAGCCCGCCATCGACAACCAGTGTCTGGCCGGTGATGAAGGACGCTTCGTTGCTTGCGAGAAAGGCGACCCGTGGCAGTCTCGGCGGGTGTTGCCCGTGCAGCGGCACCCCCGGCGGAAGCTCCCAGTTGACCATCTGAGATTGCCGCCGGGTTTGCCTGGCGTCAAGGTCGGTGGCGATACAGCCGGGGCTCACGCAAATTGGCCCTGATGCCAGAGGACGCCTTCGACCGCAAGCGAGCGGGTCAGCGCTTCGACTGCGGCCTGGCGACACAATCGAGGCCCACAGATTGCCATGCAGCGTTGCCGTCGAGGTTCAGCGGGAGTTGATTGGGCGAATAGCGAATAGGGAGTGGCGAATAGAAAGCGACGTTCGCGGGCATCTTCGCCATCGCCATTCGCTATTCGCCACTCGCCATTCGCCTCGCTAGCCTCCCCTGAAACATCGAGGCCACCGCGCCCACCGCCAGCATCGCTGCCCCGGCATTGAGTGCATAGGACAGGCTGCCGAGCGCGTCGGTGATGGCGCCGGTGGCGATCGGCCCCAGCGTCTGGCCGATTCCGAAAGCAATTGTCAGCACCGCGATCGCGGTCGGCCACGCCGCAGGGGGATAGTTGAATCGAACGAATGCTGTGGTTGATCCCACCACGGCAAAGAACGAGACGCCGAACACAAGCGCGGATGCGGCTAGCCAGGCGGTGGAGTGTCCCAACAACGGCAGCGCCGCGCCAATCGCATTGACGCCCAGAATGATGGCGGTGGAGACGCCGCCGCGATCGAGCGCCAGCACACGTTGCCACACCCATGGCGTCACGAACGCACTGAGACCAATCAGGCACCAGAACGCGCTCTGTGCCGCAGCACCGCCACCGGCGTCGCGGACATACGCGATCATGAAAGTCATGTAGGCGATATAGCCGGCGCCGAACAGAAAATAGGCCGCGAGATAGATCAGCGCCGGTCCGACTTCGAATTTGCCCGGCGTCGCGTCGGCGACGCCGGCGTCCACATCGATCGGCGTCAGCAGCAACGGAAGGGTCATGGCGATCGAAAGCAACGCCAATGCCCACCATACGATCCACCACGATCCCGGCCCGAACGCCTGCAGCAGGAAAGGTGCGATCAGGCCGGACAACAGGATGCCACTGCCCGGTCCCGCGTAGAACAGACTCAGCAGGAAATTCGCGCGATCGGGCCGCGATTGGGCGATCGTTGCCGCCAATGCGCCACCGCCGACGAATCCGACGGCCGCGGCAACTCCCGCCAGCAGCCTGGCGAAGCTCAGGATGAAAAAGTTTCCGGAGACGGCGCACAGCGCAACGGAAAGCACGCAAGCCATCGTGCTCCAGCGTACCGAGGCAGCCAGTCCGAAGCGCTTGATCAGGCGCGATGCCACCAGCGCGCCGACCAGATAGCCTGCGGCATTGATGGTGTTCATGAAACCTGCGGCAGAGTATGACCAGCCGAGCGAATCCCGCATGTCTGGCAGAACCAGCGAATAGGCGAAGCGGCCGATGCCGAGACCGACCGTGGGCGTCAGCGACAGGATCAGAATCAGCCCTGCGGGATGCGCGAAAAGCGAGGGACGATGGGGGGCGTGCAAGGCGTTACTCCGGCAGAACCCGCAATGTGACAGGCAAAGGGTCGACTGCACAGGGCGCATGCGGCAATGGTGTCTTGCTAATCGCGCAACGCAGTCGCAGCCCCGCCGAAAATTCCCTAACCGATCAGCACCAACGCGACGCCGGCAATCGTCAGCACGGTTCCGGCGACGATGCGCCCCGTAACCCGCACGTGCTTTAGCACCATGCCGCTCAACGCCACGGTAACCAGCGGATAGATCGCTACCAGCGGAGCCACCAATGTGATCGGTCCGTTGCGCACGGCAGCGAACAGGGCCAGCGCGCTCAGGCCATTGAAGATGCCCGTGAGGGCGAACCAGAGACGGCCGGATCGCGGCGCTTCCGCAGTGAAGCTGCCTTTGCGGACGCGCTGCACGATCAGCACGACAATCGACGACATGACATAGCCGATCAGGCACGCCCACAGCGGACTCGGCCAGATCTCAAGGCCGATCTTGACGACCGGCGGGACGATGCCGCGCAACAATGCGCCGCCAAGCGGAAGCAGCAAGGCCCAGGTCCGCCAGCTGCCGAAGTCACGCGGCCGTGTGACAGTGATGATAACAGCGCCGAAGACCGCAATTACCAGTCCAGCGAACTGGAAAGGCGTCAGCGGCTCATGCAGCACGAGCACCGCGAGTGCCACGGCGAATAGCGGTGCGAGGTTGCCCAGCGCGCTGGTGACGACCGGCCCCAGTGCGCTGTTGGACGCGAACGTAAGCAGCGTCAGTATCGCCGGGAAGACCAGCCCGACCGCGGCGAAGATCGGTACCGCGCGCCAGACGACGGGTTCCTCGTACAGCAACAGCGGCGAAAGCAGGAGGAAAAGCAGCGTGAAGGACGGAACGCTGATCGCTGCGCCGGACAACGGCTCGACCGTGCGCAATCCCAGCTGGGCCGTGACCACGCCGGCGCCGAGACAGGCCGCCGACGCAAAGGCAAACAGGATGGCTAGGGTCATGGCGTCCGTCTTGGGGCGGCTTGCTCGCGAGGGCAATTGTCGCCTGCCGATGCCTCCTTGCCAATCCTCTCGCGGCGTTTTAGCACTCCGGCGCGGATTTCACGGTCTTCGTTGAGGAAAAAACATGGCAACCCATAAACTGCTGCTTCTGCCCGGCGACGGCATCGGCCCCGAAGTGATGGCGGAGGTGAAGCGCCTGATCGAATGGCTCGGCGCGCAAGGCATCGCGCGCTTCGAGACCGAGCAGGGGCTGGTCGGCGGCTCGGCCTATGATGCGAGCCAGCAGAGCATTACCGACGCGACCATGGCCCAGGCCAAGGCGGTGGATGCCGTGATCTTCGGCGCGGTTGGCGGTCCGAAATGGGACAGCGTGCCCTATGACGCGCGGCCCGAGGCAGGACTGTTGCGGCTGCGCAAGGAACTCGGCCTGTTCGCCAACCTGCGCCCCGCGGTGTGTTATCCGGCGTTGGCCGAAGCCTCGAGCCTGAAGCGCGAAGTGGTCGAGGGCCTCGACATCATGATCGTGCGCGAGCTCACTGGCGGGGTGTATTTCGGCGAGCCGAAAACCATCACCGATCTGGGCAATGGCCAGAAGCGCGCCGTCGATACCCAGGTTTACGACACCTATGAAATCGAGCGCATCGCCCGGGTGGCTTTCGACCTGGCGCGCAAACGCCGCAACAAGATGACCTCGATGGAAAAGCGCAACGTCATGAAGTCGGGCGTGCTCTGGAACGAGGTGGTGACGCAAGTCCATGCGCGCGAATACAAGGACGTAACGCTCGAGCATCAGCTGGCGGATTCCGGCGGCATGAATCTGGTGAAATGGCCGAAGCAGTTCGACGTCATCGTCACCGACAATCTGTTCGGCGACATGCTCAGCGATATCGCGGCGATGCTGACGGGCTCGCTCGGCATGCTGCCATCGGCCTCGCTCGGCGAGGTCGACGTCAAGACCAAGAAGCGCAAGGCGTTGTTCGAGCCGGTGCACGGCTCGGCGCCCGACATCGCCGGCACGGGTGCCGCCAATCCGATCGCGATGATCGCCTCGTTCGGAATGGCGCTACGCTATTCGTTCGACATGGGGGCGCTCGCCGACAAGCTCGACGCCGCGATCGCGGCGGTGCTCGCCAGCGGCCTGCGCACCGCCGACATCAAGTCCGAGGGCACTACGGCGGTGTCGACCACGCAGATGGGCGAAGCGATTTTGAAGGAATTGCAGGCGCTGCACGCGTAAGCCAAACGTCGTCATGCCCGCGCTTGTCGCGGGCATCCACGTCTTACTTCCTTGAAGCTCGCCAAGACGTGGATGGCCGGGGATAGGCGAGCGGAAGCGACGCCGTCCTTAGACGGCTATGCCCGGCCATGACAGCGTCAATTCAGTACGTTCCGCTCAATACAGCGGGAACCGCTCCGGATAGCCGCCGAGATCCGACGCCGGGTTCAGCGGCTGGCGGTCGAGCGGGCGGTTGTAGTTTTCCATGCCGAAGGATCGCGACGGCGGAAAGGCGTAGTCGGTGAACTTGCGTTCGCCCGGCAGCACTTCGGTGCCGGCGTCAAGCCAGGAGCGCTTGGACACGTAGATGCGGGTACGCGGACCCTGCTGATAGGACACGTTGGGACCGTTCGGTCCGTAATAAGGCCGGCCGCGGTCGTCATATTGGCGCCGGGACTGCGCGCTCGCCGATGTCATGTCGAAGCTCACAGCGACAATGGCGGTTGCCGCCAGCAACACCGCAAGCTTGGTCGCGGCAGGGAATTTCCAGGTCATCATGTCCTCACGGGCGGCTGGACCGCCATATCTGATTTGCCGTCATACTAGCTGCCGCGGGTATATCTTCACTAGGTCAATTGGGCCACACCGCATCACAATAATGCGCGCCGCGGCCAAAAAGTTTCATGAAAACCAAGGTCTTGGCAGAAAGTCCGATTTAGAGCCTGCCGCGCAGCAGGGGATTTTCCGCTGAAGTCACCCAGTCCGCCGACGTGGGCGCCGCCGATGATGCCGAGCAACTGCCGCGCTTGAGCTCGGCTCGCGCGAACAATTCGGCCAGTTTCGGATCGTTTCCCGCCGTGAGCAGGGTCACCCGGTTCAGGATGCATGAAATCCCAGCGCGCCGGGCCGGCAGGCCGTCGCCCTGGCACGACCAGCCGGAAATTCGCAAGTTCGGTTCGTCGAGCGGCTTGACGAAGGCCAGACAGGATTGCCGCTCGTCGGTCTTGCCGACCAGGCGAAGCAGCGTCACCGCGCCGAATTTGCTGTCGATGACACCGGCGGCTTCCAGCTCGCCCACGCCTCCGGGGTCCATCCGGGCAGCAATGTCGGCGATGGCAGGCCCAGATTGGCTCGATTCGCCGCCGAGGCGATAGACTTCGATCTCCGCGACGGGCTTTTCGCTTGATCCGGCCCAGCGGAAGACGTCCTTGCGGCCGCCCTCGGGGTGCCTGAAGATCTCGTAAGTCCCTGTTTTCCCCGATGAATCAAACTGGCCGAAGGCGAATGCGGGATGCGCGCGCGCAGCCCGGTTCCAGCCGGCCTTGGCGGTGGGGGGCTCGGCAGCTTCGCCAATCGGCAATTCGTCCCAGAAATGGATGCCGATAATGGCAAGCAGCGCCAGAACACCCACATAGGCAACCAGGCGCGCCAGCATGCCGCAGCATTCGTCGGCGAAGCTGGTCAGCGCCGGATGAATTTGGGTCGGATAATAAAATTTGGCACGGGTGGCCGAAAACGATCGCATCAAACGCCCAGGCGCGGCCGAGCACCTGAAGGTCTCGGGTCTAACGTTGTCTTGAGGGCGTTTCTCGCATAGAAGCGCTGCCTCTTCCCTTTCCACCGCGGAGCGGGACGAGGCATTTTTCGTCGGAGAGTGAACGATGGGTTACAAAGTCGCGCTGGTCGGAGCGACCGGCAATGTCGGCCGGGAAATGCTCAACATTCTCGATGAACGCAAATTCCCGGCGGACGAAGTCGTGGCGCTGGCGTCGCGCCGCAGCCTGGGCGTCGAAGTGTCCTATGGCGACCGCACCCTGAAGTGCAAGGCGCTCGAGCATTACGATTTCTCCGACGTCGATATCTGCCTGATGTCGGCGGGCGGCGCGGTGTCGAAGGAATGGTCGCCGAAGATCGCCGCCGCCGGTGCTGTCGTGATCGACAACTCGTCGACGTGGCGGATGGATCCGGACGTGCCGCTGATCGTGCCCGAGGTCAATGCCGACGCGGTCGCCGGCTTCACCAAGAAGAACATCATCGCCAATCCGAACTGCTCGACCGCCCAGCTCGTGGTGGCGTTGAAGCCGCTGCACGATCACGCTGTGATCAAGCGTGTCGTGGTCTCGACCTATCAATCGGTGTCGGGCGCCGGCAAGGACGCCATGGACGAGCTGTTTTCGCAGACCAAGGCGGTCTACACCAACAGCGAACTAGTCAACAAGAAATTCCCCAAGCGGATCGCCTTCAACGTGATCCCCGAGATCGACGTGTTCATGGAGGATGGCTACACCAAGGAAGAGTGGAAGATGATGATGGAGACCAAGAAGATTCTTGATCCCAAAATCAAGCTGACCGCGACTTGCGTGCGGGTGCCGGTGTTCGTCGGCCATTCCGAAGCCGTCACCATCGAATTCGAAAATCCGATCTCGGTTGATGAGGCGCGCGACATCCTGCGCAATGCGCCGGGCTGCCTGGTGATCGACAAGCACGAGCCCGGCGGCTACGTCACGCCCTATGAAGCCGCGGGCGAGGACGCCACCTATATCAGCCGCATTCGCACCGACCCCACGGTGGAGAACGGTCTGGTGCTGTGGTGCGTGTCGGACAATCTGCGCAAGGGTGCGGCACTGAACGCGATCCAGATCGCGGAATGCCTGATCAACCGCAAGCTGATCAGCGCCAAGAAAAAGGCGGCGTGAGAGCAAATGGTGAGTGGCGAATAGCGAATGGAAGCTTCCGCCATTCGCTATTCGCCACGCCCTATTCGCCGACTCGCTCCCGCACGCTGCGAAATTCCTTCGCCGCCTGATCGAGCACGAACAGCGAGCCCTCGGCGACGCCGAAATAGGCGCCGTGCAGGTGCAATTCGCCGCTCTCGGCGAGCGTGCTGACGAACGGAAACGTCATCAGGTTCTCCAGGCTGCGGAACACCGCGGCCTTTTCGATCCGAACCGTGAACTCGGCCATCGTCTCGTGCTCGCGCTGGCCGACCTTCTCGCCTGGCTTGATGAACATGGCCATCCAGCGGCCGATGAAATCGCCCGGCGACAGCGGCTCGATATCGTCGATGAAGGCGCGGATGCCGCCGCATTGGGCGTGGCCCAGCACCACGATGTGTTTTACCTTGAGCACCCGGACCGCATATTCCAGCGCCGCCGAGACGCCATGGGCGCCGCCGTCAGGCTGCATAGACCGGCACCAGATTGGCGACGTTGCGGACCACGAACAGTTCGCCGGGGCCGGCATCGAAGATCACCTCCGGCGATACCCGGGAATCGCAGCAGCCGATCACCATCACTTCGGGCGACTGGCCGCGCTCGGACAGGTCGCGATAGCGCGTCTGCTCGGTGGGCAGCCGCTGCGAGGTGAAGGTCTGATAGCCCTGAAGCAGATGTTGCGGAAATGAGGACATGCCGGTTGCTAACCATATGCGGCACGCCGGAACAAGCCTTTCGGACGAGGGTTTGAGATGCTAATCGCGTCTGGCTTGGGAGTTCGAAGGGAACCAACCGATGATCCGTCCGCGCCGCAGCCTGCTGTTCATGCCCGGGTCGAACGCGCGGGCGCTGGAAAAGGCACGCATTCTCCCCGCAGACGGCATCATTCTCGACCTTGAGGATTCGGTGGCGCCGGATGCCAAGGCGCTGGCGCGCGACCAGATCGCGCAGGCGATCGCGGCAGGTGGTTTCGGCAAGCGCGAGGTCCTGATCCGCATCAATGCGCTGGATTCGCCGTGGTGGATCGAGGACCTCAACATGGCCGGCAAGGCCAAGCCCGACGGCATCCTGGTGCCGAAGATTTCCAGCGTGCAGAATCTGACCGCGATCGCCGACCGCCTCAGCGACATCAACGCCCCGATCTCGATCCGGGTCTGGGCCATGATCGAGACCGCGCGCGCGGTGCTGCACGCCGAGGAACTTGCGGCCGCCTCGCGCGATTCCGAAATGCGGCTGGCCGGCTTCGTGTTCGGGCCCAACGATATTTCGCGGGAGACGCGGATCCGGATGCAGCCCGGCCGCGCCGCGATGATCCCGATGATCACGCATTGCATTCTGGCCACCCGCGCTTACGGCCTCGACATTCTCGACGGGCCCTACAGCGATTTCAGCAATGTCGACGGCTTTGGCCAGGAATGCGCGCAGGGCCGCGATCTCGGCTTCGACGGCAAGACGCTGATCCATCCGGGCCAGATCGAGGCCTGCAACGCGATCTTCACGCCGCCGGCCGAGGAAGTCGCTCCGCCCGCAAGATCATCGCCGCCTTCGAGCGCCCCGAAAACGCCGCGCGCGGCGCGATCTCGCTCGACGGCCAGATGGTGGAGCGGCTGCACGCCGACATGGCCAGGCGCACGATTGCGATCGCGGATGCGATCGCGGCGATGGGGACATTAACGAGCGCTGAGGCCACCTCGTCCCTCTGCCCTTGTCGGAGAAGTGGCGCGAAGCGCCGGATGAGGGGTAGCCGCACCGATAGGCCGCAACCCCTCACCTCGTCACTCGCTTCGCGCGTGCCACCCTCTCATAGGGGAGAGGGGACGAACGCTGCGCGAGCATGATGACTACCCAAACCGCTCTACCGCCCAGGCATACAGGCTGCCGGCGAGCGGCGGCTGGTTGCCGCGGCCCTTCGGCGACACGTGAAAGCCGGTGATGTCGGGATTGGCGATCAGCGCCGAAAAATCCGAAGGCTCGAAGAAGCGTTTCGGTTGGGCATGCACGGCGTAAAACGATTTCTTCGGCAGCGCGTGGCGATGTTCGCCGGCGCGGCGGGCCAGCGCGGTCAGCGCGGCAGGACCGAAGATCGCGACGCGCAGGTCGGCGACACGGTCGGATTTGCCGCGCAGTTCGCGCAGCGTGAGGATCAGGCGATGGCGCAGCGCCAGCCAGTCCGGCTCCAGCTCGTCCTGCTCCATCAGGTCTTCGAAGGCCGCGACGATGGAATGATCCGACGGCAGATAGAGCACCGAATTGCCGAGCTGACGCCGCCGCTCCCAGGCAAAGAATGGCTTTGCCGGATCGATCTCGACCGGCTTCAGCAGCAGCACGTCGGCATCGAGCCAAAGTCCGGCTTCGCGCGCCATCAGCCGCATCCGGAAAAAATCCGAGAACTGCAGCGTGGTCCAGTCGCGCCAGCTGCCGTCCGGTTGCGGCGGGCGAAGCTTTTCGGAGAAGGCATGCGGCAGGATCGCCTCGGCCTCGGCGTTGCCGACGCCGTCGGGCAGGCCCGCGAGCGGCTCGAAACTGTAGATGGTGACTTTATGGCCCGCCGCGACCTGCGACCTCAGGCATATCAGCCGCAGCGCATCGAGCGGCCCATGCCAGAAGGTGACGATTTCGGGCCGCATGCGTCACCTTCCGCAAGACCAAAGCGTTTTCGAGCGAAGTGGAAGCCGGTTCGCGTGAAGAAAACGCGTCAGACAAGAATCGAGATCAGGCCCAGGCGCGCGCCTTCGCCTTTTCCTCGTAGGCGTCGATCGAGGCCTTCTTCTCCATGGTGAGGCCGATATCGTCGAGACCGTTCAGCAAGCAGTGCTTGCGGAACGGATCGATCTCGAACTTCACCGTGCCGCCGTCGGGGCCGCGGATTTCCTGGGCAGCGAGATCGATCGATAGCGTCGCGTTGGCGCCGCGTTCGGCGTCGTCGAACAATTTGTCGAGGTCGTCCTGGGTGACGCGGATCGGCAGGATGCCGTTCTTGAAGCAGTTATTGTAGAAGATGTCGCCGAACGAGGTCGAGATCACGCAGCTAATACCGAAATCCAGCAGCGCCCATGGCGCGTGCTCGCGGCTCGAACCGCAGCCGAAATTGTCGCCGGCGACCAGGATCTTGGCGTTGCGATAGGCCGGCTTGTTGAGGATGAAATCCGGGTTCTCGCTGCCATCATCCTTGTAGCGCTGTTCGGAGAACAGCCCGGTGCCGAGGCCGGTGCGCTTGACGGTCTTCAGGTACTGTTTCGGGATGATCATGTCGGTATCGACATTGATGATCTTCAAGGGCGCCGCGACGCCCTCCAGCGTGGTGAACTTGTCCATGACCTGACCTTCATCTTCGCGAGTGAACATTTGCAATCTAACAGGCAAATGTTTGCAGATTTGCATACCGAAAGGTGCAATCATTGCAAATGACAGGCGCTTTTATCCCGGCAGCGGCCTCGATTAAAGGCCAAATTACGCATTGCTAGTCATCGGTTTGCGCCTCGATCGCCTCCATGTCGTCGTCGGACAGCCCAAAATGATGGCCGATCTCGTAAATCAGCACGTGGCGGACGATATGGCCCAGCGTCTCGTCATGTTCGGCCCAGTAGTCCAGGATCGGCCGGCGGTACAGCCAGATCATGTTGGGCAGCCGGGCGACGTCCTCGTTGCTGCGGAACGGCAGGCCGACGCCCTGGAACAGGCCGAGCAGGTCGAATTCGCTCTGCGCCTGCATCTCGTCCAGCACCTCATCGGTCGGAAAATCGTCGACGCGGAGGATCACGCCCTCGCACAGGCTGCGAAAACCCTTCGGCAGGCGCTCGAAAATCTCGTGCGCCATGGCTTCCATTTCGGCGAGCGACGGCGCTTTTGCTGTGGTCCACATCTCGTAGTCTTAGCCGGTGTTTCCTGGTCGTGCATGCGGTTTTGCGGGGCCTCACGAGTTGACGTTGGCGCGGCAATCGGAGACGTTGCGGCCCATAACGGGTTCAAAATCGGGCGTATGATGATGCGGATCAGGACAGTGGCGATTTGGCTTGCCGTGGCAGGCGCGTTTTCGTTGCCCGCCACCGGGGCGGATGCCCAAACCGCATCCTCCGGCGCTGACCACGGCTCAGCCGCCCAGCCCGCTGTCACCGAAGCGTCCGCGCAGCGCCGCCGACCGCCGACGCGGCTGCGCGTCACCCCGAATTATCGGCCGACGATGTTTACCCGCGGTATTTCCCGGGCCGCAATGCGGTGCGGGACTGCACGGCCACTCTCGTGCAGGAATACCGGCCGAGCGGCACCGTGATCGTGCCGCGCACCAGCTGTTATTGGCGCCGGGGCTGACCGCTCGCTCAGGTCGATTTTGCGCCGCGATGTCGCATGAAACTCACGCGCTCGCTCGCGCGCTGATGAGCGCGATGGAAAATAGACGGAGAGTTTTGCCATGAAGCGATGGATCGGAGCCGCCGCGTTTGCGGCAGTCCTGGTATCGGCAGTGCCGGCGACGACCAATCCGGCCGCCGCGACTTCGCTGCGAGCCGGCGTGAACAACGCCGATGCGTCCGATGCCACCGACCTCAGCGCGCGGCGTCGGCACTACCGTCACCACACTTACCGTCCCT
This sequence comes from uncultured Alphaproteobacteria bacterium, assembly GCA_963742695.1. Lineage (GTDB taxonomy): Bacteria > Pseudomonadota > Alphaproteobacteria > Rhizobiales > Xanthobacteraceae > Bradyrhizobium. The sequence continues at coordinate 13,811 of CAVUNF010000019.1, forward strand.
ATTACCGGCCTTATTATTACGCGCGGCCCGATTATTACCGGCCGTATCCCTATTACGCCCCGGCGCCGTTCCCGTTTGGCTTCGGATTTGGCTTCGGGCCATGGGGCTGGTGAAGATTTTTCGCTAACCGTCGAGCGCGCGCGAACCTTCGTCGCGATCGCTGCGCGTCGCCATCAGCGCATTCATGGCGCGTTCACCTCGCCATCTCTAGATTTTATGTTGGGAGCGATGTGAACGTGTCGAGGGCCGGCCATGCATGGCCGTGACCTTCGTCACCCATCCGGGAGGTTTCACAGATGATGACGATTCCAGATCCCAGGCGCGGCTTCGTCCGTGGCTGGGGCCTTGCGGCTGCCGCAATTCTTGCGCTGGCCTTGCCAGGCCAACGCGCCGAGGCGCTGTCGCTGATCAATCCGGCCGCCGCACCGGCAGCGAAGCAGGTTTCCGGCGAACTGACGACTGAGGTGAGAGGCGGGCATCGCGGCCATGGTGGCGGCGGTGGCGGCGGTGGCTTTAGAGGTGGCGGTGGCGGCGGTGGCTTCCGAGGTGGCGGCGCGGTCTTTCGCGGCGGTGGAGGCGGCGCAGTCTTTCGCGGTGGCGGCGCGGCCATTCATGGCGGCGGCTTCCGAGGCGGCGGTGCCGCGTTCCAGGGCGGCGGGTTGCGTGCCGCACATGTGTTCCGGTGGCGGCGGCGGACATCGTTTTGCGGCGCCGGGAATTGTCCGGCACCATTACGCGCCGGGCCGCGCTCACTTTCATCACCGTCACCACTTCCGTCCGCGCTACTATGGCTACGCGCAGCCGTATTATTATCCGCGCTATTCCTATTATCCGAAGCGCTACTGCAAAATCGTCTACACCTATTACGGCCCGCGCAAGATCTGCCGCTATCGCCCGTGGCATCAGCACTGGCGCTACCGTCCGCGGCTTCGTCTCCCGATCTACTGGTAAGATTGAAACGAAACAGGCGCCCCGCGGGGCGCCTGATTTCTTGTTTGCGTGAAGGGAGGAGTTCAGCTCAGTCCCAGTTCTTCTCAATCCCAGGGCTTGAGCTTCCATGGCGTGAACTTCTCCAGTCCGCCATTGCACCCAATGCTCCGGCGGCCAGCGGCCCAGCCGCGGCTTTTCCTTGACCTTGGCCTCCTCGACGCGCGGCGCGTAACGGCGCCGGACCTGGCGCGTCGCCTCGCTGATCATGTCGACGTATTCTGGTTTGTCGGCCACGGCCCGCTCCTCGCGAAAATGCCTCGCCTTGCCGACCCAGTGTGCGCCCGCCGCCTTAACGACTTGTTTCCAAGACGTCTCGACGTTGAAGCAAGCTCGCTCTATCGCCAGTCCCTGATATCGACGAAATGCCCGGCAATCGCCGCCGCCGCCGCCATCGCCGGCGACACCAGATGGGTGCGGCCCTTAAACCCCTGGCGGCCCTCGAAATTGCGGTTCGAGGTCGAGGCGCAGCGCTCTTCCGGCGAGAGCTTGTCGGGATTCATCGCAAGGCACATCGAGCAGCCCGGCTCGCGCCATTCGAAGCCGGCCTTGATGAAGATCTTGTGGAGGCCTTCGGCTTCCGCCTGCTCCTTCACGATGCCGGAGCCCGGCACGATCATGGCATTGAGATTGCCGTTGACGGTCTTGCCTTCCACCACCTTGGCCACCGCGCGCAAATCCTCGATCCGGCCGTTGGTGCAGGAGCCGATGAAAATGCGGTCGAGCTTGATGTCGGTGATTTTGGTGCCGGCGGTCAGCCCCATATATTTCAGCGCGCGATGCTTGGAGAGCCGCTTCGCCTCATCGGGAATCTGGTCGGGATCCGGCACCACGCCGGAGATCGACACCACGTCCTCGGGCGAGGTGCCCCAGGTCACGATCGGCGGCAGCTTGGCGGCGTCCAGCCTGATCTCGTGATCGAAATGCGCGCCGTCGTCGCTGCGCAGGGTTTCCCAGTAGCGCATCGCGGCGTCCCAGGCTTCGCCCTTCGGCGACATCGGACGGCCCTTCAGATATTCGAACGCCTTCTCGTCCGGCGCGACCAGGCCGGCGCGGGCGCCGCCTTCGATCGACATGTTGCAGACCGTCATGCGGCCTTCCATGGACAGCGCACGGATGGCGTCGCCGGCATATTCCAGCACATAGCCGGTGCCGCCGGCGGTGCCGATCTCGCCGATGATCGCCAGAATGATGTCCTTGCCGGTGACGCCGTCGGGCAATGTGCCGTCGACGTTCACGCGCATGTTCTTTGCTTTTTTCTGGATCAGGGTTTGCGTCGCCAGCACGTGCTCGACCTCTGAGGTGCCGATGCCGTGCGCCAGCGCGCCGAATGCGCCGTGGGTGGAGGTGTGGCTGTCGCCGCAGACGATGGTGGTGCCGGGCAGCGTAAAGCCCTGCTCGGGGCCGATGACGTGGACGATGCCCTGACGGATGTCGTGCTCGTTGTAATAGGTGATGCCGAATTCCTTGGCGTTCTCCGCCATCACCCGCATCTGCTCGATGCTTTCCGGATCCGGATTGGGCTTGGAGCGATCGGTGGTCGGGATGTTGTGATCGACCACGGCCAGCGTCTTCTCCGGCGCGTGTACCTTTCGGCCCGTCATGCGCAGACCTTCAAAAGCCTGCGGCGAGGTCACTTCGTGGACCAGATGACGGTCGATATAGAGCAAGCAGGTGCCGTCATCGGCTTCGTGAACCAGATGATCGTTCCAGATCTTGTCGTAGACGGTGGTCGGTTTTTTATCGGACATGATGTCAGGCCTCGAATCGGGATTTGAATTCGGAAAAGATGCAACCGCGCGCGAAAGGCGCGCGCCGGGCGTCAAGCCGCGAGGGCCGCCGTCGTCAGCCGGCCGAAGAACCGCCAGGGCAAACGACTGCGGTCGTCGAGGACGACGCGGCACGCGATGGTCTGGCGATTTGGAACCATTCTATCCATATAGCACTAGTCGCAACGCGAGAGCGTCCGACAGGATCGCAGCGCGCGCACTGCCGCAACAAAAAAGCGCGGGGTTGAGCCCCGCGCTTTTCGTCAAACCCAATGCGGGTTGAGAATTACTTGGCGGCGGCGGCAGCCGCGGTCGGGCGATCGGTCTTCTTCTCGACGATGCGGGCCGATTTGCCGCGCAGGTTGCGCAGGTAATACAGCTTGGCGCGACGCACCTTGCCGCGGCGCACCACGGTGATCGAGTCGATCATCGGCGACATCACGGGGAATACGCGTTCCACGCCTTCGCCGTAGGAGATCTTGCGCACCGTGAAGCTCTCGTTGAGCCCGCCGCCGGAACGGCCGATGCAGACGCCTTCATAGGCCTGGACGCGCGAGCGATCGCCTTCGACCACCTTGACGTTGACGATCACGGTGTCGCCCGGTCCGAATTCCGGAATCACCTTGCCGGCTGCGGTCAGCTTGTCGAACTGCTCTTTTTCGAGCTCTTGAATGATGTTCATCTTGCGAAATCTCCATCGGCGGCGCGCCCCAGCCGAAAAGAGCGCGGGCTGCGCGAACGTCCATCTATCCTGCCATGCGCGGATTTGGCGCTCGTATACGGTAAAGCCGGCGGCTTGTCACCCTTCGCCGGGGCTTTTTGGACGTTTTTGGCGCCTTGGTCTTGGCGGCCCATAAATCCGGCCGCCGCGCCCTGGTCAGGGCCTCGGCCTCGGCCTGACGCCAGGCCGCGACCCGGGCATGATCCCCGGACAGCAGGATTTCCGGGATCGGCCGGCCCTCGAAGTCCTGCGGGCGGGTATATTGCGGGTATTCCAGCAGCCCGTCGGAAAAGCTCTCATCCGCCCCCGAAACGAGCTTTCCCATCACGCCCGGCAGCAGCCGGACGCAGGCGTCGATCAGCGCCATGGCGGCGATTTCGCCGCCCGAAAGCACGTAATCGCCGATCGAGACCTCCTCGAGCCGGCGCGCCTCGATCACCCGCTGGTCGATGCCCTCGAACCGGCCGCAGACCAGCAATGGCCCCGGCCCGGCGGCGAGTTCCGCGACCCGGCCTTGGGTCAATGGCCGACCCCGCGGGCTCATCAGCAGGCGCGGGCGGTCCGGCGACGGATCGGCGGCGTCGATGGCGCTGGCCAGCACGTCGGCGCGCAGCACCATGCCGGGTCCGCCGCCGGCCGGGGTGTCGTCGACGCTGCGATGTCGGTCAGTGGCCGAGTCCCGGATGTCGCGCGCCTCCAGCGCCCACAGCCCCGATGCCAGCGCCTTGCCCGCGAGGCTGACGCCGAGCGGGCCCGGGAACATCTCCGGAAACAGCGTCAGCACGGTCGCGCGCCAGATTTTGTTTTGGAAGTTTTGTCTCGGAGGCCATGCTCAGGCGTCCGCGCTGGCGGGATCGTCGCCTTCAATCTCTTTCGGCAATTCGATCACCACGTGTCCGGCCTTGAGATCGACCGTAGGCACCACCGCGTTGGTGAACGGCAGCAGCATGGTCGGCCGCTGCGGCGGCGCGATCTCGATGATGTCGCCGGCGCCGAAATTGTGGATCGCGAGCACGCGGCCGAGCGGCTCGTTCGCCGACGTCACCGCGGCGAGCCCGATCAGGTCGGCGTGGTAGTATTCATTCTCGTCGGTGGCGGGGAGTTTTTCGCGCGCGATGTAAAGCTCGATGCCGTTGAGCCGTTCGGCATCCTCGCGGGTGGCGATGCCTTTCAGCGTCGCCACCAGATGGCCTTTTGCCTCGCGGGCAGTGGCGACTTCAAACGACCGCGCGCCGTCCTTGGTCACCAGAGGCCCGTAAGCCTTCACGGCGAACGGGTCTTCGGTAAACGTCCACAGCTTCACGGCGCCGCGCACGCCATGCGCGGCACCGATCCGGGCGATGCAGATGTGTGCTGGCATCGCCACGCGCCGCAGTACTTACTTCTTGGCGGCGGCTGCCGCGGCGGACTTGGCGGCTGCGGCGCTGGCAGCGTTGGCCGTGGCTTCGCTTCGGCGTTGGCCTTGCGCTCCTTGCGCGGCAAGGCCCGTTCCGGATTGTTGCGCGCGGCGCGCTTGACGACGCCGGCGGCATCGAGGAAGCGCGAGACGCGGTCCGAGGGCTGCGCGCCCTTGGCGAGCCAGGCCTTGGTCTTGTCCATGTCGAGCTTCAGCCGCGCCTCGTTGTCCTTCGGCAGCAGCGGATTGAAATGGCCGAGCCGTTCGATGAAGCGGCCATCGCGCGGAAAGCGCGAGTCGGCGACGACGACGTGATAGACCGGACGCTTCTTGGTGCCTGCGCGAGCGAGGCGGATAACGACTGACATTTAGTTCTCCTTGGGGGTTGTTTGAAGGGGTCTGTTTGAATGTGGATGAATTGATCGCGATTATTTTTTCTTGCCGAGTCCGGGGAAGCCGCCGAGGCCCGGCAAAGTCGGCTTGCCGCTTAAGCCCGTAAGTCCCGGCAGATTCGGCAAGCCCGAGCGCAAGGCCTGCCGGCAGATCCTTGGGCAGCGCGGGCATGCCGCCCGGTCCTGCACCGCCGGGCATTTTTTCCGCCAGCGCTTTCATCTGTTCGGGCGACGGCATGCCGCCGCTGCCAAATCCCATGGCCTGCGCGATGCCGGCCATCGGGCCGCGCTTGCCCGAGCCCATCGCCTTCATCATGTCGGCCATGTTCCGGTGCATCTTCAGCAGCTTGTTGACTTCCTCGACCTTGAGGCCGGCGCCGGCGGCAATGCGCTTCTTGCGGCTGGCTTTGAGGATGTCGGGATTCTTGCGCTCCTGCCGCGTCATCGAATCGATCACCGCGACCTGACGCTTCAAGATCTTGTCGTCGATCCCGGCATTGGCGATCTGGTTCTTCATCTTGGCGACGCCGGGCATCATGCCCATCAGCCCCGAGATGCCGCCCATATTCGCCATCTGCAGCAATTGCTCGCGCATGTCGGTGAGGTCGAACTGGCCCTTGCGCATCCGCTCGGCGGTGCGCGCGGCTTTTTCGGCGTCGATATTGGCGGCGGCCTTTTCGACCAGCGACACCACGTCGCCCATGCCGAGAATGCGTCCGGCAATCCGGCTCGGATGAAAATCTTCCAGCGCGTCGGTTTTTTCGCCGGTGCCGATCAGCTTGATCGGTTTGCCGGTGACGGCGCGCATCGACAGCGCCGCACCGCCGCGGCCATCGCCGTCGACGCGTGTCAGCACGATGCCGGTGAGGCCGACGCGTTCGTCGAACGAGCGCGCGAGGTTGACCGCGTCCTGGCCGGTCAGGGAATCCGCGACCAGCAGCACTTCATGCGGATTGGCCGCGGTTTTGATGTCGGCGGCTTCCGCCATCATCTCTTCGTCGAGCGTGGTGCGGCCGGCGGTGTCGAGCAGCACCACGTCGTAGCCGCCGAGTTTTGCGGCTTCCAGCGCGCGCTTGGCGATTTGCGCCGGCTTCTGCCCGGCCACGATCGGCAGCGTCTGGATTTCGAGATCGCGCCCGAGCACCGCGAGCTGCTCCATCGCCGCCGGGCGGTAGATGTCGAGCGAGGCCATCAGCACCTTGCGCTTGTCGCGCTGGGTCAGGCGGCGGGCGAGCTTTGCGGTGGTGGTGGTTTTGCCGGAGCCTTGCAGGCCGACCATCATGATCGCGACCGGCGGCACCGCGTTGAGGTCGATGGTCTGGCCGTCGGAGCCGAGCATGGCGACCAGTTCGTCATGGACGATCTTGACCACCATCTGGCCGGGGGTCACCGACTTGACCACGGTGGCGCCGATCGCCTGCTCGCGGACTTTTTCGGTAAAGCTTCTGACCACGTCGAGCGAGACGTCGGCCTCGAGCAGCGCGCGGCGCACCTCGCGCATCGCGGCATCGACGTCGGCCTCCGACAGCGATCCGCGCCCCGTCAGCCGATCGAGAATGCCGCCAAGCTTTTCCGACAGATTGTCGAACACGTCAGATCTTCCTTCCGGGTGAGGGTCATCGCCTCGAGGAGCAAGCCTATCCTACCCTCTCCCCGCAAGAGCGGGGCGAGGGAGATATAGGCCGCCATCGCTTCAATGATGACGGATATTCCAAACACTTTTGCGCCCGAGGGCGCATCGCGCTGTCGGGCGTTGGCCTCCGGCCTCAAGGGCCGGGCGGCGGGTCGAAAAGAACGTCTCTTCGAGAAGTGGCGGGATTTACAGCGCCGGATGGCGGCAAGTCAAGGTTTGGGCCGGAATTGGCGCCTTCTGCAAACGCAGGTCAGGCCGCCACGGCATCATATTGGCGCTGCGACACCAGCACCTGTTCCATGTGGGTTTCCGCCCAGATCCGCAAGCCATCGACTGATACCGACAGGGTCTTGCCGAGCGGTGTGATCGAATATTCGACCGTTACCGGCACGGTTGCGATCGCCTTGCGGCTGACCAGCCCATCCCGCTCCAGGCTCTTCAGGGTCTGGGAGAGCATTTTTTGCGAAATGCCCTCGATCCGGCGCCGCAATTGGTTGAAGCGCACCGGGCCGTCGCCGAGCAGGCCGAGCACCAGAACCGCCCATTTGTCGGCAATGCGGTCCAGCACCATCCGGGTGGGGCAGGTATCGGCGTAGGCATTGCCGTTTCGGGGCACGGACGTCATGGCGGTCTCCTGAAGGTAACCAGCTTACGAGCGGGTGCCTTCTTCACAGCTGCTAGCATATTGAATAGCTAGTTTCCATTAGATACCACATGGAGGCTACAAATGAAAATCGCTTTGATCGGCGCCACCGGGAATGCCGGATCCCGTATTCTCGCCGAATTGTCGAGCCGCGGCCACGCCGTGACCGCCATCGCCCGCGACCCCACGAAAATCCCCGCCTTGAAAGGCGTCACGCCGCTGAAGGCCGATGCCAACGATCTCGCCGACCTCACCGCCGCGCTCAGAGGACACGATGTCGTTATTTCCTCGGTGCACTTCACCGCGAGCGATCCGAAGAAGCTGATCGAGGCGGTGCATGCCGCCGGCGTCGGCCGCTATCTGGTGGTCGGCGGTGCCGGCAGCCTTGAGGTAGCGCCCGGCGTGAAGTTGATCGAAACACCGCAATTTCCGGCGATCTACAAGCCCGAGGCCGCCGCCGGCGGCGCGTTCCTCGATCTGCTGCGCCAGGAAACCAGGCTCGACTGGACGTTTCTGTCGCCCTCGGCGCTGTTCGTGGCGGGTGAGCGCACCGGAAAATTCCGGATCGGCGGCGACCAGCTGCTGACCAACGAGAAAGGCAGCAGCATTTCGTTCGAGGACTATGCCGTTGCCATGGCCGACGAGATCGAAAAGCCGGCCCATTCGCGCCGGCGCTTCACGGTCGGATACTGAGCGCGGCGCGTTCTCGCATCGGCAATTCGACACACGCGTTGTAAATCTCCTCGGCACTGCCCAAATGGTGATCTCGGCTGCGGCATTTCCGCAGCCGTTTTCACAGGACTGGTGATCCCGCCACGTGTCCCTCACCCGCCGCCGACTTCTTACAGCGCTCGCAGGCTTGGCAGCCGCGGGCGGATTGTCAGTCATTTGGGCCTCCCGCATGAAAACCTACGACGGTCCCGTCTCCGATCATTTCGACGGGACGCTGTTTTTCGATCCCGACGGCGTGCCGCCGAAATCACTCGGTGAAGTCCTGCGCTGGCAGTTCGGCGGCGACCGCCAGCGCGCGGCCTGGCCGGATTGGGTGCCGAGCGGGCATGCCGACACGCCGCCGCCGCGCGTCGATGGCGGCAAGGTGCGCTTGTCCTTTGTCGGTCATGCCAGCTGGCTGATCCAGACCGCGGGGCTGAACATCCTGGTCGATCCGGTGTGGTCGGAGCGCGCCTCGCCGATCAGTTTTGCCGGGCCGAAGCGGCACAACGATCCCGGCATTGCCTTCGACGCGTTGCCCAAGATCGACGTCGCGCTGGTGTCGCATGGCCATTACGACCATCTCGACCTCGCGACGCTGTCGAAACTATCGGCAAAATTTGCGCCGCGCGTGATCACGCCGCTCGGCAACGATGTCACCATGCGCAGCTTCGATGCGGCCATCAAGACCGAGGCGTTCGACTGGCACGACCGCGTTGAACTGGGGAATGGCGTCGCGGTGACGCTGGTGCCGACGCGGCACTGGTCGGCGCGCGGATTGTTCGACCGCAACAAGGCGCTGTGGGCGAGTTTTGTGCTGGAGACGCCGGCGGGCAAGATCTACATCGTCTGCGATTCCGGCTACGGCGAAGGCAAGCATTTCCGCCGTGTCGCCGAAAAGCATGGCCCGTTGCGGCTGGCGATCCTGCCGATCGGCGCCTATGAGCCGCGCTGGTTCATGAAGGATCAGCACATGAACCCGTCGGATGCGGTGAAAGCGCTGGCCGATTGCGGCGCCGCGCAGGCGCTGGCGCATCACCACGGCACGTTTCAACTGACGGATGAAGCGATCGATGCGCCGGTCGACGGCGCTGGGCGAGGCGCTGGATGAGGCGAAGGTTGCGCGGGAGAAGTTTGTGGCGCTGAAGCCTGGGCAGGTGTTTGAGGTTTAGAAATCTCGTCGTCCCGGCCCCCGTGCGCAATTGCGCACTAGGCCGGGACGACGATCTCACTCTTTCGGCTTGATCGCCCAGGTCACATTTACCGTCACCGCAAGCGTCTCTTCGCCCTGTGCCACCGGTGCGGACGCGGCCATGCCAGCGGACATCTTGCGGTAAGGCATCGGCGGCGGCGCGTTGCCGCCTTCCTCGGAGATGCTGAGCGGCGCGCCCAGCGTGACGCCGCCGGCCCGGGCATAGATTTCGGCCTTGCGGCGGGCATCGGCGACGGCCCGTTCACGGGCCTCGTCGAGATGCTTTGAGGCCTGCGACACCATGAAATTGATGCCGCCGATCTCGTTGGCGCCTGCACCCACCAGGGTGTCGATCACGTTGGCCACCTTGCTGACGTCGCGCAGCCGGACCGTGACGCGGTTGCTGGCGCGGTAGCTGACGATCGCCGATGGCCCTGACTTGTTGGGCGCGCTTTGCGGCTGCAATGACAGCCGCGAGGTCTGAAGATCCTTTTCATCGATGCCGGCGCCCTTCAGCGCCAGCAGCACCTTGCCCATCGCCGTGTTGTTGGCGTCGGAGGCCTCGCGCGCGGTCTTGGCTTCCGATGTCACGCCGCCGTCGATCAGCGCCAGATCTGGCGGCACCGACACGGTGGCTTCACCGGTGACGGAAATCGCCGCCGGTGGCGGGACCTGCGCCAATGCGGGCGCGGCCAGCAGCATGCCCGTGACGATGGCGGCGGCGAGCGCAGCGCGATGTTTCATGCGCGTCACTTCAGCGGCACATAGACGTTGATCACCAGCTTGTCCTCCGCCGTTTTCAGCGGGTCGGTGATGTATTCCTCGATAAAGGTATCCTTGGCCTCCAGCTTCTTGTCGTCGAGGTGATTGGTGATCGCCTCATAGGTGTTGTCCATATTGTCGTAGGAGCCGCGATGGACGAACTTCAGGGCCTTGCCGTCGGGCGATTTGCCGATGCTCATGTCCTTGGTCAGGTTCTTCGGATCCTGATCGACCGGGATTTCGGCGAGGAAGGTGAAGCCGGTATCGTCGGTCGAGGTGTAGACGATCATCGCATTGCCTGAAGACTTGATGCCCTGCTTGTCGAGCAGGGCCGTCAGCGTCTTGAACGATTCGATCAGGGTGTCGAACGCCGAATCCCAGTTGGCGGTGCCCTTGATGATCAAGGCCTTCTTCGGCTCCAGCGTGATCTGTTCGCCGAAGGGGTCGGCGGTCTGCACCGGCGCGGCGGCCGGCGGCACCGGCGTTCGCGCGACTGACGGCGTGTCCGCCGGAGATTTGGTTTCGGCAGGCGGCGGGGCAGGGGTGGCGGACGGAGCCGGGGCCGGGGTCGCCGGTGCGGCCGCCGCCGGAGGGGCCGGCGCGGCCGATGGGCTTGCCGCAGGTGCCGGCGCTTGCGCCAGCGCAACGCCAGCCCAGGCGACCGCCACAATCGGGATCAGTGCCAATCCGGCAAAGCGAAAAGAACTCAAGAAATTCATTCGTCCGTCCCCATAAGCCATCAGCAACTGCGATTCGCCGCCTGTCCCGGATCAGGCCCGGGCAAAATGCAGACATCATGACGTTAACACGCAAGGCCGGTTTTCGTCCCATGACAGATACGTCATGCAGCCCCGCTTGCCGGATGCGGGGGCCCCGACACAGATTTGCCGCACTGGCCAATCGGGGACCATTCGCCATATAAAGCAGGCATAATTCGGAAATCCCCGTCGGTATCCCAATTCGGTATCCTATGAGCGCGCTCGCCAACCACGCATTCGTCAAGATGAACGGCATCGGCAACGAGATTGTCGTGGTCGACCTGCGCGATGCGCCGGCCGCCGTCACGGCGGCGGACGCGCGCGCGGTGGCCTCGCCCGCCGGTGCGCCGTACGACCAGCTGATGGTGCTGCAGCCGCCGCGGCTTGCGGGCACCGAGGCCTTCATTCGCATCTACAACAATGACGGCTCGGAGGCCGAGGCCTGCGGCAACGGCATGCGCTGCGTGGTACGCCGTCAGTTCGAGAAAACCGGCCAGACCTCGGTGACCTATGAAACCAGGGCCGGCCTGCTGAATTGCTGGCAGGGCCCTGCGCCCGATCTCTACACCGTCGACATGGGCGCGCCGAAGTTCGGCTGGAAGGATATTCCGCTGGCGGAGGAGTTTCGCGACACCCGCTCGATCGAGCTGCAGATCGGCCCGATCGACGCCCCGGTGCTGCACACGCCGTCGGTGGTCAGCATGGGTAACCCGCATGCGATCTTCTGGGTCGACGATGTCAACGCCTATGATCTGCCCCGCTTCGGGCCGCTGCTGGAAAACCATCCGATCTTTCCGGAGCGGGCCAACATCACGCTGGCGCATATCGTCGATCGCGACCACATCACGATTCGCACCTGGGAGCGCGGCGCCGGATTGACCAAGGCCTGCGGCTCGGCGGCCTGTGCCACCGCGGTAGCGGCCGCACGGCTGAAGCGTACCAATCGCACCGTCACCATTGCGCTGCCCGGCGGCGAGATCGCAATCGAATGGCGCGAGAGCGACGACCACGTGCTGATGACAGGCACCGCGACGTTCGAGTTTGAAGGCCGGTTCGATCCCGCCCTGTTCGCGTCCGTCGCCTAGGAATGGCCGTCGACATCGTCACTTTCGGCTGCCGCCTCAACGCCTTCGAATCCGAAGTGATTGCGCGCGAGGCGGAGCGTGCCGGGCTTGACGACACCATCGTCATCAACAGCTGCGCGGTCACCAACGAGGCGGTGGCGCAGGCGCGGCAATCGATCCGCCGGCTGAAGCGCGAGCGGCCCTCGGCCCGCATCGTGGTCACCGGCTGCGCGGCGCAGACGCAAGCCTCGATGTTCGCCGACATGGCCGAGGTCGATCGCGTTGTCGGCAATGACGACAAGATGCGCAGCGAGGCCTGGCGCGATACCCGCGTCGCCTTCGACACGATGCCGGCCTTCGGCCTTGCCAGCGACGAAAAGATCGCGGTGGCCGACATCATGGCGGTGCGCGAAATGGCGCCGCATTTGCTGGAAGGCTTCGCCAAGGGCCTGCCGCGGGTGTTCGTGCAGGTGCAGAACGGCTGCGATCACCGCTGCACCTTCTGCATCATCCCCTATGGCCGCGGCAATTCGCGCTCGGTGCCGATGGGCGCTGTGGTCGACCAGGTCCGCGCATTGGTCGAGCGCGGCCACGCCGAGATCGTGTTGACCGGGGTCGATCTCACCAGCTACGGCGCGGATCTGCCGGGCGCGCCAAAGCTCGGCCAACTGACCAAGCAGATTCTTCGGCATGTACCGGAACTGAAGCGGCTGCGGATTTCTTCGATCGATTCGATCGAGGTCGACCGCGATCTGCTCGACGTGATCGCGGACGATGCGCGGCTGATGCCGCATCTGCATCTGTCGCTGCAATCCGGCGACGACATGATTCTCAAGCGGATGAAGCGGCGGCATTCCCGCAAAGATGCGATTGATTTCTGCGCGCAGGTGCGGCGGTTGCGGCCGGACATCGCGCTCGGCGCCGATATCATCGCGGGCTTTCCCACCGAGACCGAAGAGATGTTCGCGCGCTCGCTAGGTTTGGTGGAGCACTGCGATCTCACCTTCCTGCATGTGTTTCCCTATTCGCCGCGGCCGGGCACCCCGGCGGCGCGGATGCCGCAGGTCAACGGCAACGTCATCAAGCAACGCGCCAAACGATTGCGCGCGACCGGCGAGGCCGCGCTGCAACGGCGGCTGGCTTCGGAAGTGGGCGCTGTGCGGCAGGTGCTGATCGAGAGCGCCACGCAGGGGCGCACCGAGCATTTCCTGCCGGTGGCGATTGCGGGCGAAACGCCGGGCGTGGTGCGGGCGCTCGATGATGGCGGGGCATGATGGCGCGCGGTTGACGGTGCAGCCGTCATTGCGAGGAGCGTAAGCGACGAAGCAATCCAGCTTTGCTGAAGTTCAAAAGCTGGATTGCTTCGCTTCGCTCGCAATGACGGAGTTAATCACTCCCCATTCCAGCCACACACCCTCAACCGCTCCTGCAAATGCTGCGGCGCCGGCGCCACCACGCGCACCGGTTCCTTGTTCTTCGAAATCGGAATCACGATCTCGCGGGAATGCAAATGCAGGGTCGGCACGCCGAAACGCGGGCCGTTGCCGTAGATGTTGTCGCCGACGATCGGCCAGCCCATTTCGGCGCAATGGACGCGCAATTGATGGGTTCGCCCGGTGACCGGCTCCAGCGCCAGCCAGGCGAGGCTGTCGCCTCGTCCCAGCACTTTCCAGTTGGTGACCGCGGTCTGGCCTTCCGGATCGGGTTTCTGCCACCAGCCGCGCTCGGCGTTGAGGCGGCCGAGCGGCATGTCGATGGTGCCTTCATTTTCAGCAGGGCCGCCCTCGACCACAGCCCAATAGGTTTTTGAAATCTTGCCGTGCTTGAACAACAGGCCGAGCGATGCGGTGGCCTTGCGATGGCGGCCGAGCACCAGGCAGCCGGAGGTATCGCGGTCGAGCCGGTGGGCCAGCACCGGCGGCCGCGGCAGGCCGAAGCGCAACGCGTCGAACGAGGATTCCAGGTTGGCGCCGCCCTTGGGGCCGCGGTGCACCGGCAGGCCCGCGGGCTTGTCGATCACCAGCATCAGCCCGTCGCGATGGAGCACGCGGGACTGGATTTCATCGGCGGTCAGCTCGGGAACTTCAGCCGGTCGGTCGAGACTTTCGCTCATGGCGCGAAACCGCTAACACACCCCCAACATGAGCGATACCACTGACGGAACGACAAAACTGAGCTGGTGGCGGCGGTTGTCCAGCGGGCTGAAGCGCACTTCGAGTTCGCTCGGGACCGCGGTGGCCGATCTCGTCACCAAACGCAAGCTCGACCGCGCGATGCTCGAGGATATCGAGGACGTGCTGCTGCGCGCCGATTTGGGCACCGAGGTGGCGGCGCGGATTTCGGCCGCCGTCGGCCACGGCCGCTACGACAAGGCGATTTCGGCCGACGATGTGAAGTCGGTGGTCGCGACCGAAGTCGAAAAGGTTTTGTCGGCGGTGGCAAAACCGCTGGTCATCGACGCGGCACAAAAGCCGTTCGTCATTCTGGTGGTCGGCGTCAACGGCTCCGGCAAGACCACCACCATCGGCAAGCTCGCCGCAAAACTTTCGGCCGAAGGCCGCACGCTGATGCTGGCGGCCGGCGACACCTTTCGCGCCGCCGCCATCGAGCAATTGAAGATCTGGGGCGAGCGCACCAAATCGCCTGTGATCGCGGGCGCGCAGGGTTCGGATTCCGCGAGTCTCGCCTTCAACGCGCTGACCGCGGCGCGCGAGCAAAAGCGCGACGTGCTGCTGATCGACACCGCCGGCCGCCTGCAGAACAAGGCCGAACTGATGAACGAACTCGAAAAGGTGGTTCGCGTCATCCGCAAGGTCGACGCCTCGGCGCCGCACGCGGTGCTGCTGGTGCTCGACGCCACGGTGGGACAAAATGCGCTGTCGCAGGTCGAGGCGTTTCGTCGTACCGCAGGGGTTACGGGGCTGGTGATGACGAAGCTCGACGGCACCGCGCGCGGCGGCATCCTGGTGGCGCTGGCCGAAAAGCATAAACTACCGGTGCATTTTATCGGCGTCGGTGAAGGCATCGACGATCTCGCACCCTTCACCGCGCGGGATTTTGCCCGCGCGATCGCGGGGATTGAGGATTAGGGTTTTTCTTGTCATGCCCGCGCAGGCGGGCATCCAGTACTCCGCGTCGCTAGTTTGAATCGAGGCGCCTCGGAATACTGGATCATCCGCATTCGCGGATGATGACGGCAACATGGGCTATCCAATGGACAAGACCACGCCGCATCCGCTGTTCAAGCTCGCGACCGAACTCGGCCCGCTGATCATCTTTTTCGTCTGCAACGCCAAATTCGACCTGTTCGTCGCCACCGGCGCGTTCATGGTGGCGATTGTCGCGGCGATGATCGCGTCTTACGTGGTGACGCGGCACGTGCCGATCATGGCGATCGTCACCGCCTTCGTCGTCATCGTGTTCGGCACCCTGACGCTGGTGCTGCACGACGAGACTTTCATCAAGATGAAGCCGACCATTGTCTATTCGCTGTTCGCGGCGACCCTCGGCGGCGGCCTGCTGTTTGGCCGCTCCTTCATCGCCATCATGTTCGACCAGATGTTCAATCTGACGCCGCAGGGCTGGCGTATCCTGACCTTGCGCTGGGCGCTGTGGTTTGTGGCGATGGCGGTCTTGAACGAGATCATCTGGCGCACCCAGTCGACCGACTTCTGGGTCGCATTCAAGGCCTTCGGCATGGTGCCGCTGACGATGGTGTTTGCGATCAGCCAGATGCCGCTGACAAAACGCTATCACCTGGAGCCGGCGTCGCTGGAAGCCAGCGAGGCGGACGCTGGCGATGTGACGAAGCGGTGAGGGGATTCTTCTGCCTCTCCCCGCTCTTCGCGGGGAGAGGTTAAGACGGAAAGATCAGCTCTTCTGCTTGGCGATGATCTTGTCCTTGATGCCGTCATAGGTCTTCTGCGGGACGATGTCCTTGTTCACCAGGTCGTCCTTGCCCTTGTAGGGGCGGCCCGCGACGATCTTGGCCGAATAGGCCTTGCCGATGCCCGGCAGCTCGGCGAGCTGGTCGGCGCTGGCCGTGTTGATGTCGAGCAACTCGACCTTGGGAGCCGCGGCGGGGGCCATCTTCGATTCAGTGGCTGGCGCCTTCGCAGGAGCGGGAGCCATTTTACTGTCGGATTTGGCGGCGGGTTGGGTGGCCTGGGCCATGACGGGTGTAGCCGTCAGCAGACCAAGGGTGAGCGCAGTGGCAGCAAGCGAAGCAAGCGTGAAATGACGCATTGGGTGTCCCTCCAAGGACTGTTTAAGTAACGCCATCAAGCTAGCTTCGAATTCGTGGCGGCGCCATGGCCGGCAAATGAACGGCAGATAAAAGCGAAAATTTATTTGGATCGTCATTCCGGGGCGATGCGAAGCATCGAACCCGGAATCTCGAGATTCCGGGTTCATCGCTGCGCGATGCCCCGGAATGACGATCAATGATTCACGACCCCGCCTTCAATGCCTTTTCGATCTCGGCCTTGAGCACACTCTCAAAATTCGCCGGGGTTACCGGGCCGACCAGCTTGTAGAGAATCGTGCCTTCGCGCCCGACCACAAAGGTTTCCGGCACGCCATAGACCCCCCATTCGATCGAGGCGCGGCCGTTGCCGTCGACGCCGACAAAGCCGAACGGATTGCCGTAGCGGCCGAGAAAGCGCCGGGCGTTGTCGGGGGCGTCCTTGTAGTTGATGCCGACGATCTGCAGCCGTTTGTCGCGGCCGAGTTCGGTCAGAAGCGGCGCCTCGTCGTGGCACGGCACGCACCAGGACGCCCAGACATTGACGACGCTGACCTTGCCCTTGAACACTGCGGGATCGAGCCCGGGCACCTGCGTGCCGTTATGGACGAGGTCCGGCAGCGGCGGCAGCGCGGTTTGCGGCGCCGGGCGTCCGATCAGGGCCGAGGGGATTTTGGAGGGATCGCCGCCGTGCAGCCGCAGCAGGAACAGCCCGGCCACCGCCATGAAGCCAAGCAGCGGCAGCGCCACCACCCAGCGCCGGCGGCGCGGCAAGGCGCCTGTTACAGGGGGGACGCTCATCAGATTTCCGCAGCACTTCGCCCGGAGCGCCGGACGATGCCGCTGGCTTCGAGCTCGCGCAGGCGCGCCTTCTGGCGGCGATAGTCGAGCGCGACCCAGCCAATCAGGATCAACACCACGGCGGTGGCCACCGCATAGGATGTCAGGATGAATGCTGCGTTGGGACCGAGCGACATCGCCGTTACGCCGATTGCCGGCTGGCTTGCATCATCTGCAAGCTGCGCACCCGGCGCCGCAAAATCTCGTTGCGCATCGCCGCCAGATGCAGCGTCAGGAACAACAATGAAAACGCTACCGCCATCACCAGCAGCGGAATCAGGAAGGCGCGGTCGAGCGCGGGCCCGCCCAGCCGCAGCACCGAGGCGGGCTGATGCAAGGTATTCCACCAGTCGACCGAGAATTTGATGATCGGCAAATTGAGGGCGCCGACCAGGGTCAGGATCGCCGCGGCGCGGGCGGCGCGCGAGGGGTCTTCGACCGCGCGCCACAGCGCGATCAGGCCGAGATACATCAGAAACAGGATCAACACCGACGTCAGCCGCGCATCCCATTCCCAATAGGTGCCCCACATCGGCCGGCCCCACAGCGAACCCGTGACCAGCGCCAGAAACGTGAACGCCGCCCCGATCGGCGCGGCGGCCTTGGCGGCCACATCCGCCAGCGGATGCCGCCACACCAGCGTCCCCAAGGCGGCAAGGCTCATCACGCCCCAGACGAACATCGCCAGCCAGGCATTCGGCACGTGGATGAACATGATCTTCATGGTGGCGCCCTGCTGATAGTCGTCGGGTGCCATGGCCGATTGATAGAGCCCGATCGCCAGCAGCGCCGCCGTGGCGCCGGCGAGCCACGGCAGTATCCGCGCGGTCAGGTTGAGGAATTTTGTCGGATTGGCGAGATCGATCAGCGTCATGGCATCCTGTTAATAGTCACGGTCGTTACAGGCAATCAGCATCGGGGCACTCAGCGAGAGTTGATCCTGGTCAAGTTGGTCAATTTTCGGGATCACGCTCAGTCCAGCCCATGCCGTAAACTCGCCGCCGCCGCGAATGGTCCAATCACAAGACTGACCAGCGACAGCGCGCACAGGATCGAGAACGGAGTTCCGAACGCCAGCGGCTCTGATATCGCGGCGTTGGAGGCGGCAACGCCGAAGATCAGCACCGGGATCGACAGCGGCAGCACCAGCACCGCGAGCAGCAGCCCGCCGCGCTGCAGCGTCACCGCAAGTGCGGCGCCGATCATGCCGGTAAAGGTCAGCGCCGGCGTGCCCACCAGCAGCGTCAGGGCCACGGCCCCAGTCGATCTCGCATCGAGATTCAGCATCAGTCCCAGCACCGGCGTAGCGGCGATCAGCGGCACCCCGGCGGCCAGCCAATGCGCCAGCGCCTTGGCGGCACAGGTCAATTCCAGCGGGGCCCGGCTCATCACGATCAGGTCGAGCGAGCCATCCTCGTGGTCGGCCATGAACAGCCGGTCGAGCGTGAGCAGGCTGGCGAGCAGCGCGCCGAGCCAGAGGATCGCCGGACCAAGCCGCGTCAGCAAAGCCAGATCGGGTCCCAACGCGAACGGCATCAGCACCACCACGGTGAGAAAGAACAGCACGCCGATCAGCGCCCCGCCGCCGACCCGCAGGGCGATTCGGATGTCGCGTGAAATCAGCGCGGCGAGGGCGGTCATGACGCCGCCCCCGATCCGCAATTCGCGCGCATCAATCCCAAGCGGCGCATGCGTCGCCGCGACGATCAACCCGCCGCGGGCGAGATGATCGGTCATGAGGGCTCCGAACATGGTCTGCCCGGCGGCGTCGAGCGCCGAGGTCGGCTCGTCCAGCAGCCAGATCGGCCGCCGCACCGCCAGCAGCCGGGCGATCGAGAGCCGCCGGCGCTGCCCGGCCGACAGATACGCCGCCGGTAAATGCGCAGCATGATCGAGCCCGACCGCGGCGAGGCTTGCGGGCCCATCGTCGAGCGGCGCGCCGCCGAGAAAATCCCGCCAGAACGTGAGGTTTTCCAGCACGCTCAAGGCCGGTTTCAGCGCATCGCGATGGCCGAGATAGTGGGCCTGTTCGGGCAAGGTCAGCTCGCCCTCGCCGTCCGCAAGGTCGATCGATCCGTCTGATGGCGTCAGCAGCCCCGCAACGAGCCGCAGCAGCGAGGTTTTGCCGGAGCCATTGGGGCCGGTGACGGCCAGCGCCTGGCCCGCGGAGGCCTCGAAATCCAGGCCCGGAGAACACCTCCCGGCCGCCCCGCACACATCTGACGCCACGTCCCAGGAGCCGCATTTTGCCCTTTCACAGCCCTGAAGGAAACTATCGCTAGCGCGTCAGAATTTGTGGGTACCGCATTGCTGCGGCACGATTCTCGGTGTGGCGGTGCCTCTGGAATGATTCTATAAGCCGGAACTTGATGCAGCACACAATCCACCGCTGCAAGCCATCAGGCCAAGCTTTGCTGACGGTGTTTTGATACCCTTTGCCGGGTATAACGATGAATTGGGATCGCCTCACATGACCTCGCTCGACAGCTTCAAATGCCAAAAAACCCTCAAGGTCGGCGGCAAGACCTACGTTTATTACAGCCTGCCCACCGCCGAGAAGAATGGCCTGAAGGGGATCTCAAAGCTTCCCTATTCCATGAAGGTGCTGCTGGAGAACCTGCTGCGCAACGAGGATAATCGCAGCGTCAAGAAGGAAGACATCGTCGCGGTGTCGAAGTGGCTGAAGAAGCGCGCGCTCGAGCATGAAATCTCGTTCCGCCCGGCGCGGGTGCTGATGCAGGATTTTACCGGCGTGCCGGCGGTGGTCGATCTGGCTGCGATGCGCAACGCGATGCAGGCGCTCGGCGGCGATGCCGAAA
Organism: uncultured Alphaproteobacteria bacterium; assembly: GCA_963742695.1. Classification (GTDB taxonomy): domain Bacteria; phylum Pseudomonadota; class Alphaproteobacteria; order Rhizobiales; family Xanthobacteraceae; genus Bradyrhizobium. Next base: position 33,741 of record CAVUNF010000019.1, read on the forward strand.
AAATCAACCCGCTGGTGCCGGTCGATCTCGTCATCGATCACTCCGTGATCGTGAACTTCTTCGGCGACAACAAGGCGTTCGGCAAGAACGTGATCGAGGAATACAAGCAGAATCAGGAACGCTACGAATTCCTGAAATGGGGCCAGAAGGCGTTTTCGAATTTCTCGGTGGTGCCGCCCGGCACCGGCATCTGCCATCAGGTCAATCTCGAATACCTCGCGCAGACCGTGTGGACCCGCAAGGAGAAGATGACGGTCGGCAAGAAGACCGGCACCTTCGAGGTCGCCTATCCCGATACGCTTGTCGGCACCGACTCCCACACCACGATGGTCAACGGCCTTGCCGTGCTCGGCTGGGGCGTCGGCGGCATCGAGGCGGAAGCCGCGATGCTCGGCCAGCCGCAATCGATGCTGTTGCCCGAAGTGATCGGTTTCAAGCTCAAGGGCTCGCTGAAGGAAGGCGTCACCGCCACCGATCTGGTGCTGACCGTCACGCAGATGCTGCGCAAGCAGGGCGTGGTCGGAAAGTTCGTCGAGTTCTTCGGCCCCGGTCTGGATTTTCTTTCGGTCGCTGACAAGGCGACCATCGGCAACATGGCGCCGGAATATGGCGCCACCTGCGGCTTCTTCCCGGTCGACGCGGCGACCATCGACTATCTGAAAACCTCGGGCCGCAAGGCCGACCGCGTCGCGCTGGTGGTGGCCTATTCCAAGGCGCAAGGCATGTTCCGCACCGCCAAGTCGCCCGATCCGGTGTTCACGGAAACGCTGACGCTCGATCTCGCCGACGTCGTGCCTTCGATGGCTGGACCGAAGCGCCCGGAGGGCCGCGTCGCATTGCCCGCGGTCGCGGAAGGTTTTACCGCGGCCATGACCACCGAGTACAAGAAGGCCGCCGACGCTTTGAAGCGCTATCCGGTGGAGAATCGCAATTTCGACCTCGGCCATGGCGACGTCGTGATCGCGGCGATCACCTCCTGCACCAACACTTCCAACCCTAGCGTGCTGATCGGCGCCGGGCTTTTGGCGCGCAACGCCGCCGCCCGCGGGCTGACCGCAAAGCCCTGGGTGAAAACCTCGCTGGCGCCGGGCAGCCAGGTGGTCGCGGAGTATCTCTCCAATTCCGGACTGCAGCTCGAACTCGACAAGATCGGGTTCAACCTGATCGGCTTCGGCTGCACCACCTGCATCGGCAATTCAGGCCCGCTGCCGGAAGAGATTTCGAAATCGATCAACGACAACGGCATCATCGGTGCCGCCGTGCTGTCCGGTAACAGAAACTTCGAAGGCCGCGTCAGTCCGGACGTGCAGGCCAACTACCTGGCGTCGCCGCCGCTGGTGGTGGCCTATGCGCTGGCGGGAACGGTGACCAAGAATCTGGCGGTCGACCCGATCGGCACCGGCAAAGACGGCAAGCCAGTCTATCTCCGGGATATCTGGCCGACCACGAAGGAGATCAACGCCTTCATGAAGAAGTACGTCACCGCGGCGATCTTCAAGAAGCGTTACGCCGACGTGTTCAAGGGCGATACCAACTGGCGCAAGATCAAGACCGTCGAGAGCGAAACCTATCGCTGGAACATGAGCTCGACCTATGTGCAGAACCCGCCCTATTTCGAAGGCATGAAGAAAGAGCCGGAGCCGATCGTCGACGTCGTCGACGCCCGCATCCTGGCGATGTTCGGCGACAAGATCACCACCGACCACATCTCGCCGGCCGGCGCGATCAAGCTGACCTCGCCTGCCGGAAAGTATCTGTCGGAGCATCAGGTGCGTCCGGCCGACTTCAATCAATACGGCACCAGGCGCGGCAATCATGAAATCATGATGCGCGGCACGTTCGCGAATATCCGCATCAAGAACTTCATGCTGAAAGGCGCCGACGGCAATATCCCCGAAGGCGGCCTGACCAAGCACTGGCCCGATGGCGAGTCGATGTCGATCTACGATGCGGCGATGAAGTATCAGGCCGAGAAGGTGCCGCTGGTGGTGTTCGCCGGCGCCGAATACGGCAACGGTTCGTCGCGCGACTGGGCCGCAAAGGGCACGCGGCTGCTCGGCGTCCGCGCCGTGATCTGCCAGAGCTTTGAGCGCATCCATCGCTCCAATCTCGTCGGCATGGGCGTGCTGCCGCTGACCTTCGAAGACGGCGCGTCGTGGTCGTCGCTGGGCCTGAAGGGCGACGAGACGGTGACGATCCGCGGCCTGCAGGGCGATCTGAAGCCGCGCCAGAAGCTGACGGCGGAGATCGTATCCGGCGACGGCTCGCTGCGGCGGGTGTCGCTGCTGTGCCGGATCGATACCCTCGACGAACTCGAATATTATCGAAACGGCGGCATCCTGCATTACGTTCTGCGCCGGCTGGCCGCGTGATTGTGATCGGTGCCTCACTGCGAAGTGAGTAGCGGGTACCAGGGAGGCGGCCTATGAAGGGCCGCCTTCGGCGCGTTTAGGGGATCGTAATATCAAGGTATTAACGCTGAAGGTGCGGGCGTTACTCGGGTTGCAGTATGACAGCGATGATGGCCTATAATTGTATTTCGCGCAGTTCTTTTTCGCGATGGACCGGCGCGCTCGGCGTCTGCACCGTCGTCGCCATCGTTCACCCAGCCCATGCCGAGCCGCGCGCGGTGGTGGAGCTGTTCACGTCGCAGGGATGCTCGTCATGCCCGCCCGCCGACCGGATCATCGGCGAACTCGCCAGGGATCCCACGGTGATCGCGCTGAGCATGCCGATCGACTACTGGGATTATCTCGGCTGGAAGGACACGCTGGCGAATGCGCGTTTCAGCGAGCGCCAGAAAGCCTATTCGCAGATGCGCGGCGATCGCAAGATTTACACGCCGCAAGTCGTCGTCAACGGATCGGTGCATGTGATCGGCAGCGACCGCGCCGGCATCGACCGCGCCATCGGCGACACCAAGAAAGCCGACGGCGTGATGTCGCTGCCGGTATCGCTGTCGTTGGCAGGCAAGCAGATCACCGTTTCGGTGGCGGCCGCCAGCAGAGGGCCTGCGGTGTCGCATGGCGAAGTATGGATCGGCTCGATCTCGAAAGCCGTGCCGATTTCGATCGGGCGTGGCGAGAACCGCGGCCGCGAAGTGACCTACCACAATGTGGTGCGCAGCCTGCTCAAGGTGGGCGACTGGAACGGCAGCGCCGGCAGCTGGACCGTGCCGCTGGAAAATATCTCGCGGGACGGCGTCGATGCCGCGGTGGTCTATGTCCAGGACGGCAATCGCGACAGGCCCGGCCCGATGCTAGGGGCGGCCTACACGTCGCTGCGGTAGAAATTCTCCCGTTGTCATTCCGGGACACGCGTCTTCGCGTGGACCCGGAATCCAGAAGTTATTGCAACGAGATTCCGGGTTCATGCTTCGCATGCCCTCAGATGCGCAATTGCGCATCGGGGAATGACGGAATCTAATTTCTGCTGATGCATCCCCCAAAAACAAAAAGGACCAACTCTCGTTGGCCCAGTATTGGGGATAAACTATCTGCGGAACAGGCCCGATCCCGACAACCCCGGGGGGCTGGGGGCTGAGGAATCCGGAGTCGAAAGGACCGGGCCAACGCAGGATTGTCTTGTCGCAATCCAGAAGGGCGGTCGCTGGGCGGAAATTGGGCCGTATTATGATTCCTCTAACGATCCCGTGACGGTGACTTTTTGGCTTCATCTGGAACTGGCGGACAGTCCGGCGCGCGCAAATACGTTATGCCCTTGCCACGGCCCTCTTGCAGCCGCGCGCGGTTGGCGCGATCATGTAGCTAATGTGACAGGAGGCGCTCCATGAGTTCGATGTCGGAGGAAGCCGATCCAAGCGAGAATCGCGCGGCGGCGCGAAACACCGCTGCGGGTCCCTTACCAAGCCGGGTGACGTTCAATCGTATCGAACTCAATCGCATTCTGAATTTGTACGGGCGCATGGTCGCCGACGGCGAGTGGCGCGACTACGCCATCGACTTCCTGAAAGACCGCGCGGTGTTTTCGGTATTCCGCCGCGCTTCCGAAGTCCCGATCTATCGCATCGAGAAGGATCCGCGGCTGGCGCGCAAGCAGGGGATCTACAGCGTGATCTCGGCGACCGGGCTGATCCTGCGCCGCGGCCATGAACTCGACCGCGTGCTGCTGGTGATCGACCGCAAGCTGGCGGTGGTGTAGCGGCGCTACGATTACGCCGGCAGCGTCGTGCCGCCCTCGCCGAGCGCGCGCTGCATCATCACGGTGTCGAGCCAGCGGCCGAACTTGAATCCGACATTCGGGTGGGTCCCGATCATCTGGAATCCGCATTTGGTGTGCACGCCGATCGAGCCGGCATTGGCGGAATCGCCGATCACCGCGATCATTTGCCGGTAGCCGCGCGCCTCGCAGTCGGCGATCAGCCGCTGCAGCAATTGCAGGCCGATGCCGCGCCGGTGGATCGCGGGCTGCAGATAGACCGAATTCTCCACGGTGAAGCGATAGGCCGGCCGCGGCCGGTAGGCGCCCGCATAGGCGTAGCCGATCACGCGGCCTTCGAGGGTTGCGACCAGATAGGGATAGCCGCCCTCCATCAGCACGCCGAAGCGCCGCGTCATCTCGGCGAGATCCGGCGGGATCAGTTCGAACGTCGCGGTGCCGTGAAGCACCGCGTGCTCGTAAATTTCGGTGACGGAGGGCAGGTCGGCCGCGGTCGCGGCCCTGATTTCTGGCGAGGACATGGCGCGGAGATTATTTTCGTTGGCCGCAAAAGAAAAGCCCCGGCCGCTAGGCCGGGGCTCGAATGCTTCAGCGAAGTGCCGCAGATCAGTCGCGCTGACCGAGCAACTGCAGCAGCAGCGTGAACAGGTTGATGAAGTTGAGGTAGAGCGACAATGCGCCGGTGATGGCCGCACGCTCCGCCACGTCACCGCCCTGCGAGGCATAGCCGTAGATGTAGTCGTTCTTCAGCCGCTGGGTGTCGTAGGCGGTGAGGCCCGCGAACACCAGCACGCCGACCACCGACACGATGAACTGCAGCATCGAGCTGGCGAGGAAGATATTGACCACGCTCGCAATGATGATGCCGATCAGGCCCATGAACAGGAACGACGCCATGCCGCTCATGTCACGCTTGGTGGTGTAGCCGTACAGGCTCAGCGCGCCGAAGGTCGCCGCCGTGATGAAGAACACCCGCACGATCGAGGTGTGGGTGTACACCAGGAAGATCGACGACAGCGAAATGCCCATCAGCGCTGCGAACGCCCAGAACAGCAACTGTGCCGTTGCGGGCTTCAGCCGGTTGATGCCGAACGAAATCGCGAACACCATGGCAAGGGGCGCCAGGATGAACAGCCATTTCAGCGGGCTGACATACATCGCGTAGCCGAACGCCGTCAGGTAGGCGTTGCCGAACTTGGCGGCGGCAGCCGACGGATCGGTCGTCACCGCGGCCATGTAGACGCCGAGCGCGGCGAGGCCGGTGATGGCGAGGCCGATCGTCATGTAGTTGTAGATGCGCAGCATGTACGAGCGCAGACCGGCATCGACGGTCGCAGCGTCAGTGCGCCCGGCGGCCCGGCCGAAGGGAGAAGCGTAGTTGCGGTCTAGGTCCGACATGGTCGAATTCCCATTTGTTTGTCCGGCGGAGCGCAAGGGGTTTGCGTCGCCGGTTCAGAGTATCTATCCCAGACGCCATTGTTTGCTGACATTAATTTCGCGTCATCAAACCGGGCGTCTGACCCGAGGTTGTATGTGGGAAACTAACACATTCACTGCAAGCTTCCATGCGCGGCTGAATGTCGCTCCGCGGCATGTTAGCCGTGCGTTTCCGGCGCTGGTCCCCCGATCAAGACGCATATCTGGCGGGGACCGCCATATGGCGTCTTTCCGACCTATCCGGCTGCTTCAATTTGTCACAAATTCCGCAACACGGTCGCCGGCTTCTGGTTCAGGGCCAGCAAGGTGCCGGCAAGCCCCAGCCCGACCGTGACGATCAGGGCCGCCGCCACCACGCCGGCGGCGCTGCCGGCCTGCCAGATGAAGCTCAGCGTCATCAGCCGGGTCACGATCAGCCAGGCCGCGACGGAACCGGCGATGACGCCGAACACCGCGGTGGCAAAGCCGATCATCAGGTATTCCAGCGCATAGGCGCCGAGCAGCCGGGCGCGGGTGGCGCCCAGGGTTTTCAGGATCACGGCGTCGTAGACCCGGTGGCGATGGCCGGCGGCGAGCGCCCCGCCCAGCACCAGGATGGCCGATATCAGCGTCACCGCGCTGGCGCCGCGGATCGCCAGCACCAGATTGGTGACCACGGCGCCGACGGTTTCCAGCGCCTCGCGGACCCGCACGCTGGTCACCGTCGGGAAGGCGTCCGCCACCGACTTGATGATCCGGGCGTCGCCCTTGGGGTCCGGATGGGTCTCGGTCAGGGTCGCGATATGGGTGTGCGGCGCCCCCTTGAAGGCGTTGGGGGAGAACACCAGCACGAAATTGATGCCGAGGCTCTGCCAGTCGACGGTGCGCAAATTGCCGATGGTGGCCGGGATATCGCGGCCGAGCACGTTGACGACGATTTCATCGCCGATCTTGAGCCTGAGGCCGTCGGCGATCTTCTTTTCCATCGAGACCAGCGGCGGCCCGTCATAATCGGCGCCCCACCATTTGCCCTCGACGACCTTCGAGCCCCGCGGGATTTCGCCGGTATAGGACAGGCCGCGGTCGCTCTGCAGCACCCATTCGGTGTCGGACGGCGGCTTCAGGTCTTCCGCCTTGAGGCCGCGGGCGGCGACGATGCGCCCGCGCAGCATCGGCACATCCTCGATCGTCGACTGCGGCGCGGTTTCCTTGAGGAAGGCGCCGAAGCGGTCGGCGTCGGCGGTCGGGATATCGATGAAATAGAACGACGGCGCGCGGTCGGGCAGCGCCGCCAAGAATTGCCGCCGCAGATTGCCGTCGATCTGGGTGATCGTGACCAGCACCGCCAGCCCCAGGCCGAGCGACATCACCACCGACGGCGTCAGGGCGCCGGGCCGGTAGATATTGGCGATGGCGAGCCGCAGCATGGTGATGCGGGTGCGCGGCAGCCGCCGCGCCAGCGCCATCAGGCCGGCGGCGATGCCGCGCAACAGCGCGAACACCACGACCGAGGATGCGACGAACACCGCCGCGACACGCTTGTCGTAGGCGAGCCCGATCACCACCGCGACCAGCAGCGCGATCACCACCGCCATCAGCACGAGATAACGCCAGCGCGGGCGATGCCATTCGGCGGTGACAGCCTCGCGAAACAGCGCCGCCACCGGGACGTCATGGACCCGGGCGAGCGGCCACAGGCCGAAGGCGAGCGCGGTCAACAGCCCATAGACGAACGATAAAGCGAGCTCATCGAGATACAGCGCCGGCACCACCGGCAGCGGCAGGATCTTGCCGAACACGCCGACGATGAGGAAGGGAAGCGAGGCGCCGGCGGCAAGGCCGATCACCGAGCCGATCACCGCCAGCACGACCACCTGCGTCAGATAGATCGTGAAGACGTCGCGGCCGGTGGCGCCCAGCGCCTTGAACGACGCGATGACATCGCGGCGGCGGTCGATATGGCTCTTGACCGCATTGGCGACGCCGACGCCGCCGACCAGCAGTGCGGCGAGGCCGACCAGGGTGAGAAACTGGGTGAAGCGGCTGATGGTGCGCTCCAGCTGCGGCGAGGCGTTGCCGCGGCTGCGGATTTCCCAGCCGGCCTGCGGCAGCGCGCTCCGTGCATCGTCGGCGAGCGCGGTCGCGGCGCGATCGTTGGCGGCATTGTCCGGCAGTCTCACCCGATAGATCCAGCGCACCAGGCTGCCGGGCTGCAGCAGCTCGGTCGCGCGCAAGGCGGCTTCGCTGACCAGCACCCGCGGCGCAAAACCGACTCCGCCGGCAAGCTTGTCCGGCTCGGCGCTGACCACGCTGCGGATTTGAAAGCTGGCGCTGCCGATGCTGATGCGGTCGCCGAGCTTGAGATCGAGCCGCGCCAGCAGGGTCGAATCGACGGCGGCGCCGAACGCCCCGTCACGCTCGGCCAACAGATCGTTGATCGGCATTTTCGGCGCGAGCTTTACCTCGCCGAGCATCGGGTAACTGCCGTCGACCGCCTTGAGCTCGACCAGTGCGAGCCGGCCATCGGAGGTTTTCGCCATGCCGCGCAATGTCGCCGCCACCGACACCTCGCCGCGCGAACGCAGAAAGGCGACCTCATCGGGCTTGGCCTCGCGCTGGATCAGCGAGAACGCGACGTCGCCGCCGAGCAGGGTGCGGCCCTCATGCGCCAGTCCCTCGCTGAGGCTCGACGCGACCGAGCCGACGCCGGCAATCGCCATCACGCCGAGCGCGATGCAGGCGATGAAAACGTAGAAGCCGCGCAGGCCGCTGCGCAGTTCGCGCAAGGCGTAGCGCAGCGCAAGCGATGCCCCGCGGCTGCCTGAGGCGGTCTCTGCGGCCATGCTCATGAAGCGGTTTCGCGATCCGCCGGCTGGACGTCGATGCGGCCCGAGCGCAGCCGCACCACGCGATCGCAGCGCTGCGCCAGCGAGGTGTCGTGGGTCACCAGCACCAGGGTCATGCCGCGCTCGGCGTGTTTGGTGAACAAGAGATCGACGATCTGCCTGCCGGTGGCTTCATCGAGATTGCCGGTCGGCTCGTCCGCCACCAGGATCGCGGGATCCGGCGCCAGCGCGCGGGCCAGCGCGACGCGCTGCTGCTCGCCGCCGGACAATTGCGTGGGATAGTGGTGCAGCCGGTCGCCCAGACCGACCGACGTCAATTCCTGCGCCGCGCGCTCGCGCGGCGTCGGGGTTGCCGGCCAGTTCCAGCGGGACCGCGACATTTTCCAGCGCCGTCATGGTCGGGATCAGATGAAACGACTGGAATACGATGCCGACCTGACGGCCGCGAAAGCGCGCCAGCGCGTCCTCGTCGAGGGCATTGAAAGGGGTGCCGTTGACCACCACTTCTCCGCTGTCGGGACGCTCCAATCCCGCCATGATCATCAGCAAGGTTGATTTCCCCGAGCCTGACGGTCCAATCAGGCCGATCGCTTCGCCCGAGGCGACCCGCAGGCTGATGTCTTTCAGGATATGAACGCGCGCAGCACCTGCGCCGAGCGAGAGATTGACGTTCGAGATGGCAATGGTGTCCGGCGCAAGGCCGGCCAGCGACGAGGGTTCGATGAGACTGTCCATGGCTGGGTCATATGGCACTTCGTTAGTGGCGGTCGAGGGGCGGCGCGCGATGTTCGCGCACTTGCTCGTGTTGGGAATGTTTCTGATGATGTCTGGAACGGCCTTGGCCCAGGCCCCGGCCGCCGTGTCGGCAAAGCCGATCAAGATGGTGGTGCTGGGTGATTCGCTGAGCGCCGGCTTTGGGCTTTCGGGCCCGGCCGCGTTCCCGGCGCGTTTACAAAAATCGTTGAAAGCCAAGGGGATAGCGGTCGATATGATCAACGCCGGGGTGTCCGGCGATACCGCTTCCGGCGGCCGCGACCGGCTCGATTGGTCGGTGCCGGAGGGAACCGAGGCCGTGATCCTCGAACTCGGCGCCAACGACGCCCTGCGCGGCACCGATCCCAAGGTCACCCGGTCGGCGCTGACGGACATCCTGACCCGGTTGAAGGCGCGCGGCATCGCGGTCCTGCTGTGCGGGATGGTTGCGCCGCCGAATTACGGCAGCGATTATGCGGACCGTTTCAACGCGATCTATCCGGATCTGGCGAAATCGTTTGGGGTGCCGCTGTATCCGTTTTTCCTGGAAGGTGTTGCGACCGAAGCAAAACTCAATCAGCCCGACGGCCTGCATCCGACCGCGGAGGGGATCGATGTGATCGTGAAAAATATCCTGCCCAGCGTCGAGGCATTTCTCGGCGCAATATCCGGGCAACGCAGTTGAAAAACGGGCAGCGATAACCCTGGCGCGGGTTTTCCCGCGTGCTCTGCCGGCCAAGGCCGTGGGATGCTTCGCAGAGTCACATAACTACGGTAAAAATATCCATCGGTGATTCGTTACCGGAATTCAGCATCGGGAGTCGTGCGATGCCGCGTTTGTTCACTGGACTGGAAATCCCGGCCGAGATCGGCCAGACGCTTTCCAATTTGCGGGGCGGCCTGCCGGGCGCCCGCTGGATCGATCCCGAAAATTATCACGTCACCCTGCGCTTCATCGGCGATATCGACGGCGTCGCGGCCAACGAAATCGCCTCGCTGCTGTTTCGGATCAACCGCAAGCCGTTCGATGTCGCATTGCAGGGGCTGTCGAGTTTTGGCGGGAAAAAGCCGCGCGCGGTGGTGGCCTCGATCGTGCCGAGCCGGCCGCTGATCGAGCTGCAGGCCGAACTGGAGCGGCTGATGCAGCGTTTCGGGCTCGATCCCGAAGGCCGCAAATTCACCCCCCATGTCACGCTGGCGCGGCTGCGCGATGCCTCCAACCAGGACGTCGCGGACTATCTGTCGGTGCGCGGCTATTTTCCGACCCGGGTGTTCACCGCCTCGCGCTTCGTGTTGTTCTCCTCGCGCGCCTCCACCGGCGGCGGGCCTTATGTGGTCGAGGATTCCTACGCGCTCAGCGCGTGAGGTTTCACCTCGCCCGCTCTGTGCGGGGTGAGGGAGAAGGAAGTCGCATACCCCCAGCCCCAATTCACGGCTTGCAATTTCCGCTGTGTTGAGGCCGTAAGGGGGCCATGCTGTCTCCGCCGTCCGCCCCGTTCCGCGCCCATTATCAGAGCCTCGTCGCCTCAGGCGCGATCGAAGCCGATGCTGCGCAGGCGGAGGCCGCCGAGGCCTTCGCCGACCTCGAGGCGCGGCTGGCGGGCTACAAGCCGGTGCGCAAGCAGGGCCTGCTGGGCCGGCTGTTTGCCGACAAGGACGCAGCCCCGCCGCGCGGCCTCTACATTCACGGCGAGGTCGGGCGCGGCAAGACCATGCTGATGGATATGTTCTTTCAGCAAAGCCCTGTCGTGCACAAGCGCCGCGCGCATTTTCACGAATTCATGGCCGAGGTGCATGAGCGGATTTTCGGCTTCCGCCAGAACATCGCGCGCGGCGAGATCGCCGACGGCGACGTGATCGCGCTCACCGCCGGCTCGATTTTCGACGAGGCCTGGCTTCTGTGCTTCGACGAATTTCATGTCACCGACATCGCCGATGCGATGATCCTGGGACGGCTGTTCTCGAAACTGTTCGAACTCGGCACCGTGGTGGTGGCGACCTCCAACGTCGCGCCCGACGACCTCTACAAGGGCGGGCTGAACCGGGCGCTGTTCCTGCCGTTCATCGCGCAGATAGCGGCGCATATGGACGTGCTGCGGCTCAATGCCCGCACCGATTTCCGGCTTGAAAAACTCGCCGGCGTGAAGATGTGGCTGGTGCCGGCGGATGGTGCGGCCGATGCCGCGCTCGACAAGGCCTGGGCGAGGATGACCGGCAAAGCGCCGTGCAAGCCGCGCGATATTTCGATCAAGGGCCGTGTCCTGCGCGTGCCGTGCTCGGCGCATGGCGTGGCGCGATTTTCATTCGCGGATATCTGCGAAAAACCGCTCGCGGCATCGGACTATCTGCGGCTCGCGCACGACTATCACACCATCCTGATCGACCGCATTCCGGTGATGGATTACGCCGAGCGCAACGAAGCCAAGCGGTTCATCGCCCTGATCGACACGCTGTATGACAATGCGGTGAAACTGATGGCCTCGGCCGCGGCCGATCCGGTGTCGCTGTATGTCGCGAACGAAGGTGTTGAGGCCAACGAGTTCAAGCGGACCTCCTCGCGGCTGATCGAGATGAGTTCGGAATCCTATCTGGCGCTGCCGCACGGCCACAAGGATTCCGCGGCCAGCGGGTCGAGTACCGGGCTGGTGGAGACGTAGTTGTTGCTGTCATTCCGGGATGGTCCCGAAGGACCAGACCTCGGAGGCGCAATTGCGCCCCGGGGAACTCTCGAGATTCCGGGTTCGCGCTCCGCGCGCCCCGGAATGACGTAAGTGGCTCGACAATTGAGCACGCCGCGACTTGAACGGGTGCCTTGAAAGGGATAACCAGCCACTCAGCCCCTTCCTCCCTCCTCCTTGGCTTCAAAGGACAGATTTCCCATGGCGCGTGACAAGATTGCTTTGATTGGCTCCGGCCAGATCGGCGGAACGTTGGCTCACCTCATTGGCCTGAAGGAGCTCGGCGACGTCGTGATGTTCGACATCGCCGAGGGCGTGCCGCAGGGCAAGTCGCTCGATATCGCGCAATCCTCTCCGGTCGACGGCTTCGACGCGCATTACACCGGCGCCAATTCCTACGAGGCGCTCGACAATGCCAAGGTCTGCATCGTCACCGCCGGCGTGCCGCGCAAGCCCGGCATGAGCCGCGACGATCTCCTGAGCATCAATCTCAAGGTGATGGAGCAGGTCGGCGCCGGCATCAAGAAATATGCCCCCGACGCCTTCGTCATCTGCATCACCAATCCGCTCGATGCCATGGTGTGGGCGCTGCAGAAGGCCTCCGGCATGCCGCACAAGAAGGTGGTGGGCATGGCGGGCGTGCTGGATTCCTCGCGCTTCCGCTATTTCCTTGCCGACGAGTTCAACGTCTCGGTCGAAGACGTCACCGCCTTCGTGCTGGGCGGCCATGGCGACACCATGGTGCCGCTGGTGCGCTACTCCACGGTGGCCGGCATTCCCTTGCCCGACCTCGTCAAGATGGGCTGGACCTCGCAGGCGCGGATCGACGAGATCGTCGACCGCACCCGCAACGGCGGCGCCGAGATCGTCAATCTGTTGAAGACCGGTTCGGCGTTCTACGCCCCGGCCGCATCCGCGATCGCGATGGCGGAGAGCTACCTCAAGGACAAGAAGCGCGTGCTGCCCTGCGCGGCCTACCTCAACGGCGAATACGGCGTGAAGGACATGTATGTCGGCGTCCCCGTCGTCATCGGATCGAAGGGGGTCGAGCGTATTGTCGAGATCGAACTGGCCGGCAAGGACCGCGAAGCCTTCGACAAGTCGGTCGGCGCGGTGCAGGGTCTGGTCGACGCCTGCAAGAAGATCGCGCCGGACCTGCTCGGCCGCTGATCGCGGGGACTGACGCCCTCGATTGGAGCGACAACAAATACTTCCGAGGCCGCAAAACGCCTCGGAAGCAAACGCAGCAAGACCGCGATGAAATAACCAAGCGTTTTGGGCTTGCAGCGGCTCTGGTATATGGTATGCCAGACGGCAAAGCCGATGTGAATTCCAAAATTCACCGCATCAGGGTTCGGGAAACGTCCACATGAACATCCATGAATATCAGGCCAAGGCGCTGCTGCATGAATTCGGGGTGCCGATCTCGCGCGGCGTTCCGGTGCTGCGGGCGGCCGATTCCGACGCCGCCGCGAAAACGCTTCCCGGCCCGGTCTGGGTGGTGAAGAGCCAGATCCATGCCGGCGGCCGCGGCAAGGGCAAGTTCAAGGAAGCCTCAGCCGGCGACAAGGGCGGCGTCCGCATCGCCAAATCGGTCGCCGAGGTCAATGATTTCGCCAAGCAGATGCTGGGAGCGACGCTGGTCACGATCCAGACCGGGGCGCACGGCAAGCAGGTCAACCGGCTCTACATCGAGGAAGGCTCCGAGATCGACAAGGAGTTTTACCTGTCGATCCTGGTCGACCGCGAAACCTCGCAGCTGGCCTTCGTGGTTTCCACCGAGGGCGGCGTCAACATCGAGGACGTTGCGCACAACAATCCCGAGAAGATCGTGACCTTCTCGGTCGATCCGGCCACCGGCATCATGGGTCACCACGGCCGCACCGTTGCCAAGGCTCTGGGACTGAAGGGCGATCTCGCCAAGCAGGCGGAGAAGCTGGTGACGCAGCTCTATACCGCCTTCATCGCCAAGGACATGGCGATGCTGGAAATCAATCCGCTTGTCGTCACCAAGCAGGGCGATCTGCGCGTGCTCGATGCCAAGGTGTCGTTCGACGGCAACTCGCTGTACCGGCATCCCGAGGTGGTGGCGCTGCGCGACGAGACCGAGGAAGACGCCAAGGAAATCGAGGCGTCGAAATACGATCTCAACTACGTCACGCTCGACGGCGACATCGGCTGCATGGTCAACGGCGCCGGGCTTGCGATGGCGACGATGGACATCATCAAGCTCTACGGCATGGCGCCGGCGAACTTCCTCGATGTCGGCGGCGGCGCCGACAAGGCCAAGGTCACCGCGGCATTCAAGATCATCACCGCCGATCCCAATGTGAAGGGCATCCTGATCAACATCTTCGGCGGCATCATGAAATGCGACATCATCGCCGAAGGCGTGGTGGCCGCGGTGAAGGAAGTCGGCCTCAAGGTGCCGCTGGTGGTGCGTCTCGAAGGCACCAATGTCGACGCCGGCAAGAAGATCATCCGTGAAAGTGGCCTCAACGTGCTGCCGGCCGACGATCTCGACGACGCCGCGCAGAAAATCGTCAAGGCCGTGAAAGGGAGCTAGACCGATGGCCGACCATCTCGCCGCGCCGACTGCGCAGGAGGAACATCGCAAGCTCGCGGCGTTCGCGGGCGAGTGGACCGGTGAAGAGATCGTGTATCCGTCGCGCTGGACTGCGGGCGGGCCCGCGATCTCGCGTGTCACGGCCCGCATGGATCTCAACGGCTTCTATCTCATTCAGGACACCAGCCAGACCCGCGACGGCAAGGAAACCTTCGCCACCCACGGCGTGTTCACCTACGATCGCGAGGACCGGCATTACAAATTATTCTGGCACGACTCGCTCGGCTACTACTCGCCGGCACCGGCTTCCGGCGGCTGGACCGGCAAGACCCTGATCCTGGTGCGCGGCTCGCTGCGCGGCAATGCGCGCCACGTCTATGAAGTTCTCGACGACAATTCCTACTCGATGAAGATCCAGTTCTCGCCTGATGCCGAAGGGTGGTCCGACGTGCTCACCGGCGTTTACAAGCGCATTACCTGACCCCTTTCCCCGATCGTTCGCGAAAGCAATCCCACTCATGTCCATCCTGATCGACAAGAACACCAAGGTCATCTGCCAGGGCTTTACCGGCAAGAACGGCACCTTTCATTCCGAAGCCGCGATCGCCTATGGCACCAAGATGGTCGGTGGCACCTCGCCCGGCAAAGGCGGCGCTACGCATCTCGGCCTGCCGGTGTTCGACACCGTGGCCGAGGCGCGCGAAAAGACCGGCGCCACTGCATCTGTCATCTACGTGCCGCCGCCGGGTGCGGCGGACGCGATCTGCGAAGCCATCGATGCGGAAATCCCGCTGATCGTCTGCATCACCGAAGGCATTCCGGTGCTCGACATGGTGCGCGTCAAACGTTCGCTGTCGGGATCGAAGTCGCGGCTGATCGGGCCGAACTGCCCGGGCGTGATGACGGCGGGCGAATGCAAGATCGGCATCATGCCGGCCAATATTTTCAAGCCCGGCAATGTCGGCATCGTGTCGCGTTCGGGGACGCTGACCTATGAGGCGGTGTTCCAGACCACCCAGGAAGGCCTCGGCCAGACCACCGCGGTCGGCATCGGCGGCGATCCGGTCAAGGGCACCGAATTCATCGACATGCTGGAGATGTTTCTGGCCGATCCCAAGACCACCTCGATCGTCATGATCGGTGAAATCGGCGGTTCGGCCGAAGAAGACGCCGCCCAGTTCATCAAGGACGAGGCCAAGCGCGGCCGAGGCAAGCCGATGGTCGGGTTTATCGCCGGCGTCACCGCCCCTCCCGGCCGCCGCATGGGCCATGCCGGCGCGATCATCTCCGGCGGCAAGGGCGACGCCGGTTCCAAGACCGCGGCGATGGAGTCGGCCGGAATTACGGTCTCGCCGTCGCCGGCGCGGCTCGGGAAGACGCTTGTCGAAAAATTGAAGTCCTAATTCATTTTTTGCGTCTTTTCGGGGCGAAGATTCGTCCTAGATAGGTTAAAAGCCCCCTATCACGCTGATCCGGTGCCCGGATCGGCTGTTGCGCCGTATTCGATGCGCCAACTGAAAATCACCAGGACGCACTCATGTCTCGCCAGGACGCGAACGCAGCATTTGCCCTCTCTTCGTTTCTCCAGGGAACCAACGCCACCTACATCGACGATCTCTACGCCCGCTACGAGCAGGACCCCACCTCGGTCGACGCCGACTGGCAGGAGTTTTTCAAGAGCCTGAAGGACCAGCCGGCCGACGCCCGCAAGAACGCCGAGGGACCGTCCTGGGGCCGGGACAACTGGCCGCTGACGCCGCGCGACGACCTGACCTCCGCGCTCGACGGCAACTGGGCGGAAGTTGAAAAGGTGGTCGGCGCCAAGATCGCGGCCAAGGCGCAGGCCAAGCCGTCCGCCAAGGGCGGCGCGAACTGACGGCAGCCGACATCCACCAGGCGACCCGCGATTCCGTGCGCGCCCTGATGCTGATCCGCGCCTACCGCATGCGCGGCCACTTCCACGCCAAGCTCGACCCGCTCGGGATCGAGCCGGCGCGCGACCGCGAAGAGCTCGATCCGCGCTCCTACAGTTTCACGGAAGCCGATTTCGACCGCAAAATCTTCCTCGATCACGTGCTGGGCCTGGAATACGCGACCTTGCGCGAGATCGTCGCGATCTGCGAACGCACCTACTGCCAGACCCTCGGCGTCGAGTTCATGCACATCTCGAACGGCGCGCAGAAGGCCTGGATCCAGGAGCGCATCGAGGGCCCCGACAAGGAGATCAGCTTCACCCGCGAGGGCCGGCGCGCGATCCTGATGAAGCTGATCGAGGCCGAAGGCTTCGAGAAATTCTGCGATCTCAAATTCACCGGCACCAAGCGCTTCGGCCTCGACGGCGGCGAATCGCTGATCCCCGCGCTGGAGCAGATCATCAAGCGCGGCGGCAATCTCGGCGTAAAGGAAATCGTGCTCGGCATGCCGCATCGCGGCCGCCTCAACGTGCTGACCCAGGTGATGGGCAAGCCGCATCGCGCGCTGTTTCATGAATTCAAGGGCGGCTCGGCCAATCCCGACGCGGTCGAGGGCTCCGGCGACGTCAAATATCATCTCGGCGCGTCGTCGGACCGCGAGTTCGACAACAACCGGATCCATCTGTCGCTGACGGCGAACCCGTCGCATCTCGAAATCGTCGATCCCGTGGTGCTCGGCAAGGTCCGCGCCAAGCAGGACCAGCACGGCGATCCGCCGGACCAGCGCATCTCGGTGTTGCCGCTGCTGATGCACGGCGATGCCGCGTTCGCAGGGCAAGGCGTGGTGGCGGAATGTTTCGGGCTGTCCGACCTGAAGGGCTACCGCACCGGCGGTTCGCTGCATTTCATCGTCAACAACCAGATCGGCTTCACCACCTATCCGCGCTATTCGCGCTCCTCGCCCTATCCGTCCGACGTCGCCAAGATGATCGATGCGCCGATCTTCCACGTGAACGGCGACGATCCGGAAGCGGTGGTGTTTGCGGCCAAGGTCGCGATCGAATTCCGGCAGAAATTCCACAAGCCCGTCGTCATCGACATGTTCTGCTATCGCAGGCATGGCCATAACGAAGGCGACGAGCCGATGTTCACCCAGCCGGTGATGTACCGGAAGATCGCCACCCATCCCGGCACGGTGGAGATCTATTCCAAGCGGCTGATCGCCGAAGGCGTGATGACCGAAGGTGAGGTCGAGAAGGCCAAGGCCGACTGGCGTGCGCGGCTCGATGCCGAACTCGAGGCCGGCTCCGGCTACAAGCCCAACAAGGCCGACTGGCTCGACGGCAAATGGGCCGGCTTCAAGTCGGCGGACCAGGAAGAGGATCCGCGCCGCGGCATCACCGGCGTCGACGTCGCGGTGCTCCGCGATATCGGCCGCAAGATCACCAAGGTGCCCGACGGTTTCCGGGTGCACCGCACGGTGCAGCGCTATCTGGAGAATCGCGCCAAGGCGATCGACAGCGGCAACGGCATCGATTGGGCGACCGGCGAGGCGCTGGCGTTCTGCACCCTGCTGCAGGAGGGCCATCACGTCCGCCTGTCCGGCCAGGATTCCGAGCGCGGCACCTTCTCGCAACGGCATTCGGTGCTGATCGACCAGGAAGACGAGAGCCGCTACACGCCGTTCAATCATCTCGGCGACGACAGGGCCATTACGAAGTCATCAATTCGCTGCTGTCGGAAGAAGCGGTGCTCGGCTTCGAGTACGGCTACTCGCTGGCGGAGCCGAAGGCGCTGGCGGTCTGGGAAGCGCAGTTCGGCGATTTCGCCAACGGCGCCCAGGTGCTGTTCGACCAGTTCATCTCGTCGGGCGAGCGCAAATGGCTGCGCATGTCCGGCCTCGTCTGCATGCTGCCGCATGGCTATGAAGGCCAGGGTCCGGAGCATTCTTCCGCGCGGCTGGAACGCTTCCTGCAGATGTGCGCCGAAGACAACATGCAGGTGGTCCACGCCACCACGCCCGCCAATTTCTTCCACGTGCTGCGGCGTCAATTGCATCGCGAGATCCGCAAGCCCCTGATCCTGATGACGCCGAAGTCGCTGCTGCGGCACAAGCGGGCGGTCTCCAGGCTCGATGAACTCGGCGCCGACACCACCTTCCACCGCCTGCTCTACGATGACGCGGTGATGCTGCCGGACGAGAAGATCAAGCTGGTGGCTGACGACAAGATCCGCCGCATCGTGCTGTGCTCGGGCAAGGTCTATTACGATCTCTACGAGGAACGCGAAAAGCGCGGCATCGACGACATCTATCTGATGCGCGTCGAGCAGCTCTATCCGGTGCCGCTGAAGGCGCTGGTGCACGAACTCGGCGCGCTTCAAGAACGCCGAAGTGGTCTGGTGCCAGGAAGAGCCGCGCAACATGGGCGCGTGGCATTTCATCGAACCCTATCTCGAATGGGTGCTGAACCAGATCCACGCGCCGAACAAGCGTCCGCGTTACGCCGGACGCGCGGCGTCGGCGGCGACGGCCACCGGTTTGATGTCGAAGCATCTGGCGCAGCTCAAGGCGTTGCTGGATGAGGCACTGAGCTAGTAATTGCCGAGATCGTCATGCCCACGGAAAGAGGTGCGAAGCACCGTCTTGCTTCAAGTCCGGGCATTCACGTCTTACGTTTGCAGAACTCGATGAAGGCGTGGATGGCCGGACGAGCCCGGCCATGACGCAAGAGGAAAACAGACAATGACTGAAATTCGCGTTCCGACGCTCGGCAAATCCGTGACCGAGGCCACCATCGGCCGCTGGTTCAAGAAGGCCGGCGATGCCGTCGCGGTCGACGAGCCCCTGGTCGAACTCGAAACCGACAAGGTGACGATCGAAGTCCCGGCGCCGTCGGCCGGCGTGCTCGGCGAAATCACCGCCAAGGATGGCGAGACCGTTGCGGTCGGCGCCTTGCTCGGACAGATCAATGAAGGCGCGGCCGCCGCCGCCAAGCCGGCTGCTGCGCCCGCCAAGGCTGCGGCAGCCCCGGCAGCACCGGCGCCTGCCGCGGCACCCGCCGCTGCCGCAAAGGCAGCACCAGCCGACGCGCCGCTGGCGCCGTCGGTGCGCAAGATCTCGGCCGAAACCGGCATCGATGCCGCCACCGTTCCGGGCTCCGGCAAGGATGGCCGCGTCACCAAGGGCGACATGCTGGCCGCGATCGAGAAGGCGGCCTCGGCGCCGACCCCGGTCAATCAGCCCGCCGCCGCGGTGCAGGTGCGCAGCGCCCTCGCCGGCCGACGATGCCGCGCGCGAAGAGCGCGTCAAGATGACCCGGCTGCGCCAGACCATCGCGCGCCGTCTGAAGGACGTGCAGAACACCGCCGCGATGCTGACGACCTTCAACGAGGTCGACATGACGCCACATCATGGCGATGCGGGCCCAGTACAAGGACGTGTTCGAGAAGAAGCACGGCAGCAAGCTGGGATTTATGGGCTTCTTCACCAAGGCCTGCGTGCAGGCGCTCAAGGACATTCCGGCCGTCAACGCCGAGATCGACGGCACCGATCTTGATCTACAAGAACTACTATCACGTCGGCGTCGCCGTCGGCACCGACAAGGGCCTGGTGGTGCCGGTGGTGCGCGACTGCGACCAGAAGTCGATCGCCGGCATTGAAAAGAGCATCGCCGATTTCGGCCGCCGCGCCCGCGACGGCCAGCTCAAGATCGATGAGATGCAGGGCGGCACCTTCACCATCACCAATGGCGGCATCTACGGTTCGCTGATGTCGACGCCGATCCTGAACGCGCCGCAGTCCGCCATCCTCGGCATGCACAAGATCCAGGAACGGCCGATGGCGATCGGCGGCAAGGTCGAGATCCGCCCGATGATGTATCTGGCGCTGTCCTACGATCACCGCGTCATCGACGGCAAGGAAGCGGTGACGTTCCTGGTGCGGGTCAAGGAAAGCCTGGAAGATCCGGCGCGGCTGGTGCTGGATCTCTGAGGTGCCGGATTTTGCCTTTTGGGTCTCGCCGCGATGACGACGCGGCTATTCCGGTAGAATGTGTTTGGAATATCGGGGGCGAATCTTGACCGACAAAGTTGTCATCATCACCGGCGGCAGCCGCGGCATCGGCCGCGCCACCGCGATTGCCGCCGCGGCGCGCGGCTTTCGCGTCGTCGTCGGCTACGCGACCAATCAGGCGGCCGGCAACGAAGTCGTCGCCGCCATCGAGTCCAAGAACGGCAAGGCCATCGCGGTGAAATGCGATGTCGGTCACGAGAGCGACATCCTCGCGCTGTTCAAGGCCGCGGACGGCTTCGGCACGCTGGGTGCGCTCGTCAACAATGCCGGCATCGTCGGCAAGAGCGGCGTGCGTGTCGAGGACATGACGGCCCAGCGGATTCAGGAAGTGATGGCGGTCAACGTCACGGGTGCCATTTTGTGCGCGCGCGAGGCGGTGAAGCGGATGTCGACCAAATTCGGCGGCAAGGGCGGCGTCATCGTCAACATTTCCTCGGTCGCCGCGCGGCTTGGCTCGGCCAACACCTATGTCGATTATGCCGCCTCGAAGGCCGCGATCGATGCCCTCACGATCGGCCTCAGCCACGAGGTCGCCACCGACGGCATTCGCGTTGCAGGCATTCGCCCCGGCTTGATCGATACCGACATCCACGCGTCCGGCGGTGAGCCCGATCGGGCGCAGCGCCTTGCGCCGATGGTGCCGATGAAGCGTGTCGGCAAGGCGGACGAAATCGCCAATGCCGTTGTCTGGCTGATGTCGGACGAAGCTTCCTACGTCACCGGTACCACGCTTGATGTGTCGGGCGGGCGGTAACCGCCTGTCACATTCTTCAGCTACAGGATTTCAATCATGGCCACCTACGATCTCGTCGTTATCGGCACCGGTCCCGGCGGATATGTCTGCGCGGTGCGCGCGGCGCAACTCGGCATGAAGGTCGCCGTGGTCGAGAAGAACGCGACGCTCGGCGGCACCTGCCTCAATGTCGGCTGCATGCCGTCGAAGGCGCTGCTGCACGCCTCCGAGATGTTCGAGGAAGCCGGGCACTCCTTTGCGAAAATGGGCGTCAGCATCTCCGCGCCGAAACTCGATCTGCCGGCGATGATGAACTTCAAGCAGCAGGGCATCGACGGCAACGTCAAGGGCGTCGAATTCCTGATGAAGAAAAACAAGATCGACGTCATCAGCGGCAAGGGCAAGGTGCTTGGCGCCGGCAAGGTCGAGGTCACGGGCGGCGACGGCAAGACGCAGATCGTCGAGACCAAGAATATCGTGATCGCCACCGGCTCCGACATCGCGCGGCTGAAGGGCATCGAGATCGACGAGAAGCGCATCGTGTCGTCGACCGGCGCGCTGTCGCTCGACAAGGTGCCGGGGAAACTGTTGATCGTCGGCGCCGGCGTGATCGGGCTCGAGCTCGGCTCGGTGTGGCACCGGCTCGGCGCCGAGGTCACGGTGGTGGAATTCCTCGATCGCATCCTGCCCGGCATGGACGGCGAAGTCGCAAAGCAATTCCAGCGCATTCTCGAGAAGCAAGGTTTCAAGTTCAAGCTCAGCGCCAAGGTCACCGGCGTCGACACCTCGGGCAAAACGCTGTCGGCGCAGATCGAGCCGGCCGCGGGCGGCAAGGCTGAAACGCTGGAGGCCGACGTGGTGCTGGTCTGCATCGGCCGCGTTCCCTACACCGAGGGCCTCGGGCTGAAGGAAGCCGGCATCGCACTCGACAATCGCGGCCGGGTGCAGATCGACGCCCATTTCTCGACCAGCGTGAAGGGCGTCTATGCGATCGGCGACGTCGTCGCCGGACCGATGCTCGCCCACAAGGCGGAAGATGAAGGCGTCGCGGTGGCGGAAATTCTCGCCGGCCAGGCCGGCCATGTGAACTACGACGTTATTCCAGGTGTTGTGTATACCACGCCGGAAGTGTCGGCGGTCGGCAAGACCGAGGAAGAGCTGAAACAGGCCGGCGTCGCCTTTACCGTCGGCAAATTCCCGTTCACCGCCAATGGCCGCTCCAAGGTCAACCAGACCACCGACGGTTTCGTGAAGGTTCTCGCAGATGCGAAAACCGATCGCGTGCTCGGCGTGCACATTGTCGGCCGCGAGGCCGGCGAAATGATCCACGAAGCGGCGGTGTTGATGGAGTTTGGCGGTTCCGCCGAAGATCTCGCGCGCACCTGCCATGCCCACCCGACCCGCTCCGAAGCCATCAAGGAAGCCGCGCTTGCGGTCGGCAAGCGCGCCATCCATATGTGATCGACGCCCGGCCGGGCGGAGACAACATTGATGCGCCGCCTGCTTCAACCGCTCTGGGTTCTGCTCGCGGTCATCTTCCTGATCGAAGCCTGGCTGTGGGATCACCTCGAGCCGATCGTGGCGCGGGTGGTGGCGCGGATTCCGCTGCGCGCGTTCAAGCA
This sequence comes from uncultured Alphaproteobacteria bacterium, assembly GCA_963742695.1. GTDB lineage: Bacteria > Pseudomonadota > Alphaproteobacteria > Rhizobiales > Xanthobacteraceae > Bradyrhizobium. Next base: position 56,519 of record CAVUNF010000019.1, read on the forward strand.
ATGGCTCGCCGAGCGCGTCGATACGCTGTCGCCGGCGATGACGCTGATCGTGTTCATCGTGCCGGTGATCCCGCTGTTTCCGCTGAAGCTGGTGGGCCTCTGGCTGCTGGCCCATGAATATTGGGTCAGCGCCGTCACCACCATGGTCTTCGCGAAATTCCTCGGCGTCGGCGTCGACGGCCTTCATCTTCGATGTGACGCGGCCGAAACTGCTGGAAATGCGGTGGTTCGAAAAGCTCTATGAGTTGGTGCTGGCATTGCGGGCCAAAGCGGCCGCGCTGGTCAATCCGATCAAGTTGCGGATCAAGGAAATCCTGCGCGGCGACGGCGACGGCTGGTCGTCGCGGATGCTGCGGCTGATCCAGCGCTTCCGCAAGGCGTGCACGAAGCGCGGTAGCACGTGATCACGGTTCAGACGCGCGGCGTTCCGGCTTCACCATCTCCCGAGGGGAGAGGTGAAGCCAAATCTACATCAGATGCACCGCATGCGGCGCGAACAGGCCGATCGCCGTGAACGCCAGGCCGGTGACCGCCAGCAGGCCCGCGACCCAGGCCAGCGCGATCATGCCGGTGATGATGGTGGCCGACGCCAGCACGATGCCGATCTGAAACGCCGCCGAGGCCACCTCGTAATGATGGTATTTCGCCATCGAGAGATCGCGGTCATGTCTCGGCCTGCTTGGCGCGCGCGGCCAGTTGCTCCGAGCCTTCGCCGGTTTCCGGCTCCGAGCGGTAGCGCGCCGCGGTCTTCTTCCAGTCGTCGATCTGCTTTTCCAGCGCCGCCTTGGCGGCATCGTCGCCCATCACGCCGAGGCTCAACCTGGCCTGATCCGATGTCGCCTCGACCACGGTGCGGCGGATGCTCTTGGCCTGGAAGAACGCCCACAGGTTCGAGGCTTCGACGTTCTTGCTGATGGATTCGGTCTGCGCGCCCTTGCCCAGCGTTTCCGAGAGCGCCAGGAACAACGCGATCACGGCGATCAGCAGCGCGATGTTCTTGTTGGAGCCGGAGGCATGCTCGGCATGCTCCGCGTGCTCCATGCTTTCATGTGCGCCCATGATTTCTCCCCGGTGACTGCGCATGATCCGCCAAAGTGTGAGCGGTTTGGCGATCAGATCATGCGCCGCTAAGTCCACGATTGACCGAACGACACCGCCTGCGCAAGAGGCAAGCGGATGTGACGGGAGTATGTCAGGGGAAAGCTGATGATCTCAGGCGCGCGGATGCGCGGTCTTGTAGACTTCCATCAGCCGCTCGCTGTCGATGCCGGTATAGATCTGCGTGGTCGAGAGCGAGGCGTGGCCGAGCAGCTCCTGGATCGCGCGCAGATCGCCGCCGCGATTGAGAAGGTGGGTGGCGAAGGAATGCCGCAGCGCATGCGGTGTCGCGCTGTCGGGCAGGCCGAGCGCGCCGCGCAGCCGTTCCATGGTGAGCTGAATGATTCGCGCCCTTAAGCGGGCCGCCGCGGGCGCCGACAAAGATCGGCCCTTCCGGCGGCAAGCGGATGCGGGCACATCGCCACATAGTCCTGCACCAGCGTCAGCACGTTCTGCAGCACCGGCACCATGCGGGTCTTGTTGCCCTTGCCGGTCACGATCAGGACGTCGCCGGCGCCCGGCAACGGCACGTCGCGGCGCTTCAGCCCCAGCGCTTCGGAGATGCGCAGGCCCGAGCCATACAGCAGCGCCATCACGGCGGCGTCGCGCGCCCAGATCCAGGGATCGCGGGTTTCGCCGGCGCGTTCGTCGGCGTCGGCAAAGCGCTTGGCCGCCGCCATCTGGATCGGCTTCGGCAGGCTCTTGCCGACCTTGGGGGCGCGGATCGCCGAGAGCGCGCCGACCTTGCCCTTGCCTTCGCGTTCGAGGAAGCGCCCGAACGAGCGCAGGCCCGCCAGCGCCCGCATCAGCGAGCGCCCGCCGATATCGTCGGCGCGCCGCATCGCCATGAAGGCCCTGACATCGCTGGCCTCGAGCGCCGGCAAAACGGGCCAGCGTCACCCGCGCGCCCCAATGCTCGCAGAGAAAGGCCAGGCATTGGCGGACGTCGCGGGCATAGGCTTCCAGCGTCTTCGGCGACAGCCGTCGTTCGCTGCGCAGATGCGACAGCCAGCGCGTCATCTCGAGCGCGATGTCGTCGGCGGCGCAGTCGAGTTCGACCGGTTGAATGGCTGGAATTGACGCTCGGAATTGGCTTGGCCATGAACTGCCCTGCTGATTCTGAGGGACTATATCGCACCGGTTTCGTTTACCGTTCGCTAACTTGGGCGACGGCGGCCGGCCGGACACTGGCCCCGGCCGGCACGGGACCTTAAGTTAGCGGTCCTTTCCGACCTCGAGCCTGATTCTCCAGATGGACCATTCCACGCGCGCCAGCACCTCATCCGCATCGTCGACGCGCGTCGTCGACGTGCTGGTGCCGGTCGCGCTCAATCAGGCCTATTCCTACCGGGTGCCGCGCGGCATGGAGCTGAAGCCGGGCGATGTGGTGTGCGTGCCGCTCGGGCCGCGCGAGGTGGTCGCGGTGGTGTGGGCCGAAAACGCCAATCCGGATCCGCGCCTGCACAATCGCCTCAAGGATGTCGGCGAAAAGCTCGACGTGCCGCCGCTGAAGCAGGAACTGCGCTCGCTGGTCGACTGGGTCGCCAACTACACGCTGTCGGCGCGCGGCATGGTGCTGCGGATGACGTTGCGGATGGGCGAGCATCTCGGCCCGGAGCGGACGCGGATGGGCGTGCGCCTGATCGGCGAGCCGCCGAAGCGCATGACGCCGGCGCGGCGGCGGCTGATCGATATTCTGTCGGACGGCCTGCTGCACGGCAAATCCGAAGCGGCAAAGGAAGCCGGCGTCAGCGCCGGCGTGATCGACGGCCTGGTCGATGAAGGCACGCTGACGATCGAGCCGATGCCGCGCGCGCTGCCGCCGCCGGCGCCCGATCCGTCGTTCGCCACGCCGGATTTTTCCCGCCAGCAGCGCACCGCCGTCGATGCGATGCGGGCGCTGGCGGCCAACGGCAGTTTTCATGTCGCGCTGCTCGACGGCGTCACCGGCTCGGGCAAGACCGAAGTCTATTTCGAGGCCATCGCCGAAGTCATCCGCCGCGGCAAGCAGTCGCTGATCCTGATGCCGGAGATCGCGCTGACCGGACAATTCCTCGACCGCTTCGCGCAGCGCTTCGGCGTGCGGCCGCTGGAATGGCATTCCGAACTGACGCCGCGCACCCGCGCAGCGCAACTGGGCCGCGATCGCAGCCGGTGAAGCGCCGGTCGTGGTCGGCGCGCGCTCGGCGCTGTTTCTGCCCTATGCCAATCTCGGGCTGATCGTGGTCGATGAAGAGCACGACCAGGCCTACAAGCAGGACGAAGGCGCGCATTACCACGCCCGCGACATGGCGGTGGTGCGCGCGCATATCGCGAAAATTCCGATCGTGCTGGCCTCGGCGACGCCGTCGGTCGAGACCGAGGTCAATGCGCGCAAGGGCCGCTATCAGCGCGTGGTGCTGCCGTCGCGGTTCGGCGGCCAGCACATGCCGCATATCGAGGCGATCGATCTGCGCCGCGAAGGCGCCGCCGCGCGGCCGCTTCATCTCGCCGCGGCTTGGCCGAGGATATCAAGATCGCGATCGAGCGGCGCGAGCAGGCGCTGTTGTTCCTCAATCGCCGCGGCTACGCGCCGCTGACCTTGTGCCGGGCCTGCGGGCATCGCTTTGCCTGCACCATCTGCGACGCCTGGCTGGTCGATCATCGCTTTCGCCAGCGCCTGGTCTGCCATCACTGCGGCTTCTCGATGCCGCGTCCGCATGTCTGCCCGCATTGCCAGGCGGAGGAATCGCTGGTCGCGGTCGGTCCCGGCGTCGAGCGCCTGCAGGAAGAAGCCGCAGCGCTGTTTCCGGATGCGCGCACCATGGTGCTGTCGAGCGATCTGATCACCTCGATCGAGACCATGCGCACCGAACTGAACGAGATCGCGGAAGGCCGCGTCGATATCATCATCGGCACGCAACTGGTGGCGAAGGGGCATAATTTTCCGCGGCTCAATCTGGTCGGCGTGGTCGATGCCGATCTCGGGCTCGGCAATGGCGATCCGCGCGCCGCCGAGCGCACCTTTCAATTGCTCAATCAGGTGATCGGGCGCGCCGGGCGCGACCAGGGCCGCGGCGTCGGCTATCTGCAGACCCATCAGCCCGAGCATCCCGTGATGAAGGCGCTGGTGGCGTGCGACCGCGAGGCGTTTTACGCCAGCGAGATCGAGGCGCGCGAACGCGCCGGCTATCCGCCGTTCGGCCGGCTGGCGAGCCTGATCATTTCCGCCGGCGATCGCCCCACCGCGGAAGGCTTTGCGCGCAGGCTGGCGGCGATCGCGCCGATCGACGAGCGGATCCAGGTGCTGGGGCCCGCCGAAGCGCCGCTCGCGGTGATCAAGGGCCGCTACCGTTTCCGGCTGCTGGTGAAATCGCTGCGCAATGTCGACCTGTCGGAATATCTGCGCGAATGGCTCGCGGCCGCGCCCAAGACCAAGGGCAATCTCAAGCTCGAGGTCGACGTCGATCCGCAGAGCTTTTTGTGAAGCGCTCGTCATTCCGGGACGCGTGCGAAGCGCGACCCGGAATCCATCGAGATTCCGGGTTCGATGCTGCGCATCGCTCCGGAATGACGGCGGAGAGGTTCGAACAAAAAAAAGCCTGCCGTCATTTGCGACGGCAGGCCTGTTTCAGCTGCAGAAGTTCTGCGCCGTACGCGACGCAACGCTTACCGAACTTGATGGCGGAAGCGGGCGCCTGAACGCCCGAACGAGTCACTGACCTCGGCGACGACGCGGCCGACGCCGGCGCTGGTCAGGCCGACCGCGCGCGGCGGCGCCCGTCGACAGGTCGAGCACGCGGCCGCGGATGAACGGGCCGCGGTCGTTGATGGTGACGACGACGCTGCGGCCGCCATGGGTGACCTTCAGCTTGGTGCCGAACGGCAGGCTGCGGTGGGCCGCAGGTCATGGCGTTCTGGTTGAAGCGCTGGCCGGAAGCGGTCTTGCTGCCGGATTCATTGCCGTAGAACGAGGCCATGCCCGAGAAGCTGCGCCCGGAGCCCGACGACGGGGCCATCGCGGCATTGGCGTCGCGCCAGGAATTCCAGGTGGTGCTCTGAGCGTTGCTGGCGATGATGGTGGTGGTGGCGATGGTGATGGTGATGCCTGGATTTGGCCGAAGCTTCGGTGATGCTCCCACCGATCAGGAGAGTTGCGGCGAAAAGAGCTAGCGCCGTACGCGACTGGGTTACAGTTCCCAGCGTCGACTTCTTGGATCTCAGCATATATAGTCCCTCGAAGATAGTATTGCCACATATGTGGCAAGTGGAACCCCCGTCCCGTTTTGAGTGGTTGCCGTTTGGTGGGCTAATGAGGCGTAAGCTGGGCAGTAGATCTGTTTTGTCTCGCACTGTAATATCTTGTTACCGAATGCAGATAATCCATCGAATGTTCCGTAATATTGCGAATTAACAATTTATTAACCAATTTATTACTTAGAAATACTGATGAACGAAGTCATCCTCTGCGATCGACAAGTTTTGAGCAAGTAATGCGAGTCAGGGAATTGCTCGGGGGACTCAGCCGTTCCCTGCGATGACGGCATGAGGCCCATGCAGTTCAGCGCAGGAACAAATGCCGGCGTCGGTGACCGGCGCAGCGATGTCGGCTGCGCGCCCGGCGACTGAATTTGCGGCGGCAGATTCGGTCGCGAAAAGCGCTTTGAGAAATCGTCGGCAAAGCGCATGCGACAAGGCATCGCCAGCCGCCGCCGTCATGTTGCACCTGCGCTCTCGCTATGTTAGCAAAGCCGCGATTTTAACGGTCCCGGTATCACTCGTGCCGGTCGAAAATCGAAGTCCCGCTTGAATTCCAAGGGCTTGGATCGCTAGGCGCCGCATCGTGGCGACGGTTTTTCCCTTGCGAGTTTGACAGCTAAAAAGAGCGCGCTTGTGGCTGCAGAAGATCCGTCCGTTTCGGGAGTGTCCGGCCGTTATGCAACGGCCTTGTTCGAGCTGGCGCGCGACGAAAAATCCATCGATGCGGTCAAGGCCGATCTCGACAGATTCGACGCCATGCTGGCCGACAGCGCCGATCTGACCCGGCTGGTCCGCAGCCCGGTTTTCAGCGCGGACACGCAGTCCAAGGCGCTGGCCGCGGTGCTCGACAAGGCCGGCATTTCCGGCATTTCCGCGAATTTCCTCAAAGTGCTCACCGCCAATCGCCGGCTGTTCGCCGTCAGCGACGTGATCCGCGCCTTCCGCGCGCTGGTGGCCAAATTCAAGGGCGAGGCGACCGCCGACGTCACCGTCGCCGAAAAGCTCAGCGACAAGAATCTCGACGCCCTGAAGACCGCGCTGAAATCGGTGACGGGCAAGGACGTCGCGCTCAACGTGAAAGTCGATCCCTCGATCATCGGCGGCCTCGTGGTCAAGCTCGGCAGCCGCATGGTGGATAGTTCGCTTCGCACCAAACTCAATTCGATCAAGCACGCGATGAAAGAGGCAGGCTGATGGACATCCGCGCCGCGGAAATTTCCGCGATCCTCAAGGACCAGATCAAGAATTTCGGCCAGGAGGCTGAAGTTTCCGAAGTCGGACAGGTGTTGTCCGTCGGCGACGGCATTGCCCGCGTCTACGGCCTCGACAACGTCCAGGCCGGCGAGATGGTCGAGTTCGAGAACGGCACCCGCGGCATGGCGCTGAACCTCGAAACCGACAACGTCGGCATCGTGATCTTCGGCGCCGACCGCGAGATCAAGGAAGGCCAGACCGTCAAGCGCACCCGCGCCATCGTCGACACGCCGGTCGGCAAGGGCCTGCTCGGCCGCGTGGTCGATGCGCTCGGCAATCCGATCGACGGCAAGGGCCCGATCCAGGCCGACAAGCGCATGCGCGTCGACGTCAAGGCGCCCGGCATCATTCCGCGCAAATCGGTCAACGAGCCGATGGCGACCGGCCTCAAGGCGATCGATGCGCTGATCCCGGTCGGCCGCGGCCAGCGCGAACTGATCATCGGCGACCGCCAGACCGGCAAGACCGCGATCGCGCTCGACACCATCCTGAACCAGAAGCCGCTCAACGCGCAGACCGACGAGAAGATCAAGCTGTATTGCGTCTATGTCGCGATCGGCCAGAAGCGCTCGACCGTCGCGCAGTTCGTCAAGGTGCTCGAAGAGCAGGGCGCGCTGGAATATTCGATCATCGTCGCCGCCACCGCTTCCGATCCGGCGCCGATGCAGTACATCGCGCCGTTCACCGGCTGCACCATGGGCGAATATTTCCGCGACAACGGCATGCACGCCGTCATCATCTATGACGATTTGTCGAAGCAGGCCGTCGCCTACCGCCAGATGTCGCTGCTGCTGCGCCGCCCGCCGGGCCGCGAAGCCTATCCCGGCGACGTGTTCTATCTGCATTCCCGCCTGCTCGAGCGCGCCGCCAAGCTCAACGACGATCAGGGCTCGGGCTCGCTGACGGCGCTGCCGATCATCGAAACCCAGGCCAACGACGTGTCGGCCTACATTCCGACCAACGTGATCTCGATTACCGACGGCCAGATCTTCCTCGAGACCGATCTGTTCTTCCAGGGCATTCGTCCCGGCGGTGAACGTCGGTCTGTCGGTGTCGCGCGTCGGATCGTCGGCGCAGACCAAGGCGATGAAGAAGGTCGCCGGCAAGATCAAGGGCGAGCTGGCGCAGTACCGCGAAATGGCGGCGTTCGCGCAGTTCGGCTCCGATCTCGACGCCTCGACCCAGCGCCTGCTGGCGCGCGGTTCGCGCCTCACCGAACTCCTGAAGCAGCCGCAATTCTCGCCGCTGAAGATGGAAGAGCAGGTCGTGGTGATCTATGCCGGCGTCAACGGCTATCTCGACGGCATTCCGGTCAGCCAAGGTGCGCGGCTTCGAGGACGGCCTGCTGTCGCTGCTGCGCGGCAAGAACGTCGACATCCTCAACACCATCCGCGACAGCCGCGATCTCGGCGACGACACCGCCGCCAAGCTCAAGGCCGTGGTCGAGGGTTACACCAAGACGTTTGCTTAAGTATCTGTCACGCGCCGTTTGAGCGTGGTCGATCGTGCAAGACGTCGGATGCCCGGCGACAAGGCCGGGCATGACGAAAGAGAGGCTTGCGGTCGGATCGGGGATCGGATCGCCGGGGTGAACTGAGAATGGCTTCACTTAAAGACATGCGGGTCCGCATCGCCTCCACCAAGGCGACGCAGAAGATCACCAAGGCCATGCAGATGGTCGCGGCGTCGAAGCTGCGCCGCGCGCAGACCGCCGCCGAAGCGGCGCGGCCCTATGCCGAAAAGATGGATGCGGTGATCTCGAATATCGCCAGCGCCGCCGCGGGTTCGCCCGGCGCGCCGGCGCTGCTGGCCGGCACCGGCAAGGATCAGGTGCATCTGCTGCTGGTCTGCACCGGCGAGCGCGGCCTGTCCGGCGCCTTCAACTCGTCGATCGTGCGGCTGGCCCGCGAGCGCGCGCTGTCGCTGATGAACCAGGGCAAGGAAGTCAAATTCTTCTGCGTCGGCCGCAAGGGCTTCGAGCAGCTGCGCCGCACCTTCGAAAAGCAGATCGTCGAGAACGTCGAACTGCGCTCGGTTCGCCAGCTCGGCTTCGTCAACGCCGAAGACATCGCCAAGAAGGTCATCGCGCGCTTCGAGGCCGGCGAATTCGACGTCTGCACGCTGTTCTATTCGCGCTTCAAGTCGGTGATCGCGCAGGTCCCGACCGCGCAGCAGATCATTCCGCTGGTGGTGGAAGCGCCGGCCGCGAATGCCGGCCCGGCGACATCCTACGAATACGAGCCGGAAGAAGACGAAATTCTCGGCCGGCCTGCTGCCGCGCAATCTCGCGGTGCAGATTTTCCGCGCGCTGCTGGAAAACAACGCCTCGTTCTACGGCGCGCAGATGAGCGCGATGGACAACGCCACCCGCAACGCCGGCGACATGATCCGCAAGCAGACCCTGATCTACAACCGAACCCGTCAGGCGATGATCACCAAGGAGCTGATCGAAATCATCTCCGGCGCCGAGGCGCTCTGATAACCGCAACTGACGTCGTTTAAGTTTTCGGACTTCAAGGAGAGAGTTTTCATGGCTACACCCTGCCAACCAGACCGGACGCATCACGCAGGTCATCGGCGCCGTCGTCGACGTGCAGTTCGAAGGCCATCTGCCGGCGATTCTGAACGCCATCAGACCATGAACGGCAGCAACCGTCTGGTGCTCGAAGTCGCGCAGCATCTCGGCGAATCCACGGTGCGCACCATCGCGATGGACACCACCGAAGGTCTGGTCCGCGGCCAGGAAGTCAGCGACACCGGCAGCCCGATCCAGGTGCCGGTCGGCGCCGGCACGCTCGGCCGCATCATGAACGTGATCGGCGAGCCGATCGATGAAGCCGGCCCGATCGCCTCGGAAGGCATCGCGCGCGATCCATCAGGAAGCGCCGACCTATACCGATCAGTCCACCGAAGCTGAAATTCTCGTCACCGGCATCAAGGTCGTCGATCTGCTGGCGCCTTACGCCAAGGGCGGCAAGATCGGCCTGTTCGGCGGCGCCGGCGTCGGCAAGACCGTGCTGATTCAGGAACTGATCAACAACGTCGCCAAGGCGCATGGCGGCAACTCGGTGTTCGCCGGCGTCGGCGAGCGTACCCGCGAAGGCAACGACCTCTATCACGAGTTCATCGAATCCAAGGTCAACGCCGATCCGCACAATCCCGATCCGAGCGTCAAGTCGAAATGCGCGCTGGTGTTCGGCCAGATGAACGAGCCGCCCGGCGCCCGCATGCGCGTCGGCGCTGTCCGGCCTGACCGTCGCCGAGCATTTCCGCGATCAGGGCCAGGACGTGCTGTTCTTCATCGACAACATCTTCCGCTTCACCCAGGCCGGCTCGGAAGTGTCGGCGCTGCTCGGCCGTATCCCTTCGGCGGTGGGCTATCAGCCGACGCTGGCCACCGACATGGGCGCGCTGCAGGAGCGCATCACCACCACGCACAAGGGCTCGATCACCTCGGTGCAGGCGATCTACGTGCCGGCCGACGACTTGACCGATCCGGCGCCCGCCACTTCGTTCGCGCATCTGGACGCCACCACGGTGCTGAACCGCGCGATTTCGGAAAAGGGCATCTATCCCGCGGTGGATCCGCTCGACTCGACCTCGCGCATGCTGTCGCCGCTGATCGTCGGCGAGGAGCACTACCAGACCGCGCGCATGGTTCAGCAGGTGCTGCAGCGCTACAAGTCGCTGCAGGACATCATCGCCATTCTCGGCATGGATGAACTGTCGGAAGAGGACAAGATCGCGGTGGCCCGCGCCCGCAAGATCGAGCGCTTCCTGTCGCAGCCGTTCCACGTCGCCGAAATCTTCACGGGATCGCCCGGCAAGTTCGTCGACCTCGCCGACACCATCAAGGGTTTCCGCGCCATCTGCGAAGGCAAGTACGATCACCTGCCGGAAGCCGCCTTCTACATGGTCGGCGCCATCGAAGAAGCCGTCGAAAAGGGCAAGAAGCTGGCGGCCGAAGCAGCCTAAGAGGCGAATAGCGAATAGGGAGTGGCGAATAGTTAGAGCCATTCCCTTCCTTCACTACTCGCCATTCGCCACTCGCCATTCGCAAGGTTACTCCATGGCCACCTTCCACTTCGATCTCGTCTCGCCGGAAAAACTCGCCTTCTCCGGCGAGGTCGATCAGGTCGACGTTCCCGGCGTCGAGGGTGACTTCGGCGTGCTCGCCGGCCATGCGCCGGTCGTGGCCGCGATCCGGCCGGGAATCCTGACGGTGACGTCGGGCGGCACGCACCAGAAGATCATCGTGCTCGGCGGTCTTGCCGAAGTGTCCGACAAGGGCCTCACCGTGCTCGCCGACGTCGCCACCTCGATGCAGGATCTGGATCGGGACAGGTTCGCCGACACGATTTCCGAGATGGAAGCCAAGCTCGCCGAGAAGGAAGGCTCCGAACTCGACCGCGCCATCGAGCGGCTCGATCATTTCAAGAGCATCCAGCACCAGCTCAATGCGACGGCGATGCACTAACGGCGGAAGCGATCAGCCCGTTTTCGGTTGGACCTAACTAGCGGCGGATCAACCCTGGCGCTTGATCTCGCGCAGCACGGCCGGCAATCCGGCCAGATCTTTCAGTATGAAATCGGCGAGCGCGGCATCGGGCCAGCGTACGTGGTTGCGGCCCCAAGGGCCGCGTTCAAGTAATGCGGTCTTCATGCCAAAACTCCGTGCCGGAATGACGTCGTTGTCGAGACGATCCCCGACATAGAGCACCTCGGCTGGATCGAAGTCAGACATTGCGCGGGTCTTGGCGAGGGTCTTGCGAAAGAAATCGAGCGAAGGCTTGTCGACGCCGAGTTCCGCCGAGGTCGTGATCAATCTGGCCTCCAGGCCGAACGATTCGAGGGCCATCTTGGCCGTGGGCGGCTGATTACCGGCGATACCGACAAACCAGCCGTCTTGCGTCAGTTCGGACAGGCATGGCTTGGCGTCGGCATAGAGATCGCGCAATTCAATCCGGAAATCAGTTCCGCTTCGCTTGCGCTCGGCGACGGCGGCACGGACGTCAAAACCCGGCCGCAGCCGCTCGAAGATCAGGCGGTAATTTTCGCCTTTGGCGATGAGATCGTCCAGCTCGGCCAGAAACCTGGCCCTGTCGACGCCCATGGTGTCGGCCCAGCCGTGCATCAGGCGCGTTTCGTCGATCAGCGTCTCGCCAACGTCGAAAAATATCGCGCGGATCGGCATCGGCACTTTCTTAAGCAGGCGTGGTTGCAAATCGTGCGAACGCCCTGGCGACGGCCCTATAGACCTCGCGCCGGAACGGCACCACGAGATCGGCGACGCGGTCGAGCCGTTCCCATCGCCATTGGTCGAATTCCGCCGGCTGGCCGTTGCGCGGCGTCAGCGGATCGATTTCATCGTCGGGGCCGGCAAAGCGCAGCGCGAACCATTTCTGGCGCTGGCCACGGAATTTCGCCAGCCGGTGCGACTGAGGTCCGTCGTAAGGCGGAAACTCGTACGTCTGCCAATCGGTCTCATCGAGATAGACGGCGTTCACGACGCCGGTCTCTTCCCATAATTCGCGCATCACCGCGTCGCGCGGATTTTCCTCGGCGTCGATGCCGCCTTGCGGCATCTGCCACTCCAGGCCCGGAAGAATGATTTCCGGCCCGTCGTCGCGAAACCGCCGGCCGATCAGGACCTGGCCGGACGCGTTGAACAGCGCGATGCCGACATTGGGGCGATAGGGTTTTGAGGTTGTCATAGGGACTAGGTCATTCTTCAGTGCTTGGCTCCATCCTTCGAGACGGCGCTTCGCGCCTCGTCAGGATGAGGTTTACGTTGGGCTTCATGGTGAGGAGCGCGGCGAAGCCGCGCGTCTCGAACCATAATCCACGGGAGGCGATGGCTATTTGACGCAAGCGCGAAGGACCTAACTGCCCGCAAGCTTGGAAAATTCCTTCACCACCCGCTCATAGACCGGCCGCTTGAACGGCACGATCAGCTGGGGAAGGTTTTTCATCGGCTCCCAGCGCCAGCTGACGAACTCCGCCTTGTGGCCGCCGCCGGGGTTGGCGACGTTGATCTCGGCGTCCTCGCCGGTGAAGCGGACCGCGTACCATTTCTGCCGCTGGCCGCGATAGCGGCCCTTCCAGGTGCGCCCGGCGACGGTGCGGGGGATGTCGTAGATCAGCCAGTCCGGGACCTCGCCGAGCTTCTCGACCGAGCGGACGCTGGTTTCCTCATAGAGTTCGCGCTTCGCGGCCGCCCAGGTGTCTTCGCCGGGATCGACGCCGCCTTGCGGCATCTGCCAGACATGGGTCTCGTCGACGTGTTCGATGCCGCCGGCGCGGCGGCCGATGAACACCAGCCCGGCCGCGTTGATCAGCATCATGCCGACGCAGGTGCGATAGGGCAGGTCTTCGTAGCGCGCCATTCCGTCAACGCCTCTTTGCGAGTCACAAGGCTGATCGGTGGGCGGCGGCGGGTCCGGCGTCGCACCAGCCTGTTGGTCAGCCCGATTTTGATTTCAGCATGGCGGTTGTCAATGGCACAAGCATGATGCCACGGCTTTCGAGCGCCTTGATCCAGACCGCAATCCGCTCGATCGAGATCGGCAATGCCGAGGCGATGCCGACCGCGGTTCCGCGCTCCTTGGCCATGGTTTCGAGCTTGGCCAGCGCCCGGTCGATTTCCACCGCCGTGGGTACCGCGTCGATCGAGAAATCGGCCTTGGCGAACGGCATCGCCTGGCCCGCGGCCAGCGTGGGGGCGACGCTGCGCGGCGCCGAGCCGTCGTCGAGATAGCCGAGGCCGCGCTTGGCGGCCTCGCGGATGATCGGCTGCATCACCGCGTCGCTGACGACGAAGCGCGCGCCCATGAAATTGGCGATCCCGGCATAGCCCTGGAAGCGGCTGAGGTGCCAGTACATCCGGTCGAGGTTCTGTTCGGGCGCAAGCGTCGTCAGCAGTGTCTGCGGGCCGGGGTCGTTGTCGGGATAATCGAACGGCTCCATCGGAATCTGCAGCAGGATTTCATGACGCTGCGCGCGCGCGCGCTCGGCCAGCTTGCCGGGGTCCGAGCCGTAGGGCGTAAACGCCAGCGTCACCGCCGGCGGCAGTTTCATGATGGCGTCGGTGGTCTTGGCGGCGCCGACGCCGAGGCCGCCGATCACGATCGCGATCACGGGCATCTTCGCAGCCTTGGCGCGATCGGCCTCGGCGGCGTAGACGGTGAAGGGCTTCAGGCCTTCGGCGACGACGGGGATCATGCCGTAGCGCGATTTTTCGAGCAGGCGCTGATCCACCCCGGCCATCATGGCGGGTGCTGCGTCGGGCGCGGCCTTGTCGGCGGCATCGCCTATCACGACATCCTGGCGGGTGCCGCTCGAGCCGTCGATGATGGTGACGGTCTTTTGCTCGCCCGGCGCGGCTGCTTGGTGGCGGATTTTGCAGCCGGCGCAGCCGTGCCGGCGGGGGCCATCGCGGGTCTTTCCGGAGCGGGCGTGGCCTGTCGCAGCGCGATGCGCGCGATCGGTTCGCCGCCAAACGGATTGTCAGTGAAAATCGCGACGCCCGGCGAAGGCCAGCAGAAACAGCCCGAGCAAGACGGCGAGCAGCTGGAGCCCGGTGAACGGCAGCCGGAATCGGCGCTTTCGGCGCACCTTTTCCTGTCCGAGCGGCGTGCTCAGATCGTCGGCCGTCTCTGCCATGGACCTACCCGAATCAACCGGGCCGACGATACCACGGCGGGGCAATTCCGCGGCAGATACGCCACGGCGGAAACCCAACCCCGCCTCAATACCGTCCCGGGTTCCGCTGTTCGCTCCAGCCAGCAAAAAGGGCGGCCCGAAGGCCGCCCTTTTCATAAAGAACGGTTGGCTCGAGGCGATCAGTTCGCCGCCTTGGTGGCGGGCTTGTCGATCGCGGCCTTGTCGCCGGTCGGGGCGGCGGCATTGACCTTGACGCCGTGCAAGCAGGTCGACGGCCATCTTCAGGGCCTTGTCGTCGGCTGCGACCTGCGGAACGTAGGACTGCGAACCGGTCTTCTCGTCGCCCTCGGACTTCAAATGGCCGCGCAGCGAGGCTTCGCCCTTGGTGTCGGTCCGCGACTTCAACTCATCGGGCACGTCCTGCAGCACTTCGATATCGGGAACGATGCCCTTGGCCTGGATCGATTTGCCCGACGGCGTGAAGTAGCGCGCGGTGGTGAGCCGCAGCGCGCCGTTGCCGCTTCCGAGCGGAATGATGGTTTGCACCGAGCCCTTGCCGAACGAGCGGGTGCCGACCAGCGTCGCCCGCTTGTGGTCCTGCAGGGCGCCGGCGACGATTTCCGAAGCCGAGGCCGAACCGCCATTGACCAGAACGATGATCTGCTTGCCCTTGGTCAGGTCGCCGGCATGGGCGGCGCGCCGCTGGGTTTCCTCGGCGTTGCGGCCGCGGGTCGAGACGATTTCGCCGCGTTCCAGGAAGGCGTCGGAAACCGTCACCGCTTCTTCCAGCAATCCGCCGGGATTGTTTCGGAGATCGATGATGAAGCCCTTCAGCTTGTCGCCGATCTGCGTGGTCAGGTTGGCGATTTCCCGCTTCAGGCCTTCGGTGGTCTGTTCGTTGAAGGTGGTGATGCGGATATAGGCGATATCGTCGCTTTCGACGCGCGCGCGCACCGAGCGGACGCGAATGTTGTCGCGCACCAGCGTGACGTCGATCGGATTGTCCTGGCCCTTGCGCATGATCTTGAGCCGGATCTTGGTATTGACCGGCCCGCGCATCTTCTCGACGGCCTGGTTGAGGGTGAGGCCCTGCACCGCTTCGTCGTCGAGATTGGTGATGATGTCGTTGGCCATGATGCCGGCCTTGGACGCCGGGGTGTCGTCGATCGGCGAGACCACCTTGATCAGGCCGTCTTCCATCGTGACTTCGATGCCGAGGCCGCCGAACTCGCCGCGGGTCTGCACCTGCATGTCGCGGAAGCTCTTGGCGTCCATGTAACTGGAATGCGGATCGAGGCCGGTCAGCATGCCGCTGATGGCGGATTCGACCAGCTTGCTGTCGTCGGGCTTCTCGACGTAATCGCTGCGCACCCGTTCGAAGACGTCGCCGAACAGATTGAGCTGGCGATAGGTGTCCGACGTCGCGGCGCGCGCGCTCGATCCCATCAGCACGGCCCGGGGCTGGGTCACGAACAGCGTCAATGCCGCGCCGGTGGCGGCGCTAAGGAGAATTACAGAAGTCTTGCGCATCATCCGCGAACCTTTTCGCCTTCATTTGCGGCCCACCATGGACCTGGATCGATTGGAGTGCCGTCCTTACGGAACTCGACATAGAGCACGGGCTGGCTCGCGTTGGTCGCGAGGATGGATGCAACCTGGGATGTCGTCCCCATGGTCGCGACCGGCTCCCCCGTAAGTACAAACTGGCCGATGTTAACCGAAATGCGCTCCATCCCGGCGATCAGGACATGATACCCGCCCCCGGCATTGAGGATCAAGAGTTGTCCGTAGCTGCGGAAGGGTCCGGCGTAAACAACCCAGCCATCACACGGGGTTGTGACCTGCGCCCCGGCCCGGGCCGCCAAGGAAATGCCTTTTTCGACGCCACCGGCGCCATCGGAACCGCCAAAATCGCGAATCTTGACGCCATTAACCGGCATCGCGAATAAACCCTTGGCGGAGGCAAAAGCGATCGCCGGGCTCATCCGGGCGGGGTCCTTCAGCGCCCCCAGATTCGGCTTGCCGTTCAGGGTGGCCGGGGCCCCCTGCAGGCTGGCGGTGGCGGCCGCTTTCGCCGCACTCTTCAGATCCTGCTCCATTTTGGCGATCAGCCCCTGCAGGCTGTCGACCTGCCGGGACAGCGCGATGGCGCGCGCGCCTTCCGTCTCCATGTCCTTTTCGACCGCACTCTGCTTGCGCTGCCGTTCCTCGACCAGGGCGGCGAGCCGGATCTGGTCGTCCTTGAGCTTGTCGCGGTCCTGCGCCAGCCGGTCGCGCTCGGTGGCGATGGTCTTGCGAAGCGCGACCAGTTCGCCGAGGTCGCCGGCCAGCTTCTCCGCGCGGGTGCGCAACTCGGGCACCACCGATCCGAGCAGCATGGCGGTGCGAAGCGACTGCAGCGCGTCTTCGGGCCGTACCAGCAAGGCCGGCGGCGTGCGCCGTCCCGCGCGTTGCAGGGCTGCCAGCACCTCGACGATTTCGGAGCGGCGCGAATCCAGCGAGCCGCGAATCTGCTGCTCGCGGCTATCGAGCGGGCGCAGCCGGGCTTCGGCGTCGCCGATCCTGGTTTCGACGCCGCGCACCTGGCCGGCGATATCGATCAATTGCGCATTGAGCTTGCTGCGGTCCTGACCGATCGCCGCGATATCGGCCTTGAGCTTCTCCTGCAGTTCGGCGGCGCTTTTTTGCTGCGCGCGGGTGGCTTCCAGTTCCTGCTCGCGCTGCTTGATGGCGTCGGGCGACGTGGCCACGGTCTGCGGCGTCGGCGTCTGCGCGGCCGCGGGCAACAGGCTCGATGCCGGCAAAGCCGGCGGACAACAATGCGATGGAAAGCGGAATGCGGACGACAATGCGGACCGCGGCGGGTGGTGTCAGGGTACGAGCGAAGGTTCCGCGTTGGCTGCATGAATCCAAATCAGTGCCTTCTGTGCGTGTCGCGCACTATGCGCGGTGATAGGGGTGGCCCGCCAAAATGGTCGCGGCCCGATAAATCTGTTCCAGAAGCATCACGCGAACCATTTGATGCGGCCAGGTCGCGGAGCCGAACGCCAGCTTGAGCTTTGCCTTGCGCCGCAATTCGGGCGAAAGTCCGTCCGCGCCGCCGATCATGAAAATAGTGTTGGCGACCAACTCATCCCGCCAGCGGCCAAGATGCCGGGCAAAAGCGGCGCTGTCGATGTTGTCGCCGCGCTCGTCCAGCGCCACCAGGACGGATTTTTCAGGGATTGCCGCCGAAATCGCGGTCGCTTCCTCGGCTATCCGGGTGGCCGCGTCGCGCGCGCGGCTTTCGGGAATTTCATGAATTTCGAGGCCGCGAAAGCCCAGTTTGCGCCCGATGTCGTCGAATCGCTCGCGGTAGCGTTCGGCCAGTTCCCGCTCCGGACCCTGCTTCAGCCGGCCGATGGAAATGACGACGAGGCGCATCAGAGCATGTTTCCATGAGGCCACGCAGATCATGGCGGTCATCGTCCGCCGCGCGCACTGCCGACCCGGTGACGGGTGGTGGCGCTCAGCCACGCAAACACGCTATGCGCCTGAGCCGATTTCAGCATCGGCTCAACAGCTCAGATCGCCTTCGCCGCCGTCGGGCCCTGCGTCCACAATCTTTCCAGATTGTAGAACTCGCGCACCTCGGGTCTGAATACGTGCACGATCACGTCGCCGGAATCGATCAGCACCCAGTCGCAATTGGGCAAGCCCTCGACGTGGATGCTTTTGATTCCGTTTTCCTTCAGCCTTTGGCGACATTCTCCGCGATCGCGCCGACGTGCCGGTTGGCCCGGCCCGTGGTGACGATCATGTAGTCGGAAAATGCGGATTTGCCGCGAAGGTCGATGGTGACCGTTTCTTCCGCCTTCATATCGTCGAGGCGGGAGAGGATCATATTCAGGGTCTTGTCGGCGTCAGGTTGCGCCTTCAAGGCCGCAGCTTTGGTCGATGTTTTACGCGCGGTTTTCGGTGTCGTCTTGGCAACCTTGGGTAAAACAGACTTGGACAATACAGATGTGGCCAGGGACCATTCCTTTCACTGTATCGCGGTACGCCGAATCCCGGCGCCCGCTCACTATACTACGCATGTGGGGTTAATGGTTTCAATATTCCAGTGAACCCCGCCTCTCACTTCACTTCCAGCTGCCGTCCGGGTTCCGAAGCCCGGTCGATGACAGGTTCGATTTCATTCCGGTGAGAAACACCCAGGCCGGCGCCTGCAGATCCGCGAGCCGTCCGGCCTGATTTTCAGGCAGTCGATAGCGCGCCAGTGCCTGGGCCGCGGGTGCCGCCAGCGCGCGAAAACTTTGCGGCGGACGGTCGATCACCGCGATCGGCACCGTCGTCGGCGATGCGGCGCCAGTTCTGCCAGCGATGGAATTGCGCAAGATTGTCGGCGCCCATGATCCAGACGAAACGCAGGCCGGCCGCGCGCCGGCGCAGATAACTGATCGTATCGACGGTGTACCGCATGCCGATGACGGATTCGAGACAGCTGACATCGATGCGCGGATCGTTGGCCATTTTTCGCGCCGCATCGGCGCGGGCATCGAGATCGCGCAAACCGCCATGATCCTTCAGCGGATTGCCCGGCGTCACCAGCCACCACACGCGGTCGAGCTTCAACCGCTTGATGCGCGAACAGGCTGATGGCGCGATGGGCGACATGCGGCGGATTGAAGGTGCCGCCGAGCAGGCCGACGCGCATGCCGTTGCTGTAGAGCGGAATCGCCTGGGCGACGGATTGCGCGGCAACCGAAGCTGGCTTCAACGGAGCCACCGCATGCGCCAAAAAATTGTTTTCACGGCCGGGTCTGCCCGGTGCCGTGGACGCGATATTTGAAGCTGGTCAATTGCTCGGCGCCGACCGGGCCGCGGGCGTGGAATTTTCCGGTGGCGATGCCGATTTCCGCGCCGAAGCCGAATTCGCCGCCGTCGGCGAACTGGGTCGACGCATTATGCAGCACGATCGCCGAATCGACCTCGTTGAGAAATTTTTGCGCGGCGCGCGCGTCTTCGGTCACGATCGCGTCGGTGTGGTGCGAGCCGTGGTTGTGAATATGCGCGATTGCGGCATCGACACCGTCGACGACTTTCGCGGCAATGATCGCGTCTTCGTATTCGGTGTCCCAGTCTTCGTCGGACGCCGGCTTCACCCGCGGGTCGGTTCGCTGCACGGCTCGTCGCCGCGCACCTCGCAGCCGGCGTCGATCAGCATCGTCACCAGCGGCTTGAGGTTGGCCGATGCAGCCTTGGCGTCGACCAGCAAGGTTTCGGCCGCACCGCAGACGCCGGGGCGGCGCATCTTGGCGTTCAGCACGATCGACTTGGCCATCTCGAGATTGGCGGCGGCATCGACATAGACGTGGTTGACGCCTTCCAGATGCGCGAACACCGGCACGCGCGCTTCGGCTTCGACCCGCGCCACCAGGCTCTTGCCGCCGCGCGGCACGATCACGTCGACGCCGCCGTTCAAGCCCGCTCAAGCAGCAGGCCGACCGCGGCGCGGTCGCGGGTCGGCACCAGCGTGATCGCGGCTTCGGGCAGGTCCGCCTCGCGCAGACCCTGCACCAGGCAATCATGGATCGCGCGGCAGGAGCGGAAACTGTCGGAGCCGCCGCGCAGGATCACCGCGTTGCCGGATTTCAGGCACAGCACGCCGGCATCGGCGGCGACATTGGGACGGCTTTCGAAAATCACCGCGACGACGCCGAGCGGCACGCGGACGCGCTCGATGGTCATGCCGTTCGGCCGCTGCCAGCTCTCGATCACCGCGCCGACGGGGTCGGCGATCTCGCGCACGGTCGCGACACCGTCGGCCATCGCGTCGACGCGCGCCTGCGTCAGCGTCAGCCGGTCGATGAAGGCCGAGGTGGCGCCGCCGGCGCGAACCTCGGCGACGTCCTCGGCGTTGGCGGCGAGAATATCGGCCGCATTGGCGCGGATGGCGCGCTCGATCGCTTCGCAGCGCGCGGTTTTTCTGCTCCGGCGACGCCAGCGCCAGCACCCGCGCGGCGGCGCGCGCATGGATCGCCAGGCCGGTCATCAGGGCCGGCAAATCGGCGTTTCCGTCGATGGCTTTCAGCGGGGCAGACATGAAAGGTCCGTGGTTCAGTTAAGGCCATGTCCTAGCACGGAAATCCAGCGGTTTACGAGATGCGGAACCGGCATGGCTGGGAGGCGGCGGTCGGTCGGCGGCGGACTAGGCCATGGCCTAGCTCGGGACGCCCGGGCGCGGCGCCGACCACCAGATCGTCGCGGTGGATCATTTCGGCGCGTCCGCTGATGCCGAGGATGCTCATCACGTCGGGCGAGGAGCGGCCCTTGATCTTCTCGGCGTCCTCGGCGTCGTAGGCGACGAGGCCGCGGCCGATCTCATGGGTGTCGGGGCCGCGCACCACCACGGCATCGCCGCGGGCGAATTGCCCGTCGACCCGGATCACGCCGGCCGGCAGCAGGCTCTTGCCGGCACGCAGCGCGGTGACCGCGCCGGCATCGATGGTCAGCGTGCCCTTCGGCTCCAGCGAGCCGGCGATCCAGCGTTTTCGCGCGGTGACGGGATTCGCCGGCGTCAGGAACCAGGTGCAGCGCCCGCCATCGGCGATCGCCTGCAGCGGATGCTCGATCTTGCCCGAAGCGATCAGCATATGGGTGCCGGCGGTGGTCGCGATCTTCGCCGCCTCGATCTTGGTGTGCATGCCGCCGCGCGACAGTTCGGATTCCGCGGCGCCCGCCATCGCTTCGATCTCCGCGGTGACGGTTTCGACGACCGGAATCAGCTTGGCGTTGGGGTTGGCGCCGGGCGGCGCGTCGTAGAGCCCGTCGATGTCGGACAGCAGGATCAGGAGATCCGCGCTGGTCATGGTGGCGACGCGCGCGGCGAGGCGGTCATTGTCGCCGTAGCGGATTTCATTGGTGGCGACGGTGTCGTTCTCGTTGATGACTGGCACCGCGCGCCATTCCAGCAGTTTGGCGATGGTCGAGCGCGCATTGAGATAACGGCGGCGCTCCTCGGTGTCCTGCAGCGTCACCAGGATTTGCCCGGCGCCGATGCCGTGATGCCCCAGCACCTCCGACCAGATCCGCGCCAGCGCGATCTGCCCGACCGCGGCGGCGGCCTGGCTCTCCTCGAGCTTCAGGGTGCCGCGCGGCAATTTCAAGCGGCTGCGGCCGAGCGCGATCGAGCCCGACGAGACGATCAGGATTTCGCGGCCTTCGCCGTGCAGTTTGGCGATGTCGGCGGCAAGCGCGGCGAGCCACGACGCCCGCACTTCGCCGGCGTCGGAATCGACCAGCAGCGACGAGCCGACCTTGACGACGATGCGGCGAAATTTTTTGAGAGAAGGGCGGGCCATGGAAGATGAGTCAAACCTGTAATTCTTTTTCGTCGCGAGTCCGCCTTCGCCCGAAAGGTGGATTGCTTCGGCGGACAAGAGGGCTCCTCGCAATGACGGCTCGTTGTTGCTGCGAGACCTTACATCAGCCCATGACAAAAGCGTTGAGCTTGTTGCCTTCGGGATCCCTGAAATAGGCGGCGTAGAAATTATCAGTGCGCGGCCCGGGAGGGCCTTCGCAGCTGCCGCCGAGCGACAGGGCCAGCGCGTGAACGCGATCGACCTGGGCCTTGTCCTTGGCCGTGAACGCCACCATGACGCCGTTGCCAACGCTCATCGGCTTGCCGTCATAGGGTGAGGCCAGGGCAAATCCGGCGCCGCGGCCTGAACCGCTCCACAGGATGAAGGTGCCGAGGTCCATGAAGCGTTTCATGCCCAATTCGCCGCAAATCTTGTCGTAGAAGGCGGTGGCCTTCTTGATGTCGTTGGTGCCCACCGTGACATAGCCGATCATCGAACGTCCTCCCTCGACTTTTCAGGAATGCCGGAGTTTTGCAGCCGGACAACGCCGGCGCAAGTCGGGCTGCTTTAAAGTCAGGCTTGCGGGGTGGTCGTCGGCGCCCATGGCTCGGTCTGCGCTGCGCCGCCCTTGGCCTTGAGCGAGACCGGGGCTTCGCCGATCACCTCGACCAGCGCCCGCAGCGCGTCCTTGACGCCTTCGCCCGTGACGCCCGAGATCAAGAGCGGCGTCTTCTTGGCGGCGCGCTTCAGCCGGTCCTTCTGCTTCTTCAATTCTTCCGGCGTCACCGCGTCGATCTTGTTCAGCGCGACGATCTCGATCTTCTCGGCGAGGTCTCCCTCATAGGCGTCAAGCTCGGTCCGTACCGTCTTGTAGGCCTTGCCGGCGTGCTCGCAGGTCGCGTCGACCAGATGCAGCAACACGCGGCAGCGCTCGACATGGCCGAGAAAACGATCGCCGAGGCCGGCACCTTCATGCGCGCCTTCGATCAATCCCGGAATATCCGCCAGCACGAATTCGCGGCCGTCGATGTTGACCACGCCGAGCTGCGGATGCAGCGTCGTGAACGGATAGTCGGCGATCTTCGGCTTGGCGGCGCTGACCACCGACAGGAATGTCGACTTGCCGGCGTTGGGCAGGCCGACCACGCCGGCATCGGCGATCAGTTTCAGCCGCATCCAGATCCAGCGTTCCTCGCCCTCCTGGCCGGGATTGGCATTGCGCGGCGCGCGGTTGGTGGAAGATTTGAAATGCGCGTTGCCGAAGCCGCCATTGCCGCCTTCGGCCAGCACGAAGGTTTCGCCGAGCGCGGTGAAATCGTGGATCAGGGTTTCGCGGTCCTCGTCGAACAGCTGGGTTCCGACCGGCACCTTGAGCACGATCGGCTTGCCGTTGGCGCCATGGCGGTCCTTGCCCATGCCGTTGGTGCCCTTTTGCGCCTTGAAGTGCTGCTGGTAGCGGTAGTCGATCAGCGTGTTCAGGCCATCGACCACTTCGATGATGACATCGCCGCCGCGGCCGCCATTGCCGCCGGAGGGTCCGCCGAACTCGATATACTTCTCGCGGCGGAACGCCACGCAGCCGTTACCGCCGTCGCCGGAGCGGATATAGACCTTTGCTTCGTCAAGGAATTTCATGGGCTACAGGTAGTGCAGGGGGGTCGGCGGGGCAACCCTGAGATGCCGCCATAGCAGCGAAAAAGCCCGTATTTTCGGGCCTTTTTGCGGCTTCCGGCGCTGAGATCGGGAACATAGTTACGATCGGACCATGAGGCCAGGCTGGACCTCTGCAGTCCGGTTCACCCCGGCCAGCACTGGCCGCCGCCATCGACCCGCAGCACCTGCCCTGAAACGAACGCGCCTAGGGGACCTGCGAACACTTCGACCACCCGCGCCACCTCGTCGACGGTGGCGATGCGGTCGAGCGTGCCGGTCTCGACCATCCGGATTTGATCCACCGCGCGCGTGCCCATGAAGCGGCCGGTGCGGGTGTCGCCGGGCGCGATGCAGTTCACGGTGATGTCGTAGGCGCGCAACTGGTCGGCGAGACAGCGCGTGTAATGCGTCATGCCGGCCTTGGCGACGGCATAGATCGAGCCGTTGGTGCGGCCCTTGAAGGCGGCGACCGAGCCGATGGTGACGATGCGGCCGCGAGCGCCGCTCCATCATGCCGCGCGCCACCGCCTGACAGGTCAGGATGGTGGAGAGCAGGTTGCGGTCCAGCACCGCGCGCACGTCCTCCTCGCGGATGTTGACGGCATCGTTCGGGTCGGGCTTGCCGCCGGCGGCGGCAATGTCTCCGCCGGCATTGTGTACGAGGATATCGATCGGCCCGAGCCTTTGCGCCGTGGTCTCGACCACCCGGTCAATGTCGGCGCCCTTGGTCAGATCGCCGAGCACGCTGATGGCGCGGACGCCGTGGTCGCGGGCCACCGCCTCCGCGACTGCGGTCAGGGTCGTCCCCTCGCCATACTCCGCCGGGCCGTTCTCGCGCATGCCATGGATGGCGATATCGGCGCCGAGGCTCGCGAGCCGCTCGGCGAAAGCGCGGCCGAGCCCGCGTCCGGCGCCGGTTACCAGTGCGATCTTGCCCGTTAGCGGCCGAGCAGCGTCGGATGACGTCATGTTTTTCTCCTGGATTGAAGATGCGTCAGTCTGCCGCGAGATCGAGGCCGATGGCGAGAGCCTGCACAAGGCACATCGGCGCAACAAGGGTGCGCAACGCCGGCTCCGGCATGTCCTGAATTTCGAACACCACGCTGGCGCCTTCTACGATCGGGCTCAGCAGGCTGTCGGTGATCGAGATGGCGGGCACGCGGCGAGCTACCAGTTCGGGAAACAGCCGCGCCGTATCCGGGTAATAATTTCGAAAGCTGATCGCGACCAGCGCGTCCTCGGAACTGGCCGGATGCGATTGTTCGTGGATGCAGCCGCCGATACCGTCGAGCAGCACCACGCGCCGCCCGAGCTTTCGCAGCACATAGGCGAGATGCGTGGCGACCGGAAACGAACCGCCGAGGCCCAGCAGATAAATGTCGCGCGCCTTCGCCAGAATCGCGGTCGCGGCATCGAGCTCGCGCGCATGCGCTGACTGGCTGAGCGTGACCAGCGCCGATTGCGCCTCGGCGACGAAACGTCCGAGCACCGCCGCGGGCTTGCGGCCGAGGATCGATTTCTCCTCATGCTTCATGCGCGCCAGCCGCGCCTTGTAGCTTGGCGCCACGCCGGCCACGAGCCGCGAGCGAAACACCTGCTGCATTTCGGTGAAGCCGCCAAAGCCGAGCGCATGCGCGAAGCGGACGATCGCCGAGGGCGGCACGCCAGAGCGCGCCGCGACCTCGGCGACGGTGCCAAGCGCGACCTCGGTCGGGTGGTCGAGCACGAATTCGGCGATCTGCTGCAGGCGGCCGGACAGCGCCCGATGGCGCTGGGCGATGGCGCCGCGCAACTCGTCGTAGCTGATGGCTTTGTCGGCGGCCTTGTTCATCGCCTCAGTCTACCTCGATCGAGGCGTTTCGCCTCTTGGTTCAAATATTCCACTTTACAGGTAACAATAGAACGTTCATTCTAAGTCTCGCAACAAGAAACTATCCGGACCAGCAATCAGTCTTTGGGAGGAAGCGATGAAGAAGCGTGGGATCTCGCGGCGCGGCGTATTGAAGGGCAGTTTGATGGCCAGCGTCATCGGCGGCACCGGCAGTTTCTTCGGCCCCTGGAAGGAAAACCGGGTGTGGGCGCAGGGCGCCGCCAAGCCGATCAAGCTCGGTCTGACCTGCGATGCGAGCGGTCAATACGGCAACAGTGGCCAGGACGACCTGCGCGGCATCCAGATGGCGATCGACGAGGTCAATGCCAAAGGCGGCGTGCTCGGCCGCAAGGTCACCTGGATCACCGCCGACACAGAAACCACGCCGGCTACCGGCAGCCGGGTCGCAGAGCGCTTCATCACACGGGAAGACTGCACGATCCTGATCGGTGCGATCCATTCCGGTGTCGCCAACGCCATCACGCAGGTCGCCAGCAAATACGGCGTGATCTACATGAACACCAATTCCTCGGCTCCCAGCGAGGCGGGCGAGAACTGCTCGCGCGTCAAATTCGTGTGGGACGGCAACGGCACAAATTTCTCCAAGGCGTCGGTGAAAAATGCGGTCGAATTCGATCGGCAAGAACTGGATGCTGCTGACCAATGATTATGTATGGGGCCACACCACCTCGGCTTCGACCAAGACGCAGGTCGAGGGTGCCGGCGGCAAGATCGTCGACAATTTGCTGGTGCCGCAGAATACCCGGGACTTCACCGCCTATCTGTTGAAGATTCAGCAGGCCAAGCCGGATGTGGTGGCGACCGCGATCGGCGGCGACGACATCAAGGCACTGCGCGAACAGGTCGCGCAACTCAAGCTCGACGGCAAGCCGGCCTGGATCAACAATCAACAGGACTGGCCTGATGTCTGGGGCTCGCCCGACAGCCTGTTCGGCGTCTTCGGCACCACCTGGTATCACAAGCTGCCGCTGCCCGGTGTCGCGGAGTTTGTGAAGAAGTGGCAGGCCACCAACAAGGACGGTGCGCATCCCAGTGCCGGGCAATGTCTCCTACAATGGGTACATGTCGACCCGCGAATTGCTGAAGGCGATCGAGCGCGCCGGCTCGACCAACAATATCAAGATCATCAAGGAGCTTGAGAACCTGAAGGTCTCCGCCACCGATCGCATGCAGCATTTCGATGCGTATATGGATCCGCTGAACCATCAGATGCAGCAGACGATCTATCTGGCGCGGCGCAATGCCAAGCCGGCCGACAAAACCGACTTGTTCGAGATCATCAGCTGGACCGATCCGAAAGTGGCGGCGGATTCCGCTTCCGCTGCCAAGTGCAAGCTCACCCCCTACGAGCAGGTGCCGTCGGTCGATTCCTGATTGATTCACTTTGCGCGGCACTGCGAGCGGCCCGGGCTCCCCTTCAGAGTCCGGGCGGCTGTTCCACGAATAAGAAAAACGAGACAATAACTTGTTCGATCTTCTACCGCATCTCCTCAACGGTCTGACGCTCGGCCTGCTGTTCGCGCTGATCGCGCTAGGCTTTATGCTGATCGTCGGCTTGATGGAGCAAATCAACCTGGCGCACGGTTCGCTGTTTGCGCTCGGCGCGTATTTCGCGATGCAGCTCATGGGTTCGCGTCCGCCGTTCCCGGCGGAGATTGCAAAAGCATGGATAGCGCTGCCGCTCGGCTGGCGCTACGCGGCAACGCTGGTCATCGCGCCAGCCGCGGTAGGTATAGTCGGCATTGCGATCGAGTTCTGCATGCGCCGTACCTACGGCAAGGATCCGCTCTATGGCCTGTTGCTGACGTTTGGCGCGGCGATGGTGATCGAGGAAACCATCCGCTTGGTCTGGGGCACCCGCGACTACGTCCTGCAGGTGCCGCAGGCGGTGAGCGGCGGCTTCCTGTTCGGCGATTTGATCTGGTCGACCTACCGCTTTTACGCCGCCGGCATTTCGGTTGCGATCATCGGACTCGTCTGGCTGGTGATCGAGAAGACCTCGTTCGGCGCCACCGTCAAGGCCGGAGCGCATGACAGCGAGATCGTGCGCGCGCTCGGCATCAATCTGACGCGCCTGCGGCTGTTGGTGTTCGTGCTCGGCACCGTGCTGGCGGCGATCGCCGGCATCATCGTCGCGCCGATCTGGGGGATACGTCCGCACATGGGCGTCGATGCCGTGATCCCGGCGTTCCTCGTCATCGTGCTTGGCGGCGTCGGTAGTTTCTGGGGCGCGGTAGTGGCCGGCCTGCTGGTCGGTCTCTGCGTCGGCCTCTCGGGCGCCTATGCGTCGGAGTGGTCGCTGCTGTCGATGTACATCCTGCTGGTGGCGGTGGTGACCGTGCGCGCCCGTGGCCTCTGGGGCAAGAAAAGCGTGCTCGAGGCATGACAACACCTCCGCAAGCATCGTCCGATGCCACACGCCTAATAACCCCTGCGATGCTGGTGCTGTGGCTGGTGCTTGCCACGGTGCCGCTGTGGATTGCCCGCGTCGGGCTCTATCCCTATCTCGGCATCGAGATCCTGATCTGGTCGTTGTACGCGCTGGCGTTCAATCTGGTGCTCGGAACCGCCGGGCTGCCGTCGTTCGGCCACGGCGCCTATTTTGGTATTGGTGCCTATGCCTTCGGCCTCTGTCAGTTCAACGTCATCGCCAATCTCTGGGTTTGCCTCGCCGCGGCGTTTGCCGTCGCCGGGCTGGCCGGCGCGCTGGTGGCGCTGTTCATCTCGCACCGGCGCGGCATCTACTACGCCTTCATGACCATCGCCTTCGGACAGATCTTCTGGACGTTGGCGATCAAGTCGCACGGGATCACCGGCGGTGAGGACGGTCTTCTGAAAATCGCGCGGCTGCCGGCGGATTTCGGCGTCGCCTCATTCGATCTCAACGACAATGTGGCGTTCTACTATTTCGTTCTGGTGCTTTTCGCACTCGCTGTCGTGGCGATGTGGCGGCTGACGCATTCGCCGTACGGCCGCGTCGTCGCCGCGATCAAGCAGAGCGAAACCCGTGCCGCGCATCTCGGCTATCACGTCTGGCTGTACAAGGCCTCGATATTCACGCTGTCGGCGGCGGTGTCGGGACTGGCCGGCGGCTTGTTTGCGATGGCGCAACTCGCGGCTTTCCCTGACGTCATGAGCCTGCACCAGTCGGGCTATGTGGTGATGATGACGCTGGTCGGCGGTGGCCTCGTGAGTTTCTGGGGGCCTGTGATCGGGGTGTTTGTGTTCCTGATCGCGCGCGACGTGATCGGCGCGCTCACCAATGCGTGGATGCTGTATTTCGGGCTCCTGTTCATCGCCATCGTGCTGTTTCGCCCCGAAGGAATTGCCGGCGCTGTCACCGCGGCGTTCCAGAACCATTCGCTCGGCGCCATCCGGCGGCAAGGCAGTTCGGCGATGCGGCTGTTGTTCGGGGGTGTGCGGTGGCGCTGATCGAAGTATCGGGCGTTCATGTCCGGTTCGGCGACCGCGTGGTGCTGGAAAGCATCGACCTTGCGGTGCCCGAAGGCGAATTCCATGGCCTGATGGGACCGAACGGCGCCGGCAAGACCACCTTCTTCAACGTGTTGACCGGGCGCGTGAAACCGAGCCGCGGCTCGATACGGCTCGATGGCGACGATATCACCGGCCTCAGCTCGCACCGGATCGCCGCAAAGGGCGTCGCGCGCTCGTTCCAGATCATGACCCTGTTCGACGAGTTCACCGCAGCCGAGAACGTCACGGTCGGCCTGCCGGCGTTTCGCGCCCGCGGCTTCGAGGTGCATCGCGCTGCTGCCGGCGATGGTGGTTTTTCGAAAAGCGCTTCGGAGATCCTCGCCACCGTTGGCCTCGCCGACAAGGCCGATGTCCGCGCCAAGGACCTTTCCTACGGTGACCGCCGCGCGCTCGAAATCGCGGTAGCGCTGGCGCAGAGTCCGCGCGTGCTGTGTCTGGACGAGCCGACCTCAGGCCTCGGCTCCGACGGCGTGACGCGGCTGGCGGCGCTGATCGGCAGACTAAAGGGGACAGTCACCATCGTCGCCATCGAACACGATATGGAATTCCTGTTCTCGCTGGCCGACCGCATCTCGGTGATCCACTGGGGTCAGGTCGTTGCCCGCGGTACTCCACATGAGTTGCAGCAGAATGAATGGGTCAAGCGCTCCAACCTCGGGCGGTTCGCATGATTCTCGAAGTGGACGGCCTCGATACCTACTACGGCGAGACCCAGGCGCTGTTCGGCGCGTCGCTGGCGGTCGAGCGTGCCAAGGTGTTCGCGCTGCTCGGCCCCAACGGCGCCGGCAAAACCACCATGCTGCGCTCGATCCTGGGCCTGACCCGGCCACGCCGCGGCAGCATCCGGTTCGATGGCCGCGAGGTGACGCGCAGTCCGACGCACGAGATCGCCCGTTCCGGCATTGGCTGGGTGCCGGATGACCGGCGGCTGTGCCCGACGCTGACGGTGGCGCGTAATCTCGGCATCGCGCAGAAACGCACGCAGTTTCGCGGCTGGACCATCAAGGAAACCTGCGAAATATTCTCGCCGCTCGAATATCTGATGGAGCGCGAATGTGAAAATCTGTCCGGCGGCGAGATGCAGATGGTGGCGATCGCCCGCGCGCTGGTCGGCGCGCCCGGGTTGATCCTGTTCGATGAGCCGAGCCAGGGCTTGGCGCCGAAGATCGTCGGCGACGTGCTGGCGACCATCCGCAAACTGCGAGAGGAGGGGGTCGCTTCCCTGATCGTCGAACAAAATGCCGAGATCGCTCTTTCGGTCGCGGATCACGCCGCCATCATCGACCGCGGCCGCATCGCGTGGAGCGGCGACGCCGGCACCCTTCGCGACGATGCCGGCTTGCGCCGACGTCTGCTGGGAGCTCACTGATGTCGGCTGCGCCGCTGCTGGTCCTCGATCATGTCCGCAAGGTCTACACGCGCGGGCGCCTGGTGCGCCGGCCGACGTTCACGCTGGAGGCCGATCTCGTGATCGACCAGCCGGCGATTATCGGCGTGGTCGGCCCGAATGGCGCCGGCAAGACCACACTGTTCGAGATGATGACCGGTTCCAACGCGCCCTCCGCCGGCCATGTCTATGTCGCCGGCACCGATATTCACCGGGTCAAGTACCGCGAGCGCGACAGGCTGGCGATTCATTATCATCAGTCCTACCAGGTCCGCCGCTTTCGCAAGCTGGTGCCGTCGGCATTGCTGGCAGTCGTCGCCGACCGCGGCACCGATGGTGCATCTGTTCGACGAGCCGCAGTTCAATCTTCAGGACGGCTATATCGGCTTCATGCTCGATTTCTTCCGCAAGCTGCGCGCCGAAGGCCGGCTCGTGGTATTGTGCCTGCACCCGACCGCGAGCTGGCATCTGGAAATACTGGCCGAGATCGCCGAGCAATTTCTGCTGGTGCCGATGGCGGCGTCACCCGGCAGCCGGATTTCCGCACGCTGGTGGCCGAGCCGCGGTTTCGCAATTATCTCGGTCCGGACATGACCCGGGCGGCCGAATCACTTTGCGCCGGCTCAGCCTAAAGGGCCGAGCTGATCTTTACAGAACTATTCAGTACTCTTGCGTCGCAACGTCCGATCAGGGAGAAGTTTTCGTGTCCTATCCGAACACAGAATTATTCATCAACGGCAAATGGCGTCCGGCCACAGCGGCAAGACCATCGAGGTGCTTAACCCGGCGACGGAAGAGACGATCGGAACTGTCGCGCATGCGGAACGATCCGACCTCGACGAGGCGCTCGCCGCCGCGGCCGCCGGCTTCAAGATCTGGCGCGCGGTATCGGCGTTCGATCGATGCAAGATCATGCGCAAAGCCGCCGCCATCATGCGCGAGCGCGACGACGAGATCGCGCCACTGCTGACGATGGAACAAGGCAAGACGCTGGCTGAAGCCAAGATGGAAGCGATGGCCGCCGCCGACGTCATCGAGTGGTTCGCCGAAGAAGCCAAGCGCGCCTATGGCCGCATCATTCCGGCGCGCGGGCCGGGCATCTATCAGATGGCGATCAAGGAGCCGGTCGGGCCGGTCGCGGCCTTCACGCCGTGGAATTTTCCGATCAACCAGGTGGTGCGCAAGCTCTCCGCCGCGCTGGCGTCGGGTTGCTCGATCATCGTCAAGGCGCCGGAGGAAACGCCGGCTTCCCCGCTCAACTGATCCGCGCCTTCGCCGACGCCGGCGTACCGGCCGGCGTGATCAATCTCGTCTATGGCGTGCCGTCGGAGATCTCGGAATATCTGATCCCGCATCCGGTGATCCGCAAGATCTCCTTCACCGGCTCGACGGTCGTCGGCAAGCAACTTGTCGGCGCTGGCCGGGCTTGCACATGAAGCGCGCCACCATGGAATTGGGCGGCCACGCGCCGGCGATCGTGTTCAACGACGCGGACGTGACCTCGGCGGCCAAGATCCTGTCGGCGGCGAAATATCGCAACGCCGGACAGGTCTGCATTTCGCCGACGCGCATGCTGGTGCAGGACGACGTGTTCCGCGAATTCGTCGAGAAGTTCGTCGAGGGCGCCAAAGCCATGAAAGTCGGCAACGGTATGGATCCGCGACTCGAAGATGGGTTCGCTTGCCAATCCGCGCCGCGTCACCGCGATCGAGGGCATGGTGCAGGATGCCGTCGGCAAGGGCGCCAAGCTGGAGACCGGCGGCCATCGTGTCGGCAACAAGGGCTATTTCTACGAACCGACGGTGGTCAGCGACGTGCCAAAGGATGCCCGCGCCATGAACGAGGAGCCGTTCGGACCGCTGGCTCTGATCTCGCGCTTCTCGACGCTCGACGAGGTGACCGAAGAGGCCAACCGGCTGCCGTTCGGTCTGGCATCCTACGCCTTCACCAGCTCGACCAAGACCGCAACCGCGATCGGCGCCAACATCGAAAGCGGCATGATTTCGATCAACAGCTTCGGTCTGGCGTTGCCGGAAGTGCCGTTCGGAGGCATCAAAGACTCCGGATATGGTTCGGAGGGCGGTACCGAGGCAATGGATGCCTATTTCAATACCAAGTTCATCTCGCAGACAGGGGTCTGAATGCCGTCACAGATGGTATCGATCTGCCGGCGGCCTTGCTAGGCCGGCCGCCGGCGGATCAAGAACTTCTGCATTCCCTCCAGCACCAGCTCGCGGCGCTGATTGAACACGGTGCTGCGCAAGCGTCACCACGCCGGTGGTGCGTCCGGGCACCAGCTCGGTCACTTCGAGCGCGGGATAGATGGTGTCGCCGGCATAGACGGGTTTTAGAAATTTACTCGACTGTTCGAGGAAGCCGATCAGGGAATCCTCGACCAGATAGGGAAACAGGCCGGCGCCCGGCGCGGTGTGCGCCAGGGTCTGGAAACCATGCGCCAGCAGGTCCGGCATGCCGCGGGCGCGGCAATATTCGACGTCGTAATGGATCGGATGGGTGTCGCCGCTGGCGGCCTGGAACGCCGCGAACACCGCCGAGGTCTGGGTGCGGCTCGGAATCACAAAGCGCTCGCCGAGCACGAAATCCTCGAACCAGCGTTGTTGCGGCACCATGCGGTGCACGGCGGGATCGAATTCCGTCATGGCGGATTTTCCTGCGACAATTGGTTCAATTCAGCGTGCCCGGGCTTGCCCCGGCCATCCACGCCTTTAAAACAGCACGGCACCCACCCAAGCAAGACCGGGACACAGCCCGGCAACGACAAAGCAGACATGACCCTCCTCGCAAAACCCTCAGCCTCGGACGAACGTTCCGCACGCCTGGCCGGCATCGGCTTGATGATGCTCGGCGTCTTCATGTTCTCGTTCGGCGACGCGCTCGGCAAATTCCTGGTGGGCACCTATTCGGTCGGGCAGTTGCTGTTTCTGCGCGCCTGCGCCGCGCTGCTCCTGCTGCTGCCGATCATCTGGCAGCAGCGCGCCGCGTTCTCATCGCTGGAGCGGCCATGGCTGCAATTGCTGCGCGTGACGCTGTCGACCATCGAGGTCGCCGCGTTCTTCATCGCCACCGTCTATCTGCCGCTGGCCGACGTCATCACCTATTACCTGGCGTGTCCGATCATCGTCACCGCGCTGTCAGGAATTCTGTTGCAGGAGAAAATCGGCTGGCGGCGCTGGAGTGCGGTGCTGATCGGCTTTTGCGGCGTGCTGATCGCGTTGCGGCCGTCGGCGCAGAGCGTGAGCTGGCCGGCGCTGATCGCGCTCGCCGGCTCCACGTCGTTTGCGCTCCTGATGCTGATCACCCGCTCGGTGCGCGCGACGCCCGACATCGTGCTGGCGTCCACGCAATTCATCGGCACCTTCGCGGTCGGCGCGGTGCTGTCGCCGTTCGGCTGGGTCACGCCCGACCTCGGCAGCCTCGGCCTGTTCGCGCTCGCCGGCGCGATCTCGGTGAGCGCGCTGATGTGCGTCAACCGCTCGCTGAAACTTGCGCCGGCTTCCGTCGTGGTGCCGTACCAGTATTCGATGATCATCTGGGCGGTCGCGTTCGGCTATGTCGTGTTCGGCGACGTGCCGCACGTCACCACGCTCGTCGGCGCCGTCATCATCATCGGCGCCGGCTTCTATATTTTCCTGCGCGAGCAGCAGCTCGGCCGCGAGGCACAGGACGTCGGCCCGCAGGTGTAGGGTTGCGTTACATTCCTGCCTCTCGCACGGGAGGACGAGAGATTGTCTTTACCGCCGCGTCGAACTGTTCCAGTTCTTCAGCGAGGCCCAGACGCTGCGCGACAGCCGGAAGCAATCGACCGGGGTCGAGGATCCCAGCGCCTCGAAGCGGTGCAGCTCGACGCCGCTCCACTGGAAGCCGCACTTCTCCAGGATGTTGCGCGACGCCGGATTGGCGACCCGCGCGCCCGAGATCAGGTGCTCGACATCGAACTCCTCGAAGGTGAAGTCGATCACCGCGCGCGCCGCTTCGGTGCCAAAACCCTGGCCCCAATGCTCGACGCCGAGCCAGTAGCCGAGTTCCGGCAGCTCCGGTTCGCGCCAGTCGACGCCGACGACGCCGATCGGCACAAAATTGTTCTCGATCAGGAACACGGTTTCGCGCGGCTCGTTCGCGGTGGCGCGCACGAACTCGATGGCATGCTCCTGGGAATAGGGATGCGGCAGGCGGCGGGTATTTTCCGCAATGCGGCGGTCATTGGCGAGATGCGCGATGGCTTTTACGTCCGCGAGCGTCGGCCGGCGCAATGTCAGCCGTTCGGTCTCGAGGACGCAACTACTCGCCTCCCGCAACGTCGGGGTCGGGATTTCCTGCAGCATGTCGGGCTCCTGAATGCGAAAAACAACGCGCAATAAAAAAGGGAGGCCGGTTTCCCGCCTCCCCTTTGGAGCTTCAGGAGCTCCGCCGGTTCAACAGGACCGGCGGACTCATTTTGTCCACCGTCTACTCGGCCGCGGCTTCCGTCATCGGAACAACCGATACGAAAGTGCGGCCGTTGCCTTTTGCACGAAACACGACATGACCTTCGACCTTGGCGAACAGAGTATGGTCAGTGCCCATGCCGACATTAAGGCCGGGATGCCAGGTGGTGCCGCGCTGACGCGCGATGATGTTGCCGGGAATCACGTGCTCGCCGCCGTAGGTCTTGATGCCGAGGCGCTTGCCCGCGGAATCCCGGCCGTTACGCGATGAACCGCCTGCTTTTTTGTGAGCCATGGCCCGTCTCCAAATTCGCTTTAACTTCTAGATCAATTCCTTGACGGAATCATTTCACTTTTTGTCACGCTATCAAATTTTACCGCGCTGCGGTCACTTCTTGTCGCTCTTGGCGGCCGGCTTCTTGGCCGGGGCCTTTTTCGCATCCGGCTTGGCGCGCGGTTTCGCCGCAGCCTTTTTGGCCGGAGCCTTGGCGGAGCCTTCTTGCGGCGCGCCTTCTTCTTGGCGGCTCGGCGCCTCGTCGTCGCCGTCGACCGGAGCAGCCACCACCGGCTTCTCCCGCTTCGGCCGCGGACCGATGGTCGGCTTGTTGTCGTTGGTCAGGATCTCGGTGATGCGCAGCACCGTGATCTCGTCGCGATAGCCGCGCTTGCGGCGCGAATTCTTGCGGCGGCGCTTCTTGAACGAGATCACCTTGGGGCCGCGCTTGTGCTGCAGCACTTCGGCCGCCACGCTGGCGCCCGCCACCGTGGGCGCGCCGAGCAGCGGAGAATCCCCGCCGACCAGCAAAACTTCGCCAAGCTGCACGATCGTTCCGACATCGCCGGCGATCTTGCCTATCTCGAGCACATCATCCGGAACGACGCGGTATTGCCGGCCGCCGGTTTTGATGACTGCGAACATCGTTGAATTCCTTCGTGTTCGATCCCGGCCTCGGACAAGTCCGGGTCGGCTTTTTCTTCAGTCGTTATGGGTTCAATTTCCGCGCGTTGTCAGGGAACGATCCCTAAAGCCACGCAAAAACAAACAGCGCGAGAAAAATCCCGCGCCGGATTGGCCGGACTTATAGCCCGTGGCCGCCCCAAGTCAAGGCAAAGTGGCCCGAAAACCGGCCAAATATGACCGGATTTGACGCTGGAAACGGCGAATAGCGAGTAGCGAATGGCGAATAAGGGAGGTCTATTCGCCACTCGCTATTCGCCACTCGCCCTCCATGAAACCATTGGGTTCCCGCGCCGTTGTGTCAGTGACTTCCGACTGGGCAAGGGCAAAAATGGCTGAAGATATCGTAACGACAACGGGCATCGCCCGCCACGGCGCGACCCGTCTGCCTTCCGTGGAGGTGGACAGCTTCAATATCGAATTGAAGGACGATGACGGCTTTCTCGGCGATCGCGCCAGCAAGGGCGCGTTCCGCAAGATCCTGGATGCGCTGCGCAAGCCCTTGAAGGACAATGGCGACGATCCGCTCGGCAAGAAGGCCTCCGCGGACCTCGCCAAGACCGAGCTGGATGAGGCGCTGGTCGGTGACGACATCCACGCCGCCGCCCTGGTGCACGGCGCGATCGAGGAATTCGCGCAGGAACTGGCCTATGTGACGGGGCGGTTTCTCAAGACCAAGGCCTGGGCCGACACCGAACGCATCGTGGTCGGCGGCGGTTTTCGGCAGAGCCGGGTCGGCGAACTCGCGATCGCGCGCACCGACATCCTGCTCAAGGCCGAAGACTTCAAGGTCGACCTGGTGCCGATCCGCTTCGATCCCGATGAAGCCGGCCTGATCGGCTGCCTGCATCTGGCGCCGTCGTGGATTTTCGAGGCCCATGACAGCATTTTGGCGGTCGATATCGGCGGCACCAATATCCGCTGCGGCGTGGTCGAAACCCGCTGGAAGAAGGCAAAGGACCTCTCCAAGGCGGCGGTGTTCAAGTCCGAACTCTGGCGCCATGCCGACGACGAGCCGACCCGCGAAGAGCGCGGTCAAGCGGCTGGTAAAAATGCTGAAGGGCCTGATCGCGGAGGCCGAGGCCGAAGGCCTCAAGCTCGCGCCCTTCATCGGCATCTCCTGTCCCGGCGTCATCAACGAGGACGGTTCGATCGAGAAGGGCGCGCAAAACCTGCCGGGCAACTGGGAGAGCAGCAGGTTCAACCTGCCGGCGAGCCTGGTCGAGGGCATTCCGCAGATCGGCGATCACGACACCGCGGTCTTGATGCACAATGACGGCGTGGCGCAGGGCCTGTCCGAGGTGCCGTTCATGCAGGATGTCGAGCAGTGGGGCGTGCTGACCATCGGCACCGGGTTGGGCAATGCGCGCTTCACCAACCGCAAGGAAGAAGACAAGGACGACAAGAAGGACAAGAAGAGCAAGGATTGAGGCGATGCCGACCGGCGTCGCAAGTCTCGGTCCTTGCGAAACTCCGTAGTCGCCGCAGCAGGTAACCTTGATCGGTTAGGTTAAAACCGGGATCGCGTTGCCGATTTCGCGCGGATCGCTACCGTCATAGCGTCGCTCAGATTGGCCAGCGAAGCCGCACTTCCCGGCCAAAATTTTAATGACGCGACACGGGACCGCCGGTTTTTAACGCGTCTGGCGGTCCCACCCTTACCTGCCGCAGCGGAGCCCGTTCCATCGGGCCGGCCTCTCGAATTCTCCCCGCCCGCGGCTTGTCTGGCCCGCCATCCTCGCCTAGAACTCGGCCCGACCGCGCCGGATCAAACCGGCTGATATGGCGCCTGGAGAGGTGGCAGAGTGGTCGAATGCACCGCACTCGAAATGCGGCATAGGTGCAAGCCTATCGGGGGTTCGAATCCCTCCCTCTCCGCCACCTTTCGCCCGCAGGGCTTCGGGTGGCAGGCCACCCCACTTGAAGCGTTGCGAAAAAGCCTTCCTTGAGTTGAGTAGTCGTCGAGGCATTTGCGATGGCCAGCCAAAAAAATCAGAGGAAACCACCATGGAAATCTCGCTTCATGGCCGCTCCGCGATCGTGACCGGCGGCAGCAAGGGACTTGGCCTTGCCATCGCAGCCCAGTTCGTCGCATCCGGTGCCAACGTCGCCATCGCCGCCCGCGGCCGGGAAGCGCTGGAGGCCGCGGCCAAGATCATTTCGGATGGCGCAGCGACATCGTCCGGCGGCAATGCGCGTGGCCGCATCGTGGCGGTTGCCGGCGATGTGGCCAAGGCCGCCGACATCCAGCGCATCCATGATGCAGCGATGCAGGCATTCGGGCAGGTCGACATTGTCGTCAACAACGCCGGGGTGTCGCGCTCCGGCGCGTTCGAGACGCTGACCGACGAGCGGATGCAGGAAGATCTCGATCAAAAACTGTTTGCTGCGATCCGCCTGACCCGGCTGGCATGGCCGCAGATGAAGGAGCGACGCTGGGGCCGCGTCATCAACGTCCTCAACATCGGCGCCAAGGCGCCGCGCGCCGCCAGTGCACCGACCTCGATTTCGCGCGCCGCCGGCATGGCGCTGACCAAGGCGCTGGCCGGCGAGGGCGCTCCCTTCAACATCCTGGTCAACGCGCTGCTGGTCGGCCTGATCGACTCCGACCAGCACGTCCAGGCGGCGGCCAAGGCCAATATCCCCTATGCGGATTTCATGGCGCAGCGCGCCAAGACCATTCCGTTGGGGCGCATGGGAAAGGCCGAGGAATTTGCCAACGTCGCCTGTTTTCTGGCTTCCGACGCCGGCTCCTATGTCACGGGAACGGCCCTCAACGTCGACGGCGGAAGTTCACCCGTCGTCTGACGCGGAGACTTGGAGCCATGATGTCGGTCGGCGAACTCTTCATTCTCGGCTTTTTCGGCAAGACCGTCCCGGAATGGACGCGGCAATTCGCTGATCGCTATGGGCTCGGCGGCATCATCCTGTTCGATTATTCCTGCCAGACCCGGCAATACGACAACAACATCGAATCTCCCGGGCAGCTGCGGTCGCTGTGCCGGGAGATTTCGTCGCTGCCGTCCAATCCCCTGGTGTTCATCGACCAGGAAGGCGGCCTGGTGCGGCGGCTCAAGGAATCCTCCGGCTTCAAGCCGCTTCCGAGCGCAAGGGAATTCAACCTGCTGCCTTCAGGACAAAAGCGCGAAATACTCGCCGCGAGTTTCGACGAGATGCGGCAACTCGGCATCCATTACAATTTCGCACCCGTCATCGACGTCGACTACAATCCTGAAAACCCCAGCATCGGCAAAATCAAGCGCGCGTACTCCGCCGATATCAGGGAGGTCGAAGCCAATGCCTTGCTGGCCAGCGAGATCGCGCGCGATGCGCGCATCGGCCTTTGCCTGAAACACTTTCCCGGGCATCGGCGGCGCCGTGGTGGATTCGCATCAGGACTTCATGGACATTTCGGATGCGCTTTATCCCGCGCAGGAAGATTTGTTTTATGCGCTGGCGCCCAAAATGTTTGGCGATGCGGTGCTGGTCAGCCATGCCATCGTCAGACAATGGGACGAGGAGCGCCCGATCACGCTGTCGCCCGCCGGCATCGGCCGCTTGCGCGCACAGCTTCCGGATACTTTGCTGATCACTGACGATATGCAGATGCAGGGACTGCAGAAGGCGCTGGGAACCAGGCAGGCCAGCCTGCAGTCGCTGAAAGCCGGCATCGACATGCTGTGCATCGGCAACAATCTGATCGATCAGGAACAGGAAATGGCCGATATCGCCGATACCGTCGAGCTTGCCCTGCAAGACCAGACGCTGGCCGGTTCAGCCATCCGGAAATCCATCGATCGGGTGCGTCGGCGAAAGGCGCTGCTGAACTAGCCGAAACTGACGCTGTTTACGGTAAATCCCGAAAATCATCGACATTACATGTAGTTCAGGTGGGTTCCATGGTCCGCTGGCGCACGAAGTTTGTTGCTTTACGGCGTCATTGCGACTAAAAGCCGATCTTCACCGGAAAGACGAGCGATGGCCCATAATTACGCGATCAATGACGATGTTCATCACCAGTTGCAGGGGCCGCAGGGTCGCGCCGTCATCAAGCAGCGCAGCGTCTATACCATCGTCACCTGTCTGCCGATCGAGGCGGACGGACGGCCGCGCTATCGCATCAAGAGCAAGACCGAGAATGTCGAACGCGTGGTGACCGAGGAACAGATCAGCCGGCTGGATTGATCTGCGCTGTTGGCGATCGTTGGCTGATCGGCGTTTACCTCATTGTTAGCGTTTGGTCATGTTGGTCGGATTTGCTTGCTATTTCGGGCGCCATGGCCTAAACGCCTCGCATTCGAACAATCGATTTGCTTGTTGATCGCGCCGAACCGGCTCTACTCCCCAAGACATCGCTGAAATCGGATTTAAGCCCGCGCGGAGGTCGTGCGGGCACTTCGCGCATTCGCGCATCTTGGAGAAACTAAAATGGCTACCGGAACAGTTAAGTGGTTCAACGCGACCAAGGGCTTCGGCTTCATTCAGCCCGACGATGGCGGCAACGACGTGTTCGTTCACATCAGCGCCGTCGAGCGCGCCGGCATGGGCTCGCTCAATGAAGGCCAGAAGCTTTCATTCGAAGCGAAGGTCGACAGCCAGCGCGGCAAGACCAGCGCGGAAAACCTCCGCGCCATGTAACGCAAACCGATTTTCGGAATACCCGCGGATGTACCGGGATTCCAGAGATCGATAGCGCTGCCAGCGAATTGAAGATCAAGCCCGCCGGCTCAACCCGGCGGGCTTTTTCGTGGCGCGCGCCCGCCGGTCCGGGTGATTTGGCCTGGCAGGAATCTTGGCGAGAACACTGGCAAGTGTGAACTAGATCACATTCGATCGCGCGTTTCGGCGCTAACCACGGCGCCGGCAGGGGTCACTGTCAGTGTCAGGAATTGGACAATGAAAATACGTCGGCAAGGCATATCGGTGGTTTGAGGCCTCGGGACAAATTCTCGAGAAGTTTCTGAATTTGCGTTACGACGCCTTCATCGCGAAAGCGATGGATGGTGGATCGATGCGTTCGAGCGGACCCCGCTTCCCTTTCGATTGAATCGAAACCGGCGTCAGCGGCGGTCAGGCAACTGTCTTTCGCCGAGCGCGTGGTTGCGACCGCATGCGTTCGCTCTGTCAGGCGCCGGATTTCTCCCGCGGGCCGACCAGCTTCTTGCAATAGGCCGCGCCGCTGGTCAGGACATCGCGTCCTTTCCAGGCCAGATAGGTCAGGCGTCCGGCGAGAGATTGATGGCCGTGCAGGCGGCGCGATCCCAGCACGTGGCCGACATTCTCGGGAAACCGGCTCACCTCGGCTTCGACCAGTGCTGCGATCGCCTTCATCAGATGTTCGAGCCGCTTGCCCCAGTCGGATTGCTCGAGCAGATCGATGCGCACCTGCAGCGCGTATTCGGTGTCGTAGATTTCGGTCAGGATGTCCTTGGCGACCAGGACACGGTTGGTTTTCAGGGCGGTGCGTAACGCCAGCCGCTTGTCGTCGAGCCGGTCGAGCACCATCGAGACCGTGATGGCATAGGGCACAGCGGCGACGTCGGCGGCGTTCTTGCTGGGCGCGGCCTTGGTGGCGAGGCGGATCAATTCCCATGAGATCTTGAGCCGCTTGGCTACCAGCGCCAGCGCGAAGGGGAGGGCCTCGGCGTGTTGCTTTCCGAACGCGTCGAGCAGTCCGGTCACTTTGGCGACCTGCGCGTCATCGAACTTGTTGATGGTGGCCGGCAGCGCACCATCGAATTTCGCCAGGCCGTCGCGCGCCCGCAGCACGCTCAGCATCTTGGTCAGGTCGCCATAGACCGCAGGCGAAGCCGTGTAGGTCGCAAGCTTGACGCGGGTTTGATTGGCGCCGTCCGGCGAGCCGAGCGTGCTCTCGAGGTATTTGACGACCTTGGTCTGGAAGGTGGCGGCAACCTGGCGGGCTTCACGCTGCTTGTCAGCGGCGATCAGCTCGTTCATCGCCTTGATGTAGTCGCGCGCCATCGTCCGCAACAGGTCCCGGCTGATCCATTCCCAGATCGGAGACATCGAGCCGCGCAGTATCCGGCCGGAATTGGCATGTTCGGGAGCGCCATCGACCAGCAGCGGTTCGAGTGGCGAAAAAAAATAGCGCGACGGATTGCCGACACGATCATGGGTCTGGCCGCTCTTGCGCAGTTCCGCGTGCAGCTTCTCCAGCACAGCGGCATCGCCGGGCATGCTGGCGCCGCAGAGTTCCAGCCGCTCGAGTTCAGTCAGCAGATTGCTGCGCGCCAACGGCGTCAATCGCTGCAGATATTCCTGAATACGATCCGGCTGCATCATTGCCCGCAATTTCCGCAATGCGATTCGGTGTCGACGATTGGGCCCATTGCGGCAGGCATTGTCGCGCGGACGCGCGGGCGGCGAGATAAAAGCACGTCGCGATGAACCAACAAGTAAACTCAATGCCCGTGTAACTACGGGCATTGGGTTCATGGCCAACACTCCGTTACTACGTAGTACTACGGAGATTTGAGTTTCGGCCGCCGCATTCATGGCATTTGCGGACGAAATGACATGTTTTTGCCGTCTCTGCGACGCTTTCGCCTTTGCGTTGACGTCAAAACTACGTATTCATACTGAGTACAAAATTAACCCTCATGGCAGAGGGGCCCGTTAAACAAATTACATGACGCATCCAGAAAAGCTCTCCAGCGATTCGCACCTCTCGAGGTGGATCGAAAATAGTGCGGTTCTCGAGGGCGATCCCGAGATCGCGCGGATGGCCGCGCTCCGGACCAAGGCGATGGATGAAGCCGGAGCTGCGATAGCACGTGAGCTCAACGGGCCATTGACGGCGCTGCTGCTCTATATGGGCGAACTCAAGCAACACAGTCACCAGTTCTCCCAGGTCGCGGGGAACCGGGTCTATCTGCAACAGGTGGTGGAGAACGCGCTTCAGCAAACCGAGCGCGTCTGCGCCATGATGAAGCAGATATCGGCCGCTCACGAGGAGCCCATTCTTGTGCCGGGCCGCAAGCTCGGACCGGAGCGGAAGGGCCGCGCCAAGGATGGCAACCGCGTACCAGGCGTGATGTTTGCCTCGGAGTCCGGACAAAAACCTTTGACCAGGCGCGAGCGCGAGGTCCTGAGCCTTATCAGCGAAGGCTGCTCCAACAAGCAGGGCGCGCTGCGGATGCAGATCAGCCCGAGAACGTTCGAAAGTCACCGCGCCGAGGCGATGCGCAAGCTCGGAGCGCGGAATACGGCGGACCTCGTCCGCACGGCGCTGATGCACCCGAGCGCAGTGTAACGCCAGCGCGGCGCGTTATCGCCCGAGACGCGATTGCAGCCTTGATCAGTTCAGATCGAAATGGCCGTCACCGGTCATGCGCCGTCATATCCGGTAAACCGCGGCTGTTTGGCTTCATCAAACGCGTGCGATGATCACCCGCCCAAAACGACGTGATGACGGGTGGTGGCGTAGCGATGAAGGTGGGGCGGTCGACGGATGCGTGACGCCGGCGGTGCCGGGCAACCCTGCCGCTCAGTAGAAATCTTCCACGAAGGCGCGAACCCGGGGCGAGGGGCGCAAGGCCTCGGCTTTCACCTTGGGCTCGCTCGGCACGATCGTGATGGTCCAGCGCACCGGAATGTCTGTCTTGCTTTCCAGCACCGACCGAACGTGGCCCGTCACCGTCGCGCCGCCGGATCTGGCGGTTGCGGTCCTGCCGTTGAACTGGGCGATGCGGAAACGACGGACTTCTTTCTGGTCGGTCGTTTCAAACGTAAACATGTGCGCGCTCCTGTGATCACGCAACTATCGCCGTTTAATGTTATCTGTCTATGAAAATTACATGCCGTAGAAGTACCGTGCCGCGTGCGCAGTCAGCGCCGCGGCAGCACCGGCTGCTGCGACGGAACCGGCCGCATTGCGGCGATCGGCGCCGGCCGATATCTCGAAAGTAGTTGGGAAGAATCGGAAATCGTTTTGCGCGATGACGGCGAAGGACGGTTGCCCGCGACCGGCCTGTTGCCGCGTCGCCGACCGTCAAAAAATGCGCTGCAATGCTTACTCGGCCGATCCCGGGAACACCGCTTCCATCTTGGTCTTCAGCGTTGCGGCATTGAACGGCTTGACAATGTAGTTGCTGACCCCGGCCTTCTTCGCGGCGATGACGTTTTCGGTCTTGGATTCCGCCGTTATCATGATGAAGGGCGTCTGCGACAGTTCCGGGCTGGCGCGGACTTCCCGCAACAGGTCGTAGCCGGTCATCGGTTCCATGTTCCAGTCGGAGATCACCAGGCCGTACTTCTTGCCCTGCATCTTGGCGAGCGCGGCCGATCCATCGCTGGCATCGTCGACGTTCTCGAAGCCGATCTGCTTGAGCAGGTTGCGGATGATCCGGATCATGGTGTTGTAGTCATCGACCACCAGGATCGGCATCGACAGATCAAAAGCCATGTCTTCAACTCCGCGCAGTTCGCGTATTGCCGAACACGGGGCAAGCAACTCGTAGCATGCGAAAAAGACTTCGATGCCCTTCGAACTCGCGCCCGTCAGCATTCCGACAGTTAGCAGCGGTCATTGAACACCCCGTTAATTCCGCGCCGAATAAATTTGACCGGCTGCGCCGCAGGCCAGTACTTCTACGGGGCGACCGGAATCCACGGGCGGGATATCTTGGCAATCGGTGCGCGCCGATCCATCCACGTGATCGTTTCGGTTGCGGAACGAGCCCAATGCGGGGGGTCGTCGATTACCGGCCGCGGCGGATGCTCACGATGAGCCATGCGGGCGAAGCAGCCGGTCGTATTGCGCCTTGACCGTTCCATAGCATTCGCAGGAGGTCTTGCTGAGGCCGTCCAGATTGGTGATCTCGATGTGTCCGCGGCTGTAGTGGATAAAATGGGCCTGCTGCATCATGTTGGCCACCAGCGACACGCTGTTGCGGCGGGCGCCGATCATCTGCGCCATCAGTTCCTGCGTCAGGACAAGCCGGTCGCTGCCGGACAGGTCGCGGGTATGCAGCAGACAACGCGCCAGCCGGGATTCCACCGTGTGCGAGGCATTGCATCCGGCGATCTGCTGGATCTGCGTGTAGACCGCCAGTGCATGTCGCACCAGCATAGCCCGGATCGTGGCACTTTGGTCGGCCGCGGCCCGAAGCCGATCGATGTCGATGGTCGAGGCTATCCCGGGCACCAGCACCACCGCGGTATTCAATGCGGTCCCGTCGCCGCCAAGGCCGGAGAATGCGCCGAAGATACTGTCCCGGCCGATCATGGCGACCTGAACGTGCTCACCCTTGGCCAATCTGACCACCAGCGAGATCACGCCCTTATGGGGCAGGTAGGCCCGCTTGATCGTTTCATCGACTTCGACCAGCACGAATTCCTGGAGCAGATCGACGGTTCGCAAATGGGGGCGGATCAATTCGAAATCATCCGCCGACAGCGCCGACAAGAAACCGTTGGGTGAACGCGAAGCTGAGTCCAAGGGAGCCTCTCCGGCCTTTCAGGGGAGTGACAGTCTCTGGTGCCGTCAGCGCATATGCACGCCATTCGATGTAAAGGTAGAGCCTTGCAC
Organism: uncultured Alphaproteobacteria bacterium; assembly: GCA_963742695.1. Classification (GTDB taxonomy): domain Bacteria; phylum Pseudomonadota; class Alphaproteobacteria; order Rhizobiales; family Xanthobacteraceae; genus Bradyrhizobium. Next base: position 101,494 of record CAVUNF010000019.1, read on the forward strand.
GTGTCGTCGACAAGAAGAATAGGCAAATAGCCGCATAACCTGCGGAGCAGGCTGATCAGGCTTGTGCGAGCAACACTTGTTCGTGACTTACCACCGGTTCGAAAACGCTGCGGACCGTTCTATTTTTATGAGTGAGCAAAATTGACCACTGGCGTGGGAGCCTGAAAGCGCATGGTGGGCCATTGCCGCCGCCAATGGGCATCCTCCGGTAACAACGAGTTCGGTACGCTCCCACCATACAGCGATTGTCATGTCCGAATTTAAGCCGCCGTCGATGATCTCCTTCTTCAGTCTCGACGGGCCGCACTGCCCCAAATGTCACGATCCACGGATGCCTCTTTCGAAAACGGAAGCCGGACCCTCTGGATTCGAATACCGCACATTCGACTGCCCGAAATGCGGTCGTTCCCACACCATGATTATTTCGAGCGATCCGACGGATTGCAATCTGCGCGGCTGGCTCACCGGCGGCGAACTTAGACGCCGGAATAAAGCCGCCTCAGTTGGTGACCTCCTCCGTCGAACCGTTCAAGCACCCCACATAACTGGCCCAACCAACCTGCCCACTGCCAAGCTGCGCCTGCAGGCCCAACCGTCGTCACAACTTGAGCCGAGCCAGGCGGTCCGACAATCTCGCAGGTTGCAGATGAGTTCCAATACACTGCGGAGGGCAGACAGCGCGGCGGATTGAGGCAGAAATGAGAATCACGCACTGATTCGCGGCGACCAAAATCGTAGCGCGATCAATCCGGGAGCCTGGTTGGACGCCTAAACGCGGCGGGAGAAGCCGTCATGCGACGCATTCTGGTTGTCGACGATGATCCGCACATTTGCCTCGCCATTACGGGCTTGGCTCAAGCGGTATGGCTTTAAGGTCGCGATCGCCGATGGCGGCACCGGCGGCTTGCTTGCGCTCGACAATTCCACGTTCGATTTGATGATCGTCGACGTTTTCATGCCGCGGATGCGCGGTTTCGAGTCGATCAGGATATTCCACGACCATGCGCCCTCCGTGCCGCTGATCGCGATTTCCGGATATGCCTTCTCCAACCCAGAGGTGAGCAGCCCCGACTTCCTGAGAATGGCGCTCAAGCTCGGCGCGACGCGCTGCCTGCGCAAGCCGTTCAGGCCCACGACATTGCTCAGCGTGATCGACGAGTGCCTGTCGGAAGCCGAACCCCATCGCAGATATGTCGCCACTCTTTCCGCCGTTACCAACGCGCTGTCCGAACAGCCGGGCAAAGCCAGATCATCCGACAGAGCGAGGGAGGGCACTTTTTCACACTGAACCATCGGGCTTCGATTGACGGCCGGGCGTATTGCCCCCGCGGAGCCTCCAGAAAAAACCGGATCAAAACCGCGGCGCTTGTCCGCTTCCGCCAACAGATGGGCGCCGGAGTTTTTGATCGAATGCCAGATCGGAGGACTCGCTTGCAATACGATTCAGGAATTTCGGACCTGTCGGAAGCGCATATCCAGGCTCGGGGGACAAACATGCCACGCGTTCTCGTTGTCGATGACGATCCAATGGTTTGCATGGCCATCGAGATCTATCTCGAACGGCACGACTTTCAGGTGGTCATCGCCGATGGCGGTGAAGCCGGGCTTCGCGCCCTCGAGGGCTCGACCTTCGACCTGATGATCGTCGATATTTTCATGCCGCACATGCGCGGCTTCGAATCGATCCGGATCTTCCACGAGCGTGCGCCGGCGGTTCCGCTGATTGCGATGTCCGGCTACGCTTTTGCGAATCTGAATTCGCCGGCGCCGGATTTCCTGAGGATGGCGCTCGAGCTCGGCGCGTCACGCTGCCTTCGCAAGCCGTTCACGCCGGCGGCGCTGCTCGCCGTGATCAACGAATGTCTGGCCGAAGTTCAACCCCGTTTCGCGAGCGTCGTACAGATAAGATAGCGATATCCTGATATGGCGAGGAACATTGCGACGAGACCGCGAGTCGATCGATGCTTCAGAAGTCCGAGCCGGCAGAACTTTCGCAAGCGGAAGTCTGTCAGGCCGAAAGGATGGAGATCGTCGGCCAGCTCACCGGCGGCATCCTCCATGACTTCAACAATATTCTCACGGTCATCACCGGAACGATCGAAATCCTGGCGGAGGCCGTTGCAGACCGGCCAGACCTTGCCGCGATCGCCGGACTGATCACCGATGCCGCCGACCGTGGCGCCAACCTGACGTCGAACCTGCTCGCGTTCGCGCGCGGCCAGCCATCGCAGCCCCGCGACGTCGACGTCAATGCCCTGCTGGTGGATGCGGCCCGCTTGCTGCGCCCGACGCTGGGTGAGCAGATCGAGATCGATGCGATGCCGGGCGGCGATGCCGGGTTTGCCTTTGTCGATCCCAACCGGCTGATGAACGCGATTCTCAATCTGGCGATCATGGCACGCGACGCCATGCCGGAAGGCGGCAAGCTCAGCTTCGAGACTGCGACGTCGGCCGCAGGCGAAGACGGCAGCGGCGCGCGCGGCGAGGCGACCACCCGCACCGTCGCGGTCGCGGTGAGGGCAAGCCGGCAGAGCGGCGCCGGCGCCGATCTCGACGCGGCTTTCGATGACCTCACCATGATCAGGCACTTCGTCGCGCAATCCGGCGGCCATCTCAACGTCCGCCGCGAAGCCGATCGCAGCGCGTCGGTCGAAATCCATCTGCCGCGGGCGACGGGCCTCGGCGAACCGCCGGTGGAAGCTCGCAGCCCGGGCGGCGATGAAACCATCCTGATTGTCGAGGATGATGACCTGGTACGCAGCTTCGTCATTACCCAGGTGCAGAGCCTCGGTTATCGGGTGCTCGCGGCGGGCGATGGCAGCGAAGCCATGGCGATCATCGATGGGGCGGAAAAAATCGACCTGCTGTTCACCGACGTGGTGATGCCCGGTCCGCTCAACGGACTGCAGCTGGCCATTGCAGCGGTGAGCCGCAGGCCTTCGCTCAAGGTCCTGTACACATCCGGCTACGCGAGGAACGTCATCGTCCAGGATGGCTGTCTCGACGCCGACGTGCTGCTGCTCGCAAAGCCGTATCGCAAGGCCGATCTGGCGAGCATGATTCGCACCGCGCTGGCTGGCTAACATGGCTAAGTTTCCGTAGCGATGTGTTTACGGGGTTGCGCGAGCCGGTGCGCCACCATGTTATGCCCATTCCATCGGCATTACTGCAACTGCAAGACATCGCGTAACGCGCCTCGGATTGACTTCGGCGATGCGCATTTCCGGGTATTACTACTGAGATTGAACTTAACGCCTGCGTAGGATGCAGCGAACAGTGTGGCAAGGTCGCCGAAGAATAAGCGGCGATGTGTAAAAGTGTAACATCCAGAAGGATCAAACAGTATGTCAGGCATTGTTCTCTCGTCGTCCGTTCGCCAGAATTTGCTTTCGCTGCAGTCGACCGCCGATCTGCTTGCCACCACGCAGAGCCGCCTCTCGACCGGCAAGAAAGTGAATACCGCGCTCGACAACCCCACCAACTTCTTCACCGCCCAGTCGCTCGATGGCCGCGCCAGCGACATCAGCAACCTGCTGGACGGTATCGGCAACGGCGTGCAGGTTCTGCAGGCTGCCAACACCGGCATCACCTCGCTCTCCAAGCTGGTCGATACCGCGAAGTCGATCGCCAACCAGGCGCTGCAGACCACGGTCGGCTACTCGACCAAGTCCAACGTCTCCGCCACGATCTCCGGCGCCACCGCGCTCGACCTGCGCGGCACCACCACCTTCACCAGCGCAACTGCCTTCAGCAACGTGCTCTATTCCGGCGCTGCCGGCGGCACCACTGCAGCAGGCGCAGGCTTGACCCTCGGCGGCATCGCCGGCGTGCTGACGGGTACCGTTAAGAACGACAACGCGACCGTGCCCGCTGCCATCACTGTTGGCACCCTGCTCAACAACACCGGTGGTGGTGCTCCGGGCCTCGGAACCGCGGTTGTTGCCGATGGCGACAGCTTCACGGTCAACGGCAAGACCATCACCTTCAAGGCGGGTGCGGCTCCCCTGGCCGCTGCTGCTCCGACCGGCTACGGCATCGACGCCGGCGCCGCCAGCGTCGCGACCGACGGCAACGGCAACTCGCTGATCTATATCGGCGCTTCCTCGACGACCTCGACCGCGACGGTCGGTGACGTGCTGCGGGCGATCGATCTCGCCAGCGGCGTGCGTTCATCGGTGGTCGCCTCCGGTGTCGCAACAACCGCGACCAACGCCGGCCAGACCGTCTCCTCGATCACGGCGGGCGCGGTCAGCCTGCGGACCTCGACCGGTGGCGATTTGGAAGTCAGCGGCAAGGCCGACTTCCTCAACGCCTTCGGCCTGACCGCGGCGCTCGGCTCCGGCATCGCCACGGTCGGTGCGGCCCGCACCACCAGCGCGCTGACGGTCGGCAACCTGATCGCTGACGGTTCGACGTTGAACGTCAACGGCAAGACCATCACGTTCAAGAATGCCCCGACCCCGGCAGCGTCCGCCACCCACACGGGTATCAGCGGCGCGATCGAGACCGACGGCAGCGGCAACTCGACGGTTTACCTGCAGGCGGCGACGATCGCCGACACGCTGAAGGCGATCGATCTCGCCACCGGCGTTCGGACCGTGACGCTCGCCTCGGGCGGCGCGACTGTTGCCACGGCGTCTGGCCAGACCAACTCCTCGGTCAATGTCAGCGGCGTGATCAACCTCAGCACCGGAACGGCCGCTGACCTGGCGATCACCGGCACCGGCAATGCACTCTCCGTGCTGGGCCTCACCGGCGCCACCGGCACCGATACCAACTTCACCGCGGCTCGTACCGCCGGCGCGGGTGGCATCAACGGCAAGACGCTGACCTTCTCTTCCTTCAACGGCGGCACTGCGGTCGACGTCACCTTCGGCGACGGCGCCGGCAGCACGGTCAAGACGCTCGATCAGCTCAACGCCAAGCTGCAGGCCAACAACCAGACCGCGACCATCGACTCGGCCGGCAAGCTGACGATCTCGGCCACCAACGACTACGCCTCCTCGACCCTCGGTACGGTCGCGGCCGGTGGCGTCATCGGCGGCACCATCACTTCGGCGCTGAGCTTCTCGACCCCCTCGGCCCCGGTTGTCGACGCCGCGGCTCAGTCGGTCCGCAGCAACCTGGTGAAGCAGTACAACGACATCCTGGCCCAGATCACCACCACGGCCCAGGACGCTTCGTTCAACGGCGTCAACCTGCTCGCGGGCGACCAGCTCAAGCTGACGTTCAACGAGACCGGCAAGTCCACGTTGAACATCACCGGCGTGACCTTCAACGCGGCGGGTCTCGGTCTTGCCAATCTCTCGAGCGGCACCGACTTCATCGACAACGCCGCCACCAACAAGGTCATCTGCCAACCTGAGTGCGGCCTCCACCAACCTGCGTACCCAGGGTTCGGCTTTGGGTTCGAACTTCTCGATCGTGCAGATCCGTCAGGACTTCTCCAAGAACCTGATCAACGTGCTGCAGACCGGCTCGTCCAACCTGACGCTGGCCGACACCAACGAGGAAGCGGCCAACAGCCAGGCGCTGTCGACCCGCCAGTCGATCGCGGTGTCCGCGCTGGCGCTGGCCAACACCTCGCAGCAGAGCGTGCTCCAGCTGCTCCGCTAAACCAAACTACCAAGCATCAGATCAAGGCGGCGGGGGAAACCCCGCCGCTTTTTTCGTTCAGCGCATATTGAAAGCGAGACGTGATTCCCGTCGTCGATCTGTCGATCGCAGGTCGCGACTACAACACATCGGAGATGCGCGCGATTGATCGGTGTTAGCTCGTTTCTGCGTATTTGTACTGAGAACCAATTTAACTCCTGGGTAGCCATAACGGAAGAAAGTGACATCGTCGCCGACCGGAACATACGGCGCCTTTACTCATACTAACTCCCAGAGGGTCATCAAATGTCCGGAATCGTTCTCTCGTCTTCGGTTCGCCAGAATTTGCTTTCGCTGCAGTCGACCGCCGATCTGCTCGCCACCACGCAGAGCCGCCTCTCGACCGGCAAGAAAGTGAATACCGCGCTCGACAATCCCACCAACTACTTCACCGCCCAGTCGCTCGATGGCCGCGCCAGCGACATCAGCAACCTGTTGGACGGTATCGGCAACGGCGTGCAGGTTCTGCAGGCTGCCAACACCGGCATCACCTCGCTCTCCAAGCTGGTCGATACCGCGAAGTCGATCGCCAACCAGGCGCTGCAGACCACGGTCGGCTACTCGACCAAGTCCAACGTCTCCGCCACGATCTCCGGCGCCACCGCGCTCGACCTGCGCGGCACCACGAGCTACACCAGCGCAACCGCCTTCAGCAACGTCGTCTATTCCGGCGCTGCCGGCGGCACCACTGCAGCGGGCGCGGCTCGACCCTCGGCGGCATCGCCGGCGTGCTGACTGGTACCGTGGTCAACGACAACGCGACCGTGCCCGCTGCCATCACTGCCGGCACCCTGCTCAACAACACCGGTGGCGGTGCTCCCGGCCTCGGAACCGCGACTGTTGCCGATGGCGACAGCTTCACCGTCAACGGCAAGACCATCACCTTCAAGGCGGGTGCGGCTCCCCTGGCTGCTGCTGCTCCGACCGGTTACGGCATCGACGCCGGCGCCGCCAGCGTCGCGACCGACGGCAACGGCAACTCGCTGATCTATATCGGCGCCAGCTCGACAACCTCGACCGCGACGGTCGGTGACGTGCTGAGGGCGATCGATCTCGCCAGCGGCGTGCGTTCATCGGTGGTCGCCTCCGGTGTTGCAACGACGCGCGACCAACGCCGGCCAGACCGTCTCCTCGATCACGGCGGGCGCGGTCAGCCTGCGGACTTCGACCGGTGGCGATTTGGATGTCAGCGGCAAGGCCGACTTCCTCAATGCGCTCGGCCTGACCACCGGCGCTCGGCTCCGGCATCGCCACGGTCGGTGCGACCCGCACCACCAGCGCGCTGACCGCCGGCAACCTGATCGCCGACGGTTCGACGCTGAACGTCAACGGCAAGACCATCACGTTCAAGAATGCCCCGACCCCGGCGGCCGTCTGTCACCCACCCGGGCATCAGCGGCAATATCGAAACGGACGGCAACGGCAACTCGACGGTTTACCTGCAGGCGGCGACGATCACCGACACGCTGAAGGCGATCGATCTCGCCACCGGCGTTCGGACCGCGACGCTTGCCTCGGGCGGCGCGACCGTTGCCACGGCGTCCGGCCAGACCAACTCCTCGGTCAATGTCAGCGGCGTGATCAACCTCAGCACCGGAACGGCCGCCGACCTGGCCATCACCGGCACCGGCAACGCACTCTCCGTGCTGGGCCTCACCGGCGCCACCGGCACCGATACCAACTTCACCGCGGCTCGTGCCGCTGGCGCGGGCGGCATCAACGGCAAGACGCTGACCTTCACGTCGTTCAACGGCGGCACCGCGGTCGACGTCACCTTCGGCGACGGCACCGGGGCTACCGTCAAGACCCTCGAGCAGCTCAATGCCAAGCTGCTGGCCAACAACCAGACCGCGACCATCGACTCCGGCGGCAAGCTGACGATCTCGGCCACCAACGACTACGCCTCCTCGACCCTCGGTACGGTCGCGTCCGGCGGCGTCATCGGCGGCACCATCACCTCGGCGCTGAGCTTCTCCACCCCCTCGGCTCCGGTCGTGGACGGTGCGGCCCAGGCCGTCCGCAGCAACCTGGTGAAGCAGTACAACGACATCCTGGCCCAGATCACCACGACGGCCCAGGACGCTTCGTTCAACGGCGTCAACCTGCTCGCGGGCGACCAGCTCAAGCTGACGTTCAACGAGACCGGCAAGTCCACGTTGAACATCACCGGCGTTACCTTCAATGCGGCCGGTCTCGGTCTCGCCAATCTCGCGAGCGGCACCGACTTCATCGACAACGCCGCCACCAACAAGGTCGTTGCCAGCCTGAGCGCGGCCTCCACCAACCTGCGTACCCAGGGTTCGGCTTTGGGTTCGAACCTGTCGATCGTGCAGATCCGTCAGGACTTCTCCAAGAACCTGATCAACGTGCTGCAGACCGGCTCGTCCAACCTGACGCTGGCCGACACCAACGAGGAAGCGGCCAACAGCCAGGCGCTGTCGACCCGCCAGTCGATCGCGGTGTCCGCGCTGGCGCTGGCCAACACCTCGCAGCAGAGCGTGCTCCAGCTGCTCCGCTAAACCAAACTACGAAGCATCAAATCAAGGCGGCGGGGGAAACCCCGCCGCCTTTTCGTTGGAGAGGTGGCGCGATTGATCGGCTTTATCCCGTTTCTGCGTATTTGTACCGAGCTCCAATTTAACTCCCGGGTAGTCCTAACGGCACAGGGTGACCCAGTCGCCGAAGGAAAACTTGCGGCGTTGTATCAGCGTCTACCCAGAAGGGTCTCAACATGTCAGGTATTGTTCTCTCGTCCTCCGTTCGCCAGAATTTGCTTTCGCTGCAGTCGACCGCCGATCTGCTTGCCACCACGCAGAGCCGCCTCTCGACCGGCAAGAAAGTGAATACCGCGCTCGACAACCCCACCAACTTCTTCACCGCCCAGTCGCTCGATGGCCGCGCCAGCGACATCAGCAACCTGCTGGACGGTATCGGCAACGGCGTGCAGGTTCTGCAGGCTGCCAACACCGGCATCACCTCGCTCTCCAAGCTGGTCGACACCGCGAAGTCGATCGCCAACCAGGCGCTGCAGACCACGGTCGGCTATTCGACCAAGTCCAACGTCTCCGCGACGATCTCCGGCGCCACCGCGCTCGACCTGCGCGGCACCACCACCTTCACCAGCGCAACTGCCTTCAGCAACGTGCTCTATTCCGGCGCTGCCGGCGGCACCACTGCAGCAGGCGCAGGCTTGACCCTCGGCGGCATCTCCGGCGTGCTGACGGGTACCGTGAAAAACGACAACGCGACCGTGCCCGCTGCCATCACTGTTGGCACCCTGCTCAACAACACCGGCGGTGGTGCTGCGGGCCTCGGAACCGCGGTTGTTGCCGACGGCGACAGCTTCACGGTCAACGGCAAGACCATCACCTTCAAGGCGGGTGCGGCTCCCCTGGCTGCTGCTGCTCCGACCGGCTACGGCATCGACGCCGGCGCCGCCAACGTCGCCACCGACGGCAACGGCAACTCGCTGATCTATATCGGCGCCAGCTCGACAACCTCGACCGCGACGGTCGGTGACGTGCTGCGGGCGATCGATCTCGCCAGCGGCGTGCGTTCATCGGTGGTCGCCTCCGGCGTTGCAACAACCGCGACCAACGCCGGCCAGACCGTCTCCTCGATCACGGCGGGCGCAGTCAGCCTGCAGACCTCGACCGGTGGCGATTTGGATGTCAGCGGCAAGGCCGACTTCCTCAACGCCTTCGGCCTGACCGCAGCGCTCGGCTCCGGCATCACCACGGTCGGCGCGGCCCGCACCACCAGCGCGCTGACGGTCGGCAACCTGATCGCTGACGGTTCGACGTTGAACGTCAACGGCAAGACCATCACGTTCAAGAATGCCCCGACCCCGGCGGCTTCCGCCACCCACACCGGCATCAGCGGCGCGATCGAGACCGACGGCAACGGCAACTCGACCGTCTACCTGCAGGCGGCGACGATCGCCGACACGCTGAAGGCGATCGATCTCGCCACCGGCGTTCGGACCGTGACGCTCGCCTCGGGCGGCGCGACCGTTGCCACGGCGTCCGGCCAGACCAACTCCTCGGTCAATGTCAGCGGCGTGGTCAACCTCAGCACCGGAACGGCCGCTGACCTTGCCATCACCGGCACGGGCAACGCACTCTCCGTGCTGGGCCTCACCGGCGCCACCGGCACCGATACCAACTTCTCCGCGGCGCGTAACGCCGGCGCGGGCGGCATCAACGGCAAGACGCTGACCTTCACGTCGTTCAACGGCGGCACCGCGGTCGACGTCACCTTCGGCGACGGCGCCGGCAGCACGGTCAAGACGCTCGATCAGCTCAACGCCAAGCTGCTGGCCAACAACCAGACCGCGACCATCGACTCGACCGGCAAGCTGACGATCTCGGCCACCAACGACTACGCCTCCTCGACCCTCGGTACGGTCGCGGCCGGTGGCGTCATCGGCGGCACCATCACTTCGGCGCTGAGCTTCTCCACCCCCTCGGCTCCGGTCGTGGACGGTGCGGCCCAGTCCGTCCGCAGCAACCTGGTGAAGCAGTACAACGACATCCTGGCCCAGATCACCAGCACGGCGCAGGACGCTTCGTTCAACGGCGTCAACCTGCTCGCGGGCGACCAGCTCAAGCTGACGTTCAACGAGACCGGCAAGTCCACGTTGAACATCACCGGCGTGACCTTCAATGCGGCCGGCCTCGGTCTTGCCAATCTCTCGAGCGGCACCGACTTCATCGACAACGCCGCCACCAACAAGGTCATCTGCCAACCTCAGCGCAGCCTCCACCAACCTGCGTACCCAGGGTTCGGCCTTGGGTTCGAACTTGTCGATCGTGCAGATCCGTCAGGACTTCTCGAAGAACCTGATCAACGTGCTGCAGACCGGCTCGTCCAACCTGACGCTGGCCGACACCAACGAGGAAGCGGCCAACAGCCAGGCGCTGTCGACCCGCCAGTCGATCGCGGTGTCCGCGCTGGCGCTGGCCAACACCTCGCAGCAGAGCGTGCTCCAGCTGCTCCGCTAAACCAAACTACGAAGCATCAAATCAAGGCGGCGGGGGAAACCCCGCCGCTTTTCGACTTACTGATCCTGCTCTCGGTGGCCTCCGCCACCGTCATTTCTGGGTATTAGTACGGAGCCGATACTTAACCAACAGGCAGCGTCGACGGGGCAGTATCGCCCCGTACCCTAGAAAAGGAGACGATCATGCCATTGCGAGTCGAGCTGAAGCCGTTTGAGCGAATCATCATCGGCGAAACCGTCCTCATCAACTCCGGCACCCGCACCTCATTCCTGATCGACGGCGAGGCGCCTATCCTTCGCGAGAAGGATACCGTCACCGCTGAGACCGCCAACACGCCGGTCAAGCGGCTCTATTTCTGCGTCCAGATGATGTATCTGAAGAACGACATCCCGCGCTACCGGACCTCCTATCTCGGTTTCATCAAGGATCTGCGCGAGGCTGCTCCGGGTTCTCGCGATGTCATCGACATGGTCAACAATCATATTTCCAGCGGTTCTCTCTACAAGGCGCTCAAGGAAATCAGGAAGCTGATGAAGCGCGAGGAAGAGCTGTTGGTGGCGAACGCCTGAGGCGGCTCGAGACCGCCTGCGCCATGCTAGCTCGCTGCGGGCAGCCGCGGCTGATCGCGATCGCGCCGCATCCTGTTCCGGACGGCCCCCAGTCTTCCTTCCGAATCTTCATCAAGATCGATCAAGCGCGAGCATGCGTTGCAAGTCGGTGCACGTCCTCGTGCGCCTCGGCGCGTGCAGCCGTCGACGGCATCCGGTTCCTCCGTATTTGCACGGACAGTGAAATTAACGTGGATGTGAAACCGTAAAGGTTATCGGTTGCAGTGAAGGTCCGTTGAATCATCCCAGGCGATATCCCGACATGATTTTCGCTGCAACCTTGTGCCTGCCACGCTGCCGCTCTCGGACGAGAGCCGTCGGTTCGGGCGGGCGCCGGCTGCATTCCGCCCGCGCCGCCAGAGAATAAATGCCCGGCCGCGAGGCCGGTTTGTGCTTGATGTGAAGAGCTGTTGACAGTCGACCGCAACCCGAATGTTTGGAAGGCGTATACTGATGGACGATCTGTTGCGGGAGTTCTTGACGGAAACCAACGAGAGCCTGGATACCGTCGATAACCAGCTGGTGCGGTTCGAGCAGGATCCGAACAACGCCAAGATTCTGGATAACATCTTCCGCCTGGTCCACACCATCAAGGGCACCTGCGGTTTTCTCGGCCTGCCGCGGCTGGAAGCGCTGGCGCACGCCGGCGAGACCCTGATGGGCAAGTTCCGCGACGGTATGCCGGTCACGTCAGAGGCCGTGTCGCTGATCCTTTCCAGCATCGACCGCATCAAGGAAATCCTCGCCGGCCTCGAAGCTACCGAAACGGAACCCGAAGGCACCGATCAGGATCTGATCGATCCGTTGGTCGAGCTGAGCATGCAATCCTTCGATGCGCCGTCAGCGCAAGCTCTGGCTTCGCCGGCCGCCTCAGCGCCCGCGATCGAGCAAGGCACCCTGGTGCCGCAGGTCCTGGAGCGGCAATTGCGTCCCGGCGAAGTGTCGCTGGACGAACTGGAACGCGCGTTCCGCGACACCGCGACCGAGGTTGCCCCACCGCTTGCGCCTGCGCCGCGCGCCGCGTCACCGAAAAAAGAGATCAAGCCGGTTGTGAAAAAAGCAGCTGTCGATCCGGATGCCTCCGAGGGCGATCGCGTCGCCAACCAGTCGAT